>NZ_SJEY01000003.1 GCF_004761875.1 Roseovarius aestuariivivens
GTACTCGTCCGAGCCGGGCCCGCCGCTGTAAAGATCAAGCCCAGCCCCGCCATCAAGCCGGTCATCCCCGCCTCCGCCCACAAGCGTGTCGTTGCCGGCCTGGCCCGCAAGGGCGTCGTTTCCGCCCTTGCCCTGCAGGCGGTTCGCCCCGGCATTCCCGGTGATGAGGTCGGCGCCGTCGCCCCCAATCGCATCCTCGATCAGGACACCATGCGCGATGGTAAAGCCGCCGCGAACACCCTCCACGTAAGACACGAAGCCGCCGCCGCCGACCTCCGGCGCCAGAGTCGCGGCCCGCAGATCCAACGTCGCGCCTGTAGACCCCTCATGCACCAGCCTGTCATGCCCGCCCGCGTCCCAGATCGCGGCAAATCCGGTGCCCGGCCCGTTGAGATCCGGCAGCCTGTAGACATCGTTGCCCGCGCCCGTCGCCATGTTCGCCCCGTATTTCGCCTGTAGCACGGCGATGTCCAGCGCCATCGGGGTGGTCTCGTACCCGAACTCGTCGATCCACAGGTACTGTTCGCCGGTTGCCGGGTCGACAAACACGTAGTCGTCCGAAAAGGGCCCGGCCGGCCAGCCTTCGTTGTAGCCCATGATCGTGAAAACGCCCTGGTTGAGATCGCCCGCGCCATAGGAAAAGACCGGGGCCGTCACGCCCTCCAGGATCGTGGATGTGCCCCCATTGTCATGCGGATGGGCCAGCCCGAGACCGTGACCGAACTCTTCCAGAAGCACGGCATACATGAAGCCGCCCGTGTTCAAGAGCGCGTTGCCGGTGTCGGGATCGGCCCAGGTCAGGTAATTCACGTCAAACCCCATGAGGCCGGCATAGGGTTCCCCGGGCGGGATCATGAAGGCGATGGCGTTGTAAGCGCTGAGGTCGAAAACACCCAGCCGGAAATCTGCGTTGGGACTGGCCGTCAGCGTGAAGGACAATTGGGTGACCGCCGCGAAACTGTCGAGCGCGGAGGCGATCTGTGCCGTCTCGAACGGGGTGAACCCCAGCGACGGCCCTAGCTCCGTCACCCCTTCCAGATAGGTTCCGTAGGGCGCAAGATAGACCGAAACCGTGGTGGAGGTCAGCGCGGCGCCCCAATCGATCGCGAAAAGCGGCGAGTCGGGTGCCAACGCGCTCACTGTGCCCAGCGACGCCTGCACCGACGCGAAACCCGGCTGCCCGTCCACGGCCCGCAGTCCGGGCACGCGTGGCGGCAAAACCGGCAAGCTCGCCCGGTCACGAATGTAATCAGTCAGGGCAAACACGCTGCTGGTCATCACGACACCCTTATTCCCGGATCGCCCGGCCCCGTCGCGCGTCTCTCCCCGCATATCGCCACCAGGCAGGAAAACATGCCCAACGTTTGCAGGGCGGCCACGGCTTCACCTTGATCCGGATCAAGGTGTCACGACAGCCGTTGCGGGAACGCGCCACGAAAGCCCGACGGCCCGGAAGACCGAAGCGTTAAATGAATAAGACATGAAAGAAGGGGTATGGCGGAGGGGACGGGACTAGGATCCAACGTTCTCCACAGACAGGCCGTGTCAATGTTTATCAGACACGAATAGGTTGCGGCCACTTGGAGTAGTCGTAATTCTGGGGGCGACCAATTCGGAGGCCTATTCCGGTGATCTTGGGAACGGCGAAGCAACATTTCGACGAAGACATTCAGCGCGCAAGAGACATTCAAGCCCATGCCTCTGGCCTGCAGGGTGGCCGTCTGAAGGATGACCTCCTCAGGTCTGCATGGATGGTTGGAGTCGGAGCTAGCGACGCTTTCTTTTGCGATGCTTACGCAGACCTGATCACGCGCACGCTCAGGGCAAAGGAACGTCAGCCATCTGGAAACCTTCAGGACAAACTGAACAATCTAAAAGTACCGGTGGTTGCAGTACTCAATTCCAGCAGCGGTTGGCGCTGGAGGATGGCAGCGCGAGAGATGATCGAGAAGGAGAGCGTTCTATCAATCCAGCAGATAAAAGATCTGCTCAACATATTCTGCCGTGAACACCATAAACTGCTCACTCAAGAGAGCGTCGAAAGCTGGATACTGCATGCCGACACGAAGCAAAGGCACTTTGGGATCAGCAAGCAAGCATATCAACAGACGCCAGCGGGAGGAAAAGCGAAGTTAAAAAAGAATGCCCTAGAGAAATTTGGACGGCGAATGCAGTCCGTTTTTCAAAGACGACACGACTGTATCCACAATTGTGATCGTCCAAAATCTGCAGTTCAGCCCATTTCAGCGGACGCGGCGCAAAAGGCACTCGAGGACGTTTCTTTTCTTGTGAATCGTTGCACTGATCATATGCGGGCGGAGTACACGCAATACTTAACGAGTAAAGGCTTCACTGGACAGACGAGAAACCACGTCGGTGCCTGAACCAGAAAGATGGAGTAAGCTTTCAATAGACCAGTGGCCGCGAGTTCTGATCTTTCTTAAAAGATTTAAACTGCGATCTGGCAAGAGTTGGACCGCGGTGAAGCACAAACTTAACCAACCTCGAAAATAGCCGGCATGGTCTCTGCCACATGCCGCCGTCATCCCCGATCTGGCATTCGAGCCCTCACAATAGGCGGGCGGTTACTTCATGCCCCCTTCAACGCGCGTGTCTCGCTGCCAGCGGATCAGGGAGTGCGCGCCTCTTGTCGATCAATGTCGACGACGGCAGTATGAAAAGACATGGACCTATTGGATAAATACTTTGCTCTAGGTCAGCGGCAGGGTTGGGATATGCCGACCATTGCGTCATACCATCATGGTCCATACCGGCTTGCCATCATCCTACAGGACCCAGAAAGCCCGCATACCGCAGGCAGCGGCGCCCAGACGACACGGCAGATCGGCATTCACAACCCGGACAATACTGCGCAGTTTCTTCGAAGCGAACTAAAGGCGCTAGGGCTAAATGACCATGAGGTTCTAATACTGAACGCGCTACCCGGGTTTGGCATGCGGAATAATCTGAAGAGCCTTCGCGCCGGTGCTAAACTCAACTCGAAGATAATTTCTCTTGCGAGTATCAGGAGTGTAGTCCTAGCCAGGGCCGTTGCACAGCGCGCGTTACACTTCATGGACTGACCTGCCGAAACCGCGACTGCGTCAGCACCGCATCCAAGCGTTCGAGGTCTTAGCCGGACCCCGGACGGAAAGGAGGCGTTCCGAGCAGCGTTGCAAAGTGCGCTTGGAGCTGCTGGTTTCCTCCAGCCAAATCCACCGGCGTCATCGATGCAGAGGCGTTCCTAGCCACGCATCCTTAGCTCATTCCAAATTAGGCGGCGTCCCGAGGAGCGTAGTCAGTCGGAAGAAGACGAATTCAACCAACGTCGACAAAGTCTGGCATAGTTTCCGCCACGGAAAGCAACAGTTTCGACGCAGTGCTTTCCATATCTCGCAACGTTATAAAAAGTGTGTCGATAGGCCTAGTCAGAGGGATCATCGTCCAGTTCCACGCTCGCGACCTTCCCCACCTTGCCGGGTCATCCAACTGGCCTTCCGGCGGTCCGAGCGCCATGAATTCTTGGTGTTTCAGCTCCCAGAACTCGTCGAGCCGGTCGAGTACGACGAACCACCCCTCAAGTCCGCGACAGGACTCGTATTGGATAATCCGATGATCTCTGGTGGCCCGTGGAAAGTCGCGCCTTATCAAGTTGTCGGTCCCATCCCAGACGCCGAGCCCTCGTGACCGAAAGCTGTCACCGAGCGCGCTCACCATCCTGTTCCCAGATTTGCGAACACTAGATGGGGGTACGCAGTAGAGGAAATCGACTGGCTCGTTACCGGCGCTCCGAGCGCGCTCACTGAGCGTATCGTGGACATCCAATAGTTCCTCAAGAGGGCTAGTCCGGATAATGACCCGTCCTCCCGCGGCCATCGTGCTCGGAATGACATGCCAATTTAGACCTGCACGCTCAGCAACCGCGTTCGCAAACGTTCCAAGGTTGGCCTTCATCCGAAGGCACTCGTCGAGAGAGCGATGACCTTCGAGGCTTCGCCCTTGCACGGAGGCTTTCCAGTTCGTCGCCCGACCACGCACCAATTGGGACATGCCATCGGCAATGGCGATGCGTTCGCCACCATAGAGCCTTGACACAAGGTCAGCCTCCGACTGGGGCCAATCCTGCGCCTCGTCTACCAAGATGGCGTCGTAGTCGAGCTGCTCCGGGTCCGCGCGCTTCGCGGACTGGATGTCCTCATCACTGAGAGCGCCTTCGTCGAAAAACTTCAGGGCTTCTTGGCATCTGGTCTCGTATTGTTGGAATTCGAGATCCTCGTCGCCCTTGATACAGCCAAGGCGCGAAAGCCAGGCATAAGAGAACGACATAACGGTGCGAACGTCCACGCCACCATTGTCACTACTACTCGGGACGTTCATCAGGGCGAGCAAGCGCTGAATGTCCGCGGCAAGCGCATGATTGTAAGTCAGGATAAGGCTACGCTTCCCTTGTGCCTTGAAAGCCTCGTGCGCAGCCTGCGCGAGCAAGACAGTCTTTCCGGTTCCCCCCTCGCCCCGAAGATGGACACGCTCTTCACCGAGCAACACAGCCAATTGCCTTGCTTCCTCGGGCCGCGCCGCGATCCTATCCATTTTCCTTCGATCGAGAGCAGAAGGCGTCACCGACTTGAAGATCCCGCATGCCAGAACCTGTTCGATTAGGTCGGGCTCCCCGGACGAAATTGCGTACTCTTTCCCGATTTTGCCAACCGTGTTCTCGGCAATCATGGCAACTAGCAACGAAGACGCATCGAAGTTCGAGGCCACGGTTGCCGCTTCAGGCATCACACGGCCGCGATCCTTGGGAAGCTCGTAGATCCCTTCAAGAGCGAGACACCTGTAAATCCAAGGTTCCTTACCAGTTACGTCTCTGAAGTAATTTAGCAGGGCGTATTTCTGCGCGTCGTTCTGGGCCGTCGCGCTTTTCCAGCCCTCCCGGTACTTGGCGTCCACGTTTGCGGCGCCGATGTCGAGCCCCGCTGCGTCCTGGTCCTTTACCTCTACCGCAGCGACGAAAGAGCGAACACGTATCTTAGTCCCAGACACTCTTTTCCCGTCGTGATCGCGCAAGGCTGCCTTTGGCACGATGTACCGGCTACCACCAAGCCGCGCCGCGATGACGATGTCTATGTCGCTGACCTTGTAGTTCGAAAGTTTTCGATTCGCGGCGATCTTGACGTGATCCTCGCTGGCGGGAGTCGACGCTATACCCGGCCAATAGGCCTCGAACGCCCTCGCGATCTTTTGTGCGGTCCTGAACTCGGCAGTTCCTTCCGCGCCGGTGACCTCGATCATCGGCGCAGCTCCAAGAAGTACTTCGCGGTTCGGTACGCGAAGTCCCGAACATCGACGAACTTCGCCTCGATACCCTTCGCCCTGAGCTCATCCCTCGCCTCTCGTTGACGCGGCTGCCAAAGGCCCTCGCGTGTGTGCCAGAGAGGGTGCCCGAGCAAGAGTGCCTTCTTGCCGTTCACGATCGCGGTCAGCCCAGCGCCGTAGTCGATTTCAACAGGCATTCCCGCGGTATCGGCAAATGCCTTGAAGGCAATTGCGATATCGTCTTCCGGCCCCTCCAACCAGCGTCCAAGCTGTAGTTCCTTTCCTAGGGCCAGATCGGAAAGGTCCAATGCCAATCGCCAATCTAGCATGCCGTGAATGAACCTATTAGAATAGCTCCTGAGACAATCTGGGCATGATCGATCGCAGTCGTGGCTGTGCGTTTCGTCTTCCCACTTGGGAGCGACGGTCGCCACGAAGTTCGAGAGCGCCCGTTCCATGTTCTTTGGCTTCGACGCCCAGCGCGAATAACCGGCACCGTTCTCGAGCTTGTCGGCAATGAACACCTGCTCCGTATCAATTTCGACCTCGCCAACGCGAATTCGCCATCGTTGCCGACCTGTACGGAACTCCTCTGGATCGATGTCTAACTCCGTCGCCAACGCCAACTTCGTGAGTTCCGAAAAGGAAGCGATCGCGGACGCCGCGGAAACCTGGCCAGTAACGTCGAGGACGCCCCAGTTTCCCACGCCCTTGGCACCCTCGAAGTAGTAACTGAGGACATCGGTCGTGAAGACCGCTCCGATCGCACCTCTCTCGACTTCTTCGCCCGCCTCGTTTCCAAATTTGAAGCCGTCCCGGTAAAGACCCTCGTGGCGAACCGTGACCTTGTTGAATTCTTCGTGCGTGAACTCGTAGAGCTCGCCCTCGTTGTCATTAACGAGCGCGACTTGGCCCTGTCCAATTGCGAGCTGCATGGGACCGCAAGCGTTCGAACCATCAAATTCTTGTTCAAACGCCCTGACGGGAGGCGGCAAAGCTGGTCCCCTTTGTCTTTGACCATCGTAGTCCCGGGCCTTCCAATGGGCCATGAAACCCCTTGGTTGAAATAGCGGGAACGGCTGCGATGGGTTACCGCAGACCTTGCATGTGTCGTGATCCCCGTGAGCAATAACCCCGCAAGACTTCGCGGTGCACCTCGTGTAGGTCAGCGAAGCACCAAGTGGGTTTTCTTCGTTGATGATACCTGTATGTCCATCCCTTCGGCTCACGAACCCACAAGCAGTGAAAAGCCGCTTGTCCTTGGGTATTTCCGCGCCCGGCGCAAATGCCCAGACCGCGTGGTCAAGAGGCCGGTCACTGATCACTGTGTCTTCAGCGCGATTTCGCTTTACGTCCCAGAAAATGCTCCTGACCTGTGTTGGAAACCCGAACATTGGCAAGATCCCGGCGACGGCAAGCCTATGACTGAGCTCTTCTTGGATAAACTGTGAACTCAGAACACACTCGCCGATTTGCTTGACTAGGTCTGATCTTACGTAGCTTTCTACGGCCTCGATGACCTCGGCACCATCCAGCGGGGCAAACGAGGTCAATCTGCCAACGACGTGCTTGACCTCGGCCGACTGCTCTAACCACTCGGAAACCGGTTGATGGTATGAGGTAAACCACTCCGAAGATCTTCCAAAGGCACCGTGCGCGCTGTCGTTGTTGCGGGCCGGGGGGGTGGCCAAGGAAAGGAAGGCTCGGCGCAAGCATTCTGCGGCGGCAACCCTCTTTATGATTTCGGGCCGAGAAAGGTCTAGCTCCGGCTGAGGTGGAACGTCACCCGTCATCCTTTCCGGATTGTTGAAATAGTAATCGTCGTGCGCTGCTCCCCTCGAGATGGTGACTGCGTAGGAAAAGGCCTGGCCGGCACGACCGGCGCGTCCGACACGTTGTTGGTAATTAAATCGTTGCGGCGGCATGTTGGCCATCATCACGAGCTTCAGCGATCCGATGTCGACACCGACTTCCATCGTCGTGGTCACGGAAAGCGCATCAAGCCCATGCGTGATCTCGTGCTCGCCCTCTACAAAGGCCTCGCCCTTGAATAGCCTTTGGCGCCGCCGCTGCTCGGACATCGGTTTCGTTTGACCAGTTAACTCCGACACGGCTAGGCGATGCGTGGGTTCACCGGCGACCCATGAATAATAGTCTTCCCCACCAGTTCCTATCTCCTCGAATTCACGGGAATCGCAGTGCTGCGTCGTGCATACCTTTACTGGCAAGGACATCGTGACCTTTGCACAGGTCTTGCAGCGATACCTTTGCCTCTCTCCAGCCGGGACGAGATGCATAGGAAACGAGGAATGGTTCTGTGTCGTAAGGAGCCACTGCTCGCTCAGTGCACCTTTCTTCATCAAGAACTGCTTTATGGCGTCGGCGAGTTCTGCAGCATCCCTGTTCAAAAGCGGGCCAGCCTTGGACAGGTAGGCCTGCACTTGTTGAGGCGGCGTGGTTTGAGAACGCGTCTTGTGACCGGAGAACATCCGGGCTTGTCCCAGGATCCTGACGACGTTTGCCAAGATGCCCGTCGCAATATCGTCTGCCACTCCTAGCTCAGCACCGTTTGTGCCGGGAAGTTCGATAGTTGCCAAGCCCATGGATTCCAGATCACGCCCGGCCCTGTCGAAAAGCGAGTTTGCCATGAAGCCGGAAAGCCGCTGAACGAAATCGCGTCGACCATCCGTCGCCGCATCTCCTTCGAGTGCTGGCCAATTTGCACCAGGCGGCGGATCAAAAAAGCGCCACCAAGGTGTACCGGTTCCATCACGCCGATCAGTTGCCATGCTGGCCTCGGTACCGGCCGGGTTCTGCCCCATCGAAACCAGTTCGTCGCGAAGACCGACAACCAAGGATGCCCAAGAGATCGAACCGATTTCGATCTTCTGATCGTGCTCCGCCAAGAGGTCCTTTTCTGCCTGTTCCGCCATTCCCATCTTGACTTGCCGTACGGCGGACCAAATCCCACGTGTCGCTTTCTCGGCAGCGTCCCGCTTCGCGACCGCGGTCGCCTCGCCTGCCAGAATCGCATCTATCGAGTCCATTAGCTCGGTGCTGGTCGGGACGTCTCCGGGCGAAAGCGCCTTGTTGACCAGCTGCCGGACGAGGTCCCGGTAATGGTGCAATTCCAGCCCCGCGGCCAAGTCTGCGGCGTCGTCACGGCTATCTGTAAACGCGATCATCTTTTCGGCTTTGACGCCATCACCTGCTGCCACCATGGAGCGGTCAGCGATCAACTGCGTGGTAGCGTTCAGACCAGTACGGAGACCACGGATCGGCGTTTGAACTATGCCGCGGTAGAAGGCATTTAGGTCCCTCGCATTGAAGTAGCTTTGTGAGCTCAAGCAGTGCGGGCAAGTCTCCGGAAGGCCCGCGACCGAGAGCCCACCGGGCATGTTGGAAGGAATTGAATACGTGATCCCGGTCGGTTCGCCATGCCCTGCGATGAGTTGGCCGAGCACCGGGTCGAAGCGGGCAGCTTGGAACTGGAACGTTCCGCTTCCATTGTTCCCTGGATATGAATGGCTCCAAGAAGCTGCACCTTGCGGTATCTTCCCACCCGGCCAATACCAACGAAACTCGTCGAAAGAGCGTTCGTAGACCATTCTTGGATCGCCACCGCCATCGACTGGCTTCGTAGCCTCGAGGAATATGAACCCTTCGAGATCGGGCTCGTTCGACTGGACTACGAAGCCGCCGAGGAACGCCTCGCCGCAATCGTAGCAGTAAAGCAGTTCGAGGACCTGGCCGCCACAATCGCACTTGAGCGCCGGGGCCTTGAAAAGGCGCCCGATCGTCCTTCCGGGGAACCGGTAGCGCTCGTTAATTTCGCTACAGGCGGGGTTCGAGCATGCCCAGACGCCTTGGACTTGTCGCAAGAACATGTGTGACCGGAAAGTCGGCTTCGGTTCTTCCCAGCTTCCCCGGCCCTCGTGTATAGCCGCCACGAAAAGCGCATCTAGGAGCTGCGTCGATGCCCCTTCGCCGAACACGGTATCCGCGATTTTCGAAAGCTTAGCCGGCCTAACGATTTCCTGCGGGTCGTCGTGGCCATCGACTTGGACGAACGCAGCACCGGCCTTGGCACACGCACTGGCCAACGCCTCGCGAGGCGAGAGCGCAGCGGAAACGCGCTTTGCCGCTTCCTTCACGACCGAGGCGTCACTACCGAGAAGGCCTGGCATCTCGGAGGCAAGCAAATCCGTCTCGATCGGCAGTTGGACATCGAAATCCCGTGCTTTGCCGGGATAGATGGCAAAGGTTGACCGATCGACCCCAAAGAATTCCTCGAGATATTTCGCACCGGTGTCAGGATCGAGCGATGCGCTCGTCGCAATGCAACGCAGCTGTTCCGACGCAGGGTCCAGTCCAAGCCTATCGAGCAAGTTCCTGACAACAAGCGCCACTTCCGTACCCTGCGTACCGCGATAGCTGTGTAGTTCGTCCACGACGAGGGAGAACTTGCGAGACGGATCCGCGGCTAACCAATCGCGGGTCTTCTCGAAGATCGGAGACTCGACATCTCGTAGCAGCATGATGTTCAGCATGCTCGTGTTGGTGATCAGGATGTCCGGTGGAGCGGCCACCATGTCCCAGCGGCTCAGCATCTCGCCACAATAGGGGTCTTGGAATTGGCTACACGCATCGAGGACCTCGGCCGGCTCCTTGCCAGCTGCCAAGAGCGACTGGCGCAAAGCATCGGCTTCCTGCGCGATCTTCCTTATTTCGCGCCCAGCCTCGTTGATCTTGCCGCGATCACTGGCCCTTAGGGTGGCTGGCGGGACGAACGTGCCGCCGAGCGTAGCCCCGGTGTAGCGACCGAAATAGAAAAGCGGGCGTCCGCTTTCTTCCTGCGCAATGATGGCCGATCGTCGGAGCCGTGAAACCTGGTCCTCGACGAGCGCGTTCGTGGGGTATAGCACTAGCGCGCGCATGGCCGCCGAAGATGCGTCATGGGCACTGCTACGAACATGCTTCCATTGCTTGTCGGCTGCATCCAGCTCTCGCTCCCACCACGGGAACAAGGTCGCTCTCGCTTCATCCGCGGCGCGCTCTTCCAGGATGCTGGCCAGCAAAGGGAGCAAAAAACTCTCGGTTTTGCCCGATCCAGTGCCGGAGGTCACCACAACGTTGCGACGTCTATCCTTGTCCCCGGCGATGGTCGTCACGAGCGAGGCCGCTTGGTGATCTCGCAACTTGATCGAGCCATCAGACCCGAAAACGATCGGCCCCAGTGCCGCCGCCGTCGCATCAGAAAGGCCCGCCCGCTTGCAGGCGTCCTCAATCTTTTCCAGAGAGGGGTACTGTGGGGCAGCTTCGAGCAAGGGTTCTTGCGCCATGACACCAGGTGCTTGGAGCATTTCCCTGCGCTCCAGCATGATCCCCTCGTCGCGCATCCAGAAAGCACTGTCGTAGTAACGTTGATAGGCCTCGCGGACGTAGTCGATCACGCTGCTCGGGGTGGAATACCTCATTTGGAAATTTCCTTGTTGTAGAGAATTTCGAGTACGGTCCCGGCAATATTGGGAGGAACGTTAGCGTAAAGCGTTAGGCCTTGGTCCGACGTCTGCGGGAGGTTGCCGGAGCAGGCAACCAAGGCGCGCTCGAGCAAACCAATCGGCTCCGATCCCCGCATCGAAAGAAAACACCTCTCCCACGGGTTGTAGCCATGCAACCGTTTCCCTGCTCGCCGCGCCGCCAATAGCTTGACGACCTGGTGTGGCCCTTGGAACTCGCGGCCATCGGGCCGGCGGTAGGCGTAGGTCCTCCCGGCATGATCGAACCGGTATGCGCCTTCCTCGACGATCGTGTCGACAGTTCGCCACGACATCTTCTCGAGGTCGAATAATTGGAGGTTGCGTAGGTTCGAGCCAAGCGAGACTGGAATTAGGCTCGATGCTAGGCCATCGAGTTCCAAGCAGGCCTCCGCCAGTCCGCCGGCCACGTCCTCGTAAACGCCGAACTTCCTTCTAAGCGGGTCACTAAGCTTGGCGACCACCGTGTTCAGAGTATCTGGTTCGAGCCCCGTCACCGCGATACGAGCTGGACCGTCTCCTCTTTTCCTGACGGAGTACTTACCCCCTGCGCTCTCGATAGCTTCTTGGAGCTGGGAGAGCATTTCTGCACTGCGAAACCCGGCTAGCACCGCTAAGTTATCCGAAACGAAGCCAATGCTTGGCCCGGGCACCGACCAAGCACCAACCCGGTTGGAACCGGGCCGCAGCTGCACGTCCATGAGCGACAACGCGGAATAGTTCCTTGCGACTTCGCCGAGTCTCCACGGCGGCAGGGAATATCCCGAGAGTAGGGCATCCAGCTTTCCCACGCTACCGTGGCCGAGGAAAGCAAGCCCATCTAAGAGCAAATCGTGATCGATTTCTTCTTCCGTATCGAATGCGTCCAACTTGAAGCGCGCTATGGTTTTTCGGGCTTGGAACCCAGCCGGCTTCTCTTTCGGCTTCTTGGTCTTCTTGGCAGGACCAGAACTCTTTGCCGGGCTACTCAGCAGCATTATTCGACCGCAGTCCTTGCACACCATTCTCCGGCGCTTATCCTTTGAGACTTTTTTGGGCGTGTACTCACAGAGCCAGTAATGATAATTGCGAACGGCACAGGACTCAGAACAAGTTGCGTCTTCAACCGCATCTTCAAGCTCGTTGTAAGCTGTATCCTCGTCGTGCTGCTCGAACAAACCCGGTGGAAATGCAGCCGCGACGTCGGCATGCATCCCAGTCAGTGCCCGGCCCCGTTCGACTTCCAGGCCGCTAAGATGCCTTGCCCCATCAAGTTCAGCTATTGGCTGTGCGGAAGAAATTGTCCTGTGGGCCAACTGCCCTTCGTTCACGAGGCTCGACTGCCTGGCCCGGTCCGCCGACCTGAGAAGCAGTGTCATTTCGGCGAGACGCTTCTTACCGCGGAATCCAACGAGCGTAAACGTTCCGTCCCCTGCGTCATCGAGCAGCAATCTGCAATTCTCCGACGCGGATTCCTCGATAGCGACCTCTATCGGTCCTCCTTGGCCGGGTCGGGTTGCCTCAATGCGGACCGGGCCCGAGCTCGCCCTGAAATGAACTGATGGTGGCCTCCAAGAATGCCAAATATCCCGGGCCAAACGGTACCCACCGTCCGCGGTCAAACCGTCGTCATCGACATCTGGGATAAGGACCGACAAATCTTCCGACGCTTCGAAGGCCGCGCGGGTCATGCGGACATCCTTGTAGAGGAGCCAACCTTCGGGGATCCCTGGGAGATCATCTCGCGACGCCACGCTTGCTTGACCGGACGATGCGGACTCGAGGATGTCGTCCAGCTCGGCAACTAACGACTTCTTCTCCTTCACGAGGAGCATGTGGTTAGAGCCAAGCGTAATGCGCCTGTTCTCGGCCCAAAACGGGCCGTCCGGTGATTTCGAAAGGGGTATAACCAACCTTGAGCGCCATCGGAACGATGCGCCTTCGCCCTCGAGCGACACGTTGCCTAGCGCCGCCGTTGCGCCGCATCCCAGTGGATTGGGAGACACCGTGGCAAAGGCCCCGTACTGGGTATTAGCAAGGCTAAAGCCTATGGAGCTTCCCCCTTTGAGACCTTCGATCGCGCTCGAAAATTCGCCGGAGATACCGAGACCCAACGACAGTTGGGCGGAGGGAAACCCCGGAATGATCGCGGCCATCAAGGTTAGCTCGCGAACCGGCGCCTTGTTGGATTCTTGGCTGGCGACCACGGTGGACCCGGTCCACTCCTCGAACTCCGCGGACGCAACCTCGGCGATTCTGTTTCGTAGATCGACCTGAGCCCAAGCCTTCTTTAGGCGCGAGTTCGGATTACTCGTAGTCATCCAATCCGCAAGGTAGGGCTGGAGTTGATCCGCCGTGGGCCTGTCGCCCGACGCAAAACCGTACCTTTGAAATAGATCGTGGAAGTGGTCGCGGTCGCTGGCCCGCACGATGGCTTGCGATATGGCCAATCCGGCGTATTTCCACTTGCCGATTGGCATGGCCGACGGCCTGCCGAGCTCGTAGTCGTGCTCTTCCAACCAAGTCGCGAGCATCCTCCACAAGACCTCGGTTGATTTGCCATTTTCCGCCAATGGGTCCCGCGGAAACTTGGTAACCTGCGACAGCCGGAGGTAGTAGTTGTTGGTCGCAATCGTGTCATCGTCGCCCATCAATTCGGCGGCGTGCGCCAATGCGAAGAGAACTGCAGTGAACGGCGGCACACCCTCACTGCCGCCCCTTTCCCAGTCGCGGGCTTGCCTTAGCACAGAGATGTACGGGTTATAGCCGACGTGAAGGTATCGGCCGACAGCCTCACAGCAGACCTCCTCGACGAGGCCGACATCGACCGCCAGTTCCGAGGCTACCCTTCTCCGCAACGTATCGTTTAGCGTTAAGTAGACGGGTCTGCCGCGGTACCGGCCGGAAAAGAATGCCGTCGAAAGTGCCTCGTTAACGCGAGGGTAATCAATGGCGTGCTCAAATGGAGTAATCACCGAATTCACAGTCCGTAACTTAAATAAAATGCAAAGCCTGTTTCAACCCTCCGACAGGAGAGTAGCTCACTAATCTGACGACAGTAAGTCGCCGCCGCGCACCTCTTGAGAATTGCCCACGGTCCGCTTTCAATCGTCCGGACACTTGGAAATGGCATGGCATCTCTACCAGCGGGGGGGATAGCGTCCAAGTCGTCACACAGCCGCAATTGAAACGGATGGTCGAGAACTACCAAAGAAGCGACTTCACAGCTTACCCATAAAGTTTTCCACAACATCTGGGTTCCACATCGACACGGGCACCAACATATGCTAGCCAAATCCCCTAGCAAGCACGAGCAAAGGGGCCATCGAAATGCTTGAGAAGACGATTGCGCGGGAAGCAAGGGAAGAAGTCGAAAGCATCTCGACAGATTCGTCGCCAATCAGCTCAAGGGTTTACGGCATGGTCGACCTTTTCGCGGGGTGCGGGGGGCTGTCGCTCGGCTTCGAGAACGCCGGGTTCACGCCGGCTTTCGTGAACGAGCTGAACAACGATGCGATGGCAACCTACCTCGAGAATCGATCCCACGATCTTGGTGGGGTAAAGTTCCGCGACAATGTTTCCCTTCGCTGCAACGATGCACACGAGCTCAAAGGCAAGCGCCTTGAGCAACTAGTAGTCGACCTTGCCAACCTCGGCGATATCGATTTCAACTTTGATACCGCGAGCAGCAAGTCCGGTGGTGGCAGCACACTGGACGTCTTGGCTGGCGGTCCACCCTGCCAAGGCTACTCGGGCATCGGGATCCGGCGCTCATACGCGGTGGACCGCAAGCATATCCCATCGAACCAGCTGTACGTGCGCATGGCGAAGATAATCTCGCGGTTGCGCCCGCGTATCTTCCTTTTCGAGAACGTCAGGGGGCTCTTGAACGCGAAGTGGACGCGGGAAGGCGGCGAGCCGATCTGGCCGGACGTCTTCAAGGAATTCAATGACATTCCAGGCTATGAAGTCCGCTGGAAGCTCGTCTTCGCGAAAGATTACGGTGTCCCGCAAAATCGTCCCCGGGTCCTCTTGGTGGGCATTCGGAAAGACATCGTGGCTGCCAGCGACCTGCTGGATCCAGCTGCTCACGGGGAGGACGCCGTCGCCTGCGGGTTCCTGCCCAAGCCAGGATCCCGGCAGTTCCCGGACCTCGTCGACCTGCTCGGGGACCTCGTCGACCATTCCGTGGAAGACGCCCTCCGATCACAGGAGTTTCCCAAGGGAACGTTCGAAACGACCCGCTACCCTCGCAAGCCCAAGCCCGGCGCCGCCGAGCGGCTTCGCCGTCCCCCGGAGTGGGCGCCGAACATGAAGGTGCGATTAACCGACCAAGAATACAGCAAGCACAAGGCTGCCGTCGTCGAGAAGTTCGCTCACATGCTCGCGAATGACGGCGAAATCCCGGAGCACTTCCAGACAAAGAAGTTCTCGCAGCGCGTTCTGCGGGCTCGTTGGGGCAACCACGAGCCAAATATCACGGCGACATCGCTCCCCGATGACTACGTGCACTTCAGCCAACCCCGCATCCTCACCGTGCGGGAATGGGCAAGGCTGCAGCTGTTCCCAGACTGGTACGTTTTCAAAGGAAAGCGCACGACCGGTGGCTTGCGGCGCGCCGGCAACCCGCTCGAGGGGTTGTTCGATCGCGAGGTTCCAAAGTACACCCAGATCGGGAACGCTGTCCCGGTTGGCCTTGCCGAGGCGGTCGGTCGGCACTTTCGAGCGATCCTTGACGATGCACTAAACTAGGAAAGCCGCCGAAAAAGTTGCCCCTCCGCCCGTTGAACCAACTCGAGAGAAAACATCTCGAGCGCCTTACGGCATTGTCCATCGATGTAACCTTGATCCAGCCGACCGCGACCGGCCTCAAGAAGTCGATCTTGGACGCGACTATTCCCGTTCGAAACTTCCTCCGCGAAAACGAGCTCCACGACTACGAGGAACAGGGACAAGGCGCGAAGGAGCACGGACAGCAATTGGAGGCAGTACTCCTAGAAGTTGACCGCGCGACAGCTTCGAAGGCCTCGCTCTACCGGCCCAAGACAAAGCAAGGCGATCCGCGGATATGGTTCTCCGGCCTGCCCGGTTTTGCCGAGCCAGATGACATGTTGGTCCTGCTCCAACACGACCGAGGCCTGGCGGTTATCAACCTCACGCGTACGGACGTGTCGGAGGTGGTAGACTACGAATTAGCCGGACCGCTTCTCGACGTGCTTAGAACCCGCTCCCGCGATGCCGCGAGCATCGCGGACGAGCTTCTAGCGATGCTTCGCGCTATCGCGGCGAAGGGCTTGGTCCCATCGGTAATGGGCGAGCGTGCAGATACCGCTGTCGGGCGAACCCTTGAGCACGCGCTGGGCATTGCGATCAACTCTCGACGCGAACCTGACTACAAGGGTATCGAGTTGAAATCCTATCGCAGGGCATCGCGAGCCTCGCGCGAGAACAGGAAGACGCTGTTCGCGCGTGTTGCAAACTGGGAATTGAGCAAATTCAAGAGTAGCCGCGAGATACTAGATAATTTCGGGTATCCGCGGGGTGACGACTTCAAGCTCTATTGCACGGTGAGCACGCAAGTTACGAATTCTCAGGGGCTGTATTTCGAGATCGACGACAAGGCCGCGCTTCTGAAAGAGCGATCGACGCGGAAGGACATCGGCGCATTCGCCACCTGGGCAATGCAAGACCTGCGCGCGGCGCTCGCGGCAAAGCACCAAGAGACCTTTTGGGTCGGAGCTCGGGTCCACGAGCAAGATGGTCGCGACCATTTCGAATTTCGAGACGTCCTGCACACTCGCAGGCCAATCCTCTCACAGTTTGACCTACTCCTCGAACAAGGCGAGATCACGATGGACCACCTGATCAAGAGGACTCCGAAAGGCCGCGTGTCCGAGAAAGGGCCACTTTTCAAGATCAACGCTGGATCACTGGGCCTTCTCTTCCCTCCAAGCAAGTCCTATGCGCTTCGTTGAGCCAGATTTCGAGCGCCTATCGACCGGAGAAAAGCGCAAGATCTCATTGCTCAGGTCCGACCTTCTGGACTGGTTCGCGGTTAACGGCCGTGATCTTCCATGGCGTCGTCCTGCAGCTTCCGAGTTCGAGAGGATCTGCGTCGAGGTCTTGTTGCAGCGTACGAGGGCCGAGACCGTCGCTGCCATTTACCCTTCTTTCTTCGGCACCTTCGGGTGTTGGTCCGACATCGCCGGGACCCCGCTCACCGTCTTAGAAGACCATCTGAAACCTATTGGTCTCTGGCGTAGACGCGCGATGTCGCTGAGTGGCCTTGCAACTTACGCCGCCGAGCGGAACGGGAAATTTCCTCGAGATCCGCGAATACTGGGACAAGCACCGGGCGTTGGCCAGTACGTGATGAACGCTGTCCTGCTATTCCAACACGGTCAAGAGATGCCGCTCATCGACGTAAACATGGCACGCGTTCTGGAGCGATACGTGAGGCCGAGAGCCTTGGCTGACATCCGCTATGATCCATGGCTGCAGGCCGCCTCGCATTGGTTGGTGCGCAGACACCCGATCGAGACGAACTGGGCGACGTTAGATTTTGCCTCGGCTATTTGTAAAGCGCAGACGCCTATATGCAATTCGTGCCTCGTGAGGTCGAGATGTGTTTCTAGGGGTCAGTTCCCGAGCGCGCTTCTGACCTGAAAAGGGCCATCATTTCCTTGTTTGATACAAGGTCAGTCATTGGCACGTTGATGCATGCTGTCCAAAAGGTCGTGCCGTTTTCAGGGTCGGTTTCTCCAGCGTTCCATTTCTTCCCCCTTGCCTCCAAGGTTACGATATCGATGCCGCCTAAGATGAATGCGTGCGTGAACCGGAAAATGTCGTCTTCCTCGGCGCTTTTGTCCCTCAGAAGCGAGATGAAGTAATAGTACTTCGGTCTTTGATGCTCATGGTTGTACAGCGGCACCGAGTTATCAAAGTGTCTTCGCGGCCGAACGGTCCGGTCCTTGGTCTTGACGTCAAGCGTAATCCGCCCCGATATCAAGAAGTCATGCGTCGTCTTGTGTCGATCATCCACGAAGTCGATCTTTTTCCGTTTCAAGTATTCCCCGAAAGCAAGCTCGCCTAGGCAGCCGACGAAGTTCGCTTGGAGTTTCCTATGCGAGTAGTCGTACTCGGGGAGAGCATTCGCTAGGGCAAAGGCATCATCAAGCATTTGCTTGCTCAGGACCAAGCTGGCGTAGTGATCTGCCATTTGTTCTTTCCCTCCCGGCTTAGAGATCGAATGCCGATCGCCCAACTACGCGAAGAATATCATCGGTGAATATCGAATGAGGCCGATAAAGCTGCGTTCCGTAGATGTTTTGGACGTTCGCGAGGTCTTCGCGTCGCCTGAGAAGCGTATCGCGAACTTGGTCAAGCGTGGCATCGGGCATGTAGATTGCGGAGAAACCCATCCGCTTGAAGAGCTGGATACGCCGTCTCGTCACGAACTCATCGGGTTGGGTGAAGAACCCGAAGCCAATACCCTCAATCGAGTTGGCCGAGTAAAGAAGTCGCTCCCGTGCGCTCTCGGTCTTCACCGAGATCACCAGATTTGTAGGCGCACAAGGAACGAGGATGTCGCCCAACGCCCGTAGATCGCGCAGCTTGCCCGAATTCATGAGCGCGTGGCCGGGAATCTGCCAATCAGGCCACCCGTCGGCACCGAGTTCCATCCTAAGAATTCCAGCGTTGTGAAGAAGATCGCTGCACAAAAACTCAGAGATATCCCCAACCCCTGCCGTGGGCACGCGAAAGGGAGGGAAACGCCATGCTCGTCCTCTCGGGTGTTGAATATCAAATGCCTGCGCCACGTTGGCAGGTGAGATCGGGAAACCAAGCGTCAGCTCGCAAAGATGAACAACTGCCCTGGCATCAACGGCAACGTCCATTTGTGTGACGAGACATGGGCAAAGTCGCAGTAGCGTCTTCATGTGCGCCTGCACGCGCGCAGGATTTGGCATATTCCTTGCAGCAGCGGCCGGACCTTGTCCAAAATCACGGTTCAAGTTGTTAACAAGGTCGCGGACCACCTGCACCCTATTACGCGCTCCCTGCGGCACCGCTTGCTCCGCAACCGCGTTCCAGTCCGGTGCGCCATTTCCCACGGGACAGAAAGGGTGAAGGCATTCCAAGTAAATATCCCCCTGATTTGGAAATACTCCATATCCTCACGGCAACCTCCTTTCCCATATTATGGCTGTCAACCCGCACCCCGACGTCGAGACAATCTTTGCAACGCAACAATTCCCGGGATTTTTCGGATGATCGACCTCGATCGACGCAATTGGACGGTGCAAAGCGTCGTGCAAATTTGACCGATCAATTCGCGAGACACGATAAGTCCTTGCGACTACTCCACTGTATAGCTCTGCGATGGCCGCTTCGAACGCGTCGGTGCTTGGTAGAAATCCGCATCCAGAAATATCAAGTTCGTTCGCCCCGTCGCGGAGTTGCAACCGGAAATGGCCCTGGTCGACCACGGGCTCAATGTCCAAGTTGCGCCAATCCCAGACACCAAGTTGGTTCAGCCTCTTGAAGAAAACATCCCAAGCACGCTCGCAAGGGCGGACTTCCCACTCAAGCTGACGTTCCGGGCGTTGTTCGATCCGGTGCTGATACCGAAAGCTCCGCAAATGACCGTCGACATAGGATCGGAGTTCGTGGTCTCGCGTATCCTCGATCAGTCCCCATCCATTTACTGAGCGATATCGGAAAAATCTTTTTGGCATCGGCCCTCAACCATTCAACAATATGACGCCTGCCTGAGGCGTGATCGGGCGCCATGCGGCTCAAGGTCTCGATACCTTCCGCCAGAATACCGCCTGCAATCGAGCGCATGTCCGTTAGCCACGACAATTGCGCCGACATCTGCAACACCATTCGTGGTGTCGATGTAGCAAATACCAATCCAACGATCGTAGGAGCGATCCCCACTCAGCTCACAGGTTACGGTCTGGCCTCGCAATAGGCGCTCGACGAATGCATGCGCTTCACGGCCATAGCGGTTCGAGGTCTCAGGGGCATCTAT
Source organism: Roseovarius aestuariivivens (assembly GCF_004761875.1). GTDB lineage: Bacteria > Pseudomonadota > Alphaproteobacteria > Rhodobacterales > Rhodobacteraceae > Roseovarius > Roseovarius aestuariivivens. Next base: position 19,870 of record NZ_SJEY01000003.1, read on the forward strand.
CCCGCTCAAACGCACAGGCGTACCTGAGACGACGATTGTATCTGCATCACGCACGTAAGCAGTGCCCGACACGGTCCGTGCATTCGCCGCGCTTCCAGTAACTGCCAACATGCAGGTGATCGAAATTGCGCCGAGAAGGAGCCGCGCTTGGATCATGTCGAGGACCATTTGTCTTCTTTAGACATCGTGATGTTTCAGTCCTACAGAAAATGAAGGTGTCCGCCACGATTGGTCCCGAACCTCAGGCTGTGACCTCCGCATCTCGGGCAGACATATACGCCCTTGTCGAGACCCTCTTCCGAGGACCCGACCATCTTTGCGCGCTCACGGACTGCCGTTGGTGTCAGCTTTAGGCCTCGGATGCGCCGCGAACGGCAACCTGAACATCTGGCGACGCGTGCGCGCGTGTTGATTGCAACTTCTGATCTGCACGCCTCACAGCGTTTTGGCTCGAAGTAAGGACCGTCTGGACGCCTCCCACAACCGATCTGCAGAAAGGCGTCATGGCCACAATCGGCACAATGAACATCCGTCGTCGATCCCATATCTTCCGCTATCGTCAAAGTTCATGAGACGCAAATCTGGAGGCGCCCGATCGCGCAAGGGATCCCGAAACGTCACGTGTCTGACTACTCCGATCTATATCAGCCAGAACTGAATGCCATGACCGCTATGCTGAGCAGGCAGCGCGAGGATATTCTTCGGCGCGATCCGACCGTGGCTGGCTTCAATGTCGGAATAAATGCAGGCGCCGATGCGGGCCAGATCATCTTTCACGTAAATGTGCATCTAATCCCGCGACGGAACGGCGATGTGAAGGAGCCGCGCGGCGGTGTGCGTGGAGTGATCCCCAGAAAACAAAGCTACTGACCGCTGCTGTGAGGAAAATCCGATGATGGTGCAAGTGCTTTCGCACCAGTGCGATCGCCGACGTCAGTCCCACATCGACCGCATGCGCTCTTTCAAGTCAATTTTAGGCGACACTGCCGTGATTGCAGCTTGAGTACGCGACCTATCTGACCAGTGCAGCTGTTCGAAACGATCCAGCAGCGCACCCGGAATGAAGCGGCTCCTCGTCGCATGAACGTGCCGATCACCTAGGCGCTTTTGCTGCGTCACGAAGAAGCGATGCGGCACCGTTAAGGTCAGGCTGTCCTTCGCTCGCGTCATGGCCACGTACAGAAGTCGACGCTCCTCCTCGATCTCATCCAGCGACCCCGTCGCTAGGTCAGATGGGATGCACCCATCCACGACATCGAGAACATACACCGACTTCCACTCCTGCCCCTTTGCCGAGTGGATCGTGGACAGAACCAGATATTCATCGTCCAGATTCGGAGTTCCAGCTTCGCCGCTCCATGCCTCAGGAGGATCGAGGGTGAGTTCTGTCAGGAATTTCTCGCAGTTGGGGTATCCTGTCGCGATCTGCTCAAGTTGCTCCAAATCGGACCGCCGGCTCTCAAAATCCTCGTAGAGCCTTTCGAGGTGCGGATCGAACCATGTCCGCACACGCCCCATCATATCAGGCCAGTCAGCATGGGTCGTCACAACGCCTACCAACCCAGACCAATCCGCTGCGGCCGATGCGGGGACGTGGTGACAGCGCAGTGCTTCGAACGGTGCCGGGGCCGCTGCCAGAGCGTCCAGGATGCCTGATGCCGTTTTGGGCCCGATCCCCGGGATCAATTGAAGCGCGCGAAAACCAGCAACCCGGTCTCGCGGGTTCAGCCCGAACCGCAGGACCGCAAGTACATCCTTCACATGAGCCGCGGACAGGAACTTCAAGCCCCCGAATTTGACAAATGGGACGTCTCGTCTGGTCAGTTCGACCTCGACTTGTGCCGAGAGGCTAGAGGTTCGAAACAGCACGGCCTGATCGTTGAGCCGCATGCCCGATTCGCGCGCTTCGAGGATTCGATCTACGATGTAGCGCGCTTCGTCCTGCCCGTCGTTGACGGTGACAAGGCGTGGCTTTTCATTTGACGCGCGCTCTGTCCACAGATCCTTCGTGAACCGTTCTGCCGCCATACCGATCACGGCATTCGCGGCGTCGAGGATCGGAACTGTCGAGCGATAGTTCTGATCAAGCGTGATGATTTTGGCCGGCGGGTCAAATGACCTTGGGAAGTCGAGGATGTTGCGAACCGTGGCAGCCCGGAATCCGTAGATCGACTGCGCGTCATCCCCGACAACCGTCAGACCACGCCCGTCCGGTTTTAGCCCAAGGAGGATCTTTGCCTGAAGGCGGTTGGTATCTTGGTATTCGTCGATGAGAACGTGGTCCCACTGATCGCCAAGCCAATCCGCAAATGCCTCATCATCGAGGGCTTGCGCCCAAGCGAGCAGAAGATCGTCGTAGTCCAGAACGTTCTGTGCCTGTTTAGTGGAAACGTAGAAGCCAAAGAGACGCTTGAGGTCCGCTTCCCAATGCGCGCACCAGCGAAAGCGGTCCTGTAGAACATCGGACAAAGCTTCGCCGCTGTTCACACATCGGGAGTAGATCGAAAGGCATGTTGACTTCGATGGAAACCGGCTCTCCGCCGTGTCTAGGCCCAGTTCGTGGCGCGCCAGGTTCATCAGGTCGGCACTGTCTTCCCTGTCATGAATCGAGAAATCTGGATCGAGGCCGAGACGTTGCGAGTTGTCCCGCAGAATGCGCGCACCGACAGCGTGAAACGTTCCTGACCAGTTCAGGGCTTCCGGGGGCCAGGCCTTACCACTCTTTGATAAGATGCCTTCGACCCGGCGTATTAGTTCCCTTGCCGCTCGGCGCGAAAACGTCATCAGAAGAATGCGTCCCGGGTCAGCGCCCTCCGCCAATAGGTGCGCCACTCGATGGGCCAGCATGCGGGTCTTACCGGACCCCGCGCCAGAAATGACGAGAAGCGGTGCTGCCCGGGCATCCTGTGCGCCAAAGATTACAGCTGCGCGCTGTTGGTCGTTCAAGCCCGTGAGGTATCCCGATCCATCTAGCATGCTCTTTCCTCTTCGATTTTCGTTGAGGATACTGAATGAAGAACGTTTCAAGAACGTTTTTCTTGCTCCGTCTGCAAAGATTCTCAGAGGAGCCGTCGTCGATACGCGCCCTGGAGCCAATTAATCTCGCGATTGAGACCGCGTCTGTCGGAGGGCCAAGTCACATCAAATGCGCTGGAATAGCGCCTACTGTAGTTACTCAACCGGCAATCTTCGCAGCGGATCACCGAACCATCTGCTCCCTCACCAAGGGTGGGTGAAAGACTGTCCAGCCATCGCTCGATTTTCCGTCGAAGAGCGCCCAGCAGTAATTGTCCGTGCCGGTGAATGCGCTGTCCGGAAACCACTTCAACCGACCAATTGGGACAATCTCCGTGCACTTCTGAAGGTATGGGATTGCCTGTTGGGTAACAGTCCAATCCAGCTCCAGTAGAAGCCAAGTTGGACGCATGGAACGGAAGCGAGCGATCATTTCGTGCATGAAAGGTCGCGTGAACGGCGGGTTCGTGATTATGAAATCGCTCGGCGGAAACTCAGCAACCATGGCATCGACTGCCGCGATATCCGGACTGCGTGGAGCGATGTCCGACGCGTAGACACAGGGATTTGGGACAGCCTCAATAAGCGCAACTCGGCCAGCGCATGGCTCGACATATGTGGCGCTTGGATCAAGATGCCTCAGAAGCGGGATCACGGCACGTCCCGGCGTGTCTTAGGCATCCTTGTCGATGCGGTTGAAACTCGATCGCTTGCTTATGGCTTTTCGCTCATTGGATTGGGTTAGTCCCGTGATGCGCTAGAAATCCGCCCACTCATCGACCTCTTTCGGCACGTTCACCTGCAGCCGGGTCCGCGAAGACGGCGTCATACCGAACTCGGCAGCCAGACGGGTCATGTCGTCTGCGGCGCGGCGCGCCACGCCTACGAGCGGGTTCTGGATCCAGTTTCCCTGCTTTGTCTTGATAAGCAGGCCACGAAACGTCTTGTCCTTATCGGCGACCGCATTGAGAGCCTCGTTGGCCGATTTGAATCGGGAGTACGCAACGCAATAGGCAGACAGTACCGTCAGATCGAGCTTACTGAGAAGCCCAAGCGCCTCCAGTTCGCGCACAACGCGGCGCCACTCCTTCTGGGCATGATCCTCCAGATCCATTGGCGGCCGCGGTCGGCGCACCGGCTTCGGTTTCGGCTCGCTCTTGTTGATCGGCCGCTTGCCCGGGTTGCCCTGGATGAGCTTGAGGGTCGAGGGTTTCGGTTTGGGTCCCCGCGTCATTCCTCGTCTTCCCTCTCGGCTGCGCGCTGCGCCGCCTTCCGTTCGGCGAAAGTCTGACCATTGTCCGCAAGGACTGCGGTTTCCCCCGTCAAAGCCTGCCACCGCAGGATGGCGACATCGATGTAGACGGGATTGAGTTCCAGCCCATGGCAGACCCGCCCCGTAGTCTCGGTCGCAATCAGGGTCGTCCCGGACCCCATGAACGGGTCGTAGACGGTCTGACCCGGGCTGGAGTTGTTCAGGATTGGCCGCCGCATGCATTCGACGGGTTTCTGCGTGCCGTGGGTGGTCTGAGTATCCTGGCCGGAGTTCGCGATATGCCAAAGGGTGGTCTGCTTCCGGTCACCAGACCAGTGCCCCTTCCCGTCGCTTCGCACGGAATACCAGCAGGGTTCATGTTGCCAGTGATAGTCCCCGCGGCTCAGAACGAGACGATCCTTCGCCCAAACTATTTGCGACCTAATATTGAAACCTGCCGCCTCGAGGCTCTCCGCAACGGTGCCGGCGTGAAGCGCGCCGTGCCAAACATAGGCGACGTCTCCGGGAAACAGCGCCCATGCCTCTCGCCAATCGGCGCGATCATCGTTGAGCACGTTGCCGGTGCGCTTCGTCTTCGAGTTACTGGCCTGGTTCCGCCAGGATGGATCATAGTTCACGCCATAGGGCGGATCGGTCACCATCAAGAGCGGGATCACACCCTCCAGAACCCTATCAACATCATTGCGGCGCGTGCTGTCTCCGCAGAGCAAGCGATGATTGCCCAGCATCCAGAGATCGCCCGGTTGGGTGACCGGCACCTCTGGCACATCCGGAATGTCATCCTCGCCGTCCGCCGCTCCGTCATCCCGGATAAGATCGTCTAGGAGCGTGTCGATTTCCGTTTGGGCGAACCCGGTCAGGTCGACATCATAGCCTTCTTCGAGCAGCTCGGTCAGTTCGAGTGCGAGGGCCCCGCTGTCCCAACCGCCATTCTCGGTGAGCTTGTTGTCGGCGATGACATAGGCGCGCTTCTTGGCTTCGCTCCAGCCACGCGCCGTGATGCAGGGGATTTCTGTCAGCCCAAGTTTCTGGGCGGCAAGCACGCGACCATGGCCGGCGATGATCATCCCGTGTTCGTCGACCAGAACTGGGATAGTGAACCCCCACTCCTGGATAGACGCCGCGATCTGGCCGACTTGGGCCTCGGGGTGCATCTTCGCGTTCCGGGCATAAGGCACGAGGCTTGCCACTGGCATCAGCTTCACTGCGGCACCCGGCCAATCAGTCCGTGTTGTCTTCATTGCTTAAATGCCCTCTCTTTCGACCCCAGTTGGAAATTCGCGGACGAAAAAATTCGACTGCCCGCCGCCGGTCCCATTGGAAAGGTGCCGTGATTTGACCCGCCCCTCCCCCTATGCAGATCAGTTTATCAACGGGTCGTTTGTCGCGTTAGAGTGGCATCCGATGTCATAAAAGGACACAAGGGTACTGCCGTAGAGGCGGGCCAGAACTTAAGGGCTAAGGCGTGCTCGGATGCGAAAAACAACACACCGAAACGCGATGATCAAAACTGAGGCTCGGCATTGGTCTGATCCCGAGGAGTTGGATGCCGCGCTTCGCGAGGCGTTTGCGCCAAAGAAGCAATCGCTCGAGGAGAGGTTTGATTACATTGAAGCGATATTTGCTTCATTCTTGAATGAAAAAGGTTGCCCGCATCCAATTGAGTTCTGCATGTTTCTGGGCGCTCACTGGTGCGCGCTGCCAACTGGCTTTGACAAGATGAGCGATGCTGAGATGCGTTTAGCTATGAAGAGTGCGACAGTTGGTCGAGGCTCGGCATACATCAAACAGAATTTTAAGCTCACCGATCAAGAAGCGATTGCGGCCGACATCTGTCTTCGCATTTTCGGTTATCCGCGGCTTTCGGCCGAACAGAAGCCTGAAGCCGCCTTTCATATCGGTCGGCTCTCGCAACTTTTAAGCAGCCTAGGTCATCTCAAAATGGTTGAGCGCGGGAAGTCGAACCGCGAGAGCACAAGCAGAGGCGGAAAAAACTCCGAGAAGACCGATGAAATAAAGACAAGCCTTGCGGTAATGTCGAAGTACCGAAAGCGGCACTCTGAAAATCGATCGGCTCAACTAGCCGCAAGAGATTTGGGCCTAAAGCACTCTACGATGCTGTCCAGATGGAACCGAGCAAAGAAAAAGGGCGAAACTCTTTAGAAAACTGTTGCAGAACCAGTGATGCAACAAGCCGCCCCGAACTAGCCCTAGTCACCCAGAGACAAGAGGTGACGACATGGGCAACAATGAAGATCGCGATTTCTACACAACCCAAGAACTTGCATGCCGCTGGAAGTTGCACCGGCGCACGCTGCAGCGGTGGCGCTACTCCGGCAAAGGTCCTCGCTTTCGACGACTAGAGGGCCGGGTTCGCTATGCGGCATCTGACATCATCGCATTCGAGGCCGAAGCATTCGAACAAGGCGATCGGCTCCTTACGAACAGCGACGATGAGGTGCGCTCATGACGGCGCGTCTCACACTGGTGACATCCATACGTCCCGCCAAACTGTCGAAAGCCGCCAATCGAATCGACAATGGCAGAGTTTCCATAACTGGAGGTGGAGTTCTCGTTGAGGGCGATACCGAGATTCTTAAAATCGCCTCGCTTCATGATTTGAAAAAGGTTCTCGAGCGTCTTGAACCCAATCAGGCGCTGACCTTTGGCATCCCGCGCGACGGCGACAAGAAGCTTTTGAGCCGCAAAGAACTTGCCAAGCGTGGAGCGCCCACGGATTTCATCACACGGACACGCGATGAGTTCTGCTGGCCCTCCGGACCGGGCATCCTGATGCTTGATCATGATCCGGGAGAACAGCCTTTCTTTCGCGACGATCTAGTAGCTGCGATACGCCAGGCTGTTCCGGGGTTGAAAGACATGCGGATGCTTTGGTGGCCGTCCGCATCCTCACACATCTTCGACGAAGCCACGGATGAAGATCTGACCGGTCTACGCGGTCAGCGTGTCTATCTGATGGTGACTGACGCGACCGACATTCCGCGTGCGGGCGCTGCTCTCGTCGATCGGCTTTGGGCGGCCGGCTACGGATACATCAAGGTGAGCACCGCCGGCGCAGCACTTGAGCGATCCCCAATCGATGCGTCGGTCTGGCAACCCGAGCGGCTTGATTTCGCAGCCGGCGCGATCTGCGGCCCGGGCCTCGTCCAACGGCGAGGCGAGCCAAAGATCATCAATGGGATGACGGAGACCCTCGATAGCCGCTTGGTCCTTCAAGACGATAAGGCAATTGCAAAGGTCGCTGAGGCAAATCGCAGGAAAGCAAAGGCGGCAGCCTCATCGCGCATGAAAGCCGCAAGGGACGCATTCATTGTGATGAAGGCAAAGGCAATGCTGCCGGCCGAAGACCGCGCCGATGAAGATAAAATGGCTGCGGCTCGTGGCGCGGTTGAGCGGGCCGTCGATAGCCGAGTTCTCAGTGGCGACTTCCTCGTCGAGGTGGAAACATCTGCCGGCCGGTTCGAGACGGTGCCTGTCGCGCAGATCCTCGAGGACCGTCCCAAGTTCCATGGGCATAAGACTCGTGATCCGATTGAACCGGGCTACGACGGCGGCCGCGCGGTTGGAAAACTCTTCCTGCTCGATGCACGCCCGACGCTCTTCTCGTTTGCGCGCCATGGCCACAACTTTCGCCTCATAAAGGCAAAGGATCGCATTGAGGTGCCAAAGGGCCGTCTCTCAGCGGCTACCGATGCAGCAGTAGACGTGCTGCGTAAGGAGCCGACCTCGTATGATTTCGGAGGCCAGGTATCGCTAGTATTTGGTGCCAAAGTGGTCTCGCTAGACGAGCACGCCCTGGGACACTTTCTCGCCAACGTGATTCAGTTTTGGGTGCTTCGGAAAGTGGACGGGGTGTTGACCGAGGTCGATATCGACCCTCCACAGAGGCTCGTTCGGCAAATCCTCAGCCTTGGCGACCGGCGTCAACTTAAACCACTGCTGGCAATCGCGGATGTGCCCACCATCCGCCCCGACGGCACTGTCATCACGCAACCAGGATATGACGAGGACACATCGCTGTTTCTTGCTCTCTCGGAAAACACAGACATCAAACTGAACCCATCACGCGACGAGGTGACCGACGCTCTTGGTATTCTGATGCGGCCTTTTGAGGATTTCCCGCTCGTAGATAAATTTGCCCGTGGTGCGCTCCTCTCTGCGTTGTTGACCGCAGCGATCCGGCCGACACTATCTACCTCACCGGCATTTGCCCTGGATGCCCCTGTCCAGGGAGCTGGCAAGACATTGCTCGCGTCTTGCATTGCGGCCTTGGCGACCGGACACCCGCCACAAGTCTGGCCGCATACCGCTGGGCGCGATGATGAGGAGATCCGCAAGCGCCTTTTCGCGGCGCTGAGGGACGGTACGACGGCGCTGGTCTGGGACAACATCACGGGCGTCTTCGACTCTGCAGCTCTTGCAGCAGCAATCACCGCGCCTGCTCTGCGAGATCGAATTCTCGGCCGCTCCGAAACCCTCAATGTTCCAAACCGAGCCTTGTTTCTCTTGACCGGCAACAATCTCTGTCCGGCCGGAGATTTGCCTCGACGCATTATCCCGGTCCGGATCGATCCCAAGACAGATGCGCCGTTTGCGCGTGAGTTCGATCTTGATCCACTGAAGTTCGTTTTGGATCGGCGGATCGACTTAGTTTGTGCCGCCCTTTGCCTGATCCGCGGTTGGCTGAGCGCTAATGCAGAACGCGCGGCCGGTAGAATGGCGAGTTTCGAGGACTGGGATGACCTTGTCCGACAGACTGTCGTCTGGGTGGGCACCGAAATTGCTCCTGGGAGGTTTGGTGATCCTCTTGAGCTGGTTTCGAAGGCGCAAGCCGGCGACCCTGAGCAAGAGAGTCTTTTTGCCTTGCTGACTGCCCTTCATGACGGGTTTGGAAGCAAGTGGTTTACAGCACGAGACGTGTGTAACCGCGCCGGCCTAGCAAATGTCGGTGCGTTTGGCACCGACAACGCAACCGCAATCGCAACGGCCATTGTCGAGCTTGGGGGCGATCGCGCGCTCCGCAGTACAAAAAGTGTCGGCCGGATTTTAGAGTTCCGGAAGGGCCGCATCGTTCTCGGTCTCCGTCTCCAGTCAAAACAGGGGCGCAACGGCCGTGATTATCGGGTGGAGACCGTCGAAAAAAACGGCGCGGGTGGCTTTGGCGCGTTTGGAGGGTTTGAATCCGACGCCTCAGATGCATCACAGTCTGATGCCCGTATTGAACCCGATCAGGCCGAAACAAACCCTCCAAAGCCGCGAAACCCGCAATCCTCTCACGATAACGGTCGGGAACCGACACAATGAGAAGCACATCTTATAGCGGCTCGAACGCTTTGCCGGCGCACCTGATGAAACCACTCGAACGTCGAGACGAGTTGTGTCGCCTTCTTGCCGTCGGCCTGATCCGTCTCCGGATGCGCACAGTCGGGTTGGATGAGGCATGCCAAGGAGAAAGTTCGCTACACATCCCGGGCGATCAGAGCGGCCATGCAACTCCGACTGAGAAGGAGACGGCATGACCACCCACGATCCGATCCCCGCGCGCCTGGCTGCGCTCAAGACCGCGACGACGCTAGAGCTGAAGGCACAGTGGCGCGACCTGTTCGACAGCGAGCCGCCACCGTTCAACCGCCGCTACCTGGAGAGCCGACTTGCCTACCGCATCCAAGAACTGGCCTATGGCGGGTTAAAGCCCGAGACTGTGCGCCGCCTCGAAAGGCTGGGCGAGAATCTCGACGGTGGAGATCGCAAGAAGAGCAAGAGGCGGGCAGACCAAATGCCTATCGCCGGCACGCGCCTGATTCGTGAGTGGCAGGGCGTCGAGCATGTTGTCACAGTCACCATGGACGGGTTCGAGTGGCAGGGCCGACCATACAAGTCGCTCTCGGCCATAGCCCGCGCCATTACCGGTACGCGTTGGAACGGCTGGGTGTTCTTCGGGCTCAAGAACCGGAGGGCGCGGACGTGACCGACGCGAAGATCAAGCGCCGCTGCGCGATTTACACCCGCAAGTCCTCCGACGAAGGGCTCAAACAGGATTTCAACTCGCTCCATGCCCAACGCGAGTCCTGCGAGGCGTACATTGCCAGCCAAAGATCGGAGGGCTGGGTGCTGGTCCGCGATCAGTATGACGATGGTGGTATCTCCGGTGGTACGCTGGAGCGACCCGGTCTGAAGCGGCTACTGCAAGACATAGAGGACGGGCTGGTTGATGTAGTGGTGGTCTACAAGATCGACCGCCTCAGCCGCTCGCTGGCCGACTTCGCCAAGCTGGTCGAGGTCTTCGACCGCAACGGCGTGACCTTCGTCTCGGTGACGCAGTCGTTCAACACGACCACGTCCATGGGACGTCTGACGCTGAACATTCTGCTCAGCTTCGCCCAGTTCGAACGCGAGGTGACCGCCGAGCGCATACGCGACAAGGTCGCCGCCAGTCGAAAGAAGGGCATGTGGATGGGCGGGGTGCCGCCCTACGGCTATCGCGTTGAGAACCGCAAACTGGTCATCAACAACGAGCATGCCGAACACGTCCGTTGGATCTTTGCCCGCTTCCTCGAAATTGGCTCGGGGACGGAACTGGCGCGGGAGGCCGCGCAACGCGGCATCCGCACGCCGCGCGGCAACCGGATCGACAAGAAATACCTCTACCGGCTGCTGAACAACCGCGCCTATATCGGCGAGGCGGTCCACAAGGGTGCGAGCTACCCCGGCGAGCACGATGCCATCATCGACCGCGATACGTGGGATCGGGTCCATGCCATCCTGCAGGAGAGCCCGCGCAAGCGGGCAGCGAGGACCCGGGCCGAGACGCCCGCGTTGCTGAAGGGCCTACTGTTCGGACCGGACGGGGCCGCCTTCTCGCCAACGCACACGCGCAAGGGTGACCGGTTATACCGGTACTATGTCAGCCAGACCGTGCTGAAGCATGGTGCCGGATCATGCCCGGTCGGTCGAGTGCCCGCAGGCGAGATCGAGGCGGCCGTCATCGACCAGCTCCGCGCCGTGTTCCGTCAGCCCGAGATCGTGGCGGGTACATGGAAGGCGGCTCGCGCCCACGCCGACGACATCACCGAGGCCGACGTCCGCACAGCCCTGCAGCAGCTCGATCCGCTGTGGGACGAACTGTTCCCCGCCGAGCATGCACGCATCGTGGCGTTGTTGGTGGAGCGGGTCGACCTTGGCGTGGACGGGCTGAACGTCCGCGTGCGCGTCGACGGACTTGGCGGTCTAACCCGCAAGATGCTGGCCGGTGGAATCGGAGAAGCTGCGTGACACGCGGCGCGCCAGTCCCCGACACCGTGACGCTCCACGTGCCGTTCCGCATCTTGAAGCGCGGCGGGCGGAAGGAGATGCAATTGCCGGACGGCGCCAAGCCGTCGCGCCGGGCGGATAGCGCGCTGGTCAAGGCGCTGGCCCGCGCGTTCCGTTGGAAGCGCATGCTTGAGTCGGGAGAGTTCGCCACCATCGGCGAACTGGCCGAGCGCGAGGGCATAGCCTATACGTACATGGCCCGCGTCCTGCGCCTGACGTTACTTGCGCCCGACATCGTAGAGGCAATCCTCGAAGGGGAGCAGGGGCCGCAGGTGACATTGGCGATGATGCTTGAGCCATTCTCGCTCGTCTGGTCCGATCACCGCGCTTACCTATTGTAATCGCTGGGATTCGGCTTGTGTCAGCACGGCTCGCTCCCGTACAGTCGAACCCAAAGTAGCGGCGGCAGAGGGGCTAGCACCGTCACTCATCGAGGCAAAATCAGGATGAAGCTAGCTCAAATATCCTGTGCTTGAACCAGTAATTTACGGAGAGGCTCCAATGATTCCAGCCGAAAAGAAGCGGGCGGACGCGAATCCTACAAAAGCATTCTTCGTACGAATGATCACCAGAGACATCACTCTCGAGGATTGCATTTTCGATCTGGTGGATAACAGTATTGACGGCGCATGGGAATTGGCGGGCGGCCATCCTCTTAGTCTCGATGATAAGACAGATCTCTCTGCCTACAAGATCAGCATCAGGATAGAGGAGGATTGCTTCGAAATCTCCGATAACTGCGGCGGTATCACTCTAGATGATGCAGTCGACTACGCATTTACTTTCGGTCGAAAAGACGAAGCCGAAACCGAAAACTTTAGTATCGGCGTCTATGGCATTGGCATGAAACGGGCGGTATTCAAGCTCGGCTCGCAGATCGACATCCGAAGCACCTATGAGGCTGACGGTAGCCCCTCGTCCTTTCGGGTGCCAATTAACGTCGAAGACTGGTTGGCTTCGGGAGACGACAACTGGGACTTCGATATCGAGGAAGCAGAAGACCTGGAGCAAAAAGGTGTCCAGATTACTGTCACCGATCTGACGGAAGCGGCGAAGCGGTCTTTCGAGAGCCCAAGATTTATTAGGAATCTACGACGCTCGATCGCTCGCGACTATGCGCTTCATTTGCACCGTGGTCTCGTAATTGAAGTTCAAGGTGAGCCGATCTCGGGATGGACGATCGAGCTTCGGCAGGGCGGCGAGTTCAGCCCGATGCGTGCGCAGTTTGAAGAAGACATAGAGGATGAAAAGGTATTCGTTGAGGTGTTGGCGGGCATGGCGGCTCCTCCACCCGACGACAGTGAGCCAAGTGACGATTTCGATGAAGGACAGAATACATCTGGTTGGTACGTAGTCTGCAACGGAAGGATTGTTCTGGCCGCCGATAAGACGACACTCACCGGCTGGGGAACCGAGGGCTGGCCGCAATGGCACCCCCAGTATACGGGCTTCTTGGGCATCATAATTTTTTACTCTCGGCGTGCCGACCTTCTTCCTTTGACGACGACAAAGCGGAGTGTCGACGAGACATCGGCAATATACCGACAGTTTCGGCCAAAAATGCGTGAGGCAAGCAGGGAATGGATATCCTACACCAACACGCGAAAGCAGATCAGGGAGGAGGCAGCCGAACGAGAAGACGCTGCGAAATCTGTTCCAATATTCGAAGTTACAATTAGACAGGATGTCGAGCTTCCAAAAATCGCACCAAAAACAAAAATACCTCAGGCGAACATTCTTTACACGGTCCCGAGGGCGCGAGCCAAAAGTCTGGCGTCTGCTTTCGGCAATATCAATATGTCATACAAGGATGTTGGCCTGAGATCATTTGAGTATGCCTTCGAAGACCTCGTTGGAGACGATTGATGGCTTCGTTTGATTCAGTCAACTATAGCATTCGCCCGAGCAAGAGTGTGCAGCGAGCTATTGTCTTTCAAGGCTTGCGTAGAATTTTTGAAGTTATGGACCTTGGTAATGCTATTTATGTGGGCTTCGGATCGATTTGGTTCACGGACTTTGTACAGGCGCATAAGCTCTTGGACATCGATGATATGGTTTCGATCGAGGCAAACGAAATTGGGTTCCGGCGAGCCACCTTTAACAAGACCTACCGAACGATCTCTGTGATGGAAGGCCGCGCCAGCGTGCGCCTTCCTGATATTCTAGAACTCGAAGGTTATAGCGCTCGCCCTTGGGTCGTTTGGTTGGATTACGATAGTGCGCTCGACGAAGAGGTGGTCGACGATATGCAGTGGGTTCTGTCCAACGCCCCACCCAACAGCATCGTCTTGTTTACGGTGAGCGCAACGCAAAACGCCTACGGCAAAAAGCCTATACAGAGGCCAAAACGAATTCGTGCATTATTAGGCGACGTAGTCCAGGACGATTTGTCCAAGGATGACTGCATGAAAGAAACTCTGCCGAAAACGTTGGCAGACCTCATGATGGATTTCTTGAAGTCCGAGGTCGCTGATACAGCACGTCCTGGTGGCTTCATTGAGGCTTTCAAACTTCCGTATCTCGACAGCGTAGCGATGGTGACTTTGGGCGGAATACTCCCGGCCAAGGGTGCTGCTGCGGCTGCCCGTGCGTTGGTTGCGGACGAAGGCTGGACTGGTATCGTCGGTGAAACCATCGAAGCTCCTCCAATGACCCTACGAGAAATCACTACACTACAAGCTGAATTGCCGGCAGTTGCAAACTTGACCCGCGAGCGCATTCAAGAACTTGGATTCGATCTACACGAGCGACAAGTTCGATCCTTTCAGAAGTACTACAAGTATCTGCCGAGCTTCGCCGAAATCATTGCCTAGGAAACTCGGCCGCCAAAGGGGAGCCGAATTCTGTTTCACCTGAGTCCAAAGCGATCACCCGTATGGCTGACCACGTAACTGCGGACCGTCGCTCGTACATAATGTCGAAGGTCGGCCAGAAGGACACGAAGCCTGAACTCGCCCTGCGCCGCGCCCTTCACCAGCTCGGATATCGCTTCAGGCTCCATCGTCGCGATCTGCCGGGCAGCCCCGACATCGTGTTCCCGTCGCGGAAGAAGGTCGTGTTCGTCCACGGCTGCTTCTGGCATGGCCATGGATGCAGGTGGGGCCAACTGCCGAAGTCAAGGCCGGAGTACTGGAAGCCGAAGATTGAAACAAACAGAGAACGCGATAAGAGAGCCTTAACCGAGTTGCGGGAAGCTGGATGGGAGCCGCTCGTTGTCTGGCAGTGCGAACTGAGGGACCTCAAAGGAGCCGTCGGTCGTGTCGAAGCCTTCCTGAGAAGCTAGGTTTCGCTGGTCAATCCGGCGCCACACCGATATGTTGAGTGAAAACGGCAGGGAGCAAGGCATGGCAAGACCGATAGGAGTCGACCTCTTCGCAGGGGCAGGGGGCATGAGCCTCGGCTTTGAGCAAGCCGGCTTCGATGTGGTCGCGGCCGTCGAACTCGACCCTGTCCACGCTGCGGTGCACAAGTACAACTTCCCGCGGTGTGCCGTTCTCCCACGATCTGTCACGGACGTCTCAGGCGACGACATCAGGGCGGCAGCCGGGATCGACAACCGTCGTGTGGATATTGTGTTCGGTGGCGCTCCTTGCCAAGGCTTCTCGCTGATTGGCCAGCGAGCCTTGGATGATCCCAGGAATGGACTCGTCAAGGACTTCGTGCGCATCGTCAGAGAACTCGATGCCGCGTATTTCGTCTTCGAGAACGTAAAAGGGCTCACGGTCGGAAAGCACCGGAAATTCCTGTTCGAACTTTTCGAAGAGTTCGAGGCTGCAGGTTACGAGGTGCAGAAGGATTGGCGTGTGCTGAATGCGGCCGACTATGGCGTGCCGCAGGATCGCCAAAGATTGATCCTCATGGGCGCCAAGAGAGGCGAGCAGGTGCCGGCCTACCCGACAACGATTGCCGAGAGGCCAACGTGCCAGGCCGCGCTCGCCGACTTGCCCGACGCAGAACTCTTCGAAGAGCTCAGATCGTCGGATTCTGTAGAGATGCCTGCATTTGGGAAGCCGAGCAAATACGCCGAGCCGCTGCGAGGGCTTGGGAACGACGCTTGGGCCTACGGGTATCCGAGAAAATGGGATCCGAGCCTGCTCACTTCGAGCGCCCGCACCGAGCACACCGAGATTTCGAGGCGACGTTTCCGAGAAACCGATCAGGGACGGGTCGAGCCAATTTCGCGGTTCTTCAAGCTCGCGGCGGACGGCGTATCCAATACTCTTCGCGCGGGGACCGACTCGGCACGAGGTGCGTTCACGAGCCCGAGGCCGATCCACTATGCTTACGCACGCTGCGTGACCGTGCGCGAGATGGCGCGCCTCCACGGCTTCCCCGACTGGTTCCGTTTCAATGCCACCAAATGGCATGGGGCCCGCCAGATCGGTAACGCCGTGCCACCGCCACTTGCTCGCGCCGTCGCGGCGGTCGTCATTCGAGCCCTAGGCGTCGAACCCACTCGCCCGACAGAAGCAATCGCCCTCGGCGACGAGCGGCTCTTGACCATGGGAAATACCGAGGCCGCAGCGCACTTCCAGGTCGAAAATCCAATAGGTCGACGGGACAAGAAGAGCGGCGCCAAGAAGCGAAAGCAGGAAGAAATCGAGGCCTCATATGCCCTTAACGTGCGGCCTGAGTTCGTAGATGGCGTCGCTGGCTAGCGTAAGCTCATCGAGCGCGTGTGCGTCGGTTCTCCTGACGGCCTCAAATTCCGTAAAATAGAACCCGACGCCTCTGACGGTTCGGAGGCCGATCGGTACTACCGTGTCGACTTCCGCTTCCGCGAACGCAGCCTTAACCTGATTGATGATCTGGCTGGGGATCAATGGATCCTTGGCCTGCTTCGCCTCACAGGTGACCAGTACAGAGTCAGGATTTTTCGGGTTGCCGGCCTTCCCAAGAAACAGCGCATCGATCTCTGTAGAGCGGAGCTTAATGCCCATCTGCAGGTGCGTAAGCTCGAGGAGAGGAAACGCTGGGGCGACTGCGAAGTGCGTCTCCACTACCCGGAGATTGATGGCCGTCTGGATAAGCCAGGTTTCATCGGATCGACCGAGCGACTTTGTGGCCAGCGGCAGACTGATCGATTGCACGAGGAAACGCGGTGCGTCCTCGCGAACCTTGAAAGCGTCCGGAAAAGGCTCCGTCTGACCGGGTCGGTAGGGGATGAACTCGAAGCACTCCCCGTCACCCGTGCGCTGGATACCTGTGAATCGTCGTGCCGCAACCGAGGCAGGCCAGTTCTTCGATGCGTTCGCTCCTCGGAGCAGATCCTTCATGAAATTGGCGGGGTTCCGGTCGCTCAGAGTCGATCCGTGCAGCTTGTTGCATTCGCGGATCGCTTGAGCCACGTCGTCGAGACTCATGAGCGTCTTCTCGAGCGCGCCGTTCGCCGCGTCCCAGTGCTTTTCGAACAAGTGCTCGATCACCTGCGTCTTCTGCGATTTCGCCACTTTCTCCGATCCGGTACACCAATGATAATTCGATAGTATTTCGAACGGATGCCAATTCACAAGAGTGCGTCAGGTCATCGAACAAGCAGCCATAAGACAGGAGAACTTCAGACGCTCGAACAGCATACGGGAGCCGGAGCACAGAGCCCGTAGCTCGGCCAGCAGACCAACGTCCGCGGTTTGGCTCAATTTCTGTTCCGTTTCGCGGATGCGACTGACTTCGAAGTGTTCAGGCGGGGCCGCTATTTTTCCCCTAATTTTAGGTGCTTACAAGCTCTACACCAGATCCGCACAGTCGAGAGGTCCGGAGAATATCGGCCCTAATAGACCGCTTCTGGGCCTCTCGGCGTCGACGCCAGTGCTCAGGCCGTCCCGCATAACCCTCGAAAACAACGAAAAAATCCGGCCAGAGCCGGATCGGGAGAACGCTTTCGCGGGGGCAAGTGGCGGAGAGACAGGGATTCGAACCCTGGAGACGGTTTCCCGCCTACACACTTTCCAGGCGTGCGCCTTCGACCACTCGGCCACCTCTCCGGCGCGCTCTCTTTATCTTCGGGCGCGGGCGCAGTTCAAGCGGTTTCTTGCACTTCGCCCCAGCCCCGGTCAGGTCTCCAGATGGACATAGACCCGGCGGTTCTGCCGACCCTTCTTCTCGATCTTGCCAAGGCGCAGCCGTCCGATCTCGCCGGTGCGCGCTACATGCGTGCCGCCGCAGGGCTGCAGGTCGACCTGATCGTCGCCCGCGCCGATCCGCACAAGGCGCACCCGGCCCTGCCCGGCGGGCGGCGCCACGGACATGGTCTTGACAAGACCGGGATTGGCCCGAAGCTCCGCATCGGTGATCCAGCTTTCGGTCACCGGCAGATCCCGCGCCACCAGCGCGTTCAGAGCCGCCTCAAGCGCGGCCTTGTCCTCGGGCGGCTCGGCCATGTTGAAATCCAGCCGGCTTTTCCCGGCGCCGACCGCCCCGCCGCTAACCGGCAGCGGGATCACCACCGACAAAAGGTGCAAGGCCGTGTGCATGCGCATATGCCCCAGCCGGCGCGCCGGGTCGATCCGCTGCGTGATCGCCGTGCCCGGCACAGGCGCGGTCGCGGGTTCCGACGGGACCAGCGCGATTTGACCGTCCTCGGTCTTGACCGCCGTCGCGATGGCAAGGCGGCCGCTGTCCCAGGCGATCTCGCCGCTATCGCCCGGCTGTCCGCCGCCGGTCGGATAGAACACCGATGCATCGACGATCAACGCCCCCTCAGACGTCAGACCGGTCACCACCGCGTCCGCCTCGGTCCGGTACGCGTCCTCTAGATAAAGCGGCCGGGTCATCGTCCGTCACCCCCGGCGTCGCCGCCCTCGCCGTCATCGGCGCGCCGCGCCGCGGCCGGCTGGCTGCCGGAGCCCGCGGACGTCGAAGGGCGCGGACCTTCCGGCGCCGTCGCGGGCGATTCGGCAGGTGCGCCTGCGCGCAGCGTTTCTGGATTGCGCAGCCAGATATCGGTCTGCGCGAAAGGAATCTCGATTCCCTCTTCCACGAACCGTTTGGCAATCTCGTGGTTCATCTCGGAATGCACGTTCATCACCCAGTTCACGTCGCGCAGGATCGCGCGGATCTCGAAATCGAGCGAGGACGCCCCGAAACCGCGGAAAAGAACGAAGGGCGCAGGATTGGCCATCACCATCGGATGACTTTCTGCGACCTCCTGCAGGATCTGCTCGATCCGCTTGGTGTCCGAGCCATAGGCGACGCCCACCGGCACGATCACCCGGCCCACCGTGTTGCCGCGGGTATAGTTCGTCACCCGTCCGCTCACCAGATCGGCATTGGGTACGATCACGTCGGCACGATCAAAAGTCTCGATGATGGTCGAGCGCACGGAAATGCTCCGGACGGTGCCATGCGTGCCGCCGACCTCGATCCAGTCGCCTTCGGAAATCGGACGCTCGATCAAAAGGATGATGCCCGACACGAAGTTCTGCACAATCGTCTGCAGGCCGAAACCGATACCGACGGACAATGCACCGGCGACAATCGCCACCGAGCTGAGGTCGATGCCCGCACTGGTGATCGCGATCACGGCAGCAAGGAAGATCCCCACATAGCCCACGCCGGACACCATCGCGTTGCGCCCGCCCGCATCCAGACGCGTCTTGGGCAGGATCGTGTTCTTGAGCGTCCCCTGCACCAGCCGCGTCGCCACGTACCCGATGCTGAAAACCAGCGCGAAGGTGAAGAACACCGTCGGCGAAATCCGCACACCGCCAACGCTGACACCCGCGACGAAATGCGACCAGAGCTCGGTCAGATCCGCCACTCGCGCGCCCCAGACCAGGGCGAAAAGCGGCAGGAATGCCAGGACGATCAGGAACCCGAAAAGCACCGGGATCAGGCTTTCGACGGCGCCTTCGCGATTGCCCGTGATCAGGACATAGACCTCGACGACCAACCGCTGCAGCACCAGCAGAACCGCCAGCAGCTCAAGCGAGGCCAGCGACGGGTAAAGCAGCCACTGCGCCAGCTTGAAATAGCCGATCGCGCCCAAAACCGGCGTCAGGATGGCCAGCGTCAGAAGCGCTAGCGCCAGAACCCGGATCGTGCGCGACCGATAGGTTTCGACCCCGTCATCGTCCTGGTCGGCCTGCACATGGGCCCGCAGCAGGCCCGAGATCCGCCACAGGAAAATCCCGCAGATCACCATGAAAGGGAACTGGATGACGACCGTCTGCTCGGGTGTCCAGTTCGAAATTTCGCCGATCTGCTGCAGGAAGAAACTCAGCGACGCGGTCAGACCCAGAAGCGCGCCGTACCAGCGCCCGAACTGGCGCTGCTCACGATTAAGCTTGAGCGGCAGCGTGCGCGCCTCCTCCGCCGGGAACACGCGCGTGGCCAGCCACCGCGCCAGCAGGAAGGCGAAAACCGACGATAGCAGGGCGACAAGCAACTGCTCGCCGCGCAACCCGACAAGGCCACTGGCCTCGGCTGCCTCGACCATGGCGAAAACCCCGAGGAACGGCAGCAACAGCGATCCCAGCGACACCAGGAATCCCAAAAGCCAGCGCGCTGCCCCGGGATCGTTGTCGAGGATCCGCATGCTGAGCTTCTTGCTCCAGCGGCGGCCGCGCACCACAAGGACTACGCCAACCAGCAACAGCATCAGAACGGCCGGCAAATCCTGTTTGGTTTCCGTGCGTTGAACCTCGTTGTTCCACGCAGTGTGCACCTCATCGCGGAATGCACCGAACGCCTCGAAAAGCGCCACGACACCGCCCGGCCAATGCGCCGGGTTGATGGGCGACGGGCCGAATTCAAGCACCTCTTCGGCTTGGCGCTCGTGGATGATCTTGTCGATCCCCTCGATCAGGCCATCCGCGCGGTTATAGGCAAGCTCGGCATTGCGCACCGGGATCTGCAGGGTCGCAAGACGCTCGTTCAGCTGCCGGCGCTGCGAGGCCACTTCTTCGGATTCCGTGCCCTCCTCCGGCGCGGGGCCAAGCGCTTCCAGCTGGCGGCGCACCGTCGAGATCGCGTTGCTGTTGACCTGCTGGCCTTCTTGAAAACGCTGGCGCCAGCTCGCGATCTCTTCGCGCAGGTCCTCCAGAACCGGGGTCGAGGCCCGCCCGGCCTCGATCGCTTCGTCGGCGCGCGTCGCCGTGCGCTCCCATGTTTCATAATCGATGCTGCCGCGCTCGTCGGTGGCCTGCGCCACCACCGGATGCGGTGTCACGGCGGCCCAGCCGCCCAGCAGAAGCGCCAGAAGCAGCGCGAATATGCGCGCCAGACGGCTCATTCCACGAAAACGCCGGGAATGCTGCGCGGTGCTTCGGTCATCCAGCTGGCGACCGGCAGTTCCTTCTCGCGCAGAAACTCGGGATTGAAGAGCTTGGACTGATAGCGCGTGCCGTAATCGCACAGGATGGTGACGATAGTGTGCCCCGGCCCCATCTCGCGCGCCATGCGCATCGCACCGGCCACGTTGACGCCGGTCGAGGCGCCCATGATCAGCCCCTCATGCTCCAGAAGGTCAAAGACGATGGGCAGCGCCTCTTCATCCGGCACCTGATAGCAGAAATCGGGGCTCAGCCCTTCGAGGTTGGCGGTGATGCGCACCTGTCCGATGCCTTCCGCGATCGAGCCGCCCTCGGCCTCCAGCTTGCCCTCGGTGTACCACGAATAAAGCTTCGCCCCCATCGGATCGGCCAGCCCGATCTTCACGCCCTTGTCCTGAAGCGCCATGGCCACGCCCGCCAGTGTACCCCCCGACCCGCAGGCGCAGATAAACCCGTCGACCTTGCCGCCGGTCTGCTCCCAGATCTCGGGGCCGGTGGTCTCGATATGGGCCTGCCGGTTGGCCACGTTGTCGAACTGGTTGGCCCAGACCACGCCGTTGGGCGCGTCCTTGGACAGCCTCTCGGCCAGGCGCTGCGAATAATGCACGAAATTGTTGGGGTTGGAATACGGCGCGGCGGGCACCTGCACCAGTTCGGCGCCGGCCAGCCGCAGCATATCCTTCTTTTCCTGGCTCTGCGTCTCGGGGATCACGATCACCGTCTTGAACCCCATCGAGGCCCCCACCACGGCAAGGCCGATGCCGGTATTCCCGGCGGTGCCCTCGACGATCGTGCCGCCGGGCTGCAGCTCGCCGCGCGCGATGGCGTCCTTGATGATATAAAGCGCGGCGCGGTCCTTGACCGACTGGCCGGGATTGAGGAACTCCGCCTTGCCGTAAATCTCACAACCCGTCGCCTCGCTCGCGCGGCGCAGGCGGATCAGGGGCGTTTGGCCGACCGCGTCGGCAAGGTCCTTGGCAATGCGCATGGCGTGGCGCTCCTATGTCATGTCAGGGGCCAGACTTAGAGTGTCAGTCCGGCTAACTCAAGCAGCCGCGCGCAACCGGGCGCGCTCCCGCTCCAGCCACAAAAACAGCAGGATCATCGGCCCGATATTAGCCTCGCCGCTGCGCACCAGATCCATGCCCGCCGCGAAACTCAGAACATGCGTGCGGATGTCCTCGTGCTCGGTCTCAAGCCCGCCCAGCCCGCGTGTCATCTCCGGAAGGTCGCACAGACCGACAAAGCAATGAAACCTCTCCGTCGAACACCCCGGCGAACAGTAATGGCTGCTCACATGCTCCAGCGCGTGCAGGTCCAGACCCGCCTCCTCGACGCATTCGCGCCGCGCGCAGGTCTCGGCGCTCTCGCCCGCGTCGATGCGCCCCGCCACGGGTTCCAGCACCCAAGGGTACGGATCGCCGCGCCCGAAAGGTCTCATGCGGAACTGCTCGACCAGCAGAACGCGGTCCCGCACCGGGTCATAGGGCAGCACGATTGCGGCATCGGTGGCGACAAACACCTCCCGGCGCAGCGCCTCGCTCATGCCGCCCTCAAAGCCCGGGTGCCGCAGCTCGTAGGTTTCGGTCAGGAAATAGCCCTGATGCGTGGCGCGCCGCGACAGCACCTCGACCCGGTCGGCGCACGTCGCGCTGCGCGTCGTCACCGGATCGGGCGCGTCGGCGGCAGCGACCCGCGCGGCCGCCCGCGCCAGAATCATCGGCATCCGCACGGCCAGCGTGCGCTCACCAAGTTTGCCGAAATAGCCCGCAACCTCCCGGGCAGCATGGGCCAACACCCTGGGCTCCGGCAGGTCCCCGCCCGGCGCCTCGGGTGACACGCCAAGACCTTTCGCGAAAAACCAAAGCTTGTCCGCCGCCTCTCCCGTTAGCGGCGGCACACATGCCGCGCCCAAAAGTGCGCACAGAACATCGGGATGGGCCAGCGGCCCGGCAGGGACAAGGTCCCGCGCCATCTCAGCTCCACCTGCGCGCGACGAACTCCGATATGATGCCGATCACAATCCCGCCGCCAACCAGTAGCGCGATCAGCGGCACATGCGCCATCTTCATCACGAAATCGAAGGCGATCTCGAACACCGCCACAAGCCCCTCGACCGGCCCGTCATAGCGCCGTTCCAGCGCGAGCCGCAACATTTCGTTGCTGCTCTGCAGGAAAACGGCCCAGAAAACCATCGCCGCCACACCGGTCAGACCGGCGCTGATCCCGTCAGACAGCCCCCGGCCCAGCCGCGAGCCGATCACGATCCAGCCGCTCAGCAGCCCAAGCGCCACGTTAACCTCATTGAACCAGCCGAAATTGGTCCCCTCCGGCATCAGCGGGCGGAACATCTCGCTTGCGTACCACGCCAACACCGCCATCAAGAGCGCGGCCACGCCTTTGCCGGTGGTCGGCATACGGTCTGATACGGGCATTACTCGGGCCTTGTGATTGTGATCTGGGTCACATCGCAATTACCCGTATGAAAGGCCCCGGCACAAGAGGTCAGGTAGAAATTCCACATCCGGCGGAACCGTGTGTCAAACCCGAGCTTGGCAATTTCGGCCCATTTGTCGTTGAACGTCTCATGCCATCGGCGCAGCGTGAGACTGTAACTTTCGCCGAATTCGATCGAGCGCATTACCGTCAGGCCCGCGCGGCGCACCTGCTCGCGCAACACAGATGGCGACGGCAGCATGCCACCCGGGAAGATGTATTTCTGAATGAAATCCACATCGTTGCGGTAGGCCTCGAACCGCGCGTCGTCCACGGTGATGATCTGTAGCGTGGCTTTGGCCCCGGGCTTGAGCCGCTCTTTCACGGTGCGGAAATAGACCGGCCAGTATTGCTCGCCTACGGCCTCGAACATCTCGATGCTGGCGATGCCGTCATATTGGCCGCGTTCGTCGCGGTAGTCCTGCAGCTTGAGTTCGACCCGGTCCTGCAGCCCGGCATCGGCGATCCGCTTCTGCGCGTACGCGAACTGCGCCTCGCTGATCGTCAGGCCCGTCACCTTCAGACCGCGTTCCTTCGCGGCATATTCCGCAAAGCCCCCCCAGCCACAGCCGATTTCCAGCACGTGATCGCCGGGCTTGGCGCCCATCTCGTCAACCATGCTGGCGTATTTTGCGGTCTGCGCCGCCTCAAGGCTCTCCTGCCCGGTGGCGAAAATGGCCGAGGAATATGTCATCGTCTCGTCCAGCCAAAGCTCGTAGAACGCGTTGCCCAGATCGTAGTGATAGCTGATGTTCTTGCGCGCCTGCGTCTTGGAATTCCGCTGGAACCAGAACCGGATCTTCTCGAAGATTTCCACCAGCTTCTGCCCCGGATACCCGTTATACATCCGGTCGTTGCCGGTGTTGACCAGATCCATGAACGCCTGCAGGTCCGGCGTGCTCCAGCCGCCATCCAGATAAGCCTCGCAAAAACCCAGATAGCCTTCACGGATCATCCGGGCGAAAAGTTCGGGGTCGTGGATGTCGATGCGCGCGACCGGCCCCCGCCCCTTGCCTTCGGCGCGAAAGACGCGCCCGTCGTCCAGTCCGATATCCAGCCGCCCGTTGTCGATGGTCTTGGCGACGCCGAACACGGTGGCGAAATAGCGCGGCAGATCGTGCTGCCCCTGCGTGTCGGTCAGGATCATGCTGTCGGTCCGCTCCTCGGTCCGGGACGAAGTTTGGGCGGTCATGTCCCCGGCATCAAGATCTTTCGAAACGCTAGTCAAAACGGTCTGTCCTCATATGCATTGAGCGCGCGCTGGCGCCCCTCCTTCAATCCCACGATCCGGTCGGGATACGGATCGTCCGGCGACAATCCCCAGGACCGCGGGATCGCGTCGAAATAGCTGAGCGCCGTCTTCGTCGGTTGGCTGTAGTCTTCGGCGATCCACCGTTTCCGATAGCCACCGCTCTTGTCAAATTTCTCGATCTGCGTCTCGGGGTTGAACACCCGGAAATAGGGCGTGGCGTCGGGGCCCGATCCTGCCGACCACTGCCAGCCCATCGCGTTGCTCGCCGGATCCCAGTCGGTCAGATGCTCCTCAAACCAGCGCTGGCCGATCTTCCAGTGGCTCAGAAGATGCTTGGTCAGATAACTTGCCACGATCATCCGCGACCGGTTATGCATCCGGCCCGTCACATACATCTCGCGCATCGCCGCATCGACGAAGGGCTCGCCGGTGCGGCCCCGCTTCCACGCCACCACGTCGTCGCGCGTCTCGTCCTCGTTCCACGGAAAGGCATCCCATTCCTCGCGCCAGTTGTCGGTGGTGATGCGCGGTGTGTGATAGGCCAGGTGATAGGCGAACTCGCGCCAGACAAGCTCCTGCAGCCACGCCTCTGCGCCCTTGCCGCCGCCGTCCCGCATCGCGCGCTGGCTCGCATGCCAGCACTGGCGCGGAGAAATCTCGCCCAGAGCCAGATTCTCAGAGAGACCCGAGGTCCCATCCTCCGCCGGCAGGTCGCGCATATCGTCGTACGCGCCAATCGCGTGGCCCACGAACCAGCCAAGACGCCCCTGTGCGGCCTCCTCGCCCACGCGCTGAAAGGGCAGGCATACCTCCGCCCCCCGGTTCATCGCTGCGCCCAGCGCCCAGTCGTCTAGGGTTTCGCTTTCGGGCCATGTCCCCGGCGTGGGGATATCCTTGGGCGTCGCCAGCGGCTCAGGCACATCCCGGTCGCGCACCGCCTTCCACATCGGCGTGTAGACCTTGTAGAACCCGCCGGTCTTTGTCTCCACCGTCCACGGCTCGAACATCAGGTGGCCCAGATGGCTTTCCGCCTCCACGCCATCCTCGCTCAGCCCGGCCTTCACGTCCTTGTCGCGCGCGATGCTGTCGGGATCATAGGCCCGGCTCCAGTAGACGGCCCCTGCCCCGGTCTCCTCAACAAGCTGGCGCAGCACCTTAAGCGCGTCACCAGAGCGCAGCACCATGCCGCTGCCCCGCTCCTCCAGCCGCGCCTTGACATCGGCGATCGACAGCCCCAGCCGCCATTTCGGCGCTGCCCCAAGGCCATGCAACAGATCGTCGCGGATATAGACCGGGATCACCGGCTCGCCCCGCGCCACGGCGGCGCAAAGGGCCGGATGGTCGCTCAGCCGCAAATCCCGGCGCAGCCACAGGATCGTGGGTGTCGTCTCTGCCATATCGTTATCGCCCCATGTCGTGTCAGGGCGTTACGGCCCGTCTTGTCGTTCAGATCAAAGACAAGCGTCCAGCGCTTTCAGAAGCTTCTCGATCTCGTCTTTTTCGGTGTAGTGCACGAAGCTAAGCCGCAGCACGCCCTTGTCCAGATCGACACCCATCGCGCGCAAGGGCCGCGCGCCGTAGAAATCACCGCCCCCCGCCATGATGCCATGCTCGGCTAGCCTGCGCGCCGCCTCGATGCCCGGTTCCTTGAGCTCCACCGCCACGGTGGGCGCCTTTTGCGCGGCCTCCCGCGGCCCGATGAGCCGGACGGAGTTCTTATCGGCCAGATAATCCAGCATCGGCTGCAAAAGCGCGGTTTCATGCGCCCTCATCAGATCGTGCACGCCCGCCGTCCGCGCCGCCGCGTCGCCCCCGATGCCGTGATGCGCCGCCACACCGTCATAGTAATCCGCCATGCCCGCGCTGGCCGCCACCTGCGCATGATCCGGCCCCGCCGGGGTGAACCGCTTGTAAAGCGCGTCACCGTTGAACCAATGCCCCTGATTGGGCAGCATCTCCCCCAGCTCGCGCCGGATCGTCATGATCCCCTGATGCGGCCCATAGGTCTTGTAGGCGGAGAAAAGATAGATATCCGCCCCGATCTCGCCCACGTTGACGAACCCGTGCGGCGCATAGGACACCCCGTCGACACAGACAAAAGCGCCCGCGGCATGGGCGGCGGCGGTGATCTCCACCACAGGGTTGATCGCCCCCACGATGTTCGAGCAATGCGGAAAACAGACCAGCCGCACCCGTTCGTCCAGCAGGTCCTCCAATTGCTCCAGCCGCAGCATCCCCGTCTCCGGGTCGATCTTCCACTCGCGGATCTCGAATCCGTCCTCGGCCAGCCTTCGCCAAGGCCCGGAATTGGCCTCGTGGTCCTGATCCGTCACGACGACGGCGTCGCCGGGCTCCATCCACTGCCGAAAGGCCTGCGCCAGAACATAGGTGTTCTGCGTCGTGGAGGGCCCGAAAGACAGCTCATCGGGCGCAACACCCAGCATCGCCGACAGCCGCGTGCGCGCCTCGTCCATCTCCTCCCCGGCCAGCCGGCTGGCCTCGTAGGGGCCATAGGGCTGAACCTTGCGCTGTCGGTAATACCGCTCCAGCCGGTCGATCACCGGCTGACAGGTATAGGATCCGCCCGCATTCTCGAAAAACGCCTGTCCCCTCAGGCTGGGCTCGGCGAAGGCCGGAAACTGCGCCCGCGCGAACTCGCTGTCCAGTCCTGACATACCCTGCACCTCCCCATGGCCCTGCCTCCTAGAAACAACAAAGCCCCCCGGGCTGCAACACCCGGGGGGCTCAAAACCGTGTATAACGGCAGGCTTAGCTACGTGGCTCGGACCGCAGGCCCTTCCAGATCGCAAAGCACATCAGCAAGAGCACGATTGTGAACGGCAGACCGGTCGAGATCACCATCGCCTGTAGCGACGTAAGACCGCCTCCGATCAGAAGCGCGATTGCCACAAGGCCCTCGAAGGTGCACCAGAACACGCGCTGCGGGACCGGCGCATCGACTTTGCCACCCGCCGTGATCGTGTCGATCACAAGCGACCCGGAATCCGACGAGGTTACGAAGAACACGATCACCAGGATAATACCGACGGTGGACGTGACCGCCGTCAACGGCAGACCGTCAAGCATCGCAAAGAGCGAAAGTTCAGGTGCGTAATTGTCGATCACGTTGGCCTTCACCGCCGAATCCGCGCCGTTGGCAACCATGTCGTTGATCGCGGCACCGCCGAAGACGGCCATCCAGAAGACGCAGACAAGGCTGGGGATGATCAGCACGCAGGTGATGAACTCGCGCACCGTCCGGCCCCGGCTCACGCGGGCGATAAACATGCCAACGAAGGGTGACCAGCTGATCCACCAGGCCCAGTAGAAGGCGGTCCAGCCTTCGCGGTACCCGTCATCCTCGCGGCCAAACGGCATCGAAAGCGGTACGACCTCCTGGAAATAGGCGCCCAGACCCCGAATGAACTCGCCAAAGATCGTGGCGGCGCCCGCAGCAAAAAGCACGAAGACCAGCAGCACGAAAGCGATGACCATGTTGATCTCGGACAGCACCTTCACGCCCCCATCAAGACCGCGCAGCACCGAGACCAGTGCGATGGCCGTGATGCCGCAGATCAGGATGACCTGCATGGTGATGTTATTTGGTACGTCATAGACGAACTCGAGACCCGCATTGGCCTGCTGCGCGCCCAGACCAAGCGACGTGGCCAGACCAAAGAGCGTGGCAAACACGGCGATCGTGTCGATCGCGTGACCCCACCAACCCCAGACGCGGTCACCCAGGATCGGGTGGAACGCCGAGCGGATCGAAAGCGGCAGACCCTTGTTGTAGGAAAAGAGCGCCAGAGACAGCGCGACCACCGCGTAGATCGCCCACGGATGCAGCGCCCAGTGATAGGACGTCGCTGCAAGCGCCATGCGGCGGGCCTCGGCGATGTTGTCCTCGATCAGCGCGCCGTCCTCGGTAAAGGGCCGCACCACGCCAAGCGGCTCGTCACCCCAGGGAGTGCCGAAGTAATAGGCCGGCTCCAGCACGCCGAAGAACATCAGGCCAATGCCCATACCGGCGGCAAAAAGCATGGCGAACCAGCCGGGATACCCGTAGTCCGGCGTCGCCTCGTTCCCGCCAAGCCGGACCGAGCCCAGCGGCGTCACGATCAGCAAAAGGCAGAAAATGACGAAAATGTTGGCCGCGGACAGGAAAAACCAGTCGAACGTACTGGTCAGGAACGGCCGCAGCCATCCAAAGAACTCACCTGCCTGCGTTGGCGCGATCAGCGCGTAAGCGACAAAGATCACGACACTCAGACCGGATATCACGAACACCGGATTGTGAATGTCGATCGCGAACGGTCCGACTTTCGTTTCGATATTGTCCTGACCGATTTCATAATCGGTCTCGATCAGATCTACCTCGCCTTCCGGCTTCGGTATGCCCTGACCCACTGTTTCATCGGCCATGTTGGGCCTCCCTCCTGATTTTCTTTCTTTCGTGCATTGGTCACCCGTGACCAAAGCATTGCGAAACTCGTTCGTTCCGACTCTCGGCGTCCCGCAAAACGAGACGAAACGCCCGGCGCGGCTGCAAGCCATCCGTCAAGCGATGACGCTGTCTAGCCTAAAGGCACTGGCATAGAATGTACAAACGGTAAAATTCGTCCTGCAAACTTGCTACAAATTGTACAAAACTCCGCTTCGACAGGTTTTTTCATGGGCTGGTTTTCCTGACCTAGGCAAGATCCTCTTTTTGGGACTAAGCTGACCCTGCGGAACCCGATCAGGATCCAAGCCGCATTTCTTGGCCCCGGTGCTCCGCCTGCGCGTTTTTTTTGACCCCGCGCAGCCGTAGCGTTTTGCAATTGTACGTTGTCACAGTCATTGATGTCAGGAGGTGCCATGCCCCGCGATCTTTACGCCCGCCTCAACCAGGGTTTGCCCATCCCCGACGAAGACGCGCTCGTGATCGAACTCGTCTTCGACACGCCGCGCAGCCCCGAAAACGTCGCAGCACAGCTCGCCGGGATCCTGCCGGACGCCAGCGCCGAAGTCACCAGCGCCTTCGAACAGCCCGAGGATCTCTTTCATTTCATTCGTTTTTTTGGCACCACCGGTCAGGGGGACGAGGCGCTGGCCTTCGCGTTCGCCCGCGCGCTGCGCCCCGAAATGGGCGCGGTCGAAGCCAATCCCGTTCTCACCGACAGCCTCTACGGCGCCTATGCGGTGGGAGCGACAGACACCGAAAGCCTCGGGCTCTCGTGCTCCACCCCGCGCGACGACAGCCTGCCCTGGGGCTGGGTGCATACCCGCATCGGCACGCGCGCCGCCTGGTCAAAGCACACGCGCGGCTCCGGCAGTACGGTTGCGGTGATCGACACAGGCTATTCCAACCACCAGGAACTGACCGGGGCGATCCGAAGCCAGGGACAACGCAATTTCGTGGAGGGCGGCAGTGATGCAAGAGACCGTTTTTCTACGGGAATCCTGAAACACCCCGGTCACGGCACGCTGGTCTGCTCGGTGATCGCATCGCGCGGCACCGTGGATGCGCAGGGCAACGTGACCTCCGGCGGTGGCATCACCGGCTCCGCGCCAGAGGCCACGATTCTACCCATCCGCGCCATCAAATCGGTGATCGACGCCACGCAGAACCGCATCGCACCCGCCATCGCGCATGCGATCAATCAGGGGGCCGACGTGATCGCCATGGCTCTTGGTGGTCCGACCCGCGTCGCCGCCACCGAAGCGGCAATGCGTCAGGCGGTCGCCCACGGCCGCATCGTAGTGTGCGCAGCCGGCAATTGCTGGCCTCGCGTGGTCTTCCCGGCGGCCTATGCCTCTCGCGGGCTCTGCACCGCGGTGGCCGCTCTCAATCCCGACCTGACCCCATGGGCAAAGACCGGATCGGGCCCCGAGGTGACGGTGTCGAACTACGGCGTACATGTCTGGGGCGCGGCCAAGAACAA
Organism: Roseovarius aestuariivivens; assembly: GCF_004761875.1. GTDB lineage: Bacteria > Pseudomonadota > Alphaproteobacteria > Rhodobacterales > Rhodobacteraceae > Roseovarius > Roseovarius aestuariivivens. The sequence continues at coordinate 50,434 of NZ_SJEY01000003.1, forward strand.
GGCGTCTGATCCCGATCACGGCATCCGACCGGCTCAAGGCACGACCCTCGCAACCTCGCTAACGGCGGGCGCCGCAGCCCTTTGGGTGGCGCGGCACGGCGGACGCGCAGCCTTGAAAAACAAGGCGGATGCGGCGGGCACGACCGTGCAGGCGATGTTCGTGCATTGCCTCACCCGCGGCCTGACCCGTCCACCGGCCTGGGGCGGATCAGGCGCGCTCGGGGCGGGCGTGGTCGATGTCGATCGCCTTCTGGACGCCCCCCTGCCGAGCGGGGCCGAGGCCCCCGCCCCAGCAGAGCCCGGCCCCACCGGCGCCACGCCCAGCCTTGCCGTGTTGCAGGATCATCTGGCCGGACACGACCCCGCCGCCGCCGCAGAGCTCGATTCCGATCTAGCCGATTATGCCGCCGAGTTGATCTGGCTCAGCCATCGCGCTCAGGCGCGCGTGAGGGCTGCCGAGAGCCTGACGACCGAGGCCGTCGCCGCGCCCGACGCGGCCTCGGACGCGCTGGCCGCACGACTGACCGAAAAGCCCGCGTTGCGCGCCGCGCTGCGCCGACCCTAGAGCCCGCAACGCAATGCCGACGCTCCTGCTTCCCACCGTGCTCGCGCCGCTATTGCGGACGCACCGGACCTTGATGGAACAGGTTCTCGAAGCGACGTATTCCGAGAACGCGGTACAGCAGCGGCTCGACATTCTTGAGATGCTTGCGCAGGCCAACCAATTGACCCTGGCCGAGCTTTTGTCCCACACGCTTGAACGCGACCAGCTATCCAACCGTTTTGCCGCCATCCTGCGCAACCGTGCCCCCGAACTTCTACCGCTCGACAGCACGCCCGACCTGCCGAGTGTCGATGAAAACGCCGCGCTGGACGATACGGTGAACCTGCAGAAAATGGGAATTTTCACCACACAAGCGCATGCGCGGCGCTGTCGCATCGCGATCAGTCCCCGCCCCGGCCAGCGGGCCAAGGTGCGCGGCAGCGGTCTTTTGGTCGGCCGCCGTCTTGTGCTGACCGCCGCCCACGTGATCGACGAAGCGCTCAATCCCGGACCCGACCTTGGTAAACCGCTGATCGTGGTGACCGATGTGAACCATCAGGATTACGACGCCTGGCCGGTCTTCGTCTCACCGGTACATGATGAAGACCGCAACGGGCGCATGGCCCCGCCCGAAGCCTATGAAACCCATGCCGATGTGGCCCTTCTGCGGTTGATCAAACCGATCGGGCGGGATCACAAATACGGCCACTTTTCACTGAACCACGCACATCCCTCGGGACCCGGCACCTGGAATCTCATCCTTCTGCATTATCCAGCCGGACAGGATATCGGCGCAGAACTTAGTGCCTATAGCCGTCAGACAGGCACGGACATGTACCTGCCGCACAGCGCAGGCAGTGCCGGCGGGTCGTCCGGCGGCGCGGGCTTTTGCAGCAACTTCGGCTTTGTCGGACATCACCAGGCGGGCGTGCCGGGTCGCCACGCAGGCCGCATCGTGCCGTTCGAACGCTACGATCACAACGCGGATTTCCGCGCCGCCCTCGCGGCCGACACACAGCCCGATTACCTTTGGTCGACAGACGAGTCCCCCGATGGCCATTTCATCATCGGTCGCAGCCGGTTCTTCGACGGGCTAAGCGCGATCTTCGAGGGCACGGCGCCCGCGCTGCGCGGGATCTGGGTCAAGCGGATGGATCCCGCCCTGTCGACCGCCGGTCTTTCGTTCAGCTTCGACATGCTTACCGCCTACTTGGCCGCGCATGACCGGAACGACGCCGCGCACCGCGTCTCCACCGATCTCGTAAGCGGCGACCTTCTGGGTGAAATTAACGCCGCGTTGATCGGCACAGGCACGCCGCTTCTGGCAAGCCCGGGCGTCGGCCCAGACGACACGACGCGCGCGGCCACCGCAGCTGAGCGGGCGGAAATCCTGGCCGCGCGACTGCAGTCCAAAGCTTTATCGCAAGGCGCACCGATCTGGCTTTGCTTCGACAATCCCCCGAACGGTCTGACACAATCGACTCGCCTGCAGCTGGAACATCTGATCGCGCAATGCCTGACCAAGCCCGATCTGCGCCTCTTGCTGGCCGGGTTCGAGACCTTCTCGATCCGCGACCGGATCTACGAAAGCGTGGCCAAGGCACGGCTGCAGGATGCCCCGGGCCTTCTGATCGAGGAAATCGGCGAATTCACTGAAGAAGACGTGCGGGACACAGTCGCCTCCATGGTCAAGAGCCTTGGCCTGCCCTGGAACGAGGGCGTAATCCAGACGGCCGTCACCGTCGCTCTGACCGGCATCGACGAAATCGCGGGCCGTTATCCTGCGCGCGCGGCTCAATTGGTGGCCAAAGCACTCAAGGCGCAGGTGCGGGTCCTAGGCGTGGGGCAATCATGACCGCCGCGCCCACCCCCGAGCGCGATGCGCTTTACAAGCGCGTGTATCTTTACGCCGCGTTGCATGAAAGTTTCGCACCGATGGAGGCATTGAGCTGGGCGGCGGGAGGGCGTCTACCCGATGATCTGCACCTGACCTCGGAGATTTTATCGCTTCTGCGCCCGCACTGCATGCCGGACCCGGCCGCGCGCCCCGATCAGCCGACATGGATCATGCGCCCTGCCGCACGGCACTATGCGCTCGACGAAACCCGGATCGAAACAGACGTGGTCACAGATTTCGATACCGACCTGGCGGACGCAAGACTGGGGCGTGGACCCTTCGCACCGGCGGCGCTGGACGCCCGCATCGCCGCCGGTGATCCGGCACCGGATATCGCGCACATCGCAGGCACGCTCGACCGCGCCGGCCCGCATGCCCCCGGCGCCGACCGCGTCACCGCCCTGCGCGCGCTGATGAACCGAGCCGAAGCGCAAGCCCGCACCGACGCTTTGTTGACCCAGGGCCTCAAGGGACGCGAGACGGAGTTGGACGCCATCGCCGAAGCGCTTGCCGCACCGCTCGAACGTCCACCAGTCACCGCCGTCACAATCTCAGGTCTGGCCGGGATCGGGAAATCGTCTTTGCTCGACTACGCCATTGAGCGCGCCCGGCTTGTCGTGGCGCCCGTCGTCGTGCGGCTCGATTTCGATCGTGCAGGGCTCGACCTGCGCGATGCGCGTAGCTTTTACGACGAGATTTCGCGGCAGGTCGGCGACGCCTTGCCGGGACTGGCAGCCGACCTGCGCGCGCGTCGTCTGGCTGCCGCGCCGCGCCAGATCGCGCTGACACGGTTGAAGGAGACAACGAAGAGCGTACCGGAGACGCCTTTGATCGAGTTGGTCACGGAAATGATGCGCGCCATCAATGCCGAAGGCCGTCTGCTCCTCGTCGCACTAGATACGATGGAGGTTCTGCGCGCCGAGGGTGAGAGTCGGATTGCGCTACTCTTCGAACGGCTCGACCGGCTGTTTCACGCCGGGCTGGAACGCATGGTCGTGCTCGCCGCCGGTCGCGGACGTTTCATGGATCCCGCGCCCAAGCGGATTAGGGGCGCCACGCTTTTCCTCGACGGGCTGGAAGACAACGCGGCGCGTGCGGTTCTGGCCGGTGAGGGCGTGCCGGAGATGCTGTGGTCCGATATCCTGCGGCTTGCACAGGGCAATCCGCTATTCTTGCGACTGGCCGCGCGCGCTGTACCGGGCGGGGCTATTGAAACCGGTGACTTGCCCAAGGGCGCCCCGCCCGAAGCCGTGGCCGGTGTGCTTTACCGCGCGATCCTGTCGCGCGTACCCGAGCCGCTGCGCCAGATGGCCGCTATGGGCCTGCTTTTGCGCGAACTCAGCCGCGAAAGCGTTGCGCGGGTTCTGGCGCCGTCGGTCGCACCAGACGCCACTAGGGCGCAACTGGATCGCAGTTTCGCAGCCCTGGCCAAACATACCTGGCTCGTCTCCGAGGATGTCGAAGCGGGCATCCTGCGCCACCACGAAGACGTGCGGCGTGCCTTTCTGTCGCTTCTCTACGCCGATGCCCCTGAACGTTGCGCCGAGATCGACGCCCGTGCAGAGCGGTTCTTTGAAGAAACCGGGCGGCCGGAACTTGCGCTTTACCATCGTTTGCAACTGATGCGCGATGGGCGCGCGGCACCGGGCATCGACGCGGCCGTTGCAAGGCAATTGCCGCCCTCAGCGGCCGAGGACCTGCCCCCGGCCGCACGCGACGTCCTGCGACAGGCCCAAGGCCTGCGATCGGATTTCGCGCGCGCCGGAGCAACCAAAGTCAAACCGCGTGGTGTCGCTAAGACCTCCGCGGTGCCCGATCATTCCGAGGCGTTTTTTACGGGTCCCGGGCCTGTCTGCCGGTTCGACACCGCACGAGACCGGCTTTTGCTGCTCGACACGCCGGATACCATCGCGCCGGACGCCCGCGCATTGCGCGATCTGGCGCGCTCGCTGGCCGGCCATGACCTGCGAGAAGCAGAATTCATCGTCCAGAATGGACTTCAGGGCGAGATCCCAGCGGGATCACCCGCGGGGCGTCTGGTGTTGTGCCATCTATGGCTGACCGGCCGCTGGTCCTCGGCACGGCGACTGTTTCGCGCGCTGCCTGAAGATGCACTGGATCAGGCGCTTGAAGAGGCACCGGCGCTTCAGGGAAGGATCCTACTGGATATCGAGGCCGAGTTCCGCTTCGACGCGTTGGTGAGGCGTTTGCGCGGCGACAGCAACCTTGCCATGCGCGCCATCGCCGTACGCCGTGACGCAGGTCGTGCCGGTCTGTCGGGCGGCGCCCTGGACATGGCCCTGCTGACGGCTCTGCCCACCGACGCTCTGCCGCATCAGGAACTGGATACGGCATTCGGGCTTTTGGCGCATAACGGCGGAGAGGCAAGGCAAGCCGAAGAGCGACTGCACTATCTGGCGCGCGCCGAGATGACCCGGCATGGACTTTATGTGGGACCGATCATGGGCAACGACCCGGACGCGAAAGCCTCGGCCACGCGCGAATTGGCCGTACTCAATCCCTATGCACGACGCCAGATGGCGATGCTGCTGCGCGCGCCACGCGGGGCTTTGGAGACGTTTTTTGCAGATGCGCACGGTTTACCTCGTGCCGCCGCCGCGCATTACGCGCCGCATGTTGAAAACGCAGACGACGCGCTGTCTCGGAATTACCCGTTGCCCCGCGATCTGTTGCGGGCGTTTCACGCAATGGGTTTGGCGGCGGAATGGTCGGAAGGGTTCACACTCTTCAATCCAGTGGCCGATCTACCGCTTTTGGCAGAATGTTCGGAGCGCTGGCGGCGCGCGGTTGCCGGTGACTGGGCTTACGGGCGGCAGAAACCCGCAGAATGGACCGGCACGACCGGGCCGGACAGAGTAACGATTGCGCGGGCCAAAAAGCTCTTTGAAGACGACAGCTCCGCAGACGCGGCGCGAGCGGAACTCTACTTCTGGTCGCAGCCGACACACACGCCAGCCGAGGCAGCACGGCACCTGCAACGTCGTTTCCGTGACCGATACGAGAAATGCCTGTTCAATATCAGCTCAGATATCGATCCACTTGCGGCCCTTTCACAAGCCTTGGGCAATTTTCATAGCGCCGAAGTAACCGGCATCGCCGCCGCGCCATTGGCGGTGCTTGCCGCGCGCGGCGTGCCCGCCGACAGCGCCTTCACCCCTCCAGACTGACCCTGCCTGAAAGGACCAGACCCATGACCGAACCCGGCACACAGGAAAGCATCTCGCGCCTCTCGCGCCTCGCACAGAACGGCACGTTCGATCAGGTCCTCACAAGCGCGAGGCGGGGCAATCCGCTGTTGGCAGAACTTGGACTCGACGCTGACATGCTTGAGGCGCAGCTTCAGACACCGCCACAACAGCTTGAGACTGCGGGTGAATCGCCGGTCCGGCTGGAAGCTATCATCGAGCTTGTTTTGCGGCCGCCACTTCTAGTGGAAAACGGAGAGGTCTCGGGGCGCCACACCCTGCCCGACGTATTCGGCCCCGATATCTCCGGCAAGATCGCGCAGTTGCACAAATACATCCCTTCGATTGGCCGTATCGAGTTCCACAACCATTCCCGCGCTTGGGGCGGCACCGGCTGGATCATCGAGGAGCGCGCCAACAGCTTCATCGTCGCGACCAACAGGCATGTAGCTAAGCTTGTGGCGCGGCGTACGTTTCGGGGCGATGCGGTCTATGCGTTCGGCCCGGGCAATGTGAAGTACCGTGCCGACATCGATTTTGGCGAGGAAACCAACGCCGTACCCGACCCGGCGAAGGTTTTTGCCATCCGCCGCTTTACGTATCTCGCCGACGATATCTCCGCCGATGTGGCCCTTGGCGAGATCGAAAAGCCCGATGCCGACCATGGCTTAACGGCGCTGCCACTGGCGGCGACCGATGCCGAAGACGCCGAGCGCGTGGCCACCGTGGGCTATCCCGCCTACGACACACGCAACGCACATGTTCACATGGAGCGTTATTTCAAAGGGCTTTACGATGTGAAGCGCTTCGCGCCCGGCTTTATAAAAGCCCTTGGCGATATCCTGAGCCATGATTGCACGACGCTAGGCGGCAATTCGGGCTCTCCCTTGATCTCACTTGACCGCGCGGAAGTGGTGGGCCTGCATTTCGCCGGAGCCTATCGCGAGGCCAACTCGGCGGTTCGCGCCTCGACCTTGCGCGCTCTGTTGGCCGGCACAGCCCCCGCGCAAGCCATTGCGGCCCATGCCAGCAGGGCAACCGAAGCCGCCGACCGCAGCCATGATGCCGCTTTTTTCGAGGGGCGCGACGGATACGATGCGGGATTTCTACGCGCCACAAAGGTGCCCTTGCCCACCCTGCCCGCCGAGTTGCAACTAGCCGCCCCCTCGGATGCAACGCAGGATCGGCCTTTCGAACTGCGCTATCAGCATTTTTCTGTGCTCTACTCGGCGCGCAACAAGGGTCCGGCACTTACTGCGTTCAATATCGACGGTGCGCAGTTCCGCCACATCAAACGGCACAATTCGACGTGGTTTCACGACCTGCGCATTCCCCGCGAGATCCAGCTTGACCGCGAGGGATACGGCCACGCGGATATCGACCGCGGCCACATGGTGCGCCGCTTGGCCACAAATTGGGGCACCCCGGATGAAGCGGCCCGATCCAATCTCGACAGCTACCATTACACCAACGCCAGCCCTCAGCATCGCAGCCTAAACCGGTCAAGGGCGCAATGGCTCGGGTTGGAGGATTACGTTCTGTCAAACATCCGCACGCACGGGTTTCGCGCCAATGTCTTCACCGGGCCGGTCTTCACGCCCGAAGACATAGAAATGGGCGAGACCGGCGCGCCTCTTCCTGCGCATTTCTGGAAGGTTCTCACCATGTTGGCTGAGGGTCCGGACGAGGTCATTCGCCTTCACGCCACGGCCTATATGCTCAGCCAGGGCGAACTAATTCAACAAATGTTGCTTCAGGGCGGAAACGTGGAATCGACCGAAGGCTTCGAGTTCGGCGAGTTCAAGACCTTTCAGATCCGCATCAGCGACCTCGAGACGATGACCGGCTATGACTTCGGTTCATTGCGAGACTTCGATCCGCTGGAGCGACTTGCGCAATCTGAGGCCGCGATTTCGCCCCGACCGATGGTGGAACTGGACCAGCTCGAGCAGATTGTGCTTTGAAAAAACTGTCTCCCGCAGATCTGGCCCTTTGCAAAACGCCCACGCATCCCTATGTTAGAACCGTTCCCGCATGGGGACTATGGACATAAACGCGCTCGTAATAAGCGGATCGGACCCGGGGGCGGTACCCGGCGGCTCCACCAAAAAACCCTGCGTTGGCGGGACATGGGGCCGAAATAGGATCGACGAACGTCTAAAGGGGTTAGCTTTGTCCCGGTGAGATACCACCGTTATCGGTTCGCAAAAGCATAATTGCCAACGACAATCGTGCTCCGGTCGCCGTTGCCGCGTAAGCGGTAATAAGACCGAAACTTTAAGCCCTGTCCTCTAGCAAGGGCAGGCGGGGTTCGCAGGCGCCTGGCAACAGAAGCCTGCACTTTCTCGTCTCGACACAGACTTAAATATCGCCAATGGCTTGCAGTTGGAATTTGACAGCTTAGGCAAGCTAAGTCATGACTTAATCAAGGGGCGTTCTGCGACTGCCCCGTGAGGCCAAGGCCCAAAGTCGCATCCACTGTATTGCCAGAGGATGCCATGCCTGCGCCCAACGAAATCTCCGTCTCTCAGCTCGACCGGCTTATCGGAACTCCAGAAGCACCCGAAATCATAGATGTCTGCCTCGAAGACGACTTTGCGGCAGACCCTTTTCTTATCCCCGGATCGCGCCGACACCCCCACACCGATGCCGGCGGGCTGATCACACAGCTGTCAGGTAAGCGCGCTGTAATTGTTTGCCAGAAAGGTCTCAAACTCAGCCAAGGTCTGACGAGTCTACTGCGCTCCGAAGGCATCGACACAGAATATTTGCAGGGAGGAATGTTCGGCTGGCGCGACGCGCGGGGCACGATGCGCCTGAACGCCGCCGCACGACCTGAAACGGTGAATGGCGCCACGCTCTGGGTCACCCGCCATCGACCAAAGATCGACCGAATCGCCTGTCCTTGGTTGATCCGCCGGTTCGTGGACCCCGCTGCACGCTTCCTGTTCGTATCTCCGTCCGAGGTGTTGAACGTCGGCGAGCGCTTCGGCGCGACGCCTTTTGATATCGAGGGCGTATTCTGGTTGCACGACGCGGACCGGTGCAGCTTCGACAAAATGCTGACCAAATTTCACCTGACCTCGGATGCGCTGAAACGTCTTGCGATGGTTGTTCGCGGCGCCGACACGAACCGGCACGATCTGCATCCCGCTTGCGCCGGTCTTCTGGCGCTTTCCGTGGGGCTTTCGCGCCAGTATCGCGACGATCATGATCAGCTGGCGGCCGTTATGGGGCTTTACGACGCGCTGTACCGTTGGGCACGCGACGGGTATGACGAAGGCCATGACTGGCCGACGGCACGCGGGTGACGGCATGACACCATCTGTGACTGACCTGTTCCGCGTGTTCGGGCGCATTGGCCTATTATCCTTTGGCGGTCCCGCGGCGCAAATCTCCCTGATGCAGACCGAGCTTGTTGATCGCCACGGCTGGCTGAGCGAAAAGCAGTTTCTGCAGGCGTTGTCCTTTTGCATGCTGCTGCCCGGTCCAGAGGCAATGCAGCTGGCGACCTATTCAGGATGGCGGCTGCGCGGCGTACAGGGTGGGCTTTTGGCCGGGCTGTTGTTCGTACTACCGGGAGCGGCGATCATCCTCGCACTGGCCTTCGGCTATGCCTTTTATGGTCAAGTGCCCGTAGTCCAAGCGCTTTTTTCCGGTGTGAAGGCCGCGGTGGTGATCATCGTCTTTCAGGCGCTAACAAAGCTAAGCCGCCGCGCCTTGCAAGACTGGCAAGCTCGGGCGCTGGCGATTCTGGCATTTGCGGCGATCTTCTTTTTCTCCGTACCGTTTCCGGCGATCATCGCCATGGCTGCCCTGATCGGTGCACTTGGAACTTCAAAAGAGCCTCACAACCAACAGATATTAAAGAAAACCTCTCCATTATCGACACTCAGAACCGTACTGCTGTGGGGCGCCATCTGGGCTTTGCCAATCTGTCTTTTGTGGGCGGTGGAGGCGCCGCTCCTGCTTGATGTCGCCCTGTTCTTCTCAAAGCTCGCCGTTGTTACATTCGGCGGTGCCTACGCGGTTCTTGCTTACATGACTCAGGAAATCGTGCAGGGCTATGGCTGGCTCAGTACCGATCAGATGATAGACGCGCTCGGTCTTGCCGAAACCACGCCCGGGCCGCTTATTCTCGTCACCGAGTTCACGGCCTTCCTTGCAGGATATTACGCACAGGGCCCGGCCCTCGGTATCTTGGCTGCCCTGATCTGTCTCTGGGTGACGTTCACGCCTTGTTTCCTTTGGATTTTTGCCGCCGCACCCTACCTCGAAACGCTTTTGTCACGACCCCGCTTGCAGGGCGCGTTCAACGCGATCTCGGCCAGCGTGGCCGGCGTCATCCTGAATCTGGCGGTGTGGTTCACCCTGCACGTGCTGTTCCGTCAGGTTACCGAAACCGCGTTCGGCCCGTTGATCAGTGCCGAAGATTTTTCGATCTTCGACGCCGGCCTCGTTTTGGCCGCAGCCATTGTTTTCCTCGGGCTGCGCCTTTCGATGCCGGTCGGCCTCGCGGCGATGGCCGCTTTGTCAGGTTTGGCACATCTCTTGGTGTAAACGGCCTCGGACAGGTCTTTCGTTTCGCCCCGAATCCCCTATGCTGACGTTAGGTAGAAGCAGGGTCCGACATGACGCGCTCGATCGATTACGGAAAACTGATGCACCGCGCCATGCGCGGCCTTATCCAGGAGGTACTTCGCGACGTGCGCGAACGGGGCCTGCCCGGCGCGCATCATTTCTTTATCACCTTCGAAACCACCCATCCGGATGCCCGCGTCGCCGATTGGTTGAAAGAGCGATACCCGAACGAAATGACCGTTGTCATGCAGCACTGGTTCGACAACCTGGAGGTGACCGACGACGGTTTCTCGGTAACGCTTAACTTCGGGGATACGCCGGAGCATCTTTATATACCCTATGACGCGATCCAAACCTTCGTTGATCCATCCGTCGAATTCGGCCTGCGTTTTGAGTCGCAGGAGAGCGACGACGGAGATGAGGAAGACGCACCGCGTGCTGCCGCCCCGCTGAAGCGATCCGGCGACGAGAACGAAAGCAGCGTGAAAGACGCGGATATCGTCAGTCTCGACAGTTTCCGAAAATAGCGACGAACCTAAAGGGTGCGCGCAGTATACACTGGCATACCCTGTTGATCTTTCCCGCCCCTTCGCTATGACAGATGCAGCCTGATTTCCTGGGAGATGCATGACATGACAGCCACCCGCACCGAATCCGACAGTTTCGGCCCGCTTGAAGTTCCAGCCGACAAATATTGGGGGGCACAAACGCAACGGTCGCTGATGAACTTTCCCATCGGCTGGGAGAGACAGCCCGTCTCCATCGTGCGTGCGCTGGGTGTCATCAAGAAGGCCTGTGCGATAGCCAACAAGGAGGCGGGCGTTCTGGACGCGAAACTGGCCGACGCCATTATCCAGGCGGCGGGCGAGGTCATCAAGGGCAAGCTCGATGACCATTTCCCGTTGGTCGTGTGGCAAACCGGCTCGGGCACACAGTCGAACATGAACGCCAACGAGGTGATCGCGAACCGCGCGATCGAGATCCTTGGCGGCACGATCGGCACAAAGGATCCGGTGCACCCCAACGATCATTGCAACATGGGTCAGTCGTCGAACGACACGTTCCCGACGGCCATGCATATCGCCACGGCAATGAGTGCGCGCGACGTGCTGCTGCCGGGGCTGGAAAAGCTTCTGGCAGGCCTCGAGGCCAAGTCCGAAGAGTTCAAAAACATCATCAAGATCGGGCGCACCCACACCCAAGACGCTACGCCGCTGACACTGGGACAAGAGTTTTCCGGCTATGCGCACCAGGTCCGCCAAGGGATCGCGCGAATTCAGGCGGGTCTACCCGGGATCTACGAACTAGCACAGGGCGGCACGGCCGTGGGCACAGGTCTCAATACCCGCAAGGGTTGGGGCGAGGCCGTGGCCGCGAATATGGCGGAAATCACCGGATTGCCTTTCGTCACCGCGCCGAACAAGTTCGAGGCGTTGGCCGCGCATGACGCCATGGTGTTTCTGTCGGGGGCTGTCACGACGGTCGCGGGCAGCTGCTACAAGATCGCCAATGACATTCGTTTCCTCGGCTCTGGCCCACGGTCCGGTCTGGGCGAACTCATCCTGCCTGAAAACGAACCGGGCAGCTCGATCATGCCCGGCAAGGTTAATCCAACCCAGGCCGAGGCATTGACCCAAGTGGCCGCCCACGTGATGGGCAACGACGCCGCGATCAAGTTCGCCGGCAGCCAGGGCCATTTCGAGTTGAACGTTTACAACCCGATGATGTCCTACAACCTGCTTCAGTCGATTCAGCTTTTGGGGGATGCCGCCGACAGCTTTACCGAGCGGATGCTCAACGGGATCGAAGCCAATGGTCCGCGCATCGAAAAGCTGATGAAAGAATCGCTGATGCTGGTCACCGCGCTGGCGCCCACGATCGGGTATGACAATGCCACCAAAGTCGCCAAGACGGCGCATAAGAACGGCACGACCCTCAAAGAAGAGGCGATCAACCTTGGCTTTGTGGACGAAGAGACCTTCGACCGAGTGGTGCGTCCCGAAGACATGATTGGCCCCAAGAACGCATGAGCACGCCCGTCAACCTGAACAAGATCCGCAAAGCGAAGGCGCGCGCCCAAAAAAAGGCGCGCGCGGCGGAAAACGTGGTTCGGTTCGGGCGCAGCAAGTCGGAAAAAGAGCTGGACAAGGCACATGCGCAAAAAGCGCAAGATCACTTGGATCAGACACATCGAAAGGAATGAGCGGGCGTCCTGTCAAACACTCTTTGACCCTGCGAGGGCATCGGACCAGCGTGTCGCTCGAAGATGAATTCTGGGATGCCTTTCGAGAAATAGCGAGAAAAAAATCCAAACCCATCAATGCCCTCGCCGCAGAAATTGATGCAGAGCGCGGGGTTGATCTTGGCCTGGCGTCGGCGATCAGGCTCTATGTTCTAAGGCATTTTCGCGAGCGCAATTGATCCGCTCTCTACTCGGTTGTCGGAGTTTGAGCTTTTGGAACAGATGCGCGCAGAAGTGTACGATGCAAACTGCGCGAAATCGAGCACCGTGCCTGTCACTCTCTCGAGAACCTGGGCCTGGTCGAAATCGTCAGTGCCGTGGCGTGATCTTCAACCATATCCCATCCTTTCCTCGCACTGTCAGATGAGCCACCGGTATGGCTGGACGATCGGGTACCAGGTCAAACCTGTAGGCACCAACCAGCATAGACAGCAGCAGAGTACCTTCGATCATGGCAAAGCCGGCTCCGGAGCAAACCCGCGGCCCTGCCGAAAAAGGTATATATGCCTCCCGCAAACAAGTCTTGCCGTTCTCTGAGCTGAACCGATCCGGGTCAAATGCATCAGGCCGCACCCAGAGCCGCTCATGACGGTGCAGATGCCATGGACTCAGCACGACTTGGCTGCCTGGCTGCACGTCGCGGTCACGCAACCTTTCTCCTTTCGCAGTCTCACGCACCATCATCGGTACCGGCGGGTATAAGCGTAGCGCCTCGCGGAAGACATCTCGCACGACGCGAAGGCGGTTCATATCACGGAATTCCGCATCGCCATTTGGGATGACTTCCAAGGCCTCTCTAGCGACCTTTTCCTGCCAGTCCGGATACATCGCGAGAAGGTAGAGCGACCAAGCCAGCGCGGAAGCGCTTGTCTCGTGCCCAGCAAGAAAGAAGATCGCCACCTGATCGACCATTTCTTCTGTGTCGAAGCGGTCACCGGATTCCGGGTCGGTAGCGGTCATGATTTTGGTCGCCAGATCATCGGGGGCAGTTCCAGCTTCGATCTCCGCCATACGGCGGGCGGTCAGATGCGTGATGAGCGTGCGGATGCGTTTCGCCGTGGCCTTCGTTGCACGGCTGTGCAGGCGCGGAACCCAGCGAGGCAGCGGTAGAAAAGCCGCGATATTGACGACGGGTTGCGTCCGCTGATGGGCACGGAACTCGGCAAAGACCCGGGCCGCGATCTCGTCCTCAATGGGCAACGAAAAAAGCGTTTGGAAGATGACGTCGGCGGCCACGTGACTTGTTTGCGCCTCAATTTCGACCGGCTCTCCCTCTGCTTGAACCTTAAGCCGGGCAACGGCGCTCTGCCCTGCGCGCAGCATCGCAGGGAAAGCGTCGCGCAAACGCCCGCCCTCAAAGGCCGGATCGATAATGCGCCGTTGCCGCTTCCATGTCTCTCCGTTCGTCACGAAGACCGAGTTGCCCAAGAGAGGCGTCAGCCCTTCGCGGACACGTTCGGACTTCGGGAAATCTTCAGGCCGGTCGCGAAGCACCAGATTGACCAGTTCAGGCTGGTTACAAAGATAAGACCGAAAGAACGGCGTACGGAACTCGGCCATCCACGCGCGGTAAAGGCGCGCGGGTTGTGCCGACAGGATATCCTGACGAAAGAGCCGCATGTAGCGCCAAAGAGAAACGCGCCCGGAACGGGCTGGCGGTTTCGGCGGAAGGCCGGTCATGCGGCTTGCCCGGTGTACTTCGATACCGCTGCCTCGATACGACTGGGTGACGGAGCGCGGTCGCGGTATCGAGCGCCGAGCGTCTGCGGCCCGGCGGTGATCTGGAAATAATCGTAAAAGCCGGGTCGATCGAACGCGCAGAGATACTGAAAATGCAGTCGGAAAAACCGCCAGCGCAGGGCGCGCAAGCGTTCGGGACTTAGGGTTTGCGTGAAGGCCGCCGAGAGGACGAGCGGCCAGCGCTTGTCCTTCGGTGCGACGCCTGAAACCGCTACAGGATCACAAAGGGCGAAGGCGCAACCGTCGCCAGGGGCTGTCACATCGATCCAGGTCAGCTCTTCGCGGGCGCTGAGAAAGGCAAGGTCGGCGCGCAGGCGATGGGCATCGGGCAGAAACGACACCATGGGAACCACCTGCCCAAGCGAAAGGAACGACAGCACTGGCCCCTTCGTAGGCACCCTGCCCGCCCTGATGACGTCTGCCAGAACAGACACCGCCAGGTGCGCGCCGGACGAATGCCCGACGACCAGAACTTCGTCAGCGTCAGAACACAGGGCCGCAACGATCTCGTCACCGAATTCGGCCATCCTTGCCTCGAGATCCGGCGGATTAGCCCCACGATAGCGCGCCGAAAAGGCATAATCGTGCATCAGGTAATAGGCAAAAAACTTGTTGTCCTTGCGGCGGAACCACTCCAGCACGAAGGGAATGCTGAGAACACCAACCCAAGCCGCCAAAGGATGGAAAAGCGACAGTACCCGCCCCAGTCCCCATGCGATCAAGAGCGCGATCCCGAGTTGCACCAAAAGAAAGCCCACAGGATAAAGCGCCGCGATGACGGGCCCCTTGCGCAGACGCATCAACCGAAACAAGGCGCCCGAACCGATATAGGCCCAAGCCGTGCGCAGAAGTTGCAGATAAGTACCTAGAATACCCGTTTCCATGCTGTTGCGCACGATATCGGACCACACAAGAACATTGACAACGGTCTCGGTCGATTGACCGTCAATCATTGCCTCTACCTGCCAGCCGTAGCGCCCGTCGCCGGTTTTCGGCTTCAGGTCAAGGCTGTAGCCGGAGACCTTCGCCTGTTCGCGGCCTTCCTTCCGGTAGAGCTCACGATACCGGCGGGGATGAATCGGATCATACCCGGGCACATAAAACACCCGCCTGCGGCGAACGATTTCGTTGGGCTGGCTGCTCATACCGGACCTCGTCTCCGGTCAGAATAGCCAAGCATTTTGGCAAGAGTAAGACCTAACCGAATGTGGCAAGAGCCGGGAAGTTCTCCAACAGCCAATAGGAGAATGCGGAAAATCCCCCCGTCAGCATCAAGAGCCCGATCGTCCAGAGAAGCAGTCCCATGATACGCTCAATACGCTCCATATGACGCTTCATCCAGGCCATGAGGCCCGAGAGACGCGGCAGGAAGATCGCGAAGAGAAGAAAGGGGATGCCCAAGCCCGCCGCGTACACAGCTAGCAATAGCGTACCTCGCGCAACCGAAGCTTCGGAGGCGGCCAGAGAGAGGATCGCGCCCAGTTGAGGCCCGATGCAGGGCGTCCAGCCGAAGGCGAAGGCCAGCCCGAGTACATAGGCTCCGAAAGACGAGCCGCCGCGATCGCCCACGTCTATGCGCGCCTCGCGGTCTAAAATAGAGATCCGGTAGACACCCACGAAATGCGCACCGAAGACCATCACGATGATACCGGCCAGAGTATTGAAATAATCCTGATATTGCAGAAAGGCCCGGCCTGCGCTGGAGGCCGCGAAGCCTAACAGGATGAACACGGTCGACAATCCCAGAACAAAGAACACCGCGGGCAGAATGGCCTTGTTGCGCGCTGTCCCGGCGGAATTTAGCTCTGTGACCGTTACACCGCCCATATAGGCGAGGTACGGCGGCACGATGGGCAGCACGCACGGCGACAGAAAAGAAAAAACGCCGCCAAGAAGCGCCACGAACATGGCCGGCACAAGCGTCGCGTCGATGATTTCTACTCCGAACATAAGTCTGACCTAGTGGAATTCCGTGGGAACGTCACGGGGCAACGGTCTCACATCTCTGTGGACAGGCTGTAACAGCCGGACTAAGTCGTCGCGCATGGATGTTAAAGACACGATAGACGCCCGAGGGCTACTTTGCCCGCTGCCAGTCCTTAAGCTGCGCAAGCGGATCAAGCCTTTGAATTCCGGCGATGTCATCGTTTTAGAAGCGGATGATCCGGCCGCCATTGTGGACGTGCCGCACTTTTGTGCCGAAGCAGGTCACGATCTTGTCGAGATGGTCGAGAGTGATGGCGCGACGCTTTACCACATCCGCAAGGGCAACGCCTGACATCGTCCTGAAGTTGTCAGTAATACCTGCAGGTTGTCCCGCCACCAGCAAGCCAGAGGCGGGATCTTGATTTTTAGCGCCCCAGAGACCACCAGCCGCGGCGTTTGGGCTTACCGTCGTCCGCGTCGTCGTTTGCACCGCTATCGGCCTCCGCTATGGCCGGTTCGGGTCTCCGCTCGGCAGTATGGACCGGCTCTGATGTCGGCTCAGGTTTGGAGTTGTCGAGCTCAGAGGTCTTCTCCGACTTTTCCGTAGCTACAGGTTCGGGCTTGGCGGCCTCCACACCCTCTTCGGACGCAGGCGCTTTTTTCTTGGAGCGCGATCCGCGGGAAGACGACGATTTCTTCTTTGGCTTGGGTGTGTTCGCCTCGGTTGTCTCGTCGGCCTCTGCCGCGACCTCAACCGGCGCGGTCTGACCATTATCCGGTTCGGCGTCATCTTTCTTCTTGCGCGAGCGGGAAACGCGCTTTGGCTTGGATTTTGGTTCTTCCTCGTCCGCAGAAGTCTTGTCCGTATCGTCAGACTTTTCTTCCCCGGAATCCGCCTCGTCCCTGCCCTTTGCGTCATCGAAGCGGGACTCTTGCGACTGACCGTCGGTCACCTGTCCGTCATCGCCGTTCCCGGACTTAGACTTGGAGCGCCGACGCCGACGCCGACGCTTTTTCTTGGGCTTGCCATCTTCGTCGGCGTCGCCATTCCCGTTGCCATTATTCGACGGCTGGATGGCCGCGACCGCCTCTTCTTCGGCCTCGTCCGTATTTTCGTCGATCTGATCCATGATCGAGCTGTCGACCGAAACCACCGGCTCTGTCGCCTGCGGTACTGCGCGGGTCGCGGTCTTGAATTTCTCGATGGTGAAATCGGGCGAAATCAGCGATGGGTCACCTTCGATGCGAACCGACAGACCATACCGGGCCTCGATATGCGCGACATGCTCGCGCTTTTGGTTCATGAGGAAATTCGCAATGCTCACGGGGCAACGCACGAGCACTTCGCGCGACCGACGGCGCACGCCTTCTTCCTCGATCTGACGCAGGATCGAAAGCGACAGGTTATCGTCCGAACGGATCAGACCAGTGCCGTGACATGCCGGGCAGGGCTGGGTCGTCGCCTCAATCATGCCGGGACGCAAACGCTGGCGGCTCATTTCCATCAGACCGAAGCCCGAGATGCGGCCCACCTGGATGCGCGCGCGGTCGGTCTTGAGCTTGTCCTTCATTCGTTTTTCAACAGCGGCGTTGTTCTTACGCTCGTCCATGTCGATGAAGTCGATGACGATCAGGCCAGCGAGGTCACGCAGTCGCAACTGGCGCGCCACCTCTTCCGCGGCCTCGAGATTTGTCTTCAGCGCAGTCTCCTCGATCGAGCCTTCCTTTGTGGCACGACCCGAGTTCACGTCGATTGCCACCAGAGCTTCGGTCACGCCGATCACGATGTACCCGCCAGATTTAAGCTGCACCGTCGGATTGAACATAGAGCTGAGGTAGCTCTCGACCTGGTAGCGCGCGAAGAGCGGGAGCTGATCGGCGTAGTGTTTCACGTTTTTGGCGTGGGACGGCATGATCATCTTCATGAAGTCCTTGGCCGTGCGATAGCCGCGCTCGCCCTCCACGAAAACCTCGTCGATCTCACGGTTGTAAAGGTCGCGGATTGACCTTTTTATGAGATCACCTTCTTCGTAAATCTTCGCCGGAGCGATGGATTTCAGCGTCAATTCGCGGATCTGCTCCCACATGCGCTGCAGGTACTCATAGTCGCGTTTGATCTCGGATTTGGTGCGTTTGGCACCGGCCGTGCGAATGATCAGGCCCGCGCCCTTCGGTACGTTCAGTTCTCCGGCGATTTCCTTGAGCTTCTTGCGATCTGCGGCAAGCGTGATCTTGCGGCTGATGCCTCCACCGCGAGCGGTGTTGGGCATGAGAACGCAATAGCGCCCGGCAAGCGACAGATAGGTGGTCAGGGCCGCACCCTTGTTGCCGCGCTCCTCCTTTACGACCTGAACCAGCAGAATCTGGCGAACCTTGATGACTTCCTGGATCTTATAGCGGCGCGGGCGCGGCTTTCGCGCTGGCCGGATATCTTCTGCATCGTCATCATCGGCGACGGATTCTATGGTCTCGTCCTTCGACGCTGCGTCAGAGCGATCCTTCTCTTCGGACTCGGCTTCCTGGCCGTTATCCTCGGGCGCATCGCCGTTTGCCTCCCCATCCGCATTGTCCTCGGGCTCTTCCACCGGCGTTTCGGCAACGGTTTCCATCGGCGACAGGCCTTCGTCGCTGTCGCTGTCAATCTCGGCGTCGCCGTCGAGATCGATGGTTTCCATGCCGGTAATGTCGGCGGTCGTAACCGCGTCCTCGGACTCGGCCTTTGCCGCCTTGGACCGGGAACGCGACCTTGAGCGGCGTTTCGGTTTTTCTTCTTCCTCGTCGCGGGCGCGCTGAGCCTCGGCATAGGCGCGCTCTTCCTCGAGCAACGCCTCACGGTCCGCGACGGGGATCTGATAATAATCGGGATGGATTTCCGAAAAGGCGAGGAAACCGTGACGGTTGCCGCCATAATCGACAAAGGCCGCCTGCAGCGACGGCTCGACCCGAGTTACTTTTGCGAGATAGATGTTGCCAGCAAGCTGGCGCTTGTTTTCCGACTCAAAATCGAATTCCTCGACCTTGTTCCCGTCGACCACCACAACGCGGGTTTCTTCCGCGTGGGTGGCGTCGATAAGCATTTTCTTAGCCATGTAGTTCCACTGCAGGGATGCAAGGCCCGGCTCCCTGGTGGGGCCAATGTCTTGCTGTCCTGTCTTGTCTGGGCGATGGAAGACGGCACGGGGCTTCGCGCAGAGTGTGTCTCTGCGGGGTGAACATATGTCTGTCGCCTCTCGCGCGTCATCGCGGTTCTTCTCCGGAACGTGGGCGCAACGCCCCGTCCCCATTAAAATGCCGCATCATGGCCCTTGGGCTATGTGCCGGCGACTCTTGGCCTTTTCGGGCCCAATCGGTTGTTCCGACAGCCGGAAATGTCCGGCTCGGAACAGCGAAACTGTACCAAGGCGCATATACGCCCTCGGGTCCTTGATACGGTGAGAGACCGGTCAAAGACAATGGCAAATGTGTTAACGAACCTGGAGGAGCCGCAATCTGGCGTTTCCGGCCAAAAATTTGGGCTTACCGTAAGTGGTGGAAAGCCTGCGTCACTTGAGGCGGGAAAAGCTAAAACGTTCACCACTTTCTCGTGCTTGGCCGCGCGCGACCGACAATTGAGGCGCATCAATAAATCTTCAATTGCCCACCTAGGCTGGCCACAGCGATTTCTGACAGCGATAATGTCAAGGCATTGATCTACGCCAAATCTTGCGCCATGTACCGGGTCTTGCTGCTGGCAGAGTCTTTCGAGACCTCAATCCAAGATTATCCGGCGCTTCGTCCCGGGCATTCCGCGCGTATTAACCAAGCACATAAGGCCTTCGAAGACAGTCACCACTTCGGTTACAAGTCGCAAAACACCTGTGTCGACCGAAACGTCGTCCGCGCATCGAACACGTAGCCTTCCGGCAGCCTGCTTGCGACCGTATTAAGCTTGTGTCGGGCCAGTCACAAAGGAGAACGCTGACCCTTTACCCGGGAAGGATGCAAGAATCTGAACCGGTGAAAATTTCGGCTCTAGCCTGAACAATGTCCCACGCCCTCATTAACGACAGGCGGATGTAACCAATCCGCAATGCTTGGTGGCTGCGCTACAGATAGTCTGATCTCTGCAACCCGTATTTGGCCATCTTCTCATTCAGCGTGCGGCGCGGCAGGCATAGTTCTTCCATGACACTGGCGATAGAACCTTTATGCCGGCGCATCGTATTGTCGATCAGCATACGTTCGAACGCCTCGACATACTCTTTAAGCGGCTTGCCCTCCGTCGTCATGACCGGCTGCATGTCTTGGTGATCCGACATCAGCAAAGAGGCGATCGTGCCGGAGCCGCGGCGCGATTGCAGCACTGCACGCTCGGCGATGTTGATAAGCTGGCGGACGTTTCCGGGCCATGGAGCCTGCAACAGTTGAGCGGCCTCCTGTGCGCTGACCTGTGGCGCCTCACAGCCGTAATCGTCGGCGAAAGCATCTGAGAAACGCGTGAAGAGCGTCAGGATATCCTCGCCGCGTTGGCGCAACGGCGGCACGGTGATCCGCAAGGAGGCTAGTCGGTAAAAAAGATCCGCGCGCAGCGCATCCTCGCAGGTGCGGTCTTGCTCCTGCATGTTCGAAATCGCCACGATCCGCGTCTCCGGCGGCGCCCCCTCGTCGTTGATGAAGGTCAGAAGACGCGCCTGCACTGCATCTGGCAACTGCTCGACATCTTCAAGAACCAAGGTACCGCCTCGGGCCTCTTCGACCGCCGGAAGCTGAGCATCCTCAGGCTGCACCGGGCCGAAAAGCCGCTTGATTAGCGCGTCCTCCTCGAAGGCGGAACAGGAAATCAGGACAAACTTCTTTCCCGCGCGGGCGCCGACCGCGTGAAGCGCATGCGCAACCAACGTCTTGCCCGTGCCGGTCTCCCCCTCGATGAGAACATGGCCGTCTGCCTGACCAAGATCCAGTATGTCTTCCTTGAGGCGTTCCATCACCGGTGACGCACCAATGAGCTTCTTCATCAGCTGGCCACCATCGCTAAGCTCCCGGCGCAGCGCACGGCTGTCGAGGATCATTCGCCGGGCATTGGTGGCTTTCTTTGCCAGCTCGTTCATTCGGTCGGGATTGAACGGCTTTTCAAGAAAATCGTAGGCACCGATACGCATTGCTTCAACCGCCATGGGCACATCGCCGTGCCCTGTAATCATGATGACGGGTAGAGAACTGTCGGTGCCCATCAGCTTCTTGAGGAACTGCATCCCGTCCATGCCAGGCATCTTGATGTCCGTGACCACGATACCGGGGTAGTCCGGCCCCAGAACCTTCAGCGCTTCTTCTGCAGAAGGAAAGGCTTCGGTGTCGTATCCCGATAGCGCCAGCCACTGGCTGATCGACTGACGCATGTCTTTTTCATCATCGACGATGGCGATTTTCATTGCACTGGGCATTTGTCCTACTCCGCTGCACGGGTCTTGTCAGGCAATATGGGTAGCTGCATCTCGAATACAGCCCCCCCGGCGGCAGCGTTGCGCGCCGTAAGCCGGCCGCCAAGGTCGTTGACAATACCAGAGGAAATGGCAAGCCCCAAGCCGACGCCGTCGCCGGGCTGCTTGGTGGTGTAGAAAGGCTCGAAGAGGTTCTCGATATTCTCGATTCCGTGACCGTTGTCGCGGACCGTCAGGACCGCCGTTTCGCCCGCCGCTAGCAGGATCTCGATCTGCGGATCTTCGGCGGCCTGCGTTGCGTCCATGGCGTTTCGAAGCAGGTTGATGATCACCTGTTCGATCCGCACCCGATCACCCATGACCCAGACCGCTTGAGCGGGCATGGTGCGGGTAATATCGACCTTTCGCTGGCGCAACTGCGGTTCCATCATGGCGAGCGCGGAATTGATCGCATCCCCCATGTTTACTGGCTGAAAATCGTGGCCGTCCTGACGTGCGTAGGACTTGAGCTGCTTGGTGATCGCCCCCATCCGCTCGATCAGGTCGTCGATCCGCTGAAATGATGTAACGGCCTCGTCGGGACGGTTCCGAGACAGCAAAAGCCGGGCTCCCGCAAGATAGGTTTTCATCGCCGCGAGAGGCTGGTTGAGCTCATGGCTGACCGCTGCTGACATCTCTCCCAGAACCGCAAGTTTGGAACTTTGCTGCAGCGTCTGTTCAGCCACTGCAAGGTTCTCTTGAACCCGCTGACGCTCGGCGATTTCCCGCTGCAGACGGGCGTTCAATGCGCGAAGCTCTGCCGACTCTCGCTGGAACAGCATCATGCGGACCGCCGTCTTGCGGTTCAGCACATAGAAGGCGAGCGCGAGCAGAATCGCGAAGACCATGATTTCGAGGGCCAGAACCCCATTCACCTTGTCACGTACCGAGGCGTAGGTGGTGAAGGACGCAATGCGCCAGCCGCGAAAGGCCACCCTGCCCTGCACGCGCATCACTGCTTCGCCTTCGAGATAGGCGTCGGGCGGCAAGGCCGCAGACCAGTCAGCGGTCGCTTGGAGCGCGCGGAGGATGGCGGAGTTAGCAGGCTCGCGAGCCAGCGCCGCAGCCTCGGTCAGGCCACGCCACCGCGGCTCCGTCGCAAGAATGATCCGCCCTTCACTGTCGGTAACAAGAACGGCGTCAGAAATGCCGGCCCACGCTCGTTCGTACTTTTGCAGGTCCACTTCGACCAGAATGATCCCCACAAGGCTCTGTTGGCTGGTAACGCGGCGCGAGTAG
Source organism: Roseovarius aestuariivivens (assembly GCF_004761875.1). GTDB lineage: Bacteria > Pseudomonadota > Alphaproteobacteria > Rhodobacterales > Rhodobacteraceae > Roseovarius > Roseovarius aestuariivivens. Next base: position 73,265 of record NZ_SJEY01000003.1, read on the forward strand.
AAAAACCGAAAAGCCCCTGCTTCGGTCCGTTTAACAGTGAACACATTGTCTCGCGACCGCAAAGCATCCACGAAAAACGACTCGGTCTTGAGCGTTTGGCCTATTGTGCTGCGGTCAGTCGATGCGACGACGCGCCCATCCCGGTCCAAAAGGGATAGCGACGCCGCCGAAAGCTCTTCGTTAAAGACGATCAGACGTTGCGACGACTGCGCGAAATCCCCACTGTCCAGGGCCGAGATCAGCGCCGGGTCGCGCGCCAGCAGCTGAGGCACAATGGCATTCTGGCGCAATTCGGAGAGCAGGTTACCGGAATAAAGCGCGAGGCGTAGCTCAGCACGATTGCGGGTATTTTCCGTGAACCGGTCCGTGAGAAGACGGTTGGTGACAACCACAATCGCCACTGCCATTACGACCATGATCGCAAGCGAAAACCGCGCGCGCCAGCCAAGGGTGCGCGTGCGGCGGCTTGTCTGGGTGAAACTTGGCCATTTCATGCAGCAACGCTACGCCCGGGCGACCGACGGCTCAAGCCCCGACCGCGTGGTCACGTTCAAGCGTGTGCGAGTTGGTCGACTAACGTGCGGAAAAGCGCCGCCCCGTCCGTCCCGCCATGTGTGGTTTCGGCCATGCGCTCGGGATGCGGCATCATGCCAAGCACGCGACGGTTTTCCGACAAGATACCAGCGATATCCTGCTGAGAGCCGTTGGGGTTTTCGACATACCGAAAGGCCACGCGATCTTGGGCGTTGAGCCGCTCCAGCGTCTCGGCATCAGCGAAATAATTGCCGTCATGGTGTGCGATTGGCACTGTAATCGTGCTTCCGGCCTCGTAGCCAGACGTATAAACGCTCTCAGACGTTTCCACTTTTAGATCAAGAGCTTTGCAGACATACTTCAAGCCCGCATTGCGCAATAGAATCCCCGGCAAAAGCCCGGTTTCCGTTAGCACCTGAAAACCGTTGCAGACACCGAGCACATAGCCGCCCGCCTCGGCATGTTTCACCACCGACCGGCAAATGGGTGAGTTCGCCGCAATCGCCCCGCAGCGCAGGTAATCCCCGAAGGAAAATCCGCCTGGCACACCGATCACGTCGACCCCCGCAGGCATCTCTGTGTCTTTGTGCCAGACCATGCTGACCTTGGCGCCTGCGTTTTCAAAAGCGACCTTGAGATCACGATCACAGTTGGAACCGGGGAAAACGACGATGGCGGCATGCATCAGGCGATCTCCACCGAATAGCTTTCGATAACCGTATTTGCGAGAAGCTTCTCACACATTTCGGTCACCGACTTTTCCGCCTTGGCGCGATCCGTTTCGGTCAGGTCGAGTTCGATCACCTTACCTTGGCGTACGCCTTCGACCCCGTCGAAGCCAAGCTGGCCAAGTGCGTGGCGAACTGCCTCGCCTTGCGGATCCAGAACACCGGTTTTCAGCATGACGTGGACGCGTGCTTTCATCGCGGACATTTCCCCTTGCGCTGCTGGCCGCCTCAGTTGATCAGGTGCGGCTTTGTCATCGTGGCGGCCCCTTTCGGCATCACGCCAAGCCGCTTGGCCACTTCGGTATAGGCATCCGTCAGGCTTCCCAAATCGCGACGGAACACGTCCTTGTCCAGCTTCTGACCCGTCTCGATATCCCACAGCCGGCAGCTGTCTGGGGAAATCTCATCCGCAACGATCAAGCGCTGGAAATCGCCCTCGTAGATGCGACCGATCTCGATCTTGAAATCCACCAGCTTGATACCGACCCCGTACATCACACCCGACAGAAAGTCGTTGACGCGCAGTGCAAGGCTCAGGATGTCATCCATGTCCTGCTGGCTGGCCCATCCGAACGCAGCGATGTGTTCCTCGGTCACAAGCGGATCGCCCAGCTTGTCGTCTTTCAGGCAATATTCCACCACCGGACGCGGCAATTGTGTTCCTTCATCCATGCCAAGACGCTGCGCCATCGTGCCGGCGGCGTAGTTTCGCACAATGATTTCCAGCGGAATGATTTCGCAGGCGCGCACCAGCTGTTCCCGCATGTTCAGCCGCTTGAGGAAATGGTTCGGGATACCGACATTCGACAGGCCAAGCATGAAATACTCACTCAACATGTTGTTGAGCACGCCTTTACCCTCGATCACGTCCTTTTTCTGTGCATTGAAGGCCGTGGCATCATCCTTGAAATACTGAACGATCGTGCCTGGCTCAGGCCCTTCGAACAGTGTTTTCGCCTTGCCTTCGTAGATTTTCTTACGCCGCGCCATGGGCTCTCTTTCAAATGTGCCGCTAAGAAGACTCGCGGGTGGATCTGGCGTCGTCATAGTCTAAGGGCGGGCATGCCGCAAGACGGGCATATGCCCTTGCACCGCCGCGCGGACGGGGCCATACCTAAGTCAACGAGGACCGAACCCGCGGGGGATATATATGAGCACGTTCGACGATCGCGAAAACGCGTTTGAAAACAAGTTCGCACACGACGAAGAGATGAAATTTAAGGCCGAGGCGCGTCGCAACAAGCTTCTGGGTCTCTGGGCCGCGGAACTTCTGGGCAAGAGCGGGCCGGACGCAGACGCTTACGCCAAAGAGGTCGTACTATCGGATTTCGAGGAAGCCGGCCACGAGGACGTGGTTCGCAAGGTCGCGGGAGACCTTGGAGAGCTTGCGGACGCCGATACGATCCGGGCCAAGATGGACGAGCTCTTGAAGATCGCCAAAGACCAGCTTTTGAAAGAATACTGATACTGGTGACAGGGCATGCACCCCTGAAAAGGCCAAAGACGAGCCCGCGAAATTCGCGGGCTTTTTTTCATGCGCCCAGAACGGTCGGCAGGTCGCATAAGGCGACTTCCACCCCAAAGAATAGTTCGTCTTTCGCCATTGGCATACGCCGTCACGCGCTTCGATCGACCGCCAGCGCTCTTTCCTCTGACAAACCAACTGCTGGCCTCAATCGAAGAATACCGCCGCTCACGACGATCATGAGGATTTTGACTTTGCGCGTGCGCGGGAAATATGAGACATGCCCGCCAAGCAATGGGAAGGACGATCATGACCGACGCGCTGAGCAAGATGCTGGCCGACCGTGACTGGATCCTGGCCGACGGGGCCACTGGCACAAATCTTTTCAACATGGGGCTTAGCTCCGGCGACGCGCCCGAACTTTGGAACGTGGAGCACCCCGATCGGATCGAACAGCTCTACATCATGGCGGTCGACGCGGGCAGCGATCTTTTCCTGACGAACTCCTTCGGCGGCAACGCGGCGCGGCTCAAGCTTCACAACGCGCAGAAGCGCGCCCGGGAGCTTAGCCGTATCTCGGCTGAAATCGGTCGCAACGTCGCCGACAAGCGTGATCGCGAAATCATAGTAGCAGGTTCTGTTGGGCCGACGGGCGAGATAATGGCGCCGATGGGCGCGCTCACGCATGAGTTGGCGGTCGAGATTTTCCACGAACAGGCCGACGGATTGAAAGAGGGCGGCGCTGATGTCCTCTGGCTGGAAACGATCAGCGCGCCCGAGGAATATAAGGCGGCCGCCGAGGCCTTTGCGCGCGTCGGTATGCCGTGGTGCGGTACGATGAGCTTTGACACCGCCGGGCGCACGATGATGGGCATGACCTCTGCGGATATGGCCACGATGGTAGATAAGCTCGACCCCGGTCCTCTTGCCTTCGGCGCCAATTGCGGCGTCGGGGCGTCTGACCTCATGCGCACGGTTCTGGGCTTCGTTGCGCAAGGCACAGAGCGGCCGATCATCGCCAAAGGCAACGCGGGTATCCCAAAATATGTCGACGGGCATATCCACTATGACGGCACTCCCGATCTCATGGCAGAATATGCTGTGCTGGCTCGGGACGCGGGCGCGACGATAATCGGCGGGTGTTGCGGCACTATGCCTGAACATCTGTCAAAGATGCGTGAGGCGCTGGAAACGCGCGAGCGTGGGCCGCGCCCGACGCTCGATCAGATCACCGCCAAGCTCGGCGCGTTTTCGTCCGCGGTTGATGGCACCGAGGATACGGACGGTGACGACTCGGCCCCATCGCGCCGGGGGCGTCGCAGCCGTCGCCGCGGCTGACAGGCCGTTAAAACAGCGACAGTTGATCGCCCGCCCGCGGCGGCGGATCGAACAGATCCGTTCGTAATGCGGGCTGATTGGTTAAGAAACCCATCCGTTTTGCGGCCACCTCAAAGCGACGTGCAATCAGCTCTGCATACGGTCCCTCGCCGCGCATGCGACGCCCCCAGTCTGAGGAATAGTCCCGTCCCCCATGCATGTCGCGCACAAGGCCCATCACCCGTTTGTCACGATCCGGATAATGCTCGGCCAGCCACGCACGAAAAAGTGGCGACACCTCCAGTGGCAGGCGAAGCATGATCCAGCTTGCGGATTCTGCGCCGGCAGCGCGCGCCGCGCTCAGAATCGGCTCGATCTCGTGACAGGTCAGCCCCGGCACTACCGGAGACACCATGATACGAACCGGAATGCCGGCATCGGCCAGGCGCTCTACGGTTCGAAGCCGCCGCGCCGGGTCAGGCGCCCGCGGTTCCATCCGGCGGGAAAGCTCTCGGTCGAGCGTAGTGACCGACACGCCAACGCGCGCCAACCGACGATCCGCCATGTCAGACAGAATGTCGATATCATGTTCAATCCCGCTGCCTTTCGTAACGACGGCCACAGGGTGATTGAAGTCCGAGAGAACCTTTAGGCAGGCGCGCGTGATACCGTAGGCGCGCTCGACAGGCTGATAAGGATCGGTATTGGTGCCAATCGCGATCGGCGCAACGCGATAGCCCGGCTTGCGCAATTCCTGCTCCAGCAGCGCCGCTGCGCCAGGCCGCGCCGTCAGCCGGGTCTCGAAATCCAGTCCGGCCGATAGGCCGAGCCACGCATGCGACGGGCGCGCAAAACAGTAGATACAGCCATGTTCGCAGCCACGATAAGGATTGATCGACCGGTCGAATGGCAGATCGGGCGACCGGTTATAGCTGATAATGCGCCGCGCGCTTTCATCGCGAACTTCCGTGCGCAGTGCGCGGTTGTCGTCTTCGCGGTCCCAGCCATCGGCTTCGAAAACCCGCTCATGTCGTTCGAAGCGCCCCGTCGCATTACCCAAGGCGCCGCGACCTTTAGGCAATAACGTAGGGTCACGGGTGATTTCGTAGCAGCTCATGCATTAAAATTGGAACAAATGAAGAACCCTTGCAAGCAATTCATGCATGTGTTCCAAATAATTCAGGCGCGCATGGCACGATAAAGGCGTATAAGGTCGGTCGCGATGCGACCGATGTCGCAATTCGCAAAGTCAAAAAGCGACAATCTGTCAATAGCAGGTTGGAATGACGAGGCGGCAAAAATGCCCCGACAAAAGGGATATACTCCATGTCCGACGATGGCGATGACATCATCCTCTCCGAACTCGACGACGAGGAACTTGTCGAACAGATGTGGGACGACCTTTACGATGGTCTCAAGGACGAGATCGTCGAGGGCGTCAACATTCTGCTCGAACGCGGATGGGCGCCCTACCGCGTCCTGACCGAAGCACTGGTGGGTGGTATGACCATCGTAGGCAAGGATTTCCGCGACGGCATCCTCTTTGTGCCAGAGGTTCTGCTGGCGGCCAACGCGATGAAGGCCGGCATGGGAATTCTCAAGCCACTGTTGGCCGAGACCGGCGCGCCCCGGGTCGGAAAGATGGTCATCGGCACGGTCAAGGGCGACATCCACGATATTGGCAAAAACCTCGTCGGCATGATGATGGAAGGCGCTGGATTCGAGGTGGTCGATCTCGGGATCAACAACCCGGTCGAAAGCTATCTTGAGGCGCTCGAAACCGAAAAGCCCGATATCCTTGGCATGAGCGCGCTGCTGACCACGACCATGCCTTACATGAAGGTGGTGATCGACACGCTGGTCGAGCAGGGCAAGCGCGACGATTATATCGTACTTGTCGGTGGTGCTCCGCTCAACGAGGAATTCGGTAAGGCCATCGGCGCCGATGCCTATTGCCGCGATGCGGCCGTCGCCGTGGAAACCGCTAAGGAACTGGTTGGACGCCGTCACAATCAGGGCGCGACCGGATAGGGTCCCTCTTCTTCGGAAGAGTTTCGTGAGGGCGGCCCGCGTCCAGGCGGGCCGTTCGTCTTCGAAATATAGCCATGTTTGAATGCCCTGTGCATGGTCATACATTACAAAGGCACATCCGAAAGGAGCCTGTCATGCCTTTGTTCAATGTCATCGTCATTATCGTATGCGCCGTCACCGCCGCGGGGCTAACCGTCTGGGCGGGCGCGCTTATTGCGTCGGCAGCCAACCAGGAATTTGGATGGTTCATCCTTTTACCTGCGCTTCTCTGCGTGCATCTGCTCTTCTGCTTGTTAGCCAGACGCGACACCAACGTCCGGAATCGTCACGACGACAGGTTAAATCGATGATCAGGTACCTTCCCGCATGCTCGGTTCCTTCCCGCCAAAACGACACCCCAAACTCCGGAAAGGCACAGAGCGCCCATGTGTTTAATGAAGACCGAGGTTTTGGCCCTGCGGACTTAGGCTCCACCGAGATGTCCCATGCAACCGGTTGACCCCTACCCTTCCGATGCGCGACTGACCGAGGATGGTTATGCAGAGCCGGCCACCGGACGCATTCTGCTGATAGCCTGCGGTGCGCTTGCCCGTGAAATCCTGGCTTTGCGCGACGCCAATGGCTGGGATCACATGGACCTTCACTGTCTGCCCGCGAAACTGCACCTCTATCCCGACAAGATCACGCCAGCTGTGGCTGCCATGGTGAACGAGCGCCGCGCCGATTACGCGCGGATCTTCGTCGTTTACGCCGATTGCGGAACTGGCGGAGCGCTGCAGGCGAAATGCGCCGAACTTGGCGTTGAGATGGTGGCCGGCCCGCATTGCTATGCCTTTTTCGAAGGCAATGAGATTTTCGCCGCCCGAGACGAGATCACCGCTTTTTATCTCACGGATTTTCTTGTGCGGCAATTCGATGCCTTCATCTGGAAGCCGATGGGCCTCGACCGTCACCCAGAGCTGCGCGACATGATGTTTGGCAACTATACCAAGCTGGTCTATCAGGCTCAGACAGACGATCCGGCCCTGCGCGCCAAGGCCGAAGACTGCGCGCGCCGTCTCGGTCTGGATTATGAGTACCGCTTCACCGGCTACGGCGATCTTGAAACATCGCTCACCCGTCAGGCGACCAAAGCCTGAGCCTCGGCACCTTCATCTGCCGATACAAACGTCTGGGAATTAGAGGAGCAGCGCCCCTAATTCCTCACTCGCATCTGCGGCGCATTCGCGCCTTTGGATCACGCGGCGTCCGCTGCGACGCTGCGGATCCTCTCGATCATTGCGCGCAGCCCATTGGACCTTTGCGCGGAGAGATGATCGTTCAGTCCGAGCCGCCCGAGTTCGCTACCCGCATCCACCTTGGGCACCTCCGCCACGGGACGACCGTTGTAAAGCGCGCGCAGCACTGCGATCAGGCCGCGGACAATCATCGCATCGGAATCGCCTTCGAAGGAAAACCGCCCGTTCTCGATCTGCGGGTGCAGCCAGACTTGGCTCGCGCAGCCATCAACCTTGGTAGCCGGGACCTTCAGCGCATCGTCCAGAGGCGCCATCGCCCGTCCCCTATCGATCACGTATCGATAGCGGTCTTCCCAATCCTCCAGGAACTCGAAATCGGCGACGATTTCTTCGAATGCCTCGCTGGCCACTGTCATCTCCCCTGCAATGTGTGTGCCCGGGAGAGGTAAGCGCGGCAAGCGGTGCAGTCCAGCCCAAGCTTGTGCCTTTTCAAGCCGCAGCGGATGCGGTAGTGCGAAAGGCAAGGCAAAGAGGGGCGCAAATCATGCGGAATGTCGTTTCGGTTCTGGTCATCTCGACCGTGGCCCTTTCCGGCTGCAGCGGATGGAGCGACTCACGCGCCAATCCCCGCAATTGGTTCGGCAAAAGCCAGTCGACCGCCGTCGTGGAACGCGCGACCCCAAGGGAACCGGGCGACCGGCAAACCGGCAACCCGCTGATCACCGAACCCAAGCGCGATGGATTCCGCGCCCGCAATCGCAGCACGCTAGATCAATCCGGTGTCCTGCGGCGCCGCAACCGCCAGGAAGTCTACGAAGGCACGCTGATTGACGAGGTCACGGCTCTGCGTATCGAGCGTATTCCCACCGGAGCAATCGTGCATGTGACGGGCCTGCCCCAACGCGAAGGCGCCTTTGACGTACGGCTCGTGGAGGTCAACCCGGATGGGCCGGTAAACGGCGTCATGGAATACACCCTGAACGCCTATCAACCTGTCACAACACGGCAGGGCACTCCGACCACTCGCCGTGTCGAAACCGCAGTTTTCATTCCCAATGGCGACTTGGAACAGGTTCGCGAGATCCGCGTGACCGCCGAACGCAATCGCCGCAGCAGCAATCGCCGCTGACCTGCTCCGTCACAGCTCGACTGTCTTGACCGAACCGCCTTTCGCGGCAAGTGCGACCTTGCCCTCGCACAGGCGCAAGGCATCCTGGCCGAAAACGTCGTGCCGCCAACCGCGCAATGCGGGCACATCGCGCTGCCCTGCAGAGATCGCATCGAGATCCGCCGCCGAGGCGATAAGCTTGGAGGCAACAGCGAACTCTTCGGTCTTGGCCTTCAGAAGAACGCGCAAAAGGTCTGCCAGTGCCGGATTGACCTGCAGCTTTTCACGCGACCGATCAGGCTTCGGCAGATCCTCGTTCGAACAGGCAAGTCCGTCGGCGACGGCTTTCAGGATACCCTCCGCGATTTCGCCGCGCCGCGCTTCGCGCAGCAAAAGCCGCGACCTCGACAGGTCCTTTTCCGAGGTGGGTTTGGTCGATGCCAGCTCGACAAGGGCGTCGTCCTTGTAAACCCGGTTGCGCGGGATGTCTCGCGCCTGCGCATGGGCCTCCCGGAAACGCGCCAGTTCACGCACAATGGCTAAAAATCGCGCCGAGCTATTGCGAGTCTTGACCCGCTTCCACGCGTACTCGGGCCGAGTGATATAGGTCTCGGGATCGGTCAAGACCTGCATCTCTTCGGCGACCCACTTGTCGCGTCCGCTTTCGGCCAGTTTGTCCGCGAGATACTCGTAAATGTCTCTTAGATGTGTCACATCCGCGAGCGCGTAGGTCTTCTGCGCGTGGCTCAGAGGACGGCGCGACCAGTCCGTGAACCGAGAGGTCTTATCGAGCGCTTCCCGCGCGATCTTGCGCACCAGCGTCTCGTATCCAACCTGCTCTCCAAAGCCGCAGACCATCGCGGCAACCTGCGTGTCGAAAAGCGGCGCTGGAATGAGGCCTGCGTCGATATAGAAGATTTCCAGATCCTGCCGCGCGGCATGGAAGACCTTGACAACATCGGGGTTCCGAAAAAGTTCGTAGAGCGGCTCGAGCGAAATGTCATCCTCAAGCGGATCTACCAGCACGGCATCCTCCTCGCCGCGTGATGGCAGCGCCAGTTGGATCAGGCACAGCTTGGAGTAATAGCTCCGCTCGCGCAGGAATTCCGTATCGACAGTGACATAGGGCTCCGCGGCTGCACGGGCGCAAAACGTGGCTAGGGCATCGGTAGTGGTTATGGTGATCATGGAAACGGGTGTATCCGGTCTGATGCGATTTGTCCCTCCTCCCCTACAGTCCGCCGCGAAAAAGGGAAACGGTGGAATTCAGGGCAGGTAGATCGGTCTGCGGTCGCCCTCTGCGAACCGACGCAAGACGGCGGGATAGAGAATATGCTCTTGTTTCAGAACACGTTTAGCCAGGGTCTCCGGAGTATCACCATCAAGAACCGGCACGCGCGATTGGCCCAGAATCGGCCCTTCGTCCAGTTCTGGCGTGACTTCGTGCACGGTGCAGCCAGCCTCGCGCTCGCCGGCTTCCAGTGCTCGTGCATGGGTATTGAGGCCCCTGTACTTCGGCAGAAGCGAGGGATGTATATTCAGAATGCGCCCCTGCCATCCGCCGACAAAACCCTCGGTCAGAACCCGCATGAAACCCGCAAGACATATAAGATCCGGGGCGTGGTCGCGCAGCACGGCATTCAAAGCAGCCTCGAAAGCGGGCCTGTCGCCTTTGAAGGGGCGGTGATCCACCACCGCCGTCGCCACGCCACGCGCCCGCGCTTTGGTCAAACCACCCGCATCAGCGGCATTCGAAAGCACAAGGCAGGGGCGCGCCGGATGATCCCCGGTCATACTGTCAACGAGGCTCACCATGTTGGAGCCTCCGCCGGAGATGAAGATGGCGACCCGTCGCGTCACACAAGTGTCCCGGAATAGCTGACGCCCTGCCCGTGCCGCACATTGCCGAGCCGATAAACCGTCTCGCCAGCGCTCTGAAGGCGTTCGGCTAGCGTATCGGCGGCATCCGCGTCTACGCAAAGAACCATGCCGACGCCGCAATTGAAGGTCTTCAGCATTTCGGCCTCTGCCATGTCACCTTGCGCCTGCAGCCAGCCGAACACGTGCGGCAAATCCCACGCGTTGAGGTCAATCTCGGCACCGAGATCCCCGGGCAAAACGCGCGGCAGGTTCTCGGTCAGACCCCCGCCGGTGATATGCGCCAAGGCATGGACACCGCCGGCTTTCATGGCCTCCAGCACGGGACGGACGTAAAGACGCGTCGGCGTCAGAAGGGCGGCGCCAAGGGTTGTGCTGTCTTCCCATGGGCACTTTTCGTTCCAGCCGAGCCCCGACATATCGACAAGTTTGCGCACAAGACTGTATCCGTTGGAGTGCACGCCGTTAGACGCGAGCCCAAGCAACACATCCCCTTCCTCCACTCCTGCGGGAAGGTCTGCGCCGCGCTCCATCGCGCCCACTGCAAAGCCCGCGAGGTCGAAATCCCCACGCTGGTACATGCCCGGCATCTCGGCTGTCTCTCCACCGATAAGCGCGCAACCCGATTGCGTACAGCCCTCTGCGATGCCTTCGATCACCGCCGCGGCTTGCGCGGTATCGAGCTTGCCGGTCGCGAAGTAATCGAGAAAGAACAGCGGCTCGGCCCCTTGGCAGACCAGGTCATTTACGCACATCGCGACAAGATCGATGCCCACGCCGCCCACATGCCCGGTATCGATGGCGATCCGCAGCTTGGTGCCCACCCCATCCGTTGCCGCAACAAGGATCGGGTCGGAATAGCCGGCCGCCTTGAGGTCGAAAAGCGCACCGAACCCGCCTAAGCCTGACATCGTGCCGGCACGCGTTGTACGCTTGGCGGCGGGCTTAATCCGGTCGACCAGCGCATTGCCGGCGTCGATATCCACGCCGGCGTCGGCATAGGTGATCCCATTCTTTGGATTGCTCATGGCAAGGGCCCCTGTGATGTTGCGGCTTGCCCTAGCCCATCACGCTCAGCCGCGCAATCGCAAAGCCTTGACGCCCCCGCGTACGCCCCCTAATCCGAAGGGCACGGTCGGGCCTGTAGCTCAATTGGTTAGAGCAGAGCGCTCATAACGCTTTGGTTGGGGGTTCGAGTCCCTCCGGGCCTACCAGACCTGCCTGTGGCTATTTTTCACCCAAGGCCTTGCCCGAAGCGCCGCCGGATCTTCAAATTTGGTTTGCCTAAACCTGTTCCAGGTTTGGACGTTCTGGGAATCTTCCAAAAGCCCTTTCGGCAGCGCTACGGCGATCAAAAGCTTCGATTTAGCGCTGAACTTCGGCAAAAGTTCTAGGTCCGCTCATCGGCATTATAACCCGCGCCGTCACGGCGGCCTCAGCCAGGTCAGGGAAGATAGCCCAATTTATCCCGTGTGCCGAGCATTGCCTGGGACACTACGGGTCGCACCGGTTTTATTAATGCTGGGTCCAAGACCATTAAAAGTGCAAGGCTCAAGCCCTTTGCGCCGTGACCGGTGCATCGGCCACGTAGGACCGACAATTGGCGTTTCTGCGCGCCGATTCTGCCGCACGCTTGGTCAGCACCAAATTTACGCCGCGCGAGGCCAAACAACGCCATGCCGACGAAGAGCGTATGTCCAACGACATAAGTGCGGTGGCTATTACATACTGGCGCGATGGCTATTGAATGATGACCGGCATGTTGAAAGATGCGGTCCGGCGTTTGAACCAAAGCCGTACAGCAATCGCTTGTTCTTGAATGACTGGGACATTCAATCGCAATTCGTGGATCGCTTATTGAGGGTTACGCCAGTGCCGCGCAGCAAGCGACGCACCAGAATACGTAAAGGCTGATCTGCAGAAGATTTTTGCCTCAAATGGCGTCGCAACAAACACCGTTATTCTAGCCCGGATATCCGCGATACCGTCAACCGCTTCGTGCAAGAACTCGGTTGCCTTTATCCCCATCAAGACTCAGTTCTGCTTCGGTTTTCGCTCTCATAGATCGCGGTCGCGCGGTTCTGGTTCTCGATGCTCCAGCCGCGATACATTCCGTCGCAATTGTAGGGAGCTGAAATTCTCCCCTTACTGTCCACAGCTATTAGCCCGCCCGAGCCTCCAATCATTGGCAGCTCGGATAGTGTGATTGCTTCAGCCGCTTGCGACAAGCTTTCCCCGAGAAAGCGCATACGCGCGCTGATCTCATGGGCGACACAAAGCCGGATATAGGCTTCGCCATCGCCGGTTGCCGAAATCGCGCAGGTGGCATTGTCGGCAAAGGTGCCTGCACCGATAACCGGGCTGTCACCGACCCGCCCTTGCCGCTTGGCCGTCATACCGCCTGTCGACGTTGCCGCGGCGAGGTTGCCGTGCCGGTCGAGCGCCACCGCCCCGACCGTGCCATGCCGGCGCGACGGATCGTCATCAAGCGTGCCTTCACGCTCCATGCGAAGGGTCTCTTGCAGGCTGTCCCACCGCTCTTGCGTGAAAAAGTAACGCTCATCCTCAAAGGACAGCTCCGCCCTGCGTGCAACATCGAGAGCGCCCTCGCCGATCATGAAGACATGGTCGGTCTGTTCCATCACCGCACGGGCGGTCCGGATCGGGTTTCGCGGCCCGCAAATCCCGGCGACCGCACCAGTGCGGCGGTCGCGCCCGTCCATGATCGCGGCGTCCATCTCATGCGTACCCTCGCGGGTGAAGACCGCCCCGCGTCCGGCGTTGAAAAGCGGCTCGTCTTCCAGCGCACAAACCGCCGCGGTAACCGCGTCAATCGCGCTGCCATCTTTCGACAAAACCTTTTCTCCGACGCCCAGAACGCGGTCGAGCGCGGCGTGGTATGCGGTTTCACGCTCTTTCGTCATTTGCTCGGGCTGAATAACGCCCGCGCCTCCATGAATCACCAGACTGAAACGGCCGGTCATATAGCGTCTCCCTCAGAGCTTCTGGCCCGAAGCGAGGGGCCAATCATCAAACGTGCCTCTTCGTGCAGCGCAACAGTGGCGCTTTGGTCATCCGCGCGCATCAAATTTGCGTTTCCGCTTTGGCGTCGCTGTCAACTCTTCGCAGGCTGTGATAGATCATCCGTGTAGTTTCTTTTCAGGGCGGAGAGCCAGAATGAACATGCCCGTCACGGTGCCCGTACAAGGTGCACTTGTTGCAATCGGAGGCGCGGAAGACAAGACGTCCGACGCAACTATCCTGCGTCGCGTGCTGAAGCTGTCGCGAAGCGATGCTCCGGTCGTCGGGGTCATAACGACTGCCAGCAGCATCCCAGACGAGGTGTTTCAGGGATACAAGAGCGTATTCCAGAATCTCGATGCAGCGGAAGTTCTGGATGTTCGCATCCGGACGCGCGCCGACGCCGAATCCGCGACGTTCATCAAAATGATCGAACAGTCGGATGTGATCTTCATCTCGGGCGGCGATCAGATGCGGCTGACAAATATTCTTGGTGCGTCGACGGCCCTTGCAAAGATCCGCGCCCGCCGCTCGGAAGGAGCTGTTGTGGCCGGCACGAGCGCCGGCGCAGCCTGCCAGTCACACACGATGGTTTATGGTGGGCCTGCAGACGATTGCCTGCGCAAGGGCGCAGTCAAGATGACGGCGGGCTTCGGCCTTGTGGAAGACGTAATCATGGATACCCATTTCCTAGAGCGTGGCCGGTTTTCGCGACTAATGGAAGTTGGTTCGACCAACCCCGAACTGGTCGGCGTAGGCCTTGGCGAGGACGCCGCCGTCCTGTTCGACAGGCATCTTATTCGCGCATTTGGACACGGTCATGTCATCATCATTGACAGTTCTGAGATAAGCGGGTCCAATGTGTTCGATCTCGCAGACGGTGAGGCGATAAGCGTCCACAACGTCAAAATGCATGCGCTGGTCGATGGTGATGTTTTCAGCATGGCTGACCGACGCGTCCTTGGCCCTGAAGAGCTGAGAGCAGAACAATTGGAGCATTTTCTTGAATATACTTGAATGCCGCGCACTGCGTGGACCTAACTATTACAGCCGCTATCAGGCCATCTACATGCGGCTGGACATCGAGGAGCTTGAAGACAGACCCAGTGACAAGGTACCGGGCATTGCCGAAAAACTGGAAACGCTGATCCCAACCATATACGAACACAGATGTTCGGTCGGTGAGGCCGGCGGTTTTCTGCAACGCGTCCGCAATGGCACCTATGCTGGCCACATGGTTGAACACGTGGCGATCGAATTGCAAAACCTCATCGGCTTTTCCGTCGGCTATGGCAAGACCGTCGACAGCTACGAGAAAGGCATCTACCACGTCGTCTTCCGCTATCGCGACGAGGCAACCGGCCTTGCCGCAGGTGAAGCGGCAGTCGAGATCGTGAAGAAGCTCTACGACGGCGAAGACGTCGATCTGACGCCTTATATCGACAGCCTGAAAGAGGTCCGGGATGCCAATGCGCTCGGGCCGTCGACCGGCTCGATCGTGAACGCTGCTAAAGCCCGAAACATCCCTTGGTACAACCTGACCGAGGGCACGAGCTACACCCAACTGGGCCATGGCATCAAACAGCGCCGCTTCCAAGCCACGGTTACGGACGCGTCCGGCATCATTGGGCACTCCATCGCCGACGACAAGGAATGGACCAAGCAGGTGCTGGACGATGCGGGCGTTCCCGTGCCGCGCGGGCAGATCTGCTATTCCGTCGAAGAGGCGCAAGAGGCCGCCGACTGGCTCGGCTGGCCCGTAGTGACAAAGCCGCTCTCGGGCAACCACGGCCGTGGCGTGACGACCGACATCAACACACCCGAAGATCTTAAATCAGGGTTTGAGGCGGCCTTGGCACGGGTCCGCGACGACTCCGGCGCCGTAATTGTCGAGAATTACATCAAGGGCGAGGATCACCGCATCCTCGTGATCGACGGCAAATTGGTCGCGGCGGCACGCCGCCGTCCCGCGCATGTTGTGGGCGACGGCAAGCACACAATTCAGCAGCTCGTCGATATCGAGAACCAGGATCCGCGCCGGGGCGTGGGCCACGAGAATGTGCTCACGCAGATCGCAATCGACGTGCAAAGCGAACGCCTGCTCGAGCAGGCGGGCTACACACTCGATACCGTGCTTCCCGAGGGCGAGATCGCTTTCCTGAAATCCACCGCGAATATCTCGACCGGCGGCACAGCCGCCGACATCACCGACGAGGTGCATCCCGAGGTGCGCTTCATGATGGAGCGTGTCGGACGGCTGATCGGGCTCGATATCATCGGTATCGACCTTCTGGCCGAGAACCTGTCCGTGCCGCTCGACCAGCAATCGGCGGGTGTGGTGGAGGTGAACGCCGGCCCGGGCTTCCGAATGCACATGGCGCCGACCCATGGCTCTCCGCGACCCGTAGGCGAACATGTGGTCAGCATGCTTTTCCCGGATCCGACGGATGACGGGCGAATTCCGATTACCGCCATCACCGGCACCAACGGCAAGACCACGACTACGCGCCTAACCACGCATATCCTGCGACAAGCGGGCCGGTCCGTGGGCATGGGGTGCACCGGCACGGTCGAGATCGACAACCACGTGATCCTACGCGGCGATTATTCCGGCCCCGCCGCCGCTCAGGCCGTTCTGCGCGAACCCACGGTCGAGCACGCCGTGCTCGAAGTGGCGCGCGGCGGCATCATGCGGCGCGGTCTGGGTTTCGACGAGGCAGATGTGGGCGTACTGCTAAACATTGCCTCTGATCATTTGGGCGAGCGCGACATCCACACGCTGGAAGATCTCGCGCGATGCAAAACCGTTGTCGTCGACGCGACCAAGCGCCAGGAAGATGGCGGATACTGCGTCCTCAACGCCGACGATCCGCTGGTCATGGACCAGGGAACCTATTGGGCGCGCGGCGAGATAATTTATTTCACGATGAATCCCGACAATCCCGACCTGACCGAACACCTTTCCAACCTCGGAATGGTCCTGACGGTGAAGCAGGGCAAGATCGTCATGATGCGCGGCAAGCTCACCGTCGAGATCGTGGAGGTCAACGACGTGCCAATCGCTTTTGAGGGCCACGCGCCCTTCAACGTTCAGAACGCGATGGCCGCCGCCGCCGCCGCTCTTGCCCACGGGATCGAGATCGACGATATCCGCGCCGGGCTTCTGACCTTCCACCCGACCCCGGCCCAGATGCCGGGCCGCACGAACTATTTCGAGGCGGAAGGCGTGAAATGCCTGATCGACTACGGCCACAATGTGCCAGCGCTCGAAGCGCTACAGCCCTTGGTTAGTGGTCTGGCCACGAAGCGCAAGATCGGTGTCGCAACCGCGCCCGGCAACCGTCGCGACGAGGATCTGGCAGCACTCGGTGCGCAACTCGCGCGGATGTGCGACATTCTCTACGTCTACGAGACAGACTCGAGGGGCCGCGAGACGGGCGAGACCGCCAAGCTCATCCACGATGGCGCGGTCTCGGCGCGAACGTCGGCGCAGATCCAGACCATCATGGACGAGCAGGAGGCCGTTGCCTCCGCCATCGGAGAGGCGGAGCCGGGCGATTTCCTCTTGCTGCTGGTCGATGACATCGAAGGCACCACAGAGCGGCTCAAGGGGCGCACATATCCGACTCAGGCCGAACTGGCCAAAGTCTGATAATAGAGCATGCCAGAGCGTCCCGGCCTTTGCGTCGGGGCGTTTCATTCGTCGCTGAAAAGTCAGGAAAAGCGAATACGCCATGACCAAGAATATTTTCGTCATCGGTCTGAATGACCTGAACGCCGAGCGCCTCAAGCGACTGCGCGGCGTCGAGGACGTGACCTTCCATCAGCTTCTGACACCTGCCCAGGTCTCAGAAACACAGGAATTCGACATTCCCGCGATGCTGGCAGATGCCGAAGGCAAGCTCGACGCGTTCGAGGGCTCGATCGATGCCATCGTCGGCTATATCGACTTTCCGGTTTCCACCATGCTGCCGCTTCTGTGCGCCAAATACGGCACGCGGAACGCCTCGCTGGAAAGCCTGCTAAAGTGCGAGCACAAGTACTGGTCGCGTGCCGTGATGGCCGAAGTCATTCCCGACCACATCCCGAAATTTACCGCCTTCGATCCGTTTGACGACAACGCCCTGTCGCGGATCGGCGAGGCCGATCTGCGCTTTCCCTTCTTCGTGAAGCCGATCAAGTCGTCTGGATCGCGCCTCGGCTTCCGGATCGATTCTCCCGAAGATTTCGACTACGCCATCGAAAAGCTGCGCGCTGAGATCCGGTCGATCGGCGAACCTTTCGACTACGTACTGAGTAAGGCCGATATACCTGAGGAGATCAAGGCGGTCGAAGGCCATTACTGCATGGCCGAACAGGTGATCGGCGGGCGCCAGTGTACCGTTGAGGGTTATGTCTATAACGGCGAGGTTGTTCCCTACGGCACTGTGGACTCGATCCGCTATCCGCAGGTGCTGAGCTTCTTCTACTACCTTTACCCGTCCACCCTGCCCAAGCGCGTGCAGGACACAATGAACGAGATCACCCGCACGATTATGTCGCATATCGGCTACGATAATGCGGGCTTCAACATCGAGTATTACTGGGACGAGGTGTCGAACAAGATCTGGCTGCTGGAGATCAACACCCGCATCGCACAATCCCATTGCGATCTTTTCGAGATGGTGGATGGCGTCAGCCACCAACAGGTGACCGTGGATCTGGGTCTTGGCCGCAAGCCTGACCTGCCCTATCGCGAAGGCCCCGAGAAGGTGGCGGCGGAGTTCTTTTATCGCGTCTTTTTCAGCGATGCGACCGTGGCCCGCGCGCCATCGCGCGCAGAGATCGAGGTGGCCGCCGAACAGGTCGCCGGCACACGAATCGTGTCTTACGCGGGCAAAAACACCCGCCTCTCGGACCTGCCGGAACAGGACGCCTACAGCTTTGCCGTGGCCTCAATCTGGATGGGAGCCAACACGCAGTCAAAGCTCTTGTGGAACTATGAGCAGGTAATCAAGAAGCTGAATTACGAATTCACCGATATCGAGGAATAGCGTGCCTCGGCCACCGGTCCGGTGACCCCGCGCGATGCCTCTTCGACCAGCCCCAGCGAGTGCCTTAATGAAAATCGACACAGACCTGCCGTGCACGATCCATGAGATCGAGCATACAGAAATCGGATTGCCCGACGGAACGCGGCTTGCCGCCCGCATATGGCTGCCTGAGGGCGCCGAGACCGCGCCGGTTCCGGCCATTTTTGAGTATATC
The DNA here is from genome assembly GCF_004761875.1 of Roseovarius aestuariivivens. Classification (GTDB taxonomy): domain Bacteria; phylum Pseudomonadota; class Alphaproteobacteria; order Rhodobacterales; family Rhodobacteraceae; genus Roseovarius; species Roseovarius aestuariivivens. The sequence continues at coordinate 91,832 of NZ_SJEY01000003.1, forward strand.
CCCTATCGCAAGAACGACAAAACGCTGCCCCGCGACCATGCACGCGCACCGTGGATGGCGGCACAGGGCTATGCATACGTGCGTGTCGATCTGCGCGGCACTGGCGAGTCCGAGGGGCTAATGGAGGACGAGTACACCCCTCTGGAGCTGCAGGACGGCTGCGATGTCATCGCTTGGATCGCGGATCAGCCGTGGTGCGATGGGGGTGTCGGGATCGTTGGGATTTCTTGGGGCGGCTTCAACGGGTTGCAGCTTGCCGCCCTTCGCCCCCCTGCCCTTAAGGCCGTCGTGTCGATCTGTTCGACCGATGACCGCTATGCGGACGATATCCACTACATGGGCGGTACGCTTCTGGGCGATCACCTGTCTTGGGCATCGGTGATGTTCGGAATCAACACGCTGCCGCCGGACCCTGCGCATGTCGGTGACCGATGGAAGGCGATGTGGGAAGAGCGGCTCGATGGCTCAGGCCTCTGGCTGGAGAAATGGCTGCAGCATCAGACACGGGACGAGTTCTGGAAACACGGGTCGGTTTGCGAGGATATCTCGGACATTCAGGTACCAGTATATGCCGTCAGCGGCTGGGCCGATGGGTATTGCCGCGCGGTCTTCCGGCTAATTGAAACCCTGCAATCTCCCGCCAAAGGCATTGTCGGGCCGTGGTCGCACAAATACCCCCATCAGGGCGAACCGGGACCGGCCATAGACTGGTTGACCGAAGAAACCCGCTGGTGGGATCAGTGGCTCAAGGGGACCGAGACCGGCATAATGGATGAGCCGAACCTGCGCGTATACCTGCAGGACCACGCCAAACCGCAAAGCTTTTACACTCACCGCGAGGGGCGCTGGATCGGTGAACCGACTTGGCCGTCGCCCAATGTGGAGCGCCGGCTTATGCCGCTTTGCAGCGATGGTAGCCTTGGCGGCCAAGCAGACGCACCAGGCGCGCTTTGTTCAGTCTCTTCTCCGCTTTGGGTCGGTGTTCACGGCGGGAAATGGTGCTCTTACGCGCATGTCGGCGATCAGCCGGGCGATCAGCGTCGGGAGGATGCTGGCAGTCTCGTTTTCGAGACCGCGCCGCTGGAGCAGGACCTAAATTTAGTCGGCGATGCACTTCTCAGGCTTGCGGTACAGGTCGACCGGCCTGTTGCACAGGTCTGCGCGCGGCTGGTGGACGTAGCGCCCGATGGCGCTGCCACCCGCGTCAGCTATGGCCTCCTGAACCTCACCCACCGTCACAGCCACGAACACCCCACCGCCCTGACGCCGGGCGAGACGTACCATGTCGAGGTACCACTAAAGCACGTGGCGCAAACCTTTCGCGCGGGCCACAAGCTGCGCCTGTCGGTCTCGACCAGCTATTTTCCGATCGCCTGGCCTGCGCCGGAGCCTGTCACCCTGACCATACACACCGACCAGTCCAAACTGGACCTGCCGATACGCGGAGCGAACGATCCCGCCGTTCCCGATCTGGGAACACCTCGCACAGCGGACCCTTTGGAGGTCGACTTCAAAGAACCGCCACAGGCGAAGTGGAGCGTATCTGAGGATCGCGACACCGGTCGCGTGACAATCGAGATTCTCGATCACGAGGGCGGCGCGCAAATCGTAAATCACGGATTTTATCATCTGGCGAAGGGCGAAGAGCGCTACTCGATCCTGCCCGGCGATCCAACCTCGGCGGAAGGCGAGGTGACATGGACGCACGAAATGGAGCGCGAGGGATGGTCGATAAAGACCATCACTCAGACACACCTGACCTGCGATACTGAAAGCTTTCACATTTCTGCCCGGCTGCGCGCGTGGGAAGGAGAGACTTTGTTCCGCGACCACGACTGGAACGTATCGATCCCACGCCATTTGGTCTGAATTTACCGGCATCTAGTGAAATTTCTCGCGTATCCTTCACCAATCTGGGCTCTCCCGGATCGTTTTTGCACGATTGATGCGGCCAACCTTGGTCCGTATCAGGACTGCAAGCGAAGCCTATTTTCTTGGGCGCGAATAGAAAAAGCCTCGTAATTTCTGCCGCTTACCCATCTGTCAAACTGGGGAAATAACCGGCATCAGCCGCTTACTGCGTAATAGTTGTGCATGATTTCCGGCCCGACCATTGACATTCCCAAGTCGCTTGAAGACCGTGGATCAATGTCTTTGTTGGGGCAATCCCGGCAACAGAAATCGGTGATCTGGCTGGACTTGCGTTGGGTCAGGGCACGAAATCAAGGAGACAGGAATGACCTTCAAGACACTTATCGCATCAAGCGCCCTGGCACTGGTTGCCGGGATTTCCACAGCGAGTGCCGATACCTGGCGTTATGCCTTTGAGGAGGCGCTTGACGAGGTGCAGGGCAAGTTTGCTCAGAAATTCAAGGAGGAGATCGAGGCCAACTCGGACCACGAAGTGCAGCTCTTTCCCTTCGGTACGCTAGGTGAATCCGCAGACATCATGGAGCAGGCGCAGTCGGGTATTTTACAATTCGTCAACCAGTCCCCTGGTTTTACCGGCGCACTGATCCCCGAGGCTCAGGTTTTCTTTGTGCCGTACCTGCTGCCGCAGGACGAAGAGACACTGGCCGAATTTTTCCGCACCTCGAAAACCATCAACGAGCTTTTCCCGCCGCTCTACGAAGAGCAGGGTCTCGAGCTGCTGACGATGTATCCCGAGGGCGAGGTGATGATGACCACCACCGAGCCGGTCACCGGGCCTGCCGACCTCAACGAGGTCAAGTTTCGCGTGATGACAAATCCGCTCCTAGTGGAAAGCTACAAGGCGTTCGGCGCAACACCAACCCCCCTGCCCTGGGGCGAGGTCTATGGTGCCCTGCAAACCGGGATCATTCAGGGTCAGGAAAACCCTGCCTTCTTCATCGAGTCGACCAAGATGTACGAGGTGACCGACCACATCACTCGCGCGGGCCACAACAACTTCACCACCGCTCTTATGGCCAATCTGGACTTCTATGAAGGGCTGTCCGAAGACGAGAAAACGCTTGTGCAGAATGCCGTCGATGTGGCCTTCGAATATATCATCGACTACCAGGAAGGCCTGACCGAAGAGTCCCTTGAGAAGATCAAGGAAGCCAAACCGTCGATGACGATCACTACGCTCAGCGAAGAAGAGCGTGAACCCTTCCGCGAAACCGCAGAGTCGGTTGAGAAAACGTTCCTAGAGATCGGTGGCGATCAGGCCGAAGAAATCCTGAACCAGATGAAAGCCGACCTGGAGGCGGTTCAGGGCAACTGACCCACGGTCATCGCGCTTGCGCGATATCCTTTCGTCGGGCCGCCATCCGTGCGGCCCGGCAATCCACGGCACAGAACCAGCGCAAGCAAGGACGGCGGCGATGACAGATGAGAATGACCGTTGGGCCAAGAACGATCCGGCAGCGGTGGCCGACGCCGATGTTCCCGTAAATGACGAAGACATCGACGATTCCAAATATGTCTCCGGTCTGCCCGGCTTTCTGGGCGTTATCGATGTGGCCGTGGCCCGGTTAGAGGCCGTCTTGCTGGCCATGGGCGTGCTTCTCATGGCGCTCAACACGATGGCCAATGTGGTTGGCCGCTACGTGCTAGGTCAAAGCATCTTTTTTTCCGAAGAACTCAATCAGGCGCTGATCATCCTCATTACCTTTGCCGGCATTTCCTATGCTGCGCGGCACGGCCGACATATCCGCATGTCGGCCATTTTTGACGCCTCTTCGCCCGGCATCCGCAAAGTGCTGATGGTGCTGATCGCCGCAGTCACAGCGGCGGGGATGTTCCTGCTCACGTGGTACGCCATCGAGTATGTGCAAAAACAGGCCTCCCGCGGGCGTGTTCTGCCGGCGCTCCAGATCCCGGTCTGGTGGATCATCTTATGGGCTCCGCTGGGGTTTTTTCTGACCGGCGTGCAGTACACGCTGACGGCCATCAAGAACCTAATCGACAAGGATATCTGGCTCTCGACCAGCACGCTCGAAGGCTACTCATCTAACGAAGAAGAGGAGGTCTAAGCCATGACCTGGGCGATTTTCGGCACTATGATCGTGCTTCTTCTTCTCGGCTTCCCGATGATGATCCCACTTCTGGCCGGGGCCCTGATCGGCTTTGTCGGGATTTTCGGCGGGCTGGGCCAGCTTGATACGATGGTGCAGCAGGTCCTTGCGGGCATCCGCCCAGCCAGCCTGATCGCCGTGCCGATGTTCATTTTCGCCGCCGACATCATGACGCGCGGACAATCAGCCAACCGGCTGATTGACCTGGTCATGGCCTTCGTGGGTCACCTGAAAGGCGGGCTTGCGGTCTCGACAGCTACCGCTTGCACCCTCTTCGGCGCCGTGTCCGGCTCGACCCAGGCCACCGTCGTTGCCGTAGGCGGGCCGCTACGCCCGCGCATGCTCAAAGCAGGCTACAAGGACAATTTCGTTCTGGCGCTCGTGGTCAACGCCTCAGACATCGCCTTTCTCATTCCGCCCTCAATCGGCATGATCATCTACGGCGTGGTCTCGGGCACCTCGATCTCCGAGCTTTTCATCGCCGGGATCGGTCCCGGCCTGCTGATTCTCTTCATGTTTTCGGTCTATTCCTACATCTACGCAGTGCGCCACGATGTGCCGACCGAACCCAAGTCAAGCTGGGCCGAGCGCGGTTCAGCCATAAGGCGCGCGATCTGGCCGCTGGGCTTTCCGGTGATCATTGTCGGCGGCATCTATGGCGGGATCTTCTCCCCCACCGAGGCCGCCGCAGCCTGCGTACTTTACGCACTTATCCTCGAAATGATCGTGTTTCGGGAAATGAACCTAAAGCAGCTTTACGCAACTGCGAAATCGACGGGTCTCATCACGGCGGTGGTCTTCATTCTCGTGGGCGCCGGGGCCGCTTTTTCCTACGTGATAAGCTTCGCGCAGATCCCGCAGCAGGTGCTGGGCGCCATCGGCATCGACGAGATGGGGCAGTACGGCGTTCTCTTTACAATCTCGATCGCCTTCTTCGTCGGCTGCATGTTCGTGGATCCCATCGTGGTGATCCTGATCTTCGTGCCGATCTTCGCCCCGGTGGTGGACGCGGTCGGCCTTGATCCGGTGCTTGTCGGCATCGTCATCACCCTTCAGGTCGCCATCGGCAGCGCTACACCGCCCTTCGGCTGTGACATCTTCACCGCCATCGCCGTGTTCAAGCGGCCATATGCCGAGGTTGTGAAAGGCACACCACCCTTCATCTTGATGCTGTTATCCGTCGCCGTCCTGTTGATCTTCTTCCCAGACATCGCACTCTTCCTGCGGGATCTCGCCTTCGACAAGTAAGGAGACCGGCCCATGTTCAACACCATCCTCGCGGCCTACGACGGATCAAGCGGTGCCGACGCCGCCCTCGAAAAGGCCGCCGGCCTTGCCAAGCTTACAGGGGCGGAGCTTATTATTCTCACCGTTTATCAGCACCACTCCATGCTGGAAGCGTCTCTGTCCATGATGCGCGGCGAAAGCACAACGGGCGAAAGCAACCTTGACGACATCATGCGCACCATATCGAAAGAAGCGGCGGAAAAGGCGAAGGTTGCCGCAAAGGATCATGGCGTCGAGAATGTGACAGCGTTTATAAAGCGAGGCCCGACCTCCCGCACCATCGTGGCGTTTGCGGAGGACAAGCACTGCGATCTGGTCGTTGTCGGCTCGCGCGGCGCCGGATCTTCCGAAGGTTACATGCTGGGCTCGGTCAGTCACAAAGTGACAAGCCTGTCGGACGTCCCCGTGCTTGTTGTCTAAGAGATTGTCTCATGATTGCTGAGCGTCGGTATACGCGACACTGCCGAATAGCTCCTTCGAGAGACCAAGAGGCAATGCCGCACCGATACCAAAGCGATTAGGTCGAGACCTTTGAAGCTGAGCGTGCCCTTTCTGAAGGAACAAGTAAAATCCGTTCCGCTCCTTCCGAACACGCCGCAAGATCATCGTTCTGGCGTATATGGTATCCGTTACATTTCCGCTCTCTTTGCGCAATTCAAAGGATAAAAATCGGTTCAGTTTTCAGTTGGTCGGATAGTCAAAAACGCCTGTTAAATTTTTGATTCTATTTGCTAAGTAGCAATTCGATTCTTACGGGACCAAACAATCGCACTGTCTCGTGCAGGCTCAGAAAGGGTCTAAAGCCTCCCCTAGCGTCCGATCACGATATCAGCCTGTAGCCCGCCAAGCCGCTCACTTTGGCCGAGCCGAAGCGTACCCCCGTGGGCGCGTGCGATATCCATCGCGATCGCAAGCCCTAATCCGACACCGGTGCCTTTGTTCTGGTTGCGAGCAGGATCAAGGCGCGCAAAGGGCTTAAGCGCCTCTTCGCGATCCTTTTCGGCGATGCCCGGCCCGTCGTCTTCGACCCGGATCCGCAACGATTTCGCCGTCATCAAAACCGACACCTCGGCCCGGCTACCGTAGCGCACCGCGTTACCGATAAGATTTTCCACCGCCCGGCGGATCCCGCCCGGTCGCAAGAGCACGGTCCCCTCGCCTTCCATCAGACCAAGATCGACACGCTTTCCTTCGCGCCCAAACCCCTCGACAATGTCCCGCACCAGCGCAATGGGATCCACCGGTTCCGGCTCACCCTCCTGCGCGCCGCGCGCGAAGGCGAGAAACTCGTTGATAAGGCGCTCCATGTCGTTGACGTCTTGTTCCAGCGGTGCGCGTTCCGCCTCGTCCAGCATCGACAGCGCCAGTTTGAGCCGAGTGATCGGCGTGCGCAGGTCGTGGCTCACACCGGACAGCATCAGCGTGCGCTGTTCGATTTGGCGCTCGATCCGGGCTCGCATATCGACAAAAGCGTTACCCGCCGCACGCACCTCGACAGATCCGGCCGGCCGATAGTCGACATGGCGCCCGCGCCCGAACGCCTCAGCCGCGCGAGCCAGACGCGTGATCGGACGCAACTGGTTGCGAAGATAGAAATACGCGATCACGGTCATCACGATGGCGAAAAACACCATGTTCACCAAAAGCTGGTGGGGATTCGATGCCGAGACGCGCCGCCTGTCGAAAAGCATTCGTATGCCGCCATCGCCCGAGCGGAAAAACAATGTCACGACGCGGTCATCGGGAAGAACGACCGCATGCAGTTCGGGCAAAAGCCGCTCGAACTCCCGGATGACCACCACCCCGGTGAAATCGTACCAACGTCGCGCGTCAGCTTCCGGCAAAGCGCCCAATGAAACGTCCTCCATCGTGATCTGCAAGGCGGCAGGCAGACCTGTCGCGCGCATCTCCGCCGCTGTCTCGCCCGCATCGAGCAGAACCTTGACCTCACGACTGGTCGACCGCGTCATCTGTTTTGTGACACCTTCGAAATGACGCTGAATGAAGACCACCGAAACCACCAGCATCACCGTGATCACCGGCAAGAGCAGGATGAGAAAGGCTCGCCCGTAAAGCGAGCGCGGCAGATAAGGTTTGAGCCAGCGAAACGACATGCCATAAGCCTAGCTGCGGCACGATCGGTTAGAAAGGGCATGCGTGATGGAGAAGTTCAATCCGGCCCCGGGCCAGCCCGAGGATCTTGGCGACGGTATAACGAGGATCCTCGCGCCCAACCCTTCGCCGATGACTTTTCGCGGCACCAACACGTATCTTCTGGGAGAAAGAGACGTCGCTGTTATCGATCCTGGACCCGACGATGACGCGCATCTTGCCGCGATTCTCAGGGCCGTCGGGCCAAAGGCGCGGATCAGCCATATCCTGGTCACGCACTCGCACCTCGACCATTCGCCGCTAGCCCGGAAGCTGGCACGAGAAACCGGTGCCGAGGTTTTCGCCTTCGGACCTTCCCGGTCGGGACGCAGCCCGCTGATGGAACAACTCGCACGTTCTGGGTTGCGCGACGGCGGCGAAGGCATCGACCCGGATTTCGCGCCCGACAGGCAGTTGAAGGATGGCGCATGTCTGGCCGGTAGCGATTGGGAGATCGAGGCCCTCTGGACCCCGGGGCACCTCGGAAACCACCTGTGCTTCTGTTCGGGCGATGTCGTTTTCACCGGCGATCTGGTCATGGGGTGGGCCAGTTCGCTCGTTTCGCCGCCCGACGGAGATCTGAGTGATTTCATGGCGTCTTGCCGGCGGCTACGCGACGTTGGCGCGAAAACCTTCCATGCCGGCCATGGCGCCCCGATCAATAATCCTCCCGAAAGGCTCGACGCGCTCATTGCCCATCGCGAAACGCGTGGCGCCGCTATCGTCGAGGCGCTCGGCGACGGGCCGGCCACTGCAGCAGAACTGGCCCGCCGGATCTACTCCGACACACCGGAGAACCTCTTGCCCGCCGCTGTGCGCAACGTGCTCGCCCATCTCATTGATCTTTACGGGAAAAACCGTGCCGTCCCGTTAGGCGCCTTGTCGGCTGAAACGCAGTTTGCCCTTCGATGAAAACCGACCGATGCCGAAGAAACTTTTTGTCACAATCCCTCTGGACGCGCTATGGCGAGGTTGTTATATCCGCCTTCGTGTTCCGGCGTAGCTCAGCGGTAGAGCAGTTGACTGTTAATCAATTGGTCGTAGGTTCGATCCCTACCGCCGGAGCCAAATCTCCCACAAAGTGAAATCCGCCTTGTGTCGCGAACGGACACAAGCCCTGCAGCGTCTAACGCGCAAGGCTATCATTCCATCCTATGAAGCCTTTCGAACTACCGCTCCGAAAGCATCAGTTTGACGCAACGTAAGCTTGTGTCAATGATGGGGTTCTAAAGAATCCATGGGAGGACATCATGAAAAAATTCTTGGGATCCGTGGCGGTACTTGCGCTGTTCACTGGGAGCGCGCTGGCGCAGGGTGCCAATGTGCCCGACAATCTCGACAAGCTCTCGAATTTCCAGTCCACGGGCGTGACCGAATTCACGTTCATCGAGCAGACTGGCGACTATGCCGACGGCATTAAGGCAACGCTGGAAAACATCACGCTGCCCGACGGCTTTAAGATCGAGCTTTATGCGGTGGTGCCCGACGCCCGGCACATGGCCGTGGGTCCGCAAGGGATCGTGACCTTCGTGGGCACCCGAAAGGACAAAGTCTGGAGCGTGACCGACCGCAACAAGGATCGGGTCGCCGACGAAGTGAAGGATTTCGCGCCGTCGCTGACCTTCTCCATTCCAAATGGCCCCTGCTTTTCGGATGACGGGTTTCTTTATATCGCTGAACAGAACCGAGTGCTGCTCTTCCCGGCCGCCGAGTTTTTCTATGAAAGCCCCGATGTGGCCGCATTCAATCTTGTGGCCAAAGGCGACCTGATCCCGCCCGAGGAAGAGAGCTACAACCACACCGCGCGGGTCTGCAAAATCGGTCCCGACGGCATGATCTACATCTCGCTCGGCCAGCCCTTCAATGTCGCGCCGCCCGAAAAGCTCGACCTCTACAACGAGGTTGGTATCGGCGGCATCATCCGCATGAACACCGACGGTACGGGTCGCGAGGTCTATACCTATGGCGTACGCAACTCAGTCGGGCACGACTTCCACCCTGTAACAGGTGAGCTTTGGTGGACCGACAACCAGGTCGACGGCATGGGCGATGACATCCCGCCGGGCGAGATCAACCGCCAGACCGCAGCAGGCCAGCACTTCGGCCATCCATGGTACGGCGGCGGTGACGTGCGAACGAACGAGTACAAGGGCGAGGAGGTGCCCGTCGAAGTCGTGATGCCCGCGGTCGAGACAGTGGCGCATGCCGCCGATCTCGGAATGGAGTTCTACGAGGGCGACATGTTCCCCTCTAAATACAAGAACGCCATCTTCTCGGCTCAGCACGGATCTTGGAATAGGACAGAGCCGGTCGGGGCGCGCGTGATGGTCACCTTCATCGATGAAGAGGGCAATGCCACGACAGAGCCATTTGCCGAAGGTTGGCTCAACGAAAACGGGGAGTATCTCGGACGCCCGGTGGATGTGGCCGAGCTGCGCGACGGCTCCATCCTCGTCTCCGACGACCTGGCTGGTGCCATCTACCGGATCAGCTACGGCGAATGAGACGGATCGCACTTTTCGGTCTCGGCGGGATTTGTCTCGCCGGGATCGCCTTGGCCGAGACGCCCGTCGCGGGCGATCCGGCCGAGGGCCGCAAGCTTGCCAACCAATGCCGCACGTGTCACGGGCTGGACGGCTACGCAAAAATTCCGGTCGCGCCGCATATCGGCGGCGAACCCGCCCCGTATATCACTTCGCAGCTCACCGCCTTTCGCAACGGCACGCGACGGCACGAGATGATGAGTGTCGTGGCCTCGACGCTCAGCGATCAGCAGATCGCCGATCTCGCAGCCTGGTACGCGTCGCACGATGTGACCGCGACCCTGCGAGCCGACGTTGACGGCGCGCCCGAACAATGCACGGCCTGCCACGGTGCCGATGGTCTGTCGCTGGCGGATGACGTGCCCAATCTAGCCGGCGAGACGAATATCTACATCGAGACACAGCTCAAGGCCTTTCGGACAGGCAAGCGCAAGCACGAGGTGATGACGCCGATGGCGCTCGCCCTCAGCGAGGATGAGATGCGCGCGGTTGCCGATTGGTATGGCAACGTCAAAATCTCAATCGATATGGCGGAGTGACGTGCCCGGACCGAGTGGCTAAGGCGGCGCGACGGGTAAAATCTTGAAAGACGCGGTGACAAGCACCGGTGGGATCACGAGCAATCAGTCGGAGTTTAACGCCGCCAGCGTTCCGGCCATCCCTGTTATGCCGAAGACGTCAACCGCCCCGGACGGTATGCGGCCTTCGATATCTGGAATTCCAGGTTGCCAGCTTTGCGGTAAAACGTGCGTCAGCAACGACGTCTCCCTGAGTGTGGCCAAGTGTTGCACAGCCGTTTCCGGAGAAGAGAAGGAAAAGGCGTCCTAATAATGACCGGCGACGTATTTCGCGATGGCCGCGCCGCGCGAGTTGACGTCGAGCTTCTGGTAAATCGCTTTCAGATAGTATTTCACGGTGTTCTCGCTCAGACCGAGCCGCGCGGAAATCTGGAAGTTGGTCAGGCCATCACCCAAAAGGGCGAGGATCTCATGTTCGCGGCGTGACAGGCTGTCGGCGTTCTCCGACGTCAACCGCCGCAGGATTTCCGTTGGCACAATCGAGTGTCCCTCTATCAGTTTGCCGAGGATACGCGGAAGCGATGTCAGGATCTGACTCATCATGCAGACCGAGTTGGCCCCGGCCTTGATCGCCGTTCGGATGAACGCGAATTCTGTATCTTCGGCGACCACGACGACCATCACATCGGGATGGTCCTTTCGTACCTGATCGAGGATCTGGGTCAGATCACCATCCGCAAGGCGCACGCCCAGGATCAGGATGGTCCGGCCCCTCGCCTGCGACAGCAGCTTTTTCAGGGACGCCTTGTTGGTTGCATACTGTCCAAGCCGGACCTCGGGGATTTGCGCCACGAGGGATCCAATCCCCTGACACACGATCAACTGGCGATCGGCCACGATGACCTCGGGCGTTGCGTCACGCGCCGACTGATTGATCTCGGATGCGGCTCGCATGGATGTCACTTGCGTCTCTCTCCCACACACAACCTTACGCGACCCGCAGCGGTTGCGCCACACGTACATTCGGCGGTGAAATGAGCCGAATGCCGCAAGTGCGAAGATAATGGAATCAAACGAAAAAAACGTATGCGGCGGTATGCCGGGCGTTTTTCGCCAAAAATCTCACCCGAGTGGGTGGGATTTTCCTACCCATCGGGCGGATTTCCCCCATTTGATCCATCACGGGGCTGTTCACGTGGCGTAAGGCCATGCTACGTCCCCCGGCGATACAGCGCTTTTTTGGGAGAGAGACCACCATGAACGGTTACAAGCATCTTTACATTCCCGGCCCGACGAACGTTCCGGAGCCTGTCCGCCGCGCAATGAACGTGCCCATGGAAGACATGCGTGCCCCCGATTTCGGAGAGTTCGTGACCGGCATCCTCGATGACATGAAGAAGGCCTATCGCCTCGAAAACGGTCGCGTCTTCATCTTTCCGTCGTCCGGCACTGGCGCTTGGGAATCGGCAATTCAGAACACGCTGAACCCTGGCGACAAGGTTCTGATGTCGCGCTTCGGCCAATTCTCGCTTCTTTGGGTGGATATGGCCGAGCGTCTGGGCCTCGACGTGCAACTCTGCGAAGTCGAGTGGGGCAAAGGCGTGCCGCTCGAGGACTACGCCAAGCATCTCGAAGCAGACAAAAATCACGAGATCAAAGCGGTCTTCGCCACGCAGAACGAAACCGCGACCGGCGTGACCTCGGATATCGCGGGCGTTCGCAAGGTACTCGATGCCGCCGGCCACCCGGCGATGCTTTTCGTCGACGGCGTAAGCTCTATCGCCTCGATCGAGTTCGAGATGGAAAAATGGGGCGTCGACCTTGCTGTCTCGGGCTCGCAGAAAGGCTTCATGCTGCCCGCGGGTCTTGGTTTTCTCGGGGTCAGCGCCAAAGCGCTCGAGGCCAACAAGGCGCTCAGCAACTCCGGCATGAGCCGCTGCTATTTCAGCTTCGAGGACATGATCAAGCTGAACGATACTGGATATTTCCCATACACGCCCGCCACGCAGCTTCTGCGCGGCCCGCGCTGCTCACTCGACATGATGCTCGAAGCCGGCATGGAAAGCATCTGGGAGCGTCATAACCGCATGGCCGCAGGCGTCCGCGCCGCGGTCGAGGCATGGGACGGCTGCAAACTCGTGGCGATGGGCCCCGAGTGGGAATCCGACACCGTTTCCGCAATTTACGCGCCCGAAGGCGTCGATGCGCGCGATGTGATTTCGACCGCCTATTACAAATATCAGACCTCGCTCGGCACCGGCCTGAACAAACTGGCTGGCAAAGCCTTCCGCATCGGACATCTCGGGTCGCTGAACCCGGTGATGCTCTGCGGGGCGATCTCGGCTGCGGAAATGGCCCTGGTCGACGCGGGTGCCAAGATTGAGCCGGGCTCGGGTGTTGCGGCGGCACAGGCACATTATCGAGCGACCACACCGGACGGCCAGACCGCACAGTCCAAGGCGGCATGAGCGCATCATGGCTGACGTGAAAATACTGGTCACGCGCGCGTGGCCCAAGGAAACCGAGGACCGCCTGACGCAGGCGGGCCTCGGCGACGTGACCCTGCGCCATCCCGACAGCCCGCTGAGCCACGATGAGTGGATGAAGGCTGCGGAAACCTATGACGTGATTATGCCGACCGTGTCCGACAAGGTCCCGGCGGAGTTCTATCCAGCCGCCAAGGGCAAGGTTAAGATCTTCGCGAACTACGGTGTGGGCTTCAATCACATCGACATCGACGCGGCGGCGGCCAACGACATCGTCGTGACCAACACGCCCGATGTGCTGACCGACTGTACCGCCGATCTTGCCATGGGTCTGCTGCTCTGCGCCGCGCGCCGTATCGGCGAAGGCGAGCGCGAGACCCGCGCGGGCAAGTGGGAGGGCTGGCGGCCCACCCACATGATCGGCAAGAAGGTGACCGGCGCGACGCTTGGCATCATCGGGTTCGGTCGAATTGGTCAGGCCATGGCACGCAAGGCGCATGGCGGCTTTGGCATGCGCGTTGTGTTTCAGGATGCCTGGAACGTGCCCGACGACATAAAGGCCGACAATGGCAATGCCGAACAGCTTGCCTCGATGAACGATGTGGCCGCGCAGGCCGATTTTCTGTCGCTCCACTGCCCCGGCGGCGCCGACACGTACAAGATGATCAACGCCGACATCTTCAACGCGATGAAACCCGGCTCGATTCTCGTGAACTCGGCCCGCGGCGACGTGGTGGACGAGGATGCGCTCTTTGATGCGCTTGACTCTGGTCATCTCGCGGCGGCGGGTCTGGACGTTTATCACAACGAGCCCGCGCTCGATCAGCGGTTCCTGAAGTATGACAATATCGTGCTGGCACCCCATCTGGGCAGCGCGACGGATGGCACGCGCGCGGCGATGGGTCATCGCGCCATCGACAATCTCGAGGCCTATCTCAAGGGCGAAACACCCGGCGATCTGGTGACGCCCAAGTAAGCCAGACAGCGCACAAGAGGTAAGAAACGGATGCGGGCCGTGATGAAAGTCACGGCCCGTTTTCTGTGCGTTTCCAGCGCAGATCGGCACATAAGTTTCCCATCGTAAACTTTTGTTTTGTCGCAGAAATTCTGCGTTGCAGCGAGTGCATCCCACGGCATTCGTGCAGCGCTAACACGGGTAGGACCACCCTACCCGTTCCGTTTTTTATCGCCACCCCGGGCAGGCTTTTCTACCTGTGCGAAAGTATCTTTCGCAGCGCTTTCGGATGAACGTGAAACCAAGGAGAGCCGTGCCCTGATGGCCGGTTCGGGAGGAAGGACCAACATGAGTTACACGCTTTACCCCTTGAAGAAGCAGCGCCTACAACGCTCGGAACTCGCCGTTCCGGGCTCGAACCCCTCGATGATCGAAAAAGCCGCCGACACAGATGTCGATTATGTTTTTCTCGATCTCGAAGACGCGGTCGCCCCGCCCGACAAGATCAAGGCGCGCTCGAACATCATCCAGGCGCTCAACGACATCGACTGGAAAGCGAAGGGTAAGACGATGTCGATCCGCATCAACGGGCTCGACACGCATTACATGTACCGAGACGTGGTCGAGGTCGTTGAACAGGCTGGCCAGCATATCGACACGATCCTGGTACCCAAGGTCGGCGTACCCGCCGACCTATACACCGTCGAAACCATGCTCAGCCAGATTGAGGTCGCACAAGGCTTCACGCATCAGATCGGCCTTGAGGCATTGATCGAAACTGCCCTCGGCATGGCCAATGTCGAGGCCATCGCCGCAACCCCAGGACGGCTTGAGGCCATGCATTTCGGTGTAGCCGATTATGCCGCGTACACCCGCGCCCGGACGGTTGTGATCGGAGGCCTCAACCCTGATTATCCCGGTGACCAGTGGCATTTCGCCCTCAGCCGCATGAACGTCGCCTGTCGCTCTTATGGCTTGCGCGCCATTGACGGGCCCTTCGGTGATTTCTCTGATCCCGACGCCTTCGTTGATAGCGCCAAGCGCGCCGCGGCTCTTGGGATCGAAGGCAAATGGGCAATCCATCCCAGCCAGATCAAGCTCGCCAACGAAGTCTTCTCACCGACCGAGGATGAGATCAACAAGGCGCGCCGAATCGTCGAAGAGCTGCGCAAGGCCGAGTCGCAGGGCAAGGGCGCGGCCAGTCTCGACGGCAAGATGATCGATGCCGCGAGTGAGCGCATGGCCAACAACGTTATCGCGGTGGCAGACGCCATCGCCGCCAAGTCCTGAGGAGGAGAACCGAATGGACATTCATGAATACCAGGCCAAGGAACTGCTGAAGAAATTCGGCGTGAACGTGCCCCGTGGCGGGATCGCCTACAGCCCCGAACAAGCGGTCTATCGCGCCTCGGAGTTGTCCGGCGACAAATGGGTCGTGAAGGCCCAGATCCATTCCGGCGCGCGCGGCAAGGCGGGCGGTGTGCGCATCTGCTCGTCCGAGGAGGAGATCTCCGACGCGGCGCAATGGATGCTGGGACGAAAGCTTGTGACCCATCAAACCGGCCCGCAAGGCAAGCTGGTCAGCCGGCTTTATATCGAAGAAGCCACTAATATTGCGCAGGAAATCTATCTGGGCTTCGTGATGGACCGCAAGCTGGAGCGTGTGGTCGTCGTGGCATCGGCCCAGGGCGGAATGGAAATCGAGGAAATCTCGGCGGAAGAACCCGACTCGATTATCCGGTCGGTCGTGGACCCCGCTGTCGGCATGCAGAACTTCCAGGCGCGCGAGATCGCGTTTTCCCTTGGGCTGGAACCAGCACTCATCCCGCAGGCCGTCAAGACCATCATCGGCTGCTATCAGATGATGTGGGAGCACGACGCCAACATGGTCGAGATCAATCCGCTCGTCGTGACCGGCGCCGGAGAAATCGTGGCGCTGGACGCCAAGGTAAGCTTTGACGAGAACGCGCTCTTCCGGCATCCCGACATTTCCGAGCTGCGCGACAAGAGCCAGGAAGACCCGCGAGAGACCTACGCCGGCGACCGCGGCCTGAGCTATATCGGTCTCGACGGCAAGATCGGCTGCATCGTGAACGGCGCGGGCCTCGCCATGGCCACGCTCGACATGATCAAGATGGCCGGCGGCGAGCCCGCCAACTTTCTCGACGTAGGCGGTGGCGCCAGCCCCGAGCGCGTTCTGAAATCCTTCAAGGCGGTGCTCAACGACAAGAATGTCGAGGCGATCCTCGTGAACATCTTCGCGGGCATCAACCGCTGCGACTGGATTGCCGAAGGCGTGGTTCTTGCTGTGAAGGAACTCGACCTCAAGATACCGCTCGTGGTGCGCCTATCCGGAACGAATGTCGAGGAAGGTATGAAATTGCTTAAGGAAAGCGGGCTCGAAATCGAGACTGCGAACACCCTGGCCGAAGCCGCCGAAAAGGTGGTTGGCCTCTGGAAAGCATCTGACGAAACTCTGGCGGAGGCAAGCTGATGGCCATCATAATCAACAGCGAAACGAAGGTGCTTGTCACAGGCATCACCGGGCGGATCGGCTCATTCCACGCCCAGGACATGATCAACCACGGCACAAACGTGGTTGGGGGCGTGACGCCGGGCAAAGGCGGTACGAAGCATCTGGGCCTGCCGGTCTTCAACACCGTCAAAGGGGCGGTCGCCGAAACCGGCGCTGAACTCGTCATTTCGTTTGTTCCGCCCCCGTTTGCGGCCGACAGCATCATGGAAGCAGCCGATGCTGGCATCAAAACCTGCGTCTGCATCGCAGACGGCATCCCCGCGCAGGACATGATCGACGTGAAACGCTACATGCGCCGCTACAAGGAAGAAAAGCGCATGCGCCTCATCGGGCCGAACTGCGCGGGTATCATCACCCCGGGCCAGGCCTTTGCCGGACTAATGCCGCCACATATCTACAAGCCGGGCCGCGTCGGCATCGTCGGACGTTCCGGCACACTGGGTTACGAGGCGGCAAGCCAGATGAGCGATCGGGGCATCGGTGTCAGTTCCTCCATCGGGATCGGCGGTGATCCGATCAACGGATCCAGCTTCAAGGATATTCTTGAACTCTTCGAGGCCGATCCAGAGACCGACGCCGTTGTTCTCGTGGGCGAAATCGGCGGCCCGCAGGAAGCAGAAGCCGCGGAATATATCCGCGATCACATGACCAAGCCGGTCGCGGCGTATATCGCGGGTCTGTCTGCGCCCAAGGGACGGCGCATGGGACATGCTGGGGCGATCGTGTCGGCCTTCGGCGAATCCGCGCAGGAAAAGGTCGATATCCTGCAAGAGGCCGGCGTGACCATCGTGCCAACACCCTCGTCGTTCGGAGAAGTCGTTGCCAAAATGGTCGCCTGACCTCTTCCGCCAATCGTCAGAGACATGACGGTCGGACGGCGACCATGACAAAGCCCCGGCGCCCCATCCCGCGCCGGGGCTTTTTTTACCGGCTGTTTCGTCGGCCAAGTGAAGCGTAAACAGTCGCCATCAGGCCTCGTTGGTCGGACCGGATTGAGCGCCCTGCGCTTCCACCTGTTCAGCGAGCGCTTCGGCCCGCGCCGCGATTTCGGCCATCGCCTCCGTTACCGTGCTCGGTATGACGGGCACTTCGATCTTCTGCGCTTCGGGCGCCGGCGCGTTACGCAGTTGTTCAAGCTCCGCCTCCTTCTCGGCCATTTTATCATCTGCCTCGCGCAGCTTGTCCTGGAAACCGGCCGTCTTGTCGGCCAGCATCAGCCCTGCCATCAGCAGCATGCGCGCCTCGGGAATGCGCCCGATCTGCGCCGACAGCACAGACGCCTCTTCGTCCAGCATCTTGGCGGCGGCATGCAGATAATGCTCTTCGCCTTCCTGGCAGGCGACGTCGAACTTCCGGCCACCGATCTCGATCTGTACCTCTGGCATCAGGCCTCCTCCCTGTCGCTTGCGCCGGCATCCGCATCTGTCGCGCCCTCGATCGCCGCGCTCAGCATGGCGAGGATCGCCTCGGTTTCGGCGCGGTCAGTGGCACGCGTGGCGCGAAGGCTTTCCAACTCGGCCAGCATTGACTTGTTGATCAGGTGCGGCTCGGCCACGCCCGCCTCGTTGGCTTCGCGCAGCGCCTTGTTGTTGTCGCGCAGCTGCTGATTTGCTCGGCGCAAGGCCTGCAGCTCTGTGTCAAGCTTAGTCATTTCAGCCGATTTCGCCTCGCGGGCGGCTTCAAGCTTCTCCTCCAGCGCGTTGCGCTTGGTCCGAAGCGCCTTGATGCGCTCCTGCAGCTGTTCGTTGGCTAATTTCTCGTCATCGAGCGCCTGGCGAAGCTCATTGAGTTCCGCCGGGTCCGCTGCACCGCCCGATCCGGCCTCGATCTGGGTACCGATCCGGTCGAGCGCGGCGTTGATGCGCCTCTGGAATTCCTCGATCTCGCTCATTTCCTCATCCCGTCTGATCATTTTTTATGTTTGCGACCGCGCCCGCCAAACGGCAAGCCACGAATCGCATCGCCCGCGATACGGGTCAAGTCTACCTAATGACACGGGAAAATGCGCCCCCTTCGGAAATGCGGTTGCGGGCCGCCTTGATCTTTGGACCGGGGCTGATATGCAACGGGCCAAGACCTAACCTTATCCTTCTTTCTGGCAAAGGAAGCTGCCCCTTGGATATCGCCGCCCTGCGCTCTGCACACCCCGAACACTGGACCAAAGCCGCCGCCATCCGCGCGCTGACGCTCGATGCCGTGCACGCCGCCAATTCCGGCCATTCAGGCATGCCGATGGGCATGGCCGATGTCGCCACGGTGCTTTTCGAAAAGCACCTGAAGTTCGACGCCGCAGCGCCCGGATGGGCGGATCGCGACCGGTTCATCCTGTCCGCGGGTCACGGCTCGATGCTGCTCTATTCACTGTTATACCTGACCGGGTACGAAGGCATGAGCCTTGAGGAAATCAAGAACTTCCGCCAGTGGGGCGCCAAGACCGCCGGACATCCGGAAAACTTCCTGCACGACGGGATCGAAACCACGACCGGTCCTCTGGGACAAGGCATCGCCAACGCCGTTGGCTTCGCCATCGCCGAGGAAGCCCTGCGCGCGCGGTTTTCGCGCAAGATCGTCGACCACCATACCTATGTGATCGCCGGCGACGGTTGCCTGATGGAAGGTGTCAGCCAGGAAGCTATCGGTCTTGCCGGGCGCCTGGGTCTGTCAAAGCTTATCGTGATGTGGGACAACAACAACATCACCATCGACGGCACCGTTGATCTTGCCGACCGCACCGACCAGATCAAACGTTTCCGCGCCAGCGGATGGCAAGTGGTGGAATGCGACGGCCACAATCCCGAAGAGATCGACGCGGCGCTGACCAAGGCCAAGACGGGCCGTCGCCCCACCATGATCGCCTGCAAGACGCATATTGCGCTTGGCCACGCGGCACAGGACACGTCGAAAGGCCACGGCGCTCTGACAGATCCAGATCAGCTTGCGGCGGCGAAAGCGGCCTATGGCTGGTCGACAGGCCCCTTCGAAGTACCCGCCGACGTGAAATCCGCGTGGGAAAAAATCGGCGCGCGCGGGGCGGTGGACCGCGCCGAGTGGCTCTCGCGGCTTGGCGACATGAGTGAACGCCGCCGCGCCGAATTCGACCGGGTTATGGCCGGTGAGCCCTCAAAGAAGCTGACCGCGCGGATCCGGGCGCTTAAAAAGCAGATTTCGGAAGAAAAGCCCAAGGTCGCCACCCGCAAATCAAGCGAGATGGTACTCGAGGTCGTGAACCCGGTAATGCAGGAAACCATCGGCGGCTCGGCGGATCTTTCAGGCTCCAACAACACCCGATCTGGGGACATGACCGTTTTCGATGAGGGCAATCGCAAGGGCCGCTACATCCATTACGGCATCCGTGAACATGGTATGGCGGCGGCGATGAACGGCATGGCGCTACATGGCGGCATCCGCCCGTATGGCGGCACTTTCATGTGCTTCACGGACTACGCCCGGCCCGCGATGCGCTTGGCGGCTCTGATGAAAATCCCGACCGTGTTTGTCATGACGCATGACAGCATCGGCTTGGGCGAGGACGGCCCGACCCACCAACCGGTCGAGCATCTCGCAATCAGCCGCGCAACCCCCAACACCATGGTCTTTCGTCCCTGCGACACGGTGGAAACCGCCGAGGCTTGGGAAATCGCAATGCAGTCCAAAACCACGCCTTCCGTTCTGTCGCTCACGCGTCAGGGCGTGCCTACGCTGCGTATGGACCATAAGCAAAAGAACCTCAGCGCGCAGGGCGCATATGTTCTCGCCGACGCCACAGGCACCCGACAGGCCATCCTGCTTGCCACCGGATCGGAAGTGGCCATCGCCATGGCGGCGCGCGACATGCTCGAGGCAGAGGGGATCGGGACCCGCGTTGTGTCCATGCCGTGTTGGGAGCTTTTCGAGATGCAGGACGAGGCTTACCGCAAGCGCATTCTGCCCGGCGGTCAGGCCGTGCGCGTGGGCGTTGAGGCGGCGGTGCGGCAAGGCTGGGACCGCTGGCTTTGCGGCGAGCGCGCAAAACCCGGCAAATCGGATTTCGTCGGCATGACCGGCTTCGGGGCCTCGGCCCCCGCCGAGGAGCTTTACGAGAAATTCGGCATCACGGCCGAGAACGTCGTGGCCAAGGTCAAGGCGCTGCTCTGACCGCGGCACCTCGCCGCGCTGCGGAACAGGCCGAAACAATTGGGGGTTTGTCTTTCAGGTAGTTGAAGGAGACCCCCAGATGACCGTCCGTACGATTCTGACGACCACCGCCCTCGCAGCGGCATTCCCCGCGCTTCCTCTTGTGGCGCAAACCTACGAACGCAGCGCCCCTGCGACAGATTTCGCGCCGGCCTTCGAGGCACAAACACGCGCGCCACTAATTGACAGCGGCGTGACCTTGGAGGTTGAGGAAGTGGCGACCGGCCTCGTTCATCCATGGGGGATCGAGGTTCTGCCGGATAATGCCGGCTATCTCGTCACCGAGCGTCCCGGACGTATGCGTCACATTACCCGCGACGGCACGCTTTCCGATCCTATCAGCGGCACGCCCGAGGTCGTCGCCGAAAAGCAGGGCGGCCTGCTCGACGTGGCGCTTGCGCCCGACTTTGCCGATAGCCGTCGGGTTTATCTGACCTACGCCAAGCCTGTGGGCGACAGTCTCTCCGCGACCGCGGCGGCCTATGCGGTGCTGAGCGAGGACATGACCGCGCTCACCGGTCTCACGGACATTTTCGTGCAAGAGCCCGGCGCCACCGCCCCGATGCATTTCGGCTCACGGGTCATCTTCGACGCTCAGGGCCACGTCTTTGTCACCACTGGCGAGCATTCAACTTTCAAGTACCGCGAATATGCGCAGGACCCGTCGAACACCTTTGGCGTCGTGGCGCGACTGACGCTCGACGGTGAGGTGCCACAGGACAATCCCTTCGTCGGCGACGACGACGCGCTCGACACGATCTGGTCATTTGGGCACCGCAACATCCAAGGGGCCATGATACGCGACGGCGCGCTTTGGACCATCGAACATGGGCCCAAGGGCGGCGATGAGCTCAACAAGCCAGAGGCGGGCAAGAACTACGGCTGGCCGGTCATCTCTTACGGGCTGACCTATGGCGGTGATCCGATCGGCTCGGGCAAGGCTCGGATGGATGGCATGGAACAGCCGGTCTACTATTGGGATCCGGTCATCGCGCCGGGCGGAATGATCACTTATGACGGCGACATGTTCAGCGACTGGCAGAATGACGTTTTCATCGGGTCGCTCGCACCGGGCGGTATCGTTCGGCTTGAACTGGAAGATGACCGTGCAAGCGCAGAGGAACGTCTCAGCATGGATCTGGGCCGCGTGCGGGATGTCGAGGTCGATACCGACGGCGCGATCTTGGCAATCACCGATTTCGAGGATGGCAGGCTGGTGCGCCTGACGCCGGAAACCGACGAAGGCAGCTAACCATCGCCATCAGGCCGAGCTTTAGCGCGGCCTCGCGCGCTCAGGGCCGTCCTCCGGGGCGGCCTTTTTCAATGCGCGGCTTTCTCGCCGAAGACCTTGCCCCACACCGGTGCGACCAGCTTGGTGCCGATCGGAATGAGCACGATGCCGAGCACAAGACCAAGCACACCGTCAAGCGCCGCCTTCGCGGACCAGTCAAGCGCCGCTTGCCCGCCTCCGACGGCGTGGGCGGCATGTTCGATGGTCTCCTCGGGCCAGTGCCAGCCCATCTGATGCGCAGTATGCACGAT
Source organism: Roseovarius aestuariivivens (assembly GCF_004761875.1). Classification (GTDB taxonomy): domain Bacteria; phylum Pseudomonadota; class Alphaproteobacteria; order Rhodobacterales; family Rhodobacteraceae; genus Roseovarius; species Roseovarius aestuariivivens. Next base: position 114,063 of record NZ_SJEY01000003.1, read on the forward strand.
GATCGATCCCCCGACCCAAAGCATCGCCGCCGTTCCGACCACCATCAAAGCCTTCAGGAAATAAGGCATGCCCCGCACGATGCCCCGCCCCACCGCCCGCGTCACGCTGAGCCGACCTGACTTGGCCATGAAGAGCCCCGCATCGTCGGCCTTCACGATCAGCGCCACCGCGCCATAAACCGCCGCCGTGATGCCAACTGCGACCAGCGCCAGCGTTGCCGCTTCCATCCAGAAATTGCTTTCGGGGATGGCCGACAGTGCAATGGTCATGATCTCCGCCGACAGGATGAAATCCGTCTTGATCGCGCCCTTGACCTTTTGCTCTTCCAGATGAGTAGGGTCCTTGTTTTCATGGCTTCCGTCCGGTCCGCCATGGTGCTTGCCGAACCCAAGCGCGTGGGCCACCTTCTCGGCGCCTTCGAAACACAGATAGGAACCGCCAAGCATGAGAAGCGGCGGAATAAGCCATGGCGCAAAATTCGACATGGCAAGCCCGGCAGGCAACAGAAACACCAGTTTGTTGAACAAAGATCCCCGCGCGATGCGCCAGACGATCGGCAATTCCCGCGCAGGTGCAAATCCCTGCATGTATTTCGGCGTCACGGCGGCATCGTCGATGGCGGCGCCTGCCGCCTTGGCGCCGGCCTTGGCCGCCTGCCCTGCAACGTCGTCGATCGACGCCGCGGCCACCTTCACAAGACCCGCCACATCGTCCAGCAACGCCAATAGACCACTCATACCCTCGCCCCTCTCGCTTCTGCCTCATACCGAGTTAGCGCAATCATGGTCACAGGCATCCGATTTGCGCAAACGGTTATCGCTAACACCCTGTCCTCCCGGCATTTTAACCTTTTAGCCCCCCTCTGCCCCGTCTATATCGCGGGCAAGCCACACCAAGGAGACCTGTCTTATGACCATCAAAGTCGGGATCAACGGCTTCGGCCGGATCGGACGCTGCACCCTTGCCCATATCGCCGCCAGCGGGCGCAAAGATATCGAGGTCACCAAGGTCAACGCCACCGGCCCGCTGGAAACCGCGGCGCACCTCATCAAGCACGACAGCGTGCACGGTCGCTTCCCGGGCGAGATCACGCTGGGCGACGGAACAATGGACTTGGGCCGTGGCCCGATGCAGATGTATTCCACTTACGACATGGATGAGCTCGACTGGTCCGGCGTCGATGTGGTGCTGGAATGCACCGGCAAGTTCAACGACGGCGAGAAGGCCAAGAAACACCTGGAACGCGGCGCGGGCAAGGTCCTGCTGTCGGCGCCGGGCAAGAACGTGGACCGCACAGTGGTCTTCGGCGTCAATGACGGCGACCTGCAACCGGGCGAGCGGATGATCTCCAACGGGTCCTGCACCACGAACTGTCTCGCGCCAGTCGCCAAGGTCCTGCACGAGGCGATTGGCATCGAGAGCGGAATCATGACCACGATCCACGCCTATACCGGCGACCAGCCCACGCTCGACCGCCGGCACAAGGACCTCTACCGCGCGCGCGCCGCAGCCATGTCGATGATCCCCACCTCCACCGGCGCCGCAAAGGCTCTGGGCGAAGTTCTGCCCGACCTGAAAGGCAAGCTCGACGGCTCAGCCATCCGCGTGCCCACGCCAAACGTGTCCGCTGTGGACCTGACCTTCCTTGCCAAGAAGGACGTGACGGAGGCGGATGTGAACGAAGCTGTGGCCACAGCCGCCGCAGGGCCGATGAAAGGTATTCTGGGATACGACCCCGAGCCAAAAGTATCGATCGACTTTAACCATACCGAAGAAAGCTCGATCTTCGCGCCCGAGCAGACTCGTGTCACTGGCGGGCGTCTGGTGCGCGTTCTGGCTTGGTACGACAACGAATGGGGCTTTTCGTGCCGCATGGCGGACGTGGCCGTAGCGATGGCAAAGCTGTCGTAAGACCGCACTCTAAGCATCTGATTTAAAAGGCTCCCGATGCGTCGCACGGGGGCCTTTTCGTATCTGCTTTCCTGATGTCGGCACATAAACCTTGGGTGTATACCCGCCCTTGTCCCCCGATCCGCCGATAGAGACACATTCCCGACCTGTCTATTTCGGTCGCGGCAGAGCGCATCCTGCCCCTGCCAGACAAGAAACCGAAAGGACATTTCCCATGACACGCATCATCGCCCTCGCCCTTGCCATCGCCGCAGGCTCCATGGCCGTTGCCTCGGACGACGAAAAACTGAACGACACCGCCAAGGCCTACGAGATCCGCGCCATCCTCGCCGAGCAGGGCTATGAGGTGCGCAAGATCGAGGTCGAAGACGGCATGTACGAGGCCTACGCCATGAAGGACGGGCAACGCTACGAGGTCTATCTCGACAAGCAACTCGACATCGTCAAATCCGAGCGTGACGACTGACGCCAACCGGGCCGGCCCTTTCCCCCGGTGGCCGGCCCCTTCACCGGAGTGAAGCCATGAAAACCTACAAGGTCTGGGACCCCTTTCTTCGGGTCTTTCACTGGACGCTGGCGTCCAGCTTTGTCGCCAACGCCTTTTTCATCGACGAAGACGTGCCCGCCCATGAATGGCTGGGCTACGCGCTGGTCGTGCTGGTGGGACTGCGTCTGATATGGGGGCTCATCGGGCCCCACCATGCCAGATTCTCAAGCTTCGCCCCCAGCCAGACCGAGTTGACCGGTCAGGTGGCCGATATCGCGCTACGCCGCCGACGCACCCATCTGGGTCATTCTCCGCTGGGCGCGCTGATGATTGCGAACCTGTTGCTGACGGTCCTCGCCATAGGAGCCACAGGGTACTTGATGACCACAAACGTCTTCTGGGGTGTCGAATGGGTTGAAGAGGCGCACGAGGCGCTAGTCCTTTGGGCCGAATTCTCGGTACTCGCCCACATCGCGGCGGTTCTGTTGGAAAGCCTGCGCACCGGTGTCAACTTGCCCCGCTCGATGATAACTGGGTGCAAAACGATACCAGACGACGTAAAGCTTGAGACATGACACGCCTCACGCTCGACCGGCCAGGGCCGCTCATGGCCCTCATCGCGGTGCAGATCCTCTGCACCGCCTTCTTTCTGTGGGACGTGGTCGAAGACCTGCGTACCGGCGCCATGGCAGGCGCCAACATCGTCTACGCCTCGACCGAGGTGATCGCCTCGCTGGCGCTCATCCTTGCGGTAATTTTCGAAATCCGCGTGCTCATGGCGCTTCTGCGGCGGCAGGCACATCTGGAAACGCAGGTCTCCGTCGCCGCGGGTGCTTTGGCGGACATCATCGAGACGTATTTCGACGACTGGGGCCTTACACCGGCGGAACGGGACGTCGCCATGTTTGCCATCAAGGGATTTTCCATCGCCGAAACTGCGCGCTTGCGTGGTGCCGCCGAGGGAACCGTGAAATCACAACTCAATGCGGTCTACCGAAAGGCCCACGTGCCCGGGCGGGGCGCCCTTCTTGGGTTGCTGGTGGGCGATCTCGTCGATGCACCGCTGACGTCCCCGACGGATCGAGCCGCCTCCTGATGGCCTTGCGCGATTAGCCCAGCTTGAGGCATATCACGTGCAGTTGATCCCAGACCTGGCAGGCCCATGACCAATTCGATCGCCATTTTTCTCGGCTTCCTGATCGCCGCCAGCCTCGCGTGGGATCTGTCGAGCAACGATCACCAGGCAACGCTTTTCCTGGCGCGCAAGACGATCGACCTGATCGAATGGCTGGCTTTCTGGCGCTAGGGATTAGTCAAGCCCAAGCCGTACGCGCAACGCGTCCCTGACCGACGGCGTCACGAACTTGGACACATCGCCTCCCAGCCGGGCGATTTCCTTGACAAGCTTGCTGGCAATCGCCTGGCTACGGGCATCGGCCATCAGAAACACGGTCTCGATCTTGTCGTCGAGCGCGCGGTTCATGCCGACCATCTGGAACTCGTATTCGAAATCCGCCACCGCGCGCAGACCGCGCACAATCACACTGGCCCCGACGTCCCGGGCACAATCGATCAGCAGGTTCTCGAAAGGATGTGCCACGATTTCGACCCCGGTCTTGGCACTGATTTCTGAGCATTCCGCCTCGACCATGGCCACCCGTTCATCAAGGCTGAACAACGGCCCCTTGTCGCGATTGATTGCGACACCGATCACAAGCCGGTCCACCAATCGGCACGCACGGGTGATGATGTCGATATGGCCCAAGGTAACCGGATCGAAAGTGCCGGGATAAAGACCGGTGCGCATGGGCCTCTCCGTCAATAGTTTGGGCGAAAACAACACCATGCAGCGCGGGATTGCAACCCTCGCATCGATGCGCGCGCCCGGCGGATCAGCTTGGGATTAAAAGCCCATCACCATGCTTTCCAGCGCTTCTTTCTCCATGGACAGTTCCTGCAGGCGCGCCTTGACCACGTCGCCAAGCGTCACCATACCCATAAGCTTACCGTCCTCGACCACCGGCATGTGGCGAAAGCGCCCCTCGGTCATCTTGGCCAGCACCAGCACCGCACTGTCGGTTTTGGAGCAGCACACCGGATCGGGCGTCATCAGATCGCTGACCCTGTCGTTTAGGCAATTGCCGCCGACCACGGCCATGGCACGAACGATATCGCGCTCCGACAGAATTCCGACAGCGTTGGTGCCGTCCTCGGACACGATCAGACCGCCGATGCGATGCTCCGCGAGAAGCTGGGTGGCGTCCGAAACGCTGGTATCCGGCGTCACGGTGATAAGCTGGTCCGTTTCCTTGGCTCTCAGAATCTGCTGAACGATCATAACCGGCCCTCTCCGCTGGACATTTTGTTACCTGAAACCAGCGTCCGACAGAATTAAATTTCTGTCAAGTCTCGGCTTCCAGACGGGCCACCTCGGCGCGTATTCCCTCGTTGAGCGCCTCCGCGAAACGGTTCATGCGTTCCAATCGCCGGTCGTCGGCATGCCGCACGAGGTAGAAACTGCGCGTCAGGCTGAATTCATCGGGCAGGATTTTCTGCATACGGGGAAACCAAGGCAATGCGAAATCATGCATGATCCCCACACCGCCGCCCCGGTGGATCCAATTACTTTGCACCGAAACCGAGTTCGACGCCAGCATCACGCGCTTGACCCCGGTTTCACCGAGATAGTCGAGTTCCTTGTCGAAAATCATGTCGGGAATGTATCCGACGATCCGGTGCGCCTTGAGATCGGCCAACGTCCGGATTTCGGGATTCTGCCGCAAATACCAACGGACGGCCGCGAGATGCAGTTTGTAATCCGTGATCTTCTGCACTGTCAGGCGGCCCGCGGTGGGCGGACTGACGGCAATGACCATATCCGCTTCGCGCCGGGTCAGGTTGAACACCCGGGGCAGCGCAACAAGCTGGATATCAAGATCGGGGTTTTCCTTGGCGATCGCGGTGCAGACCTGCGGCAGAAGGAAATTCGCGGCCCCATCCGGTGCGCCAATGCGGATTTGCCCAGACAGGCCCCCGGCCTGTCCGGCCATTTCCTCGGCGGCTTCCTGCATGGCCTGTTCGGCACGTTCCGCGTGCCCCAAAAGGCGCTGTCCAGCATCGGTAAGAGCGTATCCGGTCGGCGACTTCGCAAAGAGCGGCGCGGCAAGATCCTCCTCCAGCCTGGCGATCCGGCGACCCACAGTTGCGGGATCAAGCTTCAGCCCCCTGCCCGCGCCCGACAGGCTCTCGGCGCGCGCAACGGCCAGAAAGACCCGCATGTCGTCCCAGCTTGGCTCCATGCGCCCCCCTTTGCAAAAGTGCATGTCCCTTTTGAGATATTGCCCCTGTCCCGATGAATTTTGCAACGCTAAGTTATGCACAACTCAAGGAGGATGGATCATGGAAGAACTGACACATTACATCGGCGGCGAGCGGGTCAAAGGGACCTCGGGCCGCTTTTCGGATGTTTTCAACCCCGCCACCGGCGAAGTTCAGGCGAAATGCCCGCTGGCCACGGCAGACGAGTTCGCCAAGGCCGTGGCCATCGCCGAAGAAGCACAGCCCGACTGGGCCTCGACCAACCCGCAGCGGCGCGCCCGCGTTATGATGCAATTTGTACATTTGCTGAATCGGGACATGGACAAATTGGCCGAAAAGCTCAGTTCCGAGCACGGCAAGACCTTTCCAGACGCCAAGGGTGACGTGCAGCGCGGTCTCGAAGTGGTCGAGTACTGCATCGGCGCGCCGGAACTACTGAAAGGCGAATATACCGACAGCGCTGGCCCGGGCATCGATATGTACTCGATGAAACAGCCCTTGGGCGTCTGCGGCGGGATTACGCCGTTCAACTTTCCGGCAATGATCCCGATGTGGATGTTCGCGCCCGCCATCGCCTGTGGCAACGCCTTCATCCTCAAGCCGTCCGAGCGCGACCCGTCGGTACCGATCATGCTGGCCGAACTGATGGAGGAAGCCGGCCTGCCGAAAGGCATTCTGCAGGTGGTTCAAGGCGATAAAGAAGCCGTCGACGCGATGCTGGATCATCCCGTGATCCAGTCTGTTGGGTTCGTCGGCTCGACACCGATCGCCGAATATATCTACGGGCGCGGCTGCTCGAACGGCAAACGCGTGCAGTGCTTCGGCGGCGCGAAAAACCACATGATCGTGATGCCCGACGCAGATATGGACCAGGCTGCGGACGCGTTGATCGGCGCGGGTTACGGCGCGGCGGGCGAACGGTGCATGGCGATTTCGGTTGCCGTTCCGGTGGGCGAGGAAACCGCCGACCGCCTGATTGAAAAACTGGTGCCGCGCATCGAAAAGCTGAAGGTCGGACCCTACACCGCCGGCGACGACGTCGACTATGGCCCCGTCGTGACGAAGGAAGCCAAGGAAAAGATCCTCGGGCTTGTGCAGTCCGGCATAGATCAAGGGGCAGAACTCGTAGTCGACGGTCGGGACTTCTCGCTTCAGGGATATGAAGACGGTTTCTTTGTCGGCCCGCACCTGTTCGACAAGGTAACGCCCGACATGGACATCTACCGCCAGGAAATCTTCGGTCCGGTCCTGTCGACCGTTCGTGCCAAATCTTATGAAGAGGCCATCGGCCTGGCGATGGACCATGAGATGGGCAATGGCACCGCGATCTTTACCCGCGACGGCGACGCCGCGCGTGATTTCTCCAACCGGATTAACATCGGCATGGTCGGTGTGAATGTGCCTATCCCGGTTCCTTTGGCGTATCACACCTTCGGCGGCTGGAAGAAATCTATGTTCGGTGATCTCAACCAGCACGGTCCGGACGCATTCAAATTCTACACGCGAACAAAAACAGTCACCGCGCGCTGGCCCTCGGGCATCAAGGAAGGCGGCGAGTTCAACTTCAAGCCTATGGAGTAAATCCGGCGACGAGCGTAGATACGAAAAGGGCGGCCAAGCGGCCGCCCTTTCATTCATGTCTGATTGGATCGATCAGGTCTTCTTACGCCGACGCAGAGCCGCAAAGCCCCCCAAAGCGCCCAGCATCAGCCAACCAGCGGCCGGAATCGGCACAACGCTCGGTTCATAGTTTACTGTTATGCTTTTTAGCTTGAATCTGTCGCCGGAACCCGATGCGCCAATTGAGAATATGGAATGGGTCCCAAACCCAGCCAGAGATCCGCTTTCTGCGATACTTCCTGACGAATCCGAACAGCTTGAAACGATGCAGTTCGCAGTATTCGTTTGCGTATAGGACAAAACAGAACCGGAATCATTGTAAGTACCGAGCGAAAAATCATCGATTGATGACCAATAGCTGAACTTCGCCGATGCCATGCTTACAGCCTTCGAAAAGGACAACTTGATCAGTTCGTCCGTTCCGTCACTGTCGACCTGATGGGAATCTCCGCTATCCGTACTGTAAACACCCAAGCCGGTATTCCACCATCCCAACCTGACCTGCGTACCGAAATCACCGTTGGCAAGCTATTCGTGTGCAGTTGCTGTTACTGAAAGACCCGTGGCTGGATCGGTCCAAGACAACGAACCAGTGGTTGTCGTGCCTGGACCGCCAAAATGGAATGTTACCGTTGATGCGCTTGCAAGTGTTGCGCAAAAGCTAAGCGCGATTCCAGAAATCAGTGTTTTCAACATTTTCGTCGTACCTTCCCCATAGGACCACTTAACAAAAAACGAAACAGACAAGTCATGTAACGGTACTCAACCGTCATGCGAGTCTCACGCCTCGATATACAATAGCCTGTGTTCGAGGAACACAAAAACGCCATATTTCAGAAGCTTAGAAACAAATTGTTTCACGATTTGCAACAAAGCCGGTGTCATTTCCATGTGCGCGAGGGCTCATAACAAAGAAAACCGGCAGATCGGCCGAAGAGCGGCTCCAGCCACCTTGCAAGACTGGATTACTTGGGTCGTTTGGAAGCTGAAGACGTGTTTTAGCTTCAAACTCAAGATGCCCGCGCATTTTAAGACACTTGCCAAAGCTGCTTTGAACCCGCTCTGATAGCCAAAGTACAGGAGGCGGCATGGAAGACCCGGCATTCACCATTGGGATCGAAGAAGAATATCTTCTGGTAGATCGCGACAGCCTTGCGCTTGCCGAGGCGCCCGAGGACCTCATGGCCGCCTGCGCGGCGGAACTGGAGGATCAGGTCGCACCGGAATTCCTCAAATGCCAGATCGAGATCGGCACCAAGGTCTGCGCCAATGTGGCGGAAGCGCGCGAAGATCTGCAGCGGCTGCGCAGCACCGTGTCCCGCGAGGCAGCCAAGCACAACCTTACGCCGATAGCCGCATCCTGCCATCCTTTTGCCGACTGGCGTGAACAGCACCATACCGACAAGGAGCGCTACAACGCGCTCTCCTCCGATCTCGCCGGCGTCGTGCAGCGTATGCTCATCTGCGGCATGCATGTTCACGTGGGGATCGAAGACCCTGACCGCCGGGTCGACCTAATGAACCAGCTTAGCTATTTCCTGCCTCATCTTCTTGCGCTGTCGACGTCTTCACCTTTCTGGCAAGGGCGCGACACCGGGCTCGACAGCTATCGACTGACCGTATTCGACAACCTGCCGCGGACCGGTCTGCCGCCACGCATGGAAAGCTTTTCGGAATTCGAACGCGCGGTCGGTATCCTGACCCAGGTCGGCGTGATCGAGGACAGCTCCAAGATCTGGTGGGACCTGCGCCCGTCGTCGCATTTTCCAACAATCGAGTCGCGCATCTGCGACGTGCAGCCCCGGCTTGAGCATACGTTAATGCTGGCCGCGATCACCCAGGCAATCACGCGCCTGTTGTGGCGGTTGGCCAAGAAGAACCAGCGCTGGCGCATCTATGACCGGTTCCTGGTCAGCGAGAACCGGTGGCGCGCCCAACGTTACGGGACACGCGAAGGTCTGATAGACTTCGGTCGGGGTGAGATTGTTCCCATGGCCGAATTGCTCGAGGAAATGATCGAGCTTCTCCAAGAAGATGCCCTTTTCTTTACCTCGCTCGGGGAAATCGAAACGGCGCGCGACGTTCTGCGCACCGGAACCTCCGCCACACGCCAACGGTCCGCGTATCAGGAGGCGCGCAAGGCTGGCGGCGATCATGACGCCGGTCTCGCCGCGGTCGTGCGTCAATTGATCGAAGAGTTTCACGAGGACCTTTAAATCCACCGGGTGAAGGCCTGTTCTCCAGACAACTCAGCTGGTTCGACCCTGAGATCGGCTCTCGTGCCTTCACCTTCCTGTGAGGGCGACGATTTGCACATACTTCGCCCTCGCAATTCGATGCGTTACCGGCCATCTGATGGTCCAAACGTTTTCAAAAAACGGAAGGTGTTTGATGTCTCAATCCCGCTTCTCCCGCCGAACCGCGCTTTTGGGCGCCGCAGCCGCTTTGATCACGCCGACACCCGGGCGTGCACAGGACGCCAGCTCCGCGACCTTTAATCGCCGCAACGCGTCTTCCTTCGTGACCCGCGAATGGCGTGATTATTTCGACGATCTCGGCGTTGGCCGGATCGTATGCGACATCGACAGCCGCGCGCTGCATCATTGGGACAGTGACGGGACCTATACGTTGTACCCATCTTCCGTACCGCAGACCGAAGATCTTACCAAACGCGGTTACACCGAGATCGTGCGCAAGAAAGTTGGCCCGACCTGGACTCCGACGGCCTCTATGAAAGAACGCGATCCGTCGTTGCCTGACTTCATGCCCGCCGGGCCGGGAAATCCTCTCGGCACCCATGCCATGTATCTGGATTGGCCGGCATATTTGATTCACGGGACGCATGACACGCGCAAGATCGGAAGGCGATCTTCCTCGGGCTGCATCGGGCTCTATAACCGGCATATCGAAGAACTTTTTGGAAAGACCGAGATCGGCACCAAGGTTCTCCTTCTCTGACTTTTCTTTTCCCTGGACCGCAGACTTGCCATACTGCAGCAACCGCTGCTAATTAAACGCGCGTTCAATTAGCAGCTACATGCCCCGGGGGAGACCGCGATGGATTTCGCGCTGAGCGAAGAACAAACGGCTATTTTTGACATGGCATATGCCTTTGGCCAGGACCGGATCGCGTCGCATGCGCGCGATTGGGAAAAGGCAGGCACAATCCCCAAAGAGCTTTGGCCAGAGGCCGGAGAGCTTGGCTTCGGCGGGCTTTACGTGAGCGAGGCATCAGGCGGTGCGGGCCTGAGCCGGCTTGATGCGACACTTGTCTTCGAGGCGCTGTCGATGGCCTGCCCGTCCGTTGCGGCATTTCTGTCGATTCACAATATGTGCGCCCGCATGATCGACAATTTCGGCAGCGACGAGATGAAGGCACGCGTCTTGCCCAAAGCGATTCCGATGGAAACGGTTCTGTCCTATTGCTTGACCGAACCAGGTTCGGGTTCTGACGCGGCGGCGCTCAAAACCCGGGCGGAGCGGACCAACGACGGATATCGGCTGAATGGAACCAAGGCCTTCATTTCCGGCGGAGGATATTCCGATGCGTATATCGTCATGGTCCGCACCGGCGAAGACGGCCCGAAAGGCATCTCGACCGTCTACGTCGAAGACGGCACTCCGGGGCTGAGCTTTGGTGGTCTGGAAGACAAAATGGGTTGGAAGAGCCAGCCAACCGCTCAGGTCCAGTTTGACGATTGCAACATTTCTGCCGAGAATCTTGTCGGGGAAGAGGGTAAAGGTTTCACATATGCGATGAATGGCCTCGATGGCGGACGTCTGAACATCTCTGCCTGCTCATTGGGCGCTGCACAACAGGCGCTCAGCATGACCAAAGGTTACATGAGCGAGCGTAAAGCGTTTGGAAAATCCATCGATCAATTTCAGGCGCTGCAATTCCGGCTTGCGGACATGGAGATCGAACTCCAGGCTGCACGCACCTTCCTGCGGCAGGCCGCATGGAAGCTCGACACGGACGCCTCCGATGCCACCAAGTTCTGCGCCATGGCGAAAAAGTTCGTGACCGAGGCCGGAAGCCGCATCGTCAACCAGTGCCTGCAACTGCACGGCGGTTACGGCTATCTCGCCGACTATGGCATAGAGAAATTGGTTCGCGATCTGCGCGTTCATGAAATCCTGGAAGGGACGAACGAGATTATGCGCCTGATTGTCGCGCGGCAAATGCTGGCCGAGGCATGAGCGACATCGACATTCGCATCACGGGCCGCGCTGGCCGCATCACCTTGACCCGCCCCAAGGCCCTCAATGCCATGTCCTATGACATGTGTCTGGCCATCGAGGACGCGTTGGATGCTTGGGTCGATGACGATGAGGTCAAGCTCGTCATCATCGACGCCGAGGGCGACAAGGCTTTTTGTGCCGGTGGCGACATCCAGCAACTCTACGACACCGGACGCGCGGGCGACTACGCCTATGGGCAAAAGTTCTGGCGCGATGAATACCGTCTCAATGCGAAGATCGCCGAATATTCCAAGCCGTACATAGCCTTCATGCAGGGCTTTACGATGGGCGGCGGCGTGGGCATCTCTTGCCACGGCTCGCATCGCATCGTCTGTGAGAGCAGCCAGATCGCCATGCCCGAATGCGGCATCGGCCTCGTGCCGGATGTGGGCGGTTCTCTGCTTTTGGCGCAGGCACCGGGGCGGCTGGGCGAGTATCTGGGCCTGACGGCCGCCCGCATGGGCCCGGGAGACGCAATCTATGCAGGCTTTGCCGATACGTTCATCCCGCGATCTGACTGGCCCGACCTGATCAGGCAGCTTGAGGAAACCGGGGATCTGGAGCATATAACCGCGAAGTCCGTAGTAGAGCCCGCAGGACAGCTTGTGGCGGATCAGGCCGAAATCGACGCCTCTTTCGCGGGCGAAGATCTGCTGTCAATTGTGAACGCCCTGAAGTCGGCCTCCGCAGACCTGCCCCAATCCGCGCTCAAGGCGATGAACCGAAACTCTCCCTTATCGATGGCTTGCGCGGTCGAAATGATCCACCGCCTGCGCGGACCGGCTGCCGATATTCGCCGCGCGCTCGACCTGGAATACCGCTTTACTTTCCGAGCGATGGAACACGGCGATTTCCTTGAAGGCATCCGCGCCGCTGTGATCGACAAGGACCGACAGCCGAATTGGCAACATGATCTGGACCGTCCACCCAGTCTTGCGGCCTCACGAATGCTGATGCCGTTGGGCGAGAACAAACTGACATTCGACAAAAAGGAAGAAGCGCCATGAAAATCGGATTCATCGGATTGGGTAATATGGGCGCCCCGATGGCGGCCAACCTCGCCAAGGCCGGGCACGAAGTGGCTGGTTATGATACGGCGGATGTCACCGTCGATGGTGTGAAGCGTGCGGAAAGCGCGGCGGAGGCCGCAAATGGCGCGGATGTGGTGATCACGATGCTCCCCAACGGTCAGATCCTCCGCAAGGTCGCCGAAGAGATCATCCCGACCATGGAAACCGGCGCGATCCTGCTCGATTGTTCGACGGTAGATGTGGACAGCGCCCGCGCCGTGGCCGATCAGGCGGCCGGCTCAGGCCTTCGTGCGCTTGACGCTCCTGTGTCGGGCGGCATTGGCGGCGCGCAGGCCGGCACTTTGACATTCATGGTCGGTGGGGACGACGACGCTTTCGAAACAGCCAAGCCACTTTTCGAAATCATGGGTCAGAAAGCCGTGCATTGCGGCCCCTCGGGCAACGGTCAGGCCGCCAAGATCTGCAACAACATGATCCTCGGCGCGACGATGATCGTTACGTGCGAGGCTTTCGCGCTGGCGGACAAGTTGGGCCTCGACCGGCAAAAGATGTTTGACGTGGTTTCGACCTCGTCCGGTTACAGCTGGTCGATGAATGCCTACTGCCCTGCGCCGGGAATCGGTCCGCAATCCCCCGCAGATAACGACTATATCCCCGGCTTTGCAGCAGAGCTCATGCTCAAGGACTTGCGTCTGGCCATGCAAGCCGCGGAAGGTGCCGATGCCGACACGCCACTGGGGGAAGCGGCCACCAACCTTTATACAGAATTTGTAGAAAACGAAGACGGCGCCGGTCGCGATTTTTCGGCCATGTTGCCGCGATTTGAAAAACGCGGTCGAAGCTGATCCGGATCATCGGCCCCTTTCCGCCGACAGAATTGAATCTGGGGAAACAATTCGCATCTGGGGCTTTATACAAGTGACTGGTCAACGACCGCGGAGATAAACCATGATACGGATGCCCTTAATCATCTTGGCGACGACCACCACGCTTTTCGGCTTGGCCGCAGAAGCCGACAACTACAAACCCGGCAAGGGGCATAGCGCGAATGCGGCGCGGGCGGCCGACTGCCCGCCTGGACTGGCCAAGAAAAACCCGCCCTGTGTTCCGCCGGGGCAGGCGCGGAAATACGGACGCGGCGATATCATCCGGGACGACTATCGGATCATCCGCAACCCTGGCCGTCACGGTCTGGACGACGACGAAACCTATTACAGGGTTGGGGATTACATTTACCGGGTCGACCGCGAGACGCGCGAAGTGCTTGACCTGATCGGCGCGGTCGCTCGCGTCTTGGACTAGTGCGCGTCAGAGCGCAGAGCGGGTATTTCGGCGGGCCAATATACCGTTCGTCGAGGTCTATAAAACGCAGGGTATTTGCTCGCCGCGCGGCAAGATTTCGGTAACGCCACCTTGCGCATGATGTTTGCGCAAGGGACACCGAAAGGACAGCCGCCATGACCTCGCCCCCGCAGGCCGAGAACTTATTGTGCCGGGCCACAGGCTTCGCCACACATGCGCCGGATGAGATTGTCCAATCTGCGCTTGAGTTCGTACGCGGCCATCTGCGGATGGAAGTGGCCTATCTGTCCGAGTTCGTGGACGACACACTGGTCTTTCGCGCCGTCAGTGCACCGGGTTTCGAGGACCAGTGTCATGTTGGCGGCATCATGCCGCTCGATCAGGTGTATTGTCGCCATATCCTCGATGGTAGTTTGCCAGAGCTTATTCCAGACACGCGCGCCGAGCCTATTTGCCAAGAAATTGCCATCACCCACCACGTTCCTGTCCGCTCTCATGTCTCTGTTCCGATCCGGCGTAAGGACGGACGCCCCTAAGGAATGTTTTGCTGTCTCAGTCGGGAGACACGCGCAGATCTTACGAACCGCGATCTTGAGGTGATGCGGGCCTTTGCCGGACTTTCAGCCGATCAGATCAACACGCATATCGCCATGCGGCTTGAAGAGGCCGAGTTGCGCAACCGTCTTCACCAGATTATCGGCAAACGGGACTTCGATCTCGTCTACCAGCCGATTTTCGCAAGCCGGGATCTCGCGCCCTGCGGGATTGAGGCGCTGTGTCGGTTCCGGTCTATGCCCTATCGCCCACCGAATCTCTGGTTTGAAGAGGCCGCTCTGGCAGGTCTGCAAATTGAGCTTGAAGCAGCGGTGATCAAGGCGGCCCTGCCCATGCTTCGGATCCTGCCGGCCCACATGTATCTTTCGGTCAATGCCTGCCCGGAAACTGTCGCATCCGGTCGGCTAAGAGAGGTCTTTGCAAATGTCCCGGGATCGCGCCTTCTGCTCGAAGTGACAGAGCACGCGCGGGTCGAAAACTACGATTCGCTGTTGTCGGCTCTGAAGGAACTGCGTGATATGGGCATCCGCCTTGCAATCGATGACGCCGGCGCAGGATATTCGGGCCTGCAGCATATCATTCGATTGCAACCGGACGTGATCAAACTGGATATGTCATTGACGCGCGATATCGACACTGACGTCGTGCGCAGGTCACTCGCAGGCGCACTCGTCCGCTTTGCTGAAGAAATTGACGCAAAGATCGTGGCGGAAGGTGTTGAAACCAAGCCGGAAATGACAGTTCTAAAGGATCTCGGCGTGGCGCTCTTGCAAGGCTATCTGCTTGCGAAAGCCATGCCCGCTGCTGAGCTCATGGCAAGTCTGGCCTCGTTACGAAAATCCAGCGCCTGATCCCTTCAGTTCTGCAAACGCAGATCCAAGTGACGCGACAAAGACCGACAGTACGTCATCCATTCCCGGAATTCCTCAGAGAATACGATCATGGCGCCACGTTTATCCCAATGCGCCTGCTTTTGGGGACAAAGACGCGCCACATAGTCCCTTGGATTGGCCTGACCTTCGATGATCGCCTGTCGCTCTGCCGCCGCTTGAAGGACCGCCGCAGCCTGTTCCAGCTTTTCGCCCTTGCGTGTCAACGGCCGCGCCGGAACGAGACGGTTCGACATCGTATAGAGCGCCGCACAATCCATCAGGCTTTCGCTAATCGGTTGCCCAGCATTCACGGGCGAACCAAGTCCAATCGCAACAGCCAAACCCGAAACCAGGCTCTTCTTCATAACATCACCGCTCTGACGCTGAGTCAGCGCCGATCATGTTCACGCAATGCGGTCAAAATATGGCCGCTTATTCGGCTGCGACCTTGCGAGCAGTCAACATATCCTTGAGATACCGGCCGGTATGGCTGCGCTCGACCTGCGCGACGTCCTCGGGCGTGCCCACAGCGACGATCTCTCCGCCACCGTCACCCCCCTCCGGGCCAATATCGATGAGCCAGTCCGCCGTCTTGACCACATCGAGGTTGTGTTCGATCACCACCACTGTGTTGCCGCTATCGACCAGTTCGTGCAGCACCTCCAGAAGCTTTTTCACATCCTCGAAATGCAGACCAGTGGTCGGCTCGTCGAGGATATAGAGGGTGCGGCCTGTCGAGCGTTTGGAAAGTTCCTTGCTCAGCTTCACGCGCTGTGCCTCGCCACCGGACAGAGTGGTCGCTTGCTGACCCACTTTGATGTACCCCAAGCCCACGCGCATCAGCGCATCCATTTTTTCGCGGATCGAGGGGACTGCCTTGAAGAACTCCTGCGCGTCTTCAACTGTCATATTAAGAACATCGGCTATGCTCTTGCCTTTCCAGGTAATTTCTAGCGTCTCACGATTGTACCTTGCGCCGTTGCAGGTTTCGCAGGTCACGTATACGTCCGGCAGGAAATGCATTTCGATTTTGATGACGCCATCGCCCTGGCACGCCTCACATCGCCCACCTTTGACGTTGAACGAAAACCGGCCCGGTTTATAGCCACGCGCCTTCGCCTCGGGCAGTCCGGCGAACCAGTCGCGGATGGGGGTGAACGCCCCGGTATACGTCGCCGGGTTCGACCGCGGGGTCCGTCCGATTGGCCGCTGGTCGATATCGATCACCTTGTCGAGATGCTCTAGCCCCTTGATCGTTTCGCACGGCGCCGGTGTCTGCCGCGCGCCGTTCAGGCGCATCGAGGCGGTTTTGAACAGCGTCTCGATCGTCAACGTGGACTTGCCGCCACCTGATACACCGGTGACGCACACGAATTTTCCAAGCGGGAATTCCGCGTTGACAGATTTGAGATTATTTCCCTCCGCCTTGACGATCTTGATCGACTTCTTGTTGCCTTTCCGACGTTTCGCAGGCACCGAAATCTCTCGTACCCCTGCAAGATACTGGCCGGTGATCGAGCCGGCATCAGCCATCACCTGCTCCGGTGTGCCGTGGCTGACAACCTTGCCACCGTGCACACCAGCGCCCGGGCCGATATCGAAAACGTAATCTGCGGTCCGGATCGCGTCTTCATCATGTTCTACAACGATCACGGTGTTGCCTTGGTCGCGCAGGTTTTGAAGGGTCTGCAGCAATCGGCCATTGTCACGCTGATGCAAACCGATCGAGGGCTCGTCAAGCACGTAGAGCACGCCGGTCAGGCCGCTGCCGATCTGGCTGGCCAAGCGGATCCTCTGACTTTCCCCACCGGACAATGTACCTGCAGACCGGCTGAGCGTCAGGTATTCAAGCCCGACATTGTTGAGAAAACCAAGCCGTTCGCGGATTTCCTTCAGGATGGCGCGGGCGATCTCGTTTTTCTGCGCAGTGAGATGCTCGGGTACGGTCTGGCACCATTCGAATGCCTCGCGGATCGACATTTGCACCACCTGCCCGACGTGCAGACCTGCAATCTTAACCGCCAATGCCTCTTCGCGCAGACGATAACCGTCACAGGTGCCACAAGGCCGGTTGTTCTGGAACCGCTCGAACTCTTCGCGTACCCAGCTTGAGTCGGTTTCGCGATACCGGCGTTCCATGTTCGGGATAACGCCCTCGAAAGTCCGGGTCACATCGTAAACGCGCCCGCCCTCGTCATAGCGAAACGGGATTTCCTCTTCGCCCGAGCCGTAAAGAAACACCTGCTTTACATGCGCCGGAAGATCCTTCCATCGTGCGTTGCGGTCAAACTCGTAATGTCTGGCGATCGCCTCGATCGTCTGTAGAAAATACGGGCTCTTGCCTTTTCGCCAAGGAGCGATTGCACCATCCGCGATCTTGAGCTGTTCGTCCGGCACCACGAGCCGCTCATCAAAGAACAACTCCATACCAAGACCGTCGCAGTCCGGGCAGGCCCCAAACGGCGCGTTGAAGGAAAACAGTCGCGGCTCGATCTCGGGAATCGTGAAGCCGCTGACAGGGCAGGCGAATTTCTCACTGAATGTAGTGCGCTCAGGCTCCCCTTCTTTGGGCGCTGTTTCGAAGATCGCAATTCCGTCGGCCAGATCGAGCGCCGTGCGCAGGCTGTCGGCGAGACGCGTTTCAATGCCTTCCTTTACAACGACCCGGTCCACCACCACGTCGATATCGTGTCGGAATTTCTTGTCGAGGGTCGGCGGTTCGTCCAGGTCATGAAAACTGCCGTCGACCTTGACACGTTGAAATCCCTGTTTGCGCAGCTCCAGAAATTCCTTGCGGTACTCGCCCTTCCGATCGCGCACGATCGGCGCAAGCAGATAGCCACGTGTGCCATCCTCCATCGCCATGATACGGTCGACCATATCCTGCACCTGCTGTGCTTCGATGGGTTTGCCGGTGGCCGGGCTGTAGGGCGTGCCGACACGCGCGAACAGCAGGCGCATGTAGTCATAGATTTCCGTCACGGTACCAACCGTCGACCGGGGGTTCTTGCTCGTGGTCTTTTGCTCGATGGAGATCGCCGGACTCAGCCCCGCGATGTGGTCCACATCGGGCTTTTGCATCATGTCGAGGAATTGCCGCGCATAGGCCGAAAGACTTTCGACATAACGGCGCTGTCCCTCGGCATAGATCGTGTCGAAGGCAAGGGACGACTTCCCGGACCCCGAAAGCCCGGTGATCACCACAAGGGCGTTGCGGGGAATATCAACATCAATTCCCTTGAGATTATGCTCGCGCGCACCGCGCACTTCGATATGCTTCAACTCGGCCATGTAATCCCCCGGTCCGATCTTCGCCTTAAATAGGCGAGAGCGGACAGTCTTCCAAGGTAAAATTGCGAACGAAGCATGAACGCGCGAACACGTCGCAGGGCCCCGCGTTGCATCCGACCGGAATACCAAACGCAAACAAGGGGCAAAGCCCCTTGTTTAGCATTCCTTGGGCGGCTCAATGCGCCGCCGGGGTTTTCCCGCTTAAACGTGGATCACCCGGCCATAGGCATCAAGCACGGATTCGTGCATCATCTCGGATAGCGTCGGGTGCGGGAATACCGCGTGCATCAGATCCTCTTCCGTGGTCTCGAGCTGCTTACCGACGACATAGCCTTGGATCAGCTCGGTCACTTCTGCGCCGACCATGTGCGCGCCCAAAAGCTCACCGGTCTTTTCATCGAAGATCGTTTTTATCATGCCTTCGGACTCGCCAAGGGCAATCGCCTTGCCGTTGCCGATAAAGGGGAAGCGTCCCACCTTGACCTTGTGACCGGCCTCTTTCGCCTGTGCCTCGGTCATACCGACGCTGGCGATCTGAGGATGGCAATAGGTGCAGCCCGCAATGGCATTCGGCTCGACTGGATGTGGATCGCCACCGGCAATCAACTCTGCCACCATAACGCCCTCGTGGCTCGCCTTGTGCGCAAGCCACGGCGCGCCCGCCAAGTCACCAATCGCGTAAATCCCGTCGACGCCCGTGCGGCAGTGCGGATCGGTAACCACGTGGGATTTCTCGACCTTGATACCCAGATCTTCTAGCCCGAGCCCCTCGGTGTTTCCGACGATGCCAACGGCCGAAATCACCGTGTCGAAGTCGTGCTTCTCGACCTTGCCCTTAACCTCGATATGGGCGGTAACCTTGCCCTTGCCGCGATCCAGCTTCTTGACCATGGCTTTTTCCATGATCTTCATCTTCTGCTTTTCGAAAGCTTTCTTGGCAAAGGCGGAAATCTCGGCGTCTTCGACCGGCAGAATACGGTCCATGACTTCAACCACGGTCGTATCCGCGCCGAGCGTGTTATAAAAGCTCGCGAATTCGATCCCGATCGCGCCCGAGCCGATGACCAAAAGTTTCTCTGGCATACGCTTGGGCATCAGGGCGTGCTTGTAAGTCCAGACCAGCTCACCGTCGGCCTCGAGACCCGGCAGTTCGCGTGCCCGCGCGCCCGTGGCCAGAACGATGTTCTTTCCAGTCAGCTCTTCGGTCTTGCCATCTTCGGTCTTGACCTTGACCTTGCCCTTCCCGGCCAAGGTGGCCTCGCCCATGATGGCGGTCACCTTGTTTTTCTTGAGCAAATGACCGACGCCAGAATTCAGCTGCTTGGAAACCGCGCGTGAACGTTTCACCACCGCTTCAAGATCGTAATCGATTCTTTCAGCCTTCAGACCGAATTCCTTGGCCCGGTGCATCAGGTGAAACACCTCGGAGGAGCGCAGCATCGCCTTCGTCGGAATGCATCCCCAATTGAGGCAGATCCCGCCCATGTGTTCACGTTCGACCACCGCAACGCTCAGACCAAGCTGCGCGCCTCGGATCGCCGCGACGTAGCCGCCGGGGCCTGCGCCGATCACGATCATGTCAAAGGATTTGTCCGCCATGTCTGTCTCCGGGCTTTGCAAGATAGGAATTTAGTTTGGTGTTAAACTATCTACTCCGCAATCACAACGCGACAATCCCGTCGGCGCGCGTCACAGCACCGGCGGGTCGGTGTTCAAGGATGTACTCTGATCAGGCGGCGTCTTCTTTTTGCAATTCGCGCACCGTTCTGCCATAGCCGCCGCCCTCGACATAATCGGCCTCGCTTCCCGAAGAAGGGCGCGAGAGCGCCTCGTTACGGTAAGGGAACCGGCCGAAACGGCGGATCACTTCACGATGGGCGCGGGCATGCAAAAGGTTGCTGGCGCCGGTTTCGGGCAGACGCTCGCAGATCAGGCGCACGCACCGATCCTGATCCGACAGGTTCTCCGAGTGCATCAAAGGCAGGTAGAAAAACTGACGCGCCGGTTCGTCGATCCGCATGTCCCAGCCACGGTGGATCGCCGCCTTGGCCGCTGCCAACGCCTGCTTGTCGGTGCTGAAAGCAAGACCATCGTCGCGAAACATATTGCGCGGAAACTGATCCATCAGAATGATATAGGCCAGCGTACCGCTGGGATAAGTCAACCAAAGACCGAAGGTACCCTCGGCGGCGTTGCGCCAAGCAGCTTCGAATTTGTTGCGGATCTCGGCGTCAAGCTCGGAAGACCCCTCGTACCAACCTTTCGGCCCAATCTCGTCAAGCCAGTAACTCAGAACTTCTTCCGGGGCTGTCATGTCGTACTCCTCAACTCAGCCAACCTTGGTGTCAGGTTAACTTTTTCAGCACAACGCTGAACAGTAAAAATTTGCAACAGCGGCAATAGATCGTGACACATGGTTAAACTGCCGCAACCTCGTCCTCGTTTTGATCCTGCGCGGCATCATGCGCTGCCTCTTGTGCAAAGTAGATCGCTGCGGGCGAAACACCCGGCGATACCGCGGCATAGCTTTCGGTTTCGTCTCTGGAAGGCGCAGGACGGACCGTCATGCGGTACGCCGCATAAACCACCAGTGCAGCACTCAAACCACCAATGAAAACAAAGTACCCGCTGGGCCCCATCAGCCCCATGATCCAGCCCGTCAGGAAAGGGCCGGCCACTGCCCCGAGGCCGTTGATGAAGACCATGCCGCCAGCAGCAGCGGCCATGTCCTCATATTGCAGGAAGTCGTTGGTATATGCGATCAGCAAAGAATAGAGCGGGTTGGACATACCGCCAACCACGAAGGCCGCCACCAGCAGCATGGTGAAGACGCTGCCGAAGATCGCGCCTATCAACGCGCCCGCCGCGCAGGTCGCCGTGACAATCAGGATGAGCAATCGGCGATCCATCCGGTCCGAAAGCCAGCCTAGCGGATATTGGAGCAGCATCGCCCCGACGTAGAAGGCCGCGACGAATATTGAGATCTGTGCCACCGAAAGTCCTGCCTGCGCGCCATAGACCGCAGCCATACCAAACTGAGCGGAAAATACGCCTCCCATCAGGAACATGCCGACGCACCCCAACGGCGAAACAGCAAAGATCTCGCGCAGGCTCATCGGCTTGGCCGTCTCGAAGGCGGGTGTCGGACTGATCGAGAGCAGGATCGGAGCGAAAGACAATGAAATCAGCACTGACGGAATGATGAACAGGATAAAGCCGCCAGGGTCGGCGGTCAGCATTAGCGCCTGCGCCCCTGTGATCCCGACCATCTGCATGATCATGTACAGCGAAAGGGCCTTGCCCCGGTTTTCATTCGTGGCGGCGTTGTTCAGCCAGCTTTCAGCGGTCACATAGACGCCCGAAAAACAAAACCCGACCAGGATGCGCCCTGCCCCCCACGCGTAGGGATTGGTGAAAGCGGGATAAAGGATCATCACTGCCGAAATCAGCGAAGCGAGGGCCGCGAAGACCCGCACGTGCCCCACACGCCGGATCATTTCCGGTGCGGCACGCGATCCGAAAAGAAATCCCAGAAAATAGCCGGACATCACCAGTGACATTTCAAGCGTGGTGAAACCTTCGATATCGCCCCGGATACCAAGAAGCGTACCTTGCATGCCGTTACCGACCTGCAGCAGCATCATTCCGAGCAAAAGCGCCCATGCGCTCGACAATACCGAAAACATTTTGGGTCCTTAAAAATCCTGCTCCTAGTTGAGCGGTGGCCTCCGGATAAAGGGCCGAAACCTCTGCGTCGCGTCGAAACGCGACTCAGAGTGGTCCCGCCGCGCCTCCCTTACAAGTTCAGCCAGCAGGCACAACAGGCTTTCAACCCGACGCTGCAACGGCTCGCTCAAGTAATGGTGATCGACACTAGGCTAGTCGTCGTTCGCTTTCCTGTCGGAGGGCAATGCCGCTGTCTCTTCCTTTTGCAGATCGGCCAAGCTCGCCCGCTCAAGTTCTTCTTTTGTTAGACCGGTCAGGGTTCGGAACACCCAAAGCTTGACCTCTTCCCGCTTGAGGGCCTGGTTTGCGGCAAACACGATCAACGCAGAAATCAGACCGGCGATCACGTAGTTCATGACAAGAAGCGCAGCGCTTGTGATCAGTCCGACCCACATCACACGCCGCACGAAACCGGGAACGTGGCTCAGCTTCATTTGTCCTCTCCTTGATTGCCGGTCGTGCCGGGAATCAGTAGCGATGCATCGCCATAACTGAAGAAACGGTATTCCTGCGCCACGGCATGCGCATAGATTTGCTTGATCCGTTCCTGCCCCATCAAGGCGCTGACAAGCATCATAAGCGTGCTTTGCGGTAGATGAAAATTCGTCATCAGGGCGTCGGTAATTTGAAAAGCAAAGCCGGGATAGATGAAAATATCAGTCTCGCCTCGCCAAGGCGCAATCTCGCCGCCTCTGGCGGCGCTTTCAATCAGGCGCAGCGCTGTGGTGCCAATGGGGATCACGCGACCGCCAGCGGCCTTTGTCGCGACGATCTCAGCTGCTGCTGTCTCGCCAACCTCTCCCCATTCGGCGTGCATCTTATGAGAGGTCACATCCTCCACCTTGACCGGAAGAAACGTACCGGCGCCTACGTGCAATGTCACATGCGTGAACGACACGCCCTGCATGGCCAGCGCGTCGAGCAATTCCTGATCGAAATGCAGGCTGGCCGTGGGGGCCGCGACGGCCCCGGCATTGCGGGCAAAGACGGTCTGATAGTCTTCCTTATCCTGCGCATCTGCCTTGCGGCGGCTCGCGATATAAGGCGGCAACGGCATTGCCCCTACCTGATTAAGCGCCTCGTCGAAAGCGGCGCCTTCCAGATTGAAACGCAATAAACCCTGTCCGTCGTTTTTCGCTTCAAGCACGGCTTCGAGCCCTGCCGCGAAGCGAACGACCTCTCCCTCGCGCAGTTTCTTGAGCGGTTTGATCATCGCCCGCCACGCGCCGTCCGCCGTGATATCAAGCAGCGTCACCTCGATGCGCGCCTCGCTTTGGCCGGTCTCGCCTTCTCGGCGACGTGTTCCGCTCAGGCGTGCCGGTATCACCTTGGTGTCGTTGAGCACCAGCCTGTCTCCGGGCCGCAGCCAGCGCGGCAGGTCAAATACTCGGTCATCCGTGATCCGATCGCCTTCGGCCACCAGCAGGCGCGCCGACGACCTCGGTCGCGCGGGACGCGTGGCGATCAGATGGTCCGGCAAGTCGAAATCAAAATCCGAAAGCTTCATCTGCCCGTCTGTCGGTTATCGAAGCTGCGAACCCGTGGACCCTGCTCACGACCGTTTTCGGAAGACACACCCGTCTCTTCGCCTGTGGTGCCCAAGGGCGGCTGCTGACGCGGCGGGGCGCGCCGGAAAATCTCGCGAAACATGCCTGGTGTGAGCGCAGACAAAGGATTGACGCTCACCTGAGGATCGTTCGCCGGGCCTTTGAGCGTGTAATTAAATCCGAAAAGCCCTTCGCCGCGTCGGGTGAACAGCCCACCCACCGCATTGACCATGTAAATAGGCGAAATGACGCCCTGCATATCCATGCGCTTGCTGTCCAGATAATAGTATCCGTCCATCGAGATTCCCATCGAGGCTCCTGTTGCGCTGCCGGAATAAAGCGTGACTCTTTGGGGGGAAAGTTGAAATCGGGCATCGACCTGTTCGAAGTGGATGCCTTCGCCGCCTAGTTGCTCCAGAAGACCCACAACGCTGATCGCGTTGAGCAAAGCCGCCATCGACGGCGCATTCTTGATCCGCATGCCGCCGCGCATCTGCAGGCGTCCCTCGTAGGTGCCCGGAGCTTGACCGGGCAGCAAAGTGAGATCAAGCCGACCGTTTCGCGCCTGCCGCATCAATCCGGCAGAGCCGAGAACACCGCCTGCATCGTCTGATTGGATGCGAAAGGCACTGCGCCCGCCCTGCGGTGTCACACGGCCCGCAATCGGTGTGTAGCCGTTGATCCGGCCCGAGAAATCTCCCCGTGCGCCTCCGGCAAGTTCAAGCTCTGCCCGGAAATCGGTCAAAGCGATCCCTTCGGAAACTTGCAATCGGTCTAAAACGATTGACACCGGACCGCGATCCGCCCTTGCGCCGCTGCCGCCCTCCGCGCCGCCGGCCAGCGACGTTTCCCTCAGATCGATCACGCCGCCGAGGACTCTTACCGCCGGCGGGCGGTCTCCGCGACCCACCAGTTCCACAGGTGCGTCGATCCAATCGCCGACACGCACCCGCGTAAATGAGGCACGGTCGAGTTGGCCATCAGCCTGCAAGCTTACGTTGCCTCGCGCCTCGAGTCCCGGCCCTTCGACCACAAGCCGATCGATTGACGGTGGTTCACCCAAACGCCCGAGAACCTCGAGCCGCCCGGTCGCACCGCGCGCCAAGGCCCAGCCGAGTTGCGGCAGGCTAAGCCCCACGCCAGCCAGATCCGAGCTCAACTCGAAATCGCCAGGTTGTCCTTTCGCCAAGGTGATCTCGATCTCGGCCTGGCCTTGACCGCTCAGACTGCCAGCAGGCAAGCCTAGACGAAACTCTTCGGCGAACCGGTCCGACAACTCCACCCAACCTGTCACGACGCTTTGGCCGCCCCCCGGAACCTCTGCAAGACCGCTTTCGAAAGTCGCGTTGAAGGGAACACCCCCAAGAAGGCCCGCACCGGATACAGTCAGCGTCTCGCTATCTGCACGCACCGCCAGGTCCGGCGCGCTGAGAACGCGGCCCGGGACGAGCACGTCGCTGCGAACATCGCTGAGCGTCCCGCCAACATCGAACGCCACCTGATCCGTCGTGAGCTTTTCCAGCAGGAGAAAATCGAGCGTGCCTTTCAAGCGCGCCCGGCCTTGGGCAAGGGCAACAGCCTGTCCGGCCTTTTGCATGAATCGGAACGGCGGTTCATCGAGAAGTGACAATGCCGCCGTCACCGTACTTTCGGTGCGCAGTTCGACATGCGCGGGCGTTTGCTTGATCCTCACATCCGGGATCTGGAAGGATGTACCCGAGATGTCGATCTGACCGCCCTGCGGTGCCGTAACATGACCGCCAAGAGCGGACACAACGAAGCGATTTTCATCGAGCGTTGCATGGCCATGGGCGGCCTCGATCACCGGCAAAGTTTTAATGAAACGGGTCGAGAAGTTAGCGAAATCGAAGCCGAGAAAATAATCCGGCGCCGCTTCTGGGCGCGCGCGCAAGGCAAATTGGATATCCTGCAGGTCGGCGGTCCGCACGTTTTCGACCAACCATGAACGGGTCTTGTCCTTTACCGTTTCGGGCCAAAGCGCCAACAGTCTTTCCGGCGTTATGCGGCCCATGCGCGCATCGACGCCAAGTTCCCAGCCGCCCGGTTCTGCCCGCGCCTCGCCATGTGCGACAAGAACTTCTCCCTGGTCGCGCAGGCTGAGTTGACCGAGGCTTATTATGAAAGGATCCAACTGCAGCTTGAGATCCATCAGCGCAGAGTCGAGCGTGACGGGCGCGGCGTAAAGTCCGGCGGGATTGGCGCGGATATCACCAAGCGTGGCCTGCAGGAGAATTTCACGCGGCCCACCGTTTTCGACGCCGACAAGATAGGCGCGCGCTTCGGCTCGCGTGCTCACCCATTTGCTGTCGACCGAAAGCTCGTTGAAGACGATCACCTGGTCATCGGGATCATAGGTGAAATAGCTTTGGACGCTTTCGAAGGCGATTGGCTTGGTGGCCGCATTCGGGCGTATGGCACCGGCGCCGATCTGCAAGGTCGCATTGAGCGGGCCAAGCCGCCCATCGGAATCAACCCCGGCACGGAGCGCGCCCGAAATCGGCGCATCGAGCGCGGTCAGCCAGGCAAGCGCGGGCGATTGGCCGGCAATGTCCCGCGCAGGCATGTCTTCAAAACTGATGCCGACTTCGGCTTCCGTTTCTCCGATTAGGCTGCTGTAGTTCATTTCCAGGGTCGTGGCGTAGGCGCGTTCGCCCAAAAGGGCAAAATCGCCCCGCACATTCAGATCACGACCGTCCCGGTTCAACGCAACGCGCCCGCCATCCACGGTCCAAGCGCGGTCGGCGCGGGCGTCCTCGTATCTGACATTCAGGTTGTCCGCCTCGATGCGATCAAGCGCGGCAAAGGCCGGACGTTGCAACAGTGTGTCCACCTGTTCGATGAGACCCGCGATATTCGCCGCCTCGCGGACGGGCTGCATCCCCGTACCCACGCTCAATCCGATTGCACCCTCTTTGTTGCGCCGCAACACGACTTGCGCACCAGACAAGCGAACGAAGTTTGGCCGCAATTCTCCCCGCAGGAGGGGACGTAACGCGACCGCGCTCTGCACATCGCTGAGGTTTGCCAAGTCGGCGCCACCTTCTCCGCGTATGGTCACGTCTCGCAGCATCAGGCGCGGCACGAAACCATCCTCGACGACCATCGCGACGTCACCAAAGGCGAGGTTCACGCCGCCCAGCTGATTGTTTATGCGCTGCGTAATTTCGCCCCGAAGCCAATCGGGTGCAGAAATGCGCGTTCCGAGCGAGACAAGAAGCGCCAAGGCAAGGGCGCCGGTCATGAGAACAAGACTGGCAACACACCAAGCACCAACCCTCCAAAGCCGGCGGCCCTTCGTCTTTCTGGTTGTCTGTTCCGTCATGGATCCCGTTCGGGTGCGATGGCGACCACCCTTGGCTTTATTCTCGCCCGCCGTGCCCTAATATGGCATCCACACGCTCAAAAACAAAGGAAAGCAAATGGCCGAAATCGGCGACACCGCTCCTGACTTCACTCTACCCCGCGATGGCGGAGATACCGTGACCCTGTCCAAGCAACGCCCCACACCGGTTGTTCTCTTTTTCTACCCCAAGGACGATACATCCGGTTGCACCAAGGAAGCGCTCGGGTTCACGGCGCGTGCCGCCGATTTCGAGGCTGCAGGCGCACGTGTCTTCGGCATTTCCAAAGACACGGTCGCGAAACACGAAAAATTCCGGGACAAACACGGGCTGCAGGTGCCACTTTTGTCCGATGCCGAGACGGAGATTTGTGAAGCCTATGGGGTCTGGAAAGAAAAGAAGATGTACGGCAAGACCTTCATGGGTATCGAACGCACCACGGTCCTCATCGATGGTGAGGGCAAGATCGCGAAACTTTGGCCCAAGGTAAAGGTGCCCGGACACGCGGAAGAAGTGCTCGACGCCGTGCGTGCGCTGTGACGGCGCTCAGCCTGTGCGAAATGGCGGTGGAGGTGCTGTCCACCGCCGATGGCCGCGAGAAAACAGCCCTGTCGCGTGCGCATGCCGCAGCTTGGTTCGCCGCGCGCAACGCGGGCACGCCGATCTCCTTGGGCCGCGCCACGCCACCCGAACGGCCTTCACGCCCGGAAAAGCCGCGTCTGCTTGATCCACGCGACGTGCCCCGTCGCCGTACCGGAAGCGCGGCTGGCCGCGTCGCGCTCTTGCATGCAGTGGCGCATATAGAACTCAATGCCGTGGACCTGCACTGGGACATTATCCCGCGATTTGCCGACACGCCGATGCCGCTTGGGTTCTATGACGACTGGGTGAAGGCGGCAGACGAGGAATCGAAGCATTTCAATCTGATGTGCGACTGTCTTGAAGCACTGGATAGTCACTATGGCGCACTTGATGCACATGCCGGCATGTGGCGCGCGGCCGAAGATACGTCCGAAGATTTCATGGGCCGCCTCGCCGTCGTCCCAATGGTGCTCGAAGCGCGCGGTCTGGACGTGACCCCGGGCATGATCGAGCTTTTTGAGAAAGCGGGCGCAACTGATGCCGTAGACGCACTCCAGACAATCTATGCCGAGGAGGTCAGCCATGTCGCTTATGGCTCGAAATGGTTTCACTTTCTCTGTGGCCGGCACGATCTCGATCCGAAAGACGTCTTTCACGATCTGGTCCGGCGCTATTTCCATGGCGGGCTCAAGCCGCCGTTCAATGAAGAAAAACGCGCCGAGGCCGGATTGCCGCCGGATTTCTATTGGCCGTTGGCCGGAACATACGCGAACGGATAGGATGCGCGGGACGTCAAGCCCTTCATAATCGGCAACTTTTCGCCAGTTTGGCGGCAATTCGCCATAGCCCCGGACAACCATTGGTCAAAAATCTTGCCCAGCCGGAAAGCTCTGTGTACCCACGTGGCGACGGTGCCGCCGGTCAATCCGGACGCTTAATGGACAACCGCGCATGGATCGGGACAGGACCTCGCGGACAATGTCGGAGCACCGATATGGGGAACGGTACAAGGAACCGGTTTTTGTGCGGACACAATTAGCCATCAGACTACACGCCTTGCTAGAGCGGCACTTTCCGGAACGTAGGGTTTTCCTTCGATCCGACAGCGACACACGTTTCATTCGCCTCAAGTCCGAGTCACAGCTGATCGCCTTCCTAGGCGCATCCGCGATCGTTGCCTGGGCCATCATCGCCACCGCCATTCTGGTGATGGATTCGATCGGGTCAGGCAACTTCCGCGAGCAGGCGAAACGCGATCAGCGCACCTACGAGGCCCGGCTCAATGCACTGGAAGACGAACGTGACAAGCGCGCCGAAGAAGCACTTGCCGCGCAGAACAGGTTCAATTCCGCGCTGGAGCAGATTTCCGTCATGCAGACCCAGCTCCTTGCGTCCGAGACCCGCCGCCGCGAGCTGGAAACCGGTATCGGCGTGATCCAGTCAACGCTGCGTCGGACCATGGGCGAACGCGACAGCGCCCGGGATGAAGCTGAAGCTCTGGCTCTTGTAATGGAAGGTGCCGATGGCGCGCCCGTTCCCGGGCAAAACGCTGCAAGCAATGATGATGGGGCGCTGGATTTCCTTACCGCGGCGCTGGCAGAGACGGCACAGCAGCGCGACGAGATCGAGCGCAATGCGCAGGACGCTCTCTTGCATGCCGATGAAATGGCCGCGCGCATTCAGCTTCTCGAAGACCAGAACGATCAAATCTTCCGCCAGTTGGAAGAGGCCATGACGATCTCCGTCGAACCGCTCGATAAAATGTTCCGCGCGGCCGGTTTGAATACGGACAATCTGCTCGATACCGTGCGCCGCGGCTATTCGGGCCAAGGTGGCCCGCTAATGCCGCTGAGTTTCTCGACCCGCGGCGAAGATCCCTCGCCCGATGCGCTTCGCGCGAACCGCATTCTCGGACAGATGGACCGGCTTAATCTTTACAGGATCGCCGCAACCCGCGCGCCCTTCGCCATGCCGGTCAAGAATTCGTTCCGCTACACCTCGGGTTTCGGAATGCGGTGGGGCCGGATGCATTCCGGCACCGACTTCGCCGCCCCGCATGGCACACCGATCTATTCGACCGCCGATGGCGTTGTGACCCATGCCGGCTGGCAATCCGGATACGGTCGCCTCGTCAAGATCCAGCATGAGTTCGGGATCGAAACGCGCTACGCGCACATGTCCAAAATCCGCGTGAAGAAGGGCCAAAGGGTCTCGCGCGGACAACAGATCGGTGATATGGGAAATACTGGACGTTCCACGGGCACACACCTACACTACGAGGTCCGTGTCGGCGGTAAGGCCGTCAACCCCATGATCTACATCAAGGCTGCTAAAAATGTTTTCTAAAAGCAAAATCAACGACCCCGCTCCGAAGGCAGATTCCGCGGCCAAGACGCCCGCTCCCGAAACGCGCAAGGATGTTCCGCGCGCAGACACGGGCGGCGAATTCAAGGCGTCGGCTCCGAAGGCCAAACCGCCCGCATCGATTCTGTCGACCGATCTGCATGTTACAGGCAATCTGAAAAGCACAGGTGACATCCAGGTTGAAGGCACCGTCGAGGGTGACATCCGCGCGCATCTCCTGACGATCGGTGAAGGTGCGACGATCAAAGGCGAGGTCATCGCAGATGACGTCGTTGTGAATGGTCGTATCGTGGGTCGTGTACGCGGCCTGAAGGTTCGCCTGACCTCGACCGCACGGGTCGAGGGCGACATTATTCACAAGACGATCGCCATTGAATCCGGCGCCCATTTCGAAGGCTCGGTGCAGCGTCAGGATGATCCGCTCAACCCGGGCGGCGCCAAGAAAGCCCCGCCGCAGCAAAATGCCGGTGGCGGCGGTCAGGGTGGCGGTGGCCAGCAGCAGCGTCCGCAGGCGGCGCAGGGCCAGAACAGCTAAGCAGCGAAAAGCTGAAAATTGTACAAAAGCGCCCTACTCTGTAGCGGCGCTTTTACATTTTGTACAAAATTCCGCCGGGCCTACGCCTCCAGCTCCGCGTCCCAATAGAGGAAATCGAGCCAGCTTTCGTGCAGATGGTTCGGCGGGAATTTGCGGCCCATGTTGCGTAGCTGCTCTGCCGCCGGCGCGCGCGGCGCTTTGCGCAGGCTCAGCCCGGACTGACGCAGGCTTTTGGCCCCTTTGCGAAGATTGCACGGACTGCAGGCTGCCACCACGTTTTCCCAGCTGGTGATCCCGCCCTTGGCGCGCGGCACCACATGGTCGAAGGTCAGATCGCCTTTCGATCCACAATACTGGCATCGGAATTCGTCCCTCAGAAAGAGATTGAAGCGCGTGAAGGCCACGCGCTTCTGAGGTTTTACGTAATCTTTGAGGACGATCACCGAAGGTATCCGTATCTCTGTCGAAGGGCTTCGGACTGTGCTTTCGTACTCGGCCACGATATCCACCCTGTCGAGGAACACCGCTTTCACCGCATCCTGCCAGGGCCAGAGCGAAAGCGGGTAGTAGGACAAAGGCCTGTAATCCGCATTCAACACCAGCGCCGGATGCTGCCTGAGCGCGGCTGGCTCCCTCACGAAATCTGTTCTGAAATCACCATCCATCCTGATAAGAACCCCTGCCCGAACGCCTCTCTCATTGCGTCGGGGCGGGACGCGCCGCCCCTTCATTGAAACTACTATATCTCGCGTTTCGACCCTGACAAGCCCCGCATATAGCAGCAGATTTAGACTTTGACGTAATGTCGGTTCGTAACCGTGATATGACGAATTTTTCCGCAACGCCCCCGTTTCCCTCTGGTCGTCGCGCGCGTAGTCTGGGCAGCATGACCAAGAAAGATAGCCTTCCCCCGGCCCCCCCGATCGATGCCGTGCTTGAAGCGGCGCTTTACACCACCGATCTGGACGCCGCAGAGGCGTTTTACGGCGGCGTTCTGGAACTGGAAGAAGTGGTGCGCGTGGACGGACGGCACATCTTTTACAGGGTCGGTGCGACGATCCTTCTGATCTTCAACCCCGAGGCCACCAAGGTGCCCACCGATAACCCGCGCCTGCCGGTGCCAGCGCATGGCGCGACCGGCAAAGGGCATCTGTGCTTTGCGGCAACGCGCGAGCAAATGGCGGCATGGGCCGACCGGCTGACCGCCGCGGGCCATCCCATCGAGGCGGATTTCGAATGGCCCAATGGCGCGCGGTCGATCTATTTTCGCGACCCGGCGGGCAATTCGCTGGAGATGGCGGAACCACGGCTCTGGTCATAATCCCGCGCGCATAGGAAAAGGCCCGGCGGATATGCTCCACCGGGCCTTTTGACGCCTTCAGGCAGATTTCAGTGCGCGGCGTCGACCGCCCGGCGGGCCATCACGCCCACAAGATGCGCGCGGTAAGCTCCGGATCCGTGCAGATCCGAGATCATGTTATCCGCAGGCGGGCTCATCCCTTCGAGCGCCGAGGAAGAGAAGTCACTGTTGAGCTTTTCTTCGGCCTCGGTCCAGCGGAACACGCCCTCTTCCGAAGCACCGGTCACGGCCACGCGCACGCCGTCGGCATATTTGGCCACGAAGACCCCCACCAGCGCAAAGCGCGAGGCGGGCTGTTCGAACTTCATGTAGCATGCCTTTTCCGGCACCGGGAATTTGACTTCGGTGATGATCTCGCCTTCCTCCAGCGCGGTGGCGAACATGCCCTGGAAGTAGTCATCCGCCGCAATCTCGCGGCTGTTGGTCACGACGGTCGCGCCGGAGCCGAGCACGGCTGACGGATAACAGGCCGAAGGATCGTTATTGGCCAGGCTACCCCCAAGCGTACCACGGTTGCGCACCGCCGGATCGCCGATCTGCCTGGCAAGTGCGGCCAGCGCGGGATACTTGCCCGCGCCCGCCGCCACATCGGCGTGGCAGGTCGCCGCGCCGATGCAAAGACGACCGTCGTCGTCCTCGCAGATGCCCTTCATTTCGTCGATACCCGTCAGGCTGATCAGCTTTTCAGGCGCCGCCAGCCGCTGTTTCAGCGTGGGGATCAAGGTTTGCCCCCCCGACAGCGGCTGGTTCTCGTCGCTTTCCTTCAGCAGCTTAACCGCGTCAGAAACGGTGCTGGGGCGTTCGATGTCGAATGCATACATAGCGATCTCCTCCCTTAGCCCTGCATCGCCGACCAGACGCGCGAGGGCGTCAGCGGCATGTCGATATGGGTGACGTTCGAATGCCCAGCGCGTTGCAGCGCGTCGACCACGGCGTTGACCACGGCAGGCGGGCTGCCGATGGCGCCGGCCTCGCCACAGCCCTTCACCCCGAGCGGATTATGCGTGCAGGGCGTCTGGCAGGAATGGTCGACCTGATAGAATGGCACATCATCGGCGCGCGGCATGGTGTAATCCATGTAGCTGGCCGACAGAAGTTGACCGTCGCTGTCATAGGAACACTGTTCCAGCAGCGCCTGCCCGATCCCCTGCGCCAGACCGCCATGGACCTGCCCCGACACGATCATCGGGTTGATGATGTTGCCGAAGTCATCCGCGGCCGCAAAGCGTTCGATGGTGACTTTGCCGGTGTCGGGATCAACCTCCACCTCGCAGGCATAGGCGCCCGAGGGATAGGTGAAGTTCGCCGGATCGTAAAACGCGGTTTCCTCCAGCCCCGGCTCCAGATCCTCGAGCGGGTAATTGTGCGGCACGTAGGCCGCGAGGGTCACGTCGCCCCAGGCCACGGATTTATCCGTGCCCGCGACGCTGAACTGACCGTCCTTCAGCTCGATATCGGCCTCGGAGGCCTCGAGCAGGTGGGCGGCGATCTTCTTGGTCTTGGCGATGATCTTTTCGGTGGCCCGGACCATGGCCGATCCGCCCACGGCGATGGAGCGCGAGCCGTAGGTGCCCATGCCCATCGGCGTGTTGGCGGTGTCGCCATGCTCGATCTCGACCATAGAGGCGTCGATGCCAAGCATCTCCGCCACCACCTGCGGGAAGGCGGTTTCGTGGCCCTGCCCGTGGCTGTGGCTGCCGGTCATGACTGTGATGCCGCCCGTGGCGTTCACCCGCACGGTTGCACTCTCATAAAGACCTGCCCGCGCGCCAAGCTGACCAACAAGGTTGGACGGCGCGATGCCGCAGGCCTCGATATAGCAGTTCACGCCAAGCCCGCGCAGCTTTCCGCGCGCCTTGGATTCCTGCAGCCGCGCTTCGAACCCGCTGAGATCGGCGATCTCGGAGAGCTTGTCCATCGTGGCATTGTAGTCGCCAGTGTCATATTCAACGGCGACGGGCGTGGCATATGGGAACTCGGTGATGAAGTTCTGCCGGCGCAGCGCGATCGGGTCGACGCCCAGTTCTCGCGCGGCCTTGTCGATGACGCGCTCGAGCTGGTAGGTCGCCTCGGGCCGCCCGGCCCCGCGATAGGCGTCGACCGGCACGGTGTTGGTGAAGACGGCCTTTACGTTCACGTAGATATTCGGCGTCTTGTAATTGCCCGCCATCAGCGTGCCGTGCAGCCAAGTCGGGATCGACGGCGCGAAAGTGCTGAGATACGCGCCCATGTTCGCGTAGGTTTCCGTGCGCACCGCGGTAAAGTTGTTGTCCGCATCCAGCGCCAGTTCGATCTTGGTCACGTGGTCGCGGCCATGCGCGTCCGAGATGAACGCCTCGGAGCGTGAGCAGGTCCATTTCACAGGGCGGTTGAGCGCCTTGGCCGCGAAGGTGCAAAACGCCTCTTCGGCATAGTGATAGATCTTGGAGCCAAATCCGCCGCCCACATCGGGGGCGACGACGCGCAGCTTGTGCTCGGGAATGCCCAGCACGAAGGCGCCCATCAAGAGGCGGATGACATGCGGGTTCTGCGACGTGGTGTAGAGCGTGTGATCGCCGGTCGAGCGGTTGTAGTCGCCGACCGCGACGCGCGGCTCCATCGCGTTGGGGACCAGCCGGTTGTTGACCAGTTCCAGCGTTGTCACATGCGCGGCGTTCTTGATCGCTTCATCCACGGCGCCCTTGTTTTCCTCCACGAAACCCCAGTCGTAGCAAAGGTTCGAGGTCAGATCGTCATGCACCTTGGTGGCGCCGTCCTTGAGCGCCTCTTTCATGTCCATGACGGGCGGCAGGTCGGTGATGTCGGGCATGATCGCCTCGGCGGCGTCGCGCGCCTGCTCGCGGGTTTCGGCCACCACGGCGGCGATGGGATCGCCCACATGGCGGACCTTGCCGCGGGCCAGAACCGGGTGTGCCGGCTCCTGCATCGGTTCGCCGTGCCGGTCGGTCACCTGCCAGCCGCAGGGAATGCCGCCCACCTCGGCGAAATCCTCGCCGGTGAAAATTCGGATGACACCCGGCATGCCCTCGGCGGCGGACGTGTCCACGCCGTTGAGCGTACCGTGGGCCACATCCGAGCGCAGAAAATGCACATAGGCCTGCCCGCGGATGTTGATGTCGTCGGTGTAATTGCCGTTCCCTGTCAGGAACCTAACGTCTTCGCGCCGCTTTGTGCTGGCGCCGATGCCGTCCTTGGGCATGTGAATTCCTCCCTGTGGTCGGTGGGCCTCGGCCCACCCTGCGCCGTTATTCGGCGGCGATCTTGCTGACGTCCTGACCGCTGGCCGCCAGGATCGCCTTGACGATGTTGTGGTAGCCGGTGCAGCGGCAGATATTGCCTTCGAGATATTCCCGGATCTCTGCCTCGCTCGGCGTCGGGTTTTCCTGCAAAAGCGCCTCGGCGCTCATCACCATACCGGGCGTGCAGAAGCCGCATTGAAGCCCGTGATGTGTCTGGAACGCGTCCTGGACCTTCGACATCGTGCCGTCCTCGGCCGCGATGCCTTCGATGGTGGTCACGCTTGAGCCCTCGCACTCGGCCGCGAACACGGTGCAGGCCTTGATCGCCTTGCCGTCGACATGAACCACGCACGCCCCGCACTGGCTGGTGTCGCAGCCCACATGCGTGCCGGTCAATCCCAGGCCATCGCGCAGAAAATCCACTAGAAGCGTACGACCTTCGATATCTCCGGACGCAGGCTTGCCGTTCACGGTCATGCTGACCTGTGCCATCGGCTCCTCCCATATCGTTTTTTGTTTTTCACTAGATTGAGTTAAACACGCCACAGGCGACTTGAGAAGCCGGTAAATCGGCCCCGCGACCGTTCACCGCCTACGACTTTTGTCGGCGTTCACGAGGCTGCGGCCGCGTTGGGATTTCCTTGAGCAGGCCGCCCACCCCCATCGCCGCGATATCCGCGCTGGTGACCTGAATGCCGCACGCCACGCGGCTCAGAACCCAGTCGGCGCCGTGCAGCACCGGCGACCGCGCGCTTCCAGGCAGTCCGATCACGGGTTTTGTTCCAAGATCTCCGAGAAAAAGCAGGTTGCCCGGGTCGACCGGCATACCGAAACGTTCGACACGCCCGCCCGCCCGTCGCAGCGCGGCGGGCGCTGTATCGGCGGGGTCCGAAGTGGCCGAACCGGTGAGGATAAGAACGATCGCCCCATGTGCCCGGCTGATGGCCTCGGAAAGGGCGCGTTCGTCATGGGGTACGGTCACAGTTTCCACAAGCCGCATGCCAAGGCCCTTGAGACGCGCCTCGATGGCCTCCACGCCTTTTGCACCCGGCCCGCCCGGACTGTCGGTAACGATCAGGCTTGCATCCTCATAGACTGGACGCGCCAGGCGTACCGCCCCGTGTCCAGCGTCGGATGCCGCCATGACCAGGCTTCGGCCGACCGCGTAGGAAATGATCTTGATCGTGGCGATCATGCCGCCGGTCTGGATCTGGTGAAAGGGCGGCACCGTCGCGACCGTCACCATCGGATCGACCTCGTTGGCCGCGTTGATGCGGGCGGCATCGATCAAGACGACGCCGGGCGCTTCGGCGATGAGGTTCACGCGCCCCGTAAAAGGCGCGCTGAACGCGATGCCGGGCGCCCCTCCCTGCAACGCGGTCGCGAAGGCCAGAGCAGCCTCGTCTTCATGCAGATCGCCGGGTTCGAGCCGTGCGACCGTGACCTCGCTCATCCCCGCCTCTCGAAGGCGTGCAATGTCGACCTCGGTGATCTTGTGCCCCTTGCGCAGGCGCGTGCCGCCCAGGCGCAAAGAATGGGCCAGGATCGCATCCCGGGCTTTGGCCAACGGCACAGCGCCGAATTTCATCCGCCCTTCCTCAGAACTTGCAGAATTTCCGCCAGAATCGACACCGCGATTTCCGCCGGGCTGGCCGCACCGATATCAAGGCCGACGGGCCCGTGGATTCGCGCGATCTCATCATCGGAATATCCCAAGGCCAGCATTCGCTCGACCCGTTTGGCATGGGTCCGCGTCGACCCGAGCGCACCGATGTAAAAACAATCGGACCGCAGGGCCTGCGCCAACGCCGGATCGTCAAGCTTTGGATCGTGGGTCAGAAGAACGAGCGCGGTCCGCGTATCAAGCCCAAAGGCCTGAACGCCTTCGTCGGGCCAGTCGTGCAGAATCGTCTCGCCGGGGAAACGCGCCTCGGATCCGAAACTTTCCCGCGGGTCGATGAGCAGCGGATCAAACCCGGCGGTGCGCGCCATCGGCACAAGTGCCTGCGCGATATGCACGGCCCCCACCACGATCAGGCGCAGCGGCGGGTTGTGGATGGCAACAAAGGTTTCGCCATCGGCCTCGAAGCCGGACCGGTCCATGCGAAAGCGCTCGTCGTGACCCTCCCGCTCCAGCCGCCGCTCGGCTGTCAGGCCGGTCACGTAGGCCACCGGCACGCGGGCCTCGCGCGCCAGAACGAGATCCTGCAGCCGCGCCTCGGGCAGAACGGATCCGACCGGCTCGACCAAGACGCGGATCGTGCCACCACAGGCAAGCCCGACGGCAAAGGCATCGCCGTCGCTGACGCCATATTCCAGCATCACCGGCTTGCCCTCTTCGATGGCGTCCAGCGCCTCGGCCACCACCGCGCCTTCGACGCAGCCCCCAGAAACCGATCCCTCGATCTCGCCCTCGCCGGAAACAGCCAATTGGCTACCGACGCGGCGCGGTGCGCTACCCCAGGTTTCGACCACGGTGGCGAGGGCCGCGCCCTTACCGGCGCGATACCAGTCCAGCGCGATTTCTGGAATTCTGTCGAAGCGATCCATGCAGTTCCTCCCGTCGCGCAATATGGGATGGGCGCACGGTCAGTACAAATCGAATCCGAGCGGCTGGCAATCGCGCAGGACGTTTGCCCGACACGAAAACGCCGCCCCGAAACCAGAGCGGCGCCAAGGCTTTCTCTTCAGGTCGGTCAGTCGCGGCGCAGTTGAAGCGCGCGCCACCCCCCCCAGACGATCATCGCCGCGATCACGGCCTTAAGTGTATCGCCGATCAAGAAAGGCGCCATCCATACCGACCAAAGCTCGGGCATCGTCTTGCCCATCATCAGCGCCGGCCAGGCAAGTCCCGGAAGGTAGAGCAGACCAGAAAGCAGAATGCCGCAGGCAACCGTCGAGACCAAACTGCGGGCGAGACCCTTTTCGACGGCAAGCCCGGCAAGCCATGCCATCGCGACGTACCCGTAAAGAAACCCGGCGGTCGGCCCGGTCAGCGACGCGATTGACCCGCCATTGGCGAAGACCGGCAGGCCCATCGCACCCCAGCCGAGGTACGTGACCAACGTAGCAAGGCCAAGACGCGACCCGAAGCTCAGTCCGACGACCAGGATTGCCAATGTCTGCAGCGACATCGGAACCGGCCAGCCGATGCTGACCTGCGCAGCCATCGCAATCGCCAGCGAGCCGCCAAGAACAAGTCCAAGTTTCCGGATCAACCCTTCATGGCCGATCATCGCCTTGCTCAAAACCATCTCACGCATCGGGGGGCTCCTTTTGCCGCTTTGTCCTTCTGTTTCGCTTTGTGTTTTTCGCCTCCGGACTGCGAAAGTCAAGCGATTGCGCTTGAATTCGCGCGCGCGGGATGGGATTTGCGCTGACATGACCGAGGAACACGCACGCCCCCTTGCCCTTATCACAGGCGCCTCGCGCGGGTTGGGCGCCGCCATGGCGCTTGAACTGGCCGCGAGCCATCATGTTCTTGCCGTCGCGCGCACCACCGGCGCGCTGGAAGAGCTTGACGATCGCATTCAGGCAGATGGCGGACAGGCGACGCTTGCGCCGATGGACATCACCAACGAAGGCGCGATGGCCCAGCTGTGCCGCTCGGTTTTCGACCGGTGGGGCACGGTCGATATCTGGGTGCATGCCGCGATCCATGCGGCGCCTCTCTCGCCGGCCGGACATATCGATGCCAAGGATTGGCAGAAATCGGTCGACGTGAATGTAAATGCCGTCGCACGGCTGATCCCTTTCGTCGCGCCGCTTTTGCGGGAAGACGCGCGTGCGGTCTTTTTCGACGATCCGCGTGCGGGCGAAAAATTCTTCGGCAGCTATGGGGCCACGAAGGCGGCGCAAATCGCCCTCGCGCGCAGCTGGCAGGCGGAGAACGCCAAGATTGGCCCCCAAGTGCACATCCTGTCGCCCGCGCCGATGAACACGGCGACCCGCGCCCGATTTTACCCCGGCGAGAACCGCGAGGTGCTGGCCCATGCAAGGGACGAAGCGCGTCGCCTGCTCGCCGAGCTTTGAACACGTCATGGCTTGCGTTTTGGTACCAGCCCGCGAAGCGGTCATGACCAGGCGTCCACGCAACTGACCGCCGCCCCGCTTGCCCCGCGCGCGGCGCGCCGCTACACAAGGCGAAAGCACCGGGCAGGAGCGGAATTTTGCGCATTCTCATCACCAATGACGACGGCATCAACGCGCCCGGGCTGGCCGTGCTCGAAGAGATAGCGACATCGCTGGCCGGCGCGGACGGCGAAGTTTGGGTCGTGGCCCCGGCCTTTGAGCAGTCGGGCGTCGGACATTGCATCTCGTTCACGACCCCGATGATGATCACGCAGATGGAAGACCGCCGCTACGCCGCGCAGGGCAGCCCCGCGGATTGCGTGCTGGCCGCCATCCACGACGTGATGAAGGACGCGCCACCCGACCTGGTGTTGTCAGGTGTCAACCGGGGCAATAATTCGGCGGAAAACGCGGTTTATTCCGGCACGGTGGGCGCCGCGATGGAGGCCGCGCTTCAAGGCGTGCCGGCGGTGGCGCTTAGCCAGTATTACGGCCCACGCAACAAGGATCTTGACGACAAGTTCGAAGCCGCCCGGCAGCACGGGCTGAGCACCTTGCGCACGCTTCTGGATAAAGGGGTGTGGGAAAAGGACGATTACGGTATCTTCTACAATATCAATTTTCCGCCCGTTCCGGCCAATGAGGTCGAGGGCCTGCGTGCCGCGCGCCAGGGCTTTCGCCGCGACATGGGCTTCGGGGTACAGCCCACGACCTCGCCCTCGGGGCGGCGTTTCTTGTGGGTAACCGGCGCACCGCAGCAGCAGCCCACTTCGGAAGGGTCCGATGCGGACTGGAACCTTAAAGGATATATCTCGGTGACGCCGATGCGTTGTGATCTGACGGCCCATGACGCGCTGGACGCCCTGAAGGCCATAGAGTGACAGCCCTCACCATGAGCGACGCGCCCGATCACGACGATATCGCCCAACGCAAGATGCAGTTTCTATTCGCGTTGCGGTCGCGCGGTGTGACGGATGCGCGGGTGCTCACGGCGATGGAAAAGATCGACCGTGGTCCTTTTGTCCGAGGTCATTTCGCGGCGCGCGCCTACGAGGATATGCCGCTGCCCATCGCCTGTGGGCAGACGATCTCTCAACCGTCCGTGGTGGGACTTATGACCCAGGCGTTGCGGATCAGCCCGCGCGACAAGGTGCTTGAGGTCGGAACCGGCTCGGGGTACCAGGCCGCGATCCTCAGCCAACTGGCCCGGAGGGTCTATACCGTGGACCGTCACAAGCGGCTTGTGGTCGAGGCCAACGCGATCTTTCAGCAGCTTGACCTGACCAACATCACCGCTTTTACCGCGGACGGGTCGTTCGGCCTGCCGGAGCAGGCGCCCTTCGATCGCATTCTCGTGACCGCCGCCGCCGAAGACCCGCCGGGGCCGCTCTTGGCGCAGCTCAAGATCGGGGGTATCATGGTATTGCCGGTCGGTCAGTCCGACGCAGTGCAAAGCCTGATCCGCGTCACGAGGACCGAAACGGGGTTTGACTACGACGAATTGCGGCCTGTGCGGTTCGTTCCGCTGCTCGAAGGCCTTGGGCGGGACGGCTGAGCTAAGTGCGTGAGGCAAATTGTATCCGACGCTCCGGTCAACAAGGAGCGCGCAAATGAGGACCAGATCGAGATGAGCTTTTCGAGACGGATGGGGCGTGGATTGGTGGTCGTGGCAGGCGCAGTGCTCCTGCAGGGCTGTTC
Source organism: Roseovarius aestuariivivens (assembly GCF_004761875.1). Classification (GTDB taxonomy): domain Bacteria; phylum Pseudomonadota; class Alphaproteobacteria; order Rhodobacterales; family Rhodobacteraceae; genus Roseovarius; species Roseovarius aestuariivivens. The sequence goes on from NZ_SJEY01000003.1 coordinate 155,177, forward strand.
GGACGATATGGATTTCGATATGCGCGGCGCATTCGGCAACGCGCCGTCTACCGCCGAAGCCGCCCGGAATGCCGCCGCCGCGCGGCCCGACCCGGACAGCCGGGGCATCATTTCCTACCCGAACTATCAGGTCGCCGTGGCACGGCGCGGTGACACCCTGTCCACCCTCGCGGCGCGCATCGGCGCGGATGTAACGGCGCTTGCGCGCTACAACGGCATGCAACCGGGCGACCCGTTGCGCCCGGGTGAGGTCATTGCCCTGCCGGGCCGCGTGGCGGAACCCGCCGGCGGGCCAATCCGGCCCGGCGCGGTCGATATCAGCAGCATTGCAGGACAGGCGATCGACGCTGCCGACGCAGAACGTGCAGGGCGCGGCGCTGCACCTCGTCTGAATCCCGGCCAATCCGGCGTAGAGCCTGTGCGCCACAGGGTCGAGCGTGGCGAAACAGCATTCACCATCGCGCGACTTTACGACGTATCGGTGCGCAGCCTTGCAGACTGGAACGGTCTCGGCCCGGATTTCGCCGTGCGTGAGGGGCAGTACCTGCTGATTCCGGTGGTTCTGGCCGAGCCCGCGCGACGGGCATCGCCGGCGGCGGTCCAGACTACCGCCCTTGAAACCGAGCCTCCGGGCGCCGGCACACCGACACCTACCCCGCCCTCTGCCTCGCAACCATTGCCGAACGAAGAAACCGTTCCCGCGGCGGAGCCGGTCAAGGCTACGGCCGCGCCGGATCTCGGGGGGACCAAACCCGCGACGAACACGCAGGCCCGGATGGACTTCCCCGTACGAGGCGACATCATCCGCGAATACGCCAAGGGCAAGAATGACGGAATCGACATTGCAGCGTCGCCCGGAACGCCGGTGCGCGCAGCGGCAGCCGGCACCGTTGCCGCGATTACCGAGGACACCAACGGCGTGCCGATCATCGTGGTCAAGCACGAGGCCAACCTGCTGACGGTCTATTCGAACGTGGCCAACCTGGCGGTAGAGAAAGGCGACCGGATCGACCGGGGTGGTAAATTGGCGGAGATCCGCCGTGACGGGACGGCGGCGGTGCATTTCGAGGTACGTGAAGGTTTCGACAGCGTCGATCCGATGCCCTATCTGCGGTAGCCCGTCACGGGACCAAAGGCGCGGCTGCGCCGCACAGATTTTGGGGAATGAGGGGTTCCACCCCTCAAACTCCCCGAGGTATTTTTCGCCAGATGAAGATCAGAGCCGGATTCCGTGACGGCCGGCCAGATCGGTGAAGAACTGCCAGGCGACGCGACCCGAGCGTGCGCCGCGCGTGGCCTGCCATTCTATGGCTTCGGCGCGTAAGGTGGCGTTGTCGATCTGCAGGCCAACCGCGTCGCAATAGCCACGGATCATTGCGAGGTATTCATCCTGGCCGCAGGGATGGAAGCCCAGCCAGAGGCCGAACCGGTCGCTGAGCGAGACCTTTTCTTCGGTCGCCTCAGAGGGGCTGATGGCCGAGGAGCGTTCATTTTCGATCATGTCGCGCGGCATCAGGTGGCGGCGATTGGACGTGGCGTAGAAGATCACGTTGGCCGGACGCCCCTCGATCCCGCCATCGAGCACCGCCTTGAGCGACTTGTAGTGCTCGTCATCGTGGGAAAAGCTGAGGTCGTCGCAGAAGAGGATGAACCACGCGTCGCTTGCACGCAGGATGTTGAGCAGCCGGCCGACAGACGGCAGGTCCTCTCGGTGCAATTCGACGATCTTCACCGCGCCGCCTTGCGCGCGCACCTCAGCATGCACCGCTTTGACAAGGCTCGACTTGCCCATGCCCCGCGCACCCCAGAGCAGTGCGTTGTTTGCAGGCAGGCCCTTTGCGAACTGAAGCGTATTCTGCAAAAGCGTGTCACGGGCGCGGTCGATGCCCACGAGCAACTTCATATCGACACGATTGACGGTCTCCACCGGCTCGAGCCGATCGGGATTTACATGCCAGACAAACGCATCCGCAGCTTCGAAATCCGGCGACGCGACCGGCGTTGGCGCCATACGCTCCAGCGCGGCCGCGATCCGTTCGAGCGGATCATCGCTCACGGTTTGTCTCCGCTCCTGTCGACCATGCCGGGATCGTCTTCTTCGTCTTCGAACTCTGCAAGTATGGGATCATCCTCGAGATCCATGTCATCGTCGTCTTCAAACCAAACGCCTTCCGCACGCAGCTGTTCCTCGCGCTTTTTTTCCACTCTTGCCACGAGAAAGATGGACACTTCGTAAAGGCCGTAGACCACGACAAAAAGAATGACCTGCGTGATGACATCGGGCGGTGTGACAAGCGCGGCGAGGACAAGAATGCCCACGACGGCGTACTTGCGGACCTGGCGCAGGCCCACGGCCCCCACGAGCCCGGCCTTTCCCATCAATGTGAGCAGAACCGGCAATTGGAAACACAGGCCAAAGGCCACGATGAACTTGATCGTGAGGTTGAGATATTCCTGCGCCGAACCCTGGAAGACCACAGACAGAGGCGCGGCATTCTGCGGATCGCCGTCCGGGATCGCCTCGCCGCCGGTGCCGAATTGCTGGAAGCCCAGGAAGAAATCATAGGCCAGCGGCGTGACCACGTAGAAGGCGAACGAGGCCCCGAGAAAGAACATGAAGGGCGAGGCCACGAGGAAGGGCAGGAACGCGCCGCGCTCGGACTTGTAAAGGCCCGGCGCCACGAAGCGCCACATCTGGTTGGCGATATAGGGGAACGCCAGGATGAACCCGCCCAGAAGCGAGACCTTGATTGCGACGAAGAAGCCCTCTTGCGGGCTGATGAAGATCAGGTCGCAATCCTGTCCGCGCTGTGCGAGTACCTGGCAGAGGGGGGCTGTCAGGAAATTGAAGATCGGCGTGGCGACGGTAAAGCAGATGATCATGCCGATGAGAAACGCCACCACCGAATGGATCAGCCGGTTGCGCAGCTCGGCCAGATGTTCGATCAGCGGGGCGGAGCTGTCTTCGATCTCGTCGGCGTCGGTCTTGCTCATGCCTTGTCACCGGTCGTTTCGGTCTGGCTTGCGCTTTCGGAGCCGGCCTCTTTTGCGGCCTCCGCTTCGGCCTTCTCGCGGTCCAGCCGTTCTTGGGCAACCTTGGCGGAATGTTCGCGGATCTTGTCGGCCTGTTCCTTGCGCTTTGGATCAAGCTCTTTCTTCTTGGGGCCGGACATCGTGGTCTGCGTGAAATCCTTTGAAGCCTTCTTGACCTCGTCCATCGCGCTGCCCACGGGATTGGTGGCCTTGCGCAGGCTGTCGGAGATATCCTTGACGCCCGCGTCGTCCGCGGCGTCGTTCATCGCACGGCTGAATTCGCGCCCCATCTTCTTGGCCTTGCCAACGAAATTGCCCACCGCCCGGAACATGCCAGGCAGGTCCTTGGGCCCCACCACGATCAGCGCGACGATCCCGATGAGCAGAAGCTCGGTCCAGCCAAGATCGAACATGGACCGGCCTTAGGCCTTGTCTTTTTCGTCTTCGGTCTTCGTGGTCGCCTCGGCCTCGTTGCTGGCGTCCTCGATTTCCTTGTTGCCTTCGGCAACGCCCTTCTTGAAGCTGGTGATGCCTTTGCCCACTTCGCCCATCAGCGAGGAAATCTTGCCGCGCCCGAAAAGCACGAGCACCACGACCGCGATAAGCAGAAGGCCGGGCAGGCCGATATTGTTGAGCATGTTTCTTCTCCCGTATCCCGGGCCTGTTCTGCGGCCCCGTTGGATTTTCGTCAACCGTATCTATGCGGTTGCGCCCCGGGTTGGAAGAACCAAAGCGGCGCTTGGACCGATTTGTCGGAAAAAAAACCGGGCAGGCGCGTCACAGCGGGGAAAAACTGCCCGCGAATGCTGTCAGAAGCGGCGATCCCGTGGCGACAAGGGCCTGGATTGCCTCGGTGAACGAAATCCGTAGGCCGTGCGCCTCTTTCCAGGCGTCCATCCGGGACAGAGACGGCACGTCGCGCGGCATTCTCGCCGCGCCTCCCGTCTTGGCCTTGTCATCCTGCGGTGGATGCCGAAGGTCGGACAGAACGCTTTCCATCGCCAAGGCATCCGACCGGCGCGCCGCAAGAAAGATAACCGGGCCGAAGCCGGTGATGATCAGCAAGGTGTAGAAGATCCCGTAGTAGAACAGCTGCGCATTGATGACGTCCTTGTAAGAGGCGGCGACCGCCTCTCCGAGCATGGGGAAGGGCCAGTGCATCCAACTCATGGTGAGATAGAGCCCCGCGCTCATCATCAGGCCGGCAAGATAGAGGAAGCGGCGCGCGATCCGCTGGTTACGCCCATGATCGAAGGCGCGCAGCGTCAGGTCGACCGCGGCCTTGGGCCGCGCGAGGGACAGGATCATCCCAAGGATGAGCGCCGAGACGCCGAGACCGGACATGATCGTGACGACATGCATCGCGATCCCGAAAACCTCAACCCCCGCATCCGGCCCACACAGCGCATATCGCTGCCCCCAAGTGTCGCAGAACGGCATGTCCCCTTGCGCCATCACGGCGCGCAGCACGCCCTCGCCAAGCTGATCGTGCGCCCGCCACTGCCCCTCGGAAAAGACCGAGGCGACAACGGGAATCTGTACCGCCACGAAAACCAGAAGCGCGTTGCGTCGCGTGGCCGCATCGAGATCGCGAAGCAGCTCGGCCGCGAAGCAGACAAGGGCGATCACGACAACCATGCAGAAAAACAGAAACGCACCGATAAAGCGGCTACGGCCCGCCGCCTCGGTGAAGGCGAGCGAAACACCTTCTTTCACGGGCTGGAGAAGGTCATCGGCGGTGACGTTCAGAACAGGCACGCCGAATTGCGGGATCATAACGAATTCATGCAGCAGATAGACCGCCACCGGCAGGATCAGGATAGCGAAACAGGCCCGCGGCACCGCGCGGGGCCCGATGGGAAAATGGGTCACGCCGCGGCCTCCCACTGCAACAGCTTGGGTGCGATCCTAGCACGAAAGACCGCTGGCCCAAATAACCTCAGGCGCGACGCGATCCGGCGAGAACGGCGGCGAAACCAACACCGAGAACCACGATGCAGATGACCAGAAGCTGTTCATACTTGTGCCCTTCCGGAAGGATCTCTGCGATCCATCCCCATCCGCGGGCGAAATAGGCGAACGCACCGGTCATCGCCGCCGCGAACGCCACGACGAAAGCCCAAAGCGCAACTTTACGCCCGAGGATAAGCGCCGAAACCAGCACCGGCGTCAGAAACAGGCTCGCGGTTCCGCTGACCGCAACTGCATCAAAAAGGCTTTGATTGCCCCAAAGCGTGAGCGCAGCGCCCAGCCCCATGAAACAGATCATCGCGGTACGACCACCTGCCAGGGTGCGCGGCACCACACCCAGTTCGTCGACGGCCAGGCGCGCCGCGCTGGCCAGCGCGGAATCGAGCGTGCTGAGCGCGCTGACCAGAAGCGACAAAAGCAAGGCGATGTAGACCCAAGGCGGAAACATTTGCGACCATGTTCCCAGTAACTCGCCCTCGTAAGCCGCGCCGCGCAATGCCGCTTCGATCCCGAAGAACCCGAACCCGATGATGCACAGCGTGGAGATCCAGAAAGCATGCACGAAAGACGCCCGGGTCGTGCGCCGATCGGCCAGAAACCCACGATCCATCATGACCGGATCATGCACCGGGTAGGAGAAAACCTGCAAAGCCGCCACCAGCAGTAGGACTTTGCCGTTCCACGCCCCGCTGACGCCTTCCGCCATCAGCACGGCCCCGAAACTGAAGCCCGGCGCGGTGAAGAGCGCCACAAGGGCGGCTGCAAAAACAATTATAAAAACAATCATTTGCACGACATCCGTGCGTAGCGCCGCGCTCAGCCCGCCCCAGGCGCTGTAGCCAAGGCCCAGGGCGGCTACGATGATGATGGACGCCTCCCGTGCGACGCTGACTTCCGGCAACGCGGCCGCGAAGATCAACCCGACCACCAGCAAATTTGCAAAGACTTCGGATAACAGACGCAGCGCGACCACGAGGTTATAGCAGGTGACCCCTGCCCCACCGAACCGGCCGCGCAGCCAATCCTGGACCGAACCTGCATCCTGCGCACGAAGCCTGTCCACGACAAGACCGCCGGTCAGGAATGATCCGTAGTAGGCGGCATAAGCCAGAACGCCCCAGATTCCGTAGAAATATCCAAGGATGGCTGAATTCATCAGGGAACGCGCGAAGATCCATGTGGTGACCTGGCTCAGGACCAGCATCCAGAGGCCCGGCGCGCGGCCTTGCACATCGGCGCCACCGAAAAACCCCTCGACACTTGCGCGGCGCGGGGCCGCCAGAAGGCTGGCCAGTACGACCAGACCGAAAGCGCTGATGATGACGATAGCCTGCACGCCGCCTACCCCCCAATGTGCCGTTCCAGGACAGCCCGCCCTAGCATTCGACGCACACGCCGACCAGCACCCTGTAGAGGCCTGCACGCGAAAGTGAGGAACACGCGCCCAAGGTCTGGGTCACAAAGCCTTGGCTACATGGTCGAGTTTATGGCACCGCCATCGAGAAGGATGTTCTGCCCGATCATGAACCCGGCATGCTGGCTGCACAGGAACGCGCATGTCGCGCCGAATTCTTCGGGCGTACCGTAACGTCCCGCGGGGATCGAGGCGCACCGCCGCGCCTTGGCCTCTTCCATCGAAATGCCCTCCTTCTCGGCGACGCCGGTATCAAGCGACACGGCCCGGTCGGTCGCGTGGATGCCGGGCAACAGGTTGTTCATGATGACGCCCTTGCCCGCGATCTGCCGGGACGTTCCGGCAACGAAGCCCGTGAGGCCGGCGCGCGCCGTGTTGGACAGACCAAGTACCGGGATCGGCGCCTTGACACTTTGCGACGTGATGTTGACCACCCGTCCCCAGCCGCGTTCCGTCATCCCCGGGACAAGTGCCGTGATAAAGGCGATGGGCGTAAGCATATTGGCGTCCACCGCGGCCAGGAAATCGTCCCGATCCCAGTCGGTCCACAGGCCAGGCGGCGGGCCGCCTGCATTCGTCACCAGGATATCCACACCTGCGGCGGCGGCGATAACCTTCGCCTGACCCGCCTGCGTGGTGACATCCGCCGCCACCGTTGTGACATCGACGCCGTAATCCTGCCGAATGCGATCCGCCTCCGCCTCAAGCGCATCTTCCCCTCGGGCGTTCATCACAAGATCGACGCCGGCCTCGGCGAGGGCGCGGGCACAGCCAAGTCCCAATCCCTTGGACGACGCGCAGACCAAAGCGCGTTTACCCTTTATTCCAAGATCCATTCTACCCTGCTCCCATACTTTTCCGGCATCTAACCAAAGGCCATGACCCATTGCCAGCAAAACACCAAGCCGTTGACCAGATGGCGCCATAATCCTACCTTAGACCGTCTGATCACGGCTGTATTGCGGCCGGGCCTTGCTCCGGCCGATCAACGACGACAGGACGACGCCATGCGCCACCCCACCGAAGGTCCGGCCTATTCCGTACCCGTCTATGCGGCGGCGGACCTGACCGTGGTCAATGGCGCAAATCTCGGAGATCCCATTTCCTTTGCGGCGGAACTGGATCTGGACGACACCTATGAATTGCGACTAGGCGCACGGCTACACCGTCTTTCGGTCGGTCCCGGCGACGGTGAAACGCTGCGTATCGCAGCCGGCACGCGGCTTGGCACGCCGGGCGCCACGGTGCATCTCGATGCCTGTCTCACCCTGATGTCGGCCACGGGGCAGACCACCGAAATGCTGATCCTGGTCGAAGTCGACGATACCGGCGATGTGGATCAGGTCTATGCCCTGCCACTGGCGCAGATCTCGGCCCGAACCGGATATTCGCTGGTGGGTATCGATACCGAAACCGCGCGTCAGAAATTCGCCGAAGTGGCCTGCGTCTCGTTCACGCGCGGTACGCACATCACCTTGGCGTCCGGCGCGCAACGCCCGATTGAAGAGCTTAACGTGGGCGATGCGGTGCTGACCCGGGACGATGGCGTGCAAAAAGTGCGCTGGATCGGTCAATCAACCGTCCGTGCGGTCGGCGAATTCGCCCCGATCCGCATTCGCGCCGGTACGCTTCACAACGCCAACGACCTGCTGGTCAGCCCCGATCACCGGCTTTTCATCTATCAACGCTCGGACGCTCTGGGGGCGGGACGGCCAGAACTTCTGGTGCGCGCCCGTCATCTTGTGAACGGAGATACCGTCGTGCAGGAAGATGGCGGTTTCGTCGATTACTTTCAGCTGCTCTTCGATACGCACCAGATCATCTATGCCGAAGGCATTGCCGCCGAAACGCTTTTGCTCGACACCCGCACCCGCGCCGCCCTGCCGCGCGAACTGGGAGAGAAGCTCGCCCAGGCGCTTCCCGGCCACTCCGACCGGGCCCATCTGGGCTTCGAGGTCTCCGAGGCGTTGCTCAAGCATCCCGACGCCGCGAAACTGCTCAAGGCCGCCTCGACCCGCTAGGGCGGCTGCCTTTGGCAGCCGGAAGCCTCGGGCAACGGCACTCTGATCGCCATTGCACGGCCCTGCCCCAGCCTCTATATCCCCGCCCATGCTGGACACCCCCCATAACCGCCCCGATCTTCCCGCCGAAATCGCGCGCCGGCGCACCTTTGCCATCATCAGCCATCCGGATGCGGGCAAAACCACGCTGACGGAGAAGTTTCTGCTTTATGGCGGCGCGATCCAGATGGCCGGGCAGGTCCGTGCCAAGGGCGAGGCGCGGCGCACGCGCTCGGACTTCATGCAGATGGAAAAGGATCGGGGCATTTCCGTTTCCGCCTCGGCCATGTCCTTTGATTTCAAGGACTTCCGGTTTAATCTTGTCGACACCCCCGGGCACTCGGATTTCTCCGAGGACACCTATCGCACACTGACCGCCGTCGATGCCGCCGTGATGGTGATCGACGGCGCCAAGGGCGTGGAAAGCCAGACGCAAAAACTCTTCGAGGTCTGCCGGCTGCGCGACCTGCCGATCCTGACCTTCTGCAACAAGATGGACCGCGAAAGCCGCGACACGTTCGAGATCATTGACGAGATCCAGGAGATGCTGGCCATCGATGTCACGCCAGCGTCCTGGCCCATCGGGGTCGGGCGCGATTTCATCGGCTGTTACGATATGCTGAACGACCGGCTTGAACTGATGGATCGCGCCGACCGCAACAAAGTGGCCGAAACCATCGAAATCAAGGGGCTCGACGACCCCAAGCTGGCCGAGCACGTGCCGGCGCACCTGATCGACAAGCTGCGCGAGGACGTCGAAATGGCACGCGAGCTTTTGCCCGCGCTCAATCCTCAATCGGTGCTCGAAGGACACATGACCCCGATCTGGTTCGGCTCCGCGATCAACTCCTTCGGCGTCAAGGAACTGATGGAGGGCATCGGCACCTATGGGCCCGAGCCACAGCCGCAGTCGGCCGAACCGCGCCAGATCGCCCCGGAAGAGGACAAGGTCACCGGCTTTGTCTTCAAGGTGCAGGCCAATATGGACCCCAAGCACCGCGACCGCGTGGCCTTCCTGCGCATGGCCTCGGGGCATTTCAAGCGCGGCATGAAGCTCACGCATGTGCGCTCCAAGAAGCCGATGGCGGTCTCGAACCCGGTGCTGTTTCTCGCCTCTGACCGTGAGCTTGCGGAAGAAGCTTGGGCCGGTGACATCATCGGCATTCCAAATCATGGCCAGCTGCGTATCGGCGACACGCTGACCGAGGGCGAGTCCCTGCGGGTCACGGGAATCCCGTCCTTCGCGCCGGAACTTCTGCAACAGGCGCGCGCGGGCGATCCGATGAAGGCCAAGCATCTTGAAAAGGCGCTGATGCAATTCGCCGAGGAAGGCGCGGCAAAAGTGTTCAAGCCCACCTTTGGCTCGGGCTTTATCGTCGGCGTCGTGGGCCAGCTTCAGTTCGAGGTGCTGGGTTCCCGGATCGAACTGGAATATGGGCTTCCGGTGCGGTTCGAGAGCTCCCAATTCACATCTGCCCGCTGGGTGCATGGCCCGAAGGAGACGGTCGAGAAATTCGCCGCCGCCAACAAGCAGCATATCGCCACCGACAATGACGGCGACGTGGTTTACCTCACTCGCCTGCAATGGGACATTGACCGGGTTGAGCGTGACTGGCCTGAGATCACCCTCTCCTCCACCAAGGAAATGATGGTCTGACCCTTCAAAACCGCGTCCTGCCCACCGGAGAGATCGTGGCCGATCCGGCGCGCGGCACCCTGATGGGCAATCGCGGGATCCTGCACGACGACGGCCAACGGCTCGGTACGTCGCGCTGGAAACATCCGCATTGGGTGACGTGCCTGCTGGAGTATAAGGGCCGAAAGCGGTCTCTGATGGCCCCGAGCCGGTACACGGAGCTTTTCTTTCTCGACGAGGTCACGGCCCTGGCCGCCGGGCACCGCCCCTGTGGCGAATGTCGCCGCGATGCATTTCGGCAATTCACCAGGTTCTTTCACGCGGCCAATGGCACCGATACGCTCAAAGAACTCGACCGCTGCCTGCACCGCGCACGGGTCACGCGCCAGCGCGCGCAAATCCGACACAACGCCAGCGCCGGGGCCTTGCCAGACGGAACCTTCATTCTGATCGAAAAAGCGGCCCATGTGCTCTGGGGGTCCAACGCTTTGCGATACACGACCAGGGGCTATACCTCTGCCCGCGCCCGACCCGCCGGGCCCGTGACCGTCCTTACCCCGGCCCCGGCCGTTGCCGCGCTCGCGCAGGGCTACATACCGGCCCTGCATCCCAGTGCGGCCGGTCTCATCTAGGCGGTCACCCGGCGACTTCTGGGCAAAAATACTCCCGCCGGAGGTTTCCGCATCTTCTGCCTCACGCCGCCACTTGTCTCTTGCGTGCACGACCCGCGCCTGCGCATTCTTCGGCCATGAGCAGTGACACGACCTGGGGCGTTGTCGCGACGATTAAGGCCCCAACGACCCAGATCCTGAACTTCGCCGCCTATCACCTCGATCTGGGGGCGCACCGCGTGCATATCTATCTTGATGAGGACGATGCCACCGCCCGCTCGGCGCTCAAGCGGCACCCGAAATGCCGCGTCATTCACACCGACGAGGGCTACTGGCGACGACGTCGCAAACACAAGGGCCGGCCCGGCGGGCACCAGTTCCGGCAGACCCTCAACGCAACCCATTGCTATAATCGCCGTCCGGAAGTCACCTGGCTACTGCATGCGGATGTGGATGAGTTCCTGCTCCCTTCCGCGCCGCTGACCGAACAACTCGATGCGTTGCCGGCAGAGACGCTGAGCGCGCGCGTGCGCCCTATCGAAGCGTTGGCCCCGGATCCGTCCGATCCGCCCCCTGCCGGGCAGATCTGGTGCAAGGGCTTTGCCCGACTGCAGGCCAAGCGGCGCGAGGAAACGAATGCGATCTACCCCACATATGGCGATCACCTGAACGGTGGTTTTCTGAGCCACGTCGCGGGCAAGGTTTTCGTCCGCACCGAGGAAACGGGGATAAGCCTGCGGATTCATAACGCATTTCGAAACAAGCAGATCGATGCGGACCCGCCAGAGTTGGCCACGGTGCGGCTGGTGCATCTTCACGCCCATAGCTGGGAGCATTGGCAAAATCTCTATCGCTATCGCTTGCAACACGGCTCTTACCGTGTCGGACTGAAGCCCGCGCCGATGCCCGACGGCGCCGCGCTCAACATGCACCATCTGTTTTCGATGCTCGAGGCCGAGGGCGGCGAAACCGCGCTGCGCGCTTTCTATGACGAGGTTTGCACCGCCAGCCCGGCACTCCGCGACCGGCTGGCGCGTTTCGGACGTCTGCATGCCGTTACCCTTGATCTCGACACGAAACGCGCCCGGCACTTCCCAAATCACGCCTGAATTGTTTCCAAAATGGGGACGATCCGCTCAAAAGCGCCAGATCGTCTCGGCTCGTGCCTGTCGCATTGACCAAACCCTTGCACTACGCTAAGGCCCAATCCTGCAAGGCCGCGATCCCGCGCGCCTAAAGACGTGACGGCGGGCCAAGGTAAGTGTCCGCAAAAAGTGGACATACATGACGAAATTCGCTGATCTCAACCTGAACCCAAAGGTCTTAAAAGCCATCGAAGAAGCCGGCTATGAGACGCCCACGCCGATCCAGGCTGGCGCCATTCCGCCCGCCCTCGAAGGCAGAGACGTGCTTGGTATCGCTCAGACCGGTACCGGCAAGACCGCCTCCTTCACACTTCCGATGCTGTCCCTTCTGGCCCGCGGCCGCGCCCGCGCCCGGATGCCGCGCAGTCTCGTTCTTTGTCCGACACGGGAACTGGCCGCGCAGGTGGCCGAGAATTTCGACACCTATTCCAAACATCTGAAGCTGACCAAGGCTCTGCTTATCGGCGGCGTCTCTTTTGGCGAGCAGGACAAGCTGATCGACAAGGGTGTCGATGTGCTTATCGCCACGCCGGGGCGTCTGCTCGACCATTTCGAACGCGGCAAGCTTTTGCTGACCGGTGTGCAGATCATGGTGGTGGACGAAGCCGACCGTATGCTCGATATGGGCTTCATCCCGGATATCGAACGGATCTTCTCTCTGACGCCATTCACGCGGCAGACGCTCTTTTTCTCCGCCACCATGGCGCCCGAGATCGAGCGCATCACCAACACGTTCCTGCAAGGCCCCGAACGGATCGAGGTTGCCCGTCAGGCAACGGCGTCCGAGACGATCGAGCAAGGTGTGGTGATGTTCAAACCGTCCCGCCGCGACCGCGCCGACAGCGAAAAGCGCAAGCTTCTGCGCGCGATGATCGACGGCGAAGGCGAGAAATGCACCAACGCGATCATCTTCTGCAACCGTAAGACGGATGTGGATATCGTCGCGAAAAGCCTCAAGAAATACAATTACGATGCCGCGCCGATCCACGGCGACCTCGACCAGTCGCAGCGCACCCGCACGCTGGACGGATTCCGCAAGGGCGAACTGCGTTTTCTCGTGGCTTCTGACGTGGCCGCGCGCGGCCTTGACGTGCCCGCCGTCAGCCATGTCTTCAACTACGATGTACCCGGCCATGCCGAGGATTACGTGCACCGCATTGGCCGCACCGGCCGCGCCGGTCGTGACGGCAAGGCGATCACGCTTTGCGGCCCGCGCGACGATAAACAGCTCGATGCCGTGGAAAAGCTGATCCAAAAGGAAATCCCCCGCCTAGAAAATCCTCTGGGCAATGCCGGCCCTGATACGCAGGACGAGGCAAAAGCCGAAGATACTCCCAAGAAAGCCAGCCGGTCCCGCACGCGCGGCAAATCCAAGGAGAAAGCCGCCGAAACCGGATCGATACCGGAGGAGGCGACTCCCGAGACGGCCGACGCGTCCCCGAAAGAGTCTCAGGATCGTGATCAAAGCAGCGGTGGACCGCGCCGGGGTGGCTCTCGCCGCGATCAAAGTGACAATGGAAAGACTCCGGTCGGCATGGGCGATCATCTGCCCAGCTTTATCGCCTTGAGTTTCGACGAGCGTCTGGCGTCCTGATCACACGCGTTTCGGATCGTAAGAAGAAAGGGGCCAATCGGCCCCTTTTTTGTTGGAGTGAATCAGCTTAGCCGGCTGATGATCACCGTCACCTCGGGTTTTTTCCCGATTTCCTGCTGGGCAGAGTTGCGCACGACCTTGCGCAGACCGTCCTCCAGCACGTCATCCTCCCGCAGGGTCTTGCCCTTGGCCCGGCCGAGGAACTGGCTCAGGTCCTCTTCCAGAACATCGACCAACGGTGCCCGGCTTGCGCCCTCCTCTGTCAGGCCCATGATCTCGCACCACGGTTCGCCAAGCGGTTCGTCTTCTTCGTCCAGAATAACGTTTACGGTCACATGCCCGTTAAGCGCCATGCGGATCCGGTCGCGCACGATCCCGTCCAGCGCGCCGATTTTGCGGCTGCCGTCCAGATAGGTCCGGCCGGTTTCGACATACTCGACGATCTCCGGCCGGTTGCCGCTCAGATCCAGCATCGTGCCATTGGTGGCAAGAACACCCTGCATGCCATTGGATTTGCACAGTTTCACGTGCTCACGCAAATGCCGGTGTTCGCCGTGCATGGGGATAATGATCTGTGGGCGAAGCACCTTGTGCAGCCGCTCCAGATCGGGCCGGTTGGCATGTCCGGACACATGGTAGCGTCCGTCGGAATCGTCCACGACATCGACACCCATCTCACTGAACTGGTTCATGATCCGGATCACGCCGCGTTCATTCCCGGGAATCGTCTTCGAGGAGAAAAGAAACAGGTCGCCCTCTTTCAGCTCGATCCCGTTGTACTTCCCCTGTGCCAACTGCGCACTGGCCGCTCGTCGCTCGCCCTGGCTGCCCGTCACGATAAGCATCACGTTCTCGCGTGGGATCTCCCGCGCGTCCTCGGGGCTGATCGTACTTGGAAAGTCGGTCAGGACGCCGGTTTCAACCGACGCCTCGATCATCCGTCGCATCGCCCGTCCGAGAAGGCAGATAGAGCGCCCGGTTTTCTGTCCGGCCTCGGCCAGCGTCTTGACCCGCGCAACGTTGCTGGCAAATGTCGTCGCCACCACCATGCCCTTGGCGCTGCTGATCAGTTTTTCGATCTCGGCACCAAGCCCGCTTTCAGAACGCCCTTCATGCGTGTTGAACACATTGGTGGAATCGCACACCAACGCCTGCACGCCCGCATCGCCGATCGACTGCCAGAGGGCCTCGTCCCAGGGCTCGCCCACCACCGGGCCGGTGTCGAGCTTGAAGTCGCCGGAATGCACGAGCCGGCCTTTCGGCGTGTCGATCACAAGACCCGAGCTTTCCGGAATCGAGTGCGAAATCGGCACGAAGCCCACCTTGAACGGCCCGGCCTCGGTGATCTCGGGCCAGGCGGACACGGTCGTGACTGCCTTTTCCGGATGCCCGTGCTCTTCCATTTTGCGCCGCGCGATATTGGCGGTAAAGGCCCGCGCGTAGATGGGCGCCTTGAGCTGATCGTAGAAATGCGCCACCGCGCCGACGTGATCTTCGTGGGCATGGGTGACAAAGATCGCCTCAAGCTGTGAAGATCGCTCCGCAAGCCATTGGATATCCGGAAAAATCAGGTCCACGCCCGGTGTCGTATCCATGTCCGGAAACGTCACACCCAGGTCGACGAGGATCAGCCTTTCCTTTCCCTTCGGACCGTAGCCGTAGACATAGGCGTTCATGCCTACTTCACCAGCCCCGCCCAGAGGCATGTAGATCAATCGTTCACCGCTCATAGTGGTAACACTTTCTGGTTATGCGCATGGATCACTGTCAGCCCATGCATTGTCAGGTCATCCTCGATCACATCGAAGAGCAGGTCCCCCTGCGCGAAAAGCGGGGCAAGCCCGCCCGTTCCGATAATTTTCATCGGGGTTTCGTATTCCGTGCGGATCTTCTGGCAGATCCCGTTCACAAGTCCCACATAGCCCCAGAACACGCCCGATTGCATGCAGGCCACCGTATTCGTGCCGATCACCTTTTGCGGCTTTGTCACGTCCACATGCGGCAGGGCCGCTGCCGCCATGTGCAAGGCCTCCAGCGACAGGTTCACGCCGGGCGCGATCACGCCACCGACATAAGCGCCGTCCTCGGCCACAACGTCGAATGTGGTCGCGGTGCCGAAATCCACAACGATCAGATTACCCCCGAAAAGGTCAAACGCCCCGGCCGTATTCACAAGCCGGTCCGGCCCCACCTGCGTACCGGCATCCACCCGCGGCGCAACAGGAAGCGCACAATCCGGCCTGCCAACCACCATCGGACGGCAGCCGAAAAACCTGTCCGCAAAGACGCGAAGATTGAATACGACGCGTGGCACGGTCGAGGAGATGATGACGTCGGTGATATTCGCGTCGATCCCGTAGTGCTTGATGAGGGTGGAAAACCACGTGAAATAGGCATCTGCCGTGCGGGCATGGTGGGTCGACGTGCGCAGCGTGCACAGGAAGGTCTTTCCGTCCCAGATCGAGAAGACCGTATTGGTATTGCCGCAGTCGATCGCCAACAGCATGAGCCCTGCCCTTTCAAGTCAGAAGAAAATATCGGCGGCGGGGATCGCATGCCGCATTTGCGCGGTTCTTAGAACAAGATTACCGGCTTCGTCCACCGTCTCGAAGACCCCGGTCAAACTCTCCCGCGTGGTCCGGGCAGTGATTTCCTGACCCAGCTTCGTGGCCCGGGCAAGCCAGGCCGCCCGAATGGGTCCAAATCCGTAGTGCACGAACCGGTGCTCACGGCGCGCATAAGCGGGCGCCAGCAGCTCGAGAAAGGCCATCGGGTCGATCCGAGTGCCGGTTCCCGACAGAAGCGAGGCCGGCGGCACAGCGTCGTCTTCGAGGCTTGTCTGATCCGGGGTGTCCCGCAGGTTGACACCGATCCCGATCGTAACAAAGCCGGCACCCTGGATAGACGCACCGCTTTCCAGAAGAATGCCCGCAACCTTCGCCCCGTTCAGCAGCACGTCGTTCGGCCATTTGAGCGTGAAGGCATCCGCCTGCCCCGTGGCCGCCTCAAACGCGTCGAAGAGCGCCAGCGACGCCACGAAGGAACGCAGCGCCCAGTCTTGCGGTCCCCCGCCGGGACGCATCACAAGGCTTGCCGCAAAATTGCCCACAGGGCTTGCCCAGGCACGTCCGCGCCGTCCGCGCGCCGCGGTCTGATGCAGCGCAAGAACCCATTCCGGGCCGGACAGCGTCGGTGCAAGACGCGCGGCTTCGGCATTGGTGCTGTCCACCTTTTCCAGCACGCGCCGCCCGTACCCTTCTGGCCACGGGTCCTTCATGAGACCTTTAACGCGCCCGCCCGGGCCATTCCAAAACAAAGCGACGCGCCCGAAGGCGCGTCCGTTCTCGTTTCCAGGGATATCAGGTCAGTTGACAAGCGTTGCCGCCGCGGCCTGTGCCATCCCCTCGACACCGAACATGTTGATGATGCCAAGAAGCATGATCGCGGCCGAGGCCATCAGAAAGCCCCATTGTACCGGCGACCGGCCAGTTTCCAGCGGTTCGCGCTCTTCGCCGAAATACATGTAGTAGACGATGCGCAGATAGTAAAAGGCGCCGATGACCGAGGCGATGACGCCGGCCACGGCCAGCCAGGCCAACCCGCCCTCATAGGCTGCGCGCAAGACGTAAAGCTTGCCGAAAAAGCCCAGAAGCGGCGGCACGCCCGCCAGGCTGAACAGCAGGATCAGCATGGCCAGCGCCCGGCCCGGATGCGCACGTGAATACATGTTGAGGCTCATGATGTCCGTCACAGGCCGGTTGTCGCGTTCCATTGAGAGAATAAAGGCAAACGTGCCGACGTTCATGGTGACGTAAATCGCCATATAGATCAGCATCGCCTGCACACCGAAGACCGTACCGGACGCAAGGCCCATCAGCGCATAGCCCATATGGGCGATGGAAGAATACGCCATCAGCCGTTTGATATCGGTCTGTCCGATGGCCGCAATGGCACCAAGGAACATCGACAGAAGCGACAGCACGGCAATCACCTGCTGCCAGTCCGTGACGATGCCGCCATAGGCATCATGCACCACGCGGGCGAAAAGCCCCATCGCGGCGACCTTGGGCGCGGTGGCGAAAAAGGCGGTAATCGGCGTCGGGGCGCCCTCGTAGACATCCGGCGTCCACATGTGGAATGGTACGGCGGACACTTTGAAGGCCAGACCGGCCAGAACGAAGACAAGACCAATCAGCAGGCCAAGCGGCGCGCGGCCGTCCGCAGCCTCGATGATCCCGGAAAAGAGGGTCGTGCCCGCGTAGCCATAGGTCAGCGAGGCACCATAAAGCAAAAGCCCTGAACTCAGCGCGCCAAGCACGAAATACTTCAGGCCCGCCTCGGTCGATTTCACGCTGTCCCGCCGTAGTGAGGCCACGACGTAAAGCGCCAGCGACTGAAGCTCGAGGCCCATGTAAAGCGCCATGAGATCGCCTGCGCTGACCATCATCATCATGCCCACGGCAGAGAGCGCGATCAGCAATGGGTATTCGAACCGCAGCAAGTCCCGCCGCGCCATGTATTCCTGCCCCATGACCAGCACGGCCGCAGCCGATAGAAGGATGGTCACCTTGGCAAAGCGCGCAAAGCCGTCATCGTTGAACATGCCGTCAAAGGCCGTACGGGTGCCCTCGCCCGTCGTGCCGATCCAAAGGGCGAGCGCGGTCATAAGACCCGCCGTCAGCCACACCAGCATGCCCGCCATTCGGTCCTGCCCGGTATAGGCCGCCCCAAGAAGCGCCGCGAGCGCATAGAACGACAGCACGATCTCCGGCAGGATTACAGTCAGATCAGCCTGCATGATAAGTCTCCGTCATTGCGATGCCGCGGCGAATTTGGACGCGGTCGCCGCTTCGGCCAGGGCCGTGTCGTAATTGGCAATCAGCGCCTCGACCGAAGGGCCGATTATGTCAGTCACAAGGCTGGGATAGACGCCCAGAAGCAGGGTCATCGCCACGAGAGGGGCAAAGATGGCCTTTTCCCGCTGCGTCATGTCCGTGATCGATTTCAGGCTTTCCTTGATCAGGTCGCCCATCACCACCCGGCGATAGAGCCAAAGCGCATAAGCCGCCGACAGGATGACCCCCGTTGTGGCCACGACCGCAACCCAGGTGTTCACCTGGAACACGCCCATCAGCGTCAGAAATTCGCCGACGAAGCCGGAGGTGCCCGGCAAGCCCACATTAGCCATCGTGAAGAGCATGAAGATGAGCGCATAGGCCGGCATCCGGTTCACCAATCCACCATAGGCATCGATCTCGCGCGTGTGCATGCGGTCATAGATCACGCCTACACAGAGGAAGAGCGCACCCGAGATGAAGCCGTGGCTCAGCATCTGGAAGATCGCGCCGTCGATCCCCTGCTGATTGGCCGCGAAAATCCCCATCGTCACGTAGCCCATATGCGCGACGGACGAATAGGCGATAAGCTTCTTCATGTCCTCCTGCGCCAGCGCCACGAGCGAGGTGTAGACAATGGCGATGGCCGACATCCAAAGGACCAGCGGCGTCAGCACGTCCGCGCCCACCGGGAACATCGGCAGGCTGAAGCGCAGGAACCCGTAGCCGCCCATTTTCAAGAGGATCGCCGCCAGAACCACCGAGCCTGCCGTCGGCGCCTGAACGTGGGCGTCGGGCAGCCAGGTATGCACCGGCCACATCGGCATCTTCACCGCGAAGCTGGCGAAGAAGGCGATGAACATGAGCGTCTGCATGCCGCCCACGATCTGGATGCCCAGCAGCGAGAAAGTCTCGGACCCGAACTCGTGCCGCATGAGCGTGGGAATATCGGTGGTGCCCGCCTCGGCGAACATCGCCACCATCGCGACCAGCATCAGGACCGAGCCGAGGAAGGTGTAGAGGAAAAACTTGAACGACGCATAGATCCGCGCCTTGCCGCCCCAGATCCCGATGATCAGGAACATCGGGATCAGCCCCGCCTCGAAGAACAGGTAGAAGAGCACGAGGTCGAGCGCCACGAAGACCCCGATCATCAATGTTTCGAGGATCAGGAAGGCGATCATGTATTCCTTGACGCGCACCGTCACGTTCCAGGACGCAGCGATGGTCAAAGGCATGATAAAGGTGGTCAGCATGACAAAGAGAACGCTGATCCCGTCGACGCCGACTTTGTACTGCAGCCCCAGAAGCCAATCACGCTCTTCGACGAATTGAAAGCCCGTGTCCTTGGGGTTGAAATCCCAAAGGATGAACAGCGACACGAGGAACGTGAGTGACGTGGCGATCAGGGCCACCCACTTGGCATTGCGCTGCGCCGTCTCGTCCTCACCGCGCAGGAAGATGGCCAGAATGGCCGCCGCAATGGCGGGGATGAACGTGGTAATGGAAAGCAGGTTATCCATTATTCAGCCCCCCCGATAAACGTCATCCATGTTACCAGAACCGCGATCCCGATCACCATGGCGAAAGCATAGGTAAAGATGTAGCCCGACTGCGCGCGGCCCGCGAGGCGCGTGAAGAAGGGAATGATCCCCATCGCCAGTCCGTTGATCGACCCGTCGATCACGTTGCCGTCGCCTTTCTTCCAAAGCAGGCCGCCAAGCGCCTTCGCCGGGCGCACGAACAGGAAGTCGTAGATCTCATCGAAATACCACTTGTTGAGCAGGAAGAGATAAAGAGGCCGCTGGTTCTCTGCCAGGCGCCGCGGGACGGTCGGATCGAGGATATAGAACCAGATCGCGGTGATCAGGCCGATGACCATGGCGATAAAGGGCGAAAGCTTGACCCATGTCGGCACGTAATGCGCCTCGTGCAGGATCGTGTTCTCGGGCGCGATATAAATCGCCGCATCGCCCGGCGCGCTTTCCATGACGTAATGTAGTTCCGACGCCTTGGGGCTACGCTCGGCCACCGCCTCGACCAGCTCGGCCGGCGGCTCACCGTATTTACCGCCAAAGAACTTCACCACCTCGTTGGTCTTGCCGAAGAAGCTGCCATACCAGATCGCCCCGGCAAAGACCGCACCCAGGGCCAGAACGCCCAAGGGTATCAACATCACCTTGGGGCTTTCATGCGCGTGTTCATGCGTGTGCTTGTCGCCGCGCGGGTCGCCCCAGAATGTCAGGAACATCAATCGCCAGCTGTAAAAGCTGGTGAACAGCGCGGCGATGACCAGCGCCCAGAAGGCAAAGCCGCCCGACGTGGCCGCATAGGCGCTCTCGATCACGGCGTCTTTCGAGGCAAAGCCCGCGAAACCAATCCAGCCGGTAAGCGGGATACCCACACCGGTAATGGCCAGCGTGCCGATCAGCATGGCATAGAACGTGTAGGGCATCTTCTTGCGAAGGCCGCCATAATTACGCATGTCCTGCTCGTGGTGCATGCCGTGAATGACCGAGCCTGCGCCGAGAAAGAGCATCGCCTTGAAGAAGGCATGCGTGAAAAGATGGAACATCGCGACCGAGTAAACGCCGACACCGGCCGCCACGAACATGTAGCCGAGCTGCGAGCAGGTCGAATAGGCGATAACGCGCTTGATGTCATTCTGCACAAGGCCCACGGTCGCCGCGAAAAAAGCGGTCGCCGCGCCAAGGAAAGTCACGAAGGCCATCGCTTCGGGTGCGAATTCCATGATGGGCGACATCCGGCAGACAAGGAACACGCCTGCCGTCACCATGGTCGCGGCGTGGATCAGCGCCGACACCGGCGTCGGACCTTCCATCGCGTCCGGCAACCAGGTGTGCAGGAATAGCTGCGCCGACTTGCCCATCGCGCCGACGAAAAGAAGGAAGGCGATCAGGTTGGCGGCGTTCCACTCCGTCCACAGAAAGGTCAGCTGGGTCTGAGCCAGTTCGGGGGCGGCGGCGAACACATCGTCGAACTTGATGGAGTCGACGAGGAAATAGAGCGCAAAAATCCCCAGCGCGAAGCCGAAATCACCCACGCGGTTGACGACGAATGCCTTGATCGCCGCGCCATTGGCCGACGGTTTGCGGAAATAGAACCCGATCAGCAGGTACGAGGCGAGGCCCACGCCCTCCCAGCCGAAGAACATCTGCGCAAGGTTGTCTGCGGTCACCAGCATCAGCATCGCGAAGGTGAAGAACGACAGGTATGCAAAGAACCGCGGGCGATAGCTCTCGTCCTCACGGAAATTCTCGTCATGGGCCATGTAGCCCATGGAATAGAGATGAACCAATGCGGAGACGGTGGTGATCACGATCAGCATGATCGCGGTCAGCCGGTCGAGCCGGATCGACCACGCAGTGTCGAGCGTGCCGGACCGGATCCAGTCGAGGACGTGGATCTGCTCTGTCGTGCCGTCAAAGCCCAGAAAGACAATCCAGCTCAGCAGGGCCGACAGGAACAGAAGGCCCGTTGTAACCCACTGTGCCCCGGTATCGCCGATGATGCGCCACCCGAAGCCCGCGATCAGGGCGCCCACCAGCGGGGCAAAGAGAATGATCTGCTCCATCGGCTCAGCCTTTCATCACGTTGACGTCTTCCACGGCGATCGTGCCGCGGTTCCGGAAGAAGCAGACGAGGATCGCAAGGCCGATCGCGGCCTCGGCGGCGGCCACGGTCAGCACGAAAAGCGTGAAGACCTGTCCGACCATGTCGCCCAGATGGGCCGAAAACGCGACAAGATTGATATTGACCGACAAGAGCATCAGTTCGATCGACATCAGCAGGATGATGACGTTCTTTCGGTTCAGGAAGAGTCCGAAAATACCAATGACGAAAAGCACCGCCGCCACCGTCAGGTAATGTTCCAATCCAATCATGTCGTCCCTCACATCCCCGTGTCGTTTTGTATCGCCGGGTGTTTCAAAGTCCCGGGATCAGAGCCCCTGTCCCGGGCGTACATCCTTGAGTTCCATCGCCTTGGCCGGGTCGCGGTACATTTGCGCCAGCACGTCCTGCCGTTTCACGTCCGAGCGGTGGCGCAGGGTCAGGACGATTGCCCCGATCATCGCCACCAGCAGGATCAAACCCGCCAACTGGAAAAGGATGAAATACTTGTCGTAGAGCAGCATCCCGAGCGCCTTGGTGTTTTCCACGCCCTCGGGTGTCACCGCCGCGCGCGCGCCCTCTGCCCCGTCGGCCATGTGCCAGTTGCCGAAAGCAAGGCCAAACTGCATCAGCAGAATGATCCCGATCAGCAGCGCCAGCGGCATGTATTTCGCCATCTCTGCCTTCAACTCGGCAAAATCGACGTCCAGCATCATGACGACGAAAAGAAACAGCACCGCCACCGCGCCCACATAGACGATGATCAATAGCATCGCCACGAACTCGGCCCCCAACAGCACGAAGAGGCCGGCCGCGCTGATGAAGGAAAGGATGAGCCACAGCACCGAGTGCACAGGATTACGGCTGATCACCGTCAGAAGACCGCCGGTCAGCAAGGAGATCGCGAAAAGGTAAAAGGAAATCGCGGCAACGGTCATGACGTTTCATCCTTGTCCTGTTCTTCGTCCAGAACCTCGCGGGCGAATTCCATCGCCCGGTTCATCGACGGGATGCCCGCAAAGACCGACATCATCGCGATGGTCTCGGCGATCTCGTCCTTTGTGGCCCCGGCCTCGAGCGCATGGCGCACCGTCAGGCGCATCTGCGTATCGCTCTGCGCCCCCAACATCGTCAGACCCGCCAGCGTGATCAGCAGCCGCGTCTTGGCATCCAGCCCGTCCTTGTTCAACCCCTTGCCAAAGGACATTTCCATGAATTCCTTGGGCATGGTCGGCCAAAGCTGCTCGAACCCCTTGGGCGAAAAGGATTCCAACGCCGGGTTCATGGACTTGGCCATCTCCTGCGCTTGCTTCATCCAAAGCTCGAAGGGGTTGCTGATATCGCTCATCTGTAGGGCGCATCCATTTCAAGGTTACGGGCGATCTCGGCTTCCCACCGCTCACCGTTCTCCAGCAGTTTCTGCTTGTCGTAGAACAGTTCTTCGCGGGTTTCGGTGGCAAACTCGAAATTGGGGCCTTCGACGATGGCATCGACCGGGCAGGCCTCCTGGCAGAACCCGCAATAAATGCACTTGGTCATGTCGATGTCATAGCGCGTCGTGCGGCGGCTGCCGTCATCGCGCGGCTCGGCGTCGATGGTGATCGCCTGAGCGGGGCAAATCGCCTCGCACAGCTTGCAGGCGATGCAGCGCTCTTCGCCGTTTGGATAGCGGCGCAGCGCATGCTCGCCGCGAAACCGCGGGCTCAGCGGGCCTTTTTCGTGCGGGTAGTTCAAGGTGGCCTTGGGCGCAAAGAAGTACTTCAGACCCAGTTTGAGACCGTGGAATACATCCTTGAGCAGGAAATACCCCGCGGCGCGATTGTAATCTATATTCGCCATCGGACTGTCAGCTCCTTGCGTCATCAAAGCGGGTCACACCCGCCTTTTCGTACCCTTGCCAGGTCGCCTCGTAATCGCTCTGCAGGGCGAAATCGGGCAGATGAGACTCGGGTGTCTTTTCCACTTCGTAATACAGATACGTCCGGCCCGGCCCGATCTTGTTCTTCAGGCGCAGCCTGTGACCTGTCTCGGCGGGATCTTCGAAATTGACGTGCTTGAATCCCGCATCCGGTTCGACCGGGATCGCACGGCAATCGATCACGTTGCAATTGCACGCCCGGCCCCAGAAGGTCCAGACAAGCTCGGGATTGAACTGGTACATGCCATGCCCGTACCACCCGTTCAGCCCGTTGACCGAAATGAACCGCCCGCCGGGCTTGAGCATCCGGAACACGCCTTCCAAGGCGACAGGCACATTGAACACATGCTCGATCGTGCCTCCGTCGAAAATCAGGTCGAACTGGTTTTCCAGATCCGCGTCCGGCAGCTTGTTGAGGTCATGGATCAGCGTGGCGCCTTCGTAGGCGGAGAAATCCATCGACTCCATCCCGTGAAAGCCCAGCGTCTCGAACAGCGTTTCGGAAAAGCCGTCATCCTGCAGAAGGTCGGGACGCTTTTCCTCGTAGCCATAGGCGCGCAAAGCCTTGCGATAAAGCTTGCGATAGCGGGTCTGGTACTGAAAGCCCTGCCGACCCAGCATCACCTTTCGCCCCTCCGGCTTGAAGCGCGAGGATAATTCCACGAGCCTCTCGAAGACGACGTAGTCGACCGCCATCCGCTCAGCCCCCCATCGCGTAACGAGCCCAGAAGGCGCCGAAAACTTCGAATTTCGCAAGGAACGAGACGATCACGACCCAAGCCAGCGACAGCGGCAGGAACACCTTCCAGCCGATCCGCATCAGCTGGTCATAGCGGTAGCGCGGGGTCACGGCCTTCACCATCGCGAAGAGGAAGAAGAAGAAGGCCATCTTGGCAATCATCCAAAGCACGCCGTCCGGCAGGCCCGGGATCGGCGACAGCCAGCCGCCGAAGAACAGCAGCGACGTCAACGCGCACATCAGGAAGATCGCGATATACTCACCTGCCATGAACAGCAGGAACGGGGTCGAGGAATATTCCACCTGATATCCCGCCACCAGTTCGGATTCCGCTTCGGGCAGGTCGAAGGGCGGGCGGTTGGTTTCCGCGAGCGCCGAGATGAAGAACAGGAAGACCATCGGCAGATGCGGCAGCCAGTACCAGCCGAAAAAGCCGTAAGCGGTGTCCTGAGCCGCCACGATGGACCCGAAATTCAGCGATCCGGTCGAGATGATCACGCCGATGATGATGAGGCCAATGGAGACCTCGTAGGAAATCATCTGCGCCGCCGACCGCAGCGACCCGAGGAACGGGTATTTCGAGTTCGACGCCCAGCCGCCCATGATCACGCCATAGACCTCGAGCGAGGAGACCGCGAAGACGAACAGCACGGCCACATTGATATCCGAAAGCACCCAGCCCTCGTTCATCGGGATCACGGCCCAGGCCAGAACGGCCAGCACGAACGACGTCAAAGGGGCAAGCATGAACACGGCCCGGTCCGCACCCGCCGGCACCACGACCTCTTTCACAACGTATTTCAACGCGTCCGCCACCGTCTGCAGAAGACCGTAAACTCCGACGACATTGGGGCCGCGCCGCATCTGAACCGCCGCCCAGATCTTGCGGTCGCCGTAAACGAGGAACAGCAGCGACACCATGACGAAGCCGACCACCGCAAGGCATTGCGCCACGATGATCACCAGCGTTCCCAGCGGTGTCGTCAAGAATTCTGCCATGGCTTTAGCCCCTCACACCATCGGTATGTCGTTTTCCGCACAGTCTGCGGCGATGATTTCCGCGTCGAGCGTCCTGATCCCGTCAGGCAGCGCCGCCGAGATCGTATAAACCGCATCCCCGGTCCAGATGCCACCCTCTTCGGCCACATTCGTCCGCACATGGCGCGCAAATCCGTAGCCGCGGATCAGCGTGTACTGCGATGCCGCGCAATCTGCGTAGCGCGCGACGTCCTGAGCCGAGCGCGCGCCGACCATCGTGACCTGGAAATTCACAAGATCGCCGTCCAGAAGGCGCGTCTCGATTCCCCGGTATTCGGGCGCAAACGCGATATCGTCCGACGCCACCGGTTCGGCGCAGGCCGCAAGCCCCGTCAGACCGGCAAACGCCAGCGCCGTTATGGGCGTGGCGCTTTGCATCACTCGGCAGCCACCGGCCGGTCCCGGCGCGCCTTGGCGTTGGCAGAAAGCTCTGCCATCAGTTCGCTGGCCCGCGCAATCGGATTGGTCAGGTAGAAATCGCCCAAAGCCTCGGAGAGCGCGCCCGCGCCAAGTTCCGCGCTTTCGACCGGCGTCCACTCGTTCTCCGGCACCTGATCGATCTGGGCCAGGTGCGGCACAGCCTCGATCAGCGCGCGGCGCAGCTGCGGCAGGCTGTCGTAGGACAAGGTGGCGCCCATCTCTCCCGACAGGGCCCGCAGGATCGCCCAGTTTTCCTTGGCCTCGCCCGGGGGATGACCGGCGCGCAGCGCCAGTTGCGGACGACCCTCGGTGTTGACGAACAGCCCCTGTTCCTCGGTATAAGCCGCGGCCGGCAGGATGATGTCGGCGCGATGCGCACCGCGGTCGCCATGGCTGCCTTGGTAGATGACAAGGGGCCCGTCAGCGAGCGTGATCTCATCGGCGCCGAGGTTGTAGATCACCTCGGCCCCGTCCAGCGCCGCCGAGACACCGCCCTCGGTCGTGCACCCAGCATCCATCGCGCCGACGCGCGACGCGGCGGTATGCAGCACAAGCATCTTGCCGCCGAGCTTCTCGGTCAGGGCCATGGCCTGCGTCAGCACGGCCTGTCCCTGATCCCCCATCAACGCACCCTGCCCCACGATGACCACCGCATTCTCGGTCGGCTTGGCATCGGTCACCAAACGCAGCAGGAACTTGTGCCGCGATCCGACCTGATTGGCGTCATAGGTCAAATCGGCCGGCGCACCCGCATGGGTCACCTGCGCCCCCTTAAGCCAGGCCTTGCGGATCCGTGCGTTGAGCACAGGCGCCTCGATGGACGGGTCCGTGCCGATGAGATAGACCGCCTTGGCCGTATCGATGTCCTCGACCCGCGCGGTCCCGACATAGCCCGATCGATTGCCCTCGGGCAGATACGCGCCATCGGTGCGGCACTCCACCTGGCCGCCTTGACCTTCGATCAGCTCTTTAAGCGCAAAGGCCGCCTCGACCGGGGCCAGATCGCCCACAAGCCCGGCCACCTTCTTGCCTTTGATCGCCTCCGCGGCCTTGGACAGCGCTTCGCCCCAAGAGGCGGGCCGCAATTTGCCATTTTCACGGATATAGGGCCGGTCCAGTCTTTGGCGCCGCAGGCCGTCCCAGACAAAACGGGTCTTGTCGGAAATCCATTCTTCATTCGTGCCATCATGGTTGCGTGGCAGAATACGCATCACCTCACGGCCCTTGGTGTCCACGCGAATGGAAGACCCCAGCGCGTCCATCACGTCGATGGTTTCCGTCTTGGTCAACTCCCACGGACGTGCGGTAAAGGCGTAAGGCTTCGACACCAGCGCACCCACCGGGCACAGGTCGATGATGTTGCCCTGCATGTTGCTGTCGAGCGTTTCGCCCAGGTAGCTGGTGATCTCGGCATCCTCGCCCCGGCCGGTCTGGCCCATCTGGCTGATGCCCGCCACTTCGGTGGTGAACCGCACGCAGCGCGTGCAGGAAATGCAGCGCGTCATGTGGGTTTCCACCAACGGTCCGAGGTCGAGATCCTCCACCGCGCGCTTCGGCTCGCGGTAGCGCGAGAAATCCACGCCATAGGCCATCGCCTGATCCTGCAGGTCGCACTCGCCGCCCTGATCGCAGATCGGGCAATCGAGGGGATGGTTGATCAGCAGAAATTCCATGACGCCCTCGCGGGCTTTCTTGACCATCGGCGAGTTGGTGCGCACGCGGGGCGGTTGCCCCTCGGGCCCCGGCCGCAGGTCGCGGACCTGCATCGCGCACGATGCCGCCGGTTTAGGCGGGCCACCCACGACCTCCACCAGACACATCCGGCAGTTGCCCGCGATGGACAGCCTTTCGTGATAGCAGAATCGCGGAATTTCGATCCCGGCCTGTTCGCAGGCCTGAATCAGGGTCATTGCCCCATCCACTTCCACTTCCTGATCGTCGATGATGATCTTGCGAAGGTCAGCCATTCGTTCTCACTTTGCTCTCAAGAGCTGTCCGATCCGGGTACCGCGGGCGATCTCGTCGCGTCCCAGAACGCACAGGCTTTCAGGATCCAGGTTGCTTGCGCCTTTCGAAGCGAAATACGCGTTGCGCTTCTCGCGCATCTTGGCCTTCTCGGCCTTGTCGTTGATATAGGCCTCGATCTCGCGCTCACTGTATCCGCGCTCCATGGCCAGGTTTTTCAGTTGGGTCGCATAAGAGCGCGCGGTGATCAACCGCCCTCCGATGCTGTCACAGGCACGGCGGATTTTGTCTGCCGCCGCGATGACCAGAAGACCGTCGTTGATGTCTCTTTCGCTGGCCAGACCGTCATTGGCGCGGGCATGGACACCACTGGCGGCCACGGCCGCGCCGAGTATCAGGGCTTGTATCAATCGCATGGGAACACTCCTGCAGCAGGCAAATCGGCGCGCAGACCATCTGCGCCCCTCTCTGCCCCGCAGATGAAGCTTGCACCGCCTGATATGCAATAACAGGCACGCCAAACCATTGATATGCCGAGATTACCTACCAAAGCTGGCACCGTCCTGTCAGCGTCAGCGTGTTGCCGTCGATCGCCAGTGTTCCGCCCTGCCCGTCGGGTCCACGCACCCAATCAATCTCGGACGTCCCGAAATTCTCGATGCAATAGCGCGTGCCCTCGTAGTCTCCTGCCGCGCGCGCGCCATCTAATGACCGGTCGACCTTCGGAACCCGCACGACAAAGCTGCGTCGGTCGTCCGACGCCGACTTTGCCTTGGTCTTGAAATAGACGCCGTTGAAATAGACCCGCTCGCTTGTGCGGGTGCAGGCCGCGACGGCGACGACGGCACAAAGCGCCAGAACTCCGATCCGGCGCCCGACCCGTTTGGCTGCCAAGTTGCGATCACCCACGTGCATCTACCTTCCAAATCCGTGCAAAGCGGGCCCTTGGCCCCTCCGCGTCTTTTATTCCGCCGCAACCGCGCTGACGCGTCCGGTTTTCTGCGCCTTGATCCGATCCTCGATCTCGTCCCGGAAATTGCGGATCAGACCCTGAATGGGCCATGCCGCCGCATCGCCAAGCGCACAGATCGTGTGACCCTCGACCTGCTTTGTGACATCGAACAGCATGTCGATCTCTTCCACCTCGGCCTCGCCGCGCACCAGCCGGTCCATGACCCGCATCATCCAGCCCGTGCCTTCGCGGCAGGGCGTGCACTGGCCACAGCTTTCGTGCTTGTAGAACTTCGACAACCGCCAGATCGCCTTGATGATGTCGGTGTCGTTGTCCATCACGATAACCGCCGCCGTGCCAAGGCTCGACCCGACTTCGCGCAGCGCGTCGAAATCCATCGTGGCGTCTTTCATCTTTTCGCCGCGCACGCACGGCACCGATGAGCCACCCGGAATGACCGCCTTGAGGTTCTTCCAGCCGCCGCGAATGCCGCCGCAATGCTTCTCGATCAACTCCTCGAAGGAGATCGACATGGATTCTTCCACCACGCAGCGGTTGTTCACGTGACCCGAGATCGCAAAGATCTTGGTCCCGGCGTTGTTGGGGCGTCCAAAGCCCGCAAACCATTCGGGCCCGCGCCGCAGGATCGTCGGGACGACGGCGATGGATTCCACGTTGTTCACGGTCGTCGGACAGCCATAAAGCCCCGCACCCGCCGGGAACGGCGGTTTCATCCGCGGCATGCCTTTCTTGCCTTCAAGGCTTTCCAGAAGCGCGGTTTCCTCGCCACAGATATAGGCCCCGGCCCCGTGAACGAGGTAGAGGTCGAAATCCCAGCCCGACCCGCAGGCATTCTTGCCGATCAGCCCGTCCTCGTATGCCTCGTCTATCGCGTGCTGCAGCGCTTCTTTCTCGCGGATATATTCCCCGCGAATATAGATATAGCAGGCATGCGCGCCCATGCCGAAGCTTGCGATCAGGCAGCCCTCGACCAGCGTATGCGGATCGTGGCGCATAATCTCGCGGTCCTTGCAGGTGCCCGGCTCGGATTCGTCGGCATTGACCACCAAATAGCTGGGACGCCCATCGCTCTCCTTGGGCATGAAAGACCACTTGAGGCCCGTCGGGAACCCCGCACCGCCACGCCCGCGCAGTCCGCTGGCCTTCACCTGCTCGACGATCCAGTCCCGTCCGTTGGCCAGGATTTTCGCAGTCCCGTCCCAATGGCCACGCGCCTTTGCGCCCTTCAGGCTACGGTCGTGCATGCCGTAGAGATTGGTAAAGATGCGATCTTCGTCTTTCAGCATAGCGTTATCCCTGATCCTTCCGGCGGTCGCGCCAGATTTGGTAGATGAGCCAGATCGCCACGGCGAACCCGCCGAGCGCCACCAGATCGAAGGTCAGGCGCAGCGATTGGCTGAACCCCTCCTTTTCTCCGATAAGCGTGATGAGCACCCAGAACACGCCCGTGCCCGCGATCACCATCGCAGCCCGGCGCCCCCGTTTGTCCTCTGTCCCGCTCTGGCTCATGCAACCCACTCATTCAATAAACATCACCCTTGTCGACGCGCTTGGAAAACTCCGTATCCCCTCCCGCGGCAAGGATCTTGGCTTGCGCGATCCAGTCATCGCGCGTCACCCGGCCCTTGAACCCTTTGAGATTGGCATTGACCCACGCCACCTCTTCCGGGCTCCATCCTGCGATCTGGTCGAAATGATAAAAGCCCATGTCGTTCAGCATCGTCTCAAGTTTCGGCCCCACGCCCTTGATTTCCTTCAGGTTATCGGCCTTTCCGCCGCGCGGTTCATCAAGCGACTCGGGGCGCGTGCCCTCGTTTTCTCCCTCATGAACCCCGTCCGCGTCATAGTCGTGCGACACCTGCGCGCCAGCCTCGGAATCGGCGCTCTCTGACACGAACAGTTGGGAGGAGTCCGCCTTGCTGTCGAGATCCTCGGGCGCTTTGGTCGCGCCTTCCCCGGCGTCGCTGTCACCGCCGTATTTCCAGCTTCCCTTGGAACTGGCGATCTCTTCCTCACCTTTCAGTTTCTTGCTGGGCTTCACGACCGCTGCCGCGCTGGCCGCCATGTCCACAACGCTTTGGGCCACGTTGCTGACTGCCCCGCTCGTCGGCATCGGGGCGGAGGTCACGCTCGCATCCTCATCGCCGTCCTCATCCTCGTCGTCCCAGCAAAAGAGCTGGATCAGAACCAGCGCCATGAAGATCGCCAGCGCGAGGCCGACAAGAAGCGCCACGATGAAACTGCCCTGCATGCTCATCAGGATCACGGCCAGAAGGCCCGCCCCGGCGGACAAGCCCCAGCAGCCCATCCGGCACTGCGCCACGAAATCATTTCCAAACATTTGTCATATCCCCCTGAAGCGGCTTTGGGATCGCCCTAGTAGACGTCCCCTTTTTTGACCTTATCAGAAAATTCCGTGCTGCCACCTTCGGCAAGCGTCTGTGCCTGATCGACCCAGTTGTCGCGGCTGACCCGGCCCTTGAAACCCTTGAGGTTCTCATCGACCCAAGCCACCTCTTCGGCGGTCCATCCGGCGATCTGATCGAAGTGGAAGAAGCCCAGCGAATGCAGCAGCTCTTCAAGCTTCGGACCGACGCCCTTGATCATTTTCAGATCGTCCGCCGCGCCATCGCGCGGGGCCGAGAGCGACTCCGGCTTGGTTCCCGTGGGCACCGCCGCCGTCGTTTCGTCTGTCTCGGCAGCAGGCTCGCGCTTCGGACGCGCCTTTTCTTCGGCCTTCGCCTCGGATTTCGATCCACCGGTCTTGTCCGGGGTGTCTTCGGCCTTGGGTTTCGGGGCGGTCTTGGCGGCCGAGGTGACCGGATCATCGCCCGCCGCCGCGTTGGGCTTGGTCGGTTTGTGGTTGGCGCCTTTGTCGCGCCACGGCGCCAGCAAGGGCACCTCGGTGCCGTCGATGCGCTTGACCGTATCGCCCAGGTCGGTGGCCAGCTGCACCGACGCGTTGTATTTCGTATGGCCGGACTCGAACTCTTTGAGCGTCGTCAGCCCGCCCTCGGGTTCCGACGCAAAGCGCCCGTTCTGCGGCCCCGGGACCGGTACCTTGCCCGCCGCCAGCTCGTCGAGAATCTCCGCGAAACGCGCGGCGGTCAGGTCCTCATAGTAATCCTTGCCGATCTGAGCCATCGGCGCGTTCGCGCAGGCGCCAAGACATTCCACCTCTTCCCAGCTCAGCTTGCCGTCCGACGAAAGCTCGAACGGGTTGGGCGCGATCTTCTCTTTGCAGACCCCGATAAGGTCCTCGGCCCCGCAAATCATGCAGGACGTGGTGCCGCAGATCTGGATATGGGCCACCTGCCCGACCGGCTGCAGCTGAAACATGAAGTAGAAGCTCGCCACCTCCAGCGCGCGCATATAGGCCATGCCAAGCATGTCCGCCACGGCCTCGATCGCGGGTTTCGTCAACCAGCCTTCCTGTTCCTGCGCACGCCACAGAAGCGGAATGATCGCGCTCGCCTGGCGCCCCTCGGGATACTTGGCGATCTGGGCCTCGGCCCACGCCTTGTTCTCGGGCGTGAAGGCAAAGCTCTCGGGCTGCTCGGGGTGAAGGCGGCGTAGCATTTAGGCGCAGGCTCCTGTCGTCAGTCGGACACCGCCGTTCGACAGGCGCACGGCCTTACCGGTCGAGACCATGTATCCTGCCATGGCGGTGGATTGTTCGCGGGTCAGACCGGCCTGAAGCTCGACCGGCAGGTAATCGGATTCGCCGACCAGGTCGCAGCCTACGCTGGCGACGGCGCTTTCGAATTTCGAAACATCCTCGACCGTCGTGCCCTCCGGGGGCACATCGCACCCGGCCAGCACAAGACAGAGCGCGGCCGCGCTCCCGAATCCGAGGTGAAGTGAGGTCTTCATGTCAAATTTTCTCCAGAAACAATCAATGCCAGCACGGCCAGCCCCATCACGAAGATCGCCGACGCGCCTGCGGCCAGATGCTTGGCGTATCCGAAACCGCCGCGCGCGTAGATCCATGCATCCGCGAGCCCCATGAAAGCGAAAACGCCGAAAAGCGCGGCAATCACGGCAAGATCCCCGTAAAGTGCCGCGAAAAGCGTCAGCAGCGCAAAAGCCACGTAACGATCGGTCATCACCTCCGGCAGCTTTTCCATCCGATGCCCGGAAAAGCTTAGCCCCTCAGCTGCATCGCGCATGTAAAGCACGGCCAGCACAGCAAAACTCAGCGCGCCGATCCCGGCCAGGGCTATGGTGGCATCCGCCAGCGTCATTACCGGTCGATCTCCCCGAACACCACGTCCAGCGTGCCGATAATCGCCGCGACGTCAGCCAGCTGGTGACCGCTCGCCACGTGATCCATCGCCTGCAGATGCAGGTAGCCCGGCGCGCGCAGCTTGGCGCGGTAAGGCTTGTTAGTGCCATCGGCCACAAGGTAGACGCCAAACTCGCCCTTGGGCGCCTCCACGGCGGCGTAAACTTCGCCTTCGGGCACGTGAAACCCCTCGGTGTAAAGCTTGAAGTGGTGGATTAGCGCCTCCATCGAGGTCTTCATCTCGCTACGCTTGGGCGGCGTGATCTTGCCCCGCGCCAGAATATCGCCCTGTCCTTCTGGCGCGCGCAGCTTCTCGATGGCTTGCAGGATGATCTTGAGCGACTGGCGCATCTCCTCCATCCGGCACAGGTACCGGTCATAGCAGTCACCGTTCTTGCCGACCGGAATCTGGAAGTCGAACTCGTCGTAGCACTCATAGGGCTGCGCGCGGCGCAGATCCCACGCCATGCCCGACCCGCGCACCATTACCCCCGAAAAGCCCCAATCAAGCGCCTCCTTTTCGGAAATGATGCCGATATCGGCATTGCGCTGCTTGAAGATCCTGTTTTCGGTCAGCAAGCCGTTCAGGTCGTCGAGCACATCGGGGAATTCATGCGCCCAGGTCTCGATATCGTCGAGCAACTCGGGCGGCAGATCCTGATGTACGCCGCCGGGGCGGAAATAAGCGGCGTGAAGCCGTGCACCGCAGGCTCGCTCGTAGAAGATCATCAGCTTCTCGCGCTCTTCAAACCCCCAAAGAGGCGGGGTCAGCGCGCCGACATCCATCGCCTGCGTCGTCACGTTGAGCAGATGGCTCAGGATCCGCCCGATCTCGGAATAAAGCACGCGGATCAGGCTGGCGCGGCGCGGCACCTCGATCTCGCAAAGCCGTTCGATCGCGAGGCACCAGGCATGTTCCTGGTTCATCGGCGCCACGTAATCCAGCCGGTCGAAATAGGGCAGGTTCTGCAGATACGTCCGGCTTTCCATCAGCTTTTCGGTGCCGCGATGCAATAGGCCGATATGCGGATCGCAGCGTTCCACGATCTCGCCGTCAAGCTCAAGCACCAGGCGCAAAACCCCATGTGCTGCAGGGTGTTGCGGGCCGAAGTTAATGTTGAAATTACGGATCTTCTGTTCGCCCGTCTGGGCGTCAGCGAAACCTTTGGAGCCGTCCATCATACGTTGCCTCCATCGAGCTTGTCCCGAAACGCCATCACCCACAGAAGGATGAGCGCACCGAGCGGAATAATTGCGACCAGCGAGACCCAGCTCGGGATGCCGAACTTGGGCAGAAGCCGCCAGAACGGAACCACCATCAGCGCCGCCAGGATCAGCAGCCAAAGAAAGCCGCCGCCGCCCATGCCATATCCGCCCATCATTGTTTAACTCCACGCGTCGGGGTGGGTGTGCCGCCTCTCAAATCGCTGAAATTCAACGAAATCCGGGCCACCCTTACCGCAAAGGCTTTTCTTTGTTTGTCGCGCTTCTTGCTCTCAAGTACTGCACAGGTTGTTGCACACGCAGTCA
Source organism: Roseovarius aestuariivivens (assembly GCF_004761875.1). Lineage (GTDB taxonomy): Bacteria > Pseudomonadota > Alphaproteobacteria > Rhodobacterales > Rhodobacteraceae > Roseovarius > Roseovarius aestuariivivens. The sequence goes on from NZ_SJEY01000003.1 coordinate 189,977, forward strand.
AACCCGAAACGAAAGCCCAAAATTCTGCCGAAAACTCAAACCACATCATACTTGGTCTCCCTTCGGGGTGGCCATGAAGGCCATCAGGTATAGCAGGATCAGCGCCCCCACCGGAAGGATCGCCAGAAGCGCCCAGGCGCTCGCCATGCCGTAGCGCGGCAGCAGCTTCCAGAACGGCGGAATGAAGGCCAAGGAAAGAAGGATCAGCCACCACATTGCGTCACGATCCCCCGCTCGCGTGACCGGCAGTCCGGAAAACCTTGGTCAGAAGCTTCCACGCGCCGTCCACCTTGACGAACCCCAGATGATCCTCGTAGCGCAGCGGCGGCACATCGACCCAAAGATGGACTCGCGCGATTTCGCCACCGGCCACATCAATGCCGCTTACGCCAAAGGACGCAGCGCCGGCAAAGGGCTCGCGGCCCCGCACACGCTCCAGATAAGCACTCTTGTCCCAGAAGACTGTCTTGCCATCCTCGACATGGGTCATCTGGAAGCGATCATGGCACAGGTCCTCGAACACATCCGCCCGCGCGTAATATACCGCCTCGCCATAAGCTTTCGCCAGATCGGCAACCGCATGCAGGTCGTCGGGCGACGCGCTCATGCTCAGGCCTCTTTCTTTTCGTCGCCGGGAAGGATGTAGTCGGCGCCTTCCCACGGGCTCATGAAGTCGAACTGCCGGTACTCCTGCACCAGCTTCACGGGCTCATAGATCACGCGCTTCTGTTCCTCGTCGTAACGCACCTCGGTATAGCCCGTGGTCGGGAAATCCTTGCGCAGCGGGAACCCGCGAAACCCGTAATCGGTCAGGATCCGGCGAAGATCCGGGTGCCCCGAGAAGAGGATGCCGAACATGTCGAAGACCTCGCGCTCGAACCAATTGGCCGAAGGGTGGATCCCGGTGATCGACGGCACCAGATCTTCCTCCCGCGCCGCCAACCGCAGACGGATCCGCTGGTTTTGGTACATGCTCAGAAAGTGGTAGACCACGTCGAAGCGTTTGGCCCGCTCTGGGTAGTCGACGGCGGTGATGTCCACGAGGGTCGAAAAACGGCAGGTCGCGTCGGTCTTCAGAAACTCCACCAACCCGACGATATTGGCCAGCGCCACCTCGACCGTCAGCTCGCCATGCGCCACCTCGAACGAAAGGACGCAATCGGGCCGCTTCATCGTGATGTGCTCGCCAAGCTCTTTCAATACTTCGCTCATGTCACCCTTCCCCGAGCTTCCGACCCGATCAGCGCGCGATCGTGCCGGTCCGGCGGATCTTGCGTTGCAGTTGCATGATGCCATAGACCAGCGCCTCGGCGGTCGGCGGGCAGCCCGGCACGTAAATGTCGACAGGCACGATCCGGTCGCAGCCGCGCACAACGGAATAGCTGTAGTGGTAGTATCCGCCGCCATTGGCGCAGCTGCCCATCGAGATCACATAGCGCGGCTCTGGCATCTGATCGTAGACCTTGCGCAGCGCCGGGGCCATCTTGTTGGTCAGCGTCCCGGCCACGATCATCAGATCCGACTGGCGCGGGCTGGCCCGCGGGGCCGTACCGAACCGCTCCAGATCGTAGCGCGGCATCGAGCTGTGCATCATCTCGACCGCACAGCACGCAAGCCCGAAGGTCATCCAGTGCAGCGACCCTGTGCGGGCCCAGTTGATGATGTCCTCCGTCGACGTGACAAGAAATCCCTTGTCCTGCAGCTCTCGGTTCAGTGCCTGCGTCGCGGCATCGCGCTGATAATCCTCGGCATAGGCCTCCAAGGGCACCTGGCTCGACGGGCCGCTCTTCACGCGTGGCGTCTGGGGGCCCTCGCTTTGAACCTCGGTGACCATGGCGTCATCGGATTTGTTCTCTACTGCCATTCCATCGCCCCTTTCCGCCACTCATACGCAAATCCGGCCGTCAGAACGGCGAGGAACACCATCATAGACCAGAAGGCCGCCATGCTCAGATCGGCAAAGGCCACGGCCCAGGGGAACAGCATCGCGATTTCGAGGTCGAAAATGATGAACAGGATCGAGACGAGGTAGAACCGGACATCGAACTTCATCCGCGCATCGTCGAAGGCGTTGAAGCCGCATTCATAGGCGCTGACCTTTTCGGGGTCCGGGTTGCGGACGGCAAGCACCACCGCCGCGAGGATCAGGACAAGACCAAGACCGATGGCAATGCCCAGAAGAACGAGAACGGGAAGATACTCCCTCAACATCTCTTCCAAGGTGTGGCTCCTTTCGCGCGCACCCGCATGCGCGCTTGCTGGCAGGTTCACTCACTCGGGTTTACCCCTGCCCCTTGATGGGGTCAACCAAGCGTGGTGACAAAACGGAGCCCGGACAGGCGCCGCGTTGCATTATATACAATGGGATACCGTCCCCGGATTTGCGAGGCGGCAAAGTCGCGCAGTCTTACCCCTTCCGCAGCTGTCAGAAGATCGGTCGGACCCCGGCGGCCCGCGTGTGCGCTTTGACCGCGCGCCCGCCGAACGAAAGCTTGCTACCCGGCAGCTTGCCGCACGGCGAAACCTTCCTCCGCGCGAACCTCAATCGGCAAATTACTCGCCGGACAGGCTGCGCATAAGGCACTGAAAAATATATTGGTCTGTCGCGACTTCGCTCGAATTTTCCCCCAGCTCACAAATCCATGCACTGCGACGGAAATATCGTCAGCCGACGGCTAGGGCGTTTTTGCCACCCAGTCCGGCGTTCGCTTGTCGAAGAACGCGGCAATACCGGCCTGCGCCTCCGCCCCGGCCCAGCAGTCCGACAGCGCCGCGATGGTCTTCGCGATCACCGCCTCGTCGATGGGCGGGCCGAGATCTCGCAACAGCGCCTTGGCCCGCGCCACCGCACTTGGCGCGCAGGACAGATAGGGCGTGACCTCTGCCTCGACCGCCGCGTCAAGCGCATCCATCGACACCGCGCGCGCCAGCAGCCCAAGGTCGACAGCCTCGGCGGCCTCGAACCGCCGCCCCGACAGGAACACACGCCGCGCCTTCGCCTCGCCCATCCGGGCGCAGACATACGGCCCGATGGTGGCCGGGATCAGCCCTAGCCGCGTTTCGGTCAGCGCCATCTGCACCGTGTCCGCGCCGATGGCCACGTCACACACGCTCAGAAGCCCGACACCACCGCCGAAAGCGTTGCCCTGTATCCGACCGATCAGCGGCTTGGGCAGGGTGTTGAGCGCCTGAAGCATATACGCCAGCTTCCCCGCCTCTTGCGCACGCGCCTCGGGCGCGGCCTCGAACTGGTCTCGCATCCATCCCAGATCACCGCCTGCGCAAAAGCTTCTGCCCCGCGCGGCCAGCACCACGACGCGCACCGCGTCGTCCGCGCCCAGCGCGCGGGCCGCGTCGTGCAATTCCGTGATCATCCGCCCCGACAGGGCGTTGTGCTTTTCCTCGCGGTCCAGCCAGAGCGTTGCCACGCCCCGGTCGTCCCGCTCGATATGGAGCGTCTCATACATCGGCCCGGCCCTCCTCTCGCCGCATCCTGCGCGCCATGTCGGCAGCCTCTGCGACCGCGCCCCGGTCCAGCCCGGTGTCGTAGCCCAGCGCGATCAGCCTGTCATGTACCGCTTCGGTCGCCACGTTGCCCTTCGCCCCGGGCGCATATGGACAACCGCCCAATCCACCAACGGCGGCGTCGAAGACCCGCAGACCGTGATCCAGCGCAACCTCGATATTCTCCAGCGCGCGTCCTGCAGTGTCGTGAAAATGCCCCGCCAGCTGTGCGGCAGGCACCGCCTGCACCACGGCGCCCAGCATCGCCTCGACCCGCTCGGGCGTTGCCCGCCCCAGCGTGTCACCCAGCGAGACTTCGTAACACCCGAGCGCCAGCAGTCTCGCCGCCACATCGGCCACCTGCGCCGGCGCAACCGGTCCGTCATAGGGGCAATCCGTCACGCAAGAGACATAGCCTCGCACCGGCACGTCGCGCGCCCGCGCGGCCTCAGCCACCGGCGCGAACCGCTCCAGGCTTTCCGCGATCGTCGCGTTGATATTGGCGCGCGAGAACCCCTCTGACGCTGAGCCGAAGATGGCCACTTCGTCCGCGCCTGCAGCCATGGCGTCGTCAAAACCGCGCATATTCGGGGTCAACGCGGCATAGGACACACCCGGCACACGGTGGATCCGCGCCATAACCTCGGCCGATCCGGCCATCTGCGGCACCCATTTCGGACTGACGAAACTCGCCACCTCGATCCGCGCAAAACCCGCCGCGCTCAACCGATCGATCAGCGCGACCTTGTCGGCGACCGCGATCTCGCCCGGTTCGTTCTGCAGCCCGTCGCGCGGTCCGACCTCGAAGATCTCGACACGCTCAGCCATCGGGCGGCTCGTAGAATTCTTGCTGGTACAGCCGGGCCTCGTTATCGGCCGGCAACGCGGCCCGGAAGCCCGCCCGATCCGTGATCCGCGCATACCACTTTTGCGTTTCGGGGAAACCGTCAAGCCGCGCGTAATGAAGCGCCATATACACGGCCTGACCAACCGCGATATCGCAGGCCGAAAAACCGCTGGTCAGCAGGTGGTCGCGATTTTCCACCGGCGGGCTCAGGCGTTCCTCGATCGCGGCGTAGCATTTGCGCAGCCGGGCGGCCTCCAGCCGCATCACGGTGGGGCTGCGCATATGGTCCTCGCGCAGCATGATGTGCTGTTGCGTCAGGATTGCCACGTGCTGCGTAATCGTCTCGGCGAAATGCAGCCAGACCAGAAAAGGCATGCGGTCCATGTCATCCGGCGTGCGGCCAAGCCCCCGCTCCGGAAACTGTTCGCAGAGGTATTCCATCATCGCGCCGCTCTCGAACATCCGCTCGCCCTCGATCTCAAGCGCGGGCACCCGGCCCGCCGGCGACAGGGCCAGAAAATCCGGCTGGCGCAGGGATTTGTCGAACGGGTGCACGACGACCTGATGCGCGACGCCCAACTCGTTGAGCAGCCACAGCACGCGCATGGACCGGCTTTGCGGCACGTGATGCAACACGATCATGCGGCGGCCTCCTCGGTCTCTTCGAGCCGGATCAGCGCCGCCCCGGCCTCCACCTGTGCACCCTGCCCGACCAGCACCTCGGCCACGATCCCGTCGCGCGGGGCCAGCAGACTGTGTTCCATCTTCATCGCTTCGAGAATCGCCAACCGGTCGCCCTTCTTCACGTTTTGACCCGGTTGCGCGGCAAGCCATTTGACCGTGCCCGGCATCGGCGCCTCGATCACGCCGGCGTCCTGCCCGGCCGCGGCCTGCCGGTCCAGCGGATCGACGATCTCGAAACTTATCCCATACTGCGTGAACACCGTCACAAGGCCGTCGGTGACGCACACGGGCGGCGCGGTCCGGCCATTGAGCTGCCAGCGCCCGCCGACGCGTCGCGCCGCCACGGTGGATCCGTCGCAAAGGACATCATGCGCCCCGGCGCCCAAAGACCGGACGCGCAGAATGCGGTCCTCGTCCTGCCGGCGCAGCACGATCTGCCATTCCAGCGGCGACCAGAGCGTGAAGCCCGTCTCTGGCGCCTCGCGCTGCAGAAGTCCGCACGCCGCAAGCGCAGCAAGCGCCATGTCCTCGGCGCGCGGCACGACGTCGTGCACCAGCGACGTGAGGTCTCGCGCGATAAGTCCGGTATCGACCTCTCCGCGCGCAAAGCCGTCATGCGCCGCCAACGCGCCCAGAAAGGACAGGTTCGTAACCGTGCCCGCCACCTCTGTCCGCGCCAAAGCGTCCGACAGCCGCCGCAGCGCCACGGCCCGGGTCGGACCATGCGTGATGATCTTGGCAATCATCGGGTCGTATTGCGGGCTGATCTCGTCGCCTGCGCGCACGCCTGTGTCACACCGCACGCCACCGGGGAACGACAGATGGGCCAGCCGTCCCGTTGCGGGTAGAAATCCGCTGGCCACATCCTCGGCATAAAGCCGCGCCTCGAAGGCATGCCCGGTGATTGTCAGATCCTCCTGGACCGCAGACAGTCCTTCACCAGAGGCCACGCGCAGCTGCCAATCCACCAGATCGACGCCGGTGATGGCCTCGGTGACCGGGTGTTCCACCTGCAGGCGTGTGTTCATCTCCATGAACCAGAACCCGTCCGTCCGCAGCCCGCCCGCGCCGTCGACGATGAATTCGACCGTACCTGCACCGGCATATCCGATGGCCTCCGACGCGCGCACTGCCGCCGCCCCCATGGCCGCACGCATCTCGTCGGTCATGCCCGGCGCGGGCGCCTCCTCGATCACCTTCTGATGACGGCGTTGCAGCGAACAGTCCCGCTCAAAGAGATGCACCGCACGCGTCCCGTCCCCGAATACCTGAACCTCGATGTGGCGGGGCTGCTGGATGTATTTCTCGATCAGCACGGCGTCATTACCGAAAGCGGTGCGCGCTTCGCCCCGGGCGCTGTCCAGCGCGTCGGCAAAATCATCCGCCCGCTCGACCAACCGCATGCCCTTGCCGCCGCCACCCGCCACGGCCTTGATCAGAACCGGATACCCGATCACGTCGGCCTGCTTTGCAAGATGCGACGGCTCCTGATTTTCCCCGTGATAGCCGGGCACGACCGGCACACCGGCCTTCTCCATCAGCGCCTTGGCCGCATCCTTCAGCCCCATCGCGCGGATGGCCTTGGCCGATGGGCCGATAAAGATCAGGCCCGCGGCCTCGACGGCCTCCACGAAATCCGGATTCTCGCTGAGAAACCCATAGCCTGGATGGATCGCCTGCGCGCCCGTAGCCTTCGCCGCCTCGATGATCGCCTCGCCGCGCAGATAACTGTCGGCGGGCGCCGCTCCGCCGATATGCACCGCCTCATCGGCCAGAGCCACATGCCGCGCCGCGCGGTCCGCGTCGGAAAAGACCGCCACCGAACGCACGCCCATGGCCCGCGCTGTCTCGATCACGCGACAGGCGATCTCGCCCCGGTTGGCGATCAGGATTGTGTCAAACATCGCCCTGTTCCTTTGCGGTCACATGTCTTTCGCCTCGCACCAGCCTGCGCGCTGACCCCCGGCATAGGCGCGCGCATGGTCTGCATCGATCATCCGCCGCGCCACGGGCACATCGTCCAGCGCAACGAAGACAAGCGCCCTGCCATAGCGGTCCTCGCCCTGGCGCACGATGCTGATCCGATCCGCCTGCCAGAGCATCGCGCGCAATGCCCATTTGGCGCGCAGACCACGGTAAAGCTCGCTGGCGCAGCGCGGGCTGAAAATCTCGGGCGTATCGAACCCTATGAGCCGCGCCTTTTCCATACCGCGTCCCGGGCAATACATTCGGATCGTATCGCCATCTGTCACGCTTAGCACGCGACAGCCGTCCCGCTCCTTCGGCGCAAAAACCGTCGTCAGCGCCGCAGAGCCGAATGGCAGCGCGATAAGCGCGAGACCGGCCAGGACGATCACAAGCCGAAGATAGCCCCTCGGATCGCGCAGCGACGGGCGCTGCGGCTTTCGCGTATGCCGTGGCGGGGTGCCGAGATCCCACGTGCGATGCCGTCTCGCCCCGCGACGAAAGGGAATGACCTTGGGCCGTTTCACCATGCTTCAAAAGACTCCTATGATGCATGCCCGCCCCTCACATCCGGAAAACGCCGAACCGCGTCTCTTCCACCGGCGCGTTAAGCGCCGCGCGCAAGCTGAGCGACAGCACCTGACGGCTCTTTCTCGGATCGATGATCCCGTCGTCCCAAAGCCGGGCCGTGGCATAAAGCGGATGAGACTGGCGCTCGAACATCTCGATGGTCGGGCGTTTGAACTCCGCCTCTTCCTCGGCGCTCCACGTACCGCCCTGCCGTTCGATCCCGTCGCGCTTGACGGTCGCCAGCACGCCCGCCGCCTGCTCTCCGCCCATCACCGAAATCCGGCTATTGGGCCAGGTCCACAAAAAGCGCGGCTGATAGGCCCGTCCCGCCATGCCGTAATTCCCCGCCCCGAACGAGCCGCCCACCAGCAGCGTGATCTTCGGCACAGAGGTCGTCGCCACCGCCGTCACCATCTTGGCGCCGTGCCGGGCGATCCCCTCGTTCTCGTATCTGCGCCCGACCATGAAGCCGGTGATATTCTGCAGAAACACCAGCGGCACCTTGCGCTGACTGCACAGCTCGATGAAATGCGCGCCTTTCTGCGCGGCTTCGCTGAAGAGCACGCCATTATTGGCGACGATCCCCACCGGGCAGCCCTCCACATGGGCAAAACCGGTGACCAGCGTCTCGCCGAACCGCGCCTTGAATTCGTCGAACTGGCTGCCGTCGACCAGCCGGGCGATCACCTCGCGGATGTCGTAGGGCGTGCGCAGATCGGCGGGCACCGCGCCCAGGATCTCCTCGGGATCATAGGCCGGCGCCTCCGGGCTCTCCATCCGTAGGGCGTGCTTCGGCGCACCCCCCAGATTGCCGACCGCCCGCCGCGCCAGCGCCAGCGCGTGCGCGTCATCCTCGGCCAGATAGTCCGCCACACCCGACAGCCGCGTGTGCACGTCACCGCCGCCCAGATCCTCGGCCGTGACCTCCTCGCCCGTTGCGGCCTTGACCAGCGGCGGACCCGCAAGAAAGATCGTCCCCTGCTCTTTCACGATGATCGTCACGTCGCTCATCGCGGGCACATAGGCGCCCCCGGCGGTGCAGGATCCCATGACCACCGCGATCTGGGCGATGCCCTTGGCGCTCATCCGCGCCTGGTTGTAGAAAATCCGTCCGAAATGGTCACGGTCGGGAAAAACCTCGTCCTGATTGGGCAGGTTCGCCCCGCCCGAATCCACAAGATAAACGCAAGGGAGGTGGTTTTCCTCGGCGATCTCCTGCGCGCGCAAGTGCTTTTTCACGCTCATCGGATAATAGGTGCCGCCCTTCACCGTGGCGTCGTTGCACACCACCATCACCTCGCGCCTTGCGACCCGGCCCACGCCCGCGATCATGCCGGCCGCCGGCGCGGCCCCGTCGTAAAGCGCATGAGCGGCCAAGGCGCCAACCTCCAGAAAGGGCGAGCCCGGATCGAGAAGGCCCGCCACCCGGTCGCGCGGCAGCATCTTGCCCCGCGACAGGTGCCGCTCCCGCGCTGAGGCGCCACCACCGCGTGCCGCCGCTTCGGCCGCTTCAGCGACCTGCGCAAGCGCCGCCAGATGTGCCGACCGATTGGCCTCGAATTCGGCCGAGCCCACAATGATGTTCGACCGGAGTTTCATCGCCCACTCCCTTCAAGAAGGCCGCTGGTCAGCCCCATCCTGCACAATGTCGCATTTTCGCAACAGCGCGCCCAAAGCTCCGTTTCTTGACCTGCGTCAAAGCGGGGTTCTGCGGCGCGGCGCAAACTACGCGGCATCTGACAACGATGGAAAAGACCATGAAAACGATCACCGCGCTTACACTTGCCACCGCGCTGGCTTCTGCCGCCGCGCCTGCCTTGGCCCAATCTCAGGGCGACATCACGGTGGGTTTCGGCTTGGGTGCCGTCATTCCCAAAGATAACAACGGCGTTCTTGCCGGTCCGACACCGATTGACGTGGACAACGGCTATAGCCTCACGATCACCGGTGAATATTTCATTGCCGACAACGTCGGCATCGAGTTGCTGGCGGCCTGGCCTTTTTCGCATGATATCGACTCCGGCGGCGTCAAGATAGCCGAAGTCAAACACCTGCCGCCCACGCTGTCGCTGCAATACCACTTCACCAACAATTCCCAGATCACGCCGTTCGTCGGTGCGGGTATCAACTACACGACCTTCACCGAGCACAAGGCCGTCGGCCCGTTGGCCGGTAACGCGCTGGATCTCGACGATTCGTGGGGCCTCGCCCTGCATGCCGGACTCGACTACGAACTCTCCGCAAATCGCGCGCTGCGTGCGGATGTGCGTTGGATCAACATCGAAAGCGATGTGAAGCTCAATGGCGTGAATATCGGCAAAGCGAAGATCGACCCTTGGGTTCTCGGCGTGTCCTACGTTCTGAAGTTTTAAGTCAGAACTTTTACATGACCAAACGGGGCCGGCCGGATAGCCGACCCTTTTTCTTTTGCCTTTGGGCGACACGACGCGGGCTGGTGCGGCCATGGCCCTAGCTCCTTTCGCCAAGCGTCCGGCTGTCCGTCACGCGCCCGAACCGGTCTATGAAGTATTCCGCGCCTGCCCCGCTGCGTGCCTCGCAGATGATCACCAGCCAAAGCCCCTCGGACTGCGCCGGGCGCGCCTCGCAATCCGACCGCTCGACGCCGCCCTCCGATAGGTACTGCGCCGCGACCCGTTCGATCACCTCGGTTTCGGTCGTGGTCACCGCGCGCCCGCCCAGCAAAAGCGCGATCGCCATGGCGCCCAGCCCCACCGCCAGCACCGGCAGAAAGAGCATCCGGCGCGGCATCAGCCCATCGCCCCCATCAATTCGCGCCCGATCAGCATGCGCCGGATCTCGCTCGTGCCGGCCCCGATCTCCATCAGCTTGGCATCGCGGAAGATCCGCGCGACGGCGGCATCGTTCAGAAAACCCGCCCCGCCCATGGCCTGTACCGCCTGATGCGCCTGCACCATCGCCTGTTCGGAGGCGTAAAGACAGCACGCGGCGGCATCCTGGCGCGTTACCTCGCCCCGGTCGCAGGCCTTGGCGACCTCGTAGACATAGGCCCGCGCGGAATTCATCGCCGTGTACATATCCGCGATCTTGCCCTGCATCAGCTGGAAAGATCCGATGGGCTGTCCGAATTGCTTGCGTTCGGCCAGATAGGGCATGACCTCGTCCATGCAGGAGGCCATGATGCCCAACCCGATCCCCGCCAGCACGACGCGCTCGTAATCCAGCCCCGACATCAGCACGGCCACGCCCTTACCTTCTTCGCCCAGCACGTTCTCAAAAGGCACTTCCACGTCCTCGAAAATCAGCTCGGCGGTATTGCTGCCGCGCATCCCAAGCTTGTCGAAATGCGGGCTGGTGGAAAAGCCGGTCATCGCCTTTTCGATCAGAAAAGCGGTGATGCCTTTTGCGCCGGCTTCCGGATCCGTCTTGGCGTAGACCACCAGCGTGTCGGCGTCCGGCCCATTGGTGATCCAGTACTTGTTGCCGTTCAGGCGATAGTGGTCGTTGCGCTTCTCGGCGCGCAGGCTCATCGACACCACGTCGCTGCCCGCCCCGGCCTCGGACATGGCCAGCGCCCCAACATGGTCTCCGCTGATCAGACCGGGCAGGAACTTCGCACGCTGCGCGTCCGTGCCGTTCAGCTTGATCTGGTTCACACATAAATTGGAATGCGCGCCATAGCTCAACGACACGCTGGCCGACGCCCGCGCGACCTCCTCGACCGCCACCACATGCGCGAGATAGCCCATGCCCGCGCCGCCCATCTCTTCCGCCACGGTGATGCCCAAAAGGCCCAGCTCCCCCATTTCGCGCCAAAGCTCATTGGGAAATGCGTTCTTCGCGTCCACCTCGGCGGCAATGGGCTTGACCCGCTCCTGCGCCCAGCGATGCACCATGTCCCGCAGCGCATGCACATCCTCGCCCAGGTCGAATTTCATCACGGCATCGAACATCGGCGCGGGCTCCTTCGCGTTATTGAACGTTTGTTCATTTGACCGCAGCCCGCCGGCGCTGTCAATTGCGCGCATGGCGGCCTCGGGCCCAGAGGCGGCCGATGACAGACGACCTGCACCGCACGGCCACGCGGCCCGGGTGTGGAACGTTCCCCCGGGGACGCGGGTTGCCTTGGTCAAACACCAATACTGACCAAGGAGGTCCCCCAATGTCCGACCAGCTGAGAAAAATGCTCTGGACACGCCTCGACGATCTACACGCCGGCATGCTGTCCGCGCCCAGCGCCCCACCCCGTCCGATGGCGCAAACCGTCCTCGATGACGACACCAACCTGTGGTTCATCACCGCCGAAGGCACCGACATCGCCGAGGCCGCCGCCAAGGGGGAGCCGGGTCAGTTCATCGCAGCCTGCCCTCAAACCCAGCTCTATGCCGCGATCGACGGCACGCTGTCCCTCGTCTCGGATCCGGAAAAGCTCGATCAGATCTGGTCGCCCTTCGCGGCGGTCTGGTTCGACGAGGGGCGCGACGACAGCGACATTCGTCTCGTGTGCCTCACGCCATCCGAGGCCGAGGTCTGGGTCACCGACGGCAATGCCAAATCGCTGTTCGAATTCGGACGGGCCGCGATTACCGGCAAAACGCCGGACGTGGGTGACCACGGCAAGCTGACATTCTGAGCAAAACCGTATCCCGCCGCCTTAGCGCGGCGGGATAGTCGACCGCCTCGCGCTGCATTTTATCTGGCCTGGAACACGCTTCCGACCTCGGAACGAATGATCCGGGCGATCATCGCGCAATCCTCCAGGCTGAACGTCAGCGGCAGGCGCATGTCGAGAATGCCGCGCAAAACCCTGTCCGAGGCGGGCATAGGCGCGCTCGGCGCATAGCGCCAGCTGTCGTACCGGCTGGTAAAGCCTTCCGGTTCGGCCCCGCCGAACCATTTCAGCTCGACACCGCGCCGGGCGCAGCGCGCGATCACCTCCTCCACCTTTTCCGCCGCCCAATCGAGCAGCAGGAACTGGAAAGACGATCCGACGAACCGCTCTGCTTCGGGCCGCTCGATGATCCTGAGGCCGGGCGTGCCGCGCAGCCCGGTCTCGATCACGCGATAGCGCGCGGTCCAGTCCGCGCAGCTTTGCGCGAGATTGCGCAATTGCGGGCGCAGGATGGCCGCGCGCAAATGGTCCATGCGGCCTGAAACATTCGGCGTCGTGTACTTGATCTCGGCAAAGGCCGCGTCGGGCGGCACCGTGCCATGCCGGCCATAAAGCATATACGAGCCCGACAGAAGGATCGCGCGAGCCATCACCGCGTCGTCATCGGTGACGAGAAACCCGCCCTCACCGGAATTCATATGCTTGTAGGTCTGCGTCGAGTAACAGCCGATCTTGCCAAAGCGTCCCGACGGCACACCGTTCCACGCCGCGCCCATCGTATGCGCGCAATCCTCGATCACGGTGATCCCGGCCCCGTCGCAGATCTCCATCAGCCGATCCATATCGCACATGTGCCCGCGCATGTGGCTCAGCATCAGCACCCGCGCCGCGCCGGCCTTGGCCGCCAGATCGTCAAGGTCGATGGTCAGATCCTCGGTCACGCCGACGAAGACCGGCACCGCGTTCACGCTCGCGATGGCGCCGGGCACCGGCGCCAGAGTGAAGGCATTGGTCAGCACCGGTTCGCCCGGCGCGACCCCCAGCGCGCGCAGCGCCGTGGCCATGGCATACCCGCCAGACGCGACGGCCAGCGCGTAACGCGCCCCGGTGAAAGCTGCGAATTCGCGCTCCAGCAGCCCCACCTCGCCCACCTCGTCCGGACCAAGATTATAGCGATGCAGACGCCCGCTGCGCAGCACGTCCAGCGCCGCGTCGATCCCGTCCTCCGGGATCGGCGCCTGCTGGGTGAAATTGCCGTTGAAATTCTCGCTCATGATCCTGTAATGCGGTGCGCTGGCGGCCTCGTCAATGGGCCGTGCGCCTTCGCCGCCGCGAGTTCGGCAAACCCGAAAAAGGCATGCAGCGGATCGAAAAGGCCCTAGCGCAGGAACCGCCGCACCACGTCCGGCAACTCGTCGAAATGACCGATGGTCGCTTCGGGGCCAAGCGCGTCGACCGCATGCGCCCCGGGGCCGAAGGTGACAAGGATCGACGGCACGCCCGCCGCGCGCGACGTCTCGCGGTCCGTCACCGTGTCGCCCACCAGAACGCATTGCGCCGGATCGCCACCCGCCCGCCGCACCGCTTCGCGCAGGGGTTCGGGATCGGGCTTGCGCACGGGCAACGTATCGGCCCCGATCAGCGACCCGAACCGGTCGAGCACCCCCAGCCGTGTCATCAGAAGACGCGCCAGCGCTTCGGGCTTGTTGGTGCAGATGGCGACCTTGAATCCGTCGTCTCGCAACGCCTCCACCGTTTCCATCGCGCTTGGGTAAAACCGGGTGTGCGTGTCGATCGCGTCGGCATAGGCTTCGAGCAGCCGGGGATATTGCCGGTCGATCTCGTCCAGATCCCCGCCGCGGCCCAGCCGCTCCATCCCGAGGCCCAGCATCGCCCGCCCGCCGCGAAGCGCCGTACCGGCATCGGTCACCGGGTCCAGCATGTCGCCCACGCCCATCGCCCGGAAACACGAATTCGCCGCGGCGATCAGATCACCACTCGTATCCGCAAGCGTCCCGTCGAGATCGAAAACAACCGTTGCCATGCCTGCCCTTTCGCCGCGTTCAGCAGGTTTTCGCCTGCCCTTGTCACGTGCCGCAATCATCTTTGATCCGCCGCGCCCTTGCGCGGCAGTGGCAACCGGATAAAACGGGCACGCACAGAAGGAAAGCGAAACTGCATGCCCACCAGCCTGATCATCCTCGCCGCGGGCCAAGGCACCCGGATGAAGTCCGACCTGCCCAAGGTGCTGCACCCGATCGCCGGGGCGCCGATGCTGATCCATGCGATGCGCGCAGGTGCGGCGCTGACGCCGGATCACACCATCGTGGTGACCGGCCATGGGGCCGACGCCGTGGAAGCGGCCGCGCGCGCCTATGACGATACGGTGCAGATCGCCCATCAGGCCGAGCAGAAAGGCACCGGTCACGCCGTGGCTCAGGCCGCGCCACTGCTCAAAGGCTACACCGGCGACGCCCTCGTGCTTTATGGCGACACGCCCTTCATCTCCGAAGAGACGCTCACCCGCATGGCCGAGGCGCGCCGGCACCATGACCTTGTCGTGCTGGGCTTCGAGGCCACCGATCCGGGTCGGTACGGCCGCCTGAAGATGACGGGTGAAACCCTTGAACGAATTGTGGAATTCAAAGATGCGGATGCGGCCACCCGCGCCATCACCTTTTGCAATTCCGGGGTCGTGGCTGCCGCGTCCGAGACCTTGTTCGACCTGATCGGCGAACTGGGCAACGACAACGCTTCGGGCGAATACTACCTCACCGACATTGTCGAGATCGCCCGCGCCAAAGGCCTGTCGGCCACCGCCATCGCCTGTGACGAAGCCGAGACGATGGGCATCAATTCCCGACCCGAGCTGGCCCGGGCCGAGGCGGCGTTCCAGGACCGCAAGCGCCTTGAGATGCTTGAGACCGGGGTAACCTTGCCCGCGCCGGAGACCGTGCATTTCGCCTTCGACACGGTTGTGGGCCGCGATGCGGTGATCGAACAGAACGTGGTCTTCGGCCCCGACGTCACCCTCGAATCCGGCGCGCATGTGCGCGCGTTTTCCCATCTCGAAGGCTGCCATGTCTCTCGCGGCGCGGTGGTCGGGCCCTACGCGCGCCTCCGGCCCGGCGCGGAACTGGCCGAGAACGCCCGCATCGGCAACTTTGTCGAGGTCAAGAACGCGGCCATCGCCGAGGGCGCCAAGGTCAATCATCTCAGCTATATCGGCGACGCCACGCTTGGCGAGGGCACAAATGTTGGCGCCGGCACGATCACCTGCAACTACGACGGGGTGATGAAACATCATACGACCGTCGGCGCGCGCGCCTTCATCGGATCGAACACGATGCTGGTCGCCCCGGTCACGGTCGGCGACGAGGCGATGACCGCGTCGGGCTCGGTCATCACGAAGGACGTGCCCGACGGCGCGCTGGCCGTGGCGCGCGGCATCCAGGTCAACAAACCGGGACTGGCCCGCAAGCTCTTCGAGATGCTAAAAGCCAAGAAAACCAAGAAGGATCAAGGGGCAGCATAATGTGTGGAATCGTTGGCGTTCTGGGCAAGCACGAGGTTGCCCCCACTCTGGTCGAAGCGCTGCGGCGGCTGGAATATCGCGGCTATGACAGCGCCGGCATCGCCACGCTGAACGACGGCCGGCTCGACCGCCGCCGCGCGGTGGGCAAGCTGGTGAACCTGTCGGACCTGCTGGTGCACGAACCCCTTCCCGGAAAGGCCGGGATCGGCCACACCCGCTGGGCCACCCATGGCGCCCCCAGCGTCACGAACGCGCACCCGCATCAGGCCGGCCCCGTCGCCGTGGTGCATAACGGCATCATCGAGAATTACCGCGATCTGCGCGCCGAACTGGCCGAGGCGGGCATCGCGCATGAAACCGACACCGATACCGAAACCGTTGCGCTGCTGGTGCGCATGCATATGGAAAAGGGCGAAAGCGCCGAAGAGGCCGCCCGCTCGGTGATTGACAAGCTCGACGGCGCCTACGCGCTTTGCTTTCTGTTCGACGGTGAGGAAGACCTCATGATCGCCGCGCGCAAGGGCAGCCCACTGGCCATCGGCCACGGCGACGGCGAAATGTTCGTGGGCTCCGACGCCATCGCGCTGGCGCCCCTGACCGACCGGATCACCTATCTGGAGGAAGGCGACATCGCCGTGGTCACGCGGACCTCGGTCGTGATCACCGACCGGTACGGCAACGCCGCCAATCGTGAGGTGCGCAAGATCCAGACCGCCAAGGCCATGGTCGACAAGGCCGGGCACAAGCATTTCATGGCCAAGGAAATCGCCGAACAGCCCACCGTGATCGGCGAGGCGCTGCAGAATTACCTGAGCGACGACGGCACGCGGGTCGACCTGCCGCAGGAGGCGCTCAATTTCGCCGCCTACGACCGTTTGAGTCTCGTGGCCTGCGGCACGGCCTATTACGCCTGCCTGACCGCGAAATACTGGTTCGAGCAACTGGCCGGCCTGCCTGTCGACGTGGATATCGCCTCGGAATTCCGCTACCGCGAGCCGCCGATCCCGCAGAACACCGCCGCGCTTTTCGTCAGCCAGTCGGGCGAAACCGCCGACACGCTGGCGGCGCTGCGCTATTGCGACGGGCGCGCGGCGCGCATCCTGTCGGTAGTCAACGTGTCGGAAAGCTCCATCGCGCGGGAAAGCGACCTCGCGCTGCCGATCCACGCCGGGGCCGAGATTGGCGTCGCCTCGACCAAGGCCTTCACCTGCCAACTCACCGTGCTTCTGCTGCTCGCTTTGAAGGCTGCGGGCGACCGGGGCATGATCACGACCGAACGGATGGCCGATCTTTTGTCGGCCCTGCGCGGCCTGCCGGCGACGATTAACAACGCGCTGGAGCTTGACGGCGATTTCAAAAAGACCGCCCGCCGCCTGGCAGAGGCCGACAACGCGCTGTTCCTGGGGCGCGGCCTGATGTTTCCACTTGCGCTCGAAGGTGCGTTGAAACTAAAGGAAATCAGCTACATACATGCTGAAGCTTACGCATCGGGTGAATTGAAGCACGGCCCCATCGCGCTCATCGACAAGAAAATGCCGGTGGTCGTCATGGCCCCCAAGGACGCCCTCTTCGACAAGACCGTGTCGAACATGCAGGAGGTCATGGCGCGCGGCGGCAAGGTGCTTCTCATCACCGACCGCCCGGGCGCCGAGGCGGCCGGCGGCGACGCCTGGATCACCCTCACCCTGCCGCAGATCGACCCGGTGCTTTCTCCCATCCTCTACGCCATTCCGGCCCAGCTTCTGGCCTATCACACCGCCGTCGCCAAGGGCACCGATGTCGACCAGCCCCGCAACCTCGCCAAGTCCGTGACGGTCGAGTGACGCCTGACGACGCGTTGGCCCACTTGCGCGCCCGCGCCGTACCGGGCCGCGCCGAGGGCATGGCCGGCTATCACAAGGTGCCCCGCCCCTATCTCGGCGTGCCGAACCCGGCGCTCAACGATCTGACCAAGGAGTGGAGGCAGACACTCGACGTGCCGGCCCGCGTGGAATTGGCCAGAAGCCTTTGGGAAACCAACATTTTCGAGGCACGTCTTGCCGCAGCCAAACTGCTGACTCAGGCCCGGATAAGGCCAGATGACGGCGTCTGGGCGCTCATCACCTCGTGGCTGCCCGATCTCGACAGCTGGGCCATCGCCGATCACGCCATGATGGCCGGTCAGAAACGGCTCATGGCCGATCTTGCACGGCTCGACGAGATCGAGACTTGGACCACGTCCGACAGTCACTGGATCCGCCGCGCCGCCATGGTCGTCACGCTGCCGCTCACCAAGCAGAATCATCCCAAACCGCCTGAGGCCGCCGCGCGCGAGCGCGTCCTCAACTGGGCCGCAGGCTATGTGCGCGACCCGGATTGGTTCATCCAGAAATCGGTGGCGTGGTGGCTGCGCGACCTGTCGAAACACGACCCGGATCGCGTCCGCGCCTTTATGGCCGAGAATGCCCCGCAGATGAAGCCGTTTGCGCGCAAAGAGGCCGAGAAGTTCTTGTAGTATCAGTCGGTTGAAAAGACGCGCAGTTCCGGCAAAGAGGTCAGGTCCGCCTCCAGAAGCCGCATCGCGGCCAGAGAGATGCGGCTGCCCGACCCCGGCTCGCCCTGGATGGGGATCAGCTCTACCGCCACCTTCGTGCCCTTCTCGGGATATTCCACCCGGCCGCGTCCGGGCTCGGACACCAAAGGCGTCTTGAGCCAGATCCCCGGCTCCCCGACCGCGCCCAGCGACGCGAGCGTGGTGCCCAGATCACGCTCGCCGCCCGCGGGTCCCGCCTCGGCCACAGCCTCGGCGCGTTCGGCTGCGCTGGTGGTGTCGAACTCCTCGGCGGTCTGCGCGTTTTCCGGTGGCGGCAGGGCCAGCGCGGGTTGTGCCACCTCGGTCGCGTCGAGCGGGCCTTCCGTGCCCGTGGGCGCGGGCGTCTCCGCCTGGCCCATGCGCCACCGATCAGGCATCGCGTCGCATCCGGTGACGGCGAAAACAGACAAAAAGACCCACGCGGCACGTTTCATGCCGGAACATTAGGCCGCTCTGTCCCCCGCATCAATCCAGAAGATCAAAGGCTTGCCGCCGCGCGGCCGATTGCCTAAGTTCCCCGCCATGACTGCACCACTGATAGACCCGTTCCATCGCGCCATCTCATATCTGCGCGTGTCCGTCACGGACCGCTGCGATTTCCGCTGCGTTTACTGCATGTCGGAAAACATGACCTTTCTGCCCAAGAAAGAACTCCTGACGCTCGAAGAACTGGATCGCCTCTGCTCGACCTTCGTGAGGCTGGGCGTGGAAAAGCTCCGCATCACCGGCGGCGAGCCGCTCGTGCGGCGCAACATCATGCACTTTTTCAACGACATGACGCGGCATCTTGAGAGCGGCGCACTCAAGGAACTCACACTCACGACCAACGGCTCACAGCTCGCGCGCTTTGCCGACGACCTCTACGCCGCTGGCGTACGCCGGGTGAACGTGTCGCTCGATACGCTGGACGAGGCGAAATTCGCCGATATCACCCGCTGGGGCCGCCTGCCGCAGGTGATCAAGGGGATCGACGCCGCCCAGAAGGCCGGTCTGAGGATTAAGATCAACACGGTCGCGCTCAAGGGCTTCAACGAAGACGAGCTATTTACGCTCGTCGACTGGTGCAAATCCCGCGACATGGACCTCACCTTCATCGAGGTCATGCCGATGGGTGATATCGGCAACGAAGACCGGCTGGACCAGTACTGGAAACTGACCGACCTGCGCGCCCAACTGGCGCAGCACTTCACGCTGACCGACCTGCCCGAGCGCACCGGCGGCCCCGCGCGCTATGTGCGTCTGGAAGAAACCGGTCAGAAGATTGGCTTCATCACGCCGCTGTCTCATAATTTCTGCGAAAGCTGCAACCGCGTGCGCCTGACCTGCACCGGAGAGCTGTACATGTGCCTCGGGCAAGAGGATATGGCGGATCTGCGCGCGCCCCTGCGCAACAACCCGCAAAGCGATGCGCCCCTCGAAGATGCCATTCGCCGCGCCATCGCGCTCAAGCCGAAGGGGCACGATTTCGACTATTCCCGCCAGACCGTCGACGGGCGCGTGTCGCGCCACATGAGCCACACCGGCGGCTGATGCCCGGCCCAAGGGCGCCTTGGCCCGTCCGCCTTTACGGCAAGGCGGCAAACCTCATTACGCCTCTGGCCTACGCTCGTGTCGCGCGCAAACTGTCGGCACAGGGTACAGACCCCGCCCGCCTGCCAGAACGCTTGGGCCAGGCCACCGCGGCGCGGCCCGACGGGCCACTTCTGTGGTTTCACGCCGCCTCGGTCGGGGAAAGCCTGTCTGTCCTGCGCCTCATCGCCCATCTGGGCGAGCGGCACGCTGATCTGTCCTTTCTGCTTACCTCCGGCACGGCCACCTCGGCCAGTATCGTGGCCCGGCGACTGCCCCCGCGCACCACGCATCAATTCGCCCCGCTCGACAGCAGCCGCGCGGTCGAGTGTTTTCTGGACCACTGGCGCCCCGCAGCGGCCGTGTTCGTCGAAAGCGAGATCTGGCCGCAGATGCTCTCGTGCACCGCTGCGCGCGATATCCCCCTCGCGCTGATCAACGCGCGTATTTCCGACGGCTCCGCGCGCAACTGGTCGCGCGCACCGGCCACCGCCCGGCACCTCATGGGCCATTTCCGGCTGCTCCACTGTCAGGATCAGCGCACGGCAGACCACCTGCACGCGCTTGGCCTGCCCCACGCCGCACGTGGCGTGAACCTCAAATCCCTGTCCGGGCCCCTGCCCTTCGACACGGCAGAGCTTGAGCGGATGAAAACCCAGGTGCAGGACCGCCCCATATGGCTTGCCGCCTCGACCCACCCGGGCGAGGACGCCATCATGCTCGACGCGCACCGCGCCATGCTGGGCCGCAACCCGCACGCGCTTTTGATCCTCGTGCCCCGCCACCCCGAACGCGCCGATGCGCTCGAGGTCCAGATCGCAGAGGCCGGGTTCGAGGCCGCGCGCCGCTCCACGGGCATGGCCGTCACCGGCCAGACCCGGGTCTATCTCGCCGACACACTGGGCGAGATGGGGCTGTGGTACGCGCTCAGCCCGCTGACGTGCCTCTGCGGCTCGTTCACCGATGTCGGCGGACACAACCCCTACGAGCCCGCGCATGCCGGATCGGCCATCGTGCACGGCCCGCTCTACGCCAATTTCGCGCAGACCTACGCCGATCTCGCGGCGCACGAGGCCGCGCTTGAAGTGGCGGACGCCGCCGCACTGGCAAAGGTGCTGCACCGATTTCTCGACGATCCCGCCGCGCTCGACGCGCTGCGCGCGCGGGCCCGCGCGTTTGCCACCGCGCAGGACGACGTGCTTGACGCCTTCGCCGGCACGCTTTCCAAGGCGCTGGACCTGGGATAACCAAGGCGCCGAGGCCAAGAAGGACGCCGCCCGTGCCCGAGCTCTTCGTCACGAATTTCAATCGGAACTTCACCGGCGTGTCGGCGACCGCGGCCAATGTCGTGCGCTGTCAGGCCACGCGCTACGACATGGCCCTCGTGGGTCATCCCCTGCCCGGCTGCCCCGCGCCGATCAGCTATGCCGAGGCCCGCCGCCTGTCGCGCACGCCGCCGATAGAGCGACCGTTCACGATCTGGCATGTGCGCCGCAACCCCGAAATGCGGGCCGGGCTTTGGGCGCGGGATGTCCTGCGCCTGCCCATCCGGCTTGTCTTTACCTCTGCCGCGATCCGGCGGCATTCGGCCGTCCCGCGCTGGCTTATCTCACGCATGGACGCGGTCATCGCCACCACGGACAAGGCCGCCACCTTCGTTCCGCATGTGCGCGCCATCGCCCCGCACGGCGTGGACTGCGCCCGCTTTAGCCCCGCGCCCGACCGCGCCGCCGCCTGGGCGGCAACGGGCTATCCCGGCAAACGAGGCATCGCCACCATCGGCCGCATCCGGCCCGAGAAAGGCACCGACCGCTTCGTCGAGGCGATGCTGCGCCTGCTTCCCGATCACCCCGACACCACCGCTCTCGTTCTTGGGCGCGCCGCCAAGGGCGACGCGGCCTTCCTGCAAGGTCTCAGGGACCAGATCGCGCGCGCCGGTCTCGCCGCCCGCATCTTCTTTCCCGGGGAAATCCCCGCAGAAGACCTGCCGGGCCTGATGCGCGGGCTTTCGGCGGTGGTGCAGCTCCCCCGCTACGAAGGCTACGGCATGGCCCCGCTCGAAGGCATGGCCAGCGGTGTGCCTTTCGTGGCCACCGATCAGGGCTATTATCGCCGCTTTGCCGATGGCGGACGCTGCGGCGTGATCGTGCCCGGCGACGACGCCGCGCAAACCGCATTGGCCCTGCGCGACCTGCTGGACGCGCCGGAACGCCACGCCGACATGGCCCGCGCTGCCCGGCATCTCGCCGAAACAAGCTTCAGCGCAAGTGCCGAGGCCGACGCCATCGCCGGCGTCTACGCCGCGCTTTGGGCCGAAGGGTGACAGGGCGGCGAAAGGTAAAATAAGACCAGAGTCATCGCCGCGACAGGCGCGGACGAACCTCTGTTGCGCAGGGCGGGCCGGACCGGGAATTCCGTCTCGCTGCAGCGCATCAATTGGAACAAAGTTCCGCAAATCCGGTTAACATGTAGATCAGCGGCGCTTGATTGCGCATCGTTTCCGCGCCATTTGGAACAAAATTCCGTCACACCGGGGGATATCCCATGTTCGAGTCGTTTGGATTTGAGTCACTGACCGCACCGCAGGCCGCCGTCTGGTTCGCGCTGATCGTCGGCGTCGCCTTTGGCGCGCTGGCCCAGATCACGCGCTTCTGCCTGCGCCGCGCGGTTGTCGGCGACGATCGCAAACAGGCCGCCGGCGTGTGGCTGACGGCGCTGGCCGTGGCGGTTCTGGGCACGCAGGCGGCTGTCTACGCGGGCCTGATCGATTTTGCCGACCATCGCTTCATGGCCGCCGACCTGCCCGTTTTGGCCATCGTTGCAGGCGGGCTTCTGTTTGGCATCGGGATGGTCCTGACACGCGGCTGCGTGTCGCGCCTGACCGTACTCACAGGCGCGGGCAACCTGCGTGCGCTTACCGTGCTGATCGTTTTCGCCGTCACGGCCCATGCCACGCTCAAAGGGGTGCTGGCCCCGGTGCGCACCTCGCTCGGATCGGTCACTCTGCCGCTGGAAAGCGCGGCCCTGCCCGGTAATCCGCTTCTCTGGGCGGCTCTCATCGCCGGGCTCGCACTGCTCTTCGCCGTGCGGTCCGGGAACCGCGCCAGCACGCTGGTCTTTGCCGCCCTGATCGGCCTCTTGGTGCCGCTCGCCTGGGTCGGCACGGGCTTCCTGCTTTATGATGATTTCGATCCCATCGCGATGGAATCGCTGTCCTTCACCTCGCCTGCCGCCGACACGATCTTCTACGCGGTGGCCTCGACGGCGGTGTCACCTGGCTTCGGCACCGGCCTTGTTGGAGGTGTCGTTCTGGGCGCGCTGGCCGCGGCCCTTCTGAGCGGCGGCTTTGCGTGGCAAAGCTTCTCCACCCCGCGCGAGACCGGCCGCTACTTCGCCGGTGCCGTTCTGATGGGCGTGGGCGGCGTGCTGGCCGGCGGCTGCACCGTGGGCGCGGGCCTGTCCGGGGTGCCGACGCTTTCGATCGCAGCGCTTCTCGCCATCGCCGCCATTGTCGCGGGCGGCCTGATCGCCGACCGCGTGCTGCGCGGCCTTCCGGCCCGCCAGACCGGTCCGGCGGCGCTGCATCCTGCGGAATAACACCACACCGGATCATCCCTTGAACCTGCGCCGCGTCCCCCATAGGATGCGGCGCTTGTCATGAGGGAGCCTGCAATGCAGCACTATGAGTACAAGGTCATTCCGGCCCCCGCCAAGGGGCGCAAGGCACCCGGCGTCAAGGGTGCCGATGCGCGCTTCGCCCACGCTCTGGAAACAGCGATCAACGAACTGGCGGCAAGCGGTTGGGAATACCTGCGCGCCGACATCCTGCCCAGCGAAGAGCGTCAGGGCCTGACCTCGACCCAGACGGTCTACCGCTCGGTGCTGGTCTTTCGCCGTCCCATTGATCCGGGCATCTTGGATCGTGGTCCGGTCGATGGCGACAGCCCCGAGGCCGTCGCCGCGACAGAGGTGATCGAGGACGCGAAGTCCGCCGCGGAAGACATTGATCCCGCAGTTGAAGTGCCCGATGGCGAGCCGCGTTCGGATCCCTCCGATCCCGATCCCGACTGGCCGCAACCGCCCGAACGCGACCGGTCTTGACCGGGGCCTGCCTGCGCCCGAAAGGCGCGGTGGCCGGGGCCACTTTTTTGCCCTCGCCCCCTTCTCATCGGCGCGTAATGCCATACACTCTTCGCTCCGAGTCGTTGAGGTGAACGTGATGCCAAAACAAGACCCCTTTGGGTTCGACATGTCCGTGTCATCGGCCAAGAAGAAAAACCCGCGCGGTCGGCGCGGCATGTCCGGTGCGTCCGAAACGTCGACCCGTGTCTGCGAACACGACGGCTGCGAAGAGCCGGGCAAATACCGCGCGCCCAAGGCGCCGGATGTGCTGGACGACTACTACTGGTTCTGCAAGGAGCACGTGCGCGAATACAACACGCGCTGGAACTTCTTCGACGGCACGACCGAGGCCGAACTGAACGCCCAGATGTCGTCCGACAAGGTCTGGGAACGCCACACAAAGCCCTTCACCGACCCCGAACAGCGCGCCTGGGCGCGGCTGGGTATCGAAGACCCGCATCAGGTTCTTGGCGTGAACGCCACGCAGAACCCCGGCAAGGGCCGCGCGCAACAGCGCAAGCTGCCCCCGACCGAGCGCCGCGCGATCGAGATCCTCGACGCCAAGGATGACTGGACCAAGGCCGAGATCCGTAAGGCCTACAAGGCGCTGATCAAGGTGCTGCATCCCGACATCAACGGCGGCGACCGCAGCCAGGAAGAACAGCTGCAACAGGTCGTCTGGGCCTGGGACCAGATCAAGCAAAGCCGCCACTTCAAGTAACGCCGCGGGAACGAATGGACGTCGCGTCACTTTGAACCTTGACGTCTCGAACCCGCCTGTGATTACTTCATGCGTGAGGATTCATAACGCGCCATATCACAACGGGAGCTGACATGCGTGCGGACAGACTGAAGCTGGACGACCAGCTGTGCTTTGCGCTTTACGCTGCAACAAACGCCGTCACGCGCGCATATCGCCCCAGGCTGGCCGAGATCGGCCTGACCTATCCGCAATACCTGATCATGCTTGTTCTCTGGCAGGACGGCCCGCGCACCTTGGGGGCCATCGCGCGGCGGCTTTGTCTCGCCCAAAACGCGATCACGCCACTTGTCGACCGGCTGGAAAAGGCCGGCCTTGTCACGCGCACGCGTGATCCCGCGGACCGGCGCGTGATCACCATCGCCCTCACCGAAACCGGCGAGTCGCTCCATGACGGGGCGGCGCGCGCCCAGCACGAAGTAAAATGCGAAACGCTGCTGGACGAGGCCGAACTGGCCGCCTTGCGCAGCACGCTCTTCGCGCTGGTCGACCGGATGAAGACCGAAACGGGCCATGCCGATATCGCCCATGCGCCGGCACATCCTGCGCCCGATCTGGCTGACGGAGGATAAAGCCACAGACCCGTCGCGGCATGTCAAATCGCGGACGGGCGACCACCAAAGGGCGGTGAAACGCTATAGGGATACGGGGAATTGGTCAGCGCATGAATGCTTTGCGCAGCCTGTTCATGCAGCGGGCACCATTCCCCAACGAAAGGCCGGGCCAGGGAGGAGAGCCCGGCCTTTCTCTTTTTCTCCGATCCGGACACGTCAGGCGGCCCGGAAGACCAGGCTGACGCCATTGATGCAGTGCCGCTTGCCGGTGGGCTGCGGGCCGTCGTCGAAGATATGACCAAGATGGCTACCGCACCGCGCGCAATGGCATTCGGTGCGCGTGTAAAAGAGCTTGCGGTCGGGCTTGGTACCGATGGCCCCACTCTGCGCCTGCCAGAAGCTCGGCCAGCCGGTACCGCTATCGTATTTGTGCTTTGACGAATAAAGTGCGAGATCACACCCCCTGCAATGGTACATGCCCGGTGCGTCAAGCTTGTCGAGCGGCGACGTGCCAGCCCGCTCGGTGCCCTCCTCGCGCATCACCCGGTATTCCAGATCGCTCAGCATGGCGCGCCATTCGGCATCGCTGCGCGTGACCTCGAAATTACCCTGCGCGGCCGAGGCCAGCCGCGCGCGTCCAAACGCGAGCGCCGAGCCTGCGGCGAGCACCGTTGCGATGAAATGGCGGCGGTCCATGATGCGTCCTCCGTGTCGTTCGTCTTGATAAGAAGGATGGGCGGCGCGGGACGCGTCCACAACCTCGATCACTCAGACGTGTTCGGGCTCTGCCCTGTCGCAAGGCGCGCGCAATGCGCTTTTGTCACGGCTTATGGCGTACCCAGCGGCCCCACGGCCAGCACGTCGCCCGTCGGCGACCGGTCCGGCGACCCGCCCGACGGCTCGTCTGACAGTGCCAGGATCCCGCCTTCCAGCCGCGCCCGCAGTGGCTCGGCCACGGGCAGACGCGCCCGCGCCGCCTCGGGCAGCACACCAAGCGAAACCGGCGGACCATCGCCTTCGATCAGCCACAGCTCCAGCACCCGGCCCGGACGGGCCGCGCCCGCGCGGCGCTCGACGTAAAACTCACCTGCACCGGCGTCGTAGGCCGCCGCCACATAAAGACCGCCATCCGTCGCTTCGATCTCGGCGCGATAGACGGGTGCCACAGGCGGATGCACGCCTGAAGGCCCATGATCGATGCCCAGAAACAGCGCCAGGATCAACGCCGCCGCCGTCAGCATCGGAACACCCACGCGTCGGAACAGGCCCAGCGGTCCTCGTGCCGGCCCGGAAAAAATCCGCGCCTCGATCGCCTGATGCACGCGCACAGGCGGCACTTGCGGCTCGACAAGATCCGACAGGCCGGTGAAATCCTCGGTCCACTGCCGGACAAGCGCCCGCAACGCGGCATTCTCCCCAAGACGCGCGGCAAAGCCCGCCGCCTCGTCGGGCGGCAGCAGCCCAAGGGCGTATTCGCCCGCAAGAACCTTGTCCTCATCGCGGTCCTCGTCCCAGTATGGCCGACCGCTCATCGCGCAAGACACTCCCGCAGCCGCAACAGGCTTTGCCGCAGCCACGTGCGCATCGTGTTGAGCGGCACGCCATATTGCGCGGCCAGCTCGGCATAGGTCTTGCCCTCCAGATAGGCGCGCCGCATCGCGCCCGCGCGATCAGGCGCCAACTCGTCGAAACACGCGGTCAGCCGGGGCCGGTCCGAGGCGTCAATCGCCTGCGCTTCGGGGCCCGGCGCCGTGTCGGACAGCGGATCGGGCAGCGGGGCCTCGATGCCATGGATCGTCCGGCGACGCCTGTCGATCGCGGCATTGCGCGCGCTGGTGATCAGCCATGTCATCGGGCTCAGGCAATCGGCATCATACCGCCCGGCGGTGTGCCAGACCCGGACATAGACCTCCTGCAAGGTCTCCTCGGCCTCGCTGCGGGTGCTCACGATGCGCAGGATCACCCCGAAAAGCTTCGCCGAGGTCGCGGCGTAAAGCGCCGAGAACGCCACGCGGTCGCCCGACGCGGTCCGCGCAATCAATGTCTCGATATCAGCCCGGTCCGCCATCGGCCCTGAACATACCCCAACCCCTTCGCACTGGGCAGGCTAGCGTGGGCATCCCGGCGCGACCAGCCAAAACTTCTGTGCCCTTTCCCTTGCCCTTCACCGCGATATGTTGCAGGGGAACAGCAAAGCTGAAAGATCGGAAACGAAGGATAGGCAGGATGGCCGACGGGAACATGGACCGCGACGTGAAACCGACCGAGGAAGTCTCGGTCCGCGATGTCTTCGGGATCGACACCGACATGGTCGTCAAAGGCTTTGCCGAGCCGACCGAACGCACGCCGGAAATCGACAGCACCTACAAGTTCGATCCCGACACCACGCTGGCCATCCTTGCGGGCTTTTCCCACAATCGCCGCGTGATGGTGCAGGGGTATCACGGCACCGGTAAGTCCACCCATATCGAACAGGTGGCCGCGCGCCTAAACTGGCCTGCCGTGCGCGTCAACCTCGACAGCCACATCAGCCGGATCGACCTGATCGGCAAGGACGCGATCAAGCTGCGCGAAGGCGTGCAGGTGACCGAATTTCACGAGGGCATCCTGCCCTGGGCGCTGCGCAACCCGGTGGCCATCGTCTTCGACGAATACGACGCCGGCCGCGCCGACGTGATGTTCGTCATCCAGCGCGTGCTGGAACATGACGGCAAATTGACGCTGCTCGATCAGAACGAGATCATCACGCCGCACCCCTGCTTCCGCCTTTTCGCCACGGCCAACACCGTGGGCCTGGGCGACACGACCGGGCTCTACCACGGCGTGCAGCAGATCAACCAGGCGCAGATGGACCGCTGGAGCCTTGTGGCCACGCTGAACTACCTCAGCCACGACGCCGAAACCGCCATCGTCATCGCCAAGACGCCGCAGATGAACACCGAGGCCGGGCGCAAGACGATCAGCCAGATGGTCACCGTCGCCGATCTCACCCGCACGGCCTTCATGAACGGCGATCTGTCGACAGTCATGAGCCCGCGTACGGTGATCAACTGGGCCCAGAACAGCCGCATCTTCAAGGATGTCGGCTATGCCTTCCGGCTCACCTTCCTCAACAAATGCGACGAGCTTGAGCGTCAGACAGTAGCAGAGTTCTACCAGCGCTGCTTTGACGAGGAACTGCCTGAAAGCGCGGCCAGCCTCAGCCTCGGCTGAAGCGCCGGCTTTTCGTCGCCCATAACAGCCCGAAATCCCAACAGGTTTCGCCCCGGATTTGTCGAAAATCCGGGGTGTGACACCTGTGGCGGACAGAAAACACTCCGGCCAAAAGTTTTTAATCTGCTTTATTTTTGGGAAACTTGTATGATTTACTGTTCAATAAATGAGCAGTTTAAAAACAATCGTCGTATGTCTCGTGCTCTGGCCCCTGTCGCTTCAGGCGGGCCAGCGGGACAATTCGGACATCGCTCTGCAATTCTCCGGCTGCCTTGGGCGCTATGCGGCGCAGGTGGCGCATGACCATCTGATGCGCCGCGACGCTCAGGACGACGAACGCCGCCTGCGCACCTTCGCTGCGCTGCTCGACGCGGTGCCGGCCACACCGCTGCCACCCGCCACGATCATGGCGCACCGGATTGACGCCAAGATGCGTTTCGCCGACCTCTTGCGGATCGCCGAGTTTCACACCGATCCGCAGCGCGCCGCGCGCGCCGCCCGGTTGGTGCGCCGTCACCTGCGGGCCTGCGAAACGCTCGTACTGGGCTGACCGGGGCGCGCAGGTCAGGGTTTGGAAAACGCCCCGCCCCACTGGTCAATCCCCCGACATCGCATTAGGTTGCCGGTCAGACCCACACCCGACACAAAGCGCGCGCCATGGCCCAGTCCGACAACCCCGCAGATCCGTTCAAGAAGGCGCTGGCCGAGGCGACCAAGGTCTTGGCCGACAATCCCGAACTGTCGGTCACTTACTCGGTCGATCCCGCCGGGCTTTCGGGCGACGCCATGCGTCTGCCCCAGATCAGCCGCCGCATGACCCGCGACGAGGTGCTGCAGGCCCGCGGCACCGCCGACGCGCTGGCGTTGCGCCACAAGTTTCACGACGAAGGCACCCATAGCCGCTATGCCCCGCCCGGAGAGATGGCGCGTGAGCTTTACGAGGCGATGGAAACCGCCCGGTGCGAGGCGATGGGCGCGCGCGAAATGCCCGGAACTGCGGGCAATATCGACGCCAAGATCGGCGCCGAGGCCCTGCGCAAGGGCTACGACCAGATCTCCGACACCGCCGACGCGCCGCTGCCCGTCGCTGCAGGCTACCTGATCCGCCACCTCGCCACGGGCCGCAAGCTGCCCGAGGGTGCGCGCAACGTGATGGAGCTCTGGCAGGGCTTTATCGAGGAACAGGCCGGCGGCACGCTCGAAGACCTGCAAACCAAGCTCTCAGACCAAAGCGCCTTCGCCCGCTTCGCCCGCCAGATCATCGACGACCTCGGCTACGGCGATCAGCTCGGCGACGATCCCGACGCCATGGAGGACGAGAGCGAGGACGAGGCCGACAGCGACACCGAAGAGCAGGAAGAGCCCGACAGCACCGGCGAGGACGACAGCGACGAGACCGAAACCGACGCCGACCCCGAACAGGCCCAGGACGAGCAGCAGGACGAACAACAGGCCCAGGTCAGCATGGACGATCTTGCCGACCAGGAGCTGGGCGACGAGACCGAACTCCCCGAAGGCGAGGCCCCGCTTGAGCCCCCCCAGGCCGCGCCGGTGTCCGAGGCCGATCCGGGCTACACCGTCTACAAGACCGAGTATGACGAAGAGGTCCACGCCGAGGATCTCGCCGACCCGGTGGAGCTGGAACGCCTGCGGGCCTATCTCGACCAGCAGCTCGATCCGCTGAAAGGCGCGGTGGGCCGGCTGGCCAACAAGCTGCAGCGCCGGCTTCAGGCGCAGCAAAGCCGCTCCTGGGAGTTTGACCGCGAGGAAGGCATTCTCGACGCGGGCCGCCTCGCGCGCGTGGTGGCCAACCCCACCACCCCGCTCAGCTTCAAGATCGAGAAGGACACGGAGTTTCGCGACACCGTGGTGACTCTGCTTCTCGACAATTCCGGCTCGATGCGCGGTCGGCCCATCTCTATCGCCGCCATTTGCGCCGACGTGCTCGCCCGCACCCTGGAACGCTGCTCGGTCAAGGTCGAGATCCTTGGCTTCACCACCCGCGCGTGGAAGGGCGGTCTCAGCCGCGAGGCCTGGCTCAACGAGGGCCGCCCGCAGCTTCCCGGGCGTCTCAACGACCTGCGCCACATCATCTACAAATCCGCCGACGCGCCGATGCGCCGGACCCGCACCAATCTGGGCCTGATGATGAAAGAGGGCCTCCTGAAGGAAAATATCGACGGCGAAGCGCTGGAATGGGCGCATCGCCGCACGGTGGCCCGCCGCGAACAGCGCAAGATCCTGATGGTCATCTCCGACGGTGCGCCGGTGGATGATTCCACGCTCTCGGTGAACCCCGCCAACTACCTCGAAAAGCACCTGCGCGACGTCATCGCCATGGTCGAGCGGCGCAAACAGGTGGAGCTTCTGGCCATCGGCATCGGCCACGATGTCACCCGCTACTACAACCGCGCGGTCACGATCACCGACGCCGATCAGCTGGCCGGGGCCATGACCGAACAACTCGCAGCCCTTTTCGACAGCGACCCCCGCGCCCGCGCCCGGGTCATGGGCATGCGCAAGGCCGGATAGCGCCAACACCTGGCCCGCCCCCGAAAGGCGCCTCGCCCTCGTCACGCCGTGGCGCCGCGTCACGGGGCACAGCGCACAGCACCCCTCCCCGTCTTCATCTGGCCCGAAATACCTCGGGGGTCCGGGGGCAGAGCCCCCGGCGTCTGCCGCCAGACCCCCACCACCGGATGCATGGACTTCCCTGCCGCCCTTCTCTAGCACTACCTCTATGCAGCTCGAAGACACCCGGTTCCAATCCTTCACCGCCACCACCCGGCCCGAAACCGGGCCGCCACGTCTGGCCGCCCTGCGCGATGAATTGGCGCGCGCGGGCCTCGATGGTTTTCTCGTGCCCCGCGCCGATGCGCATCAGGGCGAATATGTGGCCCCCTGCGACGATCGCCTTGCCTGGCTCACGGGCTTTACCGGCTCGGCGGGCTTCTGCATCGCGCTGAACGACCGGGCGGGGCTGTTCGTCGATGGCCGCTACACGGCCCAGGCCCGCGCGCAATGCGATGGCGACAGCTTCACCGTCGTCGACTGGCCCGCGACGCGCCCCGCGGCCTGGCTGCAATCCGCGCTGCCCGAGGGCGGCGAGCTTGGCTACGACCCTTGGCTCTACACGCCGGATCAGCTGGCCGCCTACGAAGCCGGCCTTGCGAGCACCGGCATCACCCTGCGCCCGGTCGAAAACCTGATCGACCGTATCTGGCCCGACCGCCCGGATCCGCCGCAAGGCGCAGTGCGCGTCTATCCCGACGCCCTGGCCGGGCAATCCCATGACGACAAACGCGCCCGTCTCGCCGAAACGCTCGTCGCCGCCGGCCAGACCGCCGCGGTCATCACCCTGCCCGACAGCATCGCCTGGCTTCTGAACATCCGCGGCAGCGACATTCCCCGTAACCCGGTCCCCCACGGCTTTGCGATCCTGCACGCCGACGGCGCGGTCGATCTTTTCATGGCCGAGGCAAAGCTGTCCGACACGGTCCGCGCCCATCTGGGCGACGCCGTCCACCTGCACGCCCCCGACCTCTTCGGCGAGGCGCTGGCCGCGCTGACCGGCCCGGTGCGGCTCGACCGGGGCTCGGTACCGCAATGGGTGGCCGACCGTCTGGACGAGGCAGGCGTCGACCGGCAATGGGGCGAGGATCCCTGCGAGTTGCCAAAGGCGCGCAAAACCCCGGCCGAGATTTCCGCAACCCGCGAGGCGCATCTGCGCGACGGCGCGGCGATGTGCGAATTTCTCGCCTGGTACGACGCGCAAAGCCCCGGATCCCTCACCGAGATCGACGTGGTCAAAAAGCTCGAATCCTGCCGCCGCGCCACGGGCAAGCTCTTGGATATCAGCTTCGACACCATCGCCGGCTCCGGCCCCAACGGCGCCCTGCCGCATTACCGCGTCAGCGAGGACAGCAATCGGGTGCTGCACCCCGGAGAGCTTCTCGTGCTCGACAGCGGCGGCCAATACGAGGACGGCACCACCGACATCACCCGCACCCTGCCCGTGGGCGATGTCACCGGCCCGGCGGAACGCGCCGCCTTCACCCGGGTGCTCAAGGGCATGATCGCCATCTCCCGCCTGCGCTGGCCCCGCGGCCTTGCGGGGCGCGATCTCGACGCCATCGCGCGCTATCACCTGTGGCTGGCCGATCAGGACTACGCCCACGGCACCGGCCACGGCATCGGCGTGCATCTGTGCGTCCACGAGGGCCCGCAGCGCATTTCGCGGGCCTCCGAGGTGCCGCTCGACCCCGGCATGATCCTGTCGGACGAACCCGGCTACTACCGCGAAGGCGCGTTCGGCATCCGCATCGAGAATATCCTCGTGGTGACGCCCGCCGACCCGGTGGCGGGCGGCGACGGGCGTGATATGCTCGCCTTTGAGACGCTCAATTTCGTGCCCATCGACCGCCGCCTGATCGACACCGATCTCCTGGACGACCCCGAGCGCGCCTGGATCGACGCCTATCACGCGGCCTGCCGCACGAAAATCGCCGCGCGCCTCAGCCCCGAGGCGCAGGCTTGGCTTGACGCGGCCACCGCGCCGCTCTGACATAAGACACCGACACGACGCGGGCCAAACCGCGACACAGACCACAACGGGAAGGGACAGCATGACCAAGATCAACATCCGCAAGGCCGAAGGCACATGGACGGTGCGCGCCGGGGGCGCGGTTCTGGTGGAAAGCCGCAAGGCGCTCGTCCTCAGCGAGGGCGATCTGCCCGACGTGATCTATTTCCCGCGCAAGGACATCGCCATGGCGTTTCTGGACGACAGCGATCACACCACCACCTGCCCGCACAAGGGCACCGCGCGCTACTTCTCCATCGTGACCAAAAGCAAGACGCTGGAAAACGCCGCCTGGAGCTATGAAGATCCCAATGAGGATGTCGCCCGCATCAAAGACTATATCGCCTTTTATTCCAGCGACACCGTAACGGTCGAGCGGGTCTGAGCCGAAGCGACTGCGACATGGCCTTCGGACGACTTTTTGGCACCGCGCCGCACGGGCGGAGCCCCAAACAACAAGGGGCCACGCCTCCGGCCGAAACTCGCTCTGAGACCACGACGCCATCTGCCACCACTGCTGAACCCGACCGCGAGGCGCAAGCCATCTTTGTCGCGCAAAGCCTCGATATCCTGCGGCAGGAATGGGATCATTGCCAATCCGGTATCCGCGGACTCGATACCGTCACCATGCGCATCCGCACATGGGCGGTGACGATCTTCGGCGGCTGCATCGTCTTTTCGCTGCGCGAACAGAATGGATGGATCCTGCTTTCAGCCGTGCCGATGCTGGCTATCTTCTACGGCATCGATGTGATGTTTAAGTGCTTCCAGGCCAATTTCATCCACCGCACCGAGGTCATCTCCGCCCTGCTGCGGCGCGTCACCGCCGCGCGCGGCCCCGAAGAACAGGCCGACATCTTGCGCACCGAAACCTTCCCGCTCTACGACCAGTACTTCAAGGGCTGGAATGCGGGCGGCGACGCCATCGACGGGCGCACGCCCAAACTGAAAACCGCCCGGGAACTGCACACGATCTGGCTCTATCTGCTGACAATAGCGCTGGCCATCGGCGGCTATGTCGCGGGCTGGCAGGCCGGGCATTATCCCGCCCTCTGGCCGATCGAGCAGGCCGCGGAGCCGCTGGAGGACACGCCTGACGGAACGTCGGGCAGCTAAGCCTTAGCGCTCCGGCACCAGCTTGCCGGGGTTCATGATATTGCCCGGGTCAAGAGCGTGCTTGATCGCGCCCATCATCTCCCATCCGCCGCCGTGTTCGCGCGCCATATAGCCAAGCTTGCCGACGCCGATCCCGTGCTCGCCGGTGGCGGTGCCGCCCAGATCAAGCGCCAGCTCCACCAGCCGCTCCGACACCGCCTTGGCGCGGGCCATCTCGGCTTCGTTCTCAGGATCGAACATCAGCGCGGCGTGGAAATTCCCGTCGCCCACATGGCCCACCACGGGGCCCGGGATCCGCGCCGCCGCCAGTTCCCGCTCGCAGGCCCGGATCGCCTCGGCCAGCCGCGAGATCGGCACGCAGATATCCGTGACCAGCGACCGCTTGCCAGGGTACTGCGCCTTGACCGCGTGAAAGGCGTTGTGGCGCATGAACCAAAGCGCGCGGCGGTCTTCCTCGCGGGTGGCCCACCGAAAATCCGCGCCGCCGAACTCCGTGGCCAGTTCGCCAAAGCTGGCCGCCTGTTCCGCCACGCCCGCCTCCGAGCCGTGGAATTCCAAAAGCAGATGCGGCGTCTCGCGCAGCCCCGCCCCGGCATAGGCGTTAACCGCCGAGACACACAGCGCATCCATCAGTTCGATCCGCGCCACCGGCAGCCCCATCTGCACCGTGGCGATCACCAGATCCACCGCCGGGCCGACCTCCTCGAAGGCGCAGACCGCCGCCGAGACCGCCTCGGGAATGCCATGCAGCCGCAGAGTCAGTTCCGTGATCAGTCCCAGCGTGCCTTCCGAGCCCACGAACAGCCCCGTCAGGTCATAGCCCGAGGCCGATTTGCGCGCGCCCGTACCGGTGCGGATCACTGCGCCGCCGGCCGTGACCACCTCCAGCCCCAGCACGTTGTCGCGCATCGTGCCATAGCGGACCGCCGTGGTGCCGCTGGCCCGGGTCGAGGCCATGCCCCCAAGCGACGCGTTGGCACCCGGATCGACTGGAAAGAATAGACCCGTCGCGCGCAGGTCCTCGTTCAGCGCCTCGCGCGTGACCCCGGGCTGGACCCGCACGGTCATGTCCGCCTGCGCCACGTCAACGACCCGGTTCATCCGGCTGAAATCCACGCAGATCCCACCGCGCATCGCCTGCGCCTGACCTTCCAGCGACGTGCCCGTGCCCCAGCCCACCACCGGACAGTCCCGCGCGGCGCAGATGCGCACAAGCGCGGCCACCTCCTCGGCGGTTTCCGGATAGGCCACGGCGTCGGGCGGCATATTGGCGAAATAGGTCTCGCTCGCGCCGTGAGTCACCAGATCGGACTTGGACCGGCTGAGCCGTTGGCCTAGTAAAGAAGACACCTCTTCGATTGCGTCCTGGATCCCCATGGTCTCGCCCCCCGCTTCCCCTGTCGCACACCCTAGGATACCCGCCGCGTCGTGGGAAGCGCCGGGATGGGCCCCGAAGGCCCGGGCATGAGCGCGGCACCCGATCCCGACGCGGGCTCGGTCCGGCACGGGCTGGCGCGGCTGCGCGAGGCCTGGTCGCGCGGGCTGCGCGTGCTGCGCGCTAAGGGTCCCAGCCAGTTCCAGTTCTGGCTTATCGCGCTGTTCATCGGTATCGCCGCAGGCTTCGCGGCGCTCTTTTTCCGCAAGGGAATCAGCCTGCTTCAGGGGCTGGTCTATGGCAGCGACGATATCTCCTCGATCCACAGCTACGCCGCCGGGCTGCCGTGGTACTGGCTAGTCGCGGTGCCGGTGCTGGGCGGGCTTGTGGTCGGCGTCATCCTCGACCGCTTCACGCCCGACGCCCGCGCCCGCTCGGTCGCCGACGTGATCGAGGGCGCCGCCCTGCGCGAGGGCCGGGTCGAGATCCGCGCCGGTCTCGCCTCGGCGGCCGCCTCGGTGATCACGTTGGGCACCGGCGGCTCCTCGGGCCGCGAGGGGCCGGTGGTGCATCTGGCGGGGGTCATCTCGACCTGGATCAGCAAACGGATCAACGCGGATGGCATCACCGGGCGCGATCTTCTGGGCTGCGCGGTGGCCGCCGCGGTCTCGGCCTCGTTCAACGCGCCCATCGCGGGCGCGCTCTTCGCGCTCGAAGTGGTGCTGCGCCACTTCGCCCTGCACGCCTTCGCGCCCATCGTCATCGCCAGCGCCGCGGGCACGGTGATCAACCGGCTGGAATTCGGCGACGTGACCGAATTCACCCTGCCCACTGCCTCGGCGCTGGAATTCTACGTGGAACTGCCCGCCTTCCTGATCCTCGGTCTCGTCTGCGGCGTGGTGGCCACTGTGCTCATGCACGCCATCCTCTTCGCCGAGGACTGGGCCAGCCGCATGCGCGCGCTGCTCCGCCTGCCGCGCTGGCTGCGCCCGGCCTTCGCCGGGGCACTTCTGGGCGGGCTGGCGGTGGGCTTTCCGCATATCATCGGCGTGGGATACGAGACCACGTCGGCGGCGCTTACTGGTCAGCTTTTGCTGCACGAGGCCATCGTCTTTGCCGTGCTCAAGGTCGTCGCGGTGGCCATCACCCTTGGCGGGCGCATGGGCGGCGGGGTGTTCTCGCCCTCGCTCATGGTGGGCGCGCTGACAGGGCTCGCCTTCGGTCTCATCGCCACCGGCATCTTCCCGGAAATTTCGGGCGCCGCCACGCTTTATGCGCTTGCGGGCATGGGCGCGGTCGCCGCCGCCGTGCTTGGCGCCCCCATCTCGACGACCCTCATCGTGTTCGAACTGACCGGCGACTGGCAGACGGGCCTCGCCGTGATGGTCGCGGTCTCCATGTCGACCGCGCTCGGCTCACGCCTGGTGCGCCGCTCCTTCTTCCTGACACAGCTCGAACGGCGCGGGGTGCGCCTCGCCGCGGGGCCGCATGCCTATCTTCTGTCCATGTACCGGGTCAGCCGTGTGATGCGCGACATCAGCGACACGCGCGCGCCCAACAAGGACCGGCTGTGGGAGCTGATCGAGGACGGCATCTATATCGACGCGAACGCCACGCTAGAGGCCGCCATGCCGGTGTTCGAGCGCTCCGGCGTCCCCTTCATCCCGGTCGTGCGCCTCGCCGCCGAGGGCGAGGGCCCCGACCTGCAAGGCGCGCTGTTCCACGTCGACGCGCTCAAGGCCTATAACCGCGCGCTGGCAGCGGTCTCTGCGGAAGAACACGGCTGATCAAGAAGCCCACCCGCGCCATCGGAGGGCCGCGGCGCGGCCGATCACCGGCGCGTCACCCCTCCATCAGCGCCCGTGCGGCGGCCCGGGCCGCCTCGGTGATGTTCTCACCCGACAGCATCCGCGCGATTTCATCCACCCGCGCGTCCGCGCCCAAAGGCGCAACGCTCGACAGCGTCGCCTCGTCGACCACCTTTTTCGACACCTGCCAGTGATGCGCCCCGCGCGCGGCCACCTGCGGCGAATGCGTGACGACAAGAACCTGGCCGGTCTCCGCCAGCGCCTCGAGCCGCCGGCCCACCGCGTCCGCCGTGGCCCCGCCGACACCCCTGTCGATCTCGTCGAAAATCATCGTCAGCCCACCCTGCCCCTCGGTCAGGCACACCTTGAGCGCCAGAAGAAACCGGCTCAGTTCTCCGCCCGAGGCGATCTTGCCAAGGGGGCCCGCCGGGGCGCCCGGGTTGGTAGCCACAGTAAAGGTCACCGCGTCGCGCCCGTCCGGCCCGGGCTCAGCCGCCTCGATCTGCGTGGCGAAAACCGCGCGCTCCATCTTGAGCGGCGCAAGTTCGGCGGTAACCGCCGCGTCAAGCCGCCCAGCGGCCTCTTGCCGCGCCGCACTCAGCGCGTCCGCCGCCGCCTCATACGCCTTTTCCGCATGCCCAAGCGCCGCCTGCAACGCCGCCAGATCCGCGTCGCCCTGATCCAGCCGGGCGATCTGCGCACGCATCTCCTCGGCGAAGGCGGCCAACTCATCGGGTGCCACGCCATGCTTGCGCGCCAGCCCCCGGATGGCAAAAAGCCGCTCCTCGGCCTCTTCCAGTTCCAGCGGGTTGAAATTCAGCGCCTCAAGACACGCCTCCACCCCCGACGCCGCGTCATCCAGCTCCGCAAGCGCGCGCCCCAGCGCGTCGAGCGGCGCATCAAGCCGCCCCTCGGCCTGATCCGCCGCACCTTCCAGCCAGCGTAGCGCGGTGCCGGCGGCGTCCTCCGCGCCTTCGCGGATCGCGGTCTGCGCCTTGGCGATATCCTCACGAATCCGTTCGCCCTGCTGCATCAGCCGGCGGCGCGCGTCCAGTTCGGCCTCTTCGCCCGGACGCGGGTCAAGCGCATCAAGCTCGCCCACCGCATGACGCAGAAAATCCTCTTCCGCGCGCATCTTGGCCAGCCCCGCCTCGGCCTCGCTCAGCGCCTTGCGCGCGGTTGCAAGGTCGCGCCAGGCCTGCCGGCTGGCCGCGCGCAGGCCCTCAAGCCCGCCGAAGGCGTCCAGCAAGTCGCGATGTCCCTTGGGATTGAGAAGCCCCCGGTCATCATGCTGGCCGTGCAACTCCACCAGAACGTCCGACAGCGCGCGCAGCACGTCGCCCGAACAACGCCGGTCGTTGACCCAGGCGGTCTTGCGTCCCTCTGCGGTGTTCACCCGGCGCAACAGCAGCGTGTCGGCCACCGGCAATCCCGCCTCTTCAAGAACGTCCCGCGCGGCGTGGCCCTCCGGCAAGTCGAACTCGGCAGTGACCTCGCCCTGCTCGGCCCCCTGCCGGACAAGATCCGCCCGGCCGCGCCAGCCCAGCACGAATCCCAACGCATCGAGCAGGA
This sequence comes from Roseovarius aestuariivivens, assembly GCF_004761875.1. Lineage (GTDB taxonomy): Bacteria > Pseudomonadota > Alphaproteobacteria > Rhodobacterales > Rhodobacteraceae > Roseovarius > Roseovarius aestuariivivens. Next base: position 228,916 of record NZ_SJEY01000003.1, read on the forward strand.
TCGACTTGCCCGCCCCGGTCTCGCCGGTCAGCACGTTCAGCCCGGGCCGGAAATCCAGCTCCAGATGGTCGATGATAAGGATGTCGCGAATATCCAGCGCGCGCAGCATGATGATCGTCCCAAGGGCGCGCTTCGGGGCGCCCGACCCTCGCTAGAGCCAGCGCCCGAGGATCATCTGGCGATAGATCTGGCGCAACCAGTTATCGCCCACCGCCTCCAGCGTCAGACCCTGACCGGTCAACAGCTTGTAACTGTCCTCGTACCACTCGGTGCCCTGAAAGTTATGACCCAAGATCGCGCCCGCAGTGCGCGCCTCGTTCGTCAGGCCCAGCGACAGATACGCCTCGACCAGCCGGTGCAGCGCCTCGGCGGTGTGCGTCGTGGTCTGGAAATCCTCGACGACGACGCGGAAGCGGTTGATCGCGGCGGTGAAATGATCCCGGCGCAGATAATAGCGCCCGATCTCCATTTCCTTCGCGGCCAGATGATCGAAGGCCAGATCGAATTTCAGAATGGCCGAGGAGGCATATTCGCTGTCGGGATAGCGCTCGATCACCTCGCGCAGCGACTGCAGCGCCTGAAAGGTCAGCCCCTGGTCGCGCCCGACCTCGTCGATCTGGTCGTAATAGCTCAGCGCCAGAAGGTACTGCGCATAGGCCGCATCGCTGTCACTGGGATAAAAATCGATATAACGCTGCGCGGCCGAGCGCGAGTTCTCGTAATCCTCGGCCTGGTGATACGCATAGGCCTGCATGATCAGCGCGCGCTTGGCCCATTCCGAATAGGGATAAAGCCGCTCGACCTCGGCGAAAATGGTCGCGGCCAGTTCCTCGTCGCCCCGCGCAAGGTCATACTCGGCGCGGCCATAGATTTGCTCGGCGGTGAAATTCTCGTAATTGATCTCGCCGCGCTCGACCTGGGCGTTGATCCCGCCGCATCCCGACAGGACCACCGCCGCAACCGCCGCCGTCAACCATATCCGGGATGTGCCGCCAGTCATTCGTGAATTCGCCCTTGAACCGATGCCGTCATGCGAGCCCCGGCCCGCTGCTTCGGATCGGTCCTAGCACATAAATTTCCGGGGCAAAACGCCTTATGAGATGTTTCAAGGCAGGCCGTGTCGCGGCGGTCAGGCAACGGCGGGAATTTCGCCCCAATGCACACCAGCGCCGGGCAGACGCGCGGCCATGCGGGGCGTGCAACGCACCACCTCGAACGCCTCGCGATCGGCAAAAAGCGACCGCAGCAGATCGTTGGTCAGCGCATGACCCGCCCGGTCGCCCTGATAGTGGCCAAGGATCGGCAGACCGGCCAGCGCCAGATCGCCAAGCGCGTCCAGCATCTTGTGGCGCACCGGTTCGTCGGCATGGCGCAGCCCGCCGGGGCTCAGCACCCGGTCGCCATCGAACACCACGGCGTTCTCGCCCGGCGTGCCGCCAAGCGCAAGACCGTTGGCCCGCATCGCGTCCACATCCGCCTGCCGGCAGAAGGTCCGCGCATCGCTCAGTTCGCGCACAAAGCTGCCGTTCGACATGTTCAGCAGCTTTTTCTGCGCGCCAATGGCGCTGTCCTCGAACTCGATCGCGAACTCGATCAGAAGCGTGTCATGCGGCACCAGCCGCGCGGTCGCGTCGCCGCGGCGCACTTCGACGGGCTTGAGCACGCGCAGCGCATCCAGCGGCGCGTGCTGCCGGCGCACCCCGTGGCGCAGGATTCCGCGCACGAACGGCGCGGCGCTGCCATCAAGGATCGGCACCTCGGGTCCGTCGACTTCGATCACCGCGTTATGGATGCCGCAACCCGCAAGCGCCGCCATCACATGCTCGACGGTCGACACGGCCACGCCCGCATCGTTTTCCAGCAAGGTGCACAAGGGCGACTGCTTCACCACGTCCCAACGCGCCGGGATCTCGCAACGCGTGTGGCTGCAATCCAGACGACGAAACACGATCCCGCGATTGGCCGGAGCCGGCAGGATCGTCAACCGAGCCGACGCGCCGGAATGCAATCCGACGCCCTCAAAGCTCGCTGGGGTTTTGATCGTTGTCTGCACGCAGGCCACCTCAGGTCTTTAACCACGTCGCCCGTCGCGGAGTTCCGGACTGGGCGGGGTTTTGGTGAAGATGGTTTATGGCGTGTTGACCCTCGGCTCAATTCACTCTTTGTAACGCCCTGAAACATCGCCATCCGGCAAATGGCAAGAATCCGCCGACCTCTGTGCAAAGCCCTCTAACCCGCTGATACAAAACAAAAAACGGGCCGCGCAATGCGGCCCGTTCCGGAAAACCAAACAGCCCTTGGGTCGGCGTCAGTTCGCCTGCCGGCGCAGAAACGCGGGGATTTCGATCTGATCTTCCTCTTCCTCGCGGGCCTCCTGATGGGCCGGATTGGCCTGCATCGTGGGCTGCTGGCGCACCGGGCGCTGGCTGCTCTGGGCATGTCCCTCGCCGTGGCCGGTCATGCGGTTGATCAGCGAATTGATCCCGAAACGCGGCTTTTCGGCCGCCGAGTCCGGGGTACGGACCGGGGCCGTGGGGCGCACCTGCTGCTGGCTGCGCGGCGTTTTCTGCACGGCGGCCTGCAACCGCGCCAGCGCATCGGGCGACGGCGTACCGGCGACGGGCGCCTTGGGCGCGATGAAAGCGTCCATCTCGTCAGCCTCGTCCGCCATCGGCGCGGTCTCGCGGCGCGGCGTATAGGCCGGCGGCGGCAGGTCGTCCTCGGCGGTCTCGCGGCTGTCGGCCTCGAAGATGTCTTCCATCTGCTCTTCCGCAGCGGCCCGCTCGGCATCGAAGGTATTGAAGAGGCTGGGCTCTTCCTCCGCCTCGGGCTCATAGCCCTCCTCAGCGCGCGCGGCGACCTCGGCAGGGCGGCCGACCTCGTCGGCAACCTTGGCGGGCGCCTCCTCGGCGGCCACTTCGGCAGGCTTCAGCGGCTCGGACAGCTTGCGCCGTGGCACCGGGATTTCGCGGGATTCTTCCGACGCATCGATGCCCGTGGCCACGACCGATACGCGCATCGCGCCTTCCATGTCCGGATCCAGCGTCGAGCCAACAATGATATTGGCGTCGGCGTCCACTTCCTCGCGGATGCGGTTGGCGGCCTCGTCCAATTCAAAGAGAGTCAGGTCATGCCCGCCGGTGATGTTGATCAGAACACCCTTCGCACCGCGCAGGCTGATTTCATCCAGCAGCGGGTTGGCGATGGCCTTCTCTGCGGCCTGGATCGCGCGCTCTTCGCCGCTGTCCTCGCCGGTGCCCATCATCGCCTTGCCCATCTCGTCCATCACCGCGCGCACGTCGGCGAAATCGAGGTTGATGAGGCCCGGACGCACCATCAGGTCGGTGACACCCTTCACACCTTGGTACAGCACGTCATCGGCCATGCTGAACGCCTCGGTAAAGGTCGTCTTTTCATTGGCGAGACGGAACAGGTTCTGGTTGGGAATGATGATCAGCGTGTCGACCATCTTCTGCAGGCTCTCGACACCCTCCTCGGCCTGGCGCATCCGCTTGGCGCCCTCGAACTGGAAAGGTTTCGTTACGACACCGACAGTTAGCACGCCAAGTTCACGTGCTGCCTGAGCAATGATCGGCGCCGCGCCCGTACCCGTGCCGCCGCCCATGCCGGCGGTGATAAAGCACATATGCGCGCCGGCCAGATGGTCGACGATCTGTTCGATATTCTCTTCCGCGGCGGCGGCCCCGACCGAGGCTTTCGCGCCCGCGCCCAGGCCTTCGGTCACCTTGACGCCAAGCTGAATGCGGTTCGGGGCGTTGTTTTGTGCCAGCGCCTGCGCGTCCGTGTTGGCCACGACGAAATCGACGCCCTCAAGCTTCTTGTCGATCATGTTGTTGACGGCATTGCCGCCCGCGCCGCCCACACCGAACACGGTGATCCGCGGTTTCAGCTCCTGGTCCTGTCCTGGCATGCTGAGATTCAATGTCATCGCTCTATCCGCCTTTTCTCGCCTGCAGTTGCCGCCCGCCTGTCGCAGGCCTTTTTCCGCCTAAACTGACGTTAATCTTACCGCCCGTTAACACTTGCGTCACCTAAAAAACACGTTTTTACCACAAAATATGGGCAAAAAACGCCGTAAACACGCGGGATTTCGCCGAATTGACGACATCTTGCGGTTACCAGTTGTCCTTGAACCATTTTACCGCCCGTTTCAGAGATCTCGCCGGGTATCTGTCGACCGGAATCTCGAAGTCCCACCATTCGTCCTGGGGATTCGCCGCAAAGAGGCACATGCCCACTGCGCTGGCGAAACCCGGCCCCGTCGCGGCCTGCGGCAGGCCATGCACCCGAAGCGGGCGGCCCAGCCGCACCTGCTGTCCGAGGATACGGCTCGCCAGCCCGTCAAGGCCCGGGATCTGGCTGCCCCCGCCGGTCAGCACGATCTGCTGGCTCGGCAAGTGCTGGAACCCGGCGGCATCAAGCCGCGCCCGCACCTCTTCAAGAATTTCCTCGACCCGGGGGCGCATGATCCCGATCAGCTCGGCCCGGCTCACCGTGCGCCGGTCATGTTCCCAATCGCCGGTCTCGCCGCCGATCTCGATCATCTCGCGGTCGTCCATGCCGGTGGCCACGACGCCGCCGTAAAAGGTCTTGATCCGCTCGGCAGTGGCCTGCGGCACCTGCAGGCCCATGGAAATATCATTTGTCACATGCTCGCCGCCGATCCGCACAGAATCGGCATAGATCATGTGCTTCTTGATGAAGATCGACACGCCCGACGATCCGCCGCCGAGGTCGATACAGGCCGCGCCCAGCTCCTGCTCGTCCTCCACCAGCGCCGAAATGCCCGACACATAGGCCGAACTTGCCAGCCCCGCGAGCTCCAGGTCGCAGCGCTTGACGCAATGGGCAAGGTTCTGGATCACGTCGGCATCGACCGTGACCATATGCATGTCGGTGGCCAGCTCGCTGCCCAGTTGCCCGCGCGGATCGCTCAGGCCGGACCTGTGATCGAGCGCGAAATTGACCGGCTGCGCGTGCAGCACCTCGCGCCCCTCGCCGTAGTCCGGCACATCACAGGCCGACAGCACGCGGCTGATATCCTGTTCGGTCACCGTCGGCCCGTCCAATTCCACCTTCCCGGCCAGACCGTAACTGCGCGGCGCCGCACCCGAGAAACAGGCGATCACATGATCGACCCGGATCCCGGCCATTTTCTGCGCCGCCTGCAGGGCGGTGCGGATAGCGCGCTCCGTCTCGCCCATCGTGGCGATCTCGCCATAGCGCACTCCGCGCGACCGGGTCGTCGCCGCACCGACCACGCGAAATCCCGCCTGCCCGGCCAGCCGCCCGATCCCGTCCTGCTCATGCAGGCGATCACTGCCGTCAAAGCGCAGCACCAGACAGGCGATCTTCGAGGTGCCCACGTCCAGCACCGCCACGACGCCCCGCTGCATCGCAGCCCGCCGCATGTTGCGCATCGCCCTTTGGGATTCGTAAAGCTCGATCATTCGTTGTCCGCCCCTACCGTCATTCTTGTCACGCGCCACCATTCCTCGACGGCGTTTTCGCTCATCCGGATCGTCGGCCGCTGTCCCAGCCGCATGTCCACGACCGCCACGTCGCGTTCCAGCATGTCCTGCACGTCCGCCAGCACGATCACCCGCTCCAGCGCGCGCACCGGCGCTGCCTCCGGCAGCAGGATGCGCTGACCACGGTCCAGCACCACGTCCCAGCGCCGCTCGCCGATCCGCACCAGCCCGCGCAACCGCCCGGCCAGCGGCTCGGCCGCCTGCAGGATGGCCAGCGCCTCGGGCACCGCCCGGTCGGCCCCCTTGCCCGCGATCACCGGAAGGCCGGGACGCTCCGCGCGGCGGGTCAGCTCGCCGATCACCACGCCGGTCGCATCCACCACGCCCAACCCGTCGCGCGACCGCCAGATCGCTGCGGGCTGTCGCTCGGTGATCTCGGCCACAAGCACGCCGCCCTGCCGGATCCGCACGGACGCGTCCGCCACCGCCGGCAGGCCCACGATCATCTCGCGCACCGCGTCGAGGTCGATATCGAAACTGCTCGCCGGCAGGTCGTGCGGAAAGATCTCGCGAACATCCTCCTCGATCTCCCGGCTCGCGCCCTCGACCGCCATCAGGTTCACCATGAATTCCGGCCGCGTCTCGATCTGCCGGCGCAGATCGGCCACGGTGTCGCGGACGGCCTCCTGCCGGGCGGGATCCGCGAAAAACGTCACTGCCAGCGCGGCCACAGCGCCCAGCGGCAGACCCCATTTGAGAAGCTTGCGAAAGAGCGGCGTCAGCATCAGCCGCTGATAGCGGTAATGCAGCCGCGACGGCGCGGGATCGGCCCGGACTTCGGAACGCTTCACCTGTTGCATGACGCGTCCCTCACCAGCCAGTCGCACAAGTCCGGAAACCCGATCCCCGCCGCCTGCGCCTGCTCAGGCGATAGCGAGGTGGGCGTCATTCCCGGCTGGGTGTTGGTCTCCAGCAGGTAAAGCCCCGCCAGCCCCTGCGCCTCGTCCCAACGGAAATCGGTGCGCGACAGTCCCCGACAGCCCAGAACGGAATGCGCGCGGAGCGCATAGTCTTCGCAGGCCGCCGTGATCTCGGCCGGCACGTTCGCGGGCACCTCGTGGCGCGACCCGCCGGGTTTGTACTTGGCGTCGTAATCATACCAGCCGTCTGTCAGGATATCGGTCACACCCAAGGCCCGATCGCCCAGCACCGAGGTGGTCAGCTCACGCCCCGGCACGAACTGTTCGACCATCACGGTGGACGGCATGTCGTCCGACAGCTGCGGCGGACCGTTGGCCGCCTCCTGCACCAGATAGACCCCCACCGAGGAACCCTCGTTATTGGGCTTCACCACATAGGGCGGCGCCATCACGTGATCCGCCATCACCGCCTCGCGCGCCACCAGCACGCTCTCCACCACCGGCAGCCCGGCGGCGCGGTAGGCGTCTTTCGATTTCTGCTTGTCCATCGCCAGCGCCGAGGCCAGCACACCGGAATGCGTATAGGGGATCTGCATCCATTCCAGCAGACCCTGCACACAGCCATCCTCGCCCCAGCGGCCATGCAGCGCGTTGAAAACGACATCGGGGGAAAGCTCGGTCAGACGCAGGGAAAGGTCGCGGCCGGCATCGACCTCGACCACTTCATAGCCTGCCTCCCGAAGCGCTGCGGCGCATTCACGACCTGTAGAAAGGGACACCTCGCGCTCTGCCGAGGGGCCGCCCATGATCACCGCAACAGTCGGGGTGTTTCCGCTCGAAGAAACCACCTTACTGCCTCAAAGTCCCGGGCCATTTTCGGCCCTGTTTTATTATCTCCGCCTCAATCCGCGGACGGGGCCGGTTCGCCGACCCTCATGATTTCCCAATGTAACTCTATTCCACTGTCTTGGAAAACCTTTTTTCGCACCTCTTCGCCCAATCCTTCCAGATCCGCGGCGGTGGCATTGTCGGCATTCACAAGGAAATTGGGATGCTTGGGGCTCATCTGCGCGCCGCCCCGGCGCGCCCCGCGCAGGCCGGCGTTCTCGATCACCTTCCACGCCTTAAGGTCATGCGTGTCATCCGCCGCGCCGGTACTCGAAAATCCGGCCGGATTGCGAAACGTGCTGCCGGCCGTGCGGTCCTTTGTCGGCTGGCTTTCATCGCGTTTGGCCAGTTGCGCCTCCATGGTGGCGGCAAGCACCTCCGGGTCGCCCTCGGGCGCCCTGAAAAGCGCCTCGGTGATCACGCAGCCCTCGGGCAGATCGCTCTGCCGATAGGCAAGATGCAGATCACCGGCCGCGATCGTCACGGCCTCGCCCTCCCGGGTGACCGCCCGCACGGAAACCAGATGATCGGCCACATACCGCCCATAACAGCCCGCGTTCATCCGCACCGCCCCGCCAATACTGCCCGGAATGGTGCGCAGAAAGGTCAGATCGCGCCCCGCCTCCGCCGCGCGCCGCGCCACATGGGCGTCCAGCGCCGCCGCACCCGCGCGCACGGTGTCCCCCTCGATCGTGATCCCGTTAAAACCCCGCCCCAGCCGGATCACCACCGCGCGCAGGCCGCCGTCGCGCACAATAAGGTTGCTGCCCACCCCCATCGGAAAGACCGGCATGCCCGGATCGAGACCCCGCAGAAAATCGCCAAGATCCGCCTCGTCGGCGGGCTGAAAGAACCAGTCCGCCGGCCCGCCCACGCGCAACCACGTGAGGTCGGCCAGAACACGGCCTTCCGTCAGCCGTCCGCGCACTTGGGGTAAATCGCTCATGCGCGCTCTGCTACGTCACCCGCGACGCACTGGCAAGCCCGCCGCGACGCCCCCTTTCTTCCTGACAGAACGACTCGAACCCCTCACGGCTCTTCCGGGCGCTTCGTCCCGAGCCGCCGGATCCAGCGGCTCAGATACACCACCGGCCAGCGCAAAAGGCTCATGCCCGCGACCAGCACCAGAAGCCCGATCCACGGCCCGTTCTCCCAGGTCACATAGCCCAGAAGCGGGATACCCAGCGCGACCAGCACATAGGCCCGTGTCCAGTGATTGTCCCGGCTCGGGATCATCGCGGCAAGATTGGCGGCCAGCGCCCAGAGGCAGGCCAGGATCAGTGACAGGGTCATTTCGGCACCTCCGGCTTGCGGCCCATCAGCCGCGCGGCGAAATATTTCAGCGGATTGCGGAACATCGAGATCAGCGCGAAGGCCGCAAGCCCGGCCATCAGCCCGCCATGATCCTGCGCGATCATCCAGATCAGCACCGGCGCCGCCAAAAGCAGCGCCACGCCCGGCACGTATTGGTAGCGCATCGGCAGAAACGCCACCACCGTGCCCGCAAGCACCCAAAGACAGCCCAGTGTCAGGCTCCAGCTCATGCCAATCCTCCTATCGTGAACGCGAAGGCGCCCAGCGACAGGATCAGCCCCGCCACCGGCACCGCCATGGGCACCGAGAAAACCGCCTCCGGCGCGCGCCGCTTGAGCGCGATCAGAGCACCGTTGACCAGAACGAAGACCCCCAGAAGCAGGGCCGAGGTCGCCTGCGCCAGATCCGCGATGGGCAGCGTCAGCGCCGCGCCGATCACCGCCGCCCCGATCAGACCCGTGCCCAGCACCGGCGTGCCGAATTTGGGATGCGCGTGGTGGAAGATCGCCAGCCGCCGGTGCCGCGCGCCAAGACCAAAGAGCACACGCGCCGCCATCACGATCTGCGCCAGCACGCCATTGAGCGCCGCGGCCACCGCGATCACCGACAAAAACGCCGCCGAGCCGCCCCGCGCCTCCTGCCACACCAGCGCCAGCGGCTGTTCGGAGACCGACAACCGCTCCAGCGGCACCGCGCGCACGGCGGCATAGGACACCAGCGCGTAAAGCAGGCTGGTGATGACAAGCGACAAGAGGATCGCGCGCGGCAGGGTCCGCGTGGGGTGCCGCACCTCCTCGGCCATGTTCACGATGTCCTCGAAACCGATAAAGGCGAAAAAGGCCAGCGTCGCGGCACTCGCCACGCCCGCCCACACGATCCCGGCAGGCGCGGCGAACGACGCCGCAGGCTCCGCCGTGATCCCGGCGAAGACGACAAGCGCCAGCCCGGTGACCTCGATCAGCGTGAAAAACGCGGCCAGCGCAAGGCTTTCCAGCACGCCGATCACCGCCACCGCCAACAACCCCGCGCCCATGACCGCCACGGTCGGACCGAATGGCAAACCGGTGATCGAGATGAGATAGCCCGACCCGCCCCGCAGGACCGCCGCCGCCGACACCGTCCCGGCGGCCACGATGGCCAGCCCGATGATCAGCCCCAGCCACGCCCGGCTGAACCCGGTCGCGACATAGGCCGCCTCGCCCGCTGCCTCGGGCAGACGCGTGGAAAACTCGGCATAGCTCAGCGCCGTCGGCGCCGCGATCAGCCCCGCGATCAGGAAAGACACCGGCGCCCAGACACCCGCCTGCGCGGCCACCGCGCCGACCAGAACATAGATGCCCGCGCCCACCATGACGCCCACGCCATAGGCCGTCAGAAGGCCCAGTCCGATCCGGCGTTGCAGCATGTCGGCCATGTCGCGCGGCCTCCTTCGTCAGTCTTCGCGATGGATCGGGATCACTCCGTCACCTCGTGCCGGTGGCCGGCATAGCCCCGCACCCGGCCGGTGTCGGACCTCTCGTGGCCCGCCCGGCCAAAGGGCCAGCGGATCATCAGCATCAGCGCCACCGCCATAAGCCCGGCCACATCCGGGCCCATCTCCTGCGCGGCAAGAACAACCAGCACCGGCGCCGTCACGCACAGCGCAATAGACGGGCTGTGCCACCAGCGCCGCGGCAAATGCGGCACCAGCGCGGACAGCACGATCCACAAGACCGTTGCAAGAACCAAGACCATATCACACCTCTCCTTCGTCAGCGATCTCCGCGGGCAGCGAGGCGGAAGGATGTCGATTTCGGGCCGCCGTCCAGCACCATGGCGGCCCCTGTTTTACGAAACGTTACTCTGCGTCCGTCGCAGTCAGCTTCGCGGGCAGGCCGTTGGCCCAGCCCGAGATCGTGCCGGCGCCGAGACAAACGACCATGTCGCCCGGTCCCGCCTGTTCCTTGACCAGCCGGACAAGGTCATCCTCGCCCAGAATGGCGCGGGCGTGCCGGTGGCCATGGCGGATAAGCCCCGCCACCAGGTCGTCGCGCGTGGCGCCCTCGATCGGCTCCTCACCGGCGGCATAGACCTCGGCGATGGCGACCACGTCGGCATCGTTGAAACAGGCACAGAAATCATCGAAAAGCGTGTGCAGCCGCGTATACCGGTGCGGCTGGTGCACGGCGATGATCCGCCCCTCGGTGGCTTGCCGCGCGGCCTTCAGAACGGCGGCGATCTCGACCGGGTGATGCCCGTAATCGTCGATGATCGTCACACCGTTCACCTCGCCCACGCGGGTGAAGCGGCGGTTGACGCCGCCGAAGGCGGCCAGCGCCTCGCGGATCTCGTCCGGTGTCATGCCCAGATGCCGCGCCACGGCCACAGCCGACAGCGCGTTCGACACGTTGTGATCGCCCGGCATCGGCAGGCTGCAGCCCTCGATCACCAGACCCTCGGCCTGCAGCGCCACGTCGAAATGCGCCACGCCGGCCTTGTAGCTCAAGTTCACGGCCCGCACGTCGGCCTGCGCGTTGAACCCGAAGGTGACGATGCGGCGGTCGGTGATCTTGCCCACCAGCGTCTGCACGTCCGGATCGTCGGTACAGCAGATCGCCAGCCCGTAGAACGGGATGTTCGACACGAAATCCAGAAACCCCTGGTGCAGCGCCTCTTCCGAACCCCAGTGATCCATGTGCTCGGGGTCGATATTGGTCACGATGGCGATCGTCGCGGGCAGCCGGTTGAAGGTGCCGTCGCTCTCGTCGGCCTCCACCACCATCCATTCGCCCTGCCCGACCCGCGCGTTGGATCCATAGGCATGGATAATCCCGCCATTGATCACCGTGGGGTCATACCGCCCGTGATCCAGGAGTGCCGCCACCATCGTCGTCGTCGTCGTCTTGCCATGGGTGCCCGCGACCGCGACATTGGATTTCAAACGCATAAGCTCGGCCAGCATCTCGGCCCGGCGCACCACCGGCAGGCCGCGCCGCCGCGCCTCGTCCAGTTCCGGATTGCCCGGTTTGATCGCGGTCGACACCACCACGACCTCCGCCTCGTCCAGGTTTTCAGGCGCCTGTCCCTCAAAGATCGTGGCGCCCTTCTTGACCAGCCGTTGCGTGATCGGCGTCGATCTCAGGTCAGAGCCCTGCACGGTATAGCCGAAATTAAGCAGCACCTCCGCGATCCCCGACATGCCGATGCCGCCGATACCCACGAAATGGATCGGCCCCACATCGCCCGGAAGCTTGGTCGCTGCATTCATCGGTGCGGCTCCTTCCCATCTGAAATCCCTCATGTGCCGGCTCTCCCTGCTAGTTCTTCCACCATATCCGCCAGATGCTGCGGCGCATCGGGCATCGCGACCGACAGCGCCGCCCGAGACATCTGCAACGCGCCTTCGGGATTCGTCAGCACGGCGGCTATCTGCTCCGAAAGCGTCTCGACCGCAAGCCGGCTCTCGGGAATCACGATCGCCGCGCCGGCTTTCGCCAGTCCCTTGGCGTTCGCCGCCTGATGATCCGCCGCCGCGGCGGCATAGGGGATCAGGATGCTGGGCCGCCCGATGACCGAGATATCGGCCACGCTGCTGGCCCCGGCGCGGCTGATCACCAGCTGCGCCTCGGACATGCGCGCCGGCACGTCCCGGAAAAACGGCTGCACCTCGGCATCTATGCCCGCGTCGGCATAATAGGCAGCCACCCGCGCGCCATCCTCGTCGCGCGCCTGATGGCTGACCCGGATATTGCGCAAAATCTCGGGCGGCAGATCCGCAATGGCGGGCGGCACCACGTCACTCAGAATGCGCGCGCCCTGGCTGCCGCCGATGACGAGGATCGACATCGGGTAATCGCCCGGCGGGATATAGCCCGCGCCGGCGCGCTCCAAGACGGCCGCGCGCACCGGATTGCCCACATGGACGGCCTCTGCGCCCGCAGGCACCGCCGTGGGCCAGGTGCCGCAGGCCACGACCGCGACGCGCTTGGCGAACAGCGTGTTCACCCGGCCCAGAACGCCGTTCTGCTCATGAATAAGGCGCGGACGGCGCAGGATCACCGCCGCCGCCAGCGCCGGAATGCTCGGATAGCCGCCAAAGCCCACCACCACCTCCGGCCGGTCGCGCAGCATCCGCAACGTCGCGCCAAGAACGCCGCCCAGGATGTGAAACGGGGCCAGCAGCTTGTTCACCAGTCCGCCGCGCGCAAAGGTGGCGCTGGCCACCTGCTCGATCTGGGTGGAATGCGGAAACCCGCCGGTATAGCGCGCGCCGCGCGCATCGGTCGACAGCTTCACGCGCCAGCCCCGGCGCAGCATCACCTCCGCCAGCGCCTGCGCCGGGAACATATGCCCGCCCGTGCCACCGGCGGCGATCACCAGCAGGGGTGCGCGCTCGGCCATCATTGCCCGCCCTCCCGTAGGCCGTGCTTCAGCGCGGCGTCTGTCACCGGCCCCGCCCCCGCAGCAAATCGTTGATCTCGCCCTGAGGCCGCGAGCGCGTGAAGGCAAAGAGCATGCCCACCGCGATCCCCGTCGCGATAAGGGACGATCCGCCATAGCTCACGAAGGGCAGCGTCATGCCCTTGGCGGGCAAAAGCCGCACCGCGACGCCCATGTTGATCATCGCCTGCACGCCAAACATCGCCACAAGGCCCGTTCCGGCAAGGCGAATGAACGTATCCCGCTCCCGCATCAGGCGGCTGAGCGACCGCACCACGATGCCGGTGTAAAGCGCGATGATCACCATCACGAGGACAAGGCCGTATTCCTCGGCCGCCACGGCGATGATAAAATCCGTATGCGCGTCGGGCAGCGACCACTTGACCGATCCCTCGCCCACGCCCACGCCGAAAAACCCGCCTTCCATGATCGCATTGGTGGCAAAGCCCAGCTGCGTGTTGGGGTCCACGTCGGGGCTCAGAAACCCGTCGATGCGGCGCGCGAAATGCTCGGAATTGGAATAGGCCAGCGTGCCGGCGAAAACGACCGCACCCGCGATCATGACCAGAAGCAGGATCGGCGCGCCGGCCACGAAATACATGACACCCCAGCCGAACAGAACCAGACAGGCCTGTCCGAAATCCGGCTGCAGCGCCAGCATCAGCACGATCAGCACCGCGATGAAGAACGACAGCTTCATGCCCGGCGGCCCGTTGATCTCCTGGCTTGCCGCCATCAGCCACGCGGCCACGACGACAAAGCCGGGCTTGAGGAATTCAGACGGCTGCAGCGCGGCAAAGCCAAGGCTGTACCACCGCACTGCCCCCTTGCCGAAATCCGTGCCGAAGACCGGCAGGAGCGCCAGCGCCACGAAGGCCGCCAGAAAGCCCACCACCGCCAGACGCCGCACAAGCTGCGGGCTCATCATCGAGGTGAGCATCATCGCAGTCAGCGCCATGAACCCGAACGCCGCCTGCCGCTGCACGTAGTGAAAAGGCTCGAACCCGTTCTTCTCCGCCAAGGGCGGCGACGCCGCCAACCCCAGCAGGATGCCGATCCCGAACAGGATCAGCACACAGGACACCGACCACTTGTCGATCGTCCGCCACCATTTCGGAAGGATAGGCTCGACATCCCGCACGGGCGCCGCGCCATAGACCATCTCTGTCATATGAACCGCCGAAGACTGCCTCAAATCGCCCCTTAAGGGGTCTATCCGGTTAGTGTAGCCAATTCGGGAGACTCCGGAAAGAGTTTTGTGCCGCCCTCCGCGGTGACCCGCCGGACGCTGACCCGGAAACCGCAGGTTTTGTTTTGTACAAAATGGAGAAACCGGGCGTCAGACATGCTTCATTTTGTACAAAACACCGCGCTTGACCTCTCCCGCCCGCTTTGGCACGGGACGTCATGGACGTGACAACCCTGATCCTCGGCGCCGGCGCCGCCGGCATGATGTGCGCGGCCCATGCAGGCCCAGGCGTGCTTGTGGTAGATCACGCCAAGGCCCCGGGCGAAAAAATCCGCATCTCGGGCGGCGGGCGATGCAATTTCACCAACTTGCATACAAGTCCTGACAACTTCCTGTCGCAGAATCCGCATTTCTGCAAATCGGCGCTAAGCCGTTATACACAATGGGCTTTTATAGACCTCGTCGACCGCCACGGCATCGGCTGGCACGAGAAAAACCTCGGCCAGCTCTTCTGCGACGGCAAGTCCGCAGCGATCATCGCCCTGCTGCGCGCCGAGATGGACAAGGCCGGCGCCACGCTCTGGCTGCGCACCTCGCTTGCCGATCTTACCCACGACGGCACCCGCTTCCGCACCATGCTGGAGCGCGAGGGAAAACGCCACGAGGTCACCGCGCAAAACCTCGTCGTCGCCACCGGCGGCAAGTCCATCCCCGCCATGGGGGCCACCGGCTTAGCCTATGATATTGCACGTCAATTCGGGCACAGCCTGACCGAAACGCGCCCCGCGCTCGTGCCGCTCACCTTCTCCGACAAACGCTTTGCGCCGATTTCCGGCGTCGCCGCCCCGGCCCGCGTGACCGCCGGTGACGGCGCTTTCGAAGAAGCCGTTCTCTTCACCCATCGCGGCCTCTCCGGCCCTGCGGTTCTGCAGGCCTCCTCCTATTGGCACGAAGGCGAGGAAATCATTCTCGATCTCGACCCTGAATCCCGTCTTTTCAGTGCCTTACGTGAACAGCGCGCCAAGGCGGGCCGCCGGCTTCTGACCACGGAACTGGCCCACCACCTGCCCGCGCGGCTTGTCGAACACCTGGCGTCAGATCTGGGTTTGCACGGCAATCTCGCCGATCAGTCCGATACCCGCCTGCAGGAGATCACCCATGCCCTGCGCGACTGGCGGCTCAAGCCCAACGGCTCCGAGGGGTACCGCACCGCAGAAGTGACATTGGGCGGCGTCGACACGGCCGGACTTTCGTCGAAAACTATGATGAGCAACGTCCTTCAAGGCCTTTATTTCATTGGAGAATGCGTCGATGTCACCGGTTGGCTCGGCGGCTATAATTTCCAGTGGGCCTGGTCCTCTGGCTTTGCCGCGGGACAGGCCATCGCGCGATCAGGCTAGACAACGAAGCCCGCGGGCTTGAACCGCACCTTCGCTGCGGCGCCCTTGGGGTCAACATCATAAAGGCTCACACGAGTGATCAAATAACTTCGCCACCTTTTTTCCGGCAAGCTACTGATCCGTACGCCGTGACTCGAATACATTTTCGCGGCAAGCTCGGCCAGACGCATCCCCTGTCCGTTCTTGCTGTGCTGAGCGATCGTTGTCCGTATCTGACGATCTAGATCGGTAACGCAATGCATCGGCTTCGGATTGCCAATGACTTCGAATTCGGTGCAGGCCGCGCGGAAAACCGCTGGCGTCTTTGCTTCGCCCATTCCGATCACCGGCCTGCCGAGCTCGCGTAAGCGGCTGGCGACATGAGAAAAATCCCCATCCGAGCTGACGATCACGAAGCCACCTACATCATCGCGAAAAGCAAGAACCATCGCGTCTATAGAAAGAAGAATATCTGCCGCGTTCTTTCCGGTCCCGGCGTGGATCAACCGGACACCGGGTTGGGCATCCCAATCCTTGCGCAGGCTCGCATCAGCATATGTGCGCCATATATCAACCTGACCCCTTGCGCAGGCACTCCGCCGGATCTGGTCAAGGTGCTGCGCCCCAACATTGTCCCCGTCGATCAGGACGGCAAAGCGTGTCGTCATGCGAATTCCTTCAAACCTCGCGTTCAGGTTGAAAGAGCAATGTGTCGGTTTTTTGGCGGTGTCAGGACGCCAAGTATCGCAAGATGTGCAAATATGATCGCAACGATGGTGCCCTCGATTCCAATCGGGCAGCATGAGGGCAATTTCGCAAGCTACTGTAATCGGGTGAGAACTTCCGCGATAAAATCCTCACCGCGCTGCTCGAAATTGTCGTACTGATCGAAACTTGCCGCCGCCGGAGCAAGCAGCACCGTCTCGCCCGCTTCCGCCTCCGCCATCGCCCGGGCCACGGCCGCCTCCATCGTGGTGCAGATCTCCGTCTCGACCCCGTCAAGCTGAACCGCGAACGCCGCCGCTTCGCGGCCGATAACGTAAGCCTTTACAACATGTTGCAGGCCGGGCTTCAGCTCGGCAACACCGCCTTCCTTCTCCAGCCCGCCGCAGATCCAGCGGATACGCGGGAAGGCCAAAAGCGCCATGAGCGCTGCATCGACATTGGTGGCCTTGCTGTCGTTCACATACGTGACCCCGCCTTGCTCGGCGACCAGTTGAGACCGGTGCGGCAGGCCTTCAAAGCTGTGGAAACCAGCCTCGATCACGCGCGGCGCAAGGCCGAGTGCACGACAGGCCGCATAGGCCGCGCAGGCGTTCTGGTGATTGTGCCGGCCCGGCAGGCCCTTGATCTTGCGAAGGTCAATCGATCCCGCCTGCCGCCCCTTGCGATATTCCGAAAGAAAACCCTTTCGCGCGAACACGCTCCAGCCCGGACCTGTCAGCTTGGTCTCCGCCGAGATGCGGATCACCCGGTCATCGCCCGGCCCCTCAGACAGTTGGCCGGCCAGGAATCGTCCTTCGTCCTCATCCATGCCGATCACCGCGCGATCCGGTCCGCCCTCGGCAAAAAGCCGCCGTTTTGCTGCGAAGTACCCGCCCAGACCGCCATGCCGGTCCAGATGGTCAGGGCTGAGATTGGTGAAAACCGCCACATCCGGCGTCAGCGCACGGGCCAGTTCGGTCTGATAGCTGCTGAGTTCGAGCACCACCACGCCGCCGTCGCCGGGCGGATCGATATCCAGCACGCCACGCCCGATATTGCCCGCCAGCTGCGCCTCCTTGCCAGCCTCTTGCAGCACGTGATGGATAAGCGCCGACGTGGTGGATTTCCCGTTGGAGCCGGTGACCGCCACCACCTTTGGCGGCTGGTCCATCTGGTGCCAGCCGTTCTGGCCCAGAGAGCGGAAGAACAGCCCGATATCGTTGTCCACCGGGATCCCGGCCTCGAGCGCCGCAGCCACGGCACTGTTGGGCTTGGGGTAAAGATGCGGAATGCCGGGGCTTACGATCAGCGTCGCGATATCGGCGAAATGCTCGGCTCGGGTCATCGGCATGACCTCGAACCCTTCATCCTCGGCACGTGCCCGCGCATCGGGGTTGTCGTCCCAGCAGACGGGCGTGGCGCCCCCCGCGCGCAAAGCCCGCGCCGCCGACAGGCCAGAGCGCCCCAGCCCAAGGATCGCGACCCGTTGGCCCGCGAAACCGCTGACGGGGATCATCAGCGCACCTTCAACGTGGCCAGCCCGATAAGCGCGAGGATCACCGCGATAATCCAGAAGCGGATGACGATCTGCGGCTCCGCCCAGCCTTTTTTCTCATAATGGTGGTGGATGGGCGCCATCAGGAATACGCGCTTGCCGGTGCGCTTGAAGTAGAGAACCTGGATGATCACCGAAAGCGCCTCGACCACGAAGAGACCGCCAACGATACCAAGGACGATCTCGTGCTTGGCGGCCACAGCGATAGCGCCAAGCGCGCCACCCAAGGCCAGTGACCCGGTGTCGCCCATGAACACCGCCGCCGGCGGGGCGTTGTACCACAAAAACCCAAGCCCCGCACCTGCAAGTCCCGCCACGAAGACGAGGATTTCACCGGTGCCCGGCACGTAATGCACGTCGAGATATTCGGTAAAGTCCACGCGGCCCACGGCATACGCGATAATGCCAAGTGCACCCGCGGCGATCATCACCGGCATGATCGCGAGGCCGTCGAGACCGTCCGTCAGGTTCACCGCGTTGGCCGCCCCAACGATCACGAACATGGCAAAAGGAATGAAGAAAATTCCGAGGTTGAGCAGCGTATCCTTGAAGACAGGCAAGGCCAGTTGGAACTGCAGCGCATCGGGGTGATGCACCGTCGCCCAGTATGCCGCCAGCCCAGCAATCAGAAAGCCCAGCCCCAGCCGCACCTTACCCGGCACGCCCTTGACGTTCTGCTTGGAAACCTTGGCATAATCGTCCCAGAATCCGATCAGACCGAAACCGAGCGTGACAAGCGCCACCATCCACACGAAGGGATTGTCGAGCCGCGCCCAGAGCATGGTCGCGAACAAGAGCGAGCCCACGATCAGGAGACCACCCATCGTGGGCGTGCCCGCCTTGACGAAATGCCCCT
Organism: Roseovarius aestuariivivens; assembly: GCF_004761875.1. Classification (GTDB taxonomy): domain Bacteria; phylum Pseudomonadota; class Alphaproteobacteria; order Rhodobacterales; family Rhodobacteraceae; genus Roseovarius; species Roseovarius aestuariivivens. Next base: position 247,633 of record NZ_SJEY01000003.1, read on the forward strand.
CGGGCCCGTCATCTCGGATCGGCTGGCCTTTGCCCTGCGTTCTGCGCAACACGTTGATCAGCGGCGGACCGAAGAGGAAGCCGAAGAAAAGCGCGGTCATGAAGGCCCCGCCAGCCCGGAAGGTGATGTAGCGGAAAAGGTTGAAGAAATCCCCGCCATCGGACCACGCGGTCAGCCAATAGAGCATGTCAGTCTTCCCTTCCCTCGCTCGGGCCGCCCCGTGCGCAACGGCGCAGCGCGTCAACCACGAGGCTGACCTTGCTGCCTTTCGAACCCTTGACCAGCACCACGTCGCCCGCGTCGATCAGGCGATGCGCCTCGGCGGCCAGCCGCTCCGCGGTTTCCGAAAATTGTCCGCGCTTGTCCTGCGGCAGGGCCTCGTAAAGAGCGCGCATGCGCGATCCCACACAGTGCACCCGGGCCAGACCGTCCATCGCCGGCAATCGCGCCAGATCGGCATGCAGGGTCATCTCGTCGGCGCCAAGTTCAAGCATCTCGCCCAGAATGGCGATGCGCCGCCCGGCGCTCACGCGCCCGATCCCGTCGCGCGGCTCGGCGGCGGCCAGCACCTCGAGCGAGGCAGCCATCGAGGCCGGGTTCGCGTTGAAGGCGTCGTCGATAAGGTCAATGGTCAGCGCCTCGTCGGCAATATCGAGACACAGTGTCTCGCGCGTGCCGCGTCCGGCGGGCGGATGCCAGCGGCCCAGATCGCCGATCGCCACGGCCCGGTCCGCGCCGAGCGTCTCGGCGGCGGCGAGTACGGCAAGGGCGTTTCTCGCGAAATGACGTCCCGCACTACCCACCTTGAAGACGAAGCGCCCCGCGCGGTCTTCGGCGTGGGCCACGGTGATCGCATCGTGTAGTTCCACCTGCGTGAGGCGCATATCGCAGGCATCCGTCTCGCCGAAGGTCACGATCCGCGCGCCAACAGCCTCGGCGGCCTCGCGCAGGATCGGCGCGGTCTCGATATCTGCATTCAGGATCGCGGTGCCCCCGGGCTCCAGCCCGCTCAGGATCGATGCCTTTTCATGGGCGATCCCTTCGATATTCTTGAAAGCCTCCAGGTGCGCGGGCGCGACGGTGGTGATGATGGCCACATGCGGGCGGGCCATCTGTGACAGCGGTGCGATCTCGCCGGGATGGTTCATGCCGATTTCGATCACGGCGAATTTCGTGTCGGCCGGCATTCGCGCCAGCGTCAGAGGCACGCCCCAATGATTGTTGTAGCTGGCTTCGGCCGCATGCGTGGTCCCCTGTCCACGCAGCACGTCGCGCAGCATTTCCTTCGTCGAGGTCTTGCCGACCGAACCCGTCACCGCCACCACCTGCGCCTTGGTGCGCGCCCGCGCGGCGCGGCCCAGGGCTTCGAGCGCAGGCAGAACCTCTTCGACGATCAGAAGCGGCGCATCCTCGGGCACGCCTTCGGGTCGGTGGCTGACCAGCGCCGCGGCGGCGCCCCTTTCCAGCGCTTGCGCCACAAACTCATGCCCGTCCCGCGCATCCTTCAGCGCCACGAAAAGATCGCCGGGCGATAGCGTGCGGGTGTCGATGGACACACCCTGCGCCTGCCAGTCACCGGTCGCCTGCCCACCCGTGGCGGCGGCGGCCTCGGCGGCGGTCCAAAGGCTCATGCCCCTTCCCCGTCCAGCGCGGCGACGGCGACACTGGCCTGTTCGCAATCGTCAAACGGAAAGATATCGTCGCCGACGATCTGCCCGGTCTCGTGACCTTTGCCGCAGATCAGCAGCGCATCGCCGGGGCCAAGCGCGTCGACGCCCCGCAAAATCGCTTCGGCCCGGTCGGCCACTTCCAGGACTTCGGCACGCGACCCTGCCGCGCCCGCGCCCTCCATGACCGCCGCGCGGATCGCAGCGGGATCTTCCGACCGCGGGTTGTCGTCGGTCACGATGACCATGTCGGCCGCTTCGGCTGCGGCGCGGCCCATCAGCGGGCGCTTTGTGCGGTCCCGGTCGCCTCCCGCGCCGACGATGGCGATAAGACGGCCCAGAACGTGCGGGCGCAGTGCTTCGATAGCGGTGGCGACCGCGTCTGGCGTATGGGCATAATCCACGAAAACCGACGCCCCGGTCGACCGGCTGGCCGCAAGCTGCATGCGGCCCCGAACGGTTTTCATATGCGCCAAGGTGGCGAACACCCGTTCGGGATCGGCACCGGCCGCAATCACCAGACCTGCGGCCAGAAGCACGTTATCGGCCTGGAAGCCCCCGATAAGGCCAAGCGAGACCTGAAAGACCTGCCCACGCCAGTCAAAGCGCAAGGTCTGCCCCGTAGGCGAAAAAACCCGGTTGAGCAGCCGCAGGTCCGCGCCTTCGTCACGTCCGACGGCCAGTACGTCCCGCCCCTTGGAATTGGCAACGGCGGCCATCTTGGGCCCTCGCGGGTCGTCCACGTTGATCACCGCGATCCCGTCCTCGGGCAGCACGCGGCGGAAAAGCCCGGATTTGGCGTGGAAATAGTCGTCGAAATCGGCGTGGTAATCGAGATGGTCCTGGCTGAGGTTCGTGAATCCCGCGGCGACAAGCCGTACCCCGTCAAGCCGCCGTTGCGCCAACCCGTGAGAAGACGCTTCCATTGCGACATGGGTGATGCCCTGCGCGTCGGCCTCGGCTAGGGTGCGATGCAGGGTGATGGGTTCGGGCGTGGTATGGGCCAGCGGCGCCGACCATCCACCCTCGACGCCCGTGGTGCCCATATTGATCGCATCAAACCCCAGCTGGGTCCAGATCTGGCGGGTGAAGCTCGCCACCGAGGTCTTTCCGTTCGTCCCCGTCACGGCGACTACGACCTCGGGCTGTGCGCCGAACCACAAGGCCGCGGCAAAGGCCAATGTCTGGCGGGCGTCTTCGGCCACGATCAGAGCAGCATCGCTATTTGCAAGCGCGTCGGCGGCCAGTTTCACGCCTTCGCTGTCCGTCAGGATCGCCGCCGCCCCTTTTTCAAGCGCCATCTCGATGAATTCCGCGCCGTGCCGCTCGGTCCCGGGCAGGGCCGCGAACAGCGTGCCCGTTCCGACCTGCCGGCTGTCGACGGCTAGACCGGTGACGTCTGTGTGCCGGCCGCCCTGGGCGGTCAGACCCAGCTCTCCCAAGGATTTGCTCTGCCCCACCGCTTTGGCCTTCGATTACTGGTTGGCGCTTGATGTCAGCGTTATACCGCTTAATGGCGCAGGTTCAATCTCGGGTCGCAATCCCAGAAGCGGCGCCACCCGGCGGGTGATCTCGGCGGCCACCGGCACCGCGGTCCAGCCCGCCGTGCGGCGCGGTTCGGATCCCGAGGTTTCGACGGGTTCGTCCAGCGTGACGACCAGAACATAGCGCGGATTATGTGCCGGAAAGACGCTGGCGAAGGTGGCGATCACCTTGTCGTCGTAATAGCCGCCGCCGCGTTCCTTCGGCTTGTCCGCCGTGCCGGTCTTGCCGCCGACGGCATAGCCTTCGACCTCGCCAAATGTCGCGGTGCCTTCGGTCACCACGGCGCGCAACATGGTCATGACCTGCGCCGCCGTTCGCTCGGACACGACCCGCTCTCCCGCGGCATTGCCGCCGCCCTTCAGGACCGTCGGCGTCACCACGCGCCCGCCATTGGCCAGCGTCGCGAATCCCGCCGCGAGATGCAGCGGCGATGAGGACAGGCCATGCCCGTAGGAAATCGTCATCGTTGACAGCTCGGACCACTTCGGTGGCAAAAGCGGCTTGCCGCCCTTGGCTTCCACGATCTCAAGCGCGGTCGGCTCGAAAAAACCGAGCTTTTGCAGAAACGCCTTCTGTCGCGCCGTCCCGATCATCTGCGCGATCCGCGCGGTGCCGATATTCGAGGATTTGATCAGCACCATGGCGGTGCTGAGTTCGGGGCCGTAATTGTGGAAATCGCGGATACGGTGCTTGCCCCACCGCAGCGGGCCCTTGGTATCGATCATCGTCGAGGGGTTGACGATCCCCAGATCCAGCGCCTGCGCGATGGCGAAGGTCTTGAAGGTCGAGCCAAGCTCGTAGACCCCCTGTACTGCCCGGTTGAAGAGCGGGCTGTCGGACGGGCTGCCCTCCACCGGCGGGGCAGGCCGGTCATTCGGGTCGAAATCCGGCAATGACGCCATGGCGAGCACCTCGCCGGTCTGCACCTCCATCAGAACCGCCGCAGCGCCCTTCGCGTTCATCAGCATCATGCCGCCTTCGAGCACCCGCTCGGTCGCGGATTGCACGGAAAGATCGATCGACAGTTCCAGCGGCAGATGCGCCCGGCCCGGATCACGAAGGCGGTCGTCGAACTGTTTTTCGATACCGGCTACGCCGATCACCTCGGCGGCGTGTACGCCTTCCCGCCCGAAACTGGCTCCGCCAAGTATATGTGCGGCCAGTTTGCCATTGGGATAAAGCCGCATTTCGCGCGGTCCAAAAAGCAGGCCCGGCTCGCCGATGTCATGAACCGCCTGCATCTGTTCGGGGCTGAGCTTCTTCTTGACCCAAAGGAACTTGCGCTTGCCGGTAAAATCCTTCGTCAGACGCGCCACATCTAGATCGGGAAAGATATCGGCCAGCGCCTGCGCGGCGCGTTCGGGTTCGACCATCTGCTGAGGCTGGGCATAAAGGCTGTGGGTTTCGAAATTGGTGGCAAGGATGCGGCCCTTGCGGTCCACGATATCGGCGCGCTGCGCGACGATTTCAGCCCCGGCCACGCCCGCGCGCGGCTCGGCGGGTTCGGCATTCGCCAGAAGTCCCATCCGCGCGCCGATCGTGGCGAAGGCGCAGAAAAAGAACACGCCCAGCACCAAAAGACGCCCCTCGGCGCGAAGCCGGGCGCGGTCACGCATTTCCTCGTGGCGCAGCCGGATATTCTCACGCTCGATCACGTCCGGGTTTTCGCCCTTGTCACGGGCCGAAAGGATTCGCGCCAGCGGGCGCAGCGGCGTGCGGATCATTCCCCGTCCTCCCGCGGTTCAAGGTTGATGACATCGATGGCATTCATGATCGGTAGCGGGTCGGGTTCGGGATAGCTGATCTGGTCAATCCGGCCGAACTGGTAGGGTTGCAGCGGCAAAAGCCCGAGACTGTCGAAATTGATCTCGGCCAGATCGCGAAGCCGGTCCGGACGGTTGAGATAGGCCCACTCCGCGTTGAGAACACGCAAACGCTGGCGGGCCTCCGAAATCTGGCTTTGCAGCGACACGGACCGCGCCTGCGCCTCCTGCGTCTGATAATTCTCGCGATAGGCCCAGAACGCGAGGCCAATGACCATGATGGCACTCAGAACGTAAAGAACGCTACGCATGGCTACACTCCCTTCAACATTGGCATTCCCAGGGCCTTGCGGTCTGACGGGCGCGGGGCGGCGTCCGTGCGGGTGCCCACGCGCAACTTGGCCGATCGCGCGCGCGGATTGGCGGCAAGCTCGTCTCGGTCGGCGGTGATCGCCTTGCGGGTCGCCTGGGTGAATTGCGGCTCCGGTTTTTCAACCACTGGCGCGTGCCGGCTGCCCTGTCCGCCGCCACCGCTCTTGGCCTGAAAGAAGCGCTTGACCATGCGGTCCTCGATGGAATGAAAGGTCACGACCGCCAGGTGCCCGCCGGGCTTGAGCGCGCGCTCGGCGGCGTCAAGTCCTTCGACAAGTTCGCCATATTCATCGTTCACCGCGATCCGGATAGCCTGAAAACTGCGCGTGGCCGGATGCGCCTGCCCCGGCTTGGCTCGCGGCAGGCAGGCTTCGACGATCTCGGCCAGCCGCAGCGTGGTTTCGATCCGGGCCTCCACGCGGGCCCGCGCAATGGCGCGGGCGATACGGCGGCTGGCACGCTCTTCGCCATAAAGGTAAAGGATATCGGCCAAATCACCCTCGGGCAGGTCATTGACCAGATCGGCCGCGCTCGGGCCGGACTGACTCATCCGCATATCCAAGGGTCCCTCCTTCAGGAAGGAAAAGCCGCGTTCGGCCCGGTCAAGCTGCATCGACGACACGCCCAGATCCAGCACCACGCCATCAAGGTCCTGCCCATGGGCGTCGAGATTTGAAAACGTGTCCTGCACCAAGTCGACCCGGTCACCAAACTTCGTCGCCCAATCTTCGGCCAGTTCTATCGCCAGCGGATCGCGGTCGAGACCGATCACCTTCTGCGCGCCGGCCGTCAGCAAAGCGCGTGTATAGCCGCCCGCGCCGAGCGTGCCGTCCAGCCAGACGCCCGTGACAGGCGCCACGGCTTCGATCAGCGGCCCGATCAGAACCGGGATATGAGGGGCTTCGTTGGCAGCGGTCCCCATCGTTCAATCCTCGCCAGGCGGATCAATGAGGGTGAGCGGATCGAAATCGTCTGGCATCTCATCGAGCCACGCCTCGGTCTCTGCGGCCTCGACCTCGTCATAGGTCTTGGCGTTCCAGATCTCGAAGTAATCGCCCATGGCAACCATCACCGCCTCGCCCTCCAACCCGATCTGCTGACGCAGCCGCTGGGGCAACACGATGCGCCCGTCCTTATCGATTTCGGTGTCCCAGCTTTTGCCAAGTATCATGCGGCTGGCGCGCTTGCGCTCGGTCGAGCCGCGAGGAAGCTTGCGGATGCCCGCTTCGATCTCGGCCATAGCCTCGATCGTGTAGGCATGAAGACAATTCTTGAGGTGAGGCCCGTGCAGTACGACAAGGCGCGGCAGCGGGTTTTCAGGGCAACGCGGATCACCATCGGCAAGCACAGAGCGAAAATCAGCAGGGATCGACATCCGACCCTTGCTGTCAACCTTCTGGTTGAACTCGCCTCTGAAGCTCAGCATCACTGCTCTGCCTGCCTCTTCACTCTTGCGCCCGGACAAGCCCGGGCCTTGAACGGAAAACGGCGGATTGAGCTGCTGCCACTGCCCAATCCGCCGCCCTCGTCCCGCTCTGCGGGGTGTCCGACTGCGCGCGCCACCTGGGGGGATGTCTGCTCGCCCGCGCGCCGGATCTCTTTGTTCGATGAAGGCGGGTGCCTGTATGAAACCTGCTTATTTGGGATGTCTCAGTCGGGGTCTTGTGTGGTGCCCCTGTTCTTTATCCCGTCCTCATCGTGGTTCTATGGATGACATGGGAATTCATGGAACGCAATGGTTTTTTGAGGCGATAAGACACCGGATCTTGTTCAAGACAGGCCGCAGAAACAAGATGATGTGGGAATTTATGGACAGTAAACGCATAACCTAGACGCTTCCTCGCAGAACAACACAATATATAGATGCATTGAGGCAGCACGAATGTTTCCCATAAAATCCCAAACTTTTTCGAAAGCAATGCGTTGAAGCAGAGTGATCCTGCCTCAAACGATCAGATTTCCATGAGATTCATGGAAAATCGACGCGATTGATTCGCCGAATCGCCGCAGATCAAGTCCGCAGCACCGGCAGCTCCCATCGCAGTCCCATGATTTCCCGGAAATGTGCCGTCAGACGGAAGCACCAAGCCACTTGTACAACACAAATGCGTCCACATAGCCCGCCACCGGGTGCAAAAAGGCCCACGGCAACCGTCCGACGGTCTCGTATCCCAGCGACGCCCAAAGTCGAAGCGCGCCTTGGTTGGTGGCGACCACGAAATTGAACTGCATCGCAAGATAGCCCAGGTCGCGCGCCACGTCCTGGCTGTGCAGGCACAAGGCCCGCGCCACGCCCCTGCCCCGCGCGGCCGGCGCGGTGATGTAGCCGCAGTTGCACACATGCGCGCCGCCACCGGCCTGGTTGGTCTTGATGTAATAGGTGCCAAGGATCTCGCCCCCGGCTTCCGCCACATAGGTCGCGCGCGGGGCCTCGCACCAGTAGTCAAGCAAACGCTCGCGCGAAAGGCCCGGCTCAATGGCATAGGTGTCCCCCGCGCGCACCACGTCACGCAGGATCGGCCAGAGCACGTCAGCGTCGCTGTCGCGCACCAGCCGGATCGTCAGGCCAGACTCAGGCGTTAACATCCACCACCACGCGGCCCTTCACCTGCCCTTTAAGGATATCCGCCCCAAGCTGCGGCAGATCCGACAACGTCGCGGGCTGCACCATGGCTTCAAGCTTGTCCATCGGAAGGTCGCTTGCGATCCGCTTCCACGCGCGCAAGCGGTTGTCATAGGGCTGCATCACGCTGTCGATCCCCAGCAGATTCACACCGCGCAGGATGAAGGGTGTGATCAGCGCCCCTTCGATGGCCGCCCCACCCGCCAGACCGATCGCCGCGACCGAGCTGCCGTATTCCATCTGCTTGAGCACCCGGCCCAGCATCGCCCCGGCGACGGCGTCCACGCAGCCGCCCCAGGTCTCGGCCTCCAGCGGCTTTTTCGTGACCTCGGTCAGATCCTCGCGCGCCACGATCTGGGTGGCGCCCAGGCCCTTGAGATACTCCGCCTGTTCGGGACGCCCGGTGACCGCCGCCACCTCATGGCCCAGCTTGGACAGGATCGCAGTCGCCACGCTTCCCACGCCGCCCGCCGCGCCCGTGACAAGGATCGGCCCTTTCTTGATCCCCAGATCCTCGAGCGCCATCACCGCCAGCATCGCGGTGAAGCCAGCGGTGCCCACCGCCATCGCCTGCCGCGTGTCGAGCCCGTCGGGCAGCGGCACCAGCCAGTCGGCCTTCACCCGCGCTTTCTGCGAATAACCGCCCCAATGCGCCTCGCCCACGCGCCAGCCGGTCAGCACCACCTTGTCACCGGGTTTGTAGCGGTCGTCCGAGCTCTCCTCGACCGTTCCGGCAAAATCGATCCCCGGCACATGCGGATACTTGCGCACCAACCCGCCGCCCGGCCCGATGCAAAGCCCGTCTTTGTAGTTCACGGTGGAGTACTCGACGGCGACGGTTACGTCCGCCTCGGGCAGGTCCGCCTCGGAAATCTCCTTGACGGCGGCAGAGGTCTTGCCGCTTTCCTCGTCCTTTTCCACGACCAGCGCATTGAACATCTTGCTCTCCTTTATCCGTTTTCAGACCAAATCGGCCTGCTTTCATCGTCTCGTGCCGCCGCGCCAGCGCCATTTGGCGCTGCTGGACGGGTCACCGCGTCTTCTATCGGTTCCAGAAGGTTTCGTGAACCACCGCTTCGCGCGGCCCGTCCGGCGTCTCGGCTTCCAGAACGCATCCCTCGTCCCAATGGGTCATCCGCACCATGCCGATGGCCACGTTGGTGTTGAAATCCGGGCTCCAGGCCGCGGAACTGATCCGGCCCACAACCTTGCCGCCGGCGCGCAGGGGCCACCACTTGTCACAGCGCGGCACCGCCGGCCCGTCGATGGCTATGGGACGGATCTGCTGGGTCGGTCCCTCCTTGGCCACACGCAAGAGCGCATCGCGTCCCACACAGCCAATGGCCGATTGCGTATTGCAAAACCGACCCAGCCCGCATTCATGCGGCGTGTTGTCGTCGGTCATGTCGTTGCCATAGCTCAAAAGCCCGCTCTCGATCCGTTCGATCAGATTGGGACACCCCGCGTGCAGGTCCAGATCCCTGCCCGCCTCCATCAGCGCGTTCCATAGCGGCATGCCGATATCTTCGCCCTCGACGTAGATCTCAAAGCCGCCCTGCTTGGAATAGCCCGACCGCGCGATCACCATGTCCCGGCCCTGGAAATCGAAATGCCCAAAACGGAAGAACCGGACGTCGCGCACGCTCTCGCCAAAGACCCGCGCCATCAGGTCCTCAGCCTTTGGCCCCTGCACCGCCAGAGGCGACACGTCCGGCTCGTCCACCAGCACATCTAGCCGCCAGCCATGCGCCGTGGCCTTGACCCAGTAAAGCAGGTCGCTGTCGGCGATCGAGATCCACCAGCGTTCCTCGGACAGCTTCACCGCCACCGGATCGTTGAGCATACCGCCGGTCTCGTCGACGATGGGCACGTAGTAACACTGCCCCGGAGACATGCCGCGCAGATCGCGCGGGGTGAGCATCTGCATCAGTCGCCCGGCATCCGGCCCCCGCAGTTCCACCTGCCGCTCGCAGGCCACATCCCAGATCTGCACCGCTTCCTTGAGATGGCGATAGTCTTCCTCGACCGACCGGAACACCGTCGGCAACAGCATATGGTTGTAAACTGTATAGGCCTTGACGCCCGCAGCCTCGACACCGTCCGAGAACGGCGTGCGGCGCAGGCGGCGCGACGGGGAAAGAAAAGGCAAGGTCATGCGCGTCACTCCGGCAAGAGGAAGAGATCCGATACCGGCGCCGTCAGGCCGGCCGCCGTCATCATCGCGTGGATCTGGCCGCGGTGATGGGTCTGGTGGTTGAACATATGCGCGATGCAGGGCCCGAGCGGGCGCGAGACGGTTCGGCCCAGAACGGACGAGGTGAACGTCACATCTCCGGTCAGATCGAGCGCGCGCAGGCTTTCGGCCCAATGGCTGATCTTGCCGTCCATGTGAAACCGCTCGGCGCTCCATGCGCCCAGGGTGGGCGTACACGAAGGGCTTTCCTTTATACCGCCCGCGGGCGGCTCGACGGACGGATCGAACCGGCTCATCCAGATGCGGTCAGCCCAGAGAAGATGGTTGAGCGTGCCAAGAATCGAGCCGAAGAACGCGCCGCGATCCTGCGTCAGCTCGGCGCGCGACATGGCCTCCAGAAGGTCGAAATACTGCCGGTTCTGCCAGGCGCTATAGCGTGCCATGGTGCGGCAATACTCGGGTGTAATCATCGCCATCGCCCCGCCCTGACTTACTTGGGGCCTTTCCAGTCGATCGGGCAGATCTCGGCGGACTTGCCTCCAAAATCCCAGACACGTCCGAAATCGCGTACCTTGGATTTCAACCCGCGCGCGGCGATAATGTCGGGCCCCATCCAGTATTTGGAATTGGAGATCATGACGGGATGATCGGGGCTGGCACCGTCGATCATCTCAATCTCGCCCTGGATCTTGCGGCCGATGTAAAGCCCGCGCTTTTTGCCCTCGCGCACGATCTCCACCTTCTCGCGCTCGGCGCCGACGATGTCGCTCACCAGCATGGTGAAAAGCCCTGTCGTGCCGCCCGCCTGTCCCGAAAAGATCTGCAGGATGCCGTTGTACGCCTTGCCGCTGGCGCGTTCGTCCACATAGGCCGCCACCTTCCAGCCGCCTTCGGCCATGCGCCCCGGGATATCCACCATCAAGCCCACGTTCAGCCCCGACAGGTCTTCGCCCTCGAAATGCCCCTCGTCGATCGCGATCGCCATCCAGGCGTGGCAATGCCCTTCGGTCGGGGGATGCTGCCCCAGGCTCACGACGCACGGGCAGAACACCTCGCACGAACAGTTGAGGAAAAGCTCGCCCTTGATGGCCCACTCCGTGGGCGTCATCTTGCGCCGCTTGGGGTTTTCCATGCGGTTATCGATGCGCTGCGAAACCGGAAGCCGGTCGGCATCGGGACGCCTCTTGATGGCCATGTCGTTATCCTCCCGTGAAAAGCGGCGCGGCGATCACCGCCAGCCCGCCTGCGATTAGTAGAATGCCAGTCGGCCGGATGACCCGGTGCCCGATCTGCGGCAGCTTTTCGAGCACCATGAACAAAGTAGCGAGCCCCATCCACAAGAGACTCATCACCCCACCGACGAAACCAAGCGCCATGAAGCCCCAGCAACACGCCGTGCAGAATACCCCCAGACCGAGCCCCATCCGAAGCCCACCCGCGAACCCCGCTCGCCAGTGGCCAAGGAAATAGGTCATGGGCGCGTGGCAGACGCCGTGGCACACCTCCTTGGCGCGAGTGAACTGGAACGCGCCGACCGCGATCAAAAGACCACCCGCCAGGACAGGCGATTTGGTGATGCCCAGCATGTCGATCACACCACTGAACAGCAGACCCAACTGCACCGCGGCAATGGCGGCAGCGAACCCGACCCAGATTAGCGCGTAGCCAAGAAGCAGGCCAAGCCAGCCGGCGCGTGTGCCATCGGCCGCGCGGATCAGATCCTCGTAAACCTGCAGGGTCGGCACCATCGTCGGCAGCATCATCGCCGCCATCATCACCGCCCACATGGCGAAAACCGGGCCGAAGCTGGCCATCGGCATATACATATCCATGCGCGGATCCATGGCGCGCATCGCCTCGGCCATCTCCGCCACCGGGCGCCCGACAAGATCGAGCCCCATGCCCGTCGCCATCAGGTAAAGCCAGGCCCAGGCTACAAGAATTCCCGCAAAAAACGCGAGCCATGCGATGTTGCGCAAAAGCACGGGCGGCGAGAACATGCAGAAAACCCTTTTCATCGAGTCGGGACCCGCTTAATAAATGTCAGACAATTAAAAGTCTGACAAATAGAAATTATGACCCCCTCCGACCGCAAACCCGATCTTTCCGCGCAGATCGCGCAGGCGATCCGCGATGCCATCGTCGAAGGTCGGATGATCGTGGACGAACGTCTGCCGTCGGAGGCCGAGCTTGCCGATCAGTTCGGCGTGTCGCGTTCCACCGTCCGGGAGGCGCTCAAGCGGCTCGCGGCGCAATCGCTGATCCGCACGCAGCGCGGCGCCTTTGGCGGGGCATTCGTCAACCGGCTCTCCTATCAGGAGGCCTACGGCCAGCACATCACCACCTCGACCTTACTTCTGTCGATGAACGACGTGCGTTTCGAAACCGCCTGCGAGGCGCGCTATGCCATGGAACGGGCCTGCGCGCCCCTTGCCGCCGAGCGCCGCACACCGCGCCATCTCTCGATGATGCGCACCGAGATCGAGCGCCAGGCGACCGCATCGCTGTCGGACGAGGATTTCTGCGCCTCGGATGTGGCGCTGCACCGCGCGCTGGTCGATGCGGCGGGCAACCCGGTTTTGAGCTATCAGCTCGCCGGCGCGGTCGAGGCGATGCAACCGCTGATGAACATGATTACTTTCACCGCACGCTCGCGTGAGGAAATCGTCGCGCTGCACAAGAAGCTGGTCGATGCGCTCGATACCCGGGACGCCGCGGCGGCGGACACCGCCCTGCACAGCCTCGAAAGCTATACCCTGACACTTGGCCGCGACGTACTCGCCGCTCGCGCACGTCGCTCAGCAACCGCCTGAGCGGCGCGACCCTCAGTCCAGCCGCCGCGCCTCGTCGATCAACATCACCGGGATGCCCGAGCGTATCGGGAAGGCCAATCCGGCATTGCGACTGACCAGCTCCTGTTTCTCGGCGTCGTAGTCCAGCCGCGCATGAGTCTGGGGACAGATCAGCGCCTCCAGCATGTGCCGGTCGAAACTCTGCCCTGACTCAGTGTCGCTCATTGCATCAGATCCTTGTCGTCACCGCCCCGCAGATCGTACTCGATCAGCGTGACAAGGGTTTCGCGCCGGGTCGACAGACACGGCGCTTCCAGCAGGGCCTGTTTATCCTCGGGCTCGAATCCCAGCAACATCGACAGTGAATTGATCAGCAGTTCGTCATCGGCTTCCGTGAGCGACTCCCAGTCGGTGCGCAGATCGCGTGCGTCGAAATACCGTTCGAGAAGCGTCATGAAACGCGCCCGGTCAAACCCGCGATCCTCGTCTGTCGGGCCCAGATCACGCTCGAACCCGTCCCACGACACTTTCGCGCGTCGGTAGGGCGTGAACCCCTCGACTTCCGACACGAACCGGAACCGGGATACACCCGCCAGCGTAATCATGTACCGCCCGTCTTCGGTTTCCGAAAACTGCGTCACCCGCCCGGCGCAGCCGATCGCGTGCAGCGTCCCGTCGCTGCGATCTTTGCCTGGATTGGGCTGGATCATGCCGATCAGGCGGTGAGTGGTTTTGAGCGCATCCTCGAGCATCGCCAGATAGCGCGGCTCGAACAGATGCAGCGGCAGCCGCGAGCGCGGCAAGAGCAGCGCGCCCGGCAGCGGAAATATCGGAATGGTTTCCGGAAGATCACCCTGATTGAACATGAGGGTGATCTAGCCCTCACCGCCGCTCAGGCAAATATCATCGAGCTTAATTTCCGCCGTCCGTTCAACACCACCGGATCGTTCGGCTTGAGCGCCTCAAAGACGGTGAAAAGCTGTGTCTTCGCAGCGCCGTCATTCCACTCGCGATCGCGGCGGAAAAGCTCCAGAAGCTGGTCCACCGCCTCGCCCGCCTGACCCGAGGCGTAAAGCGCCTGCGCGAGGTCGAACCGCGCCTGGTGGTCGTTCTCATCCGCCTCGACCTTGGCGCGCAACTCCGACACGGGGCCCGCCTCAGCAGCCTGCCGCGCAAGGTCAAGCTTGGCGTGACACGCCTCCAGTTCCGGGGTCTTCGCGATCTCGGCCGGCGCCCCGTTCAGGATAGCCTCGGCCTGGTCCAGATCATCCATGGCGATATGCGCCGACACCAGCCCGGCATAAGCGGCGGCGTTCTTCTCATCTTCCTGAAGGATCGCCGCAAAGGTCTGCGCGGCGTCGGTTGCCGCGCCCTGCTCCAGCATCTCCTGCGCGGCGGCCACGGCTTCGGCAAGCCCATCTTCCTCGTCGCCCGGCGCACCGCCGGCGGCTTGCACCACCCGGTCCACGAAACCGTCGATCTCGGACGGCGGGATCGCGCCCTGAAACCCGTCGACGGGCTGGCCCTGCCAGAAGGCATAGACCGTCGGGATCGACTGAACCCGAAGCTGCTGCGCGATCATCTGGTTCTCGTCCACGTTCACCTTGGCCATTTTGACCGCACCCTTGGCCTTGGTGACAGCGGCCTCAAGCGCGGGACCAAGCGTCTTGCACGGGCCGCACCAAGGCGCCCAGAAATCGACGATCACGGGTACGGTTTGAGAGGCCTCGATGACCTCCGCCATGAAATCGGCCTCAGAAACGTCCTTGATCAGGTCGCCCTGAGGCGTGGTCTGTCCGCCGAGTTCGATCATGCTGCGGTCTCCGCTTGGCTATGTATACAAAGTTGCGGTCTACATGGCGCAGCCGATGCCACGTTGCAAGGGGTCAGCCGCCGGATGTGCCCGGCGCCCAGCGGCGTGTACCACGGAATTTTCTGGATAAGACGGCGAAGAGTGGGTATCGGCTTTGCGCAAAAGCACATCAATTGCCGAAAAGTGCCCCGTTTACCCGGAGACACCTACGCCCGCAGGTCCTGTCCGTCATCGCTTTGCATCTGCCGTTGCAAGCGGATCAACGCGTTGAAGCGTCCGATCCGCTTCCCAGGCAGGAAAACGTCCCGGCTATAGATCGAAAGTCGCAAAAACCGGCGCGTGATCCGAAGGCTTCTCCCAGCCCCTTGCCTCTCGCAGGATACGACTGGAATGCGCGGCCGTGGCAATATCCGGACTGGCCCAGACATGATCGAGCCGGCGGCCCTTGTCGGCGGCGTCCCAATCCTTCGCCCGGTAGGACCACCAGCTGTAAAGCTGACCCTCTGGAATATCGGCGCGCGTCACGTCGCGCCAGCCGCCCGCCTCCATCACCTGCCCCAGATGCTCCACCTCGATGGGCGTGTGGCTCACCACCTTCAACAACTGCTTGTGGCTCCACACGTCATCCTCGCGCGGCGCAATATTCAGATCTCCGACGAGAACCGCCTTTTGGGGGCCGTTATCCCGAAACCAGTCGCGCATTTCCGTCAGGTAATCGAGCTTTTGCCCGAATTTCTCATTCTGCGCCCGGTCCGGCACGTCGCCGCCCGCAGGCACGTAAAAGTTGTGGATCACGACGCCGTTCTCAAGACGCCCCGCGACATGCCGCGCATGCCCAAGAGACGCGAAATCCATGTCGCCGGCATCCTCGATGGGCTGCTTGGACAGGATCGCCACGCCGTTATACCCCTTCTGCCCCCGCGCGATCATGTGGCCGTAGCCCAGTTCGGCAAAGCGTTCGCGCGGGATCTTCTCGACCGGGCTCTTGCATTCCTGCAGGCACAGGATGTCCGGACCCTCCTCCTCCAGCAGCTTGGCAACGAGCGCCTCGCGCAAACGCACGGAGTTGATGTTCCAGGTGGCCAGGGTGAAGGGCATGTGTCTCGGTCCTCGAAGCTTGGTCGCGGCACCCTAGGAAGGGCGGCGGGAAAGGTCCAGCACCGGAACGTCGGGAACCCCCGGACATGCGTGGCGTTGGCACGACACCAAGAACCAAACAACCTCCGGAGGAATCATGATCCGTCTGACCGCACCTGTCGCAGCCCTGTGTCTCGCGACCCTGCCCGCCCTCGCGCAAGAGCCCAGCGGCACGATCACCGCCACCGTGGGCACCGAAGAACGCTCTTGGCAGGTCGTCGCGCCGGAGGACACAGGCGGCAGCCGCTGGTCGCAAGATGATGTCGGGATCAGCGTCACGCTCGTGGGCCGTGAAGGCCCCGAGACGCTCGATGCCGCGCCGAACCTCACGCTGACCTTCACCGCCTCGGGCCAGGAAACTCAGCCCGACGCAAGCAACCTCGCCGTCACGCTTTTGCAGATGCCGGCGAGCAATACACTAAGCGGCACGCCCGAGAATACCGACATCACCCTGACCGCTTTCAGCATCGAGGACGACACTCTGGCCGTTTCGGGCAACTTCACCGCAATCCTCGCCCCGGGCGCGCCCGAGGGGCTTGTGACTGCGAACACCGAGGGCGCACAGACGATCACCGGCGATTTTCAGGCCACGCTGCAGCGCGCCGATCCCGCCGACGAATAAAAAAGGCCCCGGCGCAATGCCGGGGCCAGTCCAACAGGGAGGTACTTGTACGTACGCTCTGACATGATGCGGGTTCAAAACGACCCGGACAAGTCAGGAAAACCTGCCTTCGGGGTCCTAGGCCAGAAGCCGATAGCCCCCCGATTCCGTCACCAGAAGCCGGGCGTTCGACGGATCCGGCTCGATCTTCTGGCGCAGTCGGTAGATATGCGTTTCCAGCGTGTGCGTGGTGACACCGGCATTATAACCCCAGACCTCATGCAACAGCACATCGCGCGCCACCACGCCCTCGGGCGAGCGGTAAAGAAACTTCAGGATATTGGTTTCCTTTTCCGTCAGGCGGATCTTGCGCTCATCCTCGGTGAGAAGCATTTTCATCGCCGGCTTGAACGTGTAGGGCCCAAGCTGGAAGATCGCGTCCTCGGACTGTTCATGCTGACGCAGCTGCGCGCGGATCCGGGCCAGAAGCACGGGAAACTTGAAGGGCTTGGTGACGTAGTCGTTGGCGCCCGCATCGAGGCCCAGAATGGTATCGGCATCCCCGTCATGGCCGGTAAGCATCATGATCGGCGCTTTCACGCCCTGCTTGCGCATCAGCCGGCACAGCTCGCGCCCATCGGTGTCGGGAAGGCCCACGTCGAGAATGACAAGGTCATAGATGCCGTCCTTGGCGCGCGCCATGGCGTCCGCGCCATTGCCCGCCTCGAACACGTCGAAATCCTCGGTCATGACAAGCTGTTCGCTCAGCGCCTCACGCAGGTCCTCATCATCGTCAACCAGCAAAATCTTCTTGAGCTGTCCCATCGCGGTGCTCCCTTGTACCGTTTCTGTGAAAGACATGTGACCAAGACCGCGCGCGGACAAGATCTGTGACACGCCTCTCACGGGCACGTGTTGGAGGCGCGGCAATTGTTTCATTCGGTTTCAAAACCCTGTAACGCTCAAGGCCTGACTGCGACGAGGATCCCCGGCGATGAGCCTCTCTCCGGACCTGAAAGAACTTGTGGCCCGCGCCCGCGCCGATCTGCGCATGGGCGTGCCCGTCGTGTTATCCGAAGGGCTGGTCGTTCTGGCGGTCGAGACCCTGACTCAAGACCGGTTGGCCGAGCTGCGTGCAATGGGGGCCCCGCTTGTTCTGGCCGTGACGGGGCGACGGGCAGAAACACTCAAAGCGCGGCCCTATGACAGAGACATCGCTCGGATCGCCGTGCCGGATCAGGCCTCGCTGACGTGGATACAATCAATCGCCGATCCCGCCGGGGATCTGAACTATCCGATGAAAGGCCCGTTGCAGACGTTGCGTGACGGTGCCGCCGGCCCGCATCGGGCGGCGATTGCGATGACCAAGACGGCGCGCCTGCTACCGGCAACGATCGGTGTCGATGTCGAAGACCCGGCCGGTTTTGCTGCCACGCATAATCTGACGTTGCTTTCGGCGGCCGCGATCCTGCGAACCGGGCTCTCCCCGATGAAACGGGTGATCAGCGCCCGCTTGCCCCTTGAGGTGTCAGAGGTCGGGCGGCTGCATGTCTACCGGCCCGAAGATGGCGCCGAAGAGCATTATGCCATCGAAATCGGCCATCCAGATCGCGGGCGTCCGGTTCTGGCGCGTCTGCACTCGGCCTGTTTCACGGGCGATCTGCTCGGGTCGCTGAAATGCGATTGTGGCCCGCAACTGCGCGCGGCGCTGGCCCAGATGGGAGAGGCCGGCGCCGGCATGCTACTTTACCTCAATCAGGAAGGGCGCGGCATCGGCCTCGCCAACAAGATGCGCGCCTATTCCCTTCAGGATCAGGGCTTCGACACGGTCGAGGCCAATCACCGGCTGGGATTTGAGGATGACGAGCGCGACTTTCGAATAGGCGCGGCCATCCTGCGCCAGATGGGGTTCGGGGCGGTGCGTCTTCTTACCAACAATCCCGCCAAGATCGAGATGATGCGCCAAAGCGGCATCGACGTGACCGAACGCGTGCCGCTCAAGGTGGGAGAGACCGCGCAGAACCGCGCCTACCTCGCCACAAAGGCCGCCAAATCCGGGCACCTTCTCTGAAAGCGCCGGTTTCCGCCGATTCCCGCGGCGCCGCGCGCATGGCCGTTTTGGCCCGGCGCCCCATCTGCTAGACATCTTCTCCGATGACGTTCCAAGGACCGCCCGCATGACCCTGCCGCCGCCATCCCTCTCCGCCCTGCACGGGCTTCTTTGCGCCGCTTTGCTATGCGCTGTGGCCACAGGCGATGCTCAGGCGCGCACCGACACCGCGCAACCGGCGGCGGACCAGACCGCTTTGCGTCTGACGCAAGCGCTCGGCACGTGCTTTGCCGACCCCGACGGGATCGATGCCGACACCACGGTCACCCTGCGCTTTCGGCTGCTCGACGACGGCAAGCTGGGCGGCGTGCCCCGGCGCGTGGGCAACGTCAACAGAACCGGCGACGAACAAAAGCTCTACTTTCACGGCCTTCAGACGCTCTATGACTGCGTGCCCCTGCCGATCAACGACGCGGGCGGCGAATTCGACGTCGTCATGACCGCGACGGGCGTCGACCGTCTCTATGCGTCGCAGGACGCCCCGCCGCCGGTCGAGACCGTCGCGACCGACCCCGCGCCCGCCACAGCAGAGACCGAGGCCGCGCTCGGGCTCGACCGCACCGCGCGGCGCGAGCTGCAGCTGCGCCTGCGCCTCATCGGTTTCGACCCCCGGGGCGTCGACGGCGTTTTCGGGCCCAATACGCGCAGTGCCATCTCGACCTGGCAGGAAACCGCGGGCTTTGCGGCCTCAGGCTATCTCGACGCCACGCAGCTCGAGGATCTGCGCGCTCAAAGCGAGGCGGAGTTCGCCGCGTACGAGCCGCCACGCGCCCGCACCACCCCGACTCGACAGCGCGTCCGGGTCCGCATTTGCCGCAAGACCGGCATTCTGGGCATCAAGTTCTGCCGCTACGAATACCGCTAAGCCGGGCCGCTTTCGGGCGGCGGCGCAAGTCGTAAAAACCTGACTGGCTTTTTACAGCGCCCCTGGGGCATCCTGACGGGTACTCGTCTCAAAGGATTTGTCCCATGTTGCGCTCTTTTTTGATTTTTGCCGCCACGCTATTTCTTGTCGCCGCACCCGCCTCGGCCCAGCTCGCCGCCGATCCCACCTCGCCGCCGCTCGACGCGGCCTTTTGCGGTGGCGCCCTGCCGCCCGCGTCCAACCCGATCTGGAACGGCGAATTGCCCGCCTGGGGCGGCACGTCGCGGCCCCTCGTCAAGGTAACGCTGACCGGCGATGCGATCTGCAACGACGGGTCTCCGGCGGTGATCTACATCCGTCCCGCGCCCGCGACCGGCCCGGGTGGCGCGCCGAACCCGCTGCGCGACATGTACCATATCCACCTCAAGGGCGGCGGCTCGTGCCGGAGCTTTGCCGAGTGCCGCGCGCGCTTCTGCGCCACCGGCCCCAAATTCACCGACAAGCCCGGTCTGATGAGCTCGCTGGGCTATGCCGACCAGATCGAGGGCACGGGCCTCTTTGCCGACCGCCCCGCCAACCGGTTTGCTCGCGCCAATCAGGTTCTGGCCGCCTATTGCTCGTCCGACACCTGGATCGGCTCCACCCTGCCCGGCACGGCCGAATCCATCGATCCCGACGATACCGACCCCGCCGACATCAGCGGCATCGCCTTCATGGGCGAGGCGATCGTGGCCGAAATGCTCGACACGCTCGACGCAGGCGCCGTCGCCAGTTTCGGCGCGCCGCCCGTGACCTACACCATGCCGCCCCTCGCGGACGCGGCAACCATCCTGCTTAGCGGCGACAGCGCCGGCGCCAACGGCGCGCGCCACCACATCGACAGACTTGCCGCGCGGTATCCCGATGCGCGCGTGATCGGCGCGCTCGACGCGGGCGGCGGCGTCGACATGCAGGACCCCCGGATCGATTTCAGCGTCATGGCCAATACGCCCACCTATCAGGACTTTATGGATCTGCGGACCAAGCAGGCGCGGCTCTTTCACGGGGTCGAAGGCAGCGCGCTTGATGCCTCCTGCCTTGTTTCCGGTTCCGAAACCGATTGTTTCGACGGCTATATTCTGGGGCGCGACCACGTCACCACCGACCTCCTGCAGCGGCAGTCGTTGGGCGACACCACCACCGTCGCCGGTCTTTCACCGCTCGTGGCGGGCCTCGGTGTGCCACCCGCGCAATCGGTGCGCGAGATCAGCTTCGACGGGCTGCTTGCGGCCAGTGCGGCCAATCCGACGCTTTCGGTTCTGGGGGCTAATTGTCCGCGCCATGTCACGTTCCGTAACAACAATCAGGTGGCCAACATGCGCACAATGGCCGGCGGCACCGTGCTCTACCGGGAGCTCGACTGGTGGGTGTTCAGCTGCCGTGCGGGACCTGTCTGCCCGAAGCTGGCCGTGCTCGCGCCGCCGCTCTTGCCGGGCAGTTCGATCTGCCCCTGAGCGCGGCTCAGCCTTGGTCCTTCGGCTCCGCCTCGGGATCGGGCTGGCCCACGCCCTTGAACACAGGCTTCAAGGGCAGGATCCACAAGATCCCCAGCCCGACGAACAGCGCCAGTTCGGCCAGCACACTCAGCCCGCCCAGCGCATTGCGCAGCCAGTCGGCAAAAGTGACCGCCACCACCATGTAAAGCGGCAGCGCCACGATCAGCACGAAAAGCGACCATCGTTTACGGGCTTTGTAACTCAGGGCCATGCCTACCTCGTCTGCATCCTCAATCGGCGAAGGGATCGGTCACCAGGATGGTGTCGTCCCGCTCCGGTGAGGTGGAAAGTAGGGCCACCGGGCAGTCGATCAACTCCTCTACCCGGCGCACGTACTTGATCGCGTTGGCGGGCAGATCGGCCCAGCTGCGCGCGCCCTCGGTCGACTCGCTCCATCCCGGCATTTCTTCGTAAATGGGCTTGCAGCGCGCCTGCAGGTCGCCCGCCGTCGGCAGGTAGTCCAGCCGTGTGCCATCGACCTCGTAGCCCACACAGATCTTGAGCGTCTCGAACCCGTCCAGCACGTCAAGCTTGGTCAGCGAGATCCCTTTCACCCCAGACGTGGCACAGGTCTGACGCACAAGGGCGGCATCGAACCATCCGCAGCGCCGCTTGCGCCCGGTCACGGTGCCGAATTCGCGGCCCCGCTCGCCCAGACGCTGTCCGTCATCGTCGTCAAGCTCGGTCGGAAACGGCCCTTCGCCGACCCGCGTGGTATAGGCCTTCACGATCCCCAGAACATAGTCGATCGCCCCGGGGCCAAGCCCCACGCCGGTCGCCGCCTGCCCGGCGATCACGTTCGAGGAGGTGACAAAGGGATAGGTCCCGAAATCGATGTCCAGAAGCGCGCCCTGCGCGCCTTCGAACAAAATCCGCTTTCCCGCGCGGCGCTGCTCCATAAGCACTTTCCAGACCGGCGCGGCATAGGGCAGGATCTGCGGCGCGATCTCTTTGAGCTTGACCAAAAGCGCATCGCGGTCGATCGGCTCGATCCCCAGCCCCTTGCGCAGCGGGTCGTGATGCTGCAGCGCGCGGTCCACCCGCGCCTCCAGCGTCGCGGCATCCGCAAGATCCGCCACGCGAACCGACCGGCGCCCGACCTTGTCCTCGTAGGCCGGGCCGATGCCGCGCCCCGTTGTGCCGATCTTGGTACCCTTGCGCGCGGCCTCTTCGCGGGCGCGGTCCAGCTCGCCATGGATCGGCAGGATCAGTGGCGTGTTTTCGGCGATCATCAGCGTGTCGGGTGTGATCTCCACCCCCTGCTCACGGATCGACGCGATCTCGTTCACCAGGTGCCAGGGGTCCAGCACGACGCCGTTGCCGATCACGCTCAGCTTGCCGCCACGCACAACGCCCGAAGGCAGCGCGTTAAGCTTGTAGACCTTGCCGTCGATCACAAGCGTATGGCCCGCATTGTGCCCGCCCTGAAACCGCGCGATCACATCCGCGCGCTCGCTGAGCCAGTCCACGATCTTGCCTTTTCCCTCGTCGCCCCACTGGGCGCCAACGACGACCACGTTTGCCATGCTGTCCCTCTTGAATTGCTCGGAAGAGCCCGCGCCCGTATACCGACGCGCTCGCACGGGCGAAACCGGAATCTCGCGCACAGTCCGCGCACCGGCAAGACGTTAAGGTTTTCTTAACGCTTGCGCCCATACCGTTGAGGCATTTACGAGGATTCCGGTATGGTCCGTTTCGCTCCCCCGACGAAGGCCGCGACCGATCCTATCGGAACGGCCAAGGTCGCAACCGACGGGCGCTTTCTGCAAACGGACCGGGCGCTGCAACAGCTTCTTGGCTATTCGGGCAGCGAACTGGAACGCCTGCGCTTTCACGATATCACCCATGCCGAGGACCTTCTGCGCGACGAGGCACAGTTTGAGCGCGTTCTGGCGCGCGGCTGCGGCGCCTATTCCATTCTCAAGCGCTACGTTCGGGGCACCGGTGAAACGCTCTGGACAGAGCTCTGCGTCACCCTGATCCGCGACGCCTCCGGCACGCCGGACCACTTTGTGTCCCGGATCCGCCCGCTGGAAACCGATCCCGGGTTGCTCGACGACCTGCACTGCCGGGCCACGCGCGACGCGCTCACGGGCCTGCTGAACCGTGGCCAGCTCGACGATCAGCTCTGCTGCGCCGAAACGCACGCCCGCCGCACCGGCGGGCGCTTCGCCCTATTGTCGATCGACCTCGACGGGTTCAAGCAGATCAACGATTCCTGCGGCCATACCGCCGGCGATGGCATCCTGCGCGCGGTGGCCCCGCGAATCGCGCGCCAGATCGACCCGGGCGACGTGGCCGGGCGCGCAGGCGGAGACGAGTTTATGGCCATCCTGCGCGACATCGACACCTGCGCCGGCCTGGAACGGCGCCGCGCCAGGCTGCAGGCCTGTTTCGCCCGCCCCTTCGAGACGGCCACAGGCCCGCTGCATCTCGCCGCCAGCTTCGGCACCGCGATTTTTCCCGACGACGCGGGCACGGTCGGCCAACTGATCGACGTGGCCGACGCGCGGATGTACGAGGCCAAGCTGCGCAGGTTCACCCGCCGCTAGCTTTGCCGCGCCGTCTTCGGCCTCGCGGGCCGACCGCGACGAAGGCGGGTTGCAGCGCGGGCCAGTTTTGCCTAGATACGCGCTAATCCCGGGACAAAGGCTCGCGCACCCCATGCAGAACGTCATCCTGCTCGTACATCTTCTTCTCACTCTCGCGCTGATCGGCGTCGTGCTTCTGCAGCGCTCCGAAGGCGGCGGGCTTGGCATGGGCGGCGGCGGCAACGTGGCGACCGGCCGCTCTGCGGGCACGGCTCTGGGCAAGATGACCTGGATCCTCGGGTTTGCGCTATTTGCGACCTCGCTCACCCTGACCATCATCGCGGCGCAGAACTCCGGCGGGGCCTCGGTGCTCGACCGGATCACGGACGCACCCGCCCCGGTCCAGGCGCCCGATGGCGCACCGGGCCTGCCCGCCACCGGCGAGGGGCTTCTGCCGCCCAGCGCGGGCGACGATGCGCCGCTGACACCCACCGCAGACTGACACAAGGCTTTGAGGGGCCCTGCCCCTCAACACCATCATCTAGCGGTCGTCTTGCGCGCCCGCGCCGAATCCTTTATGGGTTAGGTCCCGTGGAACTGCGGCCGAATCCGGCCTGCCGGGGCCTCATCACAGACGCAGGCGACAGCAATTCACGGGGGGACGCCAGCCCATGGCACGTTATGTTTTTATCACCGGCGGCGTCGTCTCTTCTCTTGGCAAGGGGCTTGCCTCCGCCGCCCTGGGCGCGCTCCTGCAGGCGCGCGGCTTTTCGGTTCGCCTGCGCAAGCTCGACCCCTATCTCAACGTCGATCCCGGCACCATGTCGCCCTTTGAGCATGGCGAGGTTTTCGTAACCGATGATGGCGCCGAAACCGATCTCGATCTCGGCCATTACGAACGCTTCACCGGCGTGCCCGCGCGCATGACCGATTCCGTCAGCTCGGGCCGGATCTACTCCAATGTGCTCGAACGTGAACGGCGCGGCGACTACCTCGGCAAGACCATTCAGGTGGTTCCCCACGTCACCAACGAGATCAAGGATTTCCTCGCCATCGGCGACGACGAGGTTGATTTCATGCTCTGCGAGATCGGCGGTACCGTCGGCGATATCGAGGGCCTGCCCTTCTTCGAGGCGATCCGGCAGTTTTCCCACGACCGCCCGCGCGGGGAATGCATTTTCATGCATCTCACGCTGCTGCCCTATCTGGCGGCCTCGGGCGAGCTCAAGACCAAGCCGACCCAGCACTCCGTCAAGGAACTGCAGTCCATCGGCATCGCACCCGATATCCTCGTCTGCCGCTCCGAACAGCCGATCCCGGACAAGGAGCGCGAGAAGATCGCGCTTTTCTGTAACGTCCGCAAAGAGGCCGTGGTGGCCGCCTACGATCTGGGCTCGATCTACGAGGCGCCGCTTGCCTATCATCGCGAGGGGCTCGATCAGGCGGTGCTCGACGCCTTCGCCATCTCGCCCGCGCCCAAGCCGGACCTGACCAAATGGCAGGACGTGGTGGACCGTATCCACAACACCGATGGCGCCGTGAACGTGGCCATCGTCGGCAAGTACACGCAGCTCGAAGACGCCTACAAGTCGATCAAGGAGGCGCTGACCCATGGCGGCATGGCCAATCGGGTGCGCGTCAATGTCGAATGGGTCGACGCCGAGATCTTCGACACCGAGGATCCCGCCCCGCATCTCGAAGGCTACCACGCGATCCTCGTGCCCGGCGGCTTCGGCGAGCGCGGCACCGAAGGCAAAATCAAGGCGGCGCAGTTTGCCCGCGAACGCAAGATCCCCTATCTGGGCATCTGCCTCGGCATGCAGATGGCGGTGATCGAGGCGGCGCGCAACGTGGCCGGGCTGCAGGATGCCGGCTCCGAGGAATTCGACCACGAGGCGGGCAAGAAACGCTTCACGCCCGTGGTCTATCACCTCAAGGAATGGGTGCAGGGCAACGAGAAGGTGCAGCGCAAGGTCAGCGACGACAAGGGCGGCACGATGCGCCTCGGCGCGTATGACGCGGTGCTCAAGGAGGGTTCAAAGGTCGCCAAGGTCTATGGCTCCACCCATATCGACGAACGCCACCGCCACCGCTACGAGGTCGACATCAAATATCGCGACAAGCTCGAAGAGGCGGGGCTCTGCTTTACCGGCATGTC
Organism: Roseovarius aestuariivivens; assembly: GCF_004761875.1. Lineage (GTDB taxonomy): Bacteria > Pseudomonadota > Alphaproteobacteria > Rhodobacterales > Rhodobacteraceae > Roseovarius > Roseovarius aestuariivivens. The sequence continues at coordinate 273,339 of NZ_SJEY01000003.1, forward strand.
GCCCGACGGGCGTTTGCCCGAGATCGTGGAATGGAAGGACCACCCTTGGTTCATCGGCGTGCAGTTCCACCCCGAGCTAAAGTCCAAGCCCTTCGACCCGCACCCGCTCTTCGCCGATTTCATCCACGCCGCCGTGGCAGCCTCGCGCCTCGTCTGACCGGGCGCGCGAGCGGATAAGTCACAGGTCGTTGGTTTCTTTCGCTACGAAGCGACAGTGCCGCTCAGAAATGCAGCTTCGACAAATCGTCATCGTCGTCGTTCTGCGGCTTGTAACGCAGCACCCGGCGCGACACGCCAAGCTCCAGCACCGGGCTGAAGATATCCCGCCAGAGCGAGCTTGTCTCGCAATAGACCGCCGTTTCCGCCCGCGGATCAAGGCTCAGCTCGTTGTTGAGCAGCGTCGACACGATCGTTTCGTCCAGAACAAAGCGACCCTTGCGGCCCGTCTGCCTATCGTCGGCCTGCGTGCGCAGCCACCCTTCGACCCGCAGCCGGTCGGTCACATCCCGATCCGGCCAGACCAGGTAGAACCCCGAATTGAGCCGCAGGCAGATCGTGTCGAGCACGCTCGCCGCGCCGCGCAGCGCCTCGGGCACCTCGCGCTTGGGCAGATAGTTGAACCGCTCCGGCTGGCCGTTGAAAAAGACGCTGAGCGCGGTGCCCAGATCGATGCATTTCTGCGCCATGATCCAGCCCAGCACATGCTGCGGATGCCCATTCCAGTCGTAGCGCAGCGCAAGGTCGCGCAACTGCGCATCCGTGCCGGTGCGCGCCAGCGCCAGTTGCTCTTCCGCGGTGCCACGGGACCAGTCATACTGAGAAAAACGCGCATGGGCAGACATGTGACAAGCCATTCTTGTTCGGGCGACATGTCATCGTGCCACGCAAAAGCGGAGTTAGTTGGGAGCAAATGTGACCCGTTTGAGACAGATCCGCGCGGGCGTTCTGGCGCTTGGCTGCGCGCTCGCGGCCCCGGCCGCGCAAGCGCAGGACGTGGTCGTGCCCATCTCCTACGACGATCTTGCCGCCACGTCGGCGGGCCGCGTCACCTTCGACGCCTTGCCGCGACGGGCCGAACCGGGCCTGAATTTCGACGCGCCGATGCGCCTCGGCGCGCTCTGGCTGGCCGAGCGGTTTGCGGGCCAGACGGTCGCTGCGCATGGCCCGTTCGACAGCGTGGGCGGCGCACCCCTTGGCCCGCTCGCCCTGCGCCCCGGGCCATCCGGCACGAACCAGTCTGTGGCCCATCACCGTGGTTTCGGATCGAACGCGCTCTTCCCGCTCGGGCCGCGCGGGTTTCCCGACCTTGCCGCCCGTGGTGAAGGGGCCGTGGCCCTGCTCTTTGACGAGGATCAGGCCGAAATCGGTCTGCGGGTTCATTCCGACTACCCCGATCCACTGGGCCAGCGTCCGGCGCGCCGCGGCCGCGTGACGCTCGTCCTCTACACGCGGCAGGGTCACGAGATCGCGCGCCACGTCACGCCGCTCGGCCCCGGCGTGACAGAGATCGCCCTGCGGCGCACCCGTGGCCTGCGCGACATCGCCGGCGTGCTCATTCTCAACGATGATCCGGGCGGGATTGCCATCGACGACATTCTTTATCAGATTGCGCCAAAACTTGGCTGATCCCGAAAGGCCCGCTAACTCATGGACGTCGCCGCCTTCCTGCACCGCCTGCGCCACGCCTTCGACGCGCCCGCGCCGCCGCCCCTGCCCGAGCTCGACGAAAAGCTCGCGCTCGGCGCGCTTCTGGTGCGCACGGCGAAATCCGACCGCACCTACGTGCTGGCCGAGATCAGCAAGATCGACAAGCTTCTCGCACGGCTCTTCGGCCTCAAACCCATCGAGGCGGCCAAGATGCGCGCCACCTGCGAACGGCTCGACCGGGCCGCGCCGGACACCGGGCGCTTCGCCCATCTCATCCGCGAAACCGTCAGCTTCGACGCCCGCGCCGACGCGCTCGAGGCGCTGTGGGAAGTGGTGCTCGCCGACGGTGACATCCGCCCCGCCGAGGAAGCGATGTGCGACGAGGTCCGCGAGGCGCTCGGCCTCAGCCACGAAGACGCCGAAACCGCCCGCGTCCGCGCCGAATCCGCCTGATCCCATTGGACCGCACCAAGACACGGCTTATATCTCCAACATGTTTGCAGATTTCCTCAACTCCCTCCTCGCACCCGAGCCGGAACCGCTCGACGATACCGATGCGCGCCGCGCGCTGACCGCGCTTCTCGTGCGCATGGCCAAGTCGGACGGCTACTATGCCGCGTCCGAGATCATGCGCATCGAAAAGATCGTCGGCAAACGCTATGGGCTGAGCCACGATGACGCCAAGGCGCTCCGTGCCGAGGCCGAACAGCTGGAATCCGAGGCGCCGGACACCGTGCGTTTCACCCGCGCGATCAAGGATGCGGTGGCCTACCAGGATCGTCTCGCCGTGATCGAAGCGCTCTGGCAGGTGGCCCTCGCCGATGGCGAGCGTGACGCCGAAGAAGACGCGCTGGTGCGCATGGCGGCGAATTTCCTCGGGGTCAGTGACGTCGACAGCGCCAAGGCCCGCCAGCGTATCAGCGGCTGACGCCCGATGCGCGCCAGCCTGCCGATGTATGACCGCCCCGACCTGCGGGGCGCGCATCACCGGCTCTGGCGCGGCGTCCGCGCCGCCCTCGGCCACGGTCCAGATACCCTTTCGCATCCCGCCAACCCGTGGGACGACTGGACCGCGCCAGATCTGCTTTTGTCGCAGACCTGCGGGTATCCTTACCGCGCCCGCCTTCACGGTCACGTCACCCTCGTCGCCACGCCCGAACACCGCCTGCCGGGCTGCCCGCCGGGGCACTACGCGTCGGTCTTCGTGGCCCGCCAAAGCGATCCCCGCAGCGATCCCGTCGAATTCGCCGAAAGCCCCTTCGCCTATAACGAGCCACTGTCGCAAAGCGGGTGGGCCGCGCCCGCCACCTATGCCGCCGATCGCGGGTTCGCCTTCATCGACACGCGCCGCACCGGCGCGCATGTCGCCTCGGCCCGCGCGGTCGCCGACGGCCACGCCGATCTGGCCGCGCTCGACGCCCAGACATGGCGGCTGATGCAGCGGCATGACCCGGCCGCGCGGCATCTGCGCGTGATCGCCATGACCGATCCCACGCCCGCCCTGCCCTATATCACCGGCCCGGACCGCGTTCCGGCCCCGTTGCGCGCCGCCCTCGCGCAGGCCATCCGGACCCTGCCGGCTCCCGACCGCGACGCACTCGGGCTTTACGGTCTCGTCACCATCCCGGCTGCGGTCTATCTGGCCGTGCCGACGCCCGCGCCGCCACCCGCCTGACGCAACGGAACCCCCGCGATTGTCCCGCGAAAGCGCCCAATTTGCAGGCGAATGCCACCGTTTCGGCGTTTTGCAAGTTGCAATACGTTACAATTTCCGTCCTAGTGTGTGCGATTACGCGCAGCATCAACACCGGGACCCGCCTTGGCCGACGAAACGCCCGTCATCGAAATCCGCAATCTTCACAAGGCCTACGGGTCTCTCGAAGTGATCAAGGGTGTCGACATCACCGCGCCCAAAGGCACGGTCGTGTCGCTTATCGGCTCTTCCGGGTCCGGCAAATCCACCATTCTGCGCTGCGCCAACCTGCTCGAAGACAGCCAGCAGGGCGACATCCTCTTCAAGGGCGAGCCGGTCAAGTGGAAGGGCAGCGGTCTGTCCCGCCACCCCGCCGATTCCGGTCAGGTCCTGCGCATCCGCACGAATCTCAGCATGGTCTTCCAGCAGTTCAACCTCTGGGCGCATATGACCATCCTGCAAAACGTGATGGAGGCGCCGGTGACCGTGCTGGGCCGCGACCGGGCCGAGGTCGAGAAGGCCGCGCGCGGCTACCTCGACAAGGTCGGCATCGGCGACAAATGCGATGTCTATCCCGCGCAGCTTTCCGGCGGTCAGCAGCAGCGCGCCGCCATCGCCCGCGCGCTTTGCATGGAGCCCGAGGCGCTTCTCTTCGACGAGCCGACCTCGGCGCTCGACCCGGAACTGGAACAGGAAGTGGTGCGCGTCATCAAGGATCTGGCCACCGAAGGCCGCACCATGATGATCGTCACACACGACATGAAGATGGCCCGCGACGTGTCCGATCACGTCATTTTCCTGCATCAGGGCCTCATCGAGGAAGAAGGCGCGCCCCAGACCCTCTTCGGCGCCCCGAAATCAGAGCGGCTGCAGCAGTTTCTCAGCTCCACCATGGCCGCCTGACCACCCATAACTAGAAAAGGGAGACACTCATGAAAACACTCGTTCTTTCCGGCCTTGCCCTGACCCTCGCGGGCGGCATGGCCCTGGCCGCCGGTCATGAAAAGACCGTGCGCCTCGGCACCGAAGGCGCCTATGCGCCGTGGAACTTTATCAACGACGCGGGCGAGGTCGACGGCTTCGAGCGCGAGCTGGGCGATGAGCTCTGCGCACGCGCCGAACTGACCTGCGAATGGGTCACCAACGACTGGGACAGCATCATCCCGAACCTCGTTTCGGGCAACTACGACGCCATCATCGCCGGCATGTCGATCACCGACGAGCGCGATGAGGTCATCGACTTCACCCAGAATTACACGCCGCCCGATCCCTCGGCCTATCTGGGCCTCTCCGAGGATGTGGACGTCGCCGGCGGCGTGGTTGCCGCGCAGACCGGCACGATCCAGGCCGCTTACGTGGCCGAACAGGGCGCCACGCTGGTCGAGTTCGCCACGCCCGAGGAAACCGTCGCGGCGGTGAAGAACGGCGAGGCTGACGCGGTGCTGGCCGACAAATCCTACCTTGCGCCCATCGCGGCCGAAGACTCCGAGCTGATGTTCGTGGGCGAGGATGTGCCCCTGGGCGGCGGCGTCGGCATGGGCTTCCGCGAATCCGACGCCGAGCTGCGCGAGACGTTCGACGCCGCCATCCAGTCGATGAAGGATGACGGCTCGCTCAACGCACTGATCGAGAAATGGGAGGTCTCCTCGACCTTCTGATCGCTTGCGGGCCGCGCGGGATCTCCCCCGCGCGGCCCGGCTCTCAACCGAAGGACGGATCTTCGAAGGCCACCGGCATGAAGCCCTCATCGGTAAAGGATTCCCCCGCGATATCGCCGATCTTCAGATACGCATAGGGATTGAAATCGGGGCCCTCAAACGTGACCGGCCCGGTCTTGCCGAAGGACGGATCTTCGAACGTCTCCACCGCAAGGGGCTGGAACATGCCGGACCCGTTATCGACCACCGCCGCAATTGGCTTCTTGAACACAAATGAATCGCTCATGGCGCGTCTCCTGAAATTGATTTTTGACAATAAACGCCCGTCGGACGCCACGACTGTAGCCTGCCATTCGCGGGGGGTGGTGGAAAAGTCCGGAAAACCTTGCCTTTACAGCGGCAAAGGAGGCAGCCATGTTCAGCTTCTGCGCTGATCCCGAAACCCTCGACAGCCTGCGCTGGCTCGCCTGCTACCTGACCACGGCCAAGCACGCCAATCTCTACACCGCGACGCTGGTGGTGCTGGCGCTCCTGGCCATCACCGCGCCTGCCGCCATGATCTTCGGCTTTGGCGGGGCCATGGCAGCGCGCTCGCGCCTCCTGCCGCTTCGGGTCTTCGGCCACGGCTATATCTCGATTGTGCGCGGCGTGCCGGACATCGCCTTTTTCCTCTTCTTCGTGATCGCACTAGACCAGGGCTTCGAGTGGATCCGCCACAAGGTCAAATGCCCCGACTGGGATGAGCCGATCCGGCAGGGCAACGATTTCATCGTTTGTGCCGAAGCCAAGCTGCCGCTTGGCACCTCCGCGCAATGGATCCATGAAACCTACGGCTTCTTTCTGGCCGTGCTGACCTTCGCCATCGTCTTCGGCGCCTTCTGCGCCAACGTGCTTTACGGCGCCATGCGCGCCGTGCCCCGCGCGCAGCTGGAAACCGCCGAGGCTTATGGCATGTCGCGCCGCCAGACCTTCTGGCGCATCCTCGTGCCGCAGATGTGGGTCTACGCCCTGCCCGGTCTGGGCAATCTCTGGATGGTGCTGACCAAGGCCACGCCGCTCCTCTTTCTGCTGGGCGTCGAGGATATCGTCTACTGGGCGCGCGAGTTGGGTGGCACGGCCAATCCGCGCTTTACCGACTATCCCCACGGCGACTGGCGCATGTGGTACTTCCTCGCGCTGCTGGTCTTCTACCTCGGCCTCACGCGAATCTCCGAGATCGCGCTCGACCGCCTGATGATACGGCTCAGCCACGGGCAGGCCACAACGGGCGGCGAAGCCCTGAGAAAGGCCGCGACATGAGCTGCTGGCAAACCGTTCAGGACTACGCGCTGCGCTCTCTGGGTATCGGAGAGCGGCTGCTGCCGCGCGAGGGCTATACGCTCTGCGAGCATTTCACGCTGATCGGCTCGGGCCTCATCTGGAATATCTATTTCGGCGTGCTGGCGCTCTTCTTCGGGTTCTTCCTCGCCACCACCGTGGCCTTGGGCAAGGCCTCGAAGAACCGGCTGATCCGCAAGCCGTCGGAATGGTTCATCTTCATCTTCCGCGGCTCGCCGCTCTTCATCCAGTTCTTCTTTTTCTACGCCCTCTTCCTGTCGCTCAAGTCCCGGTTCGAGATCTTCGATCCCTTCACCTCTGCCGCCATTGGCGCGCTCATCGTGCTCTTCCTCAACACCGCCGCCTATTCCGGAGAGATCTTCTACGGCGCGCTGCGCTCGATCCCCAAGGGCGATGTCGAGGCCGCGGACGCCTACGGCTTCACCGGCTGGACGCGCTTTCGCCGGATCATCTGGCCCACCATGCTGCGCCTCGCCTGGCCCGCCTACACGAACGAGGCGATTTTTCTCTTCCACGCCACGGCGCTCGTCTTCTTCTCGGCCTTCCCGGCCTGGCAGCAACGCGGCGACGCGCTCTATTACGCAAGCTTTTTCGCGGACAAGACCTTCAACCCCTTCATCCCCTACCCGATCTTCGCGTTCTACTTCATCCTGCTCAGCCTGTCGGTGATCGGGGTCTTCGCGCTGATCAACCGTCGCCTCAATCGCCACATGCCGAAAGAATACCGCGCGCGATTCAAGCCCCGGATGAACCTCATCCGCTAAGCCTGTCGACTCAGTCGATCATCCAGCGCCCGTCGGGAAAGAACGCATGAAAGGCGAAGGCGAAAAGCATGTCATGCGCCAGGTCGCGGCCTTGGCCATCACGCACCCGCACCGTGCCCACGTCGCGCCCGTCGGCAACGCGCCCCGCATCCAGCGCCGAGGCCTGCCCGGCCTCCCAACTCAGCACGACGCCCGCCTCGGCGATCCGCCCGGCCTTGCGCACGCGGCTCATCGGCCAGGCCCGGTCGCCCACCCGCACGACCCGCGCCAGCGGGTGGATGCCATGCGGCGGATTTTCCCCGGAATAAAGAAACGGTCGAGACGCCCGGTCATAGCCGGCATAGGGATTGCGGCCGTAATCGCGCGCCGCGCCCGGCGGCTGAAGCACCTCGCCCTGCGGGTGGCGCGCGCGAAACTGCGCCCAGCTTTCCATCACGGCGGGGATCTGCCGCAGCTCCCTGCCGGTCAGCTCGCCCACGATGGCCTCGCCTACCGCCTGCTGCCACCAGCTTTCGGTCTGGCGGTCATACATCACCATGTCCGAATGACGCAGCTTGCCGGTGACCCCGAAACTCAGCACACGCCCGCCCACGCGCCGGTCGAACACCAGCCCGGAATTGCATAAGGGGCAGAAGGTCACCGCGACCGGCACGCCCGCGACCCGATCATTCACGATCTCGTGCCACATGAGATACCGGATCGGATAAGCCCGCGCGCGCCCGCCAAGGCTCAGTGAAATTACCGCCTCCCGCGGGGACAGCCGCGTCTCGCGCGCCACCGGCGCAAAACGCGGGGCGTCTATCGCGGGAATGCCGTCGCGTCCCGGCCCGCCAGACTGGATCTCGACCCAGCTCTCGACACTCTTTCGGCTGAAATCCGTGCCCGGCCACTCGTGCCGCCAGAAGGCCGGATCGGCCAGCGCGGGCGTGACCATCAGCGCAAGAACAAAGGGCAGGATCCAACGGGGTCGCATGGCATCGCTCCATTCCGGGCCGCCCCATCCTGCGCCCTTGGCGGCGGGTTCACCAGCCCCCGCACGCGGATGTGACGCACAGTTTACCGCCGCGACGCCTCGCCCGCCTTCTGCGCGGCCAAGGCCCGCTCCCAGGCCCTCGCGCCCAGAACCCGGCGAAACGCCCGTTCCAGCTCGGCAGTGCCGTCGCGCCTGTACCACCGGCCGTGCGAAAGAATGACCCGCCGCGCGCCCCAACCGATCACCGTCTCCAGATCCCCCGCCATCGCGTTCTTGTCGCGAAAACTCCAGCGGATCAGCGGCGGCGTCTTGCCGTCACTGTCATCGATCCCGTTCAGCCACACGAAAGGCCGGCACCGCGCGGGCAGCTTTTCGGTCTCGAACGCCTGGATCAGGTCGGTCAGGATTGTCGTCGCGGAGGCCTTGTGATGAAACACTACCTCCTTGTGCCAGCGGCTGCCCTTGATCAAAAGCTGCTCGATCTGTCCGGCCCAGGGCGTCTCCGGGCCCGCGCCGCACAGCACCTCGCCCTCAGGCAGTGTCACGCCGGAACGCGCCGCCCGGTCCCGCGCGCCGGGGCTCAGCCAGACGGCGGCCTCGGGAAAGGCCGCGGCCCACGCGTTCAGATACAGAAAATGAAACTGGTTCGGTGCGATCAGATGCGCGACCGGGCCTTCGGCTTCGATCTCCCGGCGCAATCCCTCGGTCAAAGGCGTGGGCGAATGCACCCAAAGCCCGCCATCTCGCAGCCGGACCACCGTGGCGCGCGTGGGGAAAGGAAACCCCATCACCCGCACCGCCGCGCCGTCGATGATCCAAAGATCGTCGGCCACGGGCTTGAGCGTATCCAGAGGCTCGTATCCCGTGGCCGTCATAAGTCAGTCCGTGACCGTGACCGACTGCATCACGTCGGGCTGGCCGATCACGGCACCGTTCTGGCCTTCACCGCGCTTGATCTGGTCGACCACGTCCATGCCGTCCGTGACCTCGCCCACGACCGTGTATTGCCCGTTCAGGAACTCTCCGGGGGCGAACATGATGAAGAACTGGCTGTTGGCGCTGTCGGGATTTTGCGCGCGGGCCATGCCCACCACGCCCCGCTGGAACGGAATGTCCGAGAATTCGGCCTGCAGGTCGGGCCGGTCGCTGCCGCCCATACCGGCGCGGCGCATGTCGCCGCCCATCTTGCCGAACTCCACGTCGCCCGTCTGCGCCATGAACCCGTCGATCACCCGGTGAAAGACGACCCCGTCATAGGCGCCCTCTTCGGCCAGCGCGGTGATCTGCTCGACATGGCCCGGGGCCACGTCCTCGAACAGATCGATCTGCACGGTGCCGTTGGCCTCGCCCGCCACCTCGATGGTCAGGCCGGTGGCCAGCGCAGGCGCGGCCAGAATACTTAAGGCTGCTGCCGACAAGAACTTATGCATCCGCGGCCACCTTCACGCTGATCATCCGGTCGGGGTTCGCGGGCGGCTCGCCGCGCGTAATCGCGTCCACATGCTCCATGCCCGAAATCACCCGGCCATAGACCGTGTATTGCCGGTTCAGGAAATGGTTGTCCTTGAAGTTGATGAAGAACTGGCTGTTGGCACTGTCAGGGTTCTGGCTGCGCGCGGCCCCCAGCGTGCCCCGGTCATGCGGCACGCCCGAGAATTCGGCCTTGAGATCGGGCAGGTCGCTGCCGCCGGTGCCCGCGCGCCGCAGGTTGAAATCCTTTTCCATGTTGCCGTTGGCCACGTCGCCCGTCTGCGCCATGAAGCCGTCGATCACCCGGTGAAAGGCGACGTTGTCATATTGGCCCGCGCGCGCCAGTTCCTTCATGCGCTCGCAATGGCCCGGCGCCACGTCGGGCAGAAGCTCGATGGTGACGGTGCCGTCTTTCAACTCCATCAGGATGGTGTTCTCGGGGTCCTTGATTTCGGCCATGCGGCCCTCCTTTGTCTCGTCCTGTCGCCCCGTTACCTAGGCCCTCCCCCGGGCTTTGCCAAGCACGGAGGTTGACGCCACGCGCGCCCCGCGCCAAAAGGCGCCCGACCACGGTGACGGCAGGAGGCGCGCATGGCCTGGAAAACCCTCGACGACATGGATCTTTCCGGCAAGACGGTGCTGACCCGCGTGGACATCAACGTGCCCGTGGAAAACGGCCGCGTGACCGACGCGACCCGGATCGAACGCATCGTGCCCACGGTGTGCGACATCCTGGCCAAGGGCGGCAAGCCGATGCTGATCGCCCATTTCGGACGGCCCAAGGGCAAGGTCGTGGATGCCATGTCCCTGCGGCCGCTGGTGCCCGCGCTGAAAGACGCGCTGGGACGGTCCGTGCGCTTCATCGAAACCCTCGACGGGGCCGAGCAACTGACCGACGAGATGCGCGCCGCCGATGTGCTCTTGCTGGAAAACATCCGCTTCCACCCGGGCGAAGAGGCCAACGATCCGGCCTTCGCCCAGCGCCTTGCGGGGCTCGGCGATGTCTACTGCAACGATGCCTTCTCGGCCGCGCACCGCGCGCACGCCTCGACCGAGGCGCTGGCGCATCTGCTGCCGTCCTGCGCGGGCCGCCTGATGGAGGCGGAACTCACCGCGCTCGAGGCCGCCCTTGGCACACCCAAGCGGCCCGTGCTGGCGCTGGTGGGCGGCGCGAAAGTCTCGACCAAGCTCGACCTTCTGTCGAACCTCGTGGAAAAGGTCGACATGCTGGTGATCGGCGGCGGCATGGCCAACACGTTTCTGGCGGCCCAGGGCCTCGATGTGGGAAAATCGCTCTGCGAGCATGACATGACCGACACCGCCCGCGCCATCGCCGAGAAAGCCGCGCAGACGGGCTGCGAAATCCTGCTGCCCCGTGACGTGGTCGTCGCCAAGGAATTCCGCGCCGGCGCCGAGGCGCAGGTCGTGGCCGCGGAAGACTGCCCCGAGGACGCGATGATCCTCGATGCGGGCCCCGACAGCGTCTTTCACATCACCGCAGCGATGGACCGCGCGCAGACACTCATCTGGAACGGCCCTCTGGGCGCGTTCGAGATCGAGCCTTTTGACGCCGCCACCAACGCGGCGGCGGCCCACGCCGCAGGGCTCAGCCGCTCGGGCAAGCTCGTCTCGGTCGCGGGCGGCGGCGATACCGTGGCCGCGCTCAACAAGGTCGATGCAGCCTCGCAATTCACCTATATCTCCACCGCCGGCGGGGCCTTCCTCGAATGGATGGAAGGCAAGACCCTGCCCGGCGTCGCGGCCCTGGGCGGGTAATCCAGTAGCGCGCGCCAAGGCGCGCAAGAGCTCATCTCGCCGTCGCTTGCGCGCCGGCTCGGGGCATGTGGCCGGTGTGACGCGCCTGCTTGATCGCTGCGTGGGTGCGACCTCCGGTAGCCTCCGGCGGGCGCGTTTTTCCCAACAGGAAGTAACGACGCTGGCGCGATGGGCCGGGCGTCACATTCGGCTTGTATCGGCGCGCGGGATCGGGTCCTCTCTGCCCGGTTGAACGGAACGGGCGGCAGGCCATGACGCAAAGCATTCCGATCTGGCTTCTGGTGCTGGCCCAGGGCGTGATCAGCGCGGCCTCGCTTGTCGTCGAGATCGTGGCGGGCCGGATGCTCGCGCCGCATGTGGGTATGTCGCTCTACACCTGGACGGCGGTGATCGCCGTGGTGCTGGCGGGCTTTTCCGCCGGGCACTGGTGGGGCGGCCGATTGGCCGAAAAACCGGCGGAGGCCTCGCTGCGCTGGACCGGCGGCGCGCTTCTGGCCGGCGCGGTGACAACCGCGCTTGCGGTGCTGCTTCTGCCGCTGGCCGCGGGGGCCGTTCTTTCGGCCACGGGCCACCCGGTCTGGGGCATCACCGGACTGACCTTGCTGGTCTTCTTCCTGCCGTCCTTTTTCGCCGGCGTCCCGGCGCCGGTTCTCACCCGGATCGCGGTGATCTCGCAGACGCGCACCGGGCCCGCCCTTGGGGCGATGTTCGCCTCGGGCGCCATCGGGGCCATCGCCGGTACGCTTCTGGCGGGGTTTCTCTTCATCTCCTGGCTCGGCTCCGCGACCACTCTGGCCGTGGTCACCTGCGTCTACGTGGCCTCGGGCGTGCTCTTCTTCTGGCTGGGCGGACTGCGCCGCGCGGGCGTGTTGCTTGTCATGGCGCTCGGCGGCGCGGGTCTTGCCGGACTGGCGCTCGCCGCCCCCGCGCCCTGCGACCGCGAAAGCCGCTATTTCTGCCTGCGGGTCGAGGACCTCTCGGCAGATCCCGCCGACCCCGTGCGCCTCATGGTGATCGACCACCTCGCCCACGGGATCAGCGGGCGCGACCTTCCGCAGGTGCAGTTCACCGAACACACCGCCATGCTCGAACGCCTGTCGACCCTGCGCGCCCCGCGGCCCGATTTCACCAGCTTTCACATCGGTGGCGGCAATTACGCCGTGCCGCGATCCTTCGCCGCGCAGGGTACCGGCCCCATCACCGTGGCCGAGATCGACCCGGAGGTAACCGCGCTGGCCGCCTCTCACTTCTGGTTCGATCCCGCCACCGCCGCTGTTCTGCACGAGGACGGGCGCCGCGCGCTTCTGTCTCGCCCCGATGCGCGCTACGATATCATCCTCGGCGACGCCTTCACCGATGTCGTGGTGCCGGTGCATCTCGTGACGCAGGAATTCTTCCGCCTCGCCGCAAGCCGCCTGACACCAGAGGGCAGCTTTCTGATGAACGTCATCGACCACGAGGACAATCTCGCCGCCATCGCCTCGATCGTGGCGACCATGCAGACGGTCTTCCCGGTGGTCGAGGTCTGGACCCAGCAGATCCAGCCAGACCCGGGACAGCGCATGGTCTTCGTGGTGGTGGGCGGCCAGAGCCCGACCCCGGTCGATTCCTTCACCGTGCCTGCCCCGGACCAGACCCGCTTCGGTGCGCTGAGCAGCGGCATGGTGACAGGTCTCGCCCGGCAGCGCGGGCAGATCCTGACCGATGATTACGCGCCCATCGACCGCCTCATGGGCCGGCGCGATTAATTCGCAGACACGCGCGCCAAAAGCCATACACCGGCGCGGCTGTTAGCGTCATCGGAATTGCATGTCTTTCCGCGCTCGCCTAAGACAACCACAACCAGACAAGAAACATCCGGGGGACGCGCCATGTCGAAGGCCGAACAGACAAAAAAGATCCGCGATGGCCAGGGCTTTATCGCAGCACTCGACCAATCGGGCGGCTCCACGCCCAAGGCGCTGCGGCTCTACGGCATCGACGAAGACGCCTATGCCAACGATGACGAGATGTTCGACCTCATCCACGAGATGCGCGCCCGCATCGCCACAGCACCCGCCTTTACCGGCGACAAGGTGCTGGGCGCCATCCTCTTCGAGCAGACCATGGAGCGTGAGATCGCGGGCAAGCCCTCGGCCGCCTTCCTTTGGGAAGAGCGCGGCGTCGTGCCGTTCCTCAAGGTCGACAAAGGGCTCGCGGACGCGGCCGATGGCGTGAAGGTGATGAAGCCCATGCCGGATCTCGCCGACCTCCTGAAGCGCGCGAATGCCGCCGGGATCTATGGCACCAAGATGCGCTCGGTGATCGACGCGGCCTCGCCCGCCGGTATCGCTTCGGTCGTCGACCAGCAGTTCGAGATCGCCGGAGAGATCCTCGACGCGGGCCTCGTGCCGATCATCGAACCGGAAGTCACAATTTCGATCTCCGACAAGGCCGAGGCAGAGGGGCTGCTTTTGCACGCCATCGCCACCCATCTCGACACGCTGCCCGAGGGGCGCGAGGTGATGCTCAAGCTCACCCTTCCCGAGGTCGCCAACCACTACGCACCGCTGGTCGAGCATCCCCGCGTGCTGCGGGTCGTGGCGCTCTCGGGCGGCTATTCGCGCGACGAGGCGAACAACCGGCTCTCCAAGAACACCGGCATCATTGCCAGCTTCTCGCGCGCGCTGACCGAAGGCCTCTCTGCACAGCAGTCCGACGACGAGTTCAACAAGACCATCGCCGCCTCCATCGACGGCATCTACAAGGCCTCGGTCGCGGGCTGATCGCGCTCAGGCTGTAATCCTCGACAGCGCCGCCCGTCTCGCGCAGACTGACCGCGGGAGGGCCACATCATGACATTGCAGATCATCGGCTCGGGCTTCGGGCGCACCGGCACCAAATCGCTCAAGGCCGCGATCGAGCGGCTGGGATTCACACCCTGCCACCACATGCACGAGGTGGTCGAGAACCCGGCCCAGGTCGCCCATTGGCAGGCCATCGCAGAAGGCCGCCCGGTCGACTGGGAGGCGGTCTTCGCCGGTTACGCGGCCCAGGTCGACTGGCCCGGCGCGCATGTCTGGCGCGAGCTGGCCGAGTCCTGCCCAGAGGCCCGGATCATTCATTCCGTGCGCCCCGAAGACAAATGGTGGGCCAGTTTCGAGCGCACCATCGCCAAGCTGCTGACCCTCTACCGCGACCTGCCCCTGCCGCCGCATATCCGCGACATGATGGACGCTTTCGACCGGATGGTCGTGCAGACCACCTTCGCGGGAAAGATCACCGACAAGGCCACCGCTCTCGCCGCGTACCGCCAGCGAGAGGCCGATGTGCGCGCCGCCCTGCCGCCCGAACGCCTGCTCGTGTTCGACGTGGCCCAAGGGTGGGACCCGCTATGCGACTTTCTGGGTCTGCCCGCACCGGACGAGCCTTTCCCGCATCACAACCTGCGCGCCGATTTCTGGGAGGTTCTGGGGGGTGAACCGGCCTGACATGGCGCAAGCGGCCAGCAGCCGACCCCGGCATTCCGTGCGGCAATCCATCCTGATTGATCCGCCAAACTTCAAGGTCATGTATCACCCACTGCCGGGCCAACGCCATCTCGTGCAAAAGTGTCCGTGAGATATAGGTATTCCGGTAGACCGGTCTTCCCGGTTCAACCGCTTTTTCAAAACAAAAGGTCATACTCATGAGATTGCTGATTTGCGCTGCAGTCGCAGCGACGCTCGCGCTCGCCGGATGCGTCCCGATACCGATTGCGCAGAAGGCCTATGTGCCGAACCCATCCGATACCACACCGAGACACGGCAGCGGTTGCGCATTCAACGAGGCCAGAACAACCGGTGACCGTAAGGTGGGCGACGCCACGGTATCCGTCTCTTTGTCGGTAGAGGACAAAGCTGGTGAAACCGCCCGCGCACGTCTTTGGCTCTTCGTCGATCGACCAGCCTCGTCGAAAAGGGTATCGGTTACCGCGTCGCGTATCAGGCTTCTGGACGACGGCAGAACCCTGACGGCACGGCCCGTTTCTTTCGAGGAAAAAACGGTCAAGAATGGGACGCATTCGACGGCGGTTCTTGTGTTCACTTCTCCATCTGGCATGGGCGAGAAATTGAGCCTGACATTTGATCCGGGCGCAATCCGGATTGGTGGGCGGGCGATCCCCTTCGCGCCCATTCGTTTTGAGAAAAAGGAAGGCCCCGCAATTTACATATTTCCCTGCATCCCGACATGACCTCCGTTGCGACTGTTTACAAAAGCTTTTTCCGAGCCGTCGCGCGCGACGAACGTCCCAAAGCCGAACGCCCCGCTTTTTGATCAAATTCCCTTGTCCGCCGCCCCCCTCCGGCGCTAGGGTGCGCGCATTAAGCCGGGTGCCCCCATGAACCTTCAGGATTACCAGACCTTCCGCGTGGCCGCCTGCGACCTCAACGGGCGCATGCGCGGCAAGCGCGTGCCGGGCGATTATGCCCCGAAGCTCGCCAAGGGCGCGGTGCGCATGCCGCTCTCGGCCTGCAATCTCGACATCTTCGGCGCCGATATCGAAGACAGCCCGCTTGTCTTCGAGACCGGCGATGCCGACGGCGTCCTGCTGCCCACCGACCGGGGCCCGGTGCCCCAGCCCTGGCTCGAGATCGCGCAGCCACTGGTGCCGATGGCCATGCATCATGACGACCTCACCCCGTTCGAGGGCGACCCGCGCCACGCGCTCTGCGCCGTGCTCGACCGGTTTGCGGCCCGCGGCTGGACGGTCATCGCCGCGACCGAGCTGGAATTCACCCTCGTGGATGACAGCGGCGACACGCTCGCGCCGGTGCGCGACCCCCTGACCGGTCGCCCGGTCGAACTGCCCGACGTGCTTTCGATGGCGCAGATGGACAGTTTCGACGATTTCCTGTCCGATCTCTATCGCTGCTGCGCCGAAATGGGCATCCCCGCCCAGACCGCCACCTGCGAGGTCGGGCTGGGACAGTTCGAATTCACCCTCAGCCACCAGAACGCCCTGCGCGCCGCCGACGACACCTGGCTTTTCAAGCGCCTGATCCGCCGGCTCGCCCGCAATCACGGCTTTGCCGCCACCTTCATGGCCAAGCCATTCCCCGAGGATGCGGGCAACGGCATGCACATGCATTTCTCGGTTCTGGACAAGACCGGCAAGAACGTCTTCGACAATGGCGGCGAGGACGGCACAGAGGTGCTGCACCATGCGCTTGCGGGCTGTCTGGCCGCGATGCACGACAGCACGCTCATTTTCGCGCCGCACGCCAATTCCTACGACCGGCTGGTGCCCGGCGCCCATGCCCCCACCGCGATCTGCTGGGCCTATGAGAACCGCACGGCGGCCCTGCGCGTGCCCGGCGGCGCGCCCGCCGCCCGCCGGATCGAACATCGCGTGCTGGGCGGCGACACCAACCCTTACCTCACCTTCGCCGTGGTGCTGGGTGCCGCCATGACCGGGATTGAAGACGCAACACCCCCGCCCGATCCCATCGAAGGCAACGCCTACGATCTCGATCTGCCGCAACTGGCCCCCAACTGGGAAAGCGCCATCGACGCCTTCGAGACCTCGAAAACCATGGCGCGGATCTTCACGCCCGACCTGATCGCCAATCTGGTGCTGACCAAACGGCAGGAATGGAAAGAGATGCGCCAAAGGCCTGCGCCCGAGCACTGGAAAATCTACCTCGAAACGGTTTAGTCTGCGCCAAGCCTCCGGCTGGACGCGGATCTGCCGCTGCGCTAGCCTGGAATTTGATCAAATTATCGGTGACCCATGAAGATCGGTATCCTCCTGACCGGCCACGCCCTGCCCTCCCTGATCGACAGCATCGGCGATTACGACGCGATTTTCGCGCAGATGCTTGACGGTCACGGCTTCGACTATGCCCGCTTCGACGTGGTCGACGGGCAGTTCCCCACCGGCCCCGAGGCCTGCGACGGCTGGCTCATCACCGGCTCCAAGCACGGCGCCTACGAAGATCACGACTGGATCCCGCCGCTGGAGCAGCTCATCCGCGAAATCCACACCTCGGGCCGTCCCCTCGTGGGCGTCTGCTTTGGCCATCAGATCATCGCGCAGGCGCTCGGCGGCCGCGTCGAAAAGTTCCAGGGCGGCTGGTCGGTGGGCCGCACCGAATACCAGATCGACGGCGCGCCCATGGCACTCAACGCCTGGCACCAGGATCAGGTCGTCACCCCGCCGGAAGGCGCGGAAATCATCGGCCGCTCGGCGTTCTGCGAAAACGCCGCCATGGTGATCGGCGACAACATCCTGACGATTCAGCCGCATCCTGAATTCACGCCCCACGTGCTCGGCACCGTCATCGACGAGCGCGGCAAGGGGCTCGTGCCGGACGACCTGCTCAACAACGCCACCGCAAATCTCGACACCCCCACCGACAGCGCGCGCTTCGCCCAAAGGATCGCGGCACATCTCAAGAAAGGCGCCTGACATGGCCAAGGACTGGACCGAGACACTGCCGCAAGCCGCGCAGGAATACCTCGAAGGCCGCCGGCTCGACGAGGTGGAATGCATCATTGCCGATCTGCCCGGCATCGCGCGCGGCAAGGCGGTGCCGGCCTCCAAGTTTCAGCGCCAGCAGCATTTCCACCTGCCCGACTCGATCTTCTTCCAGACCATCACCGGCGACTGGGGCGAGGCCGCGGGCGAGGAAGGTTTCATCGAGCGCGACATGATCCTGCGCCCCGACATGAGCACCGCCACCGCCGCCCCCTGGACCGGCGACTGGACGCTGCAGGTGATCCACGACGCCTTCGACCGCGACGGCGAGCCCATTCCCTACGCACCGCGCAATGTGCTCAAGCGCGTCGTGGCGATGTACGAAAAACGCGGATTGAAACCCGTGGTCGCGCCCGAGATGGAGTTCTACCTCATCGCCCGCAATCTCGATCCGGCTAAGGAAATTCAGCCCATGGTGGGCCGCTCGGGCCGACCGGCGGCGGCGCGACAGGCCTATTCCATGACCGCAGTCGATGAATTCGGCCCGGTCATCGACGACATCTACGACTTCGCCGAGGCGCAGGGCTTCGAGATCGACGGCATCACGCAGGAAGGCGGCGCGGGCCAGCTCGAAATCAACCTCCGCCATGGCCACCCGGTCAAGCTTGCTGACGAGGTCTTCTACTTCAAGCGCCTCATCCGCGAGGCCGCGCTGCGTCACGACTGCTTCGCCACCTTCATGGCCAAGCCCATCCCCGGCGAACCGGGAAGTGCCATGCATATCCACCATTCGCTCATTGACCTGGAAACCGGCCGGAACGCGTTTTCCGGGCCCCAGGGCGGCGAGACCGACATGTTCTATCACTTCATCGGCGGCTTGCAGAAACACCTGCCCGCCGCGATCGCGGTGATGGCGCCCTATGTCAATTCCTACCGCCGCTACGTGCCCGATAGCGCCGCTCCCATCAACCTCGCCTGGGGTCGCGACAATCGCACCACGGGCATCCGCGTGCCGCTCTCGGACGCGGCCGCGCGGCGGGTGGAAAACCGGATGGGCGGCATGGATTGCAATCCCTATCTCGGCATCGCCGTCAGCCTCGCCTGCGGGCTTCTCGGGCTCGAGAACGAAATCCGCCCCGAACCGCAGTTTCGCGGCGACGCCTATAAAGGAGAGCCTGACATCCCCGAGGTCATGGGCGCCGCCCTCGATCTTTTCGAGGAGGCCGAGGATTTGCACCGTGTGCTCGATCCCGAATTCGCCCGTGTCTATTCGATCATCAAGCGCACCGAATATGCCGAGTTCCTGCAGGTGATCTCACCCTGGGAACGCGAGCACCTGCTGCTCAACGTCTGACCGCGCCCATGAATCTGCTGCACAGCAATGACCGCCCCGGCCAGTATCCGCCAAGCTGGTACGCCGCCACCGCGACGCCCCCCGATCCGTTCCCGCCGCTGAAAGGTGAAACGCGAGCGGATGTCTGCGTGATCGGCGCGGGCTTCACCGGGCTCTCGGCGGCGCTGCACCTGGCGCAAAAAGGGCTCGACGTTGTGCTCTTGGAGGCGCAGCGCGTGGGCTTCGGCGCGTCCGGGCGCAACGGCGGACAGCTTGGCACCGGTCAGCGGCAGGACCAGATCGCGCTGGAAAAGATGGTGGGCAAGGATCACGCCCGCCGCCTGTGGGATCTCGGGCAGGACAGCAAGGCGCTCGTCAAATCGCTGGTGGCCGAGCACGGCATCGACTGCCACCTCAAGCCTGGCATTGCGCATCTGGGGTTCTCGAAATCCGAAATGGACGAAGAGCACCGCTATGCCGACCACCTGGCAAAGCACTACGATTACGAGATCGAGACGCTGGACCGCGACGCAGGCCACGCGCTCTGCCCCTCGCCCGCCTATCATGGCGGCACGCTCGATATGGACGCAGGCCACCTGCATCCGCTCGCCTATGCCTTCGGTCTGGCGACCGCCTGCGCCGCCGCCGGTGTCCGGATCTTTGAGCGCGCCGAAGTGCATCACATCGCCGAAGGCCGCCCCGCCACGGTCAAGACCGACGCGGGGCGCGTCACCGCCGATCACGTCATCCTCGCAGGCAACGGATATCTCGGCGGTCTCAACCGCAAGGTCGCTGCGCGGGTCATGCCGATCAACAATTTCGTCGCCGCGACCGCCCCCCTGGGCGAGGACGCCGCAAAGGTGCTCACCCGCGACGTCGCCGTGGCCGATACCAAGTTCGTGGTGAACTACTTCCGCCTTTCCCACGACACCCGCCTGCTTTTCGGCGGCGGAGAGACCTATGGCTACCGCTTTCCCGCCGACATCGCCGCGCTGGTGCGCAAGCCGATGGTTAAGATCTTTCCCCATCTGGCCGATATTCCCATCGATTACGCCT
The DNA here is from genome assembly GCF_004761875.1 of Roseovarius aestuariivivens. Lineage (GTDB taxonomy): Bacteria > Pseudomonadota > Alphaproteobacteria > Rhodobacterales > Rhodobacteraceae > Roseovarius > Roseovarius aestuariivivens. The sequence goes on from NZ_SJEY01000003.1 coordinate 293,486, forward strand.
GGGGCGGCACGCTTGCCATCACCATGAAACGCCTGCCCTACCTGGCTCGTGTCGCGCCCAATATCCTGTCGGCCTCGGGATATTCCGGGCATGGCGTGGGCATGGCGACGCTGTCGGGCAAACTCCTGGCCGAGGCCGTGGCGGGCGAGGCCGCAGGGTTCGAGACCATGGCGAAAATCCCGACCACGCCCTTCCCCGGCGGCGCGGCCTTCCGCTCGCCGCTCCTCGTGCTCGCGATGAGCTGGTACGCCATGCGCGACCGTCTGGGCGTCTGAATTAACCCTTTCGCCTCCTGACAAGGCTTCATTCCGGCGGTGTACGGGGTGTGTACGGCCTGTGTACGGATGTCACAGGACCGGATTTCGCATGCCGGGCTTTTTTACCACAGCAACCGCACCGTTAACCCGACCCGAAGATTTCGCTTTGGATTCCCGGGGGCTTGAGCTACCAATTTAAGCAAATCAAAAAACAGGCTTTAGGATTTCCGAAACATGACCCTTGCTCCCAACGTCTACGACGCCGAACCGATCCCCGAGGCCGCCCGCGTCGAGATCGACAAGCTTATGAAATCAGGCGATCTTTTCCGCTACACCGCGCCGGAAAACGCACCGGTCACCTTGTTGGAGCAGGACTTCGCCACGTATTTCGGCACCCGCTACGCGCTGGCGGTCTCCTCGTGTTCCGCCGCACTTTTCCTGTCGCTCAAGGCGCTCGGCCTCAAGCCCGGCGCGCGCGTTCTTATCCCCGCGTTCACCTTTGCCGCCGTACCCTCCGCCGTGGTGCACGCCGAATGTCAGCCGGTGCTCTGTGAAGTGGGCGAGAATTACCGCGTCGACATCGACGATTTCGCGATCAAGCTCGGCCTCGATATCGACGCCGTGATCGTCAGCCACATGCGCGGCCACACCTCCGACATGGACGCGATCATGGCGCTCTGCGACGCGCGCGGCATCCCCGTGGTCGAAGACGCGGCGCATTCGCTCGGCACGCTCTGGGACAGGCGCAAGATCGGCACGATCGGGCGCGTCGGCTGCTTCAGCTTCCAGTCCTACAAGCTGGTGAATGCCGGCGAGGGCGGGATCATGGTGACCAACGACGCCGATCTGGTGGCCCGCGCGGTCATCATGTCGGGCGCCTATGAACACAACTGGTCCAAGCACATCGCCGGGTCCGATCCCGCGCTCGACGCCGCCTTTGCCCGCTGGCAGAACAAGCTGCCGCTTTATAATCTGCGCATTGGTAATCTGTCGGCCGTCATCATCCGCCCGCAGATCCCCGAGATCGCCCGCCGCGTGGCCGACGGGCGCGCCAATCACGACTATGTCGCGGACCGGCTCAACACCTCTCCTTTCCTGCAAGTCCCTGATAAACTTGAAAAAGAGGAACGCGCGCCGGACAGTATCCAGTTCAACCTCGTGGGCATGACCGACGACGAAACGCGGGCGTTCTCTGACGTCGCCGCGGCACGCGGCGTGAAGGTTCAGGTCTTCGGCCTCTCGACCGACAATGCCCGCGCCTTCTGGAACTGGCAGTTCATCACCGGAGAAGTCCCCGACCTGCCCCGCACCCGGGCCATGCTGATGCGCGCCTGCGACGTGCGTCTGCCCGCGCGGCTTAACCGCGAAGAGCTTGATTTCGTGGCCGAAATCCTTGTCATGGCCGCACAAGAGGTAATGGAGAACACCCGCGCCTACGGCACCTGACGCGACGCCGGTCCACCGGCTCCCTCAGGCCGGGGTCGCGGCGCGATCCGTGCACTCCAGAACCTGCAGGTCCTGCGCCAGGAACGGGTAAATCCCGATCGCCGGGGTAACGATCGTATCCTGCAGAATGGGCCGCAGCGTCGCCGCGATCCGGCCTGGCATGTCCTGCAGGATCCCGCGCCGCGCCGTCAGGCTGATCGTCCGGCTCAGCGGCTCGAACGGCAGCGGCATCACGTCGATCTGATCGGCAAACCGTCGCGCGCGCATCAGCGCCAGCGGCGGCAGGATGGTCCAGCCCGTGCCCTGCCCGACCAGCGCCAGGATCGCGTGATAGCTGTCCAGCTCGAACCGGTGCGGCCAGCTCAGCGTCTGCCGCGCCAGATGCGCCGAGATCAGCCGCCCCATGTAATGCCGCTCGGTGTATTGCACGAGGGGCAACTGCTTGATCTGACGCAGGATATCCGCGTCCTGCCGCACTGCCCCCTTGGGCGCCGCCGCCACGAACCCCTCGCGCAGCAGCGGGTGCACCTCGGCCCAGTCATCGCTGACATTAAGCTCCGAGGCCACGATCACATCCAGAACACGACTTTCCAGCAGCTCGTAAAGCGTATGGCTCGCCCCCGTTTCCAGAAGGAACTGACTTGCCTTCAGCTCTCCGGCCATATGGGTCAGAAGCTGCGGCGTCACGTCCGCCTCGAGATCCTCGATCATGCCCAACCGGAACCGCGTCAGCATCGCCAGATCCGACATCGCCAGTTCCGCGCGCGCCAGCGCCGCCTCGTTGAGGATGACCTGCGCCCGCCGTTGCAGAATCTCGCCCGCCGGCGTCAGCCGCACAGGCCGCGCGTTGCGCTGCAAAAGCGTGGCACCCACGGCAGATTCCAGATTGGTCAATTGCTGGCTGACCGCCGACGGGCTGGCCCCCAGCCGTTTCGCCGCGGCGGAAATCGACCGCTCGTCAGCGGCGGCCATGAACACCTCGATGCCCCATAGCGTGATGCGACCGGGACTATCGACCATGGGGTGTTACTTGCCCATCTTGGACAGTTTGCTCTGCAGTTCGGCCAATTGCGACCGGATCGCCTGCAGGTCCTCGTCGTCCTTGGCCGCATCGTCATCCGGCGCGGGCCCGCTTGTTCCCATGCCGGGCATCTTGCCGCCGGTCATTGCCTTCAGAAACGCCTCCTGCTGGGCGCGCATGGCCTCCATCCCGGGCATCTGCGCCAGCGGATTGGCCTTGGCCATGTTTTCCATCATCTGGCTCTGCCCCTTCTGCAGCATCTCGAAACTCGCGGCGAGAAAATCGGGCACCATTGACGTGGCGTGGGTCGTATAGCTGCGCACCAGGTCGTTCAGCACGTTCACCGGCAACACGTTCTCGCCGCGGCTTTCATGCTCGGCGATGATCTGCAACAGGTATTGCCGGGTCAGGTCGTCGCCGGATTTCAGATCGATGATCTGCACCTCGCGGCCATCACGGATGAACTCCGCGATATCTTCCAACGTCACGTAATCCGAGGTTTCGGTATTGTAGAGACGGCGGCTGGCATACCGCTTGATCAACAGGGTTTTTTCGGAATCAGCCACGTTTCGTCCTCCCGGATTGCAGCGCTGCAGAAAACCTTATGCCACTGCAGAACAAAAAGAAAGGGCGAGCCACGAGGACTCGCCCTTGAGAAGCGGGCTCTAAATTGGGAGGAAACAGAGCCCGAATTCGTAACCTTACTTCGCCGTGGTCGAAGCTTTCTTGGCCGCGGCGGTCATGTCGTCGGTCGCCTTCTTAACGGCTTTTGCAGTGTCTTCCTGCATGTCTTTGCCGGCTGCCATCATCAGTTCGACGGTGTCCATCTGAACTTTCTTGGCGATCTCGGCGAAAGCAGCCATGTGCTCTGCGGCGCTCTCGGCATTGGCCGATGCGAAATCGGTCATCGCCTTGGCGTAATCGGCAGGCTCCGACTTGGCTTTGGTCATTTCGCTCATCTTGGCAAGGGTCTCTTTGGTCCACTTGCTGGACAGCTCAGCCGACTTGTCGGCGGCGTCCAGAGCAACACCCGAGAGCTTCTCGCTCAGAGCAGCTTGATTCTTGAACACATCTTCCATCGCTTTGGTGTCGACGGGGAATGCACCCATGAAGTCTTTCATGATGGTGTTGATGTCTTGTGCTTTTGCCATTGGTGTGGCCTCCTTGAATTTCGTTTGCGGTTCAGCAGGACCGTCCTGCGTTCTGCATCTGCAAACTACATACATGCCGCAACGCAGCATTTCAAGGGGTTTTTCTGCACTGCAGCAAAAATCTCCGGAAAGACCGACTTTCCCTTTCCAATCAGACACTTGCCTTCTTCTTAACGTACGTTCCGGGTGCCGGAGCCAGGGGCGGATGCTCCGAATCCCCCGGTTCACGGGCCTTGATCTTGGCCCCGGACCGCTTGCGCAGCCACTCTTCCCAGCGCGGCCACCACGATCCTTCGTGATCCACAGCGCCCTTCAGCCACGCCTCGGGCGTGTCCGGCAGATCGCTGTTGGTGTAATAGCCGTATTTCTTTTTCGAGGGCGGATTGACGATGCCCGCGATGTGACCCGATTCCGACACCACAAAGGTCCGGTCCTTGCTGCTGGTCTGCAGGAAGCCGCGATAGCAATCCTTCCACGGAGCAATGTGATCGGTCTCGCAGGTGATCGCCATGATCGGCAGGCTTACGTCGCTGACGTGAATCTTTTCCCCGCAAAGCTCGAAGCCCTCTGTCGTGAACAGGTTATTCTGGCACAGCCCGCGCAGATACTCCTTCGTCATCCGCCCCGGCAGGTTGGACCCGTCCCCGTTCCAGTAGAGCAAGTCGAAGGCGGGCGGGCTTTCCCCCATCATGTAGCTGCGGATCGCGGGTTTGAAGATCAGGTCGTTTGACCGCAGGAACGACATCGTGCGCCCCAGGATGAACGACCGCATCACGCCTTGCTCTTCCACTTCACGCTCGATCCCGTCGACGAAATCGTCCTGCAGGAACGGCGTAAACTCCCCCTGCACGCCGAAATCGGTCAGCGCGGTGAAGAACGTGGCGGATTTCACGCTCTTGTCGCCGCGCTTGGCCATCAGGGCCAGCGTCAGGTGCAGCGTCGTGCCCGCGATACAATAGCCCACCGCGTTGACCTGTTTCTCGCCGGTGATCGCCTTGACCTCGCGGATGGCCGTCAGAAACCCGTCCTCGACATAGGTATCCATACCGGCATCCCTGTAGGACGCATCGGGATTGATCCAGCTGACGACAAACAGGGTATAGCCCTGATCGACGATCCACTTGATCAGGCTGTTCTCCTGCTTGAGGTCGAGAATGTAGAATTTGTTGATCCAAGGCGGAAAGATCACGATCGGCGTCTTGTACACCTGTTCCGTTGTGGGCGTGTACTGGATCAGCTCCATCATGTGGTTGCGATAGACCACCTCGCCCGGTGTCACCGCCACGTTTTCGCCCAGCTCGAACGCCTTCTCGTCGCACAACCGCACAACCATCTCGCCATTATTGGCCTCAAGGTCCGCAACGAGGTTCTCAAGACCCTTCACAAGGCTCTCGCCATCCGTTTCGACCGCCTTTTCCAGCGCATCCGGGTTGGTGCCCAGGAAATTCGTCGGGCTCAGCATGTCGACGATCTGGCGCGAGAAATAGCGCAGACGCTGCTTGTCCTTGTCGTCAAGATCCTCGGCCTCGGCGACCGCCTGCTCGATGGCCTGCTTGTTCAGCGCGTACTGGTGCTTGATGTAATGAAAGAACGGGTTGCTCTCCCACAGCGGGTTGGAAAACCGCTTGTCCCCTGCCAGCGGGTCGGGCTCGTCGCCGTGGTCCTCGACCTTGCCTGTCGCAAGATGCTGCTGAGCCTCGATGAAGTGGCGCACCGATTTGCCCCAATATTCAAGCTGCTGCTCATACATCCTGCCCGGATTTTCCAGCATCGACTGCCAGTAGGATGACGCCGCCTTCATAAAAAAGTCATTGCTGGGCGCGTTAAGTTCCGGCGCTGGCGGATTGCGCTGCGACAGCGCCTGCACCAGCCGCTGCGACAAGGACTCGACCCGCTCCAGATTGCTGGTCAGCTTGTCCAGATTCTTGACCTCGGCCTTGTCTTGCGTTGCCATGGCTCGCATCTCCTCTTAATTTTTCTGCTTCGCAGCATGGCGTCCTCCACGCCAAGCTGATATATAAACCTTAACTCGTGGCGCGTACACCGCCGTCACGCCCGTCTGTGACTGCGGCCAAAGGGACCGGGGCCGCAGGATCAAAGGAGTATCTCCAATGCGCTACATGATCACCTATGATCTCATGGAAACCATGCGCAATACCAATCAGTGGCTCGGCGCAACCGCGCTGTCCATGGCGTCTTATCCGATATTCAGCATGGTTCCGAACCCCACACTAAACTGGATGGCCGCCTGGGGCGAGGTGACCGAACGCACGTTCCAGCGCATGGTGGTCAAACCCGACTGGGGCATCGAATCAATCACCGGCGCGGATGGCCGCGATCACCTCATCAATATCGAGACGCGGGTCGAACGCCCGTTCGGCGACCTCATCCACTTCGACGTGCAGGGGCGCGACGAAATGGACCGCCGCGTGCTGCTCGTGGCGCCGATGTCGGGCCACTACGCCACGCTTCTGCGCTCGACCGTCAAATCGCTCCTGCCCGACTGCGAGGTCTTTGTCACCGACTGGCACAACGCCCGTGACATTCCCGTCTCGGCAGGCAAGTTCGATATCGAGGATTACACGCTCTACCTGATGGACTTCATGAAAGAGCTGGGATCCGACCTGCACGTAATCGCCGTCTGTCAGCCGGCGCCGCTGACCCTCGCGGCCACCGCCTATTTGGCAGAGCTCGACCCCGACGCACAGCCGCGCTCGCTCACGCTGATCGGTGGGCCGATCGACCCCAATGCGGCCCCGACCGACGTGACCGATTTCGGCCACAGCGTCACCATGGGCCAGCTCGAAGAGATGATGATCCAGCGCGTCGGCTTCAAATACCCCGGCGTCGGGCGCAAGGTCTATCCCGGCCTGCTGCAGCTCGCGTCCTTCATGTCGATGAACGCCGACCGCCACGGCGAGGCGTTCTACAATCAGATCACCCGCGTCGCCCAAGGTCAGGCCAGCGACCGTGACCCGCATAACAAGTTCTACGACGAATACCTCGCCGTCATGGACATGCCGGCGGAATTCTACCTGTCGACCGTCGACCGGATCTTCAAGAACGGCGAGATCGCCAGCAACGAATTCGTCGTTGCGGGCCACAAGGTCGATATCGGTGCGATCACCAATGTCGCGGTCAAGACCGTCGAGGGCGGCAAGGACGATATCTCGGCGCCGGGTCAGTGCGTCGCGGCGCTCGACCTGCTGACCGGCCTGCCCGACAGCAAGAAGGCCAGCTATCTGGAACCGGACGCCGGGCACTACGGTATCTTCGCGGGCCGCTCCTGGCGCAATAACATCCGGCCTCTGGTGCTCGATTTCATTGACGCCAATTCCGAAGCCCCGGCCAAGCGCAGCCGCACCGCGCCGCGGCGCTCCAAGAAATCCAAGGACATGGCGGCGGAATAACCGCCGCCGCGCCACCGCCGGGCGCGCAGACGCCGTGATCAATATCGGCCATGCGCCAATTTCGCGCGTGATCCGCGCTGACGCTCAAATCTTTGCGCGAAAAAGCAGCCACAGACAAAGGGCGCTCTCGACCACCAGCGGGATCAGATAAGCGGGCTCGATCACCGCCGCCCGGTCAGGCGCGACAAGCCGCGTCAGGCTCCCCGTCGCATAGACAAGACCGGACGCCGCAAGACCACCTGCGATCACCTTGGGCAAACGCGTACGCCACAGCAGGATCGACATGATCGCGCAGTTCACGGCGAACAGGATCAGACCGATGTCATATCCAAGCGCGTGCAAATCAGTCATATGCACCGCGATGCGTGGCGCATCGGCAAGCAATGACGGGACACTGCCCAAGGCCATCAGACTGGCACCGATAAGCACGGCCTGCCCCAACCGGAACACCATGGCGGCCAGCGCCAAGGCGCTGGAGAGGTGGCGCAAGATTTCGAAAAAGACGAGCGCAAGCGCGACATCCGCGATCATCATCACCGTGTCGGCCACAAGGCTCAAACGAAGTTGACCGGTATTCGCGGCAAAGGCTTGGGCGATTTGATCTGGCGTACCCTGCAGCAACGGACCGCGCAAAAACATCTCGGCGGTGATTCCGCACAGAATGATGACCAGGTACAGCACACCGGCAAACCGGACGAGGCGCGGATCAGCCAAAGACGGTTTCACGGGCGCGTCCCTTCCGTGAACCGAACCCAGGTCATGCCATGCGTCATGGCGTATTCCTTTTCACTTGCGTGGACCATACATGCCGTGCCGCATAGATGGATGGGCACGGATGATCCACACCTTTGGCAAAGGATCTCCCAGACCTACTCGGCCACCACCCGTCTTTGCAGGACCAGCGGCTGTTTCATCCAAACGCGCAGCGCCGCGGTGACGGCCTCGGGCGCTTCCAGCGTCGGCAGGTGGCCCGCATCCTGGATCAGCGCCAGTTCCGCATGGGGGATCAACCCGGCCATGAATTCGTGCCGCTTGACCGGCGTCAGCCCGTCATGCACCCCGCACAACACCAGCGCCGGCACGTGGCATTTGCGCAGCGTCGCCTGGTAATCCCGCCGCCGCTGCAGCGCGCGCGCCTGCCGGGTGATCGCCGCACAGCCGATGTTCTCGGCCATCTTGCCCACCTGGTACAGAACCGCCGTCCGGTCCGGACCGGGCGCCAGATATTCCGGGCGCATGATCGCCGCAACCGCCTGATCCAGAAGACCCGCGCGCAACTTGGTGATCAGCGGCTCGTAATCCGCCGCGGATTGCGGCGTCTCGGCCAGTGAATTTGTATCCATCAGCGCGATCCGCGTCACCCTCTCGGGTGCGCGCCGCATGATCTCCATCGCCACGATCCCGCCCATCGACAGACCCGCCAGCGCGAATTTGCGCGGCAGCGTATCAAGGATGTTCGACGCGATTTCCTCGATCCGGTCGCCCTCTGTGACCGGCGCCACGACAAGGGTCATTTCCGGGCTAAGCGCCTGAATTTGCGGCGCGAACACCCGGGAATCGCAAAGCATTCCCGGCAAAAGGACCAGCGGCTCGACCATGATTTTTCCTTACTGCTCGCAATACGCGTTTTTGTTTTTTTGAATCCTGCCACAGGCGAGGCGTTTTTCCAAGCGTCCCGTCGCGCAGAGACCCGCAGCGCGATCATCCGCCGGGGCGTCGGCCGCGGTCACCCGACCCGCTGCAGCACCTCCTGCAGCGCCGCCTCGATCACGCCAAGGCACTCGGGATCGGAAAACCGGTGGTCGGCCCCCTTCACCAGTGTAAGACGCAGATTCGGCCCTGTCGCATGATCCAGAAGCCGCAGCGCCACCGACACCTCCACATCCGCATCCGCGGTTCCCTGCAGGAACCGCACCGGGAACGGCAGATCCAGCGGCGCGCGCAGCACCAGATGCCGCCGACCGTCCTCTATCAGCTTCTTGGTGATGACATAGGGCTCGCCATAATCACTGGGCAACGCAACCTGCCCGTCCCGCTCCAGCGCGTCGCGCTGCGCTTGGGTGAACCCTGCCCACATGCTGTCCTCGGTGAAATCCGGTGCGGCGGCGATGGTGACAAGCCCCGCCACCTTCTCGGCCATGTCCCGCGCACAAAGAAGCGAGATCCAGCCGCCCATCGACGATCCGACAAGAACCTGCGGCCCCTCCGTGACCGCGCCGATGACGGCTTTGGCATCTTCGGCCCATGCGCCGATCGAGCCGTCGGTGAACGCCTCCGAGCTTTGCCCATGCCCGGAATAGTCAAAGCGCAGAAAGGCGCGGCCCTTCGCCCGCGCCCAAGCCTCAAGATGTACGGCCTTGGTGCCGTCCATATCGGATTTGAACCCGCCCAGAAACACGATGCCGGGACCCGTGCCATCGCTTCTGTGAAAGGCAAGCTGCCGACCCTGCGGCGATGTCAGAAATTCCGGCGTGTCCATATCGGCCCCTCGCGTTACCCGGTCGAACGTCCCGGGCAGAAACTGGCCGATAAGGCGCCCCCTTGGCAACCGCTCGCGGTCGAAATCAGGCGATGGAGCCGATGATTCTCTCGATCCGGTCCAGCGTCCACTGGCGATTGCGCGGGGGCGTGTCTTGCTCGGGATCCGCGTCGGCGGCGTCATCCGCCGTCGCCTGCGCCGCGCCATGGCCCGTAGATGGGGCGCGCGCGGGCTTCGTGTCGAAACGTCTGTCTATCTTGGCCATTCCGGCTCTCCGATCTCGGGTCCTGCTCGCAACGTTATGCTGCACATGCACAAGCCTAACACCCCTCGACCGGATGAAAACTATCTTTTTATGTCAGTCTGTTACAATAAACATTCGCATACGTTCGCACACGCAGCACAACGATTGCATACCGTCACAACGGCTCACGTCTCTGCCTGCCCGACCTCCCTGAGACCAAGCGCCGCGAGCCCGCCAAGCGCGGACATTGCCGCGAAACCGGCCAGCGCGCCGTTGGGTCCGACCCAGCTCAGCGCCCCGCCGAACGCGCCCGCCGCCAGCAGGATGATGCCGATCGCCAGGTTCGCCACCGCCGCGTTGGCCGTGCGCCGGTCCTCGGGCGAGATATCCACAAGATAGGTCGACCGCGCCTGCCGCACGCCGTGATAGGCCACCATCAGAACGAACAGAATGCCCGGAATGAGGAACGGCACCTGGGCCAGTCCCGCCGCCTGCACGCTTATCGCCGCGCCCATCGCCAGCGCCGCGAGCCCGCCTGCGGCCAGAAGCATCATCCGGCTCGACCGGTCCGCCAGCCACCCCCACGCGTAAGAGCTGGCAAAGCCCGCCGCCGCCGAGGCCAGCAACAGCCCGCCCAGCGTCTGCACACTGCCGCCGCCTTCGCCAGTCGTCATCACCGCCAGGAACGGCGGCGCCAGAGCGGTCGAGGTCAGAAGCCCACGGACAAGGATGAACCGCCGCAGGTTAGCGTCCTTCTTCAGCATCTTCCAGTAGCCTTCGGCACTATCCGGCCCACCCGGCTCGCTGTCCTCCTCGCGCAGCCGCGAAAAGGTGAAGAAGGCAAGGATCCACAACACCGACGCTAGCCCGATGGCCGCGATCACCCCCGCCTTGGTTTGCAAGAAACCCGACAAAAGCAACAGCGCAAAGACCAGCACCGCGGCGGACGACACCGAGCCGGCCATGCCGGTCACTGCGCCACGCTTGGCCTGTCCCACCGTCTTGCCCAGAATATCCTTGTAAGAGACCGAGCACGCCGCTCGACAAAGCGCCAGCACCGCAAGCGCCACGCAAAAGACCTGCCCGGCGGCCCAGCCTTCCAGCGTCAGCGCGGCGATCACGATGCCCGCGGCGGCTATCCCCTGCCCCGCACTGCCCAACGCCCACATCCAGCGGCGCTGTTTCATCTGGTTGAGCCGCCCCGCCAGAAAGATTTGCGGCAACAGCGCGCCGGCCTCGCGGATCGGCACCAGAAGCGCAATGAAAATGCCGGGCGCCCCAAGGACACCCAGCAACCAGCTCAGTACGAGCTTTGGATCGATCAGGCCGTCAGCGACCTTTGTCATGCTCAGCGACACAACATGGATCAAGCCGTTCCGGGCTTCGGTCCTGTCGCTTTCCTGGCCTGTCAGGCGTTCAAAGACAGTCTGCACGCAACCTCCGTCGGATAACTGGTGTTACCCGCCGGGGTTGGGGGCAATCCTCTTACCCGCCGATATAGGTCGACCGCTTGGGACGGTAAAAAACTTTTTGGTTGTGCAGGCGACCCAGAAGATCGTGGATCCGGCGTGCAGGCTCCTTGGCCGAGGCCTCGCCGATCGGCGCATCGTCGTTCGACGGCGTCTTGATCAGGCTCTCGGCATACTCGCGCTTCGCACGGCGAAGGGCGTCTTCGATCAGCTCCATATCTTCAACAGACAGTTCGAAATTGACGTTGTAGCGCGCCATGATGTGCTCTCCGTGACTGCGGTGTATTCCGCGATAAGTTATAGTGATTGTGTGTTAGCTACGGGTTAATATAGAAATTCTGCGCCCGCGAACAAGTCGAAAAATTCGCGCTGCGTCAAACTGTTACAAGTCTGCCAGCATACAGACGGATACAAGGCGCGGCATGCTTTGGCACACGAAACCGACGCAATTCGCCCCGAAACCGGCTAAGTGCTTGTCGCGCCTTGGCCTCTTGTCGGCACGCGTCGCCCCCGTGGCGCGGCCTTTCACTTGACTTGCGCCGGGCAGAGGGCCAAAACGCGGCTGCACAAAATACCCGCAACCGGGCGTTCCGTGGGCGCCAAACCGACGAGGAAGCCAGATATGGCCCAGATCTCCCTGACCTTTCCCGATGGCAACGCACGCGACTATGCGGCGGGAATCACCCCCGCCGAGGTCGCCGCTGACATTTCCAATTCCCTGGCGAAAAAGGCCATCTCGGCCCATATCGACGGCCAGCATTGGGACCTTCAGTGGCCCATCGAGCGCGACGCGAAAATCGCCATCAACACGATGAAAGAAGAAGACGCCGCAAACGAACTGGTGCGTCACGACCTCGCCCATATCATGGCCCGCGCCGTGCAGGAAATCTGGCCCGACACCAAGGTCACCATCGGCCCGGTCGTCCAGAACGGCTGGTACTACGATTTCGACCGGGCCGAGCCCTTCACGCCCGAGGACCTTGGCGCCATTGAAAAGAAGATGCGCGAGATCATCAATCTGCGCGACCCCGTCCGCACCGAGGTCTGGGACCGCGACCGCGCAATCCAGCACTACAAAGACAATGACGAGCCCTACAAGGTCGAACTCATTGACGCCATTCCAGGCGATGAGCCGCTGCGCATGTATTGGCACGGCGACTGGCAGGACCTCTGCCGTGGCCCGCACCTTCAGCACACCGGCCAGGTCCCGGCGGATGCGTTCAAGCTCATGTCCATCGCCGGCGCCTATTGGCGCGGCGACAGCAGCCGCCAGATGCTGCAGCGGATCTATGGCGTCGCCTTCACCGGCAAAGAAAAGCTGAAGGCCTATCTCAACTTTCTTGAGGAGGCCGAGAAGCGCGACCACCGCAAGCTCGGCCGCGAGATGAACCTTTTCCACATGCAGGAAGAGGCCCCCGGCCAGGTCTTCTGGCACCCCAACGGCTGGACGATCTACACCACCCTGCAGGATTACATGCGCCGCAAGCAACGCGCGGGCGGCTATAACGAGATCAACACCCCCCAGGTCGTCGACCGCAAACTGTGGGAAAAATCCGGCCATTGGGACAAGTACCAGCACCACATGTTCCTGGTGGAGGTAGACGAGTCCCGCGACGGCGAGGATGACGACGCCACCGTCAAGAACAAGGAGCAGACACGCATCAACGCGCTGAAGCCCATGAACTGTCCCTGCCACGTCCAGGTCTTCAACCAGGGCCTCAAATCCTACCGCGACCTGCCCCTGCGGCTGGCCGAATTCGGCTCTTGCGCGCGGTTCGAACCGTCGGGCGCGCTGCACGGCATCATGCGCGTGCGCGGCTTCACGCAGGATGATGCGCATATTTTTTGCACCGAAGAGCAGATTCAGGACGAATGCGCCCGCTTCATCGACTTCACCGCGAATGTCTATCGCGAGCTTGGGTTCGACAATTTCGAGATCAAGTTTGCCACCCGCCCTGAAAAGCGCGTTGGCACCGATGAAAGCTGGGACTATGTCGAGGGCGCGCTGGAAAACGCGATCAAGGCTGTGGGCCGCGACTACACGCTGGAACCGGGCGATGGCGCCTTTTACGGGCCGAAGCTCGACTTTTACCTCACCGACGCCATCGGCCGGGTTTGGCAATGCGGCACGTTTCAGGTCGATCCCAACCTGCCCGAACGGCTCGATGCCACCTATATCGCCGCCGACGGCGCCAAGCATCGCCCCTATATGCTCCACCGCGCCTGCCTTGGCTCATTTGAACGCTTCATCGGCATTCTGATCGAGAACTGGGAAGGCAAGCTGTCCTTCTGGCTCGCCCCCCGCCAGGTCGTCGTCGCCTCCATCGTGTCCGAGGCGGATGCGTATGTGCATGAAGTCGTCAAAACGCTGCAGTCCGCCGGCGTCCGGGCCGAGGCCGATATCCGCAACGAGAAGATCAACTACAAGGTCCGCGAACACTCCGTCGGCAAGGTGCCGGTCATTCTCGCCTGCGGTCTGCGCGAGGTCGAGGAAAAGACCGTGTCCGTCCGGCGTCTGGGGGAAAAGCAGACCAAGGTCGAAACGCTCGCCGATGTAACAGTTGCGCTTGCCAAGGACGCAACGCCCCCGGATTTGTTGTAACATTTTGTACAAACCGGGCCGTCAGGCTTGTAACAATTTGTACAAGACTGGCGGCAGGCTGGCGATTTTCCGTTTATTAAGAATGCGTTACCCCCTGCGTACAGGCGCGCGGGGGGTTGACGTGCGCGTGTCTGACGCACTCGTGAGTACGCTTTGGGCGCGACCGGCGATAGCGTTGGGTATCGCCGCCCGGACCAACCGGGTACGGCGTCTTATTGCAAAACCTCAAGAGGGAGGAGTAAACCCTTGTCTAACCTTGTGAAAACCGCCGCAATTGCCTCGGCCGTCACGGCCGCGCTCGCCGCGCACACCACCACGGCTGCTCAGGCCGCCGAGAAAGAAAAATGCTACGGCATCTCGCTTGCAGGGGAAAACGACTGCGCCGCCGGCGCCGGCACCACCTGCGCCGGCACCTCCACGGTCGACTACCAGGGCAACGCTTGGACCCTCGTCGACAAGGGCACCTGCACCGAAATCGACCTGCCCGGCGACCGCACCGGTAGCCTGGAACCGCTGGACCGCGACCTGCCGCAGGCGTGACGAACTGGCGGGGCGCGCGCCGTTACCCCGCGCCCCGCAACCAAGACGAAAGGTGCCGCCATGCCTCAGAACGCTCTGCCGAACGGTCCCGGCGTCGGCTACAAGCCACAGCATTTTCCCGATCTGACGACAGACCCGGATCCCGTTCAATGGCTTGAAATACATGCGGAAAATTACATGGGCGATGGCGGCAGACCGCTGGCGCAACTGCGCCATCTGGCCGAGCGTTTTCCGATGTCCGTGCATGGCGTAGGCCTGAGTATCGGCGGCGAAGGTCCGCTTGACCCCAACCACCTTGCCCGCCTCAAGACGCTCTGTGACTGGCTGCAACCCGCAAGCTTTTCCGAGCATCTTGCCTGGTCGACGCATGACAGCGCGTTTCTCAACGACCTCCTGCCGCTGCCCTACACAACCGAGACGCTCCGCCGTGTGGCCGAACATATCGACGAGGTCCAAACCACACTTGGCCGTCACATGCTGCTGGAAAATCCGTCCAGCTACCTCGCTTTCGCCGAAAGCACATGGTCAGAGCCCGATTTCCTTGCGGAACTGGCCCAACGGACCGGCTGTGGTTTGCTGCTCGACGTGAACAACGTGTTCGTCTCCGCAACCAATCTGGCCATAGATGCGCACATGTATATCGACACGTTTCCCATTGATAAGGTTGAGGAATTTCATCTTGGTGGTCACGACGAAGATGAGGATGACCACGGCGCGCCGCTTTTGATCGATAGCCATGGGCGCGAGGTCGCGGATCCGGTCTGGTCGCTTTTGGAGTATACCCTTGCCCGGTCCGGTGCGCGTCCACTGCTGATCGAATGGGATACCGATGTGCCCGATTGGGCCACCCTCGCCGCCGAAGCCGCGCGGGCCGAAACGGCCCTCGCCCGCCACAGACAGGGCGTCGCGGCATGAGCGTGCGGCAGGATAGCTTCCGCGCCGCCGTGCTCGATCCTCTCGCCGCCGTGCCCGAGGGCTTGAAAGACGGGCAAGGCCGTCCCGCGGGGCGCCGCTTCTCGGTCTACCGCAACAATGTCGTCGCAGGTCTGATCACCGCGATTGAAACCTCGTTCCCGGCCACGGCCAAGCTTCTTGGGCCCGAGGAATTCCTTTCCGTCGCAAGCCTTTACGTGCGAAAGTTCCCACCGGATACGCCGATGATGATGTATTACGGCGCGTCCTTTCCGGCCTTCCTGCAGCAACAGATGCGGCTAGATCACCTACCGCAAGTCGCCGATCTCGCCCGGTTGGAACAGACCCGGCGCGAAGCCTATCACGCCTCTGACGCCGCGCCGGCCGACCCCGGAGAGCTGGCCGGCTTGGCACCGGAAGCCCTTGCCAACATGCGGTTCGATCTCGCCCCGGCGCTCCGCCTATTGCGTTCGGATTGGCCGGTGCACGCGATCTGGGCCTTTCACATGACCGATGACGCGCCACCGCCCGGACAAGAGGCGCAGAACGTGCTCATCACGCGCCCCGCCTTCGACCCTGAAATGGCAGTCATCGACACACCGACCTGCGCCTTTCTCAGCGCGTTGCAGAGCGGGGCAACACTTGCCGAGGCAGAGAGTGCCGCAGACGCGCCGTTCGACCTGACCGCCGCGCTTGGTCTTTTGCTCCAAGGCCAGGCGATACACCAGATCATTCCAGGAGATATCCTTTGAACTCCCTGATTTCACGATACAAATCGATTTCCACCGCGCTGGACCGAGCGGACTGGCTCCTGCCCACTCTGGCCCGGTTTCTCTTTGCCGCGATCCTGCTTCATTACTTCTGGGCGTCCGGCCTGACCAAGCTGGGCGACGGCATCTCGGGCCTGTGGCAGCCGTCTGTCGGGGCTTATGCACAGATCTTTCCCAAGACGATGGAAGCGGTCGTCTACGATACCAGCCAGCTTGGGGTCTACCATTGGGCCGTTGTCACCTTTGGCACCTGGGCAGAGTTCATTCTGCCGCTGCTCATCGTCGTCGGAATGGCCTGCCGGCTGGCCGCGCTTGGCATGATCGGGTTTGTCGCAGTGCAGTCGCTCACCGATCTGTTCGGTCATAACGGAATAGAACAAGGCACGCTTGGTGCATGGTTCGACAAGGCGCCGGACGGGATCATCCTCGATCAGCGGGCCCTGTGGGTCTTCCTGCTTCTGGTACTCGTGATTAAGGGCGCGGGGCCGCTCTCCCTTGACCGGGCTTTCGGCGGTCGTGTGGCCGCCTAACGCATCAAGTCCGCCTGAACGTCCTTGCCCCATCCCAGGAAGAACCGCGTACCATCGGTGATCAGCGGGCGCTTCATCAGGGTGGGGTGCTCGGCAAGAAGCGTCAGCGGATCGGCTGCCCGCGCGTCGTGCGAAAGGCCCCGCCATGTGGTCGAGCGCCGATTGACAAGCTCATCACCCAAAGCGGCATAGGCGGATTTCAGCACGTCGGGTGGAATACCATCCGACCGGATGTCCCGAAACTCCACCTTATCGAGGGATTTCAGCGCCTTGCGGCAGGTATCGCAGGTTTTCAGACCATAGAGGGTCATTATCGCATGCCCAGTTTTTCACCGGTCTACAGAAGTTGACCACCCGCGTCATCGGGTTTCACTTGCTTTTTGCAAGGCGAGTGCAATCATTTTTTTGCAAGCGCTTCTGTCGTCTCGAAAGCCAACCTTTCTCGCGGGCCGAAGCGTTGGCATCCCGGGGTGTCCCGGGCGACACAAGACAGAAGGAGAAGCGGCATGCCAACCGGCACCGTGAAATGGTTCAATACCACCAAAGGTTATGGGTTCATCGCCCCCGATGAGGGCGGCAAGGACGTGTTTGTCCATATTAGCCAGGTCGAAAGGTCAGGTCTCACCGGCCTCGCCGACAACCAGAAGGTCGGCTACGACCTGCAAGAGGGCCGCGACGGTCGACAGATGGCGGCGGATCTCAAACTGCTCTGACAGCGCTTGCGAGGCGATGGTACAATTCAGGCCGGGCGTCCGGCCTGAATAAGACAGGCCCGCCTGAGGTCAGTAACAGCCCTTTTCACCCTCGCGGCACGTCCCGACACTGCGCGCGCGGGACGAGTGGTAATGCCGCTTTTTCGGCAGTGGATGCGCTTTCACCTGCTGGTACGTCATGCTTTGGTTCGGCGTCCCACAACAGATGACCCCGGAAATCGTGACCGGCTGCAATCCTTGCGGACAGTAATTGTGCTTGGAGGGATAGGCATAAACCTTTGGCCCTTCAGCCATGGCCGGCCCGCCGAGAACGGCCACAGTCAACGCGGCGGCGATGTATGAGGTGATGCGCATATGATCCTCGCAAAAAAAGTAAATACAGCCCAAAATCGTTGTGCACGTTATGGTATAGATGCCCGGATGCCTGTCAATTTTTTACGCCGGAAACAATTGGTTCCAATCCCGGGATAATGCCATGACGCGCATCAGGTCTTCCGCATCCATTCGCGCAGCTCGCATCGCGGCGCGTCCGCACGCAGGGGAATGCGCGTCGTGACCTGCCAGTCACCTTCGTCGAACTCAGGAAACCAGGTATCCGCCCCCTCGACAGCCAGGTCGACTTCGGTGATCAGCATGCGCTGCGACATCGGCAGAAGCGCTTCGAAAATCCCGAAGCCGCCGATGCCGGAAATGCGGGCATACCCTGCTGAAATCGCGCTCTCGATTGCGGCCTCGACCGACGGTACGACGTGGTGCGGGCCATCGACATGCCCCGAGGACACCACGATGTTGAGGCGACGACCAAGCGGCCTGACCGGCAGGCTTTCCCAGGTCCGCCGCCCCATGATCAGCGCAGAGCCGAGCGTTTCGCGCTGAAAAAAAGCAAGATCTTCGGGCGCATGCCAAGGGATGTCACCATCCTTGCCGATGGCGCCATTGCGGTCGCGGGCGACGACGAGCGAAATCATCAGACCGCCACCGGCGCTTTGATATGTGGATCCGGCTCATATCCGGTGATCTCGAAATCCTCGAACCGGAAGTCGAAGATCGATGGCACATCCCGGACGATGCGCAGGTTGGGCAGCGGCTTGGGCGTGCGCGAGAGTTGCAATTCGACCTGCTCCAAGTGATTGGAATAAATATGGGCGTCGCCCATCGTATGCACGAAATCACCCGGTTCGTAACCCGTCACATGCGCCAGCATCACCAGCAGCAACGCGTAAGAGGCGATGTTGAACGGCACGCCAAGAAACATGTCCGCCGACCGCTGGTAAAGTTGCAGATGAAGCTTGTTCCCGATGATCCGGACCTGCCAGAGCGTATGACAGGGCGGCAAGGCCATTTCGGGCACATCTCCCGGGTTCCATGCCGACACGATAAGGCGGCGACTGTCGGGACTGGTTCGGATTTGTTCTACAAGACCGGCAATCTGGTCGATTTCCTGGCGGCGATAAAGTGCCGGGTCCTCCGTCGCCTCAAGCGCCGGAAAGCGGCGCCATTGGTGCCCGTAAACCGGCCCGAGATCGCCGTTCTCATCCGCCCATTCGTCCCAGATCGAAACGCCGTTCTCCTTCAGATAACCGATATTCGTATCGCCGGACAGAAACCACAAAAGCTCGTGAATGATCGAACGCAGATGCAGCTTTTTCGTCGTGACAAGTGGAAACCCGTCCGAGAGAGGATACCGCGCCTGCATCCCGAAGCACGACAGCGTCCCGGTTCCCGTGCGGTCGCTCGACGGCGTGCCGGTTTCAAGAATATGGCGCAGGGCGTCGTGATATTGTTTCATCGGAGCACCGGGTTGTTGCGGACGAAATCGGGCTGACAACTAAAGCGAGTCGCTTTCGACTATATCTTGCGGACGCCACCCCATCAAACATCAAGATCAAGTAGGCGCGCGGGCGCAACAGGCGCCCTTTTTCCTGATTTTCACCCGCAGGAAATGATTGACTTTGCTCTTTAAACCTCTGACTCTCAGGCAAAAGACAAAAAACGACACATATTGAGGGCAGTACTCATCATGAACCGTTTCGTGGCATCACTTGTGCTGCCGGCGTTCTTGCTGGCATGCGGAAGCGGCTCGAATCCTTTCGAAGCCGATCCCCAACCCCCGGCGGAAGAAGACACCGGCGGTGACCCGCCCGGCGACGAGGAAAATCCGCTCACCGACGCAGGCATCCCCTCGTCTCTCGCAAGAGACCTGGCCCGCCTGGAGTTCGACCCGGCCACACAAACCCTCACCGTCGAAGGCGTCAGCCTCGATGAGGTGCCGTTCATCGCGACCTACCGTCGCCGGCCCGCGTTCGACCGTGGCGGCTATCAGGCCTTCACGGCCCAGGACGATCCGTTGGACCGCCACAACACAGCCTTCGCGCGCGAGGCCGCGAACGGCTCGGACACGCGCGCTGGTGTCACCATCTCACCCAACCCGCGCAACCGGTATTTTGGTGGCGGCTATTACGAACGCGACGGAGAGTTCACGCCGCCGGTTGTCTCGCCAAGCTCTGGTCTGGTCAGCTATTCCGGCAGCTATGTCGGCCTTGTGAATATCGGTTTCCGGGACGACGGGCCAGGCAGCCTTGACGATCTGGCCCCCGTGCCCGCCGGTACAGCCAACGAACTGCGACCGGGACAGGCCGGCATCGTCGACGCAAGCATCTTCATCAATGCCGATTTCGCCGACAACGTGGTCGAAGGCAACATTTACAACCGTCGCCTCATTAACCCGTCGACCGGCCTGATCGCGCAGACCTCCGGCGGGCGGCCGCTCATCCTGCCCTCTATTGTCCTGATCGGTACGCCGATTAACGATGACGGCACTTTCATCGGTGAAGTCGAATATGATCAGACCGATGCGTTAATCACGACCAGCGTGATCGGTATCGACATCGGCGATTACGGCGGCATCTTCGGCGGAACGGACGCCTCCGCCGTGGCCGGAAACGTTTATCTCGAACAGTTCGATGGACCCGGCGATATCTACGGACTATCCGGCGAAGAAGAGGTCGGCGTCTTCGTTCTGGACCAGTGCGGTCAGCCAGTGGAAGACACCGTCGGCTGTGCCAGCACGAACCCCTAAACGAAAAGGGCTTCTGGCCCTGGCGCTTATCCTTGCGCCGACAGCCGGGGTGCCACAAGCCCCGGCTGACGCCGTTCGACTGACCGTCGACGAGGCTCAGATGATGGCCGTGCAGGCGCTGCACCAAAAGCGCCCCAAGCTGGCCTATCAACTGTCCGAGGGCGTTTTAAAGGCCAATCCGCGCGATGGCCGGGCGCATTACACACAAGCCCTCGCCTTCGCTCAGGTCGAGGCCTACGGTTTTTCAAGGAAATCCGCGCGCCGCGCCTATTACACGGCGAACTCGCCCATTCAGAAATATGATGCGGCGCAGCTGGCATCGGTCATGGCCTATAAGGACGAACGCCTCACCCTGTCGCAACTCTGGCTGCGACGGGCAGCACATCACGCGCCGGACGAAGGGGAACGCGCCGAGACGATCCGGGCCTTTCAGACAGTTCGCGCGCGCAACCCTCTGAACTTCAACCTGAAATTTTCCGTTTCGCCGTCGGACAACGTCAACAACGGGGCCAACAGCCCTTACAACATCATTGACGGCTCTCCGCTTGTCGGACAGCTCAGCGCATCGGCGCAGGCCATTGCCGGCACCGTCGCAACCACGGATCTGCAACTGAGCTATCGGATTGCCGAAACCGAGAACAGCATGACGCGCCTGACCGGCCGCGCCTACACACGTCAAGTGCGGTTCAACAACGCGGTCGCGGGCCTGAGCAGCCGGGACCTGTCCTCGGCCCGGATAGAGGCGGGCATTTCTCATACATTCTCTGGCGGTCGCCGGGACGGCGCGTGGCAGGTCGACGCCACCGGCGGGCGGGTCTGGTACGGGACCGATCCGCTTTACGACTACGCGCGCATCGGGCTGAAACGCCATCAGAAGCTGACCGAAACGCTACGGCTCAGCTTCGGCGGCGGGATCGAACGTCAGCAGGACGAAACCTTTCCGAAAAACGATGCCACGCTTTACGACGCCTTCGCGCAGCTCAGCTATACCCTCGGCTCAGGCGGCCAATTGGGCGCCTATATCAACATGCGCGAGGTCGACAGCAACGGCATCAACAGCTCGTCGGTGCAGTGGACCGGGATCGTAAGCTACACGATGGGCCGCGAGATCGGGCCGGCCCGGCTCAGCCTCTCGGTCGGTCAGAGCGTCGTGGACTACGACCGCTACAGCGTGGTGTTTCCGGTTCCCGGCGGGCGCGTGGACGACTCGATCTTCGGGGGCGTAACGGCAACCTTCAGCGACTGGAGCTATCTGGGCTTCGTGCCGACGCTTTCCGTCCGTGCCGAGAAAAGCCGCTCGAACATCAGCCGGTTCGATGTCGATGAAAGTTCGATCAGCCTCGGGATCCGCTCCGAATTCTGATATCCTGCACGCCTCCCCCGCTGGACAGGCGGCATAGGTCCGCTAGCTGTGCAGTATCTCGAAACAACGGAGGGCAAGATGGGCCTCAAGTACCTGCACACCATGGTCCGCGTGAAGGATCTGGAAAAATCCATGGCGTTCTACGAACTGCTCGGCCTCAAAGAGACGCGCCGGATGGATAGCGACGGCGGGCGTTTCACGCTCGTATTCATGGCACCGCCCGGACAGGAAGAATGCCCCATCGAGCTGACGTATAACTGGGATGGCGACGACGCGCTGCCCGACGACAGCCGGCATTTCGGACACCTCGCCTACCGCGTGCCCAACATCTACGACATGTGCCAGCACCTGATGGACAACGGCGTGACCATCAACCGCCCGCCGCGCGACGGCCACATGGCGTTCGTGCGCAGCCCCGACAATATCTCGATCGAATTGCTGCAAGAGGGGGATGCCCTTCCCGAAGCCGAGCCGTGGAACAGCATGGAAAACACAGGCCATTGGTAAGGGTTTTCGCGACATTGGCCGCGCTTCTCTGGGGGGGCGCGGCGATGGCCCAGTCGGCTTGCCGTCTGGCGCTGGTGCTGGCGCTGGATGTGTCCTCTTCGGTCGATGCCCGCGAATACGATCTGCAAAGACTGGGGCTCGCCGCCGCGTTGAACGCAACAGAAGTCCGGCACGCGATCCTCGAAGGCGCGCCGGGCCACGTTGCCCTTGCCGTCTATGAATGGAGCGGCTTCTACCAGCATAAAATTCAACTCGACTGGACCGTTCTGGACAGTCCCGCCGCGATCAATGCGGCGGTGGCCAGCCTGCTGAAGATGCAGCGCAGCCACGATGATTTCCCGACATCCATGGGGCCCGCCCTTGGCTATGCCGCGCAGCTTTTGCAACGCGGACCGAACTGCGCGCGACAGGTGATCGACGTTTCCGGCGACGGGGTGAACAACTACCGCTACGGGCCGGCCGAGGCCTATCGGCATTTCCCCCTTTCCGGTGTCACCGTGAACGGGCTTGTGATCCTTGGCGATCAGCCCTCTGTCCTAAGTTTCTACGGCAGCGAGGTATTGCACGGTCCCGGCGCGTTCCTTGTTGTCGCCAACGGTTTCGAGGAGTTCCGAGAGGCGATGACGCGCAAACTCTACCGCGAGGTCAATGACATTATCCTCGGTTCGGCGCCCCGCCGCGATCCGCACGGATGATCCGCCATCTTGCAGCGATTTTCCTACTGCTCTGGCCGGTCAAGGCGCTGCCCGAATGCCGGCAGGCGCTGGCGCTTGGTCTGGATGTATCCGGGTCGGTCGACCCGACGGAATACCGGCTGCAGCTTTCAGGCATCGTGACGGCCCTGCGCGATCCGGCCGTCATCTCGGCTTTTCTTGCCCTGCCGCAGGCGCCCGTGCGCCTGATGATCTATGAATGGAGCGGGCTGCGGGATCAGCGGATTCTGGTCGAGTGGACGGATATTCAAGACAATGAGGATCTGGTTCGTCTTGCGGCGCGGCTCGAAACCATCACGGCGCCTTCGGCGCGCGAAGGCTCGACCGCCCTTTCTGCCGCCCTGCGCTTTGGTGCGCGCAGTCTTTCGGCGCAACCGTGCTGGCGAAAGGTGATGGATATCTCGGGCGACGGCCCCGGCAATCTCGGCATGCATCCCAGGGATCTTGGCGGCCCGGATCTCGACGACATCACCGTCAACGCGCTTGTCGTCGGTCCACAGGGTCGGGCAAACACCACCAAGGACCTCGCCAATGTCGAAACGCTTGAACAGTATTTTCGCAGCCACGTGATCCGCGGGCCCGATGCCTTTGCCGAAACCGCCCGGGATTACAAGGATTTCGCCCGCGCCATGCGGCGCAAGCTGATCCGCGAGCTGCGCCTGCCGGGTCTTGCCGGCAGCTATGGCACGCCTCAGTAGATATAGCGGATCTGGTCGGTCCAGTACCGTTCCACCCGGCGCAAAGACGCGGTGATCTGGTCGATCCCGTCATGGCCCAGAACCCCCTTGGCTTCGAGGCCCTCCGCGTGCCGCTCGAACAGACCCGAGACGATGTCGCGGATCTTGCGCCCTTTCTCGGTCAGCCGCACGCGCACCGACCGTCGGTCGATCTCGCAGCGCTGATGATGCATGTACCCCATTTCGACCAGCTTCTTGAGGTTGTAGCTCACGTTGCTGCCCTGGTAGTAGCCGCGCGTCTTCAACTCGCCCGCGGTGACCTCGTTATCCCCGACATTGAACAACAAGAGCGCCTGAACGGCGTTGATATCGATCACGCCAACCCGTTCAAACTCGTCCTTGATCACGTCGAGTAGCAGGCGGTGCAGACGTTCCACCAATGACAAAGCGTCAAGATAACCGTCCATAAAACCGCCGGCATCCGACGTCGGCAGGATATTTTTTTGAAAACTCATTCTCGTCTCCGTGCGATACTGCTCGGGACGTTTTTCGGGGAAATTGCCGAATAATCAGTTAAATGAGGGCAATAGCGCTTAAAATGCGAGCCATTTTACCGGCACGCGACCGCAATGATGTCATCGACCAAGGCTGTGAACCGGTCCGGCGCCCGCTCCTGTCCGCTGACCCACTGATAGAGATCCTGATCGTTTTCCTCCAGCAGCGCCTCGTAAATATCAAGTTCGGCAGAGGACAAGGCCTGCAGGCGCGCGTCGGAGAACCGGATCAGGATGATATCCATCTCCTTGGTGCCACGCCGCATCGACCGCATGCGCAATCTCCGCAGGCGTGTCTCCCGGGTCTCCGAGGTTGCTTCAGTCAACCCCACGCTCCACCAGGTGCACCCGCAAGCTTTTCTCTAGCCGCGCCATGCGCTCTGTCGTGTTGGCCAGCTGCGAACGCAGTTCGCGCAATTCGTTCAGCATCTTGATCGCATCGGCGGACATTACGGCGTCGGCCGGCGCGTCGGGTCCGTCCCCCTGCCCGGTCAGCAACCAGGGCAGCGTCACATTCAGCAGCCCGGCCAGCATCGAAAGCTTGTTGGCGCGCGGCTCACTCAGATCGTCTTCCCATGCCTTCAGGGTCTTGAGCTTGACGCCAAGCCTGCGGGCCAGATCTTTTTGTGACATGCCGGCGGCATCGCGCGCACCAGCAATCCGGTCGCCGAATGTCGTGGCGTCGGGGTCGAACCAGTCGTCTGTACTCGGGGCGTTCATACTGTCCTTCCCGGCCTCGGGGCCTTTGGTATTCATGTTGTACCTGCGTGGGCTGTAACATAGGAGTCGAAACGGTAAAAACCACACGGAGCGCGTCATGAACCCTCTTGCAGCGACACTCTCTCGCGTCAAACCGTCGCCGACCATGGCGATCTCGGCGCTGGCGCTGGAGATGAAGGCGGCGGGTCAGGACGTGATCGGTCTGAGCGCCGGAGAACCGGATTTCGACACGCCCGAAAACATCCGCGCCGCAGGGATTCGCGCAATCGAAGAGGGCCGCACCCGCTACACGGCCGCGGACGGCATCCCGGAACTGAAACAGGCGGTCTGCGCGAAATTGAAACGAGACAACGGGCTGGAATATACGCCTGCTCAGGTCAGCGTCGGATCAGGCGGCAAGCAAAATCTCTACAACGCCCTGATGGCCACCCTCAATCCCGGCGACGAGGTGATCATCCCCGCGCCCTATTGGGTAAGCTACCCCGACATGGTCAGGCTTGCCGGGGGAGAACCGGTTTTCGTGGAAACGCGTCTCGATGACGGCTTCAAGCTCGGGGCAGAGGCGCTCGAGGCGGCAATCACAGACAAGACCCGCTGGTTCATCTTCAACTCGCCGTCCAATCCCACCGGGGCGGGCTACAGCTGGGACGAACTGAAGGCGCTCACCGATGTGCTGATGCGCCACCCTCACGTCTGGGTGCTGACCGACGACATGTACGAACACCTCGCCTATGACGACTTCCGCTTCTGCACCCCCGCGCAGGTCGAACCGGGGCTCTACGACCGCACCCTCACCTGCAACGGCGTTTCCAAGGCCTACGCCATGACCGGCTGGCGCATCGGCTACGCGGCCGGCCCCGAGGTGCTGATCGGCGGCATGCGCAAGGTACAGTCGCAATCCACCTCCAACCCCTGCTCGATCAGCCAATGGGCGGCGGTCGAGGCCCTGAACGGCCCGCAGGATTTCCTGCCCCGCCATAACGAGATCTTCGTGCGCCGCCGTGATCTGGTGGTCGAAAGGCTCAACGAGATCGAGGGCATCACCTGCCCGACGCCCGAAGGCGCATTCTATGTCTACCCGTCGATCGCGGGGCTCATCGGCAAGACCAGCGCGGGCGGCGCGGTGATCGACAGTGACGAAGCATTCGTCACCGCGCTTCTGTCTGAAACCGGCGTCGCGGCGGTGAATGGCGCGGCCTTTGGCCTGTCGCCCTATTTCCGCGTCAGCTACGCCACGTCGGACGCGGCCCTGAAAGAGGCCTGCGCGCGGATCGCACGGTTCTGCCGGACTCTGACATGAAACGGTAGATGCTTCTGATCACGCTGGCCACGACTCCGGTTGCCGCACAGGACAGGATCGATCCGGCCTCGATCACGATCGATCCGCACATCACCAAGGTCTTCACTGCGGACGCTGACCGGATAAAGCCTATTACGTCAGCCAGATGAAGACCTTCGTCCCTGACAGGCGGCGCCTGAGTTTGTCGACGCTCCACGCGCGGATCGCGGGCCGCCCTGCGCCACCTTCTGGAAATGCGCGATTGGGACCTCGACCGCGACGGTTATGTCACCGAGAATGAGATCGAGACGGTGATCGACGCAAATCTGCAATAGGCTCAGGGTTTTGCACCTCCGCTCTGGCGAGGCAAAAGGGCCGCTGCTAAACTTTCGGCGGAAAGCCAACCGAGGACTGCATGTCGGGCGAACTCCCTAATTACTACTTCCGTGTCCGCGACAACGGCGCGTTCGTGTTCCGTGTCGATACGGAAAACCGGCAGCGGCGGATCGACATGGACCAGATCGCGGTCGTCAATATCCGCAATGGTCAGATCAAGCCGCATGGCGACCGGGAACTTTCGGCCGAGGATCTGGCGCATATCAAAGCGTGGATGGAAGAGCGGATCGAGCTGCTTGCAGCGCGCGACATCGACGACATTCACCGCGCGGTCGACTATCTCAACACCACAACGCACTGGGCACAGTCCAAAGCCACCGACGAGCAGCTTGAGGCCGTCACCGATGCGCTCCTGCTGGCCATGCACGACCTTCGCACGGTGCTGGTGCGCAAGAAGGCCGACAGGCTCATGGCGCAGGCCGGTAGCGACGACGACAGCGAGTAAGCAAGCGCAGATATTCCGCGCATATCAAACGTGCCGCGCGCGAGGCGCCCCGCCTCCGACCAGTAACGCGAGAAGATCGTGCCCTCGCAACCGGCCGGGTTCCGGCGTTCTACCACGTGCGCAGGTTTTTCCCGACCTCTCGGCGACCCGGTCCTCACTTTGCGCGGCAAAACACCGCGATGGCCGCTTTTCTTGGCGGCGCGCATCCCCTATAAGCTGCCCAATCCGATGCCGCCGCGGGAACGGCGCGCCCCACAAGGTTCGAGGAAACGGATGCCCAAAAAGACCCACGAGGACGATGTCGCCTTTATCAAGGCATTGGCCGAGCTTCTCAACGAGAACGACCTGACCGAGTTGGAGGTGAAGCGCGATTACGACGACAACGACACCCTCCAGGTCCGCGTCAGCCGCAAGACCAAGATCATCAGTCAGGTCGCGGCCCCTGCCCCCGCCGCCACAGCATCTGCCGCCCCTGTGTCGACCCCGGCAAGCAGCCCGGCAGAGCCATCCGTTGCAGAAGACCCCGCCAGCCACCCCGGGGCCGTGACTTCGCCCATGGTCGGCACCGTCTACATGCAGGCCGAACCGGGTGCGCCCTCCTTCGTCAGCGTCGGCGACCGCGTGGCAGAAGGCGACACGCTTCTGATCGTCGAGGCGATGAAGACGATGAACCACATCCCCGCCCCGCGTGCCGGCACCATAAAGCGCATCCTCGTCGAGGATGGCGCGGCCGTGGAATACGGTGCCCCGCTGATGATCATCGAATAGGCCGGACCCATGTTCGACAAGATCCTAGTGGCCAACCGCGGAGAAATCGCGCTGCGCGTGATCCGGGCCGCGCGCGAGATGGGCATCGCCACAGTCGCAGTGCATTCCACCGCGGACGCCGATGCGATGCATGTCCGCATGGCCGATGAATCGGTGTGTATCGGCCCGCCACCCGGCACCGACAGCTATCTTTCAATCCCGTCAATCATCGCGGCCTGCGAGGTCACGGGCGCGCAGGCGATCCATCCCGGCTACGGCTTTCTGTCCGAGAACGCCAATTTCGTGCAGATCGTCGAGGATCATGGTCTGACCTTTATCGGACCGACTGCGGAACATATCCGGGTGATGGGCGACAAGATCACCGCCAAGGATACGATGAAGGCCCTCGGCGTGCCCTGCGTGCCCGGCTCCGAAGGGGGCGTGCCCGACCTTGCCGCCGCCAGAAAGCTTTGCGACGACATCGGCTATCCGGTGATCGTCAAGGCCACCGCAGGCGGTGGCGGGCGCGGCATGAAGGTGGCGCAAAGCGCCGCCGAGATCGAGCGCGCCTTCCTCACGGCCCGATCCGAGGCCAAGGCCGCCTTCGGCAATGACGAGGTCTATATCGAGAAATACCTGACCACGCCGCGCCATATCGAAATCCAGGTCTTTGGAGACGGCAAGGGTCGCGCGGTGCATCTCGGGGAACGTGACTGTTCGCTGCAGCGCCGTCACCAGAAGGTGTTCGAAGAGGCCCCCGGCCCGTGCATCACAGAAGAAGAGCGTGAGCGCATCGGCAAGATCTGCGCCGACGCCGTCGCCAAGATCAACTATACCGGCGCGGGCACGATTGAATTCCTCTACGAGAACGGAGAATTCTATTTCATCGAGATGAACACCCGCCTTCAGGTGGAGCATCCGGTGACGGAAGCCATCTTCGGCGTCGATCTGGTACAGGAGCAGATCCGCGTCGCCGAAGGGTTGCCGATGTCCTTCATTCAGGAAGATCTTGTGATTAACGGACACGCGATCGAGGTCAGAATCAACGCCGAGAAACTGCCCGAGTTTTCGCCGCGTCCGGGCCGGATCACCCAGTTTCATGCGCCCGGCGGGCTTGGTGTGCGGATGGATTCGGCGCTCTACGACGGCTACACGATCCCGCCCTATTACGACTCGCTCATTGGCAAGCTGATCGTGCACGGCAGGGACAGGAAAAGTGCCCTGTCGCGTCTCAACCGCGCTCTGGGCGAACTGATCGTGGACGGTGTCGACACAACCGTGCCCCTCTTTCACGCGCTGCTGCAGGAACCCGACATCCAGTCGGGCAGCTACAACATCCACTGGCTGGAGCATTGGCTGGAAACCAATCTGCGCGACTGAACCGGCCGGACATCTCACACGGTCCTTGCTTTGCCCCGCAATGTGCCTAGCGTGTGGGTGTTGCGTAAAGGGCAAGGAGCCAAGGTACACCCATGACCGGTGAGGGGGACAGTCTGGGACCTGAGATGCTCTTGCGGGCCTACGCCGCAGGCATTTTCCCCATGGCTGAGTCGCGCGATAATCCCGAACTTTTCTGGGTCGATCCGCGCCAGCGCGGCGTTCTGCCGCTCGACGCCTTCCACATCTCGCGCTCCCTGGCGCGTCGCATCCGGCAAGCCCGCTACTCCATCTCGCTCGATACCGCCTTCGACACCGTTGTCGATGCCTGCGCCGACCGCGAAGAAACCTGGATCAATGATGAAATCCGCGCGCTTTACAGCGCTTTGCATCTCGACGGACACGCCCATTCGCTCGAGGTCTGGGAAGAGGATGGCGCGCTCGCCGGGGGGGTCTACGGCGTGGCGCTTGGCGGTGCGTTCTTCGGCGAAAGCATGTTTTCAAACCATACCGACGGATCCAAACGGGCGCTTGCGCATCTTGTCGCGCATCTTCGGCGCTGCGGATTCGTTTTATTTGATACGCAGTTCCTGACGCCGCATCTGGCGCGTCTCGGCGCGATCGAAATCAGCCGTGAAAGATATCGCAAAGAACTGGCTCTGGCCCTTCAGGTGCCGGCGCAAATCGACGCGCACCGGCTTCTGCAGCCGCCTCACCCTGTGGTGCAGCGCAAGACCCAGATATCGTAGCGCGGATGCTCCAGCGGGTTGAGCGCCGGAGATGACGCAATCATCCATCCCGAATAGATCGGCCGCGCGCCCTCCTCGGGATGCACTGTCAGAAACGCAAAGGCATCGCCGGACGGGTTGCCCGCCGGGTACCGGCATTCGCCCAGTTCCACCCGCAGCTTTCCAATGGCGACCGCCGAGGCGTTGGACACTTCGACATCACCGGTCTCGCCCGCCGTTCTGTCAAGCCACCGCAAGACCGCCCCGGTCCCGATCTCGGCCTGCTCCTGCGCGCCAAGCGGAAAGGCAAAGCACGCCAATCCCATCACGGCGGCCGCGCGCCACATCATTCCGACGCATCCTCCTCGCCGCCTGCCACGAATTTCGTGAGAAGGGCGATCAGGCTGACGGAACCTTGGGTGAATTCGATCTCATCGCCCGCGGCAAAATAGAACGGCGATCCACCCGGCAGGATTTCCACGAAATTCCCGCCCAAGAGACCTTCCGAGCTGATGGAAAGCGCGCTGTCGTCCGGTACCTCGATATCATCCCGCACCGAAATCGTCGCCTTGGCCCGGTAAGTTTGCGGGTCAAGCGTCAGGTCCGTCACGCGGCCCACCTTGACGCCCGCCAATCGCACATCGGTGCCCACGGACACGCCGTCAGCGCTGCGAAAACTGGCCGTCAACGGATATTCCGACGGCGCACCGGAAAAGCCGGTGATCTGCCCGGCATAGATCATGAAGCCCGCCGCAATGGCAAGAACCACGCCGCCCACGGCGACCTCAGTCATATTCTCGGATGCCATGATGGCCCTCGCGTTCAGGGGGTTATTCGGGCGTCCACGCCTCGTAATCGCGGCGCTCGGCAGGTCGTTCGCGCCGGATGGAGCCCGCGGGCGCATAGGCAAGTGCCGTCCCCGTCCGGTTTTCCTCGTGCGGCTTTTCCCACGATTTCCGCTTGAGCGGCGCTTCGGTCGGGGGCGCGGCGTATGTGTGGTGCAACCAGCCGTGCCAGTCGGGGCTCACGCGGCTCGCTTCGGCTTCACCGTTGAAGATCACCCAGCGGCGCTTGCCGTCGTTGGTCTGATAAAAGATGTTGCCCTGATCGTCCTCGCCCACCTTCACCCCCTTGCGGCGGGTGTGGATCAACGTGTTCAGCGTGGCGCCATTCCACCAGGTAACCGCGCGCAGCAGCGAATTGAGAATGCCCATGGGATCGCCTCCGTCAAAGCCTGGTTCCGATATGACGCAGTTCGCCAGCAAGGTCCAGTGGTCCGGGCAAAATGCGCGGAAACCGGTTGGTTCGGGTGCAAAAGAAAAGGCCCGCGTCATCTCGGTGCGCGGGCCTGATATCCGGGGTTTGTCGCGCCTCAGCCGGCGCTCGTGCCCTCTTTCTTGGATTCCGTATGTACCATAAGGGGCGCGGCATCCGACGTGACCGCTTCTTCGTTCACGACAACCTCTTCAACGCCGTCCATTCCGGGCAGCTCGAACATCGTATCGAGCAGGATGTCCTCTAGGATCGAACGCAGGCCGCGTGCGCCGGTCTTGCGTTCGATGGCCCGCTTTGCGATCGCGCTCAACGCATCCTCGGTAAAGGTCAGCTGCGCATCCTCCAGCTCGAAAAGACGCTGGTACTGCTTGACGAGCGCGTTCTTCGGCTGGGTCAGGATGGTGACAAGCGCATCCTCGTCCAGGTCCTCCAGCGTTGCGATCACCGGCAGACGACCGACGAATTCCGGGATCAGACCGAACTTGAGCAGATCCTCCGGCTCCAGATCCTTGAAGACCTCGCCCACGTTGCGCTCGTCCACGTCCCGCACATCCGCGCCAAAGCCCATGGCCGAGCCCTTACCGCGCTGCGCGATGATCTTGTCCAGACCGGCAAAAGCGCCACCGCAGATGAAAAGGATGTTCGTGGTGTCCACCTGCAAGAATTCCTGCTGGGGATGCTTGCGGCCGCCCTGCGGCGGCACCGCCGCCACTGTGCCTTCCATCAGCTTCAAAAGGGCCTGCTGAACGCCCTCGCCCGACACGTCGCGGGTGATCGAGGGATTTTCCGACTTGCGCGTGATCTTGTCGACCTCGTCGATATACACGATACCGCGCTGCGCCCTCTCGACATTGTACTCCGAGGCCTGCAGCAGCTTCAGGATGATATTTTCGACATCCTCGCCCACATACCCCGCTTCGGTCAGCGTGGTCGCGTCGGCCATGGTGAACGGCACGTCCAGGATCCGGGCCAACGTCTGCGCCAGAAGCGTCTTGCCACAGCCCGTGGGGCCAATCAGCAGGATGTTCGACTTCTGCAGTTCGATGTCGTTCTTGCCGGAATGGTTCAGGCGCTTGTAGTGGTTGTGCACGGCCACCGAAAGAACCCTTTTGGCGGTCGACTGCCCGATCACGTAGTCATCGAGCACGTCGCAAATCTCGCGAGGCGCCGGCACTCCGTCGGTCGACTTGAGCCCGGCGCTCTTGGTTTCCTCGCGGATGATGTCCATGCACAGCTCGACGCATTCGTCGCAGATGAACACGGTCGGTCCGGCGATGAGCTTGCGAACCTCGTGCTGGCTCTTGCCGCAAAAGCTGCAATAGAGCGTATTCTTGCTGTCGCTGCCGGAATTGTTCGCCATTCGATACCTTTCGGCGCCGCACGCCTTACTTCGTCTCTTTAGGTCTCAGGGGGGCTCGACCCGCAACCGGTAACCGGTCAAAGCACGATCCCCTCATCGCGTTATCGTCAGCTTAGGACAGGCGCGGGGGCACCTCAATCTCTAATTCGCGTACCGCGCTCAGCTGTCGCCATCGCCATCCTCGGCCTTTGCGCGATTCTCGACGATCTCGTCGATCAGACCCCAATCCTTGGCGTCCTCGGGCGACATGAAGTTGTCCCGCTCCAGCGCATCTTCGACCTTCTTCAGCGTTTGTCCGGTATGTTTTACATATATTTCGTTAAGCCGCCGTTTCAGCTTCAGCGTCTCTTCGGCGTGAATCATGATGTCCGTCGCCTGGCCCTGGTAGCCGCCCGAGGGCTGGTGGACCATGATCCGGCTATTGGGCAGGGAAAACCGCATGCCCTTTTCCCCCGCCGTCAAAAGCAGCGATCCCATCGAGGCCGCCTGCCCGATCACGAGGGTCGAGACCTTGGGCTTGATGTACTGCATCGTATCGTAGATCGACAGCCCCGAGGTCACGACACCACCGGGGGAGTTGATATACATTGAGATCTCCTTCTTGGGATTCTCGGCTTCGAGATGCAGAAGCTGCGCGACAATCAGGCTGGACATGCCGTCGTGCACAGGACCGGACACAAAGATGATCCGTTCCTTGAGAAGCCGCGAAAAGATATCGTAGGCGCGTTCGCCGCGGCTGGTCTGTTCGACCACCATCGGCACGAGCGTGTTCATGTAGGTTTCAAAAGGATCTGTCATAGAAGGCCTGCCTGCTGGAGTTTGCCGATGCTCACCGATCGGGGACTATGCGAGTCTTAGTGGGGGGCTTGAGGGGCTTCAAGAGCCGCCGTTCCATTTGAAGACAAACCGTCACGGCAGGTCGCGGGAATGAGTCCTCATTTCCAGACGTCACAATGATCGCAGCCCGTCGGGCCGCAACCCACGTTAGCCTTGTGTCCGCTTTCTCTCGGTCTCGCCCAAGGCAGAGACCACAACCTGACCTAAGCCCGCGTTCGTGGCGGCAGCCCCCCCCCGGAAATCGCGGCGCGATGTCGCGTCATCAAGGCTTGGCCCGTCGCTTGGCTCTGTCGCCAGGGTCTTTAGATCTCTTCATCATGCAGAAAAGGATATTCCGGAAAGCCGCCAAAAGACGAAAATATTCGATTTCGGTCAAAGTGGCGCATTGCTCCTTCGCGCGTGACATTCTAAAACTCCGATGTGTTTACGGGACACACCTCACGCGCTGAGTCCGTCTTGCGGCGGAAAATGTCGTGTTGCGTGTCCCTCGTATTTTGACCAGCAGGAGGCACTCAATGGCAGATGCAGCCATTCACGGCCATGGACACGAAGACAACCGCGGGTTCTTCACCCGTTGGTTCATGTCCACGAACCACAAGGATATCGGGATCCTCTACCTGATCACGTCGGCGGTCGTCGGCCTGATCTCGGTGGCGTTCACGATCTACATGCGCCTGGAGCTCATGGAGCCCGGCGTGCAGTACATGTGCCTCGAAGGTGCACGGTTTACCGCCGCCGCTGCGGGCGAATGCACACCCAACGGGCATCTTTGGAACGTGATGATCACCTATCACGGCGTCCTGATGATGTTCTTCGTCGTGATTCCTGCGCTGTTCGGCGGCTTCGGCAACTACTTCATGCCGCTGCAGATCGGCGCGCCGGACATGGCCTTCCCGCGCATGAACAACCTGAGCTACTGGCTCTATGTGGCAGGTACTTCGCTTGGCGTGGCTTCGCTTCTGGCGCCGGGCGGCAACGGGCAACTGGGGTCGGGCGTGGGCTGGGTGCTCTACCCGCCGCTTTCGACCACCGAGGCCGGCATGTCGATGGATCTGGCGATCTTTGCCGTGCACGTGTCGGGCGCAAGCTCGATCCTGGGCGCGATCAACATGATCACCACCTTCCTCAACATGCGCGCCCCGGGCATGACGCTCTTCAAGGTACCGCTCTTTAGCTGGTCGATCTTCGTCACGGCGTGGCTCATCCTGCTGTCGCTGCCGGTTCTGGCGGGCGCGATCACCATGCTTCTGACCGACCGGAATTTCGGGACGACCTTCTTCGATCCGGCCGGCGGCGGGGACCCGGTGCTTTACCAGCACATCCTGTGGTTCTTCGGCCACCCCGAGGTCTACATCATCATCCTGCCCGGCTTCGGCATCATCAGCCACGTGATCGCGACCTTCGCGCGCAAGCCCATCTTCGGCTACCTGCCGATGGTCTGGGCGCTGATCGCCATCGGCTTCCTCGGCTTTGTCGTATGGGCGCACCACATGTACACCGTGGGCATGTCGCTGACCCAGCAGTCCTACTTCATGCTGGCCACGATGGTCATCGCGGTGCCTACAGGCGTGAAGGTGTTCAGCTGGATCGCCACGATGTGGGGCGGCTCGATCGAGTTCAAGACGCCGATGCTCTGGGCATTCGGCTTCCTGTTCCTCTTCACCGTGGGCGGTGTGACCGGCATCGTGCTGAGCCAGGCCGGGATCGACCGCGCCTACCATGACACCTATTACGTGGTCGCACACTTCCACTACGTGATGTCGCTTGGGGCCGTCTTCGCCATCTTCGCGGGGATCTACTTCTACTTCCCCAAGATGACCGGCAGGATGTACCCGGAATGGGCCGGTAAGCTGCATTTCTGGACGATGTTCCTCGGCGCAAACCTGACCTTCTTCCCCCAGCACTTCCTGGGCCGTCAGGGCATGCCGCGCCGCTATATCGACTACCCCGAGGCCTTCGCGGTCTGGAACTGGTGGTCGTCGATCGGTGCGTTCATCTCCTTCGCGTCGTTCATCTTCTTCTTCGGTGTCATGTTCTACGCCGTCTTCCGCGGCTCCCGCGTGACCGAGGCGAACCCGTGGAACGAGTACGCGGACACGCTGGAATGGACCCTGCCCTCGCCGCCGCCCGAGCATACGTTCGAGCAGCTGCCGAAGCAGGAAGACTGGGACAAGTCTCCGGCGCACTAAGCCCCGGCTGACAATTCAAAAAACCAAAGGCCCCGGAACCCCCGGGGCCTTTTCTTTCAAAGCTGCATTTGCCTCCCCAACTGTCCGTGATGACTGATCTTTCGACCCATTCGCTCGACGAGCTGTGCCTGAACGAAGCCGCCCGCCCCAAGGCGCCGCCAGTCCCCGAGGCGACGGGACAGCACCGACGACAGGGCCGGCAACTGGCCGCCATTCACCGTCACTATCTGAACGAAATGGCCCAGATCGGCGCAGTCCTGACCAAAATCGAAGCCGGCGATGCCCCTCCCGAACACCTCAAGCGGATCGTCCTGTCGCTCGACATGGCCGAGAACATGCGCCTCTTCGGGTCGCTCTGTGGTCGAGAGTGTCAGGTGTTGAAGTTTCACCACGACATCGAAAGCGGCGACATGTTCCCCAGGATCGAGGCATCAGGCGCAGGCAGGTTCAAAGCAATCATCGCCAAGCTAAGGGCCGAACACGACGTCGTGCACGAGCTGATCATCCGTCTGGGCCGTGCGGCGGATGCCTTGGTCGACGACCCGTCGCAGGAAAATTTCGCGCAGACCGCCACCACATTCCGCAAGCTCGAAGAAATCGTGCGCTCTCATTTCGGCTACGAGGAAGACGAACTGGCCGAAGCCATTGGCTACTACCTCGGAGAGATTTGAAATCCCTCGGTCCAGGTCCACGAACTTGAGCCTGCATCGCGCCAAAAGGATGTTGCGAAAGCCTTACCATACCGTTTCGCTTCAAGGGCGGTGACAATCTGGAACGGGAAACGACGTGATGGCCGCGAAGACCGGGCAGGACAGGCGTGATGGCGCTGCAAACCCCTGCCCGAGTTTTGTACAAAATGGACAAACGCGGTCTGAAACCTGATACAATTTGTACAAATCCCGCGCCGTTTCCCCGCTTGAACCCGCTGCCGCGTCCCGCGCCTTTCCGGTCGCATTCACCCTTCCCTGACAGCGCCGTCACATGCTACTCCGGCCTCAGACTAGGGAGGACCATCCGATGCCTAACGAAATTCGCCTCGCGTTCGAGCACCCGTCTGCCCGCGCCGACGCCACCGCGCCGGACGGGCCGCTGGACAGAATTTCCGTTAGAGATCATGTGATTGAGGTCGAGATCGGCGCCTTTCAGGCCGAGCGCGGCATCACACAGCGCATCGCCTTCAACGTCGTGGTCGAGGTCCGCCCCCTGACCGGCACGCTGGACGACGATGTGGACCGCATCCTGAGCTATGACCGCGTCACCGACGCCATCGCCGCCGAACTGGCCGCCGAGCGCCTCAACCTCTTGGAAACATTGGCCGAAAGGATCGCCGAGCGTATCCTGTTGGAACCCCAGGCGGTGCGCACATTCGTGCGGATCGAGAAGCTCGACCGCGGCCCGGGCGCCCTTGGCGTCGAGATCGTGCGTTCCGTCGAGGACCTGAAAACCAAACCGATCGCACATCATCCCAGCACCACGCCCCACCCCCACGTCGTGTTTCTGACCAATTCCGCCATCCGCTCGCCCAATCTCGCGCGGTGGCTGGACCAGCTCGAAGCCCGCAAGGAGCCGGTAATCCTGTGCGTGGGGCATGCCGATACCCCAAGCCCCAAGACCGGCCACCGCATGACACAGCGCCGCGTCGACCTTCTGGCACTTGAGCAGAACGCATGGATGTTGGCAGGTCGCGATGACCGCTGTGTGGTTGTCGGCAGCCGCACGGAACTCGACTGGGCGATGAAAAACGGACAGATAAGTGTCTGGGCGCCCTCGAAAATTGTCCTCGACGCCGTGGATGGCCCCAAGTCCGGACCTGATGATCCAGTGGCGCTCGCTGCCTGGTTTGCGGGGCATATGGAAGCCTCCGATCTTCTGCTGATTGGTGTCGCACCCCCGGCCAATCCGCCTGTTCCGGTCCTGATCCAGGACATCGCGCAAAGCGGTCTCTGACGTCGCACGATGCCCTATTACCGCCCGATCCCGCAAACCGATGTCGCCCGGTCCGATGATGCTCTGCCGCTTGCCGGTGGGTGGTGCTGGTTTGACCGCGTGGAAGAAATCCACCGCGATGCCCCCTCGCGCCTGATCCCAGTGCAAGACGTTCCGAAGGACGCGCTGGAGCGTCTCACCCGCCCCCGCGCGCCGATATCTGGCCTTGCCTTCGACACACCGAAGATCATGGGCATCCTCAACGTCACGCCAGACAGCTTTTCCGACGGAGGAGAGCATTTCGCCCCCGACGCGGCTCTCTCCCACACGCGGGACATGATCGCGCAAGGCGCTGAAATCATTGATGTTGGCGGCGAATCCACCCGTCCGGGCGCACAGGAAGTCTCGGTAGAGGAAGAGATCCGCCGCACCGCGCCGGTGATCGCCGCGATCCGGGCCGAGACCGGCATTCCGGTCTCCATCGACACCCGTAAGGCGACCGTGGCGAAAGCAGCGCATGAGGCCGGGGCGTCGCTCGTCAATGACGTGGCCGGATTCACGTTCGACCCGGCCCTGGCGCCATTATGCGCCACGCGGGCGTTGCCGGTCTGCGTGATGCACGCGCAGGGCACGCCGGACATCATGCAGAACGACCCGCGCTATGACAATGTTGCGCTGGATGTCTTTGATTTCCTTGCCGAAAGGATCGAGACGCTGACCGCGCTCGGCATCCCGCGCGGAGCGATCATTGTCGATCCCGGCATCGGCTTCGGCAAGACACTGGAGCATAATCTGCAACTTTTGCAGAACCTTGCGCTGTTCCACGGCCTTGGCTGTCCGATCCTGCTCGGCGCCTCGCGCAAACGTTTCATCGGCACGATCGGCGGCACGGAGGAGGCGCGCAACCGCGCGCCGGGCTCTCTGGCCGTCGCCCTGGCCGGGATCGCCCAAGGTGTCCAGATACTACGCGTTCATGACGTGGGCGCGACGGCGGAGGCCTTGAAACTGTGGCAGGCCTCGGTACTGGGGCAGCTTCCCGCCGGGACGTGATTTTGTACAATTCGTACATCCCCGACACCCCGCTTTGTCCAGTTTGTACAAACCTCAGCGCGCCGGTCTGCCCCGCCGCATCCGCGCGCCAAAGACCCGCTGCAAGGCGCCCAGCTGGCTGAGCGCCACCCCACCCAGAATCAGCGCCAAACCAAGATAGAGGCTGGGCGAAAGCGCCTCGTTCAGAAGCACAGCGCCAAAGATCACCGACCAGACCGGCACCATGTAGTTCACGAGACTCATGAAGCTCGGGCCTGCGTCGCGGATGACCTGCACGAGAAGAATCTGCGCGACGCCGGTTGGCAAAAGACCCAGATAGAGAAGCGCCAGCACCGGAACCCAATCCACCTGCCCGGGCCAGCCCTCGACCCAAAGCGCGTAGGGCGTAAAAAGCAGTGCTGCCACCAGCAGCACACCCGCCGCAAGCGAAAGCCGGTCCACGTCCGGACAGCGCCGGGTAAAGATTGACCCTGTCGCATAGCAGAGCGCCGCGCCGACGCAGGCCAGCCGCGCCAGACCTTCGCGCTCCGCGCCCGTCTCGGCGAAGGCGCCGGGCCCGATCAGAACGATCACACCGATCGTGCCGAGGATAAACCCGACCGAGCGGCGCAGGCTCATTCGTTCACCGGGCACGAAAAGATGCGCCAGGGGCAGCACGAAAAGCGGCACGACCGCCATCGTCACCCCGGCAAAGCCCGACGCGACAACCTGTTGACCCCAACTGAGCAAAAAGAACGGCAGCGCGTTTGAAAAGACCCCCATGGCAAGGATAAAGACCCAAAGCCGCCCCGCCCCGGACCCGTGCCGGCGCGGCAGCCCGCGCCCCGTCGCGAAGCACAAGGTCAGCAGAAAAAGCGCGCCGAGACAGAGCCGCGCGGCCACGACACTGAGCGGTCCGACCCCCTGCAGAGAAACGCTGACCGCCATGAAGGATGCGCCCCAGATCACCCCGAGTGCGCCGATCCTGAGCCAGTTCACCGGCGCGATCACGATTGCCTTTTCCATCCCGTTCAATCCTTTGGCGCAACCGAAGCGTGTCAAAACGTCTCGTTTGCGTTGCCCGGTCGGGCATAGGGCCTACCGTTCTTGCCAACAAGAGGAGAAGCCCAATGGAAACCTATGGTGTTATCGGCCTGTCGGTCATCACTTTCGTAATCGTGCTGTTTCTGGCCGCACGGAGCAAAAAGAAAACGCAAGAGCGGATGGCAGATCCGAACGCGGAAAAAAGCGCGCTGGCCAAGGATGGCGACTCGCACAGCGCCGCCAATTAAATGAAAAAGAGCCGGGACATTCCCGGCTCTTTTTTTGTCGTCGGACCGACCCGGCGGATCAGTTCTTTTCCTTGTCGACCATCTTGCCGGCGGAAATCCACGGCATCATCGCGCGGAGCTTTTCGCCCACTTCCTCGATCTGGTGCGCGTCGTTCATACGGCGCGTGCCCTTGAAGAAAGGCTGGCCAACCTTGTTTTCGGTCATGAAGTCGCGCACGAACTTGCCGGTCTGGATGTCGTGCAGGATCGCCTTCATCTCTTTCTTGGTGCGCTCATAGGGCAGCACGCGCGGGCCAGAGACGTATTCGCCATACTCGGCCGTGTTCGAGATCGAGTAGTTCATGTTGGCGATGCCGCCCTCGTAGATCAGATCGACGATCAGCTTCACCTCGTGCAGGCATTCGAAATAGGCCATCTCGGGCGCATAGCCTGCCTCGACCAGGGTCTCGAAGCCCATGCGGATGAGCTCGACCAAACCGCCACACAGAACGGCCTGCTCGCCGAAGAGGTCGGTTTCGCACTCTTCCCGGAAGTTCGTCTCGATGATGCCCGAGCGCCCGCCGCCGATGGCCGAGCAATAGGAAAGGCCCAGTTCCAGCGCCTTGCCGGACGCATCGTTATGCACGGCCACAAGGCAGGGCACGCCGCCGCCCTTGGTGTATTCGCCGCGCACCGTGTGACCTGGGCCTTTTGGGGCCATCATGATCACGTCGACGCCGGGCTTCGGCTCGATCAGCCCGAAATGCACGTTGAGGCCGTGGGCAAAGGCAATCGCCGCGCCTTCGCGGAGGTTGTCGTGCACGTATTTGTGGTATGTCTCGGCCTGAAGCTCATCGGGCATGGTGAACATGATCAGATCGCACCAGGCCGCCGCCTCGGCGATGCCCATGACCTGCAGCCCTTCACCTTCGGCTTTCTTGGCGCTGGCCGAGCCTTCGCGTAGGGCGACGGCCACGTTCTTGGCGCCGCTGTCGCGCAGGTTCAGCGCATGGGCGTGGCCTTGGCTGCCGTAGCCCAGGATGGCCACTTTCTTGTCCTTGATCAGGTTGATGTCGCAGTC
Source organism: Roseovarius aestuariivivens (assembly GCF_004761875.1). Lineage (GTDB taxonomy): Bacteria > Pseudomonadota > Alphaproteobacteria > Rhodobacterales > Rhodobacteraceae > Roseovarius > Roseovarius aestuariivivens. Next base: position 334,583 of record NZ_SJEY01000003.1, read on the forward strand.
ACGATCGTAATAGACGCGCATGTCTCGCTCCTCTCGGTGTCAGATGGCGGCAAGATGCGCGGAGTGGGCATAAATCTTCCTGCATTCTCCGCTGTTTTTCTCTGAATTTCGTGCTAATCATTCGCTGAATGTAAAATATGCGAAATTATCATGCTTGATGACACGGACCGGCGTATATTGCGCCAGTATCAGCACCGGCCCGAGGCCGGGCCTGCGGACCTTGCCGCGCTGGCAGGGGTGACACCCGCCACCTGCGCGCGCCGGCTGGAGCGGTTGCGCGCGGCGGGCATTCTGCGGGGCAATCATGCGGTGATCGATTGGCGCACGCTTGGCTACGAGGTGGAGGTCTCTTTGCGCATCACGCTGGATAAGACCCAAACGCGCGCCTTTGACGAATTCATGCAACAAGCGAGGATGATCCCAGAGGTTATTGAAATCCAGACATTTCTTGGTCGTGTCGATGTGCGCCTTTCAGTCATCGCGCGAGACATGGCGCATTACCAAGACATCTATCGCAGCGCGATCCTGGCCCTGCCGCATATGGCGGATATCGAGGCCCTGATGCATGTGGCGCGGATCAAGACCGACGAGGTTCTGCCGATATGAGCACGCCTGAGCTGGACCTTGATACCGTGGACCGGCAGATTTTGCGTGAGATGAGCGCGGATGCCACTCAAACGGCGGGCGCGCTGGGGCGCAAGCTGGGGCTGAGCCAGCCGGCGGCGTGGCGTCGGGTACAGCGGCTGCGCGCGGCGGGCATTCTGAAGGGCCAGCGGCTCGACCTCGACAAGGAAAGGCTGGGGTTTGGCGTGACGGTCTTTCTGGGGCTGAAGCTGGCCACCAAGGGGCGCGTCAGCCTGCAGGATTTTGAGCGCGCGGTCACGGCCATCCCGGAGGTGCAAACCGTCGAGCATATCCTGGGGCTTTACGATTATCGCCTGAGGGTCGTGGCGCGGGATATTTCGGATTTCGAACGGGTGCTCAGGCGGCGGATCATGACCCTGCCTGGCGTGGGCGACGTGGAAGCCAACGTGCTTTTGTCCGAAGAGCGCCGGCCCGGCCCGATCGGCTAGGCTGTGCGGCGCAGCGCGCGGGCCTCGAAGCTTTTGAGCGCATAGCGCGACAGGCCGTAGTCGCAGGTCCGTTCGGCGAGTTCGGGAAAGAGCGCCACGATCTCATCACGCTCTTGCGGGGTGACGGATTTGAGTGATTCCTGCCCGGGATAAAGGCTTTCGGTGGCGCAGGCCTCGGCGAAGACGATGTGATGCGCGTCGAGCAGAAAATGCCAGTACTCGACCTCGGCGCAGGGCACAATCCGGATCCCGTCGCCATCCACAAGGTGCTTGGCCGCCACCAGCACCTCGGGTTCGCCGAAGAGAAGCTCGGCCTGCGGGCCGCGCACGAGCATGCGGTGATTCTGGCTAACCCAGAGATCGCGCACATTGCCGATGGCGCCGCGCCGGATGCGCACAGGCGCATTGGCGCCGGTCCCGCGCGCCGCGGCGCCACCGATCCAGGCGATCTTCTGCGGTCCGTCATCCAGCGTGTTGACCCGGTCGCCCACGCACAGCGTTTCGATCGGCTGCGGGCCCATCGGGGTTTCAATGAGCGTGCCGGCGGCAAAGCAGATCAGGCTTTCCTCGGTCAGAATGTTGAGCGCGCTGGTGAACGCACCGTCGGCGATCTCGTCGCCGGAGATGATCCCATCGCCGTTCAGGTCGATATCCTCGTTCGTCGGCACCTCGAAGGGGCCGTTCTGCGAGGCCAGCGTGCCGAGGATGTCGACCCCGGCCACCATCGCCAGGTCGCCCAAAATTGGCGCGCCCGCATCGGTGGAGGTCAGAGTGCTGGCATCGAATTCAAGGTAGCGGTCGCCCATGGTATTGCGGCCGGTTTCGATGTCACCGCCCCCGCCGGGGGCCGCGTCATAGGTGTATTTCGGGACGTCGTTGAAGTAATCGCCGGCATTTTCATAAACGATAATTTTCGTGACCACCGATTGGTCGGTCAGCACGCCGTCGACGGTGACGTTTTCGACCACCATGACGACGACGTCGTCGTTCTCGAAGACCGCCGTGCCGTCGTGGATCATCAGCTCGCCGCCATTGCTGGCATTCGAGTTGGTCTTAGGATCGCCGATGATGCTGAATCCATTCAACAGCAGCGTGGTGTCTGCCATGCCTGTCCCGCCAATGCCTCTGGCCCGGTCTTGGCGCCGGGTCCCTTAAACTTTGAGGCATTTATCGTGCGGAATTGTGGCGGAAATAAGGCAATATTAACCCTTTCCCGGGTCAGCCGCGCGCGCCAAGTCCCAGCTGCATAAGGGTTTTGCGGACCGGACCGAGCGCGTAGAGCGCCTGAAGCCCCATCGCGCGGGCGTCGCGCAGGGCGGGTGCCGAAAGCATCGAGGTGCGGTTGAGCAGGTCGATCCCCTTCACGCGCGCCGCGACTTCCCAGTGACGGCGACGGTGGTAGGCCTTCAGCATCTCCGCCTCGCCCAGCTGGTCGGGTGCGGCGAGCGCCAGATCCAGCAACACGTGCATGTCGCCGAGGCTCATGTTGAGGCCCTGAGCGCCAATGGGCGGCACCACATGCGCGGCCTCGGCCACAAGCGCCACGCGTTCAGCCCACATGCGGTCCGCGATCTGGCTGATGATCGGCCAGACAGTACGGCGCGAGGCAAGGGTGAGCGGCCCGAAGAGATGGCAGGACCGCGTGCTCATCTCCTCTTCGAATGCGGTCTCGTCAAGCGCCGCGAGGCGCTGCGCCTCGGCGCCCTCCTCCATCCACACAACGGCCGAAGACGGCCGCCCGCCGTGATCGGGCAGCGGCACCAGGGTGAAGGGCCCGCCCGACCGGTGGATCTCGGTCGAGACATTGTCGTGCGGGATCGGGTGCGTGACGGCGAAGGCGAGCGCCTTTTGCCCGTAGCGCGTCGTCTTGACCGGCACGCCAGCGGCCTGCCGCATGGGAGAGTTGCGCCCATCGGCGGCGATCACCATCCGGCAGCGTAGTCGGGTGCCATCGTCAAGACCCACGCGCGCCTCGGTCTCGCGAGTGAAAAGCGTGCTGGCGGCGACACCGGGGCGGAACTCGACATGGCTCAGCGTGTCAAGTTGCGCCACGAGTTCGCGCCGCAGCAGCCAGTTGGGCAGGTTCCAGCCAAAGGGTTTGTCGGAAATATCGGAGGACTCGAAATCCTTGACGACGCGTGGCTCTGGCGTGTCGCCGCCCGCGTCGACGATACGCATCACCCGCAGCGGCGCGGCATGCTCGGCCAGCCGGGGCCAGATCCCGGCCTCGGCCAGCAGCGCCTGTGCCGGCTGCAGAATGGCGGTGGTGCGCAGGTCGGCGCCTTCGGCCTCGCGGTCGGTGATGGGCGGGGCAGGATCAACGCAGACCACGCGGAACCCGGCCTGCCCGAAGAGCGCCGCCGCCGACAGGCCGGCGACGCCGCCCCCGGAAATCACGATATCGCAGTCCTGCGCCGTCACGTCATCCCCCGCCTGTGCGGCCTTAGCCGCGTGAGATCCAGATCAGCATGCCCATCAGCACCGGCACCATGACAAGCGCCGGGATGTAAAGGCCGGGCACGCCCCATATCGCCACGCTGACGCCCCAAAGGACGAGCGCGACGAGCACCACCAGCAGGATGCGCAGCGCGCGTTTGGTTTCGGCGACCCTGTCTTCGTCGGAAGCTGCGGACATATGTGATCCCTTCTGTTATGTCGCCGCGATGTAGACACCGCCGGCGGGCAAGCTGCAAAGCCGCAATTCGCCGCAGTGCGCCCAAGACGCCGCTTAGACCAGCCGGGCGAGAAAGCCGGCCAGATCGTCGGTATGGTGATGGATATGCGCCGCCGACAGGGCCGGTGCGGGCGCGACATGCACGGTGCGCATTCCCATCGCATGAGGTTCGGCGAGATTGCGCGGTTCGTCCTCGAACATCGCCGCGCGGTCCGGCGCGATACCGCTCTGACGGAACACGCGGTCGAAGGCCGCCCGCTCGGGCTTGGGGCGAAAGCCGGCATGCTCGACGCCGTAGATGTCGTCGAACACGCCGGCGAGGCCGCGCTTGTCGACCACCCGCGCGGCATAGGGGCCTGTGCCGTTGGTATAAACGATCTTGCGGCCCGGCAGCGCCCGGATGCATGCGGCAAGATCGGCATCGGGGGCGAGATGGTCGAGCGAGATGTCATGCACGTCGTCGAGGAACGGCTCGGGGTCGAGACCGTGTTCGGCCATGAGCCCGGCGAGGGTCGTGCCGTGCACTTGCCAGTAGTGATCGCGCAGCCGGTCGGCCTCGGCCCGATCGACGCGCAGAAAGTCCATGACATAGGCAATCATGCGCTGCTCGATCTGGTCAAAGAGCCGCGCCGCAGGGGGATAGAGCGTGTTGTCGAGATCGAACACCCAGTCGGTGACGTGGGCGAAATCCTGTTTCGGCATCCTCTGGTCTTCCTGTTCCGATCCGGCGCCTTGCCTTGGCATTGTATACAAATGTTCTGGGTTGATTCCCATCTTCTGGAATGAGTACCGTCGCGTATCCACAAAATGTAAGGACAGGACCCGCGATGACCATAGCCGCGCCGCAAAAAGACGCCTACTCGCTTATTCTCGAGGCGATCGACATGGGCACCTACAAGCCCGGCGACAGGCTTGTGGAAAGCGATCTGGCCGAGCGCTTCGGCGTGTCGCGCACCCCCATCCGCGAGGCGCTGCAGCGGCTCGAGACGCAATCGCTTCTGACGCGCGACGGGCGTAGCCTGATCGTGGCGTCGCTCGATCACAACCAGCTGGCCGAACTTTACGTGGTGCGCGCCGAGCTGGAAGGTCTGGCGGCCAATCTCGCGGCGCGTCACGCCACCGAGGAAGAGGTGCGCGTGCTGCGCGACATGGTGGAGGACGACCAAAAGCTGAAGGGTGATCCGACCGCGATGGCGCGCGCCAACCGACGGTTTCACAAGCAGATCCATCTGGCGTCGCATAACCGGTTTCTGGTGCAGCAACTGGATCTCGTGCATCGCTCGATGGCGTTGATGGCGACCACGTCGCTGGCCGCCGATGGCCGGCCCGAGGATGCGCTGGCCGAGCATGACGCGATCGTCAGCGCGATCGAGGCGCGCGACGCCGAGGCGGCCGGAGAGGCGCTGCGGGCGCATATCTCGAAGGCCTTCGTCACGCGGCTGAAACTTGATTCAGGTGAGCTTGGCAGCGTGAGCTGAGGGGCCTTTCGCCGCGCGACCGTCGCGCCGCGGTGGCGGCGGCGCATGCGTCAGCGACAGCCCGTGACTGGTCTTGTCCCAGAAGAACGGGTTCACGATCAGCTCGTAAAGCGCCTTGTAGGCTGCGATACAGGCCAGCGGCCAATAAAGTGGCATGGTCGCAACCCAGGCGATCAGGTGGCGATGGCCGGAGCCGAAGATGGCGGCGACATTGACCGTCATGTTGATCGCCTCAAACGCAAGGAAAAGCCCCGCGCACCCCATCAGCACCACCGGCGGGACCGCCGCATCGAGCGGGTGCGGCAACCCGAAGAACACCAGCCAGAAGGACCACAGCACCGGCGCCAGCAGAACCTGGCTGACCGCGCTGACGAAATGCGCCTGAAAGCCCCAGAACTTGCGCGCGCCAAGCTGCCGATAGAGCAGCCGCGGGCGACGCATATGCACTAGATAGGTGGTCATGTACCCCTTGAGCCAGCGCGAGCGCTGCTTGACCCAGGGCCAGGGGCGGCAATTGGCCTCCTCAAAGGTGGCGGTGGCGACCATGTCCGTCCGGTAGCCGTGCCGCGCCAGCCGAAAGCCCAGATCGGCGTCCTCGGTGACATTGTGGGCGTCCCAGCCACCCAGCTCTTCCAGAGCGTTGCGGCGGAAATAGAGCGTCGTGCCGCCCAGCGGGATCGCGAGCCCCAGCCGCGCCATGCCTGGCAGCATCATGCGAAACCACGCCGCGTATTCGATGGTGAAACACCGCGCGAGCCAGTTCTGGCGTGAATTATAGTAGTCCAGCACGCCCTGCAGGCAGACCACGTCGGCCGGGGCGGCCTGAAACGCCCGGGCGACGCGGGTGATCTGGTCGGCCTCGGGCGCGTCCTCGGCGTCGAAGATGCCGACGATCTCGCCCTCGCAAAAATCGAGCGCATAGTTCATCGCACGCGGCTTGGTCCGCGGATGCCCGTCGGGCACCACGACAACCCTAATCCAGGGCGGCAGGTCGATCTGCGCCAGTGTCTGCCGCGTGAGCGCGTCTTCTTCTTCCAGCACAAGCACCACGTCCAGCAGGCATTTGGGATAGGTCAGCTGCGTGAGACGCGCGATCAGCGCATGGGCGATTTCCGTTTCACGAAAAAGCGGCACCAGCATCGACACACGCGGCAGCGGCGGTTTCAACCCGGCTGGCCCTGTGACCGACACGACTGGCCCGCCAGCGGTACGGGCGAGAAAAGACAGGAGTTTGAGCCCGCTCGACACCAAAAGCGTCAGGACTGCCCAGCCCACCATAAGGCTCAAGCACAAGGTCGGAAATACCACCGCGAAAAGCGCCACGCCAAGAAGCCCGGCGGAGATCAGCGCGATCCGTCGACGCGGCATGTGACCCCAGCTGCGGCAGCTTTCGTTTTCGGGCACACGCGCTTCCGCCGCCTCGGTCAGCTCTTCGCGGTAAAGCGCGGCCAGCCGGACCTGTACCGTCTCACGGTCCGTCACCAGCACACGCGCCTGCGCCAGCTCCTCGGGCAGACGGGAACGGGCCGCCGCAAGCTCTGACAGGGCGCCGCACACCAGCGCCGGCTTGCCGTCGCGGTCCCGCACCGGCAAAACCGCATGTTTGATCAAGATCCGTGGGTCGCACTCCGCATCGAGCGGCGCGAGATCGGCAAGGTCCGCGTCAGAGAGAGAACGCGATCGGTTGAGACGCGCCTGTGCGGCCAGTACGGTCTCGCGGTCCAGCACCCCTTCGGACACGAGGATCCGGTCAAGCGGCGCGGCGCAATGCCGTTGGACCATGCGCGCAAGGGCGGCGGAGTCGGCATCGAGCACGCCACGTCGAACGAGGTCACCATCGAGCGCCCCCGGTCCGTCGAATATCTCTTGCCCCTGCGCCCCCAGTTGGCGCAGTTCCGAGATGCCCATGGCCTGTCCCTTCGTCCCTGTAACAAAGGCACCTTGCGCCCGCCAAGGTTAACAAGCCGTAAACAAGTTCTTAACGCGACGAACGCTGTCGCGGTCTGGTCAGCGTTCATCAACGGCAACCAAACCGGCCCGAGCTGCGTTAAGTCTTTTGGCACGACGGACCAAAGGAGGCCACGGTGAGCAACACCACCGTTGAAACCGAACCGCCCATATCCCCCGAACCATCCCAACCGGTGCTTGCGCCGCGATGGGCGGTGATCGGGATTTTCCTGATGCTGCTTGTGGCGGGTCTGGCCTATGCTCGGGCATTTCTCATGCCGGTGGTCCTTGGCCTGCTGCTGCACCTCGTGTTTACACCCGTGCGCCGCCGACTGGAACGCTGGGGCATCGGGTCTGGCATCTCCGCGACGCTCATCGTCGGCACCCTGCTCTCGCTTTTGGTCGTGGGTAGCCTCGGGCTTTCGGGGCCGGTCAGCAAATGGATCGATCGCGCGCCGATGATCGGCTACGAGGTAAGCCGCAAAATCGACCAATTGCGCGTAGCAACCGAGGACGTACAAAGGGCCGCCGAAGAGGTCGACGACATCGCCGATGGCAACGAGGAAGAGACCGAACCGGGCGTCCAGCGCGTTCAGGTCGAGGAGAATAGCGGGCTGATCGACTACGTGACCGGCCTTCCCTGGCTTGCCGGCCAAATCGTTTTCACACTGGTTTTGCTGTTCTTCCTGCTGTCGTCTGGCGACATGTTCTACGAAAAGCTGGTCCACGTGATACCGACATTCCGGGACAAGCGGCGCGCGATACGGATCGCCTACAGCATCGAGCGCGAGCTATCGCGCTATCTCTTCACGATCACACTCATCAATGCCGGGCTGGGGATCGCAATCGGCCTCGTGATGTGGGGGCTTGGCATGCCCAATCCGGTGCTGTTTGGTATCCTGGGTTTCCTGCTGAATTACATGCCCTATCTGGGCGCTCTCACGGGTGTAGGTATCGCGACGGTCGTGGCGCTCATCACGTTTGATACGGCACAACAGGCCTTGATCGTGGGCGCGGTCTATTTCGCGCTGACCTCGATCGAGGGTCAACTGGTCACGCCTTATTTCGTCAGCCGCAACCTTAGCCTGAACACCGTGGTCGTGTTCCTATCTGTAACGCTCTTTGCCTGGCTCTGGTCGGTGGTGGGCATGCTGGTGGCGATGCCGCTTCTGGTCACCTTGCGGACCTTCTGCGCACACGTGCCAGCACTGTCGGGACTAGGGCATTTCGTGTCGGCCCGCGGGGCCGAGAGCTTATCGGACAGAAAGCCCCCCGCCAAAACCTAGATCCGGGCCACGGCTGCCTCCGCTACTTACGCTTTTGAACGTGTGTTAACCTAGCGGTTCATCGACGCAGCAAAGCGTTCGAAAAGGTAAAAGCTGTCCTGCGGGCCGGGGCTGGCCTCGGGGTGGTGCTGTACCGAGAAGACCGGTCTGTCAGCGATGCGGATGCCGCAGTTCGACCCGTCGAAAAGCGACACATGGGTTTCGACCACGCCCTGCGGCAGGGTTTGGCTATCGACGGCAAAGCCGTGGTTCATCGAGGTGATCTCGACCTTGCCGGTCTCCATGTCCTTCACCGGATGGTTCGCGCCGTGATGACCGTGGTTCATCTTCACCGTCTTCGCGCCAAGCGCGAGCGCCAGCATCTGGTGCCCGAGGCAGATGCCGAAAACCGGCAGGTTCTTGTCCAGCACCCCCCGGATCATCGGCACGGCATAGGCGCCCGTGGCCGCCGGATCGCCCGGACCGTTCGACAGGAATACGCCGTCGGGGTTCTGCGCCAGCACATCCTCGGCCGTGGCGGAGGCGGGCATGACGGTCACGTCGCAGCCCGCGCTGGCCAGGCACCGCAGGATGTTGCGCTTGGCCCCGTAGTCGATGGCCACGACCTTGTGCTTTGGCGCGGTCAGGCGGGTGTAGCCGTCGGGCCAGGCCCAGCGCATCTCGTCCCAGCGGTAGGACTGCGCGCAGGTGACGGTCTTGGCGAGATCCATGCCTTCGAGACCCGCAAAGCCTCGCGCGGTCTCAACCAGGGCGGCCACGTCGAACTTGCCCTCGGGATCGTGACAGAGCGCCACATGCGGCGCGCCCTGCTGCCGGATCGCGCGGGTCAGGCGGCGGGTGTCGATACCGCCGATGGCGATGCGCCCGCGCCGCGCAAGCCAAGCGCCCAGATGCTCGACCGCGCGCCAGTTCGACGGCTCGGTCGGGTCCCATTTCACGACCATGCCATCTGCCACAGGATCGGCGGTTTCATCGTCCTCGGGATTGACGCCCACATTGCCGATATGGGGGAAGGTGAACGTCACCACCTGCCCGGCATAGCTGGGGTCGGTCATGATCTCCTGATACCCGGTCATCGCGGTGTTGAAGCACAGCTCGGCGGCGACGGTGCCGGTCGCACCGAATCCGCGCCCGTAAAAGACCGATCCATCAGCGAGGGCGAGGCAGGCGGTGGGGTGCGGGTCTGGGGCGTGGGGCATCGCGGCGGGCTCCGGGGCTGGGGGCGCAAATTGTCCCGTTCCTATGCCCCGCCCGCCACGGGGTCAAGGGGGGCTTGGCGCAGGATCGAACCTGCCCAAGGCGCCGCAAAACAAGGGCCCGGACGTCCCCGGCGCAGCATTGCGAAGGCCGGAATGATCGGCTAGGGTGACGAACTTGTGACATAGCATGGGGATGCAGGACACATGGGATTGCGCGACCGCGTCAACAGCGCGTTGAAACAGGCCATGAAGGACAAAGACACCGCGCGTCTGGGCACGCTGCGGCTGATCAACGCGGCGATCAAGGACCAGGACATAGCCCAGCGCGGCGGCGACTCGGATGCCGGCGTGGGCGATGGCGATATCCTCGCCATCCTGGGCAAGATGACAAAGCAGCGGCAGGAGAGCGCGCGCGCCTACGAGGAAGGCGGACGGCTGGATCTCGCCGAGCGCGAGCGAGCGGAAATCGAGGTGATCGAAGAATTTCTGCCCCGCCAGCTCTCCGAAACGGAAATCTCCGAAGCGATCGACGCGGCGATCAGCGATACCGGGGCCAGTTCGATCCGGGACATGGGCAAGATCATGGGCCATCTGAAGACTCGCTATACCGGTCAGATGGATTTCGGCGCGGTGGGCCCGCGCGTCAAGGACAGGCTGAGCGCTGCGGGCTGAGGCCCGCCCTAGGGATCCGGCGTGTCCGGGAGTGCGGCGGCGGCCTTGAGCGCATCGGCGATCTCGCCATAAAGCGCCTTGCGCTCATCCTCTGACAGGAACGCGCCGATCTCGACCTCGCGGCCATGGCCGCGCAGGGTGATGTAATGCGGCACCGGCCCGCCTTTGGGGTGCATGTGCACCTGCGCCCAGTAAGACTGGCAATCCCATTCCTGCGCGGCGCGTCCACGCGGGTTGACGCGCCGCAGGTGGACCTGCTCGGGGTCGATCGTCAGTTCCTCACCCATCGCGGCATCGGAATACGAGCGCTCGAGCGCCCACCAGACCCCGCCGACCGCCAGCACGAGGAACGGTAGAAGCCCCCAGAGCGTGACCGTGCCCAACAGCGGGTAGAGCGGCAGGGTCAGCATGCCGCAGGTGATCAGAATGAAGATGGCAAATCCCCGGCGCGGCAGCGACCGGTGCGGCCAGAGCCGCAGACGGTGCATGTCGCCGCCGGGATCGGGTATGGCAGACCATTCGTAAGGCATGGCGCTATTGTAACGTGCTCTTGCGCCGCGGAAAGGGCGGCAAATGGCGCAGGTCGCAAAAAAGGGCGGCGCGGCCCCCTCGCCCTGCGCGATCACCCCCGGAATGTTTCGACCAAGAAGACGCCCCGGTCAGCTTTCCAGCCAGATCGTAACAGGTCCGTCATTGACCAGGCTGACCTGCATCTGCGCGCCGAACCGCCCGGTCTCGACCGGCACGCCCAGATCCGCGAGGGCGCTTGCGAAACGATCAAAGAGGCGGCGGGCCTCCTCGGGCGGGGCCGCGTCGGAATAGCCCGGGCGGTTGCCCCGGCGCGTGTCGGCGGCCAGGGTGAACTGGCTGATGACAAGCGCGCTGTCCGAAACGTCCCGGACCGAGCGGTTCATCTTGCCGGTCTCGTCCTTGAAAATCCGCAGCTTGGCCACCTTTGCGGCCAGAGCCTCGGCGCTCGCCGTGTCATCGTCTTGCATCGCGCAGGCCAGCACCAGAAGACCGGGGCCAGTGCGCCCGATGACGTCGTTCTCGACCGTGACCTCGGCCCGGGTCACCCGTTGCAAAAGCGCGCGCATGATATCTTAGATCCTTCTCGGTGACGCGGTGATCGGCGGGTGGTGCATGGCCTAGCTGTCACGGCGGCGGCGCTGGACCTTCTTGGGCCTGGGCTTGCCCGGTGTCTGGCGCGGCGCCTCTCCCGGCGTGGTTGCCAGCCCGAGCTGGTCGCGCAGCACGCGCGGGCGGATCTCCTCGACCTCCCCGCGCTTGAGCTGACCCAGCTGGAACGGCCCGTAGGACACGCGAATGAGGCGGTTGACCGAAAGGCCCACGGCCTCCATCGCGCGGCGGATCTCGCGGTTCTTGCCCTCGCGGATCGCTACGGTGGCCCACGCATTGGCGCCGGTCTGGCGATCGAGCGTGATCTGCATCGGCTGGAAACGTTCGCCGTCAAGATCGAGCCCCTTACGCAGCGGCTCGAAGGTGGCGTCCTCGGGCCGACCCTTGAGTCGAACGCGGTATTTGCGCACCCATCCCGTCTCGGGCAGTTCCAGCTTGCGCTTGATACCGCCATCGTTGGTCAAAAGCAGCAGCCCCTCGGAATTCAGGTCCAGCCGGCCCACGGTCATCACGCGCGGCAGGTCCTCGGGCAACTCGTCGAAGATGGTGGTACGGCCCTGTTCGTCCCGGGTGGTGGTCACAAGGCCGGTGGGCTTGTGATAGAGCCAAAGGCGGGGCGGCTCTGGCGCGCCGAGGCGCTTGCCGTCGACCTCGATCCGGTCCTTGTCGGTCACGTTGAGCGCGGCACGGTCAATCGTCTTGCCGTTCACGCTTACCCGGCCCGCCACGATCAGGCGTTCGGCCTCGCGCCGGCTGGCCAGCCCGGCGCGGGCGATGACCTTGGCGATACGCTCGCCGGGAGGTGTTTTCTCTGTCATGGCCAAGGGCCATAGCCCATCGCCCGGGCTTGCGAAAGCGCGCTTTGCCGTGCAGGAAGGGCCATGACGTTCAAAAGCCACATGGACGCCGCGCTTGCCGAGGCGCGCAAGGCCGCAGAGCGCGGCGAGGTGCCGGTGGGCGCCGTGCTGGCCGATCCGGCGGGCCGGATCGTGGCGCGGGCCGGCAACCGGACGCAGGAACTGAACGACCCCACCGCCCATGCCGAGATCCTGGTGCTGCGCGAGGGATGCCGCGCGGCGGGCAGCGCGCGCCTGACGGGCTACGCCCTGACCGTGACGCTGGAGCCGTGCGCGATGTGCGCGGCGGCCATCGCGGCGGCGCGCATCGCGCGGCTCTATTACGGAGCGGAGGATCCGAAATCCGGCGGGGTGGCCCATGGCGCACGGATCTTTACCCACGCGCAATCCCACCATAAACCTGAAATCTATGACGGAATCGCCGCAGACGAGGCCGCCGCGCTGTTGCAGGAGTTTTTCCAAGGGCGCCGCGCCGGCTGACGCGTGCGGAAAGGAGTTCGTACTGAAATTGTCCGCGCACCACTCACGACACACGATAGGAAAACAGCGCCAGCCGGTCGACCATTCCTGTTTACAGCAGCCGCGCAGGCACTGCCTATCCCCCTTGCCGGGGGGATGATGTGACGCTTCTGGCTCTGGCGAAAGAGATCGAGGACCTGACGGAGATCCGCGCGATCTGGACCCGTCTCTGCGCCGGTCTGACGGCGCATGGTATCGAGCACGTCATCTATGTGACCGTGGATGCGGCCCGCCGGAACCCGTTTCTTCTGTGCACCCTGCCCGGCCTCTACGACGATTTCAGGCCAGAGGCCGATCCATTCCTCGAATGGTGCTGCAACACCTATACGCCAACGCGCACCGGGCAGGAATTCATGGCCGATCACGCCTATCTGCCGCCCGAGGCGAAGGCGTTCATCACCCGCGCCGGGCGGCTTGGCTTTCGCTCGGGGCTGGGTATTCCGGTACGGCTGACCGGGTCGGAGCGCTATGGCGGGTTCAACCTTGGCACCGGGCTGGACCGCGCGGCGTTTTGCGACCGGATCGTCCCCATGGCGGGCGACCTTCGGCTGCTGTGCCTGCTGGTGCATCGCCGCATCGAAGAGCTTGGCCTCGATGCGCCGGCGCATATCCAAGCCGAGGACGGGTTTCGCAGGCTGATGGTGGCGGGCGACGACCCGTCGGGCCAACTGCAGGACCTGTCGCCGCGCGAGCGCGAGGTGCTTTACCTCGTGGCGCGCGGGCTAAGCCGGAAGGAATGTGCGCGGATGTGCAACATCTCGGTGCACACAGTCGCGGAATACGTCAAATCCGCCTATCGGAAGCTGGGCCTGCGCAACCGGGCCGAGGCGGCCTTGTTCCTTGCCCGCGAGGGCGGCGCGCCCTGACGCGCCGCCGCCCGCCCGAGGCGATCAGAGCTCGATCGGGTGCATCACCTCAGGCTCGATCACGTCGACGCCGGGCAGGCCCGATTTGAGCGCCTCGGCGGATTGTTCGAGGATCGGGAAGGTCTTGTAGTGGCAGGGGATGACCGTCTTGAAGTCGAAGAAGGTCTTGGCCGCATAGGCCGCGCGGGTCATGTCCATGGTGAAATGCCCGCCGGCGCAGAGGATGCCGATTTCGGGTTTGTGCAGGTCGTGGAAAACCTTCATATCGGCCATCACGTCAGTGTCGCCCGAGACGTAGATCGTCTTGCCCTCGCCCGCGATCATGAAGCCGCATTCGGTGCCCGGTACATGCGGGCCGCCCTCGCCGCCAAAGCTCGACGAATGGGTGGCATGAACCATGGTGACCTTCACGCCGTTCAGGTCCACCGTGCCGCCCTTGTTGAAGCCCACGACCTCGAGCCCTTCTTTTTCTTCCCACCACGACATCAGGTCGAACTGGCCCACGACCGGCACGCCAAGCGTTTTCGCCAGCCCCGGCAGGTCGCTGGCATGGTCGAAATGCGCATGAGTAAGCAGAATATGCGTGGCGCCCTGCGTGGCCGCGTCGTGCTGATCCTCGGCCAGCATCGGGTTGCCGGTCAGCCACGGGTCGATGAGCAGAACCTGCCCGCCGATCTCGATGCGGAAACTTGCGTGTCCAAGCCAGGTGATTTTCATGTCGCCTCTCCTATCTGTTTGGCCTGATCCTAGCGCATGGAGCCTTGAGGAAAAGCATGGACTGGACAGCGGCCGTCGATGGCTATTGCGAACGGCTCGCGCCTGGGTTTTGGGCCGAGCCGATCAATGCGGTGACCAACCTGGCCTTCCTGCTGGCCGCAGGGATCATCGCGCGGCGTTTACGCGGGACGGGCTTGCCGGTGGCCTGGGCGCTGACGGCGCTTCTGGCGCTGATCGGGATCGGTTCGTTCCTGTTCCACACGTTCGCGCAGCCATGGGCGGCGCTGGCCGACGTGCTGCCCATCGCCCTGTTCGCGCTGCTTTACACCTATGCCGCCAGCAGGGCGTTCTTGGGTCTTTCCTGGCCGGTCTCCGCGCTGATCACAGCGGGCGTCGTGCCCGGCGCGGCGGTGATGTCGGCGCTTCTGGCGGGCGTGCCGGTCTACGGGCCGTCCGGGCCTTACCTGATCCTGCCCGTGCTGATCGCCGCATACGCCCTTATCCTGCGCCGTTCGGCCCCGACAACCGCCCGCAACCTCGGCATTGGGGCGGCGATCCTGCTGGTCTCGCTCACCTTCCGGGGGCTCGACGCGCCGCTTTGCGCCGCGTTCCCCGTCGGCACGCATTTCGCCTGGCATTTGCTCAACGCGGTCATGCTGGCCTGGATGATCGAGACCTACCGCGCCCACATGCTTGCGCCGCTTGCCCCCCGGCGCTAAACGACACGCGACAGACGCAGGAGACCCGCCCCATGTCGATCGACACCGACACCGCCGCCAAGGTGGCCAAGCTCGCCCGCATCCGCGTGGAAGAGGACGATCTTCCGGCGCTGGCGCAGGAATTCAACACCATCCTCGGCTTCATCGAACAGCTGTCCGAGGTGGATGTGGAGGGCGTGGAACCGATGACCTCGGTCAGCCCGATGCGCCTCAAGCGGCGCGAGGATGTGGTGACCGAGGGCGACCAGCAGGACAAGGTGTTGTCAAACGCGCCCGACGCGCGCGAAGGGTTCTTTGCCGTCCCGAAGGTGGTGGAATAATGACCGATCTGAACACGCTGACCATCGCGCAGGCGCGCGACGCGCTGCGCACCGGCGAGACGAGCGCAGCCGAACTGACCGAGGCCTGTCTCAAGGCCGCCGAGGGCGCGGGCGCGCTCGGGGCGTTCGTACATCCCACGCCGGATCTCGCGCGCGAACAGGCCAAGGCGGCAGATGCGCGGCTGAAGGACGGCGATGCGCCCGATCTCTGCGGCGTGCCGCTGGGGATCAAGGATCTCTTCTGCACCAAGGGCGTGGCGAGCCAGGCGGCCTCGGCGATCCTTGAAGGGTTCCGTCCGGAATACGAATCGACCGTGACGCAGAACCTATTCGACGCGGGCGCGGTCATGCTGGGCAAGCTCAACATGGACGAGTTCGCCATGGGCTCCTCGAACGAGACCTCGACCTATGGCAATGCCGTGAACCCCTGGCGGCGCGGCAACGAAGAAACCGCGCTGACCCCCGGGGGGTCTTCGGGCGGCTCGGCCGCTGCGGTGGCTGCCGATCTCTGCCTTGCCGCGACCGGCACCGACACCGGCGGCTCCATTCGTCAGCCGGCGGCCTTCACGGGCATCACCGGCATCAAGCCGACCTACGGGCGCTGTTCGCGCTGGGGGATCGTCGCCTTCGCCTCGTCGCTCGATCAGGCCGGGCCGATGACCAAGGACGTGCGCGACGCGGCCATCATGCTGCGCACCATGTGCAGCCATGACCCCAAGGACAGCACCAGCGCCGATATCCCTGTGCCGGATTTCGAGGCGATGCTGACAGGCGACATCAAGGGCAAGGTGATCGGCATTCCCAAGGAATACCGCATGGACGGCATGCCGGAAGAGATCGAGAAGCTTTGGGCGGACGGCACCGAGATGCTCAAATCCGCCGGGGCCGAGATCCGCGATATCTCGCTGCCGCACACGAAATACGCCCTGCCCGCCTATTACGTGATCGCACCTGCCGAGGCGTCCTCGAACCTCGCGCGCTATGACGGCGTGCGATATGGCCACCGCGCCAAGCTCGCGCAGGGCGACGGCATCACCGAGATGTATGAAAAGACCCGCGCCGAGGGCTTTGGCGACGAGGTCAAGCGCCGCATCATGATCGGCACCTACGTGCTGTCGGCGGGCTTTTATGACGCCTATTACAACCGCGCCCGCAGGGTGCGCGCGCTGATCAAGCGCGACTTCGACGAGGTGTTCGCCGCGGGCGTCGATGCGATCCTGACGCCGGCCACGCCGTCGGCCGCGTTCGAGCTGGGCCGCGAAAGCGACGACCCGGTCGAGATGTATCTCAACGACGTGTTCACCGTCACCGTGAACCTGGCCGGTCTGCCGGGGATCTCGGTGCCGGCGGGGCTCGATGCGCAGGGCCTGCCGCTGGGGCTGCAGCTGATCGGGCGGCCCTGGGAAGAGGGCGATCTGCTCAACACCGCCTATGCGCTGGAGCAGGCCGCCGGCTTTGTGGCGAAGCCCGCGAAATGGTGGTAAGACCGGCCCGAACCATGAGGCATGTGATCCAGATGAAACCGATCCTTTGCATGGCGGCGCTGGCCGCCCTGACGGCCTGCGCACCCGCCGTGCCCGACAGCGGCGCGCCCGACCCGGGCACCGGCGTCGGCTTTGGCAATTACGACAGCTACCTTGAGGCGCAGCGCGCCCGCGATGCGGCACTGGCCGGCAACGCCGTGCCGAATTCCGGCGCGATTTCCGACGAAACCCCGCGCAGCGGCGCGTCCAGCGCCGAAGAGCTTGCGGCAGAGGCGACCGCGCGCCTGAACCAGACACGCGCCAATTCCGGCGAGACGGTGGTCAACGCCAGCCCGTCGAACCCCGCGCCGCGCACGGTCACCACCGCGACCGGCATCTCGGACGAGAACGATTTCAATGCCGTGGGCGATGTGCGGTCCATCGACGACGACGCCGCACTTATCGCGCGCAACCGGGCGCAATACCAGGTGGTTCAGCCGACCGCCCTGCCCTCGCGCACCAGTTCAGGCCCCAATATCGTCGATTACGCGCTGTCCACCAAGCACCCCATCGGCACACAGGTCTACAGCCGCGTCGGCATCAACAAGGATGCCAAGGCCCAGCGCGCGTGCGCGGGCTACGCCTCGCCCGATCAGGCGCAGCTCGACTTTCTGGACAAAGGCGGCCCGCAGCGCGACCGGCTGGGCCTTGATCCCGACGGCGACGGCTATGCCTGCGGCTGGGATCCGCGCCCCTTCCGCGCGGCGGTGCGCGGCTAGCCCCTTCGCATGGGGCCGGCCTGGCATCCCTCTCCGAATTTCGGCCCGAGGCGCAAGGGCGCGCGCCCCGATCTGGTGGTGCTGCATCACACCGCGATGAAAAGCTGTGCCGCGGCGCGAGACCGGCTGTGCTGCCCCGAGGCCGAAGTTTCCGCGCATTACCTGATTTCGGAGACCGGCGACGTGATCCAGATGGTCGAGGAGGTTCAGCGCGCCTGGCACGCCGGGACCGGCCGCTGGGGCGCGGTCGACGACGTCAATTCCCGCTCCATCGGGATCGAGCTGGCCAATACCGGCGCGCATCCCTATCCCGCCCCGCAGATGGCGGCGCTGGAAATTCTGCTGGGCGATATCCTTGACCGGCATGCGATCCCGCCCGAGCGGGTGATCGCGCATTCCGACATGGCCCCTGACCGCAAGAACGATCCCGGCCCGCGCTTCGACTGGGCGCGGCTGGCGCGCGCGGATCTGTCGGTCTGGCCCGCGCCGCAGGGTGCTGTGACCGGCACGTTCGAGGCGCATGCCCGCACCTTCGGCTATACTGCCGAAACAGAGCCCGACAGCCTTCTGGCCGCATTCCGCCTGCGGTTTCGTCCCGGCAAGGCGGGCCCGCAGGACGATGTCGACCTTGCCCTGATCGCCGATCTCGCAAAGCGCTTTCCGGTCAGAGAAGACTGATCGCCGTTTCGGCCGTCACAAGATCCGCGTATTTCTGTTCCATATCGAACAGGTTGGCCTCGTGCGGCCCGAGCGCCCTGTCGCCCACGCAATCGCGCACCACGAGGGGCCGGTAATTATGGCTCATCGCGTCGACCACCGTGGCGCGGACGCAGCCCGAGGTGGTGCAGCCGGTGACCAGCACCGTGTCCACATGCTGTCCCGTCAGCCATCCCGCAAGCGGGGTCGCGAAAAAGCCCGAGGCCTGCGTCTTGCGCAGGACCAGTTCGCCCGGTGCGGGCCGCAGTGCATCGATCACGTGGCTGGCAGGGTTGTCGTCGGTCAGCTCGCGCAGGCGCGGCGCCTTTTCGCACCAGACTCCGCAATCGGCGCCATTCCCGGCATAGACGATGCGGGTGAAGGCCACCGGCGCGCCCGCGCGGCGCGCGGCCTGCAGGACCGGGCCGGTACGCGCCGCCGCCTCGGAGATGTTGCCGCCGCCGAACAGCGCCGGGTCCAGAAAACCGTTGACGAAATCGACCACCAGAAGCGCGATCCTGCGCCCCGGGCCGATCACATGGCCGAATTCCTGATCCTCGTAGACATGCGCATCTTCCATGATCGCGGCCTCCCTCGCCCCGGTGCGGATATTCTAGCATCGGCAGGCGGCGCTTGACCACGCGGTCCGCGCCGCTTACCTGCAACGGGCGCGGAGGGCTGGATGGCCGCGGCACCGAAAGGTGCCGAGGAAAGTCCGGACTCCACAAGGCGACGGTGCCGGGTAACGCCCGGCCGGGGCAACCCGAGGGAAAGCGCCACAGAAAACAAACCGCTCTGCAGTTCGCTGACGCAAACCGCACGAGTAAGGGTGAAACGGTGGGGTAAGAGCCCACCGCGGGACGGGCAACCGGACCGGCACGGCAAGCCCCACCGGGAGCAATGCCGAATAGGGATCGCGCACGGGCCGCCTTGGCCCGCGATCCGGGTAGGCAGCACGAGCGCGCGGGCGACCGCGTGCCCAGATGAATGGTCATCCCCGACAGAATCCGGCTTACAGGCCCTCCGCGCATCAAGGCCGTGTTAGGGCGCAAGAAAGCGCGGACCGGCCAGCATCAGGGCCAGCGGAACCGGCGACACCGCCACCGCCACGGTCAGAAGGAACCGCGGCCAGGTGAAGATCCGGCTTGCCCCGGCCATAAGGGCAATGCCCCCGCCCCCGCCGATAAGAACATTGCCCGGCAGGTTGATCAGCACCAGCAGCGCCAGATAGCGGTGCCGCAGCAGCACCGCCGAAACCCGTCCCGGCACGATCCGCAGCAGAAACGCCAGCTTGCGCGCGGCGGGCACCCGGTCGAACCGGCAAAGCAAATCCTCTGTGCGGCGCAGATGCGCGTCCCGTGCCAGCCGCGCGAGAGACGCCAGCGGGATAGAGCGGCCGGCAAGAAACGCAAGGCAAAGCCCCGCGATGGTGCAGAGATAGACCAGCGGCACCACCTTGAGCCCGAGCACGGCCATAAGGGCGAGGCCGATCTCGACCCCCGGCACGAAGGGCACCGCCAGCGCCAGGGTATAAAGCCCCGCTGCCACCCAGACCATCGAGCGAAGCCTGTCGGCATTGGCCAGGCTCAGCTCCAGATCCAAACGCGCCTGCAGGCCTTGCAGCAGCTGATTGGCTGCGATGACCAGCACGATCACCATCCCGAGCCGAAGCAAGGCCCGGAAAAGCCGGCGGGGCGACCAGGCGGCGGACCCCGGCATCAGCCGCCCCACCCCAACGACGCGAGAGAAGGACCGCGCAGGTTCTGGCTGTGGCATCGGAGTGGCATGTTGCGGGTCATGATACGCCAGCCTCGCACGGATTGGGCCAGGGCGATATCCCCCTGACCCGGGACCGACGGGCTCAGGGTTTGCCCCAGGCGTCTTGGCCATTTAAATCGCCACCGTCTCCGGCGCGTCTCTGACCTCGGTGCACAAAACACAGGCCACGCCGTACGGACGACGTGATCAATCGCTGTCACGGTATCTACCACGCATCTCAAAGACCCCGCATTCTCTGCGCAGGTTTGATCGTCTAAGCCTTTGGATATCACATTCCGACCACAACCACCTGTGCAAATATGTCACGAACCGCAAGATAATCCAATCTTTCCAGAGCTCTAAACCCGATGACGACCCCCTCGCCGATGGCCCGCACACAGGTCTGGCAGGGGTTTAGCGGCCCTTACCCGGCGCGAACCGACAAACCTGCTTGACGCATCCGGCTCGCGCTCTCAATGTTCCGGAAGTCGCAAGAGAAAGGTATACTGGGCATGGACAGGCTGTCCGACACCCTGTCGGTTCTGGGCGATCTCATCGCTTTTCCCACAATCTCGGAATATTCCAACCTCGACATGATGGCCTATATGGCCGGACGTCTGGAAGAGGCCGGCGCGCGTGTCGATATCATCCATGACGAGACCGGCCAGAAGGCCAATCTTTTCGCCACCATCGGCCCAGAGATCGACGGCGGCATCGTGCTGTCGGGGCACTCCGACGTCGTGCCGGTCTCCGATCAGGTCTGGAGCCTCGATCCCTTCGCGCTGACCGAAAAGGACGGCAAGCTTTATGGCCGGGGATCGTGCGACATGAAGGGCTTCATCGCCGCCGCCATCGCCATGGCGCCCGATCTGGCGCCCCGCGTGACCCGCCGCCCGCTGCACTTCGCCTTCACCTATGACGAGGAAGTGGGCTGTTTCGGGGCACGCGCGCTGGCCGACACCCTGCGCGAGAAACAGATCCGTCCGGGCGTGGCCATAATCGGCGAACCCACCTCGATGCGCATTATCGAAGGCCACAAAGGCTGTTACGAATACTCGACCCATTTCACCGGGCTTGCCGGGCACGGTTCGTCGCCCGATCGGGGCGTGAACGCGGTCGAATACGCCGTGCGCTATGTCTCGCGGCTTCTGCGTCTCAAGGACGCGCTGCGCGAGCGCGCCCCGGAAAACAGCCGGTTCGAGCCGCCCTGGACCACGATCAACACCGGCGGGCTGACCGGCGGCGTGGCACATAACGTGATCCCCAGCCAGGCGCGGGTCGACTGGGAAATGCGGCCGGTCCAGCATTCGGACGCGGAATTCGTCAAGGCCGATCTGCGCGGCTATATCGAGGACACGCTGCTGCCCGCGATGCGGCAGGTCTGGCCCGAGGCCGAGATCACCACAGAAACGCTGGGCGAAGTCGACGGCCTGATCCCGACCGATCCGAATGAGGCGCGCGATATCCTGATGGAACTGACCGGCGGCAATGCCGCCGACGTCGTCCCCTTCGGCACCGAGGCGGGGATTTTCCAGAACCTTTCCATGTCGGCGGTGGTCTGCGGACCGGGGTCGATCGATCAGGCGCACAAGGCCGACGAGTTCGTCTCGGTCGACCAGATGCAACAATGCCTGACCATGCTCGAACGGCTGGGCGACAAGCTTGCCGCCTGAGCGGGCTCAGTCGCGCTGGAACGTCAGGTAATGCGGCACGCGCCCCTCGCGTAGCGCCTTTTGTTCGTAGCGGGTGGAGATCCAGTCATCCCACGGCTGACGCCAATCTTCGGGGCCTTCGCAAAGCCACTTAAACCCATGTTTGGGCACGGTTTCCAGCGTCTGCCGCACGTAATCGGGAATATCTGTCGCCACGCGGAAAATCGCGCCGGGCCGCATCACCCGCGCCAGCGGCTCCATGTGTTCGGCCGTCACGAAGCGCCGCCTGTGGTGGCGTTTCTTCGGCCAGGGATCAGGGTAGAGCAGGAACGCTTTTGCCACGCTGGCATCCGGCAGCACATCGAAAAGATCGCGCACATCGCCGGGGTGAATGCGGATGTTGTCGCACTTGGCCGCGCGGATCTTGCCCAAAAGCATGGCGACGCCGTTGATATAGGGCTCGCACCCGATGAACCCTGCCTCGCGGTTTTGTTCGGCCTGATGAACCAGATGTTCGCCGCCGCCGAACCCGATCTCAAGCCAGAGAGGTCGGTCACCGAAAAGCGCCTTGAGGTCCAGGTTCCTCCGCTCGGGGTTCGCGTCCCAGTCGACCGGGCCGGGCGACAACGCGGCGAGATCCTCGTCAAGATAGGTCTTCTGCGAGGGGCGCAGGTGCTTGCCCTTTAGCCGCCCGTAGAAGTTCCGCCAAGGCGCGCCCGATCCATGATGAGGGGATTTCCCTTTTTTCTCAGGCATGTGCTCCCCGATCTTCATCTCTAAACACGGAAGGCCGCCCCGGCACCGGGAACGGCCTTTCCTGCACGTCTGTCAAAGGTTTAGACGGCGTTCTTCAACGCGTCGACCAGATCCGTCTTTTCCCAGCTAAAGCCGCCATCGGCATCCGGTTCGCGCCCGAAATGGCCATAGGCCGCGGTGCGTTCATAGATGGGCTTGTTCAGGTCCAGATGTTCGCGGATGCCGCGCGGGGTAAGATCCATCGACTTGGCGATGGCCCGCTCGATGCCCTGCGGGTCGACCTCGCCGGTGCCGTAGGTCTCGGCGTAGATCGAGAGTGGCTTGGCCACGCCGATGGCATAGCTGAGCTGGATCGTGCATTTCTCGGCCATGCCGGCGGCGACCACGTTCTTGGCAAGATAGCGCGCGGCATAGGCAGCAGACCGGTCCACCTTCGTGGGATCCTTACCGGAAAACGCCCCGCCCCCGTGCGGGGCGGCCCCGCCATAGGTGTCCACGATGATCTTGCGGCCCGTGAGGCCGGCATCACCATCCGGGCCGCCGATCACGAAGGTTCCAGTGGGGTTCACCCACCATTCGGTCTTGTCCGAGATCCATTCGGCGGGCAGCACCTCGCGAATATAGGGCTCCACGATGGCGCGGATATCGTCGCTGGTCTGGTCTTCGCTTTCGTGCTGCGTGGAGAGCACGATCGACGTCACCTCGACCGGCTTTCCGTCCTCGTAGCGCAGCGAGATCTGGCTTTTCGCATCCGGGCGCAGGGTCGGCTCCACCCCGGATTTTCGCACCTCGGCCAGACGCCGCAGGATCGCGTGGCTGAACTGAATGGGCGCGGGCATAAGCGCGTCGGTCTCGTTGGTGGCGTGACCGAACATGATGCCTTGGTCGCCCGCCCCGTCCTTGTCGACGCCCTGCGCGATATGCGCGGACTGCTCGTGCAGGAAGTTCAGCACGTGACAGGTATTCCAATGGAACTTGTCCTGCTCGTAGCCGATGTCGCGGATGCAGTCGCGCGCGATCTGGCCGATCCGGCCCATATAGTTCTTGAGCCGCTCCTGGTCGGACAGGCCCACCTCGCCGCCGATCACCACCATGCCGGAGGTGGCGAAGGTTTCGCAGGCCACGCGCGCGGTCGGTTCCTCGGCAAGGAACGCGTCGAGCACGGCATCGGAAATCCGGTCGCAGACCTTATCCGGGTGACCCTCCGACACGGATTCGGAGGTGAAGACGTAATTCTTTCGGGACATTGATTGCTCCATTGGATTTGCGCCGCCACGCCAGGAAGCCGTTGTGACGGGTTTCGGACTGCATAGGCAGGTCGCGAGTCGCCGTCAATCTTTAACTCTGCCGGCATGCAGACGTGCCGCAAGCAGTGCCAGAAACGCCAAGGCCCAAAGCGGCAGGTCGCCCGTGCGGGCATAAAGCGTGGGGGCGCGCGCGCCGGGCAGTGCGATGTCGCGCCAGCCCGCCTCGCCCAGCGGGATCTGCGCCACGACGCGCCCTGCCGCGTCGATCACCGCCGACACGCCGGTATTGGCCACCCGCACCATCGGCAGGCCCTGCTCGGCGCTGCGCAGCCGCGCCTGCGCGAGGTGCTGATAGGGGCCGGAGACCTGCCCGAACCACGCGTCGTTGGTGATCATGAAGATGGCATCCGGCCGTGCCGCCGCGCCGGCCACGTTGCGCGCGAAGACCCCCTCGTAGCAAATAAGCGGCAGCCCCTGCCCCAGAGACCCGAGGTCGATGAGGCGTGGGCCCGGCCCGGCGGAGTATCCGCCGCCCTCCTCGGCGGCGAGGCCGTGAATGCCCAGCCGCCCCAAAAGCGCGCCAAAGGGCATGTATTCGCCGAAGGGCACGAGGTGATGCTTGTCGTAGGACGCCGTCACAAGGCCGAGATCGTCGATCACAACAAGCGAATTGTAGATCCGCGCGCCCTCCACCCGGCGCAGCCCCAGCATCACCGGGCTGCCCTGCGCCGCCGCCGCGATGGCCGACAGCGTCGGGCCCGCACGGTTCAAAAGCGTGGGCACCGCCGTTTCCGGCCACACGATCAGGTCGGGCCGCCCGCCCCCGCCAGGGGCGGCGGTGAACCGCAGCTGCCGGTCGAAAAAGACCGGCATCATCTCGGGGTCCCATTTTTCATGCTGCGCCGCGTTGGGCTGGATCAGGCGCACCACCGGCGCCTCTGGGTCCGCCTGCGCCACGGGCATCAGCGCGCCGCCCCCGATGTAGAGCGCCGCCAGCGCCACCAGCCCCAGCGCCCCTGCCCCGCGCCGCCCGAAAGCCACGTGCCAGGCCGCCACCGCACCGACCAACGCCAAAACGGTCAAGACCGGTGCGCCGCCCAGCGAGGACCAGAATCGCAGATCGGTGTCGATCAGCACATGCCCCACCTGCGCCCAGGGAAAGCCGGTGAAAAGCCAGCCACGCAACGCCTCGGCCAGCACGAACGCGCCCAGAACCGCCGCCGCGCCGCCCCCGGCTGCGCGCGCAATCCCAAGCGCCAAGGCCCAGAACAGGCCCATGCCCGCGCTCAGGAACACCAGCGCGAAGGGCGCCATCCAGCCATGGCGCACCGGGTCGACAAGAAACGGCTCGACGATCCAGCTTAAGGCAATGAGGAAATGCCCGGTGCCGGCCACCAGCCCCAGAAGCGCCGCGCGCCGCCAGCCGGTCTCGGCTCCGAAAAGCCCGTAAAGCGCGCCCAGCGCCAGCAGGCTCAGCGGCCAGAGCCCCCAGGGCGCCTGCCCCAACGCGGCCGCCGCGCCGCAGGCACCGGCCAGAAACAGACGTCGCCGCAGGCTCATCCCGGCCAGTCGCACCGGCACGTTCGGGCCGCTCACGCCTCGGCCTGGCTGTCCGGCAGGCGCACGCGAAGCCGCTTGATGCGGCGCGGGTCGGCGTCCATCACCTCGATCTCGATGCCGCTGGGATGCTCGACCAGTTCGCCGCGCACGGGCACCCGGCCCAAAAGCATGAAGACCAGACCACCCAGCGTGTCGATCTCCTCTTCGTCGATCTCCTCGAAATCGGTGAGCGAAAAGCCGATCTCTTCCTCGAATTCTTCCAACGGTGTCTTGGCCTGTACGACGTAAGAACCAAGCTTTTCCTCGGTCCAGTAGCGGCCCTCGTCCACATCGTGCTCGTCTGCGATCTCGCCGATGACCTGTTCGATCAGGTCCTCGATGGTCACAAGCCCGTCAACGCCACCGTATTCGTCGATCACCAGCGCCATGTGCCGGCGCTCGGCCTGCATCTTCTGCAAAAGCACCCCGATCGACATCGAGGGCGGCACATAAAGCAGCGGCCGCAACGTTTTCTTGAGCGAGAATCGCCCACCAGTGCCGTTGAACCCGTGCTTGAGCGCGAAATCCTTGAGATGCACCATGCCGATCGGCGTATCGAGCGTGCCGTCATAGACCGGCAAGCGCGTCAGCCCGCTGTCGCGGAAGGTCTGCACCAGCTCGTCTTTGGAGATCGTGGCGGGCACTGAAACGATGTCGGCCTTGGGGATGGCCACGTCCTCGACCGTCATGGTCCGCAGGTTGCCTAGGCCAAGACCGCTCGACACGGCCTCCCGCGCGATATCGTCCGCGTCGCCCTCTTCGTTTTCGTCGGGGCTGAAGGCCCCGAAAAACCGGCGGAAAAACCCGCCTTCGGTCTGGTCCGTATCCTGGTCCTCGGACAGCGCGCTCTGCGCCGCGCTAGAGGATTCGTCGTTACTGTCGCCCATGGTCCCTTTTTCCGAAAAGGCGCGGTCACCCGCGCCGCAAACTGTCTCAATATGGGTCAGGAAGACCCATCTTGCCAAGTATCGCCACCTCTGTGCGTTCCATCAGCGTGGCATCCTTGTCACGCAGGTGGTCATACCCCAGCAAATGCAGAATGGCGTGTACCAGAAGATGCGTCACGTGGTCACCCAGCGGACGCGCGCCGGCCTCGGCCTCGCGAAGGCAGGTGTCATAAGCGATGGCGATATCGCCCAGCTCGGGGTCGCCGCCCGACGCAGGGAGCGCGGGCGTTTCGCCGTCCTGTGCCGCGCCGCGCGTCTCGCTCGGCCAGCTCAGGACATTGGTGGGCACGGGCTTGCCCCGGAAATCGGCGTTAAGCGCCGCGATGCGCGCGTCGTCACAGCCCAGCACGGCGATCTCCCACGCCGCGGGATCGAGGCCCAGATGCGACAGCGTCACACGCGCGGCCCGGTCGGCCAGTCGATCAAGCTCCAGAGGCTGCCAGCGGGCGTCTTCAAGAATGGTGTCGGTCGTCATGGCAGGGGCCGGCTTGCAAAGAAGATTAGAATCATCCGCCGCAAATGCGCAGATTTTCCACGCGATACCAGAGTCAGACGCGAACGCGCCGCAAATTCTCGACCGGAGGATGCGGCGCGGCACGCGTCCTGGGTCCGGAATCAACACATTGGCTCACAATTCAAAGCTTTGTCGACGCTATGCAAACAGTCATCACAACCGGTATTAAAAATTCGAAAAATCGTCATCGAAGCCTTTGCTCTGTACAGGTCTTTTCGCTATGCTCAAAGAGAGAGTCAAATGGGGGAACTCATGAAGAAGTTTTTTGCCAGTTGCGCCTTCGCGTTGCTGATTCCGATTTCCGCACAGGCCGCGTCGGTGGACCTTTCCACATGGAAAGAGAACGGGTACCCGAACAACAACGCGGGCACTTGGACCGTTCAGGGCGTGAACAACGATTCCGTGCTTCAGAGCAAGAACGGCACGCCCACCATCTTCTTCGACAACGGGAATAACGCGCAGGGCAAGCAGCTTGCCGGCCAGATCACCGTTGAGACGACCATTGACGATGATTTTGTCGGATTTGTCCTCGGCTATCAGGATGGCGAGATCACAAGCGCCGTCGCGGATTTCTGGCTGATCGACTGGAAGCAGGGCGATCAGGCAGGACGCACGAAGGGCCTGGCGCTTAGTCACGTGACCGGCGACCTGACCAGCACGCAGACGAGCACCAGCGGCGAGTGGTGGCAGCACGGCGCGCCAATCGTTGAAAAACAGCGCGCAACGAAGCTGGGCAATGTCGGCTGGGCTGACAACACCACCTACAATTTCAGCCTCGAATTCACGGCGTCGCTCATCAAGGTGATCGTGGACGGCAATGTCGAACTTGAACTGACCTCGGCGCAGCATGGCTCGGCCTTCACCGACGGGTCCTTCGGCTTCTACAATTTCTCGCAAGAGCGCGTGAGATATGCCGGCATCACCGAGGATATCGCGCCAAGCATTCCGCTGCCTGCGTCGCTGCCGCTTCTGCTGGCAGGTTTCGGGGCACTCGGCCTGATGCGGCGGCGTCAGAAAGCCTGAACACCCTACCCCCATTAAATCGTCGAAAGGGCACCCCGTCGGGTGCCCTTCTTCTTTTGCGTCGTCTTCTGTGTCTCGGCGGTCGTCACTGATCCGCGTCGTAGGCCTCGATGATCTTGGCCACAAGCGGGTGGCGCACCACGTCCTTGGCGGTGAAATAGTTGAAGGCGATATTTGGGATTCCCGTCAAAAGCCGCTCGGCGTCGTGCAGCCCGCTGGTGACACCGCGCGGCAGGTCGACCTGGCTGCGGTCGCCGGTAATCACCATGCGGCTGCCCTCGCCCAGCCGGGTCAGGAACATCTTCATCTGCATCGAGGTGGCGTTCTGCGCCTCGTCCAGCACCACGAAGGCATTGGCCAGCGTCCGCCCCCGCATGAAGGCCAGCGGTGCGATCTCGATTCGCTTTTCCTCGATCAGCTTGGCCACCTGCTTGCCCGGCAGAAAATCGTTCAGCGCGTCGTAAAGCGGCTGCATGTAGGGATCGACCTTGTCCTTCATGTCGCCCGGCAGATAGCCAAGCTTCTCGCCCGCCTCGACCGCCGGGCGGCTGAGGATGATGCGGTCCACGTGGCCTTCGATGAACATCGACACCCCGACGGCGACGGCGAGATACGTCTTGCCGGTGCCCGCCGGGCCGATCCCAAACGCCAGTTCGTTGTGGAAGAGCGACTGCACATAGGCCTTCTGAGCGTCGGTGCGCGGCTCGACGGGTTTCTTGCGTGTCTTGATCTCGACCCGTCCGCCCTTGAACATTTCCAGCTGGTCACCGGTGTCCTCGACCTGCGCCTCGCCGCTGCCCATGCGCAGCTCGCGGTCCACGTCGCCCCGCTCGACGCTGCGGCCTTCCTCCAGCCGGCGGTAGAGCGCCTCGAGCACGCCCTTGGCCGCAGCGGCCGCATCGGCCTCGCCAATGATGGCAAGCTGATTGCCGCGGCGCAGGATCTGTACGCCCAGCGTCTTTTCGATTTCGGCGAGGTTGCGGTCATATTCGCCGCACAGATCGATCAACAGGAAATTGTCGGGAAACTCGACCGCGATTTCCTGCATGTCCTGCGGGTCGCCCGAGGGCGTCAGCACGTTGGTGACCAATCAGCTCTCCTGTCTGGATAGGTTTTTCGGATCGTGCCAAGCGGCACGCGGAAGGGCAAGAGGCCGCGCCGGAATGTCATCGTGCTGACACGAAAAATGCCGCGCGCCCGGGGCGCGCGGCATCGGTATGATGCACGATGCGGCAATCAGATCGAGTCCGGGAACGTCGAACCTTCCTTGAATGGGCCGGTCGCCACGGTCGGCGGCGCCGTTCCGGAGCAGACCGGCTTGCCGTACTTGTCAAGCCGCTGCGAAAGATAGCCCTCGACGCCGTCGTCGATGATCCAGTGGTCACACCCGTTGGGGTCAACCCAGATCCCGGCCTGCAGCGTGCTCAGATGCTTGCTGTCAAAGCCGCGGTCGACCGTCTTGTCGGTCTTGTCGCCCAGCTCGTCGCAGGCGCCCAGAAGACCCACGAGGGGCAGGACCGCTGCCAGTTTGATGAGTTTCATGGAATGTCCCCTCAGCGAATGCAGATGATTTCGACGCGGCGGTTCTGCGCCATGCCCGCGGCCGTGTTGTTGGGCGCCTTTGGCATCCGCTCGCCATAGCCGCGCACATCCGCGATCCGCGCGCCGACACCGGCCGCGACGCGGGCCACCGAATTGGCGCGGCGCAGGGACAGGTTCATGTTGTACTCGTCCGAGGCACGGCTGTCGGTGTGACCGGTGATGATGTAGGACGTGGCGTTCGCCTGACGGAAGAACTCTGCAAGGCTTTGCTTGCCGGCGGTCGAGATGCGCGCGCTGTCGGTGGCGAACATCTGGTCCGTGTTCATCACGCCGCACAGGTTGCCCCGGCGGCAGACCGGAATGCCCTGGCGGGTCACATGCGGGGTCATGTAGCCTTCGACCCCGTCATCCATCACCCAGTGTTCGCACCCGTCCGGATCGACCCAGATTGTCGGAATATACCGCTCTCCCACGACCGTGCGCTGGCCGCTTTGCGCAAGCCCCGCATCCGCCGTCAGCACAACACTCAGAGCGGCGGCAGCCAGACCGCTCAGAACGTTGCGCACTGTTTTCGAAATACCTTCGGTCACAGCCACTGTCCTCTTTATGATTTCCCCCAGTTACCCATGCCGCAAAAAGAAATTGCACAGGCAAAAGCCGAATTATCCTTTGAGTTTAGCAAGTTTAGACCACTTGTGAAGCCATAATCACCACATATTGTGGACGATTGCGAAACAATCGCTAATTGGACGCCCGCCTTGAACGCGCGGCCAAAATGCGTTGCAAATCCTTGGCTTAATAAAACGGGGGCTCAGGCCGTGGCCGTCACCAGACGCCCGGCCAGAGAGTTGGCGCCGCTCTCCACGATTTCCACCCGCGCCAGTTGACCGGGCTGCAAATTGGAATCGCTGACATGCACCGCATGCAGGTAATCGGACTTGCCCACCATCTGTCCCGGCAGGCGCCCTGGCTTCTCGAAAAGCACGCCGACCTCGCGGCCCACCATCGCGTCCTGCACCGCACGCTGCTGGCGCGTGATGAGCGCCTGCAAGCGGTGAAGCCGGTCGGTCTTGACCGCCTCGTCGACCTGATCGCGCTCCGCCGCCGGGGTGCCGGGGCGGGTGGAGTATTTGAAGGAATAGGCATAGCCGTAATTCACCGCCTCGATCAGGTCGAGCGTGTCCTGGAAATCCTGTTCGGTTTCCTCGGGAAACCCCACGATGAAATCGCCCGACATCAGGATATCGGGGCGCGCCGCGCGGATCTTCTCGATCAGCCGCAAATAGCTTTCGGCGGTGTGGCTGCGGTTCATCCGCTTGAGGATTCTATCGCTGCCCGACTGCACTGGCAGATGCAGATAGGGCATCAGCTTGGCGCAGGTCCCGTGCGCCTCGATCAAATCATCGTCCATGTCATTGGGATGGCTGGTGGTAAAGCGGATCCGCTCCAGCCCGTCCACCTTGTCCAGTTCCCAAATAAGCTGCGCGAGACTCCAGTCGCGGCCATCGGGGCCCTGCCCGTGATAGGCGTTCACATTCTGCCCCAGAAGGGTGATCTCGCGCACGCCCCGCTCGACCAGATCGCGCGCCTCTTCCAGCACACGCGCCACGGGGCGGCTGACCTCGGCCCCACGGGTATAGGGCACCACGCAGAAGGCGCAGAACTTATCGCAGCCCTCCTGCACGGTCAGGAACGCCGTCGGGCCGCGCTTGGCCTTGCCGCCGCGCTTGCGCAGCGTGTCGAACTTGTCATCGAGCGGAAATTCGGTGTCGAGCGCCTTGGCCCCGTCCCGCGCCTTCGCCTCCAGCTCGGGCAGGCGGTGATAGCTTTGCGGGCCCACCACCAGATCGACCAGCGGCTGGCGGCGCATGATCTCTTCGCCCTCGGCCTGGGCCACACAGCCCGCCACCCCGATCTTGAGATCGGGCCGCGCCTCTTTCAGCCCCTTGAAGCGGCCCAGTTCGGAATAAACCTTTTCTGCAGCCTTTTCGCGTATGTGACAGGTGTTGAGCAGGATCATGTCCGCGTCCTCGGGGCTGTCCGTCTCGACATAACCCGCGCCGCCCATGGCTTCGGCCATGCGCTCGCTGTCATAGACGTTCATCTGGCACCCGTAGGTCTTGATGTATAGCTTCTTCGCCTCGGACATCTTCGGCCCTGCCTTTCCCGCGGTTTCAGGCCGCTTGCCTACATCAAAGCGGGCGTGACTTGCAATGCGTTCCGAATTGCCGGACATTGCCCGCGACCGCCGCAGGATCCGCATGCACTACCCCAATCTCGACACCCTTCTTCGCACCCAAAGCGCCGCCCTTTCCAAGGGGCCGCTTGCGATGATCTTCTGCGAGGACGAGACCGAGCTTGACAGCACCCTGCGCCACCACGCCGATCTCGGCTTCAAGACGGTGCTGGCCTTCCTCCCGAAAAGCTTTGCCCTGGCTCCGGATGTCGCGGCGATGGTGCTGCGCGTCGATCATGATCTGAGCGCGGGCGACACGCTGACCGGCACGGTGAACCGGCTCATCGCCGCCGCGCCTGGTGTCTGGATGTATTACTGCTTCAACGCGGAATACCTGTTCTTTCCGTTTTGCGAAACGCGCACCATCGGCGAGATGCTGGCCTTTCACACCGAGGAACGGCGCGACGCAATGCTGACCTATGTGGTTGATGTCTACGCCGGCGATCTCAACGCCTATCCCGATGCTGTCAGCCTCGAGGACGCGCATATGGACAAGTCCGGCTATTACGCGCTTGCGCGTCCGGACCCGGAAAACCACAATCATCCCAAGGAACGGCAACTCGATTTCTTCGGCGGCCTGCGCTGGCGCTATGAAGAACATATTCCCAAGGAACGCCGCCGCATCGACCGCATCTCGATTTTCCGCGCCCGCGACAAGGTGCAGTTGCGGCCCGATCACACCTTCACAGACGAAGAGATGAACACATATGCCTGCCCGTGGCATCATAACCTGACCGCATCGATCATCTCTTTCCGCGCGGCCAAGGCGCTCAAGCGCAATCCCGGCTCCACCTTCGATATCCACAGCTTCCGCTGGCACAATTCCACGCCGTTCGAATGGCATTCGCGCCAGCTTCTCGATCTGGGCCTGATGGAACCCGGGCAGTGGTTCTGACCCCACCCCGTTAGCGCCGCCGCGCCCAGATCCGCAGGTCCACGATCACCTTGGCCGTCACCGCCAGCACCAGCGCCGACAAGGCCCATTTGCTCAGCACCTCCATCGTGCCATCAATCAGCAAGGCGTGCAGCGCGCTGCCCGCCACGATGAAAAGGGCCAGGGTGGTGTGCAGCCGCCGCCACAGTTTCGGGCCCAACCGGCGCCGCACCAACGCCAACACGGCCGTCGCGAAAATCAGCCACATCGCGAGCACGCCCCAAACCGAAAAAGGCGTGGGCGACCGGAAAAGCAGCGCGTCGATGACATCGGGCGGGCTGGTGATCCAGAGACCCAAGACATGCAGCACCACCGACGCCACCAGAAGCCCGCCGATCCAGCGATGCACGCGCCGGCCCCGCACCGGGCCCAGCCCGGGCAGCAGCCCCGCCGCCAGAAGCGGCTGCAGCAGCATCAGCGCCAGTCCCAGAACGCCCGCGAAGCCCGCGGCGATATAGACCGGCTGCCGCCATTGCAGCAGCGGGCTGGTCGCCGCAAGGCCGAGCGGCCCCAGCACGGCAAGGGCAAGCGCCGCCCAGATAAGGACGGCGCGCGGTGTTCCGGAAGGTCCGCGCAACCCGCTCAGGCGGGAACCAGCACGAAATCGGCGTGCAGAGTGGTGTCCTTGGGGCTGGGCATCACCGGGCGCAGGAACACGGTTTCGAAATCCCCGCTGTCATAGGCCAGATGCCCGTGCGCTTGGCCGAAGGCCGGCACGATCTGCGGCATCTCAAGGCGGAAACGCCCGTCGGCATCGGTCAGGGTTGCGCCGTGGCTGTGCGGATCGCGCTCGTGCCCCTCGGTCGTGTGGGCCCAGATCTGAATGCGCTGCCCGGCCAGGGGCGCACCATCGCCGGCCCGGCGCACGGTGCCGGTCATCCAGAACCCGCCGCCGCCGATGCGCTCGACGATGGGCGCACCGGGCAGGTAATTGTTGGCCCCGCCTCGCATCGTCGGCGTGGGGGCGACGCCGGCGGCCCGCGCCGGCACGCTCAACACCGGTCCCAGGGTAAGCGCGGCAGCGGCAGTGGCAAGCAGACGGCGGCGGGGAATCGGGCGCTGGGACATTCCGGAGACTCCTCGTGGTGCGGGGTGACATGACGTTACCGACTAAAACTAGGAGACAACCCGCACGCGAAAAACCGCGCTCACGGCGTCGTGAACGCGGATCGGCGAAACATGGCGCGCGGGATACGCGCGTTACTGGCGCATTTTCAGAAGGGCGTCGGTGATCGGGCCGTATTCGCTCTGACTGCCGCCCGAGAGCCCGGACATCGCCGTCAGGTAGGACTTCGCGCCCTCCGTTTTCTCAAGCCAGTCGCCGGCCATTGCCACGGTGGTTTTCATCCGGTCGTGCGCTTGCGGGGCCAGCGCGCGTTCCTGCCAGATCGCCGTCAGAACGGCGCAGGTCAGTGCGAGTTTCACCCAGCGCGCAAGGCTCTTGGCGGTCTTCGACCGGGCCAGAGTGGCGTCGGCGCGGGTGTCAATGGGGGTGCGTGTATAGTCCATGCCCGGACCATCGCCCCGGTTGATGGCGATTCTGGGGCAAAAGCCTGACCAAAAGCCGCGCAAGCCCCTAGAAGTCTAAAGATTTTCCGGCTGTGGCATCCCGAGCACGTGATAGCCCCCGTCGACATGGATGACCTCGCCGGTGGTACAGGCCCCGCCCGGCGAGGCAAGGTAGACCGCCGTGCCGCCGATCGCCTCCAGCGTGGCGTTGGCGCGCATGGGGGCGTTCTCCTCGGTGTGCCGGAACGTGCGCCGCGCGCCGCCAATGGCCGCACCCGCCAGCGTCTTCATCGGGCCGGGGCTGATCGCGTTGACGCGGATCTTGTCCGGGCCAAGGTCATTGGCCAGATAGCGCGTCGTCGCTTCCAGCGCGGCCTTGGCCACGCCCATGATGTTGTAGTTCGGCACGACCCGGTTCGATCCCTGGTACGTGAGGGTCAGCATCGTGCCGCCCTTTTCCTTCATAAGCGGATAGGCGCGCCGCGCGACCTCGATGAAGGAATAGACCGAGATATCCATCGAATGCTTGAAATTAGTGCGGCTGGTGTTGAGAAACCGCCCCGATAGTTCCGACTTGTCGGAATAGGCCACGGCGTGCACCACGAAGTCGATCGTCGGCCAGCGTGCGCCCAGTTCCTTGAAGGCCGCGTCGAGCGAGCCATCGTCGGTCACATCCACATCCAGCAGGATGTCGGACCCCAGCGACCGCGCCAGCGGCTCGACCCGCTTGGCGAAATTGTCGCCCTGATAGGAAAACGCAAGCTCGGCACCGGCCTCGTGCATCGCCTTGGCGATGCCCCACGCGATCGAGCGTTCGTTGGCCACGCCCATGATCAGGCCGCGCATGCCCTCCATCGAATTACCCATGCGTCCTACCCCTCAAACCGGCTCAGAAGCATCGAGCCATTCGTGCCGCCGAAACCGAAACTGTTGGTCATCACCGTGTCGAGCCCTGCATCGTCGACGCGCTCGGTCGCGATCTCGCCCGGCTTGATGGCGGGATCGAGCGTGTCGACATTGATCGACGGGATGATAAAATCGTGGTGCAGCGCCAGCAGGCAGTAGATCGCCTCCTGCGCGCCGGTCGCACCCTGGCTGTGGCCGGTCATCGACTTGGTCGAACTGATGGGGGGCACCTGGCCCTCGCCGAAGATCCGGCGCACCGCCTCGACCTCGCCCGCGTCACCCACGGGCGTCGAGGTGCCATGCGCGTTGATATAGCCCACCTTGCGCCCCGCCGGCAGCTGGCCCAGCGCAAGGCGCATCGCCCGCTCGCCGCCTTCGCCGCTCGGCGCGACCATGTCGTGCCCGTCGCTGGTGGCGGCATAGCCGGTGACCTCGGCATAGATCCGGGCGCCGCGCGCCTTGGCGTGCTCCAGCTCCTCCAGCACAAGGATACCGCCGCCGCCCGAAATAACGAAGCCGTCGCGATCCGCATCAAAGGCGCGGCTCGCCTTCTCGGGGGTGTCGTTGTATTTCGAGCTCATCGCGCCCATCGCGTCGAAGAGGCATGACAGCGTCCAGTCAAGCTCTTCCCCGCCGCCGGCGAACATCACGTCCTGCTTGCCCATCATGATCTGCTCGGCAGCATTGCCGATGCAGTGCAGGCTCGTAGAGCAGGCCGATGTGATGGAATAATTGATGCCCTTGATCTTGAACGCCGTGCTCAGGTTGGCGCTCACCGTCGAGCACATGCATTTGGGCACCGCAAACGGCCCGATCCGCTTGGTCGCGCCGCTCTTGAGCACGGTCTGATGCGCGCTCAGCATGGCACTGGTGGACGGCCCGCCCGACCCCGCGACAAGACCCGTGCGCGGATTGACGATGTCGGCCTCCTCCAGCCCGCTATCGGCAATCGCCTGTTGCATCGCGATATGCGCATAGGCCGCGCCCGGCCCCATGAAGCGCAGCGCGCGCTTGTCGATATGCTCGGCCGGATCGAGATCGATGGTGCCGGCCACCCGGCTGCGGAAGCCATGCTCGGCCATCTCCTCGCAGGCCCTGATCCCCGACCGGCCCGCCTTGAGCGAGGCCAGAACCTCTTCGGCGGTGTTCCCGATGCTCGACACGATCCCGAGCCCTGTCACCACGACGCGGCGCATGAGCGCACTCCTCTCCCGTTTGTCCTCGACTGTGTAGGGCAGCGGGACAGGGCTTCGCAACCATTAAGGCCCGCGCGGGGCGGCCCAGTTTTGCGGCAGGTCGGGAAAAGCCCCGCACAACGATGCATCGCGGCGGCCCCTCGGAAAAACCTGCGGCCACAACCCGCGTCTCCTCGCATAGGAAATTCCGCCCCCGCCCGAAGGGGCCATGTGCACCTGTCGCGCGCCAAAGGTTCCCCCCGTGAATTCCGCCGCTGCGACGCCGCAAGGCTGTGCTACGCTGCGCCTGCCCGCGAAAGGAGCCCGCATGGATCTCAAAGCCCGCCACGCCAGCCTGCGCGGCAAGACCTTCCTGATCTGCATCGGCGCGGCCAAATGCGCCACAAGCTGGCTGCACGCCTGTCTCGACGCCACTCCCGGAATCGTGGTTTCACCCCTCAAGGAACTGCAATTCTTTCAGCCCCGCGATCCCAGACGCGCGCTCGCGGACATGGACGCGCTCGCGCTCGAAAGGCTGGCCTTTCACATCGCGCAGCCCGGTGACGCGGCCGCGAACCTGCGCGACCGCCCCACGTTTCAGGCCAGCGTCGACCGCGCCCAGATGATCTATGACCCCGAGGCCTATTTCGACCATTTCGCCCGGCTCTGCGGGCCGGACACGCGCGGCTTCGCCGACCTCACCCCGGCCTACTCGGCGCTTGGTCCAGAGGGCTTTGCCCGCATGCAGACCTTTTCCACAGACCGCGGCGTGCGCCCGCGCGTTCTGTTTGTGATGCGCGACCCGGTGGACCGCTTCTGGTCGCAGATCCGCCATCTCGACCAGATCAGGGGCGAGGATCACCTGACCGCCAACTGGCAGAACGCCGTCCGCGACCCTGCGCTGCTGGCGCGCGCCGACTACAAGGGCATCGTGACAGCCCTCGATGCGCTATTTGCGCCCGAGGACCTGCTTTATCTCTTCTACGAAACGCTTTTCGACGGCGACGCACTCGACCGGGTGTGTCGCTTCGCCGGTGGAACCGGCGCGCCGGCGACCCGACCCGGCCCGCGCAACAAAACGCGCAACACGTGCCCCCTGCCCGAGGCCGCGCGGCACGCCCTGATCCGCGGCTTTGCCCCGCAATACGCCTTCTGCCGCGACCGGTTCGGCGACCGCGTGCCCGACGCCTGGGCGGGCTGATCCGAAGACCCTCAAAAAAAATTTTGAACCCTTCCGCCTGCCCGGCCCACCCATAGCCGTACAACGCAGCCCCGCCACGGCGGGCCAAAGGAAGGAAGAAGACCATGCCAGAAGATTGCCTCATCGGATTCGATTTCAAAGCCGAGACCACCTATGACCGCGACGCCACCCTGCAACTCGCCGGCGAAGTGACCCGGCTGCAGCATGTCCGCACGGAGAGCGGCGAGACGTCCCTCGACATCGTCGACCAGACAGAGGTCGCGCAGACCACGGACATGGCGACATGGGACGACAACGTGCCGCCTGATTTCACCGACAGTTTCGATTTCATGTTGCTCTGACCGGGCGCCGGAAGACCTCGATCTGATCAAGGCCACGCACTTGCCTGCGTGGCCTTGACTGTCTTTGGCGGCCAAAACCCTTGTGAGGGTGAAATGCTGGTTCCAACCGGGGCAAACGCGTTTTTCGTTCAGGCAACGGTCCTTGCATGACCTTGTCGGCAGACCTGTCAGCGGCACCGGTGGCCCCGGTGCACCTGAGAAGCAGCCACTCCAATGCCTGAAGACAGACGAATCGGAGTCTCTATTCCGAAACCGCAAACGGTCTGAGCATCGTCAGCCAAGCCGCCAAAATCGCGGCGGCCAAGCATCTGGCCCACAGCATCGCGCATCCGCGGGTATTCGCATCTCGATACGGTGAATGGCGCCGTGCAGACCGCGGCAAGACGTAAGGTCGGCCGGGATAATCAGGAGACGGACCGGGACGGCAACGTGCCGCCCCATCGCATCGACGGGTTCGATGTCGTCCTGCTCCAGGACCAGGCGCGCAGTCTGCGCCACACCTTACCCGGAACTGTGCAGGACGATCTCGAACGCTTCCTCCCCGGACGGCGGCACGAAATACCGCGAAACCCGGTCGAACCCTTCGTCGCTGAGCGTGAAAGGATGCGTGCCGGACGCATTCCGCAGCCTGACACGCGCCTTGCAGACATCGTCCGACACATCCAGGTAGTGCAGCCGCGCAACGCAGTCCGCCTCTGCAGCGATCTCGCGCATCCACGACCGCGTCTCGATCGTGTTTGCCGGAAAATCCAGCACCACGTTCAATCCAGCCTTGAGCAACCGGACGACATGCGGCCCCATCACCGCCCGCAGCTTGGCCGAACAGGTAACGTAATCCGCCAGCGTCTGCATCCGGTCGCCATAAAGCCCGGAAAGCCAGTCATCCTCGGCAAGATAAACGGTCAGCGGCGCAAGGGCCAGATCCCCGGCCAGGGTCGATTTGTCCGACGCCGCCTTGCCACAAAGCAGGTGCAACACCGGGCTTTGTCCCGCCATGGGTCAGCTCTCGCTCAGCGCGACTTTCATGTCCTTGACCTGATAGATCACCTCGCCGTCGGCTTCCACGATGCCGTCGGCCACGCCCATGGTCAGACGCCGCGTCTGCACCGCCTTCGTGAAATCCACCTTGTAGGTCAGCATCTTTCGGTCGGGCCGCACCATCCCCGTCAGCTTCACCTCGCCCACGCCCAGCGCATAGCCACGCCCCGGCCAGCCGCGCCAGCCCAGGTTGAAGCCCGTGAGCTGCCAGAGACCATCGAGGCCCAGACAGCCGGGCATGATCGGATTGCCCGGGAAGTGGCACTCGAAGAACCACAGGTCGGGATGGATGTCGAACTCCGCCACCACATGGCCCTTGCCATGCGCGCCGCGATCCCCGGAAATGTCGGTGATGCGGTCCATCATCAGCATCGGCGGCTCGGGCAGTTGCGCGTTGCCCTGTCCGAACAGCTCCCCGCGCGCGCAATTCAGCAGATCGTCCTTGTCGAAGCTCGTCGGCATGTCGGCCATCGGCTCGGCCCCTTTCTTCGGTCATCTGTTGCGTTGCCTGCCCATATCATCGCGCAAAAGCCCCGCGCAAGCCCGTGCTGCAAGGCCCAGCGCACGGAATTTATTTGAAATCCCCGCCCTCCGGCCCCTATATTGTACCTCAAGTAAGGGAACACGCATGACATCTTCGCAGGCACTCACCACGGGCTCGGACTGGCTGGCGCGCGCCGGCTTGCGCCCGACGCGTCAGCGCGTGGCGCTCGCCGCACTTCTGGTGGGCGACGGGCAGCACCGTCATGTCACCGCCGAAAGCCTTTTCGCCGCGGTGCAGGACAGCGGCGAAAGCGTCTCGCTCGCCACCGTCTACAACACGCTGCGCGCCTTTTGCGACGCAGGTCTTCTGCAAGAGGTCACGGTCGACGGCTCAAAAAGCTATTTCGACACCAACACCCACGACCATCCGCATTTCTTCTGGGAAGACGAGAATCGCCTCAGCGACGCACCCGCCGACCAGCTCGAGATCGCGCGCCTGCCCGATGCGCCCGAGGGCGCCGAGATCGCCTCGGTCGACGTGGTGATCCGCCTGCGCCGCACCCCCGCCACCGATCGCTAGACGATGAAGGCTGTCTGGTACGAGCGGTTCGGCACGCCCGCCGATGTTCTGACCCATGGCGAGATGGACACCCCTGCGCCCGGCCCGGGCGAGGTGCTGGTCCGGCTCAGCCATTCCGGCGCGAACCCGTCCGACGCCAAGGCCCGCGCCGGCGCGCGGCCCGGCGTGACCAAACCTGCCTTTCCCCGCATCATCCCCCATTCCGACGGCGCCGGCGTGATCGAGGCGGTGGGCGACGGCGTCGATCCGTCGCGCGAAGGCACGCCCGTCTGGATCTGGAACGGTCAGTGGCAGCGCGCCTTCGGCACCGCGGCAGAGTACATCGCCCTGCCCGCGGCACAGGCAGTCCCCCTGCCCGACGGCGTCACACCCGAGGTCGGCGCGACGCTGGGCATCCCGGGGCTGACCGCGGCGCAGACCGTTCTGGGCGGCGGCCCGGTCGAGGGGCAGACGCTGCTGATCTCGGGCGGCGCGGGCGCTGTCGGACACATGGCGGTACAACTCGCCAAATGGGCGGGCGCCACGGTGCTGGCCACCGCATCCGCCGGCGACGCCGACTATGTCGGCGACGCCGGCGCCGATCATGTCTTCGACTATGCCGACCCGGATCTCGCGGCGCAGATCATGGATGCCTCTGGCGGCATCGACCGCGCCGTCGAGGTCGAGTTCGGCACCAACGCCGCACTTCTGGCCGAGGTGATGACCCCGCTCGGCACCATCGCCGCCTACGGCTCGGGCAAGGACATGACGCCGGAATTTCCCTTCGGACCGTTCCTCTTCAAGGCGCTCAAGATCGACATCTCGCTCATCTACATCCTGCCCGCGCCCGCGCGCCGGGTGGCCATCGACGCGCTGCACCGCGCTCTGGCCGATGGCGCGCTCAGACCGTCCATACACGCCACCCTGCCGCTCTCGGATTGCGCCCGCGCCCATGACATGGTGATGACCCCGGGTCGCCACGGCGCGGTGCTGCTGGATTGCGCTTAGGTCCCGTTTCTTCTTACCGAACCTACTCACTTCACCCCGACCGCGCGACCGCGCAGGGCCGCCACGCCCACAGCCTTTCAGCCTTCAGCGTTCCCTGACCCGCTCCCTGGCCGGATCCCCGAAAGCCCCGGCTTGGTGATCGCCCGGCGCGACTCCTCAAGCCCCTCGGCAAAACGTTCGGCATCGCCGTAATCCACAAATTGCGCGTAATAGGCGTGGTGTGCGCCCACCCGCGCGGCATGCTTGATCGGGCACCAATAGGCCTCGGTGCGCCCGGCCACCTCCTGCACATAGCCGATAAGCCCGTTGCAATAGCCGCAATAGATGCAGTTCAATTTCTGCAGCCCGTTGAGATAGGCCAGGTGGTGGCGGTCCACCCGGATGAAATCGGCGCGACGCACCCGCTCGATCCCGTAAAC
Organism: Roseovarius aestuariivivens; assembly: GCF_004761875.1. Lineage (GTDB taxonomy): Bacteria > Pseudomonadota > Alphaproteobacteria > Rhodobacterales > Rhodobacteraceae > Roseovarius > Roseovarius aestuariivivens. Next base: position 375,835 of record NZ_SJEY01000003.1, read on the forward strand.
CGGGAAACAGACCCGCTGATAGATCGTCACGAAAAGATCCAACAGCACGAAGGGCAAGATCAGGGAATAGATCACCGGCGCGGTCAGGATCACCATCGGCCGCGCCTGCCGCAGAAATGCCCACAGCCGCACCCGCAACTCCCGGTGCCGCGCCTTCATCTCCGCCTCGAACACCACCCGTCCGTTGCGGAAGGAGTAGCGGAACCGCTCGCGCTGCTGACGGAACTCCTCCTCCAGCTCGTCCTGAAGCTGGCGGATCCGGGTCAGCAGGCTGTCGACGGGGCTGGTCATGGGGCGGGCTCCTTCTTTGGGTCAGCCTAGCGCGGGCTGCACGCAAAAAGAAGGCGGCGCAGACCCCTCGGTCCGCGCCGCCCCGTCCTTTCGCAGGTGAGCCGCCTCAGGCGATCTCGACCAGTTCGATGTCAAAGGTCAGGTCCTTGCCCGCCAGCGGGTGATTGGCGTCAAGCACGACCTGCTCTTCGCCCACCTCGGCCACGGTCACCTGCAGGGTCTGACCCTGCGGCGTCTGCACCTGAAGCTGCGTGCCGATATCAAGCGGGATGTTGTCGGGGATGTCCTTGCGCGGCACCGGCTGCATCGCGTTGGGGTCCTTGGGCCCATAGGCCTGATCGGCGGGCACCTCGACCTTCTTCTTGTCGCCCACGGTCATGCCCGGGATGGCCTGATCGAGACCGGGAATGATCTGGCCCGACCCCACGGTGAATTCCAGAGGATCGCGGCCCTCGCTGGAATCGAAGGTCGCGCCGTCTTCCAGCGTACCGGTATAGTGAATCCGAACGGTGTCTCCCGTTTTGACTTCCGTCATGAAAATATCCAATCGTGTTTGGGGGGGTGAGTTTTCAAGGCCGCGCCTCGCGCGCGGGTACTTGGTTTCCGTTTCTGGGCGGCAACCTAATATGCGAAGGCGCGGATTGCAAACCGCAGGGCCTGCGCAAACGGGCTTTCCCGCCGGGTCCGGACGTGCCACCTTGGCGGGGCCGCGAAACGATCCGAAAGGCCCGCCCATGCCGATCACGACCTGCATCTTCGACGCCTATGGCACACTCTTCGACGTGGCCGCCGCCGCCCGCACCGCCGCCGCCGAACCGGGCCGCGAGACCTTCGCGGACCACTGGCCCGCCATCGCCGAAACATGGCGGCGCAAGCAGCTCGAATATACCTGGCTGCGCGCCATCACCGGTGACCACACCGATTTCTGGCAAGTGACCCAAGACGGGCTCGACTACGCGCTCGAGGCCGAGGGCCTCGACGGCGACGCCGATCTGCGCGAGCGGCTGCTGCAGCTTTACTGGGAGCTTGAAGCCTACCCCGAGGTGCCCGAGGTTTTGCGCACGCTCAAGGACCGCGGGCTGAACACCGCGATCCTGTCGAACGGCTCGCGCGACATGCTCAAGGGCGCGGTCGACAGCGCGGGCATCGGCGATCTGCTCGACGACGTGCTCTCGGTCGACAGCGTCGGCATCTTCAAGCCCGCCGATCTGGTCTATGACCTCGTGATCCAGCGGTTCGGCGGCGCCAAGGCCGACGTGCTCTTCGTCTCCTCGAACGGCTGGGACGTGGGCTCGGCGGCCGGCTACGGCTTCACCACCGCGTGGGTGAACCGCGCGGGCCTGCCCGTCGACCGGCTAGCAGCGCGCCCCCTGCACATCCTGCCCGATCTCACCCGCATCCCGGAGCTTGCCAAGTAATGCCCAGTTTCACCACCTCCGACGGCGTCACGCTTCACTACGAGGACGAGGGCTCCGGCCCGCCGGTCCTCTGCCTTGCGGGCCTCACCCGCAACAGCACCGATTTCACGTATCTTATGCCGCATCTGGGGGGCTACCGCGTGCTCCGGCTTGATTATCGCGGACGCGGGCAATCGGGCTACCCGGACGATTTCATGTCCTACAACATCCTGCGCGAAGGCGCCGACGCGATCGAACTTCTGGATCATCTCGACATCCCCAAGGTCACGCTCATCGGCACCTCGCGTGGCGGCCTCATCGCCATGGCGCTGTCCGTGACGAACCCCGACCGGCTCTCGGGCGTGGTCCTGAACGATATCGGCCCCGAGGTCACGTCGATCGGGATCGAGCGCATCATGGATTACGTCGGCAAAACGCCGCCCTTCGCCAATCTCGACGAGGCCGCGCGGGCGCTGATGACGGGCCAGGCCGACGCCTTTCCCGATGTGCCGCTCAAACGCTGGCGCGAACAGGCCGAGTTCATGTGGGCCAATGCCGAGGGCGGCGGCATCGCCCTGCGTTATGACGCGCGGCTGCGCGACGCGCTGGTCGGTCAGGCCGGCGCGGGCGAGGCGCCGGACCTGTGGCAACTCTTCGATGGTCTGCAAAATTTCCCGACCGCTGCCATAAAAGGCGCCAATTCAGACCTGCTCAGCGACGAGACCTTTGCAAAAATGCAAGAGCGGCACCCCGATCTCATCACCGCCATCGTCCCCAATCGCGGCCACGTCCCCTTCCTCGACGAGCCCGAAGCCGTCGCCGCCATCCATCAGGTTCTGAGGAAAGCCGCATGAGCGATATCGACCGCATCCGCGCCGCAGCCAGGCGTCTCGACGGCCATGCCCGGCGCACGCCGCTCCTGTCGTCTCCCTTCCTCGACCGCATCGCGGGCCGGCGCGTGCTCATCAAGCCCGAGTGCCTGCAGCACACCGGCAGCTTCAAGTATCGCGGGGCGCGCGCCGCGCTCTCCGCCCTCGATGAGGCCACCCGCGCCAAGGGGGTGCTGGCCTATTCCTCGGGCAACCACGCGCAGGGCGTGGCCCTCGCCGCCAAGGAATTCGGCGTGCCGGCGGTGATCGTCATGCCGATGGACGCCCCGCAACTCAAGATCGCCAACACCCGCGCGCAGGGGGCCGAGGTCGTCCCCTATGACCGCGCCGGCGGCGAAAGCCGCGAAGAGGTGTGCGCCGCCATCGAGGCCGAGCGCGAGCTGACGCTCATCAAACCCTTCGACGAGCCCGAGGTCATCGCGGGGCAAGGCACCTGCGGGCTGGAGATCGCCGAGGACGCCCGCGCCATGGGCATCGAGCGCGCCGACGTCCTTGTCTGCTGCGGCGGCGGCGGCTTCACTTCCGGCGTGGCGCTCGCATGCGAGGCCGAGGCGCCGGGTCTCACCGTCCGCCCGGTCGAGCCCGAAGGCTTCGACGATGTCACCCGCTCGCTCGCCTCCGGTAAGATCGAAACCAACGCCACCCACTCCGGCAATATCTGCGACGCCATCCTCAGTCCCCGGGCCGGCGACATCACATTCCCGATCATGCACCGCCTCTGCGGCCCCGGCCTTGTCGTCTCCGAGGAAGAATGCCTCGCCGCCATGGGCCTTGCCTTCCAGCGGCTGAAACTCGTGGCCGAACCGGGCGGCGCCGTGGCTCTGGCCGCCGCCCTTTTCCGCGCGTCCGAAATCGAGGGCGACACCGTCATTTGCACCATCTCCGGCGGCAACGTGGACGCCAGCGTCTTCGCCCGCGCTCTGGCCACGCTCCTGCCCCCGGAAGGCACGCCGTGATCTTTCGCGCGCTCTTCGCCTGCCTCTGCCTCGGCCTTGCCGCCCCGGCGCTGGCGGGCGACCGCGCGCACCTCATCGCCGAGATCGAGGCCGCAGGCCGGAACGTGACCGACACCAAGCGGCACGCCGTCACCGTCTCGGGCTGTACCCTCATGACCCGGTTCGAGTACAGGCACCCGGCCAAGGGCTGGGTGCTCTGGTCGCGCTTCACCGTCTTCATGCCCGACGCCACGCCCCGCGCGCGCGGCACCGGCGGCGGCGATCTGCATCAGGCCGGTCACGGCACCGAAGAAACCGGGATCACCGCCTTTCGCATGCGTCCCGGCACCACCGCGCGCTACGAACGCTCGGCCCTCCGGCGGCATCTGCCCAACAGCGTCCCCGCGCCGCGCGGCGACGGCACCACGCACCGGCTGTCCAAGGTCACCAAGTTCTTCATTCAGCATGACGGCCCCGGCACCGTCGCAAAGGCGCACCGCTTTACCGCGGCCTATACCGACTACGTGCAAACCTACTGCGCGCTGATCGGCTGATCCGGCCGCGCGACCGGCGGGCGAACCGCGAAAAGGCGGGAAATCCTGACTTTCCACTCGCCCCACCCCGCCGCTACACTCTGCGTATTGTCAAAGATGTTTTGAGGCGGCGGCCCGAAGACGGCCTGTCCCGATCCCAGTGCCTTTTTCCGGTCCGCCGAAAATTGATCATGGATACCATCGACACCCGTCTGGTCGCTCTGACGCTGATGGCCGCCTTCGGCTACGGGCTTGCGACTATCGGCATGAAGCTCGCCTCGGCCAATTGGTCGGCCATCGCCGTGCTGCTCATCGGGCTCGGCTTCATCGCCGCCATGCAGGCCGAGATCGTGCTGATGCGCGGCATGACGCTGGGCGCGCTTTACATGGTGATCATCGCGGTCGAGACGGTGCTGGTGCTCGGCTTCGCCTACAGCATCGGCGAGGGGCTCAGCCCTCGCGAGGCCCTGGGCGGCCTCGTCATTCTCGCCGGGCTGGCCATCGTCGCGCATTGAGGCGATCCGCGCCGCGCTTGCCCCGCATGACGGGCCCGTCGCGGGCCCCGTCTGATCGAACCAGCCAGAGCCACGCGTAGCGAGGCTCGATAGAAAAGACGGCTATTTCGGCGTGTCCGAAAACGGTTCGGCCACAATTTGCCACGCGTCCTCGTACACGACAAAACCGGGCTTGCGTGTGCGCAGCATCTCGATGGGATAGCCCGCCTCCTCCAGAAGCGCGATCAGCTCGAAACTTTTCGCAATCGCCGTCTCCGCTTCGGGCTTGAACCAGCTCAGGCCGACGCCGTCCTTGCGGTCCGCGCCCTTGGCCCGCGACCGTCTGAACGCGTCGGGGATCGGAAGCTCCGCGCAAAACAAGCCTTCCCGCGCGGTCATGTTTTCAACGGTATTCGGGCGCACGAATCTGATCAGCATGTCCGCTTTGGTAGGGACGGTTCCTGTCGAAAATGAGACCCGGCGGTCAGCCCCTGCAATAAACCATGCAGTTCGGAGATGAGAGCCGCTCAGAACAGCCTAATGACACGCAAATATGTCCCGAAGACATCCTCGGGAGACGGTTGTGACGGAGGTCGGCTTGGCGGACAAAGCTGTCGGTTGGTGAAGGCCTGGTTTGGGGAAAGTGGGAGCCCGTATGGAGCTCCCAGGAATTTCGGGCAAAACGGCTGAACCAGAGCGGTCACTTTACGGAACTCCAGAGAATCAGCGGAATATCAAAAATCGTCGTTTCTAAAATACGAACAATATGAATAGAAAAAGCTTATAGTTTATCAAATCATTACAATAATGTTTTTTCATGGGTCCTAACTCACACCCAACGATGCAAGCGGCTTGATTATTGCATAAAAGTCCGCGAAGTTATTGATTCATAGTTGGTTTGGACCTTGCAAAAACCATATCAACTTTAACTATAATTGCAATTGATTTGCACAATCAGGGGGAAATAACGTGAGTTTTAATTTCAGAAGCACAACTGCCGCAGCCGCGATCGTTGCCGCGTCGGTTTTTGCGTCCGACGCACGGGCGATGCCGGTCAGTGACCTTTTCATTGATAGCGTGACGGGCGTATGGACCGCTGTGTCGGGGGCTACCGTGAGCGGGCTCGGCTCGAACGAAATCCGCTGGGGTACTCCAACCACTACAGGCGGGGAACAAAGTGGATATAGGTTCGATGGTGCGGCACCCCCGACACAAGGACCGTATTCGGAGGGCCAGGTCTTCGATCTCGGGAGTTTCACGCACTTTAACTTCCCGATCTTTGCGCCATCTATCACTTTCGCCGAACTGGAGGTGACCACGGCGGGGACGGTTGGTGGAGCCGCCTTTTCGATCACCTCGGTGTTCGACTTCGATCACTTCGAGACACCAAACGACGGCTCTCCGTGCGCCGCTGGAGGAGTACAGCCCTGCCCTGACCTAGTGACACCGACACTCAACATCGGTGCGTCTGAGTCGGTAAGCGTCGGTGGCGTCGATTACTTTATCAGCGTTACGGGCTTTGACATCGGGACGGGCTTCCTGACACTCGAAGGTCAATCAAACACTGCGCAACTGCAGGGTACCTTCACCGCGCGCGTCTCCGCGATTCCACTACCGGCTGCAGGCTGGATGCTGATCGCCGGTCTTGGAGGCCTTGCTGCGATGGGCCGCCGTCGGAAAAAAGCGGGCTGAAACACGCTCGATTGGATTTATGGTGATGAAGGCAGCAACTGAAGTTGCTGCCTTTTTTCTTAAACGCGATTATTGCCTGCTTAGACAAACTCTTTTGGAAAGTGCTTTGCAAGGTGCGGTCTTCTTACGGCGCTTCAGAGCGTGATAGGGAGGATGCAACAGAACGAGATTGGGATAATCGATGTTCATACTTCTTGCGGAAAGACGGCATTCACTCGGCGAGTTTTGCATCGCAATACTACCTCTCGAAACTGTCTTCCCAGAACTTCAATCTGGTGACGGGTTTCGGGAAACATGGAGAAATTCGACCATCGATGCAAACTGACCGACGACCACTTTGGGCTCAAAGCCGTCATTGCGCTCCAAGCCAGCCGCAGGGTCTCTCATGCATCACTCACTGCCATGGGCTGGACAAAACGGGCGCCCTTTCCGGAAGTCCTGTTTTTCCGCGATCAAGACACTCATCCCCCGGCCACCGCAGGGCGAAGCCGACATTTGCTTTCCCCACTCCGCCAACCTTGCTATCCCGGAAACCTGTGCCAGCCCAGGAAGGACACCACCATGAGCTTCGCCGATCTCGACGGCATCCGCCTGCACTACCGTGACGAGGGGCCGCGCGACGGCCCCGTGGTGGTCTTCTCCAACTCGCTCGGCACCAATCTCACCATGTGGGACAGCACCCTGCCCCACCTCCCCGAGGGCCTGCGCATTATCCGCTACGACAAGCGCGGGCATGGCCAGTCCGAGGTGCCGCCCCCGCCCTATTCCATGGGCACCCTCATCCACGACGCCGAGATGCTGCTCGACCATCTGGGCGTGCAGGAGTGCTGCTTCGTGGGCCTTTCCATCGGCGGCATGACCGGCCAGGGGCTGGCGGTGAAACGGCTCGATCTGATCCGCTGCATGGTGCTGTCGAACACCGCCACCAAGATCGCGACACCCGACATGTGGGACGAACGCATCAAGGCTGTCGAAGAGGGCGGTGTCGCGGCACTCGCCGACAGCATCCTCGAACGCTGGTTTTCCAAGCGCTTCCTTGCCTCGCCCGAGCTTGCGCGCTGGCGCGATCTTCTTGTCTCCACGCCCGACGCGGGCTACGCGGGATGCTCTGCGGCCATCTCCGGCACCGATCTTTACACCCCCACCAGCGGGCTGCGCCTGCCGGTGCTGGGCATCGCCGGCACCGAGGACGGCTCCACGCCCCCCGATCTCATGCGCGAAACCGTGGGGCTCATTCCCGGCTCCCGGCTCGAGATCATGCGCGGGGTGGGTCACATCCCCCCGGCGGAGGATCCCAAAGGCTACGCGAAACTCCTCACCGGCTTCCTGCGCGAAACCGGCCATATCCCCGGCTGAGATCCGTGCGCACCCGCCTGCCGCTCGTCTTCATTCTGACCACCGTCATGATCGACGCCATGGGCATCGGCATCATCATCCCCGTCATGCCGCAGCTCATTGTCGAGATCGACGGCGGCACGCTGTCGAACGCGGCCCTCTGGGGCGGGGTCCTCGCGTCAAGCTTCGCGGTGATGCAGTTTCTCTTCGGGCCTCTGATCGGCAACCTCTCGGACCGGTTCGGACGGCGGCCCATCCTGCTGACCTCGCTGGCGGTGATGGCCGCCGATTACCTCGTGATGGCGCTGGCGGGCTCCATGTGGCTGCTGCTTCTGGGCCGGATCGTCGGCGGCATCGCCGGCGCGACCCACTCCACGGCCGCCGCCTTCATCGCCGACACCTCGACGCCCGAAAAACGCGGCGCGGGCTTCGGCCTCGTCAGCGCGGCTTTCGGGCTGGGCTTCGTGCTCGGCCCGGTGATCGGCGGGGTGCTGGGCGATCTCGGGCCGCGCGCGCCCTTCTGGGCCGCCGCGGCGCTGGCCTTTGCCAATCTGGTGCTCGGGCTGGCGGTGCTGCCCGAATCCCTCACCCCCGCGACCCGCCGCGCCTTTTCGCTCCGGCGCGCCAATCCGTTCGGCGCGCTGGCGCAGATCCGCGCGCATCCCGCACTGCCGCGCCTTCTGACCGTGCTTCTGCTCGCGCAACTCGCGTTCAACGTCTACCCGGCGATCTGGTCCTACTACACCACCGCCGCCTTCGGCTGGGACCCGGCCATGATCGGCGTCTCGCTCGCCGCCTTCGGCATCTGCATGGCCGTGGTGCAGGGCGGGCTGATCGGCCGGGTGATCGACCGGCTGGGCGAAGGTCACACCGTGCGGCTCGGCCTCGGCTTCGCGGTCACCGCCTTTCTCATTCTCGGGCTCGTGACCGACGGGGCGCTGGCTCTGGCCTTCGTGCCCATCGCCGCGCTGGCCGCGATGACCGTGCCGGCGCTGCACGCGATCATGTCGCGCGACACCGCCGCCAACGCCCAGGGCGAGCTGCAGGGCCTCTTTTCGTCAACCAACGCGCTGGCGATGATCCTGTCACCGCTGATGATGACCTGGGTCTTTGCCTGGGCCACCCGGCCCGACGGGCCGGTCTTCCTGCCCGGGGCGCCCTTCCTCGCGGCGCTGGCGCTTTGCCTTCTTGCACTGGCGCTGTTTCAGGCCCGGCCCCGCCCGCGGCCGGCCCGCGACCCCCAAGGTCGCTTTCCGTCTTGAACCCCGCCCCGCTTCGCGCGCAGTCTGCGGGAAATCACCGGGATCAGGGAGGATCCATGAAAACCATCAAAGCGGCGGTCTGCCATGCCTTCGGCGCGCCCCTGACGGTCGAGGACGTGCAACTGCGCGCGCCCGGACCGGGCGAGATCGAGGTCCAGCTCGACGCGGTCGCGATCTGCCATTCCGACATCTCCTATGCCGACGGCGCCTGGGGCGGGTCCCTTCCGGCCGTTTACGGCCACGAGGCGGCGGGCCATATCACCGCCACCGGAGAGGGCGTCACCGGCCTCGACGTCGGCGATCCGGTGGTCGTCACGCTGATCCGCGCCTGCGGGCAGTGCCCAAGCTGCGGCGCGGGCCGGCCCACGGGCTGCGAGACGCCCTTCGACGGCGATCACGGCGCGCTCAAGACCGCCCAAGGCGGCAAGCTGCATCAGGCCATGGCCTGCGGCGCGTTTGCCGAGGCGGTGGTCGTGCATCACAGCCAGGCGGTGAAGATCCCCGGCGGCATGGCGATGGACGCCGCCAGTTTGCTGGCCTGCGGCGTCGTGACAGGCGTGGGCGCGGTCGTGAACGCGGCGGCCTTGCGCGCGGGACAAGACGTGGTGGTGATCGGCGCGGGCGGCGTCGGCCTCAACGCCATTCAGGGCGCGCGCCTTGCCGGGGCACGGCGCATCGTGGCCGTCGACATGAACGAGGATAAATTGAACGACGCCCGCGCCTTCGGCGCCACCGACGGCGTGCTGGCCACCGAAGAAAAGCCCTGGCGCGTCGCCAAGGCCGCGATGGGGCGCGGCGCCGACGCGGTTTTCGTCACCGTGGGCGCGGCGCGGGCCTATAACGACGCGCCCCGCTATATCGCCTCGGGCGGCAAGGTGATCATGGTCGGCATGCCCGCCACCGGCGACGCGTCAACCTATGAACCTGCCAGTTTCGCCGCCGCCGGTCAGTCGATGGTGGGCTCCAAGATGGGCGACGTTGTGATCAAGCGCGACATTCCGTGGATGATCGACCTTTACGCACAAGGGCGGCTCATGCTCGACGAGCTTATTTCGAAACGCTGGACGCTCGACCAGATCAACGAGGCCATCGCCGACACCAAGTCTGGTACCGCCCGGCGCAACGTCATCCTTTTCCGCTGACCCCGCCGCTGCGTGCGCCCCAGGCTCAGAGGTTGTGCATCAAGAGACCCAGCACCGCCTCGGGCGCGTCTTCCAGCACCATGTGCGCGGCGTCCTCGATCACCGTGAAACTGTCCGCGCCGATCGCATCGCGCAGCCTCTCGCCACGCGACACAGGGATGAAACTGTCCTGCGCGCCCCAGCCCAGATGCACCTCGAAATCGGGCTTGGCAAAGAGCGGCTCCAGCTCGGCGATATTGCCGTCATCGGCCTGCGAGGCCTGGGCATAGAACGCGGCTTTCCCGGTCTCCCCGCTGTAAGGCTCCAGGTACATCTCGCAGACCTCCCTGCGCATCGGCACGGCAACGGCTCTCTGAATATAGGCTTTGAGCAGCGCCTCATGCGCATAATCCGGCAACCCCTCGAACACGTCCGTATGGTGACGCACATGCGCGAAAAAGGGCGAGCCCGAGGGCAGCACCGCCACCGCGTCGAAGAGATGAAGGCCACCATAGTCGAGCCCGTTCACGAAATGGCCGCGCAGCGCGGCCAGCCCGCCGAAATCGTGGCCCACCACCTGCGGGCGCTCGACGCCCCAATGATCCACGAGCGCCGCCAGCAAATCGCTTTGCACGTCTTCCGACACGACTTGCCCGGGCGCCTTTTCCGATTGCCCGGTGCCCAGCATATCGAAGTAATAGACCGTACGGCTTTGCGCCAGCCAAGGCGCAATCCTGCGCCACGCTTGGCAAGACCATGGAAAGCCATGTATCAGGATCACCGGGTCCCCTGCGCCCATGCGTCCCCACGCCACGCGCTGGCCCCGAAAATGAAACGTCTGATCAAGGGTCAAAAACATTCGCCAATCCTCATATAGTCACTTCGCTATTTTGCTAAATGACTAATCGTATGGCAGATCGCAGCGACCAGATCAAGGCGCTTTCCTCCGAAAGCCGTCTCGATATCCTGCGTTTGCTTACCGATCCCGGAACCGAATTCGCCGACCAGCAATCCGCCGACCCCGCGACAGAGGGCGTCTGCATGAGCATGATCGCGGATCGGCTCGGCGTGACCCAGCCGACCATCAGCCGCCATATCGACCTTTTGCGTCGCGCGGGGTTTCTCACCGTGCGCAAGAAACAGAAATGGTCCTATTGCAAGCGCGACGAGGCCGCGCTGGCCGACTACCATGCCTGGCTGTCCGATACGCTGCAGATCGGCGGCGATTGACTCGACCATGTCGGATCTTCGCACCCCGACTGTAAGCCCTTGGACGGCTCGAACGGACCGCCTCGCAGCAGGATGCGGGTACGGCCCGATCCCGTCGCGGCCACGGCGCGGACCGATCCGTTTTTCCGGTCGCCCGCGGCTCGCATTAAGATTCGCAGGGCCCGGATCGCATCGCGCGGCGGTGTACGGCCTGTGTACAGGTTGTGCACGCAAATCATACACCCGATCCGGGCCGCACGGCCCGGTTAACCCACCGTTCGGAGGCCGCCCATGAAACTCGCCGATCTCGACATTCTCGTCACCTCTCCCCCGGCGCCGGGATGGGGCGGGCGCTACTGGATTCTTGTGAAGATCACGACCGGTGACGGGATCAGCGGCTGGGGCGAATGCTATGCCGCCTCCGTCGGGCCTCAGGCGATGCGCGCCGTGATCGAGGATGTGTTCGAGCGGCACATGAAGGGCGAAAGCCCTGAAGACATTGAGAAAATGTTCCGCCGCGCCTATTCCTCGGGCTTCACGCAGCGGCCAGACCTGACCGTCATGGGCGCGTTCTCGGGGCTGGAGATCGCCTGCTGGGACATTCTCGGCAAGGCGCGCGGACGGCCTGTCTGGGCACTCCTGGGCGGCAAGATGAACGAGCGCATCCGCGCCTACACCTATCTCTATCCCCTGCCCCATCACGATCTGACCGAATTCTGGACCTCGCCCGAGATGGCCGCCGAGTCCGCGCTCGATGCCGTAAGTCGCGGATATACCGCGATAAAATTCGATCCCGCCGGCCCCTACACCATGCGCGGCGGGCATATGCCCGCGATGTCCGACATCTCGCTCTCGGCGGCTTTCTGCAAGGCCATCCGCGAGGCGGTGGGCGACCGCGCAGATCTTCTCTTCGGCACCCACGGTCAGTTCACGACCGCCGGCGCGATCCGGCTGGCCAAGGCGATCGAGCCCTATTCCCCGCTCTGGTTCGAAGAGCCGATCCCACCCGACAATGTCGCGCAAATGGCCCGCGTCGCCTCTGCCACCTCAATCCCTATCGCCACCGGCGAACGCCTGTGCACAAAGGCCGAATTCGCCCCTGTCTTGCGCCAGGGGGCGGCGACGATCCTCCAGCCTGCCCTGGGCCGGGCGGGCGGCATCTGGGAGATGAAGAAGGTCGCCGCCATGGCGGAGGTCTATAACTCACAGATGGCCCCGCATCTCTATGCCGGCCCGGTGGAATGGGCCGCCAACATCCATTTCGCGGCCTCGATTCCCAATCTTCTGATGTGCGAAACGATCGAAACCGAATTCCACAAGGGGCTCATTAAGAACGGAATTCAGATAAAGGACGGCTTTATCACACCGCCCGACACGCCCGGGCTCGGTATCGAGGTCGACGAGGAGCTCGCCCGCGCGCATCCCTTCGACGGCGTCGGTCTGCACCTCGAGATGCAGGACGCGCCCTGCGACTATGTGAACGGCAACAGCTTTGCCGGCGGTGCGCCGATCAAGATCGGATGAGTCCGCCGCTCAGCAACCGCCCGACTGTACCAGCCCGTAGCCGAACCGCGTGTCGCGCCCGGCCGGCCCGAGGTCACGCGCCCGCGCCCGCAGGAAACCGCGTGCACCCTGCAGCGACAGCCCGCCGCGCGCCGCCTGCCGCGCGAGGATGGCGGTGACCACCGGCGCGGCGAAGGACGTGCCCGAGCGATAGCTGCCGCCCGAGGCGCCGGACGCCACGTATAGATCCACGCCCGGAGCCGCGAATTCGATATGCGGCCCGAAATTGGCGCGACCGTAGATGGCGCCGGCCGCATCCACAGCCGTGACCGCGATTGTGCCGGACGCGGCCGCTGGAAAAACCGCGGCCCCGCTGCCGCCGTTGCCCGCTGCCGCGACCATGACGACTCCACGCGCCTGCGTGAGCGCCAGCACCCGGTCGAAGACAACGTTGCTTTGTCCGGCAAACGACATGTTCACAAGCCGCACACGGTTCGCAACAAGCCAGTCAAGCGACGCGCTGATCGCTTCCAGCCGCCCGCCGGGACCTCTGCGCGCCTTGCCGAACGCCTCTGCCGCATAGAGCTGCACGCCCGGCGCGAGACCCGCGAGCGGTCCGGCGCTCGAGGCACCGGCGATCAGCGCGGCCACCGCTGTGCCATGCCCCGGCGCGTCCGCCGCCTCGCTACGCCCAAGAAAACTCTGCCGCGTGACGGCTACCCCCCGCAAAGCGGGATGCCCGGGGTTTATCGCGCCATCGATCACACCCACCCGGACGGCACCGGACAACCGACAGCTTTGCCCCGGCGCATCGCCCAGCATCGCGGCATGATAGACCCGCGGTCCTGCCGAACGCCGGTAGATCCGGTGCTGATCAATCAGCGCCGAGGGCGCCGCCTGCCGCAGCAGCGTCTGCGCAGCCTGGACGTCAAGCGTGCGGGGCAGTGCGACGAACAGCAGCTGCTGCCCGAGCTCCGGCAACGCTCTCCCCCGCAGCAGCGTAACTCCTGCAGCCTGTAGCGCGGCCTGCGCCGCGGCGGCCTGCACGCGCGCAACCAGAACTGCGTATTCCGGTGCGCCGCTTGGGGCGGCGACCACGTCGCGCGCAGCTCTCGGCAGCCCCCGCGCCACTGTCCCGCGCTCTCCCGGGTCCACGCCTCCGGACGAGGACCTGCCCGGAGATTGCTGAACCCGCACCTCGCCCGGCACTGTCGAGCAAAGCCCGGCGAGACCGCAATCAGGCAGCGCAATACGAACACTGGCCTGCGCCGCATAGGGCGCGACAAAGAGCATGCAACAAAGGGTCAGGAGGTGCTTGAGCATGGTGTCTACTCCACGGAGTCGATGAGGTCCGGTCGCGTCGAGAGGGCCGACCGCGCAGCCTCAAGCGACGGCGCGTCCTGTGCGGCCAGTGTATAGAGCCCAAGCGCGGAGGGACCGGCGATGATGTCAAGCCCCTGCGCCAGCAGGAGAGCGCGGAGTTCGGCCTCGGTCGCGTCGTCAGCAAAGGCCACCCGCAACGTATACGCTTCTCCGACCGTCTCTGGTGCGCCCGTGGCCAGTTCCATGCCCGGTTGCCGGGTCTGCCCGACATAGACCGTCTGCGCCACGAACAGCCCCAATAGCACGACCGCCGCCACTTTCCAAAGCCGCGGCGCGGTCGCGCTGTTGGCGGCCACAATGCCATTGCTTGCTGTGCCGCTTTCACTTTCGATGTCCCGCATCAGCCGAGCCAAGCCGATGTCGCCGGGTGTCTGCACTTGCCCTTCCTGCTGCATCGACCGGCGCAGCGCCTTGAGCGCCTCAAGCTCTTGCGCAAGGGCCGGGTCTGCCGCCACGGCCGCTTCGACCGCCGCGCGTTCTTCGCCTTCCAGCGTGCCATTGGCCAGAAAGACAAGCATCGTCTCGGGATCTTGCGTCGTCATGTCCGTGCCTCCGCCATGCGCGCCGAGAGGCAATGCAGCAGCAGTTTCTTGGCGTGGAAGACACGTGTCTTTATCGTGCCCTCCGGTACTTCGGCAATCTCGGCGATCTGGCCATAGGTCATGTCCTCGTAGAACGCGAGGTCGATGGCCGCCCGGTGTTGCGGTTTGAGCTGATCGAGGCAATGGCGCAGATGCACCGCCTCTTGCGCCGCCGCTAGACAGGTCGCCGCATCGGGGCTGTCATCGACGCGCTCGTCAATCTCATCTGTGAGATCCATGCGCTTGTGTTTGCGAAAATGATCCATCGTTTTCCTGTAGGCTATGCCGAATACCCATGTCTTGACTGCCGACCGGCCCTCGAAACGCACTGCCGAGCACCAGACGTCCATGAAGGTGTCATGCTGTATGTCGGCCGCTTCGAAGGGATCGTTCAATTTCGATGCGATAAACCGGTACACCGGCCGTTCCATCGCCTTGTAGAACTCGGCGAAGGCCGCTTTTTCGCCTTCGGCCATGCGCGCCAGAAACCCGGCCAGTTCGGCGTTGGACGCGCCCGGAGTGCCCACGGAATTCCCCCTCGATCAGCACTTGAAAATAACTTGGTTCAATAATGCCTAACAAAACGCGGCACCCGGTAGAGTTGGCCGGGGACCGCCTTTGGTTGTCAAGACAAAACAGCCCGCAGAGGGCCCCGTAAGGCTATCAGATCAGATTGCCCGCGCGCCCTGAGCCTTTCTGAATAGAGGTTTCGGTCTGGATATCTGGCGCGGCTCGGGTTTCCTTCCCGTCCGGATCGGGCCAAAGCGCGGACACGCAAAGAAGCATTATGCCAGTGGTGATCAGAGCGCCCCGAGTGCGGTGACGAGGATAACGCAAGAAAAAAACTCCATGAACTCAAGACTTCATGGAAATGCGTCGAGCCACGCCCCGAATGCGTTCAGATTTTTTTCAGGGCAAAAGGGCCAGCCAGACCCAGACCGTCAGGATCGAGAGTGCGGTTGCCATCAGAACAGAGGTCGCCGCCACGCGCATCGCCCGACCATACATGCTGGCGAAAATATAGGTGTTCACGCCCGGCGCCATCGCCGCAGTCAGAACCGCAGAGCGCGTGGCTTCGACCGGAAGGGAAAAGGCAAGGCCGAACCCGCGCGTGATCAGCGGATGGATTACGAGCGCGATCAGGCAAATGTACAGCACCAGCCGAAGGTCCCCTTCGGGGCGATACGTGGCCAAAACGCCCCCCAACCCGAAAAGCGCAGCCGGTAACGCCGCCCGGACCATCAGGTCAAGCCCGTCATTGAGCACCGTGGGCAACACAAGGCCAGACAGGTTCACCGCGAACCCAAGCACGATGCCTAAGATCAATGCATTTGAAAACATCGCCTTCAGAACCCGGCCGAGCAGGGCGGACCCGGCCTGGCCTTGCGCGCGCACGATCTCCATCACGGTGATGCCAAGCCCGTAGCAAAAGGGCGAATGCACCGCGATAATGGCGAAATTCGCCTGAAGCGCGTCGGCGCCATAGGCCCGCTCTGTCAGGGGCAGCCCCAAAAGCACCGAGTTGGAAAAAAGGCAGCAAAAACCGATGGCGACCGCATCCTCCCAAGGGCGTCCGAAAATTAACCTCGCCCCGACGAGGCCGAGCACAAAGCCACTCGCCGCCCCGGCGTAAAAGCTTGTGAGAAGGCGCAGATCGAAACTTTGACCCAAATCGAGGCGGGCAATGGCCGTGAAAAGCAGACACGGAATGGCGAAGTTCTGGGTGAACTTCATCAAACCCTCGACGCCCGATTGCGAGAACCACCCCTTCCAGACCGCTAGATAGCCGAAACCGATCACGAAGAAGACCGGCAGGATGACCTCCAGAAGCGCCTGCATCGTCGGTTCAGACGGTGTACGAGATCACCATCCCGTCGAAAGCCGGGGTGATGTGCTCGGGTGTTTCGTCCACCAGGGTCGCGTAGTCCATATCGACGTGCATGTTGGTCAGAATTGCCCTGCGCGGGGCGGCGCGCGCGATCCAGCCCAGCGACTTCTCCAGATGCGCATGCGTCGGGTGCGGGGTTCGGCGCAGCGCATCCAGAATCCAGCAATCCAGATCCTGAAGCATTATCCAGCTTTCGTCGGGGATTTCGGCGACATCAGGCAGATATGCCAGATCGCCCACCCGAAAACCAAGCGCGTCGATCGACCCGTGATTGACCCAGAAAGGGCGTAATGTGACAGGCCCGCCCGCGCCGTCGATCGTGAAGTCGTCCTTGATCGTGTGCATGTCCAGGATCGGCGGATAGGGTGAATCGTCGGGCTGGATAAATGCGTAGCCGAACCGTGCGTAAAGCGCGTTCTGCGTGTCGCCATCCGCCCAGACCGGCAGGCGCTGACGCATGTTGAAGACGATCATCCGCAGATCGTCAAGCCCGTGCACGTGATCGGCGTGGCTATGAGTGTAAACCACCGCGTCAAGCGCGCCCACGCCTGCGTCCAGAAGCTGGGCGCGCAGGTCGGGCGAGCTGTCGATGAGCACGCGGGTGATACCCTCTTCGCTCTCACGCTCGATCAGCAGCGAACAACGACGGCGGGCGTTCTTGGGATTATTCGGATCGCAATCGCCCCAGTTTCCCCCGAGACGCGGCACGCCGCCCGACGACCCGCATCCCAGAATGG
This sequence comes from Roseovarius aestuariivivens, assembly GCF_004761875.1. Taxonomy (GTDB): domain Bacteria; phylum Pseudomonadota; class Alphaproteobacteria; order Rhodobacterales; family Rhodobacteraceae; genus Roseovarius; species Roseovarius aestuariivivens. Next base: position 393,086 of record NZ_SJEY01000003.1, read on the forward strand.
TGAACCGTATCTCACCCATCAGGCCGCCGCCCGGTACTGCGCGGCCTTAGCGAAGAGCCGATCGAAATTGGCCTGTGTCTGCGCGGCGAAGTCCGGCCAGTCCATACCGACGGTCTCTGCCCCAACCTTGGCGGTGTGCACGGTATAGGCAGGCTCGTTTCGCTTGCCGCGATAGGGAGGCGGGGCGAGATACGGCGCGTCAGTTTCCACGAGGATCCGTTCAACCGGCGCGGCGGCGAAGATCTCGCGCAACTCCGAAGATTTTGGGAACGCCGCGATGCCCGATATTGAAAGGTAAAACCCAAGATCAATTGCCGTCTGCGCCAAATCCGGCCCGGAAGAAAAACAATGCATCACGCAGTCATAGCCGCCAGTTGCGTGCTCCTCGCTCAGGATGCGCGCCATATCCTCATCCGCATCCCGCGCATGAATGATCAGCGGAAGCCCGGTCTGGCGCGCGGCTTCGATATGCAGGCGCAGGCTTTGCTGCTGCGCCTCGGCGCTTTCGGCGGTGTAGTGATAATCAAGCCCTGTCTCGCCGATGCCGACAAATTTCGGGTGCTCGGCCAGTTTCACCAGCTCGTCGACCGTTGCCATCGGCTCATCCGCGACGCTCATCGGGTGGGTGCCGGCGGCGAAAAAAACTTCGGGATGCGCCTCGGCAATGGCGCGCACCTGCGGCTCCAGACGAAGCTTGGTGCAGATCGTGACCATCCGGGTCACCCCGGCCTCGACCGCGCGCGCGACGACCTGCTCGCGCTCATCGTCGAAGGTGTCGAAATCGAGATGGCAATGGCTGTCGGTGATCTGGATCTGATCGGTCATGACGTCCGGTCTGTTCAGGTTAGACCGTCAGCGCGGTCTGTTGCAGTTTGAACACCGTATCTAGCACAAGCGCGGCGGGATCAAGGTTGACCGCCCGACCGTGGCGGGCCCGCGCGCCGATTTCCTGCGCGCATTCGGCCCAGATCCGACCTGCCCGCGTATCAGGTGCCAACCGGGCAAGCAGGTCCGCCTCTCCCGCGGCGGCCTCAGGCGGCGCGGTCCCGCTTGCACCTTTGCGCGCGAGGCGTGCCAGAAAGAGGTCGACCAAAGCAAAAAGCAGATCGAGCCTTGTTTCCGCGCCCCGCGCCGCGGTGGCGTCGGCAAGCTTGAGGGCGCGGGGCCGGTCGAGCTGTGGTAAAGACCCCGCGATGCCGACGAGTTCCGCGTAGAGTTTCAGACCGTCAAGATTATGAAGGCGCACCGCCTCGCCTGCCGAACCTTGCGAAAGCTCTGCCAGCGCCTCGGCCTGCCCACCTACGTCGATTCCCGCCTGATGCAGTGCCGCGATCACGTCCTCTGGCCCGAGGCGACCCAACCGCAATTCGCGACAGCGCGAGCGGATCGTCGGTAGAAGACGCGCCGGCTGATGGGCAACCAGAAGGAAGGTGGTGCGCGCTGGCGGCTCTTCGAGCATTTTCAGAAGGGCGTTCGCGGCGGCTGTGTTCATCTCGTCGGCCGCATCGAGAATGACCACGCGACGCCCGCCATCCGCCGCACTGAGATGCACAAACTTTGCCAGATCGCGGATCTCATAGACGCGAATTTCCTTTGAAAGCTTGCCCTCTTCGTAATTTTTCTGCCGCTCGCTTTCGGTTGAGCCGAGGCCACCGCGCCGCACGAGATGCAGCCCCGGCTCTGCCCCGGCCAGGATGCGGCGCGCCACGGGATGGTCGGCTGGGATATCCAGTGTTTCCGGCGCAGGCGGCGCCCCGAAAAGACCTTCATCCTGTTCTTCGGGCGTGGCCAGAAGAAACCGGGCGATGCGCCAGGCCAGCGTCGCCTTACCCACGCCGCGTGGACCGGTCAGCAGCCAGCCATGATGCAATCGCGTCGAAGTAAAGGCGCCGAGGAACTCGGTTTCCGCAGCCGTCTGTCCAAAGAGCTGCCGGGTTTCCCGCGGATGCGGCGCACCGTCGACGCGATCAGGCTCTGTCATCGCGCCGTCGCTCATCCCAGGCGGTCCTCGACGCAGGCCGCCACATCGGCGGCAACGGTCTCGACCGGCCGGTTGCCGTCGATTACGATGAACCGCTCGGGATGCTCTGCCGCAAGATCGAGAAATCCCTGCCGCATGCGCGACTGAAGCCCGGCGCCGAAATTCTCGAACCGGGCCTCGGGCCCGCCACGCGACAAGGCGCGTTCAAGACCACGGCCAGGATCCATGTCGATCAGAATCGTCAGATCCGGCTCGCGCCCGATCATCAGGTCATGCAAGGCATCCACCTTGTCACGCAAATCGTCACGCGCAAGACCCTGGTACATGCGCGTGCTGTCCGCAAAACGATCGCAGATCACGATCTTGCCGTCCACAAGGGCCGGTTCGATCACGCGCTCAAGATGGTCACGCCGCGCCGCCGTAAAAAGCAGAAGCTCCGTTTCAGGCGACCAGCGGTCGGTGTCGCCCTCCAGCACCAACTTGCGGATCTCTTCGGCGCCCTGGCTTCCGCCGGGTTCCCGGGTCAGAACAACACCGCGCCCCGCGGCACGCAGGCGTTCCGCAAGGTGGCGGGCCTGTGTGGACTTTCCCGATCCGTCGATCCCTTCGAAACTGACAAACCAGCCTCGGGCTGTCAAAGCGCGCCCTCCGGACCCTCTCTGAGCCGGGTGAGCAAAAGGCCCGACACAGTGCGCAGGCGCACCGCGAAGCCGCCCGTGCCGACACTCTGCGCGGCGACCAGCGGCACACGCATCTCGGGCAGACCCTCAGGCGAAAACACCAGTTCGGCCAATTCGTCCCCTGCGTTCACAGGCGCACGAATTGGACCCTTGTAAACGACCTCGGCACTAAGTTGATCCGGTCCCAGAACCGGCACGAGGGTCGAGACATCCTCGGTCGCAGTCAACCCGACGCTCGGCGCATCGCCCATCCAGATATCGGCGCGGGCAATCTCGGTCCCCGCTTTTAGGATCGTGGTTTCGGTGAATTGCCGAAACGCCCAATTGACGATCTGCTGCGCTTCCTCGGCCCGGACCTGCGCGCTTTCAAGCCCTGAGATGACAAAGATGATGCGCCGGTCACCTTGCTTGGCGGATCCGACAAGCCCGTAGCCCGCAGCCTGGGTATGACCGGTCTTGAGCCCGTCTGCCCCAAGACCAAGCTTGAGCAGAGGATTGCGGTTTTGCGTATTCTGCGGGGCGCGACCATCGAATTCATAAGTCGTTTCCGCGAACATCGGGTAAAATTCCGGAAAATCCTCGATAATTCGACGTGCAAGCAAGGCAAGATCGCGCATGCTCATCCGGTGGCCCGCGGCCGGCCAGCCATTGGAGTTGGTGAAGGTCGAGTTGGTCATACCCATCTGCTGCCCCCGCTGGGTCATGAAGCGGGCAAAGCCCGCCTCCGTCCCATCCGGACTAAGCGCCTCGGCAAGCACCGCGCAGGCGTCATTGCCCGACAGCACGATGATGCCGCGCAGCAGATCTTCGACACTGACCCGGTCGGTGGTATCGAGAAACATCGTCGAGCCGCCGTAGCTCATGGCGTGCTGCGAAACCGGCAACTTTTCGGACAAGGACAACCGCCCGTCGCGGATTGCCTCGAACGTGACATAGAGCGTCATGAGCTTCGACATCGAAGCGGGTGGCAGCGGTTCATCAGCGTTTTTGCTCAACAAAACGGTACCCGTGGTCATATCGGTGACAAAGGCCGACTTCGCGCGGGTGTCAAAAGCATGCCCTGGCAGAGCCAGGGCAAAAAGCAGAGCAAGCGATGAGATTAGTCGTGTGGCAGCGATCATGGGTCTCCCCGAAGTCAGTTGGTCACTGGATATGCATCATCAAACCCGACACCCTTGATCTTTTTCAAGAGGACACTGCGCTCCGACGCGTCGCTAGCCGGTCCCACGATAACACGCCAGAAGGTCTTGCCTTGCGAGCTTTGCTTCTTGACTGTGGGGATCATCCCGGATTGGCGCATCGCGACCGCCGTGTTGCGGGCGTTTTCCTCGACACTGAATATCCCGATCTGGATATAGGGTTTGTCAAGCGCAGACGCGGCGCGCGCGGGCGCGGCAGCCGTCACTTGGGTTGGCTTGGGCGTCGGCACCGCGGCTGGTGCAACCTCGGGTGCCTGACGCGCCTCAACGGCTTCGATCGCCGCGGCGGCGCCCATGACGGGATCGAGCGCGCTTGCCTCGACCTCGGCAGGCGGAGCAATCTCCATGGTTTCGCCGTCCGGCGTTTCGGCCGAAACAGACGCAGCTGCGGCCGGATCCGGCGCGGCTTCGCGGCGCAGCGCGGTCACGTTAAGCTGGACCGGCGCCCCGGCAAGCATGCCAAGCGCTGCAGCGGCATCCGAAGACACCTGCAAAATCGGGCCGGGGTTTTCCCGCTCGCGGCGAAACAAGGCGCCGATGACGAACTTGCCGTTCTTGGTGTTGCGAATGATCACCCGCTCAGGTTCGCCAACATCGGGATGCGCCACCCACACGCCGCCTAGAGATGGGCGTCCGTCCCAAAGGCCCTTGTCTGTCACCTGAAACACGTCGGGCGCCTCGACGTCGCGCTCTATAAGTTTGACGGAATTGTCCGCCGAGGTCACGGCATCAACGTTTACGTCCTGCGACTGAAACAGGGCGAATTGCCCGTCCTCACTGCAGCCCGCGAGCAGAAGCGCAGCTGCGCTCACTACTGCGAAAGAGCCGCCGCGCCTCGCCTTACTGTTCATGTCTTTCATCTCTTGCCCCTTGCCTGAATGCGCCTTTCTGGCGTGGTGCCGGTTGATCCGGCGTTATGACTTGCCCGTTACGGGCGCTCTGCCTTAGGGCAGAATAGCCGGTCACGCAGCTTAAGGAAAGTCTGCAACACGCCTCTCGGCAGAATTCCCCGCACAACTGCGGCCTTTCAGAATCGCAAACGGACGGGTAGCAAGTGCGGCAGCGGAGGAGTGGCAGAGCGGTCGAATGCACCGGTCTTGAAAACCGGCGTGCGTGAAAGCGTACCGTGGGTTCGAATCCCACCTCCTCCGCCACCCAGACCTGTCTCTCTGACAACATGCGGTTAGAGCCGATTTTTCTGCGCGTATTAGGGTGTTTAGCATGGCAGCTTTCCGACAGAGACGCACCGATCTTCGGCAATCCGGGGAGATTATCCCGCGCGTCT
>NZ_SJEY01000004.1 GCF_004761875.1 Roseovarius aestuariivivens
GACCCGATGATCACCCACAAGCTGAAACTCGAGGAGATCAACGAGGGCTTCCACCTCATGCACGAGGGCAAATCCATCAGAGCCGTCGTGGAGTTCTGATCGCTTTCGCAGGCCGGGCATCGGCTCGGCCTGCGACCTGCACTCAAAACGCCGGAAATCTGCAGTTTTTTTGAAGAAGAGTGCACCGGATGTCCCGGTTCGTGAGAGACACGCGGCCGCCCAGTCACAAGACGGTCATCGCCGCGCCATGTGTCTCGACATTTCCGCCCTGAGACGTTAGCGGTTGGTTAATATTTTCGACTACTGCATCCGGACCCGTGACGCTTCTCAAACGCCTCGCCCTTCTGCCCATCCTTGCCCTTCTCGTTGCCTGTGGACAGCCTGTGCCGACACAGGCCCCGGACGAGGTGGCGCGGCTTGCGCAGGGCATCATGGCGCTGTCGTCCGACATCGACCCCGAGGAGGCGCGCCGCGCCGCGGATATCGCCGTCAACTATCCCAAGCACCTGCGTCGGCAATACGAGGTCGAGGACCCGCCCCTCATCCACAACATGAAGGTGAATTCCGGGCGCAAGCCGCGCGGGCTGTGCTGGCATTGGGCGCAGGACATGCAGACGCGTCTAGCGCGCGAGAACTTCCAGACGCTGGATCTACACCGCGCCATCGCCAATGCCCATACGCGCCTTCTGATCGATCATTCCACGGTGATCATCTCGGCCAAAGGCGACGACATGTTCGATGGCATGGTGCTCGATCCGTGGCGTTTCGGCGGCGTGCTTTACTGGTCGCCGACCCTGGGGGACGAGAAATACGACTGGGTGCCGCGGCAAACGGTTTTCGCCATGAAGCGCGCCTGGCGTGAAGGCCGCGACTTCGATCCCTCGTCCGAACCGGTGCCCGCCGGGCTCTGACCCCGCGCGCAGAGGCCTGTGCAGGTCTGCAGCTTGTCTCGCGCCGTCCGCCCTATAGGTAATGGTCCGAACCGCGCACATGCGCAGCAGATGACGGAGGCCGTATGACCGATCAAGACTACACCCCGCCCAAGGTCTGGACCTGGGAAAAGGAAAATGGCGGGCAGTTCGCCTCCACGAACCGGCCCATCGCCGGGCCGACCCATGACGCAGACCTGCCCGTGGGCGCGCATCCCTATCAGCTCTATTCGCTGGCCACGCCCAACGGGCAGAAGGTGTCCATCCTCTTCGAGGAATTGCTCGAGGCCGGGTATGACGCCGAATACGACGCCTGGCTCATCCGGATCGGCGACGGCGACCAGTTCGGCTCGGGCTTTACCGAGATCAACCCCAATTCCAAGATCCCCGCGATGGTGGATCGCACCGGGGACACCCCTCTGCGCGTCTTTGAGTCGGGGTCCATCCTGATGCATCTCGGGGACCGCTTCGGCGCGTTCCTGCCAGCCGACGGACCGGCGCGGACCGAAACGATCAACTGGCTGATGTGGCAGATGGGTTCCGCGCCTTATCTCGGCGGCGGATTCGGGCATTTCTACCATTATGCGCCGGAAAAGCTCGAATACCCGATCGACCGCTTCGCCATGGAAACCAAGCGCCAGCTTGACGTGCTGGAGCGCGAGTTGACGCAGAAGCCCTTTATCGCAGGGGACGATTATACCATTGCCGATATCGCGATCTGGGCCTGGTACGGCAATCTTGTTCTTGGCCGGCAATATGGCGACGCCGCCACGTTCTTGTCGGTCGACGAGTATCCGCATGTGATGGCCTGGGCCAAGAAGATCGACGCGCGCCCGGCCGTGCGTCGGGGCCGCATGGTCAACCGCGTCTCGGGGCCGCCGGAAGAGCAATTGCACGAACGCCATGCCGCATCGGATTTCGAAACGCGGACACAAGACAAGATCGGCGACACCGCCGCCTGATCGCCGCGGACGGCGCGGGCGCGACAATCGACTGTTTCGCCCGCGCGCCCGATGCGGCATACCGGTCTGCAAAGGAGACCGCCATGCCCGACGATCGAAGCCGCCTTCTGGCCGTCCTGATCGACGCCGACAATGTGCCCGCGAAATACGCAGACGCCATCCTGCAGGAGGTGACCAGCTACGGCGAGCCGGGCTTGCGGCGGGTCTATGGCGACTGGTCCAACCAGCAGCTGGCCGGCTGGACCGCGACCGCACGCAAGCTCGGCCTCGTGCAGCACCAGGAAACGGCGAACACGAAGGGCAAGAACGCGTCCGATATCGGGCTAGTCATCGACGCGATGGATATTCTGCACGCCGGGCATTTCGACGGCTTCGTGCTGGTCTCGTCGGACAGCGATTTCACCCGCCTGGCCAGCCGGATCCGCGAACAGGGCCTGACCGTGGTGGGCATCGGCGAGGCCAAGGCGCCGGACGCGCTCAAGAATGCCTGCAATCGCTTCGTGGCGATCGAGAACATCGTCGGCGAGACGGGCGCGCCATCGAAGGGCAAGGACGGGGCCAAGCTTGACACCCGCAAGGTCAGCGACGCCAAGTCGCTCATCATCACGGCGATGGAAAAGATCGACGTGGATGGCGAGTGGTACCCTCTGGGCCGCGTCGGCCAGCAGATCCAGGCGGACAAGCCCGATTTCGACACGCGCAGCTTCGGCAAGAAGAAGCTGTCGGATCTTGTGGCCGAGCTGAAGGTGTTCGAGCTCAAGCCCGGCCCGGGCAACCAGATGCTGGTGCGGCGCGTCGACTGAGCCGGTGATCCGAAGGAGCGCCTTGCGGCGCGCCTGTCATCTCGGCGTCGCGGGGCGCGCCGCCTCGGGCGTGGGGCAACGCGCCGCGTTCGATCTGGCCTTTGCGCGGATAATGCGCCCGGGCGCCTTCGGCGCGAGTGGTCATCCCAAGAAAATAGAAAGGCGCATCAGCGGCTTCTTCTTGGGTCGCAAACTCAGACTCCGGCCGTTGAAGCCGGGCAGCGCCGCTCTCAGTTCATGAGGCCCGCGTGCCGCAGCCCGTCATCCACCATCGCCTTTGTCTCGTCGCTGAGACCGGTCAGGGGCGAGCGTACCTCTTCGCTGCATAGTCCGAGACGTGACATGGCGTATTTCGCGCCCACGAGGCCCGGTTCGGTGAAGATGGCCTTGTGGAGCGGCATCAGCCGGTCCTGGATTTCCAGCGCCTTGGCGTAATCCCCCGCAAGCGTGGCGTTCTGCACCTCGGCCACCATGCGCGGCGCGACATTGCCGGTGACGGTGATGACGCCGACGCCGCCCTGCGCGTTGAAACCGTGCGCCGTGGCGTCCTCGCCCGAGATCTGCACGAACTCCTTGCCGCAGGTCATGCGCTGGTAGCTCACCCGCGCCAGATCCCCGGTGGCGTCCTTGACGCCGATGATGCGCGGCAACTTGGCCAGTTCGCCCATTGTTTCGGGCAACATGTCCACGACCGACCGGCCGGGAATGTTGTAGATGATGATCGGCAACTCGCAGCAATCGTGCAGCGCGGTGAAATGCGCGATCAGCCCGCGCTGTGTGGGCTTGTTGTAGTAGGGCGTGACCACGAGCGCCGCACTCGCGCCGACCTCTTCGGCGTGCTTCATGAAGCGGATCGATTCCAGCGTGTTGTTCGATCCCGCGCCCGCGATGACCGGGATCCGCCCGGCGGCGGCCTTAACCACCTCCGAGACGACCATCTCGTGCTCTTCATGGGTAAGCGTCGGGCTTTCGCCCGTCGTACCCACAGGCACAAGGCCATGGCTGCCTTCTTCGATATGCCACTCGACGAGGGATTTGAGCGTGTCCACATCCACCGCGCCGTTTTTCAGCGGCGTGACTAGGGCCGGAAATGATCCCTTGAACATGTGACGCTCCTTTCGTTCTTGCGCGCGGCCGGGGTGGCCGATGCGCGACGCGACCCTAGCGGCCTGCCGCCCTCCTGCCAAGCTTGTGAATGGACGCGGGGGGCTGGCCTGCGTAGGCTGGCGCCGTCTAGCCCTTCTCACCCGGGAAATGCAAGAGATGTTGCGCATCCTATGCCTTGTTTTGGCGGCTTTCGCCCTGTCGTTGCCGGATATGGCAGCCGCTGACGCGCCCCGAATCGCGCCCCGACCGATGGCGAGCGCGTTCGACGCGATGCAGGCGGGCCGCTGGGAGGTGGCCGCACGTCTGGCCGCACGGGCCGGTCCTGCGGGCCCGGCCCTCATTGAATGGCACCGCCTGCGCGCCGGGCGCGGCACGCCGCAGGAGGTGCTGGCCTTTCTTGAAACGCATGGCGACTGGCCGGGGCTCGATTACCTGCACAAGCAAAGCGAGGAGGCGATGGTCGCGGCCACGCCAGACGCGGTCATCGCCTTTTACGAGGATCGCCGCCCGCAGACCGGGCTTGGCGCGCTCAACCTGGCGCGCGCGTTGCGGGCCGTCGACCGTGCCGCGGATGCCGATATCGCGGTCGTGCTGGCCTGGCGCACACTGGATCTTTCCACCGCCGAGCACGACGCCTTCATGCAGGCGTTCCCGGATCTTCTTGCCGCGCATCACGAGGCGCGGCTGCATATGACGCTGTGGCGCGGCCTGCGCGACGTTGACCAGATGCTGCCGCTCGTCGACGCGGACACCCGCGAACGCGCCCTTGTCGCGCGGATGATCGAAACCGGCGCGGCGCAGGCCGATGCCCGGCTCGACGCGTTGCCCGAGGCGGCGCAGAGCGATCCGCATATCGCGCATGCGCTTTTCAACCGGCACATCCAAAAGGGCCGCACCGCCGAGGCAATCGAGCTGCTTTTGCGCCAGAGCCGGCTTGAAAACGGGTTGGGAGAGCCGGCGCGGTGGTCCGGCTGGCGGCGAGAGCTGACGCGGTCGCAGATGCGGGCGGGCGCGGTGCGCACGGCCTATGACATCGCAGCGGTGCACGGGCTTGTCGAGGGCTCGCACTTTGCTGATCTGGAATGGCTTTCGGGCTACCTCGCGTTGACCTATTTCAAGGATCCGGCGCTGGCGCTGATCCATTTTCAGCGTTTCCTGGCGGCTGTCGAGACGCCGATTTCGCTTGGCCGCGCGGGCTATTGGATCGGCCGCGCGCAAGAGGCGGCCGGCAATGCAGAGGCCGCCGCCATCGCCTATGAGCTGGGGGCGTTGCATCAGACCTCGTTCTACGGGCTGCTTGCGGCGGAACGTGGCGGGCTTCCGTCCGACCCGGCGTTGCGGGGCGAGGATCCCGGGCCCTGGCGGGACGCGGAGTTTGCGTCGGGCGACGTGTTTCAGGCCGGGGTGCTGGCGCTGGCCAGCGGGCGGCTGTCGCTGGCTGAACGGTTCTTCACCCACCTCGCTGAAAACCTGGACCGGGCCGACCTTGCACGGCTCGGCAAGGCGATGAAGGATCTGGGCGAGCCGCACCTGGAGGTGATGGTCGGCAAGGCCGCCGCCGGGCGAGGCATCACCCTGCCTGCGCCCTATTACGCGCTGCACCCGCTGGCCGAGATGGATCTGGCCGTGCCGCCGGAACTGGCGCTTGCCATCGCCAGGCGCGAAAGCGAGTTCGACACCAGCGTGGCAAGCGGCGCGGGCGCAATGGGACTGATGCAGCTCATGCCCGGCACCGCCGAAGAAATGGCCCGCGCCATCGGCGCCTCGGGCCACACCCGCGCCAAGGTTTTCGCCGACTGGACGTATAACGCCCGGCTGGGCGCGGCCTATCTGGCGCGCATGGCGCGGCAGTTCGACGGCAATATCGTGATGATGTCGGCGGCCTACAATGCCGGGCCCGCCCGCCCGCCGCGCTGGATGTCGGATTTCGGCGATCCGCGCACCGGTGCGGTCGATGTGGTGGACTGGATCGAACACGTCCCCTTCAACGAGACACGCAATTACATCATGCGCGTCGCCGAAAGCCTGCCAGTCTACCGCGCCCGTCTGGGGAAGGATCCCCATCCGGTGCCGTTTTCCCAGGAACTGGTAGGCGACACGTTCCGCCAACCCTCGGACTGACCGCGTCCGCCTCAGCCTTTCACCCGCTGCCGCCATAGCGTGAAAAGCCCCGCCGCCACGACAAGCCCCGCGCCGATGGCCACGTTGGGCCGGATCGTCTCGGAAAAGACGCTGATCCCGATGGCACTCGCAAAGACAAGCTGGAGATAGGCAAAGGGCTGCACCGCGCTCGCCTCAGCCACCTCGTAGCACTTGATCAAGGTGAAATGCCCGAGCGCCCCGGTAATGCACAGCGCCCCCATCCACGCCCAGTCGGAGGCCACCATCGGTTCCCAGAACCAGACGCCGACCACGGTCATCGCCACCGATCCCACCGTGCCGGTCCAGAAAAACGTCGTCGCCGCCGTGTCCTTGCGCGCCACGAACCGTGTCAAAAGGCCGTAAAGCGCGAACATCAGCGCCGCCAAAAGCGGCACCACCGCCTCGATCCGGAAGACGCCCGCGCCGGGTTCGAGAATGATGATGACGCCCACGAAGCCCACCGCGATGGCCGCCCACCGCCGCCAGCCCACATATTCGCCCAGCACAGGCCCCGACAGCGCCGCGATCAGCAGCGGGTAACAGGCGAACACCGCGTGGCTTTCCACCAGTCCCAGCAGGATGAAGCCCACGATCATCACGCAGACCTCCACCACCAGAAGCAGCGCGCGAAAGGCCTGCATCACCGGTTGTTCCGTCGCCGCCGCGGCGCGCACGCCGCCCGCCTTGCGCGTGGCCACGGTGATGACGAAGGCGGCAAAGAACCAGTAGCGGATCATCACCACCATCAGCACATTGTATTCGGCTGCCAGATGGCGAGAGATCCCGTCCTGAACGGCGAAGATAAAGGTCGTCGCCACCATGAGCAGGATGCCCAGCCTTGTGTTCTGTTCGGTCATGCGCGGGCTTTCCGGGCGGTGGTCATGTGCCGCTTGCGGCCATAACCGGGCACACGCGTCACCTCGAACCCGGCCTCGGCGAGGCCGCGCCGCACGAATCCCGCCGCCGTGTAGGTCGCCGCCGTGCCGCCCGGCGCGGTATGCCCGCCCACCTCGGCCAAAAGGTCGGCCTCCCACAGCTCGGGGTTCTTCGCGGGCGAAAACCCGTCAAGATACCAGGCGTCGGCCAGGCCATCCCAGCCCGGAAGCGTCTGCCGCGCGTCGCCGGTAATCAGCTCGAACCGAAGGTCGTCCAACTCGATCACAGACCGGCCCCACTGCGGCGACAGCTCTGCGGCGAGCGCGTTCAGCCCGGCAAATCCCGCCTGGGCGCGCACCATATCCTCCGGGGCCATCGGATAGGCCTCGAAGCTCGTGTATCGCAGCACGCCGGTCACCCCGGTTTCCCGCCACGCCTGCAGGCTTGCCAGCAAGTTCAGACCGGTGCCGAACCCAAGCTCGGCCACCTGAAACCCATCCCGATAGCGCCCCGGCAGACCGTTGCCGCCAAGAAAGACATGCCGTGTTTCCTCCAGCCCGTTCTCAAGGCTGAAATACGGGTCGTCGAAGCGCCGCGACACGGGCACATCCCCTGCGCGCCAGTCCAGCGCAGCGCGGTTCGTCTCGTCATGGGAAGCGGGTCGACTATGTGTCATAACGCGGGACAACATCGCGCCACGCCAAGGGAAAGACAATGGCCGAGATCACGATCTACGGGGCCGGCATCTTCGGCCTCTCCACCGCCTTCACCTGCCTGCGCCGTGGCGCGCGGGTGACCGTGATCGATCCCTTCGGCCCGGGTGCGGGGGCGTCGGGCGGGGTTGTCGGCGCGCTTGCGCCGCACGTGCCGGAAAACTGGAACGACAAGAAAGCGTTCCAGCTCGATAGTCTCCTGATGGCCGAACGTTTCTGGGCCGATGTGGCCGAATGCGCAGGTCAGGATCCCGGCTATGCCCGCACCGGGCGGCTGCAACCCATCGCCGACGACCGCGCCCTCGCCCTTGCCAAGGACCGCGGGGTAACCGCGCGCGACCTTTGGGGCGATCACGCCACGTGGCAGGTGGTCGAGGCGACGGCGGACTTCGCCCCGCTGACGCGGACCGGCCTTTTGATTCACGACACGCTTTCGGCGCGCCTGCATCCGCGTCGCGCCTGTGATGCGCTCGCCGCCACCGTCACGGCGCTCGGCGGCACCATCGCGCCGGAAGGCACCCCGCGCGGCATTGTGCTTTACGCCACCGGTGCGGCAGGTCTGTTGGAGATGTCGGAACATTTGCCCCGCGCCATCGGCACCGGGGTCAAAGGCCAGGCGGCGCTGCTCGATTTCGCCGCTCCGGACCAGCCACAGCTTTTCGCCGATACGCTGCATATCATTCCGCATGGCGATGGCACCACCGCCATCGGCTCCACGTCAGAGCGCGACTATGACGATCCCGCCGCCACCGACGCGCAGCTTGACGGGATCATCGCCCGCGCCCGGGTTGCCGTGCCGGCCCTCGCCGATGCGCCGGTCCTTCAACGGTGGGCGGGTCTGCGTCCGCGCGCCCGCTCCCGCGCGCCGATCCTCGGGCGTCATCCGCTTCAGAATGACGCTTTCATCGCCAATGGCGGCTTCAAGATCGGCTTCGGCATGGCGCCCAAGGTGGCCGCGGTCATGGCCGATCTGATGCTCGACGGGAAGGATCGCATTCCGAAAGATTTCCGACCGGAGGCGTCGCTCTAGATCCATGCAACCGCTTCTATCCCTTCTCTTTGTCTGCGCGTTCCCGGACTACTTCGGTGATCTCTGCGACCTCTATCTGCGCCCGGCCCCGCGCGAACTGAAGATCGAAGGGTCCGACCGCCCGCCCAGTTCGGCCATCGACCGGCAGCCGCGCGTGTGGCGGGCGCTCTCCGGCGACCGGGTCGAGCTCGATGGTACCGCCTATGATCTCAAGGGCGTCGTCTGCCCCGATCCGGGTGGGGCGGAGGGACGGCGCGCCAAGGCGCTTCTGAATACATTCCTAAGAGGCGGGTCGATCACCTGCCGGATCGAGGGCAACACAGCCACCTGCCGCAAGGAAGGTCGCGACATGGCGACCGGCCTGATCGCGAGCGGCCTGTGCTTTCCGCGCGTGCCGCAATCCGAGGCCGCGACACGTCGTCGGGACGATGTACAATTTGTACAATCGGCCTTTTGAAGATGCTGCAAATTGTACAAAACACGTCACGCAGTCTCGGCAAAGCTCTCCGCGCAGAATCGCCGGATCTCGACCGTGTCGCTCCAGTGATCCTTCGGCAGGCCGGCCTTGACCTTCAGCCCGGTCAGGAACTGATCTGCGGTGGGCAGGCTCTCCCAGACCATGGGCAGGAACACGCCGCGCTTGCCACCGTCCGACAAAATCAGGCCGTCGCGACCGGCAACAAGCTGATCCAGAAGGGACTTTTCGTCGCCAAAGGTCATGGGGGCGGACGGCGATAGCACTGCGATCTTGATCCTAAGATCCGGGATCTCGGCCGCCGTAATGGGTTTGAACCGCGGATCCTGAAAGCCGGATTTCACCGTGTTTTCAACGACATCTGCGATCAGGGGCTGATGGGCGGTCAAGGATCCGATACAGCCCCGAAGCCGTTCGTCCTGCTGCAGCGTGACGAAACTGGCCCCGAACCCGTGTAGCGCGGGGGCGAAACTCGACGTTTCGATTTGCGGGGGTTTTCCCTTTTTTGCACGGGATATCAAAGCTTTGCGCGCTACACCAAGCAGCACGTCCCGGTGCTGTGGCACGATCATGTCGTCGGCCGGCCCGAACGCGGCCCAGGCCCCGTATCCCACCGTCCGGTTTGTGTCCCCGGTCACATCGGCGCTGTTGGCCATCGCCAGTCGCTGCACCTTGCACCCCTGCCCATAGCGCGACGCGAAGAACCCCTTGATCGCCATCGCGCCACAGGCATGCGCCCCGGTCAGCCGCCCGGTCTGCGCCGTCTCGATCAGTTTCGCGGTTTCCGCATCGTGATCCCGCGCCTTATCAAGAGGAAGGAAATGACTGAGATCACTTGATAAAATGAACAACGGCGGGGTGCCGTCCCGCGCTGCGAGATGGTCGATGACGGCCGCCACCTGTGCAGGTGTGCTTTGCCCGATCACTAGCGGAACGATCCTGGCTTCGGGATGCAGGCGGTGCAGAAATGCCAGCTGCGTTTCGATACCGTGTTCCTGATCGTGGGCCGCGTCCTCGATCTTTGCGAGTTCTTCCATCACGAGGCTGTTCGTTGCGCCCCGGTCGATCCGCAGTTCGAAGCCGGGCATCGCATAGCCCCGCTGCGAGGGTAGCGCGATCCCGTCGAAGGCATGCCGGTGTGACGGCGACAAAACCACAACACTTTCTGGTCTGCCGCGCGCTGTTGCTCTCCATGATGTGCCGCTGAGCCATCCGGAAAAGGCGTAGCCCGCATGTGCCGAGATCACCGCGCGTGGCACCGATCCCTCGGGCCGCCAGCCTGCGCGCCCCTTTGTGATGCAGGCTTCGGCCTCCTGCGACAGCGCGTCAGGCTCGCCGGGAAAGAACTTTCCGGCGGTTGCAGGGTAACGCAGAGTGGTGTCGGTTTCATTTTCCATCACCCGTCACCATATCACATGCACAGGTGGCAAGATCATGAATGAAAACGGACAAAAGACGCACCGGGCACGATTTTGGCGGGCAGAAAATGATGGTCGCCTGACATGTACGCTTTGCCCAAGGTTTTGCGCGCTGCGCGACGGGCAGCGCGGCATGTGCTTTGTCCGTATGCGCCAAGGTGATCACATGGTGCTGGACACCTATGGGCGATCCACCGGCTTTTGCATTGATCCTATTGAGAAAAAACCACTCAACCACTTTCTGCCCGGCACTGCGGTGCTCAGCTTCGGCACGGCGGGGTGCAATCTTGCCTGCAAGTTTTGCCAGAACCACGAGATTTCCAAGAGCCGTGAAACCGACAGCCTTGCTCATAGCGCCAGCCCAGAGCGTATCGCCGCTGTCGCTCGCGCGGAAGGCTGTGCGTCGGTCGCATTCACCTACAATGATCCGGTGATTTTTCACGAATATGCCGTCGACACGGCGGCGGCCTGTCATGAGGTGGGTGTGAAAAGCGTCGCTGTAACAGCCGGTTATATCTGCGAAGAGCCCCGCGCCGAGTTCTTCCGGTCGATGGATGCGGCCAATATTGACCTCAAGGGTTTCACCGAGGATTTCTATCGAAAATTGACCGGTTCACGTATTGGTCCCGTTCTGGACGCAATCCGCTTCGCTGTGCAGGAGACGACCTGCTGGGTGGAACTGACAACGCTTCTGATCCCCGGTGAAAACGACAGCATCGGCGAAATCGAGGCGCTCAGCGCATGGGTCTATCACAACTGCGGACCGGATGTGCCGGTGCATTTCACCGCGTTTCATCCGGACCACCGGATGCAATCACACCAAAGAACGCCGCACGACACGCTATTGCGCGCTCGTAACATTGCCCAGGCCAATGGGCTGAACCACGTCTACATCGGCAATGTTCACGATGTCGCAGCACAGTCGAGCTATTGTACGGGGTGCGGGACACGGGTGATCGAGCGGGACTGGCATCAGCTATCCGACTGGAAACTAGACGATTTTGGCGGGTGTTTGACCTGTGGTACGCGCTTTCCCGGCGTGATCGACGGCCCCCCGGGAACGTGGGGCCGTCGTCGTCAACCTTTGCGCATGGCCGAAGTCTAGCCCAGCTCGGCGCGCAATTCGTCCATTCGGGTCTGCAGAAGCTCGCGATACGTGTCTGTGGTCAGACTGCCGTTCTCGTCGAAATGGTTCGAGGCGGCGGCGACCATCACGCCTTGACCAAGAATGAACCGAACCTGGAATTGCGAGAGGCAGTGCTGGGCCATGAAGAGCGCGGTTTCACCGCCCGTGCGCCCAGCAGATGCGGAAAGCAGAACCGTCGGCTTGCCCTTGAAGGCGGGCATGTCGACACGGCTGGCCCAGTCGAGCGCGTTCTTCAGAACACCCGTGATACCCTTGTTGTACTCTGGCGAACCGACGATCAGAGCATCCGCTTCGGCCACTTGCGCGGCTAGCGTCTTGGCTTTCTCCGGTACGCCCTCGCTTGTTTCAACATCACCGTTATAGAGCGGCAGGTTGAGATCGGCCTCGGTCACGTCCGCAGGGCCGAACATCCGGGCGGCTTCGCGCACGAGCATTCGATTGAACGAGCCTTCGCGCAGCGAGCCGGTGATCAGAAGTAGCTTGGGGTTGGACATCGGTGCCTCCGGATACGTTGTATGTGTTTCAACGCCTTATGTGCGGCTTAGACCGCGCAGGGCAAGGCGGCAGCATCGCACAGCCCCTGTGTGCGCGCGCTCAAGGCGCGAAAAAACCCCGGACAGCGTCTGTCCGGGGCAAGGTAGCCTTGGCGGCTGAGGAAATTCGTGTCTACCAGTCGGTCGGACCTTTTTCGGCGAACGCATGCACGAGGAAGTCGATGAAGGCGCGCACTTTTGGCTGGGTGAATCGGCCCGGGGGATAGACGGCGTAGATACCTTGCGTTTCAACCGGCAGATCGGGGATCACATCCACGACCTTGCCCTCTTTCAAGGCCCCCGCGTAGAGAAAGCTGGGAAGATAGGCGATGCCGAGACCCGAGATGGCAGCGTTGAGCAAGGACTGCCCGTCATTGACGGACAGGCCACCGGCGGTTCGAACCTGCCGTTTTTCGCCGGACGGCGCGGTCAGCTTCCAGACAGATCCATTCGACTGGCTGGAATAATGCAGAAGCTTATGTTCGTTCAGGTCGTCGATCTTGGTGGGCCGGCCGAATTTCTGAAGGTAGCTCGGACTGGCGATCATGCGCTTGGTGGTTTCGGTCAGCTTGCGCGCCCGAAGCGTGCTGTCTTCCAGCTCGCCAATGCGGATCGCCATGTCGAACCCTTCCGAGATAAGTTCGACATAGCGGTTGTTAAGCACCATGTTCACGGTGATGTCCGGATAGTCGTCGAGAAACTGTCCCAGGACCGGGCTCAGATGGTTAACGCCGAAATCGGTTGCCACGGAAATGCGCAAAAGGCCTGAAGGATCGGATTGCATAGAGCTGACAAGCGCGTCGGCCTCACCGGCATCGTTGAGCACGCGCAGGGCGCGGTCATAATACGCCAGACCGATTTCCGTCGGGCTGACGCGGCGTGTCGTTCGATTTAGCAGGCGGGCACCAAGGCGGGCTTCAA
Source organism: Roseovarius aestuariivivens (assembly GCF_004761875.1). Taxonomy (GTDB): domain Bacteria; phylum Pseudomonadota; class Alphaproteobacteria; order Rhodobacterales; family Rhodobacteraceae; genus Roseovarius; species Roseovarius aestuariivivens. The sequence goes on from NZ_SJEY01000004.1 coordinate 13,057, forward strand.
GTGACGAGACATGCTTGGAGACGGCAGATTTGGAGATCCCCATCTTGCGAGCAGCGTCTGTGAACCCTCCTTGGTCCACGACCGTCGCAAAGGCCTCCATTTCGGTCAGGCGGTCCATTCTCGATCCCTCTGTGCATTTCCTTCTTTCGCCGTTTATCGACGCAAAATCAGGCGCAACTTGGGCGTATGCCCGACAATATCTAGGTTTTGTGTGGGATCGTTCGTGTCGGGGAAACACGTTTACACAGCTATATGAAGTGGAATTCCGGCTTGTCCGGGTTATCGTTATTTTTTCACGTACAACCGGGAGGAGAAGAAATGAGACAAGTTTTGGGCAGCGCGATCTTCGCGCTTGGATTGATGGCCGCGCCGCTGATGGCCGGCGACACACCGGCGCCTGAAGGCGCAAAAGTTTACTTCGTCAATCTTGAGGACGGCGCCACGGTCACCAGTCCGGTCACGGTTGTCTTCGGCCTTGAGGGCATGGGCGTGGCGCCTGCCGGTGTCGAAAAGGAAAAGACAGGGCACCATCATATCTTCGTCAATCGCCCGCCCTTAGGCGAAGGACCGGACGGTGACGAGGAACTGTCCAACAGCATTCCCTCGGACGAAAACCACCGGCATTTCGGCGGCGGTCAGACGCAGGTGACGCTGGAGCTTGAGCCGGGCGAGCACACGCTGCAACTCGTGCTTGGAGACCAGAACCATGTGCCGCACGATCCGCCAGTGGCTTCGGAACAGATCACGATCACTGTTGAATAAAAGCTGTCAGAGGGACGCGGCCAGCCGCGTCCCTTGGTCTATGGCCCGCTTCGCGTCGAGTTCGGCCGCCACATCGGCGCCGCCTATGACATGCACGGTCCTACCTGCGTCCTCAAGAGCACCTGCAAGTCTGCGCTCGCTCAGCTGGCCGGCGCAAAGCACGACAGTGTCCGCCGCGACCAGCCGGGGATTTTCCCGCGCGTCGCCCTCCGTCACATGCAGGCCATCCGCGTCGATCCGTTCGTAATTGACGCCCGCGACCATCTCGACGCCCTTCATGCGAAGGGCGGCACGGTGGATCCAGCCTGTTGTTTTGCCCAGACGCTTGCCGGGGCGCTCGTTTTTGCGCTGCAGAAGGATCACCTTGCGGGCGGGCGGCTCGGGCCGGGGGCCTTCTTCGGCCAGTCCACCGGGCGTGTCCGCCGGGTCGCCCACGCCCCATTCCTCTTTCCACTCCGTAAGGTCTCCTGTGGTCGATCCGCCGTCCTGCACAAGGTATTCCGCGACGTCGAACCCGATGCCTCCGGCGCCGACGATCGCCACCCTTTTTCCGACCTCGGCCTTGCCGCGCAGCACATCGATATAGGACAGGACGTTCGGTGCGTCCTGCCCGGGAATCGCAGGGTCGCGGGGAATCACGCCGGTCGCAAGGATCACCTCGTCATAGGTCTTGAGCATGTCGACCGAGACCTCGGTGCCCAGCCGAAGCGTGATCGGAAGTTCGGCGACCATTGTCTCGAACCACTGAACGAGACCGTGAAATTCTTCCTTGCCCGGAATTTCCCGCGCCATGTTGAGCTGTCCGCCAAGCCGTGTGTCGCGGTCGAATAATGTCACGGCATGTCCCCTTTCCGCGGCGGTCATCGCAGCCGATAATCCGGCCGGTCCCGCCCCTACGACCGCAACGGTTTTCGGAGCGTCGGTTTTCGTGATCCGCAATTCGGTTTCGTGACAGGCCCGCGGGTTGACGAGGCAGCTTGAGATCTTGCCAGAGAACGTGTGGTCCAGACAGGCCTGGTTGCACGCAATGCAGGGCGCGATCGTGTCAGCCCGACCGGCCTCGGCCTTGGCCACGAAATCGGCATCCGCCAGGAAGGGCCGCGCCATCGACACCATGTCGGCGCACCCATCGGCCAGCACCTTTTCGGCCACGTCGGGCATGTTGATCCGGTTCGAGGTGATAACCGGGATTCCCACCTTGCCCATCAGCTTTTTCGTCACCCATGCGAAGGCCGCGCGCGGCACCGAGGTGGCGATGGTGGGTACCCGCGCCTCGTGCCAGCCGATACCTGTGTTGATGATCGACGCCCCCGCCTTTTCGACCGCCTGCGCCAGCTGCACGACCTCGTCATGGGTGGATCCGTCCGGCACCAGATCGATCATCGATAGGCGATAAATCATAATGAAATCAGGGCCGACGGCCTCGCGAACGCGGCGCACGATCTCGACGGGCAGGCGCATGCGGTTTTCGTAGGATCCGCCCCAACGGTCGGTGCGGTGGTTGGTATGTTTCACCAGGAACTGGTTGATGAAATACCCTTCCGACCCCATGATCTCGACCCCGTCATAGCCGGCTTCACGCGCACGCGACGCGGAGGTGACGATATCCGAGATCTGTTTTTCGATGCCATCTTCATCCAACTCCTTGGGTGGAAAAGGAGAAATCGGTGACTTGATGGGCGAGGGGGCCACGCAATCGGGGCTGTAGGCATAGCGGCCCGCATGCAGGATCTGCATCGCGATGAGCCCGCCCGCCTCGTGCACACGGTTCGTCACCACGCGGTGATTCTCGATATCCTGCACGGTGTAAAGCCCTGCGGCGCCTGGGAAAACGCCGCCTTCCTTGTTGGGGGCCATGCCGCCTGTGACCATCAGGCCAACCCCACCCCGCGCCCGGGTGGCGTAGAACTCGGCCACGCGGTTCCAGTCCTTGGTTTCCTCAAGGCCTGTGTGCATCGAGCCCATCAAAACACGGTTCTTGAGCGTTACGTGACCGAGGTCCAGCGGGCGCAGCAGGTTGGGATAGGCGGTCATCGGATCCTCCTCGTCTTTGAGGCATTGATGCCTGTTGCGCCGGGGCTTGTCACGTCGAACGCTGCGTTAGGATGTCTCCCAAACCCCCCGGTGACATCCGTACACATCCTGTACACAACCCGTACACCGGCGAAACCGTTAACGTCCCGGCTTCATCTGGCGAAAAATACCCAAGGGGGTGTAGGGGACAGCGTCCCCCATCTGACTGACATGTGCGGCGCAACCGCTCCGCCGGATCAGGTGTAGTTCCCTTTCACCCGTTCTTTCGTCGGGTCGAAATGCGGGTAGGGGACGACATGGGCGCGCAGGCGTTTTTGCAGGCCGTCAAGCTGGCCCACCTCGATCTCGGTGCCGGGCTCGGCGTGGGTCACGTCCACCCGCGCCAATGCGATGGTCTTACCGAGGATAGGAGACTTCATCGCGCTGGTTACCTCGCCGACCTGCGCCTTGCCGATGCGGACGCAATCGCCGGCGCCGGGCACCAGCCCGCCGTCGATCTCAAGCCCCACCATCTTGCGGTGCGGATGCGCCTTGCGCTCTTCCAGCGCCTTGCGGCCGATGAAATCGTCCTCTTTGGATTTGAGCGGCACGGTAAAGCCGATGCCGGCCTCGAACGGGTCGGTCTGGTCGTTGAATTCTGACCCGGCAAAGATCAGCCCCGCCTCGATGCGCACCATGTCGAGCGCGGCCAGTCCCAGCGGCACCATGCCCTTGGGTTCCCCGGCGGCCCAGATGGCGTCGAACACTTCCGGCGCATCCTTGGGGTGGCAAAAGACCTCGTAGCCGAGCTCGCCCGAATAGCCCGCGCGACCCAGCACCACCGCCGTGCCGTCGAAATCGCCGAGACGCGCGACGGTAAAGCGGAACATGCCAAGTTCCTCGACCGTCGGGGATGCAGGCGCGGTCCAGAGCACCTCTTTCAGGATGTCGCGCGACAACGGGCCTTGGACGGCCACGTTATGAAGCTGATCGGTGGAGTTGCGCACCCAGACGTTCAGGCCCAGTTTTTGCGCCTGTTCGCGCAGCCAGAGACCGGAAGTGTCATTGCCGCCGATCCAGCGGAAATTGCTCTCGCCCAGCCGGAAGAGCGTGCCGTCGTCGATCATGCCGCCATGCTCGTAGCAGATCGCGGTATAGGTCAGCTGACCCACCGCCAGTTTCTTGACGTTGCGGGTCACGCAATACTGCATCAACTCTTCGGCGTCGGGTCCCGTGACCTCGTATTTCCGCAAGGGCGACAGATCCATGATCGCGGCCTTCTCGCGGCAGGCCCAGTATTCGGCGATGGGGCCGTGATCGGTAAAGCTGTTGGGCAGCCAGTAGCCATTATACTCGGTGAAATCCCGGGTCATCTTGGCGAAACAGTCGTGAAAGCCGGTTTTCTTGGTCAGTTCCACTGGGGCCTCCGCAGATTTCCTGTATCCCATGGCGCGGTCGAACTCCTCTGTCGCGCCATAGGTGCGCACCTGAATGTCGGTGGGATTCCACCCGTTGGCCGGGTCCACGTCACAGGGACAGGCCGTCGAGATGCAGACAAGGTCGGTGAGCGCGCGCAGAAGCACGTAATCGCCCGGGCGCGACCACGGGTCATCCATGCCGATGGCGTTGGTCTCATCCAGCATGGTGTTGAAGAAGAAGTTGATCGCGGGCCAGCCCCCGCGCGGGGTGATCCCGTATTGCTGCAGGTCGGCATTCATGTTGTCCGAACAGTTCACGTGACCGGGATAGCCCAGTTCCTCGTAATATCGGGCGGTGCAGGCCAGCCCGAACGTGTCGTGCCGCCCGCAGGTGTCCTGCACGATCTCGACCAGCGGTTCATGATCCACCGTCCAGTATTTCGAGAAGATGCCCGGTTGGGGATAGAGCGTGCCCATCAGCGCGCGGGTCGTCGTCGGGTCGATCTCGCGCTCGCGGCCCTTGTCCAGCGCCCGGGTGGAAAACGCCTGAAAGTCCGAGCATTCGCGGCCCTGCACGTCGAGGATCTGGATGAATTCGCCCTTCTTCACCTGGTAGGAGATCGCCTGACCGGGCTGGATATTGATGTCCGCGATCGGGTCGGCCAGCGGATCCGGCGGGGTGTGGCCGCCCTTGGCCATGGCCGGGTCGGCACGGCGGAGATAGAGGATAAGTTCCGTGGGCGGGGATTGTTCGCCGGGGTGCATCGGACCGCCCGGCGCGGCGGCGATCAGCAGCCCGTCGCACTCGGCCACGAAATGGGTCATGTCGCCGGGACGCGAGCCGTCGCCGAGCGTACGGATCGCCTGCGCCTCTCCCAGCCGAAAGCCCGCCTTGTCGAGCGCTGCGGCCACCCGCGCGCCCGAGGGCGCGCCGCCGGCCAGCACCGAGATTATCCCGTCGGGCCGGCCCGCGCCGCGCGCGCCGAGCCGGCCCGGATCGCTTTTGCCGTCGGGGGTGAAGAAGACCAGTTCGCAGACCTGCAGCCCTTCGCGGTCCAGCACCGAGATTTCGTCGCCGCGATAGACGGGCAGGGCGCGGGAGCCGCCGCCGGGGATGGGATGGCGTTCGGTGCCGTGCGGCAGGATCGGCAGGCCCGGTGTGACGATGCCGGCGCGTTCATAGGGGGTTTCGAAGACGGGCTTGATATTCATCGGGTGTGCCTTGCGGTCAGGTCGGTCTGCGGCGGCCCGCGCCAGAGGTGTATAAATGTGCCATCAGGCCAATCCCAGCGCTTTGCGGCGGCGGTTGGCCCAGCTCATGATCGCCAGATCGAAGGTCAGCGCCATCAGCGAGACGTTGATGCCCAGCACGAAGTTCTTGCCCAGATCGGTGCCCGCCAGCGTGCGCTGCAGTTCCTGGCCCAGATCCTGGGTGCCGATGAAGGCGGCGATGATCACCATGAAGAAGGCGAACATGATGGCCTGGTTGAAGCCGATGGCGAGTGTCGGCATCGCCAGCGGCAATTGCACGGAGGTCAGCTTTTGCCAGCGGGTGCAGCCGGACATGTCGGCCGCCTCGCTCATCTCGATCGGCACTGCGCGCAGGCCCTCGATGGTGTAGCGCGTCAGCGGCACGGTGGTGAAGATCACGATCGACAGGACGACGGTGGTGTCGGTGATCCCGAAAAGCATGATCGCCGGCAGCAGGTAGATGAAGCTGGGAAAGGTCTGGGCCGTGTCGCACACGAGAAGGATGCGGTTGGCCCATTTTTCGGACCGGGCGGCGAAAATGCCCAGGGGAATGCCGATCAGCGTCGAGATGAATACCGCCGAGATTACCGAGTAGAGCGTGATGATCGCGCGGTCCCACCAGCCGGTGAGCGCCACGAGGCCGAAGAAGACGCCCGCGTAAATGGCCGGGCGCTTGCCGCCCAGTGCGTAGGCGAAGGCGATCATGAAGAGGATGAAGGCGGGGGTCGGCACCCACAAGAGCGCGTCGCGGAAGGGCACCAGCACCCAGACATTGAGAATGTAGCGGATGAAGCCGGTTGTGGCCTGCACCGCGTCGATGTTGAGGAAGCCCTTGATCACGTCGTCGATCTCGCGGCCCATCGACAGCGACTGACGGCGGCCGACCTCGTTGAAATATTCGACGAACTGGGCCAGCACGAAGAAGAAGACGAAGCCCACCACGCCGGCCAAAAGATACTTGTGCCGGATGTACCACAGCGTGCCCTTCTCGTGGTGCTGGGGCAGCTTGTGGACCCAGGCCTTGGACATCTGGTCGAGCATGATGGCGACAAGGACGATGGTGACGCCGATCTCGAAGGAACGGCCCAGCTTGAAGCTGTTCATCATCGCCAGAAGCTTACCACCCAGACCCGGCATGCCGATGAAGGCGGTGAGAACGACCATGGCGAGCGACAGCATGATCACCTGGTTCACGCCGACGAGGATCTCGGTGCGGGCCGACGGGATGTAGACCTTGGTCAGCATCTGCCAGCGGGTGCAGCCGGACATCTTGCCGGCCTCGATGATCTCCGGCGAGACCTTCTTGAGGCCCAGTGCCGTCATCAGGATCATGGGCGGCGTGGCGTAGATGGTGGTGGCGATGGCCCCCGCAGTGGGGCCCACCTTGAAGAAGATCACGGCAGGCAGGAGGTAGGTGTAGAAGGGCAGGGTCTGCATCACCGCGAGGGCGGGCTTGATCGCGGTGTCGAATGCCTTCCACTTCCAAGCGGCGATGCCCATCACCAGGCCGATGAGAAAACCCAGGGGTGCGGCCACGGCCAGCACCGAGAGCGTTTCCATCGTGATTTCCCACTGCCCCATCGCGGCGGTCCACACGAAGGTGCCGCCCGCCAGAAGCGCCATTTTCCAGCCGCCGAGATAGTAGCCGAGGACCGCGCCCACGACGGCGACGGCGGACCACGGGATCGGATCGGAAAGGAACGGCCAGCGATATTTGCCCTCGAGCAGGTTCGCGGTGAAGCCCAGCAGGAAGTCGAGCGGGCCTTCGGCGAACCAGCGGGTGAGGGTCATCAGGCCAAAGCGCCCGGTCGCCGGATCGCCCTTGATGAATTCGAAAAACGCGTCGAGCCACGCCGCAAAGGGCGGGATCCAGGCCTCGGGGAGGCGGATGAGCATGTCTGGCAGAACCGGCTTGAGCGCGGTCAGCACCACCGCCGCGACAAGCAGAACCTGCAGCACCCGGTCGCGCGGCGGGCTGGAGGGCTGTGACGGCAGGGCGGTGGTGGCGATATCGGCCATGTCACGCGCCCCCGAGCAGCACGTCGAGTGCCTTTTGCCGTTCGATCACGCCGATCACCTTGCCGGACTTGTCGGCGACGGGCAGATGCGCGCGCTCGTCATTGACCAGTTGGCGCGCGAGTTTCTGGATCGTCTCATGCGCGGCCACGGGCGGACCGTCGACCGCATGACCGTTGACCGGGGTCAGCAGCGTGCCGGCATGCACCACGCGGGCCTTGTCGATATCCTCGGTGAACTTGCGGACATATTCGGTCTGCGGGTCGAGCACGATGCGGTCGGGCGTATCGCATTGTTCGATCGCGCCGTCCTTCATGATGGCGATGCGGTCGGCGAGGCGCAGTGCCTCGTCGAAATCATGGGTGATGAAGACGATGGTCTTGCCCAGCATGCCTTGCAGCCGCAGGAATTCGTCCTGCATTTCGCGGCGAATGAGCGGGTCGAGCGCCGAGAAGGGTTCATCGAGAAACCAGATGTCGGGTTCGATGGCGAGGCTGCGGGCGATGCCGACGCGCTGCTGCTGGCCGCCTGACAATTCGCGCGGGAAATATTCCTCGCGTCCGCCGAGGCCGACCAGTTCGATCACCTCCATCGCGCGGGCGCGGCGGGCGTGCTTGTCCTGGCCGCGCATTTCCAGCGGGAAGGCCACGTTGTCGAGCACGGTGCGGTGCGGCAGAAGGCCAAAGGACTGGAACACCATGCCCATCTTGGAGCGTCTGAGTTCGATCAGGTCCTTTTCGGCGAGCGCCATGATGTCCTGGCCCTCGACCTCGATCGTGCCGCCGGTGATGTCGTGCAGGCGCGAGAGGCAGCGGACGAGAGTGGATTTGCCGGAGCCCGACAGACCCATGATCACCAGCATTTCGCCCCGCGCCACGTCGACGGTCACGTCCTTGACCCCGGCGATATAGCCGTCGGCGCGGATTTCGTCATAGCTGCGCCCCGGGGTCATGGCGGCGAGATACGCGCGCGGGTCGGGTCCGAAAAGCTTCCAGATATTGCGGCAGGAAATGACGGGCTGGTCCGTGGACATGGGGGGCGACGCTTTCATTTGTGCGGTCTGGCCGTGCGGCGCCTTGGTTTACGAAAAGCGGCCGCGGTCGTCTGGCAGGCCGCCCGGCGCGGATGGGCGCCGGGCGAACTCTTGTCGGGGTCGGATCAGGTGGCGCCGCCGGGCATCCAGCCTTTCCAGATCTCCTCGTTCTCTTCGAGCCAGATCTCGGCCGCCTCTTCGGGCTCGTAATCCTCGATATCCACGAGGCGGGCCATTTCGGCGATCTGCGCGTTGGTGAAGGAAATCTTGGTCAGCACCTCGTAGGCGTTGGGCCACTTGTCCTTCATCCCGTCCCAGGCGGCCTTTTTCAGGTAGCCGTCGGCGGGATTGCCGCAGTCATAGAGCTTGTCCGGGATCGGGCCCTTGGCCGGATCGGTGTCGCAGCCGTCTTCCCAGGCCGGGAATTCCACGAACTCGCCCGGCCAGACGGCCTCGGCGAAGTTGGGGGTCCAGTTGAACACAAGAACAGGCTTCTTGTCGGCCTCGGCCGCGCCGATATGCGCCCAGAGCGCGGCGGCAGAGCCCGCGTTTTTCACGACATAGTTCAGACCCAGCGCTTCGGCGCGTTCCTTGCCGTGCTTGAGCCAGTCGACGGGACCATCGAGGAAGAGGCCCTGATCGCCGGTCTCGGCGGTGGCGAAGAGATGCGCGCAGTCATTGAGCGCCTTCCAGTCGGGCAGGCCCGGGCAGGCGTCCTTGGTCCACATCGGGTACCACCAGTCTTCGCGGGTGACGGCGTTGTGGTCGCCCGCGTCGTGCAGGCCGCCCTTTTCGAGCGCGGTGCGGAAGGAGGCCCCGAAGGCGCCTTCCCAGACTTCGAGTTCCAGCGTCACGTCGCCGAGGCGCACCGATTCGTATACGGCCTGGCTGTCGGTGGTGACGTATTCGACGTTGTTGCCCATCATTTCGAACATCTGTCCGACGACATTGCTCATGACGATCTGGCTGGACCAGTTATGGATCGGAATGACGATCGGATCCGAGCTGTCCTCGGCGGACCAGGCGGATGTGGTGGTGGCCAGGGCCAGGGTGGCCGCGGACATCAGGTGTGACAGTTTCATGTTTTCTCCCCGTTGGAATGTTTCTGCCTGCCCTTTTGGTGGGTCAGGTCTGTCCAAGCAGGTCGAGTATGACAAAGGCGGGCCGTGGTTTTGATTATAAAGTCTTTGCGCTTTGCCCCTAAAAAAGTTTGGCAAAACCCGGGCATGTCGACTACGCTTTACGCAGGGTAAGAAGTTCAGGGGCTGGATGCTTAAAAACAGGGCGGCCTTACCACGGCTTGATTACTTGGTGGCCTTTGAAGTGGCGGCCGAGATGGAAAGCTTTGCGGCGGCGGCGCGGCAGCTCAATGTCAGCGAAACCGCCGTGAGCCGGAAGATTCGGCTGCTGGAGGAGCATTACAACTGCCAGCTTTTCGTGCGCGGGCATCGGTCGGTGACGCTGACCGATCACGGGCGCAAGCTTTTGGGGGGAATCGCGCCGGCGCTGAAATCGCTTGAGCGGGTGTCGATGGGGCTGCTGAGCGAGCAGGCGCGGGGCACGGTGCGGCTGGCGGCGACGAATTCGGTCGCCTCGCTGTGGCTGATGCCGCGGCTGCATGCCTTTCGCCGGGAAAACCGCACGATCACCATCAGCCTGCTGTCGTCGGACAGCGACGCGGAATGCCTGTCGGAGGACGTGGAGCTGACGATCCTGCGCGGCGAGGGCGACTGGCCGGGGTTCGAGGCGCAGCTTTTGTTCGGCGAGACGGTGTTCCCGGTCTGCGCGCCGGATTACCTGGACTCACAAGGCCCGATCGAGGATGTGGCCGCACTGACGCGGCACGCGCTGATCGAGGTGAGCAACATCCATACCGAGTGGCTCAACTGGCCGACCTGGCTGGCGCAGAAGGACGTGGACCCCGACCGGGTGCCGCGCTCGACGCTGGTCAACACCTATCCGCTGGCGATTCAGGCGGCGGTGGACGGGTTGGGCGTGGCGCTGGGCTGGGGGCATCTGGTGGACCGGCATCTGCAGACCGGGCGGCTGGTGCGGCCGCTGGGCCGGGCGCATGTGCGCACGCATTCGGGATATTACCTGTTGTGTCGCAAGGATGCTCCGCGGCACCCTGAGCGGGACCTGGTCGCTGTATGGCTGATGCAGGAAAGCGCGGCGCGCACCCGATACGCCGCGGAATAGACGCAAGATATACCAACCTGAAAGGAGGCCCCTTTGGCCCGTGAAACCAAACTGATCCTTTGCCCCGTCAATCTTCGCCACACCGAGGTGGACGACGCGGCCTTTCATGAGGCCGTCGCGATGGCGAAACGGCGGGGGGCGGACCTTCTGGTGACCACCGTCGCACCGGAAATGGAGCGAAACCTGAACATTCGGGACGCCAAGGGGTTCTGGGGGGATCAGCTCAAGGCGTTTCTCAAGGCACGGCCGGTCGAGGATCTGAAGATCGAGGCGGTGGTGCGCATCGGCGCGGTGCATCGCCAGATCGTCAAGCTGGCCGACGAGCGCGATGTGGATGTGATCGTGATGGAATCCGCCAACCCCAAGGTGAAAGACTATCTTCTTGGCACGACGGCCAGCCATGTGGTCACGCATGCGAAATGCTCGGTCTTCGTGGTGCGAAGCTAGGACCTGCGGCGCGTGCCGAAGGGTAAGGGACTTCTGGCCGCGCTTGCGGCGGTCTGCGCCGCGCCGGCCTTTGCGCAGCCCGTGGATTTGGGCGCGTTCCGCATCGACCCCACAGAAGTGACCGTTCAGGCCTTCGCCGCCTTTGCCGAAGAGACGGGTCTTGTCACCCAAGCGACGCGCGAGGGCGGCGGTTTCGAATGGGGTGCGGGCTGGCAGCGGCGGCCGGGCTGGACCTTTCGCACGCCCTATGGCGCGCCCGCCGCGGGAACCGAGCCCGCGGTGCATGTCAGCTGGCAGGAGGCGCGGGATTTCTGCGCCCACGCGGGCGGGCGTCTGCCCACGCGAGAGGAATGGGCGACGGCGGCCTATACCGAGACGCGGACCGATCCGCCGCAGGGGTTCGAGACCGGCAGGACCTATCTCTATCCGGTGGGCGAGACGCCCGGGGCCATGCATGTCAACGGCGCGCGGCACGTGCCCGTCGCCACCACCGATCCGGGCGTGAACGGGCTTTTCGATATGGGCGGCAATGCCTGGGAATGGCTGGCCGACCGGCGGGACGAGGACGCGCTGACCGCCGGCGGCAGCTGGTGGTACGGTCCGGCGCAGACGAAGGCCGGCGGGATGCAATGGAAGCCCGCGACGTTCTACGCGGTCTATGTCGGGTTTCGCTGCGCCTATGATCCGGGATAGGACGGGGCCGGGCGCGCCGCGCCGGGCTTTGGAAAGGCGGAACTGATGCTCGAACAGCTTTTTATGGGATCGCTTGTCACGCTCGTCTCGCTGACCGGCGGGTCGATGCTTTGGTGGGCGCTCAATGAGGTGCTCTTGCGCATCGAGCCGTGGCTGCGCCGCCCGCCGCATCCGATCAAGTTCTTCGGCGTGCTGCTGCTGGTGGTGCTGGCCACGATGTCGATCATGACCTTCGGTGTCTGGCTTTGGGCCATCACGTTTCGGGTGATCGGGGTTTTTTCGACATTCGAAGAGGCGGTGTATTATTCGCTTGTGGCCTACACCACCCTCGGCTTCGGTGACGATCTGGTGCCGCAATCGCAGCGCCTGCTGGGCGGCATGACGGGCGCGAACGGCTTTCTGATGTTCGGCCTGATGACGGCGATGATCACCGATACGCTGCGCCATACGCGCCGGGTGCAGCGCAACCTGCGCGACTGAGGCGCTCGGTCCCGTCCCCGTCGGAGGCGGGGTCAGGGCCGGCGCAGGCGACCGCTGGATATCGGCACCGCCGCGCCCTCGATCCGGACCCGGGTCACCTTGGCGCTATCGGTGGAGATGAGCGCGCGGATGCGCGAGGGGCGGCCCATTTCGACGCCTTGGTGAATATCGATCTGCGTCTGAGCCGCGCCGCACCGGCCATGATGTGCCAGCAGGCCGGCAAAGGTCACGACCGCCGAGCCTGTTGCGGGATCCTCTGGCGTGCCGCCCGCCGGGGAGAACATGCGCGCGCGAAACCCGCCCTGCCCATCGGGAACAAAACACCAGGCGCTGATGCACTCCGCGCGGCCTGTCAGGCTGGCCCAGTCTGCGCCCGAGGGCCACGCGCGTTCCAAGGCCGACAGAGAGGCGAGGGGCACCAGAATATAGTCGGGACCCGCCTGCCAGACCTCTGCCGCAGGGCAGACGGCGTTGCCGATATCGTGCATTTCGAGGCCGAGCCCGGCGGCGGTGAGGCCCATGTCGATGTCGACGGGCCGACATTGGGGCAGGACCGGTGCGGTGAAGCATGCGGACACACAAGCCCCGGTTTTGGTGACCGTGACGGGAACCGGGCCTGCCGCCTCTTCCAGGACCATGTCCATCGTGGTGTCCCCGGCAGCCGCTCGGCTTGCGTCGAGCAGGCCCGAAAGATGAATGGCACAGCCGATCGTCGGATGCCCGGCGAAGGGGATCTCGGCGGTGGGAAAAAAGATCCGCACCTTGGCGGTATGCGCCGGGTTCTCGGGCAGCATGACGAAGATCGTCTCGGAAAGGTTCATTTCCCGCGCGATGCTTTGCATTTGCGCGGTGGTCAGGTCCGCCGCGTCCAGAACGATCGCCAGTGGATTGCCCTGGTATGGCGTGTCGGTGAACACGTCGTAGGTGACGAAGTTCAGCACCGTCAGCCGTTGCGCGCGATCAGCTCGTCGAGATGCGCAGCCCCGCTGGCCGCAAGCGCGTCGAGGTCGTAGCCGCCTTCGAGATAGGAGACGAGGCGGCCCTCGCAATGCTCGGAGGCGATCTCGCAAAGCTTGCGGGTGACCCAGGCGAAATCCTCTTCCACCAGCGCGAGATTGGCGAGCGGGTCGTCGACATGGGCGTCGAACCCGGCGGACACCAGGATCAGCTCGGGCCGGAAGGCGTTGAGCGCGGGAAACACCTGCCCCTCGTATTCCTGCCGGAAAAGGGCGCCGCCGGTGCCGGGCGCAAGGGGGATGTTGAGCACGTTGTCATGCGCGCCGCGTTCCGAGGGCGCGCCCGAGCCGGGCCAGAGCGGCGACTGGTGCGAGGAGACGAAGAGCGTGCGCGCCTCGGACCAAAGAAGGTCCTGCGTGCCGTTGCCGTGGTGAACGTCGAAATCGACCACCGCGACGCGATTAAGGCCGTGGCGTTGCAGCGCGTGCTTGGCGGCGATGGCGACCACGCCGTAGATGCAAAAGCCCATGGGCGTCGCGGTTTCCGCATGGTGCCCGGGCGGGCGCATGGCGACGAAGGCGTTCCTCGCCTCGCCGCCAAGTACCATGTCCACGCCTTTGATCGTGCCGCCCACCGCGCGGTGCACGCAATCGAGCGTGCCGGGCGAAAGATAGGTGTCGCCGTCGAGCTGCACGAAGCCTTCCTCGGGCGCGGCCTTGTTGATCGCGTCGACATAGGCCTGCGGGTGGCAGAGCAGGATGTCCTCGGGCGTGCAGAAGGGCGCCTCGACCCGCGTGACGTTCTTGCCCTCAAGCGCGGGCATGAGCGCCTCGAGCCGCGCCACACGCTCGGGATGGCCGGGGGGCATGAGATGCTTGAACCCGTCCTCGTGGTGAATGAGCGCGGTGGTCATGGCGGCCCTGTCCTTTCATTCTTGTCAGGGCCCGAGCCTACGCCTTCACGCCCGGGTGTCCAGAGGCGTCTTGTACCTCCACCGGGGGTGGGGCAATCTCTTGTCATGGAAAACGAAAACCTGCCTCTTCCCGAAAGTATTCAGTCGCTGGTGCAGACCCTGCTGGAGCAGGCAGAAGTGTTTGTGACCGGGCTGATGCGGCCCTGGAACGCCTATCAGATCGGCATCGCGCTGGGCCTTTTCATCCTGGCGCATGTGGCGGCTCGGCTGATCGAGCCGCATATGAACGAATGGCTGCGCACGCGCGAGGGCTGGCCCAAGTGGCGGATGCGCTTTGCCGTGCTGATCCGGCGGCGGATGCGGCTGATCCTGTTCGTGCTGATGATCTGGCCCGTGATCTGGACCATGCAGCAGATGACCTGGCCGAGCCGGTCCTACCTTCTGGGGATATTCGGGCAGCTGGCGGTGGCGTGGCTGGTCATCGCCATTGTCACGCGGCTGATCGGCAACGCCTTCCTGCGCGGCGTGGTGCGCTATGCCGGCTGGACGTGGGTCACGCTGTCGATCCTGGGGCTGACCGAGGAGACGAAGCAGATCCTCGACAGCGCGGCGGTCGATATCGGCAGCATGCATATCTCGCTCTGGACGGTGATCCAGGCGATCACGGTCATCGCCCTTTTGATGTTCGGCGCGCGGTTCATCTCGACGACCTCGGCGGCGCGGATCCGGTCCAACACCGACATCTCGCCGTCGATGCAGGTGCTGGCGGTCAAGATCCTGCAGATCATCCTTTACGGCTCGGCCTTCTTCATCGGGCTGAAGGCGGTGGGCGTGGATCTGACCGGTCTTGCGGTGCTGTCGGGCGCGATCGGTGTGGGCCTTGGTTTCGGCCTGCAGAAGGTGGTGTCGAACCTCGTCTCGGGGGTGATCATCCTTCTGGACAAGTCGATCAAGCCCGGCGACGTGATCAGCCTTGGCGAGACCTTCGGCTGGATCAACAGCCTTGGCGCGCGCTATGTCTCGATCACAACGCGGGACGGCAAGGAATACCTCATCCCGAACGAGGATCTGATCACCGGTCAGGTGGTGAACTGGTCGCATTCCAACGATTACGTGCGGCTCGATATCTATTTCGGCACTGCCTATGGCGACGATCCGCATGTGGTGCGGCGGGTGGCCATCGACGCGGCGGCGGGTGTCACCCGCGTGCTGGCCGAGCGTCCGCCGGTCTGTCACATCGTCGGCTTCGGCGATAGCAGCGTGGACTATATCCTGCGATTCTGGATCCGGGACCCCACCGGCGGCCTGACCAATATCCGTGGCAATGTCTATCTTGCGCTTTGGGACGCATTCAACGAACACGGCATTTCCATTCCGTTCCCGCAGCGCGAGGTGAAGGTGCTCAAAGGCTCGGAACTGGACACAAGGTCGCTGGGTGCGGCCGATGCGGAACATGGCGCTTGATCCGGGCGTTACCGGGATCAAAGGAGATGTTTCATGACCCGTACCCTGATCCTGCAATCGCAGGACGCCGTGACCCACGACACGTACCGCTTTGTCTTCGACCGCCCCGAGGGGTTTGACTTTGAGCCCGGCCAAGCCGCCGAACTGGCCATGTGCCGGGAGGGCTGGAGGGACGAGGGGCGGCCCTTCACATTCACCTCCCTGCCGGACGAGGATCACCTGGAATTCGTGATCAAGAGCTATCCGTCCCATGACGGCGTGACCGAACAGTTGCCGACGTTAAAATCGGGTGAGAAGGTCACGCTTGATGGCCCGTTCGGCGCGATCACAGACAAGGGCGCCGGTGTTTTCCTTGCGGCAGGCGCAGGGGTGACGCCCTTTATCGCCATTTTGCGCGCGCGAGCGCGGCAGGGCGATCTCGCGGGTTGCCAGCTTATCTTTTCCAACAAGACCGAGGCCGACATCATTCTGCGTGATGACTGGCGCGGCATGGACGGGCTGAAGGTTGAGCATGTGTTGTCGGAGGAAAAGGCAGACGGGCTGCATCATGGGAAGGTCGACGCGGCGTTTCTTGACCGCCATGCCGATCTGTCCGGGCAGATCTATATCTGCGGGCCGCAAGGCTATGTGGACGCGATGCGAGACGCGGTGAAGGAATTGAGTGTGCCCGATGACCGCGTTCACACCGAGGACGGCTGGTAAGGCGGGGATCGTGGCAGCGGGCGCGGATTACTCGTCGGGGGCGGCCTCGAGCAGGTCGCCCGGCTGACACTCCAGAACCTCGCAAAGCTTTGCCAGTGTCTCGAACCGCACGCCTTTGACCTTGCCCGACTTCAAGAGGCTCAGGTTCTGTTCGGTGATTCCAATCTCTGCCGCCAGCTCGCGCCCCCGGATCTTTCGCCGGGCCATCATCACGTCCAATCGGACGATGATCTGCATCAGATGAATTCCCGATTCTCGGCGGCAATCCGCTGAGCCTCGGCCATTGACCAGCCGATCAGCGTGAGCAGTCCCGCGACGAGGACAAAGCCGATATCCGAGCTCCCGATGGTCAGCGAGATGAGGCGTTCGCCGGGCGGATTGGAGAGCGTCAAGAGCGGTGAGGAGACGGGTTGCAGCAGCAGGCCGAGTCCTGCCGCGCAAAGCAGGTTGGACCCGATCGACTGAATGAGTGGGCCGGTTTCGGGGGCGAGGGGATCGCCCGTGCGATACACGCCGAAAAGCCGCCGCATCGCGCCAAGCGCCTGCATCGCGAAGATGAAGGGGATCAGCACGACGCCGACGCCGACCCAGGTGTAAAGCGTCCATTCACCTTCGGGCAGGTCGCGGAACGCGCCCGGCGGTCCCGGAAAGTGCCCGGGCGCGAGCACCGCCCAGATGAGCAAGGGCGGTGTCAGCAGAAGCGTAAGAGTGGCCAGCCCTTGCAGAAAGGCGGCAAAGCGGGGCAGGCGAGAGAGCGGCATGACGGCGTCCTTATTGCAATACGATAAAATTTACTGTTTTACATTAAGAAATATTTGTCAAAGGAGAATCACATGATCCGCCGTCTTTTGTCTGCCTGCGCGTTTCTGGGGCTGTCGGCCTGCTCTGGCCTGGTGCCCGCGACCCTTATCGAGATGGCCCGTCTCGACCCGTTCAGCGCCGACCCGGCGGGGTTCGCCGTGGGTATCGATACCGCGTCGGGCATCGCGCCCGCCGCCGGTACGGCGCAACTGACCTTTACCGCCACGCACAGTCCGCGCGGCGATATCCGCCGGTTTGACGCGCGCCTGATCGAGCAGGATGCCGGGCCAGACCGCGTGATCTATCGCCTTGCGCCCGGGGATGTGGGCGCGCTGCGGGCTTATCAGCAGGAGATTGCCGGCTGGAGAGACACCTCGGACGGCAACAGCACGCTGGCCCTGACGGTCAGCGCCGAGGGCTGCCGCACGCGGGCGACCGGCCTGCCAGAAGACCCGCGGATATCGGTCTTTATCCGGCTGACGCCCGAGGGTCGGATGCGGCCGCTTTTGCGCAAGGCGCCGGCGCTGCCGTTTTTCGAGGCGCAGAGCCCGGGCGACCTGCCGCTATGTGCAGGCACGCGTTGAATTTGGGCGCGCTCGTTGCTAGATTTGTTGTATGCCCGGCACCGGGGATGATCGGTGTGCAATGAAGGAGGACTATGTCCTGTCTTTTACGGCAAATGCGGCAATGGCCGCCGATACGGGTGCGGGGGTGACCGCGACCCGAATGAACGCAGGCAGCGACGCGCAACTGGCGCGTATCCTGAGCTCTCTGGAAGAAGACAAGGCGCTTGATATCGTGCAGATCGATCTGCGCGGCAAGACGGCTATCGGCGATTACATGGTGATCTGCTCTGGTCGGTCGACACGTCAGGTGACCGCGATTTCCGAGAAGCTGGCCGAACGGCTCAAGTCCGAGCTGGGCGTGCTGGCCAAGATCGAGGGCAAGGAGACGGGCGACTGGGTGCTGATCGACACGGGCGATATCATCGTTCATGTCTTCCGCCCCGAGGTGCGCGAGTTCTATCAGCTTGAGAAGATGTGGCTGCAGGGCAAGGATGCCGCTGCCGCCGCGCCGGCGACACAGCCGAGCTGAATGCGCGTTCAGATCTGCGCGGTGGGCCGGATGAAGACCGGCCCCGAAGCCGCGCTGTTCAACGACTACCAGACCCGGTTCGACCGGACCGGACGTGCATTGGGTCTTGGTCCGCTTACGCTTCAGGAGATCGATGATCGCAAGGGGGGCGGCATGGCCGGTGAGGCCGCGCTGTTGCGGCGGGCGGTGCCGGAGGGCGCGCTGCGAGTGGTTCTGGACGAGCGGGGCCGGGTGATGTCCTCGCCGGAGTTTTCCGACAAGCTTGCGGCGTGGCGCGATGCGGGGCGCGGCGACGTGGCCTTTGTCATCGGCGGCGCGGACGGGCTTGATCCGGACGTGCGCAACGAGGCGGAGGAGGCGCTGTCTTTCGGCAGGATGGTCTGGCCGCACATGCTTGTCCGGGTGATGCTGGCCGAGCAGCTGTACCGCGCGGCGTCGATCCTGGCGGGCAGCCCCTATCACCGGGTATGACGGGCCGGGTGCGGGGAATGCCGGGGCGCGGCAAAAAGGCGGTTCACGTCCCCGGCCGAAGGGGCTAAACCGCCCCTCAAGACAGGCAGGAGGCAAGACCGATGCCCAAACCCGTGGTGCTGTGTATTCTCGATGGCTGGGGCCTGAGCGAAGAGCACGTGGCCAATGCGCCCTTTCTGGCCGAGACCCCGAATTTCGACCGGCTGATGTCGAACTGTCCGCATGCGACGCTGGTCACCCATGGCACCGATGTGGGCCTGCCCGCCGGGCAGATGGGCAATTCCGAGGTGGGACATCTCAATATCGGCGCGGGCCGGGTGGTGGAGATGGATCTGCGCCGGATCGACCGGGCCATCGAGACCGGCACCTTCGCCGAGTTGCCGGGACTGGTGCGGTTCATCGAGAAGATGAAGGCCTCGGGCGGGACAGCGCATCTTTTGGGGATTCTGTCGGACGGCGGCGTGCATAGCCATATCGGTCACATGATCGCCACCGCGAAGGCGCTGACCGATGCGGGCATTCCGGTGGCGATCCATGCCTTCACCGACGGGCGCGACGTGGCGCCGGTGTCGGCGCGGATCTATCTTGAGGCGCTGGGCGCGGCCCTGCCCGCCGGCGCGCGGATCGCGACGGTGTCGGGGCGCTATTACGCGATGGACCGCGACAACCGGTGGGACCGGGTGCAGCTGGCCTATGAGGCCCTGGCGCAGGGCAAGGGCTATACCGCGCGCACCGCCCCCGAGGCGATCGACAATGCCTATGCCAAAGGCCGCACGGATGAATTCATCAAGCCGCGCGTGCTGGGCGATTACAAAGGGATGCAGGACGGCGACGGGGTCCTGTGCCTTAATTTCCGCGCCGACCGCGCGCGCGAGATCCTCGCCAGCTTCGCCGATCCGGAGTTTTCGCATTTCCCCACCGGCGACCGGCCCCGCTTTGCGGTCGTGAGCGGTTTCACCGAATATTCCGAGCGTCATTCGAACTACATGGACTGCATCTTTCCCGACGAGCAGCCCGAGAACACGCTGTCGGCCTGGGTCGCCGCAAAGGGCCTGCGGCAGTTCCATGTCGCCGAGACCGAGAAATACCCGCATGTCACGTTCTTTCTTGCCGGCGGGCGCGAGGCCCCAGAAGAGCGTGAGGAGCGGTACATGGCGCAATCGCCCGACGTGCCGACCTATGACCTGCAGCCCGAGATGTCGGCCGAAGAGGTCACCGACAAGCTGATCTGGGCGATCGAGCACTGGTTCGACCTGATCGTCGTGAACTACGCCAATCCGGACATGGTCGGCCATACTGGCGACCTGCAAGCGGCCATCGCCGCCTGCGAGGCGGTGGACAAGGGGCTGGGCCGCGTGATCGCCAAGGTCCGCGAGATGGGCGGCGCGCTGGTGGTGACGGCGGATCACGGCAATTGCGAGACGATGATCGATCCGGTGTCGGGCGGGCCGCACACGGCGCACACGACGAACCCGGTGCCGGTGATCGTGATGGGCGCGCCTGAGGGCACTGCGCTGCGTTCTGGCCGGCTGGCCGATCTGGCGCCCACCGTGCTGGAGCTCATGGGGCTCGACCAGCCGCCCGAGATGACCGGACAGAGTTTGCTGGCATGAGGGCGCTTTGTCTTGCGCTGGGGCTGGGCCTTGCGACACCGGGTCTTGCCGCCGAGGACCCGGCCTCCGCCGCGCAGGCCGCCGCCGCGCGGCTGTCCGAGGCCAGCGCGCAGCTTGACCGGGCCGAGGGCGCGCGCAACCGGGTGCGCGCGCTGACCGAGACGATCCTTGCCTTCGAGGACGGGCTAGAGGCGATGCGCGACGGGCTGCGTCGCGCCGCGATCCGGCAGGAAACGCTGGCCGGCGAACTGGCCGCGCGCGAGACCGAGATCGCCCGCCTTCTGGGCGCCCTGCAGACCATCGGTCAGAGCGAGGGGCCGACGCTTCTGCTGCATCCGGCGGGGCCGTTGGGCACGGCGCGCTCGGGCATGATTCTGGCAGACGTGACGCCCGCGCTGGAGACGCGCGCGGCGGCGCTGCGCGAGACGCTGGACGAGGTGAAGGTGCTGCGCGCGTTGCAGGAAAGCGCGGCGGACACGCTGCGCGAAGGCCTGCGGGGCGCGCAGGCCGCACGCAGCGCGCTGAGCCAGGCCATCGCCGACCGTACCGATCTGCCGCGCCGCTTCACCGAGGACCCGGTGAAGACCGCGCTGCTTCTGGCGTCGACAGAGACGCTGGAAGGCTTTGCCAGCGGGCTGAGCCAGATCGCGGTGGACGAGGCGCCGGGGTCCTTGCCGGGGATCCGCGCGCGCAAGGGCACGCTGCCGCTGCCGGTCGAGGGGCGGATCCTGCGGCGCGCCGGCGAAGCGGATGCCGCGGGCATCGCGCGGCCCGGCCTGGTGATGGCCACGCGGGCGCGCGCGCTGGTGACCACGCCCGCCGCCGCGACGGTGCGCTACCGTGGTCCCTTGCTCGATTACGGTAATGTGATCATTCTCGAACCCGAGGCGGGAATTCTGCTGGTCTTGGCGGGGCTCGATGTGGTCTATGGAACTACCGGTCAGGTCCTGCCTGGCGGCAGCCCTGTCGGCCTGATGGGCGGCACGGCACCGGGCGCCGACGGGCTCTTGACCGGGAATTCGCCAAGCCCGGGTGCAGAGCGCAGCGAGACACTCTATATAGAAGTCCGAGAGACCAATACGCCCGTCGATCCCGAGACGTGGTTCCAGACAGACGAAGGATGACGATCATATGAAGAAATTTCTGATGGCCGCCGCCGTGGGCACGCTGACAGGCGCGATCGTGACCACCCAGGTCGCCGCGCCCCTTTTGGCGCAGGAACAGGCGCGGACCACCAATGTCTATGAGCAGCTCGATCTTTTCGGTGACATTTTCGAGCGGATCCGGTCGCAATATGTCGAAGAGGTGGACGAATCCGAGCTGATCGAGGCCGCGATCAACGGCATGCTGACCTCGCTCGATCCGCATTCGAGTTACCTGTCGCCCGAGGATGCCGCCGATATGCGCGTGCAGACGCGCGGCGAGTTCGGGGGTCTGGGCATCGAGGTCACGCAGGAAGAGGGCTTCGTCAAGGTGGTGTCGCCCATCGATGGCACCCCTGCCGACACCGCCGGCATCGAGGCGGGCGATTTCATCACCCATGTGGATGGCGAAAGCGTTCTGGGCCTGACGCTCAACGACGCGGTGGAAATGATGCGCGGGCCGGTGGGTTCGGAAATCGTGATCACCGTGGTGCGCGAGGGCGAGCCCGAGCCGTTCGACGTCTCGATCATCCGCGACACGATCAAGCTGACGGCGGTGCGCGCGCGCACCGAGCAGGAAACCGTGGTGCTGCGGGTGACGACCTTCAACGACCAGACCTTCAAGAATCTCGAGGCCGGCTTGGCCGAAGAGGTCGAGGCCGCGGGCGGTATGGACGCGGTGCGGGGCATCGTGCTCGACCTGCGCAACAATCCAGGTGGCCTCCTGACGCAGGCGATCAAGGTGTCGGATGCGTTCCTTGAAAAGGGCGAGATCGTCAGCACTCGGGGCCGGGAGCCCGAAGATGGCGAACGCTTCAACGCCACGCCGGGCGACATGGCCAATGGCAAGCCCATCGTGGTGCTGATCAACGGCGGGTCGGCGTCGGCGTCGGAAATCGTGGCGGGCGCGCTGCAGGATCACCGCCGTGCCATCGTGGTGGGCACCAAGAGCTTCGGCAAGGGGTCGGTGCAGACGGTCATGCCGTTGCGCGGGGATGGCGCGATGCGTCTGACGACGGCGCGCTACTACACGCCGTCGGGCCGCTCGATCCAGGCGCTGGGCGTGAGCCCTGACATCGTGGTCGAACAGCCCCGCCGCGCACAGGAGGAAGAGGACGAGACGGATGTCTCGGCGCGCCCGACCCGGTCCGAGGCCGACCTGCGTGGACGTCTCGATAATGACAGCCTCTCCGAGGACGAGATCCGCCAGATCGAGGAAGAACAGGCCGAGGCGGAAGAGGCCGCCAAGCTGCGCGAGGATGACTACCAGCTGGCCTATGCCATCGACATCCTCAAGGGCCTGACGGCGCTGCAGCCCGGCGAGCAGTAAGCAAGCTCACAGCAAAATCTGAAAGGCCGCCCCCTGACCCGGGCGGCCTTTTTCATCTGGCGAAAAATACCTCAGGGGGCATGGGGGACAGCGTCCCCCACCTGACTGATATGCGCGGCGCAGCCGCTCTGCCGGATCAGAGATCCTTCACCAGCCTGAGCGCGTCGAAAATCGCCGCGTGGGTGTTGCGCGACGACACCGCGTCGCCGATCCGAAAAAGCTGAAAGCCGTCGGGGCCGCCGCGCGTGGTTTGCGGGCGGCCCGCGATCAGATCGTCGTAATCCATCGCGCCGAGGTTCGAGGAGGCGGGCTTCAGCTCGAAATAGAGATCGTCGAGCGGCAGGGTGCCGTGATTGACCACGACCTGGTCGACGAGCCGCGCGCGCCGCTCGTCGCGGGCGTAATCCGAGCCGAGCACCGCGCGCAGACGGTTGCCCTCGCGGTGCACCTCGGTCACGCGCCAGGTCACGGTGAAGCGTACGTCGCGCGCCTGCAGCTTGCGCATGAAGGGCACCAGCGTGATGCCCGAGACATCCGTGCTCGCCCCGGAATAGGGCGTCACGATCTCGACCTCGGCGCCCGCGTCGGTCAGCTTCTCGGCGGCCTGCAGCGCGGCGTAATCGCCGGTCTCGTCGTGGATCAGCACCTGCTCGCCCGGTTTCACGTCGCCCGACAGGATGTCCCAGGGCGTGACCGCAAGGTCGTTGCCGGCCTCCAGCGTTTCGGTGTTGGGCAGCCCGCCGGTGGCGATGATCACCACGTCGGGGTCCGTGCCGGTCACGTCCGAGGCGTCGGCGAATGTGTTGAAGTGAAAGGTGACGCCCATCGCCTGGCATTGCGCCATGCGCCAGTCGATGATGCCGATCATGTCGGTGCGCAGCGTCGTCTGAGCCGAAAGCCGCACCTGTCCGCCGGGCTGATCGGCCGCCTCGAAGACCGTCACATTATGACCGCGCTCGGCGGCCACGCGTGCGGCTTCGAGACCTGCGGGGCCAGCACCCACCACAGTCACCCGGCGGGGCGTGTCGGCGCGGGCGATCTTGTGGGGCATGGTCTCTTCACGGCCCGTCGCCGGGTTGTGGATGCAAAGCGCGGCCTTGCCGTAATAAATTCGCCCCAGACAGTAGGTCGCGCCCACGCAGGGGCGGATCTCGTCCTCGCGCCCCTCGCTGAGCTTCTCGACGATATGGGGATCGGCGATATGGGCGCGGGTCATGCCCACCATGTCGAGTTGCCCCGTGGCCACGGCATGGCGCGCGGTGGCCACATCGGCGATCTTGGAGGCATGGAAGGTGGGCAGGCCCACCTCGGTGCGCACGCGGCCCGCGAAATCGAGATGCGGCGCCGAGCGCATGCCCTGCACCGGGATCACGTCGGCCAGCGCCGCATCGGTGTGGATGCGCCCGCGAATGACGTTGATGAAATCGATGAGGTCCGCGTCCTTGAGGTGCCGCGCGAAGGCCACGCCTTCTTCCAGCGTTGTGCCGCCTGGCTCGTCCTCGTCGGCCACGAACCGCATCCCGATGATGAACTTTGGACCTGCGCGTTTGCGGCAGGCCGCCAGCACCTCGGTGGCAAAGCGCATGCGGTTGGAAAAGTCGCCGCCCCAAGGCGCGGGCTGCGTGTTGGTCAGCGGGCTGAGGAACTGGTCGAGCAGGTGGCCGTAGCATTCGATCTCGACGCCGTCGAGACCGGCGGCCTGCATGCGCTCGGTGGCGTCGGCGAAATCCGTGATGATCCGCTCGATATCCCAGTCCTCGGCGACCTTGGGAAAGGCCCGGTGCGCGGTTTCGCGGAAAGGCCCGGGCGCCACGGAGGGCAGCCAGTCGCCGCCGTCCCAGACCGACCGGCGCCCGAGATGCGTGAGCTGGATCATCACCGCGCAACCATGTTCGTGACAGTCATCCGCGAGCTTGCGCATCCACGGCACGACCTCGTCGGTATAGGCCAGGATATTGCCGAAGACCGGCGGGCTGTCGCGCGACACCACCGCCGAGCCGGCGGTCATGGTCATGGCAAGCCCGCCCTTGGCGCGTTCAAGGTGATAGAGGCGATAGCGGTCCTTTGGCATGCCGTCCTCGGTATAGGACGGCTCATGGCTCGACATCATCAGGCGGTTCTTCAGCGTCAGGTGCTTGAGCTGGAATGGCTGCAGCAGCGGATCTTTGGACATGGGCCTACCCCTTGGCGCTGGCGGCCCAGTCCCAGTACATGTCGCGGATGCGGCGGGTCATGGGGCCGATCTGATAGTTGGTGTCGTCAAAGGCGGTGACGGGGATCACCTTCATCATGTTGCCGGACAGGAAAACCTCGTCGGCATCGTGAAAATCATCGTAGGACATCACGCATTCATGCACCGTCACGCCGTCGGCGCGCAGGTTGGTGATGTGGCGCGCGCGGGTGATGCCGGCCAGAAACGTGCCGTTGGGCATGGGCGTGAAAACCTCGCCGTCGCGCACGGCAAAGATATTGGCGGTCGCGGCCTCGGCCACATTGCCGAGCGCGTCGGCGACGATGGCGTTGGTGAAGCCCTTGGCGCGCGCCTCGGCCAGCATGCGGGCGTTGTTGGGATAAAGGCACGCGGCCTTGGCGTTGACCACCGCATCCTCGAGCACCGGACGGCGAAAGCGTGTGCGGGTGATCGTCGCGGAATGCTCAGGCGGGGCCATGGGCATTTCCTCGAGGCAGATGGCGAAGCCGGTCTCACCGTTCTCTTTCGGCACGATCGCGGACATGCCGCCTTCGATCGCCCAGTACATGGGCCGGATATAGACGGCGGCGTCGGGCCCGTAGGGTTCCAGACCCTCGCGGATGATCTCGACCATATCCTCGGCGGGAACGGTGGGCGTGACCATAAGCGCGCGCGCCGAGGCGTTGAGCCGTTCACAGTGCCGGTCGAGATCCGGGGTGAGGCCGTAGGCGAGGCGCGCCCCGTCAAACACGTTGGAGCCGAGCCACATGCCGTGATCCGCGGCGCGCATCACGGGCGTATCGCCTTCGTGCCAGGACCCGTTGTGATAGGTGCGGATATTGGTGCCGGTGGCCATCTCTGGTCCTTCGCCTTGATCCAGTGCGGCGAGCCTAGGGCGACGGGCTTGGGGCGTCCAGAGGCGATAGACGCCCGGCCGCGCGCGAAGGTGTTCCAATCCGGACACCGTGTGTTTATTATAAAGGTACAATCATAAGGGTCCGGAGCTGGTTTGAACCTTGGACAGAAGCACATCTTTAAAACCCGGTGACATCAGCGACGAAGACGCCGCCGCCATTTTCAGCGATTCCGGGGTCTCTATGGTGCTGACCAATCCGCGCCTTGAGGACAATCCGATTGTTTACGTCAATCGTGCGTTCGAAAAGCTGACGGGGTATTCCTCGGAGGTGGCGCTGGGTCAGAATTGCCGCTTTTTGCAGGGTGAGAACCGCGATCAAGCGCCCCTCAAACCGCTGCGGGAGGCCATTGAGAAGCAGGAGGAAATCGCCGTTGTTCTGGAGAATTACCGGGCAAATGGCGATGCGTTTCTCAACGCGCTTTTGATTTCGCCGGTTTTCGACGAACAGAGCGGCGAAATTGCCTATTTCATTGGGCTGCAAAGCGAGATCGAGAAGGATCATCAGACCGAAAAGCTTGAGCAGTTCGAAAAAGTGGTGGCCGAGCTTCAGCACCGGGTAAAAAACCACCTGTCGATGATCATCGGGCTTATCCGTATCAAGGCGCGCGAAAGCGGCGACACAGACAGCATGCGCGATCTGTCGCGGCGAATCGAAAGCCTTCAATTGCTTTACGAGGAAATGGCCTCCGCCCGGGCGGAAACCAACGAGGATAAAATCCAGCTGGGGTCCTATCTGGGCCGTGTTGCCAATGCGATCGCGCATCTGGACGGACGGCCCGGGGTGCGCATGAATGTGAGCGTCGAGCCACTTATGGTGCGGACGGAAACGGCAGTGCGCATCGGGCTGATCGTGTCGGAGGTTCTGACGAATGCGATGCAGCACGCCTTCAAGGATCAGAATTCCGGCCTTGTCGAATTGCGCGTGACGCGGACCGATGGCGGAGGCATGCGCGCGATCATCACCGACGATGGCATGGGGCTGCCCGAGGGTGTCGACTGGCCCGATGAGAGCGGCCTGGGCGGACGCATCGTATCGGGCCTGTGCGAGGGTTTGGGGGCCACGCTGCACGTCGCGCGGGGTGCGGTGGGCACCATCGTTTCGCTGGACGTGCCAGACGCGGGCTGACGCAATCTGTTACGGCGCCTCGGCCAGAAGCGCGTGCAGGTCGAGCGGTTTGTTGACCATTGCCAGATCACCGTTGGCATCGCGGGGCCATTCGGTCGACGGGCGGTCGCGGTAAAGCTCGACCCCGTTGCCGTCTGGATCGGTCAGGTAGATCGCCTCTGACACGCCATGATCGGCGGCGCCGTCGATCTCGATCCCGGCCTCGACCACGCGGCGCAGCGCATCGGCGAGCTGCGTGCGGTCGGGATAGAGGAATGCGGTGTGATAGAGGCCGGTATGGCCCGGTGGAGGTGGTGTGCCGCCCTGCGACTCCCACGTGTTCAGGCCGATATGGTGGTGGTAGCCCCCCGCCGACAGGAACGCCGCGCGGCTACCGTATTTCTGCTGTAGCTCGAAGCCGAGCACATCCTGATAAAAAGCGATCGCGCGATCGAGATCGGCGACCTTCAGATGAACGTGGCCGATGGTGACGGCGGGATGAACGGGATGGGTCATGGCATATCGTCCGGAGTTTCTGCGTGTCCCGAACATATGAGACGCAAAAAGAAAAGCGCAACTCGATGAGAATTGCGCCCTTCTGTGCGATTTTGCACGATACCGCGTTAGCGGGTTTACTTGATCAGGAAGTCGTCCAGCGACTTGCCGGCGGCAAGGCCGTCCTTGATCCATTTGGGCTGACGTCCGCGGCCGGTCCAGGTGACGGTCGGATCGTCGGGATGCTGATATTTCGGGGCGGCCTTGCTGCGGGGACCAGAGGATTTGCGCCCGCCGGATTTGAGCGACAGAAGCTCTGCCAGCGTAAAGCCGAGTTTCTTGGCCTCCGATTCCAGCTTGTCCAATGCTTCCTTGCGTTCGCGTTTCTCCGCGCGGTCGATGGCCTTCGCGACATCTTTCTCAAGGGTCTTCAATTCCGAAAGACTCAGCGCATCGAGATTCATTTTCTTCGCCATGGTCTGTCCTTTTGAGCCGGTTACCGAATTTTCGTTCCGGTCGTTTTTTCGTTACGACTTTGTTTAACTGAATACCCCACTAGCAGGACCACTTAGACGATTAATTGACGAAGATTGATATCCCTTTTTGTGTCACGCGGATAAAAAATACGGAAATCTGGGTAAACCGGCTACAAAATACACCGTATCGGCAATTCGGAAAAAGAAATTCGCATTCTGCGTGTGCTTGGATTTACCTCAATATGGATCTTTTGCCGCCCGATCTGATGACAGGCTTTTCTGAGTTGCGTGCACGAGTTCCTCTATGGCATCGGCCAGATGAATTTCGGCGATATTGTAATCGCCGCGTTCCACGCGAAGGCGGTGCGCGGTTATCATGACATCGGCATGGCTGCATCCCATTGGCGGCTCGAACCGGTAGCAGGCCAATTCAATCAGTAAACCGAGCGGATCGGTGAAATAAATCGAATCCATGAATCCGCGGTCTTTTGGCCCCGAATGAGAAATGCCGCGTTCATCGAGACGTGCAACGGCCTGTGAAAAAGTCGCCTTGCTGACATTGATGGCAAGATGATGCACGCAGCCGGGATCCGTGGGCGTGCGGTCATGGACCGGCTTTCGCTTTTCATTGGTGAATATTGTGATCAGCCGTCCGTCGCCGGGATCGAAATAAAGATGCCCTTCATCCGGATCATCAAGATTGGGCTGATCGAAAATGAACGGCATGCCCAGAACGCCTTCCCAGAAATCAATGCTGGTCTGGCGGTCGGCCCCGGTGAGGGTGATGTGATGGATACCCTGAGCTTGAAGTTTGCGCATGAAAGACCTCTGTTGCGACGGCTGTGCCGTGTTAGGGTAAGGCGAAATCCGCATTTGCACAGGGGGAGAGACTCATGGCCGGACGAACGACGCAAGGGCGCGGCAAGCGGTACGACAGCGTGCTGGACACGATTGGCGATACGCCGGTCATTCGCGTGAACAACCTCGCGCCAGACGGGGTGGAGGTTTACGTCAAGGCCGAGGCGTTCAACCCGGCGGCGTCGGTCAAGGACCGGCTGGCGGTGTCGATCATCGAAACGGCGGAGGCGAACGGCACGCTCAAGCCCGGGCAGACGGTGGTCGAGGCGACATCCGGCAACACCGGGATCGGCCTTGCCATGGTGTGCGCGCAGAAAGGCTATCCGCTTGTGGTGACGATGGCCGATAGCTTTTCCATTGAGCGGCGGCGGCTGATGCGCATGCTGGGCGCGAAGGTGGTTCTGACGCCCAAGGCCGAGAAGGGCTTTGGCATGTACAAGAAAGCGGTGGAACTGGCCGAAAAGCATGGCTGGTTCCTGGCGCATCAGTTCGAGACCGAGGCCAACGCGGCCATTCACGAGGCCACCACCGGCCCTGAGATCGTGGCGGATTTCAAGGATCACAGGCTGGATTACGTGGTGACGGGCTATGGCACGGGCGGCACGGTGACGGGGATCGGCCGGGTTTTGCGGAAAGAGAGGCCCGACACCAAGATCATTCTGTCCGAGCCCGCGAACGCGCAGCTGATCGGCAGCGGCCATAGCCAAAAGCGCAACGACAAGGGTGAGCCTGATGAGAGCCACCCGGCGTTCGAGCCGCACCCGATCCAGGGCTGGACGCCGGATTTCATTCCTCTGGTGCTGCAGGAAGCCATCGACAAGGCGCTTTACGACGACCTGATTCCGGTCGCGGGGGCGGACGGTATCGCCTGGGCCAAGCGGCTGGCGGCGGAAGAGGGGATTTTCACGGGTGTTTCCGGTGGCTCGACCTTTGCGGTGTCGATGGAGCTGGCCAAGACCGCGCCGCAGGGCACGGTGATCCTGTGCATGCTGCCAGATACCGGCGAGAGATATCTGAGCACGCCGCTGTTCGAGGGGATCGAAGAGGGGATGAACGCCGAGGAACAGGAAATCTCGGCCTCGACCCCGGGCTATCAGGTGGAATAAGGCGCGTCTGCCCGGCGCGGCCGTTGATGCCGCGCCGGGCGGGTCTCAGGCGCCGACCATGCCGACGATGCGATAGGTTTCCTGCAGGATCGGCGTGGCGATAGCGCGGGCGCGCTGGGCGCCATCGGCGAGGATGCGGTCGATCTCGGCTGGGTCCTGCATCAGGCGGGACATCTCGGACGAGATCGGCGCGAGTTTTTCCACCGCGAGATCGGCCAGCATCGGCTTGAACTCGGAAAACGGCTTGCCGCCCATCTCGTCCATGACCTGCGCCACCGTCCGATCCGAGAGCGCGGCGTAGATGTTGACGAGGTTGCGGGCCTCGGGGCGCTCTTCAAGGCCATCGACGCTCTCGGGCAGCGGCTCGGGGTCGGTCTTGGCCTTGCGGATCTTCTTGGCAATGGTGTCGGCATCGTCGGTGAGGTTGATGCGGCTCATGTCCGAGGGATCGGATTTCGACATCTTCTTGGACCCGTCGCGCAGGCTCATGACACGGGTGGCCGCACCTTCGATCACCGGGGCGGTGACGGGGAAGAACTCGACGCCGTAGTCGTTGTTGAATTTGATCGCGATGTCGCGCGTCAGCTCGATATGCTGTTTCTGATCCTCGCCCACCGGCACATGCGTGGCGTGGTAGGTGAGGATGTCGGCGGCCATGAGGGCGGGATAGGCGAACAGGCCAAGCGAGGCGTTCTGCGCGTTCTTGCCGGCCTTGTCCTTGAACTGGGTCATGCGCTGCATCCAGCCCATGCGGGCCACGCAGTTGAAGATCCAGGCCATCTGGGTGTGCTCGGGCACCTGGGATTGGTTGAAGAGGATGGACTTTTTCGGATCGAGGCCGGAGGCGATGAAACCCGCGCACAGCTCGCGCGTGGCGTTGGCCAGTTTCGCGGGGTCCTGCCAGACGGTGATGGCGTGCAGATCGACCATGCAATAGATCGACTCGATGCCGTTCTCCTGCGCCTCGGCAAAGCGTTTCAGCGCACCGAGATAGTTGCCGAGCGTCAGGTTGCCCGAGGGCTGAATGCCCGAGAAAACGCGAGGTGTGTGGACCGCCTCACTCATGGCTCTCTCCGTCTGGATTTCCGTCGACGCCTCGCTTACTGGTGGGCCGCAGCGCCGTCAAGGAGAGCCGCATGAGCGACGATCAGGACTATATCCGCGAGCCGAGCCCGTTCAACGCGGTGCCGCCCCTGGTCGTGGTCGTGGCGCTGGCGATCTTCGTCATCGAATGCCTGTTCGCGCTGGGCGCACGGGGCATGGTGGGCGGCCCGCAGGCGGTGGGATGGCGGCTGGAGGCGATCCAGGATTTCGCCTTTTCCAACCGCGCGCAGGCCTGGATGATAGAGAACGGGGTGCTGCGGGTCGACTTCCTGTGGCGGTACCTGACCTATCCCTTTGTCCATGGCAGTTTCCTGCATGCCGGGTTCGCCGCCGCGATGGTGCTGGCGCTTGGCAAGTTCGTGGGCGAACGGATGGCCGGATGGGCGGTGATGGCGGTCTTTTTCGGCGCGTCGATGCTGGGCGTGGCGATCTACGGGCTGCTCTTTCCCGATGGGCCCGGCTATTACGGGGCCTATCCCGGGGTCTATGGCCTGATCGGTGGCTTTACCTATCTGGTGTGGCTGCGGCTGGGGCAGATGGGCGAGAACCAGATCCGGGCCTTCACGATGATCGGCTTTCTGCTGGCGATCCAGCTTGTCTTTGGCCTGATGTATGGCGGCGGCAGTGGCTGGGTGGCAGACGTGGCGGGCTTTGCGGCGGGCTTTGGCCTGTCCTTCGTTCTGGCGCCGGGCGGCTGGGCCAAGATCCGCGACCGGTTGCGCCAGCGCTGAGTCCTGGGGCGCGCCTCTCGCCACGCCGGAACGCGTTTCAGAACATGTCGGCGGGCAGAACCGGCAGATAGGCGGAAAACTTGCGCGTGGCCTTTTCCGGGTAGGGCATGAGAAAGCCCTTGCGCGCGTCATGCGCGCGGTCCGCATTGCGCTGTGCGGCGCGGTTCCATGTCTCGGCAAGGGTGATCTCGCCCTCGGGCGCCTCGGCCCCGAACCAGACCTGGGCAAGGCGCGTGCGCAGGTCGGTCACGGTCCCGGGGTCCGTGAACACAAGCGACGCCTCGGTATCCCAGTGCATCGACCGGCCGTTGAGATTGGCCGAGCCGACCATGCCCCAATGGTCGTCGATCAGCGAGACCTTGGAATGCACATAGACGATGGGATCGTGCGTCACGTGGTCGGTCGTTTCGCCCGGGACCGGCGCGCGCGGCTGCACCGGCGACACGAGCGCCAGGCGGGATCCGAACGCGCGGTCGAGATGCGCCAGGCAGCGCAGCTGCAGCGCCTGGGCGTGACGCACGTCGAAGCCGGACTGCCCCTCAAACGCGACGCGTTCGGGCGTCGCGGGCATGAGCAGAATGAGGTTCAGATCCGGATGATCGCGCCCGGCCTGCGCCAGCGCGCGGGCGAGCGGCAGATGCCGGAAGAACTGTGTCTCGAGATAGATCGACCGGCGTGCGGTCATCAGCGCCTCGGTCAGCGCCTCGAGGTGCTCGGTGACATGCCGGCGGGGCGCCAACGCGCCCGGCCAGTGGCGCGGCATCGATACCGTGCGCTTGAGCGCCGGGCCGCTGCCGGGTCGGTGGGGCAGCAGGCCGCCGGGCTCGTCCAGCTTCGTTCCCTCGCCCAGAACGGCGGGCGCGCCATAGCTGAGCGCGGTGTTCCAGGTGTCGATGAAATGCGCCCGCACCGCCTTGCAGACGGGGCCATGGGCGGCCAGGCTGACATCGTGCCAGGTGTCGTTGGCGGGCCGGTCGTGATCGGGGTCGTCCCAGCGACGCTCGTCGACATCGAGCCCGCCCAAGACGGTCTGCGCGCCATCGGCGACGGCGAATTTCTGATGGATCGTGACCGGCCGCAGGATCGGCAAATGACGCAGCAGCTGCGCCTGGACCGGTGTCAGCGCCTCGGCGGGGTCGGTGCGCAACCGGGCCAGGATCCGCCGGATGCGCCGCCGCATCGCAAGGTGCCAGAGCCTGCCGGCCAGTTGCCCGTGCGGGGCGCAGAGAATCTGTGCGTCGGGCGCGCCGGTCATCGCCTCGGTAAATCCGCGTGCGGCGCGCCATGCGCCACGGTGCAGGTCGCTGGTGAACAGGGGATCGAAATCCGAAATGATCAGGCGCAAGCGCACACCGCGCGACGCCACATCGGCCAGAAGATCGGCCCAGCTTTGCAGGCCGCGCGACCGCAGCGCCGCGCCGCGCAGGCGGGTGCGGGGGTCGAAAATGCGAAAGCAAAGGAACAGCTCTTCCTGCGCGCTGTCACACAGGGTTTCGAGTTCGGGAAAGATTTCCGCCGCGGTGATGAGCGGCCTGAGATCGGTCGATGCTGGCATGCCCGTCACCGTCGAAAGCTTTCGCGCAGTTCGCGCATCCGGAAGGCGCCCAGGATCTGCCCGGCCAGACCGTAGACAAGCGTTCCGGAGAGGATCAGTACCAGCAGCGCCAGCCAGCGCCAGCCGCCCATGCCGAAGAACGGCGTGAGCAGGACCGACAGGCCCCAAAGTGCGGCACCCATGATGGCCGAGGCCAGCAGGATCCGCCACAGCCGGGCGCGGAACCGGGCGTCGAACCGCGCGGCGTCGCCGAAACCCCGCGCGCCGCGCGTCAGTTGCCAGACCATCACCCAGGCCGCGAGCGTGGTCGCGATGGCGGCGGCGATCCAGCCGATGGCATAGGCCAATCCCACCGCGATCACGGCGTTGATCGCCATCGCCACAAGCGCATACTGGAACGGGCGGCGGGTGTCCTCGCGGGCGAAGAACAGCGGTTGCTGGATCTTCTGCAGGACAAAGGCCGGCAGACCCAGCCCGTAGATGGCCACGGCCAGCGCCGTGGCCGCGGTGTCGTCGGTGCCGAAGGCGCCACGCTCGAACAGGACCGAGACGAGCGGCAGCGGGATGACGACGAGCGCCACCGCGCAGGGCACGGTCAGCGCCAGCGCCACCTCGCCGGCGCGCGACAGTGCCAGCCGTGCGCCCGCGTCGTCCCCGGATTTCAGGCGGCGCGACAGATCGGGCAGAAGCACGATACCCACCGCGATGCCGACCACACCGAGCGGTAGCTGGTAAAGCCGGTCGGCGGCGTAAAGCCAGCTGACCGCGCCTTCGGTGTTGGAGGCGACGAGCTGTCCCACCAGCAGGTTGACCTGCACCACGCCCCCCGCGAGGGCCGCGGGGACCGCCACGCGCACCAGCCGTGCCATCGCTGGCGTCCAGCGCGGGCGGGTCGGGCGGATGCGCAGGCCCGCGCGGTCGGCGGCCGCCCAAACGAGCGCGAGCTGCGCCACCCCGGCCGCCGGGATCGTCCAGACCAGTGCGGCGGCCACGTCGCCGCCCAGCCACCAGGCCAGCGACATGGCGCTGACGAGCAGCACGTTGAGCAGCACCGGCGCGGCGGCGGCGGCGGCGAACCGGCCCGCGGCGTTAAGCACCCCGGAAAAGAGCGCCGCCAGCGAAATGAAGAGAACGTAGGGAAAGACGATGCGCCCGTACTCGACGGTCAGATCGAAGCGGGGATCGCCGTAAAACCCCTCGGCCGTGGCCCAGACCAGCGCGGGCATGAAGACCATCGCGAGCCCGGTCAGCGTCAGAAGCACCAGCGCCAGCCCCGACAGCGCCAGACGGGCGAACCCGATGGGATCGTCGTCTGCCTCCAGCCGCTTGGAGAACATCGGCACGAAGGCGGCGTTAAAGGCCCCTTCGGCGAAGAAGCGGCGGAACATGTTGGGCAGGCGGAACGCGGCGACGAAGGCGTCCATCAGAAGGCCGGGGCCGAGGAATCCGGCGATGAGCACGTCGCGCACGAAACCCAGAACGCGGCTCAGAAGTGTCCAGCCGCCAACGGTCAGGATCCCGGAAAGCAAGCGGACAGGTCTCATTCGGACAAGAACTCCAACAGGATGCGCTGCGAGCAGTAGCTGAAAGACCCTTCTTGGAAAAGGTCTGACGGTGCGGGCGCCGTTCCGTCGGCAAATGCCGGGCATTGAACCGCCGACCGGACGCGGCACGGTCGTCCTCTGGCCGAAAATATCTGGGGGGGCCGGGGGTAGAGCCCCCGCCCGGATCAGCTTGTCGCGCGCTCCACGCCCTTCTCGATCGCCTCGCGCAGCTTGCGCTCCAGCGCCTTCTGCTTGGACTGCGAATAGAATTTCAGCCCGAACATGTCCTTGACATAGAAGGTGTCGACCACCTGCTCGCCATAGGTCGCGATCACTGCCGAGTTGATATAGACATGCTGGCTGGCGAGGGTGCGCGTCAGGTCGTAAAGCAGGCCGGGCCGGTCGCGGGTGTCGACCTCGATGATCGTGTAGATCTCTGACCCGGTGTTGTCGAAGGTGATATGGGTGGGCACGCGGAAGGCGCGTTCGCGTTTCTTGACCTTGTCGCGCGACTTGATCGCCTCGGTCGCTTTCACCTCGCCCTTCAGCGTCTTGTTGATCATCTGGCTGAGACGCGGCAGGCGCGCGGCCTCGAACGGGCTGCCGTCGGCATCCTGGATCCAGAAGGCCGCCGTGGCGAAGCCGTCTTTCGTGGTGTAGGTCCGCGCGTCGACCACGTTGGCCCCCACCAGTGCCAGCGCGCCCGCAAGCCGCGAGAAGATGCCCGGATGATCGGCCAGCGCGAAACAGGCGCGCGTGGCGTCACGGTCCTCGTCGATGGCCAGATCAATGGCGATGTCGTCATCCTTCAGGTCGCGCAGCAGCCGGGCAAAAACCACATGCGCGGTCACGTGCAGACCCTGCCAATAGGGCGGGTAGTGCCGGGTCGTTTCGGCCTTGAGCGCCTTTTGATCCCAGTCCGACAGCGCCTCGCGCAGATTGCGCTTGGCGTCTGTGCCGCGCTGCTCGCGGTTGAGCGCCTCGAGCCCGCCTTCCATGGCGCGCCGGGTTTGCCGGTAAAGCGCGCGGATCAGCGAGGCTTTCCAGTTGTTCCACGTGGTCGGCCCCACGCCGCGGATGTCGCAGACGGTGAGCACGCAAAGCAGGTCGAGCCGCTCGCGCGTCTGCACCGCCTTGGCGAAGTCACGAACCGTGCGCGGATCGGCGATGTCGCGTTTCTGCGCCATGTCCGACATCAGCAGGTGATAGCGCACCAGCCATTCCACCGTGTCGCATTCGGCCTGCTTCAGGCCGAGGCGCGGGGCCACGACACGCGCGATCTGCGCCCCCAGAATCGAATGGTCCTCGTCGCGTCCCTTGCCGATGTCGTGCACCAGCAGCGCCACGTAAAGCACCCGGCGGTTCACGCCCTTGTCGAGGATTGACGAGGCCACCGGCAGATCCTCGGTCAATTCACGCCGCTCGATCTTCGAGAGCTGGCTGATGCACTGGATGATATGCTCGTCCACGGTGTAGCTGTGATACATGTTGAATTGCATCATCGCGCGGATCGGCTCGAATTCGGGGATGAAGGCCGACAGGACGCCCAGCTCGTTCATCCGCCGCAACGCGCGTTCAGGATTGCCGTGCTTGAGCAGCAGGTCGAGAAAGAGCTTGCGCGCGGCGGGCAGATTGCGGAACCGCTCGTCTATGAGGTTCAGGTTGGCGGTGACCAGCCGCATCGCGTCGGGATGGATCAGCAGCCCGGTGCGCAGACCTTCCTCGAAAAGCCGCAAAAGGTTGAGCGGATCGGACAGGAAGGCGGTGTCGTCCTCGATCGCCAACCGGCCATGCACCTCGACATAGCCCGGCTTGAGCTTGCGCTTGCGTCCGAACAGCCGTTGCAGCAGGGGCTCGGATTTCACGTGATCCGCTTCGAGCTTGGTCAGGAGGATCCGCGTGAGATCGCCGACGGCGGTGGCGTGGCGGAAATAGTCCTGCATGAAAACCTCGACGGCGCGCTGTCCGGAGCTGTCGGCATAGCCCATGCGCTCGGCCACCTCGACCTGCATGTCGAAGGTCAGCTGTTCCGTCGCCCGTCCGCTGGCCAAGTGCAGATGACAGCGCGTCGCCCAGAGAAAGGTCTCGGCCTTGGCGAAAGTGGCGAATTCCTCTTTCGTGAACAGCCCGCGTCCGACGAGTTCCTGCACGTCGTCCACATGGTAGACGTATTTGGCGATCCAGAAGAGCGATTGCAGGTCGCGCAGACCGCCTTTGCCTTCCTTGATGTTGGGTTCGACCACATAGCGTTCGCCGTACTTCTCGTGGCGGCCGTCGCGTTCTTCAAGCTTGGCCTCGACAAAGGCCTTTTCGGTACCGGTGAAAAGCTCCTTGCGCAGCTTGCTGTCGAGCTCTTCGGCCAAGGCCGCGTCGCCGAAGAGAAACCGTTTTTCCAGAAGCGCGGTGCGGATGGTGAAATCCTCTCCGGCCAGACGCAGGCAATCGCGGATCGTGCGGCTGGAATGCCCGACCTTCAGCTTGACGTCCCAAAGAACGTAAAGCGTGCTTTCGATCACGCTTTCGGCCCAGGCGGTCAGCTTGTACGGGGTGAGAAACAGCAGGTCGACATCCGAAAAAGGCGCCATTTCGCCCCGGCCGTAGCCGCCGACCGCCAGAACCGAAATCCGCTCGGACTCGGTTGGGTTGGGCCGCGGATGCAGGTAGCGGCACGCGAGATCCAGCGCCGTGATGACCACCTGATCGGTAAGCCAGGTATAGGCGCGGGTCGCCGGGCGGGCTTCGAACGGGCGTTCGCCAAGGCCCTGCGCGATGGCCGCGCGCCCGTCGCGCATCGCCTCGCTCAGGATCGCGACGACTGCCTTACGCAGCGCCATGGCTTCGCCACCGGCGGCGGTGTTCGCCGTCTCGACGGCCTGCGCGACGGCGGAGGCATCGAAAATGCGTTCTGCCGGGCAGATCAGGTTGTCCGGGAGAGGGGGGTGGTCTTTCATCGGATCCTTTGCACGGGACGGGCCGGCGATCAGAAGCCGGCGCCGCCGAAGCTTTGCGGGGCGGGCGAAAGCAGGACCACCTGCTTGTTGCGGATCGTGGCCACGGCAAGCCCACGCTCGGCCGTACCTTCGGCAGTGAGGCGGAAGATGCCGCCGACACCCTGGAACCCCGCGCTTTGCGTCAGCGCCGCGCGCGACAGCGGGTCGTTGCGCCGGGACGACGCCAGCGCGCCGATCGCGGCGATGCCGTCATAGGCCAGTCCGGCCAGCGCGTGGGGGCTGTTGCCGTTTGCGGCCTCGAAACGACTGCGGAACTGCGCGGCGCGGGCCGGATCGGGCAGCGCGAACCAGCCGCCCTGCACGCCCGGCAAATCAAGGGTTTGGGGCGGCGTATCCCAGCGGGCCAAACCGATATACTGCATCTGCTCAGGGGTGAGCCCCGCCTCGGGCAGCATCTGGCTGAAGAGCGGCAGCGCGCCCGCGGCATTCGCGGTCATGAAGATCGCGTTGGCGCCGTTGGTTTCCGCCGCGGTCTTGATCTGCGGGACGGCCGCGACGACGCCCTGTTGGGAAAACTCGTAGCCGACGCTGCCCGCGGCGGTGGCGCCGTTGGCGGCGATGGCGCTTTCGATGGCCTGCCGGCCCACCTGACCCGCGAGATTGTCGGAATAGACCGTTAGGATCCGGTCGCGGCCCTGGCCGACGGCGTAGCGTGTCAGACGGTCGGCGGTGTTTCGGAACGTCTGTCCCAGCACGAAAAGATTGCCGCCCGCGATGGTGGGATTGTTGGAAAAGGCGAGTACGTTGATGTTGCGCGGCGCCATGGCGACGGCCACGGCATTGGCGGATTCCGCGTGCAGCGGGCCGACGATGATCTTGGCGCCCTCGTTGGCGGCATTGAGCGCGGCCTGCTGGGCCTGCGCCGCGTTGCCGGCGGTGCCGTAGACCCGCAGGTCGATCCGCACTCCGCTGAGATCCGCCGCGGCAAGCCGGGCGGCGTTTTCCAGATCGCGCGCGAGTTTCTGTTCGTTCGGGCTTGCCGAGCCGTGCGGCACCAGAAGCGCCACCTGAAGCGGCTGTCCGGGGGTGACGCGCTGACCGGCGCCGCCGCCTGTACCGGCGGGCATTACGGTGTCGCAGGCGGCCAGGGCCACCACGGTGGCAAGCAGGGCAAGCGCCCGCAGCGGCTTGCGGAGGGCGGCAAAAACGGCAAACATCGTCAAGATCACTCCCTTTTCGGCGCGGCGCGGGACGGTCGCGCGCGTCAGGGCAATCATAAACGTCCAGAGAGGCGGGTCCAGAGATGATTCCTCAGAAGCGCGAACTTGCGCCGGGGCTGTACCTCGTGGCGACGCCCATCGGCACGGCGCGCGACATCACGCTGCGCGCGCTCGATCTTCTGGCTTCGGCCGATCTGCTTGCCGCCGAAGACACGCGCAGTCTGCGCCGGCTCATGGAGATCCACGGCGTGAGCCTCGAGGGGCGCGAACTGCTGGCCTATCACGACCATAACGGCGCGCGGGCGCGGCCGCGGATCCTG
The DNA here is from genome assembly GCF_004761875.1 of Roseovarius aestuariivivens. GTDB lineage: Bacteria > Pseudomonadota > Alphaproteobacteria > Rhodobacterales > Rhodobacteraceae > Roseovarius > Roseovarius aestuariivivens. Next base: position 52,429 of record NZ_SJEY01000004.1, read on the forward strand.
GCGGCGCTGGAGGCGGGAAAATCAGTGGTTTACGCCTCAGAAGCCGGCACGCCGATGGTGGCCGATCCCGGATACGACCTCGCGCGGGCGGTGGTCGAGGCGGGGTATCCGCTGATCTCGGCGCCCGGTCCGTCGGCGGTGATCACCGCGCTCACGCTTTCGGGGCTGCCCACCGACCGGTTCTTTTTCGCAGGTTTCCTGCCGGCGACCGCGGCCAAGCGGAAAACCGCGCTGCGCGAGATCGCCGGCGTGCCGGGCACGCTGGTGTTCTACGAATCGCCCAAGCGCGTGGCGGCGATGCTGGCGGACGCGGCGGAGGTGCTCGGCGGGGCGCGGCAGGCGGTGCTCTGCCGTGAGCTGACCAAAAAATTCGAGGAAGTCCTGCGCGCGCCCCTGTCGGAGCTCGCGGACCTGGCGGCGGCACGGTCCTTCAAGGGCGAGATCGTGGTGCTGGTCGACAGGGGAGATTCGGAAAATCTTAAGGAATTCGACTTAGACAGGGCGTTGCTGACGGCGCTAGAAAGCCATTCCGTCCGTGATGCAACGGATCTTGTGACCGGGGCGTCGGGGCTCAAACGACGGCAGGTCTACCAGCGGGCGCTCGCGCTTGCGAAGAGCGCTCCCTGAGCGATGGCCTTGCCGCGACAGGGGCGGCCCTGTCGAGACAAGGAGGATCGTCATGCTGGATTTAATCGACACTGGCGCAGTGGCCGAGCGGCGGCGTGAGCGTGGACAGCGTGCCTGTCTGAGCGGTGCGGCGGCGGAAAGATCGGTGATTGCGCATTACGCCCAGCACGGTGCCGGTCTGCGCGACCAACGCTGGCGGGGCGGGGGCGGTGAGATCGACCTTGTTCTCGACACTGGCGACGAAGTGGTCTTTTGCGAGGTGAAGCGCGGTGCCACCCACGCGGCGGCGGCGGAACGGCTGCGCCCCGCCCAGATTCGCAGGATCATTGCGGCGGCATCGGCCTACATGGACAGCCTGCCGGCAGGTCAGCTCAGCGCGGTGCGCTTCGACCTGGCCACCGTAGACGCCCGCGGGCATGTCGAGGTGCTGGAGGCGGCTTTCGGGCATTTCTGATTTGCGCTCGCCCCGGTCATGCCGCATGTAGAAGCGTGACGCAGCCCGCGGGGGAATTCGATGAAGATTGCTTTTCAGATGGACCCGATCGGGCCTATCGACATCAACGGCGACAGCACCTTTCGTCTGGCCGAAGAGGCGCAGGCGCGTGGACATACGCTATTTTATTACACGCCGGATCGCCTGGCCTACGATCAGGGGCGCATCACCGCGCGCGGCTGGCCTCTCGAGGTGCGGCGGGTCAAGGGCGACCATTACAGCCTCGGCGCCGAGACGACCGTCGATCTGGGAGAGTTCGACGTGGTCTGGCTCCGGCAGGATCCCCCCTTTGACATGTTCTACATCACCACCACGCACCTGCTGCAGCGGCTCAGCCCCGGCACGCTGGTGGTGAATGATCCGTTCTGGGTGCGCAATTACCCCGAAAAGCTGCTCATCCTCGATTTTCCGGAATTGATGCCGCCCACCGCCATCGCGCGCGACCTCGATACGATCAAGGCGTTCCGCGCCCGGCACGGCGACGTGATCCTCAAACCGCTCTACGGCAATGGAGGCGCGGGCGTTTTTCACCTGCCCGAGGATGACCGCAATCTCAGCAGCCTGCACGAGCTCTTCACCGGGTTCAGCCGCGAGCCGCTGATCGTGCAGAAATACCTGCCCGAGATCAAGGATGGCGACAAGCGGGTGATCCTTGTCGACGGAGAGCCCGTCGGCGCGATCAACCGCATGCCCGGCGCCGGCGAGGTGCGGTCCAACATGCATGTGGGGGGCAAGCCGGAGAAGGTGGCGCTGAGTGCGCGGGACCGCGAGATCTGCGCCAAGATCGGTCCGCTTTTGCGCGAGAAAGGTCAGATCTTCGTCGGCATCGACGTGATCGGGCAGTACCTGACCGAGATCAACGTGACCTCGCCCACCGGGATCCAGGAGCTGGAGCGGTTCGACGGCACAAATGCCGCTGGCCTGATCTGGGATGCAATCGAGACGCGCCGGGCATGAGCCTGATGCGGCCCATCCTCAACGCATATCTGCGGCTGACGGAAAAACCCTATCTGGCGCGGGTTGCCCGCCCCATCTCGTTACGTCAGTCGTTCGAGGCCAAGGCGCGGCTTTTCTTTCATCCCCCGCTCGGCACCCGATTCCGTCAGGGCGAGATCGCAGGCGTGCCGGTCACCTCGGTGCGCGCACCCTGGGTGGCCGAGGCTGACGGTCCGCTGATCCTTTACTTTCACGGCGGCGGCTATGTCTTCGGCTCGCCGCGCACGCACCGGGCGATGCTGGCCTGGCTGTCACGCGCCGCTCAAGCGCCCGCTTGCCTGCCAGATTACGCCAAGGCACCAGAACACGCCTTTCCGGCTGCCGTCGAGGATGCGCTGGCAATCTACCGGGCGGTGATGGACCGCCCCGGCGGGGTCGTTCTGGGCGGGGACAGCGCGGGCGGCGGTCTGGCGCTGGCACTTCTGGGCGAGATCTGCCGGTTGAATCTGCCGCGGCCTCTGGGATGCTTTGGCCTGTCGCCCCTCACCGATCTGGGACACGGCGGCGAAAGCCTGATGCGCAACGCGCAGGCCGAAGTCCTCCTGCCCGCCGCGCGGGCGGCGGAGCTTGCGGAGATGTATCTGCAGGGCGCAGATCCCGACGACCCGCGGGCCTCGCCCTTGCGCGCAGGTTTCGATGGCGCGGGCCCGGTCTGGTTGACCGCGGGGGATACCGAGATCCTGCTCGACGACACCCGTCGGATGACGTCGCATCTGCGCGATCAGGGCATCGAGGTGACCGAGGTCATAGAACGCGACCTGCCGCATGTCTGGCCGATCTTCCACAACACCCTGCCAGAGGCGCGCGAGACGCTGACGGCGATCGCGGCCTGGATCAGTTCTCTTTCGCCAGTGACAGACGATAGCTGACCGCCTCGGCGACATGCGGGCGGCGCAGATCCGTCGACCCGTCGAGATCGGCGATGGTCCGTGCCACCCGCAGGATACGGTGATACCCGCGCGCCGAAAGGCCGAAACGGTCCGCGACCCGCGCCAGAAGCTCGCGCCCCTCGGCATCGGGCGTCGCGATTTCTTCGAGCGTCTCGCCCTCGGCATCGGCGTTGAGACGCATGTCCGGCCGCTGCGTAAAGCGTTCCGCCTGCACCTCGCGCGCCGCCGCCACCCGTGCGGCAACCTCGGCCGAGCTGTCGCCCGAGGGCGGCAGGTCGAGATCGGTGAAGGCCACGGGTGGCACTTCGATGCGCAGATCGAAGCGGTCCATCAGCGGCCCCGAGATGCGGCCCATATACTCCTCACCGCAGTGGGGCACGCGCGCGCAGGCGCGGGCGGGATCAGGCAGGTAGCCGCATTTGCAGGGGTTCGCGGCGGCCACCAGCATGAAACGGCAGGGATATTTCACATGCGCATTGGCCCGCGCGACGACGACCTCACCGGTCTCGATGGGCTGGCGCAGAGTTTCGAGCACCGCGCGGGGATATTCGGGGAACTCGTCCATGAAGAGAACACCGTTATGGGCAAGGCTGATCTCGCCCGGGCCAGCCCGCCGGCCCCCGCCGACGATGGCGGCCATGGAGGCGGTGTGATGCGGCTCGCGGAAGGGCCGCGTGCGGTTGATGCCGCCCTCGTCCAGAAGTCCCGCGAGGGAATGGATCATCGAGGTCTCCAGCGCCTCGGGGGCGGTGAGGGGCGGCAGGATGCCGGGCAGGCGCGCGGCGAGCATGGATTTGCCCGAGCCCGGCGTGCCCACCATCATCAGGTGATGCCGCCCCGCGGCGGCGATTTCCAGTGCGCGCTTGGCGCGTTCCTGTCCCTTCACATCGCGCAGGCAACGGCCTGGACTGTCCGACAGAACCTCGCCGGGTTCCGCCGGCGGCAGAGGCGACTGCCCGGTATAGTGTCGCACCACATCGGCGAGTGTAGTGGCGCCTATCACCTGCGTCGCCCCGACCCAGGCGGCCTCGGCGCCTGAGCCCTTGGGGCAAAGCAGCGTGCGCTCGGCGCGCGCGGCGGCCATGGCGGCGGGCAGTGCGCCGATTACCGGGATCAGCGTGCCGTCGAGGGACAGCTCGCCGAGGCTGCAGGTGCCTTCCACGGCGTCGCGCGGAATGATGTCGAGGGCGGCCAGCAGGGCCAGTGCGATCGGCAGGTCGAAATGGCTGCCCACCTTGGGCAGGTCGGCGGGCGACAGGTTGATCGTGATGCGCTTCGAAGGCAGTGCGATGGCCATGGAACTGAGCGCGGTGCGGACCCGGTCGCGCGCCTCCGAGACGGCCTTGTCCGGCAGGCCCACGAGGGAAAAGGCGGGCAGGCCGGGGGTGACGGCGCATTGCACCTCCACGCTGCGCGCCTCGACCCCTTCGAAGGCAACGGTATAGGCGCGCGCGACCATGGTTTCGTTCCTCACGTTAAGCTCGGTTAACCAGTATCGCGCGCGAGGTTAGGAAATGGTTAACCGGCCCGGGCGGGTTCGGCGGGGTCACATGAGTGTTCTGGGCAGGAAGAAGACGGGGCGCGGGTGGTTTCAGGCCGCTGTGCGCAGGGCGGTGAAGGCGGGCCAGGCATCCGGATCGGCCATGGTCTTGTCCCGGCAGAACGCGTTGCAAAAGCCGAAGACGCGCCCGTCGGTTTCAAGATAATGCGTGACCGGCTCGCCCGAGTAGGGACAGGCCGCGTTCTCTGCCGGGCCGTGATCCACCGCGCGGGCCGGGCGCGGCGCAGGGCCGGGCCAGGCAACCGTGGCGTAATCCCGGGCGTAACGTGCGAGCGTGGCGCCGCGGGCGAGGCCCATGGCGCGAAACCGGCGGAAGGCGGGATCGGCCAGATGCGCCGCCACATAGGCCGCCGCGCTGTCGGCAACCGCGAGGTCATAGCCCGCGATACGGGCCGCGACGGGGGCGAAGAACGCGTCAGCCACCGAGTAGTGCCCGCAAAGCCAGGGCGTGTCGCTGCCCGTGACGGCGCGCGCGTGATCCCAGATCGTCTCGAGCCGCCGCAGGTCGGCGATCACGGGCTCGGGCACCGGCACGTCGCGATAGGCCGTGCGCAGGTTCATCGGGCAATGGTCGCGCAGCGGCCCGAAGCCCGCGTGCATTTCCGAGGCGAGGCTGCGCGCGGTGGCGCGGGCCGCGGGATTGGCGGGCCAGAGGCCGGCCTCGGGATGGCGGCTGGCCAGTTCTTCGGCGATGGCGAGGCTTTCGGAAACGATCGCGCCCTCTGGCGTCACCAGCGTGGGAACGGTGCGCGCCGGGACGAGAGACGCCAGTTGCTGCGCCACCGGCACGGGATCGTCGAAATCCAGCAGATGCAGCCGGCGGGGCAGGCCGGCGCGTTCGAAAAGCATCCAGGCCCGCAGGGACCAGGAAGAATAGCTGTAATCGCCGAGATAGAGATCGTAGGTCATGGCCGCAGCATAGAGCCGTGCCGGCGCGCCGCGAAATTCTGTTTTGGCGGCAGGATCATCACGGGCGGTGATTGATCGCTGCCGCCCGCCACACGTCGCCATGCCGGTGCAGTTCCGTCACCGAGAGGTTGTCGATGCGATGGGCGAAAGTGTCATAGGCCGAAAGCCCGAGCGCCTTTTGCACCTGTGTCAGGATCACGCCCATATGCGCCACGACGACAAGGTCGCGCCGGGGATGCGCCGCGACCAGGCGGGCCACGGCACGGTCAACGCGGGTCGATACCTCGTGCCAGCTTTCGCCGCCCGGCGGGCGGATATCGCCGGGATCTTCCCAGAAGGCGCGCAGATGCTCCTGATCCTCGATCGTGTCGAAGCCCTGCAGCTCCCATTTGCCGAAATGGATCTCGCGCAGGTCAGGGTCATGCGGCAGGCGCGGGCGCGCGCCGGCGATGGCATCGGCAGTGGCCGCCGCACGGCTGAGGTCGGAGGAGACGACCGCCGCCGTGTCGGGCAGGTGCGCATGTAGCCGCGTGAGCGCGGCGGTATCGGACAGATCGGCGGGCAGGTCCGACCAGCCGACCATGGATTTCGCGTGGGTCGGTCCGTGACGCACCCAGAAGAGGCGGCTCATGCCGGCAACTCTCCCTTGAGCGCCTGCGGCAGACCGGCGACGACATTGACGACGAGGCCCGCCTTGGCCGCGAGTTTCTGGTTGAGCGTGCCCTGCGCGTCGCGAAACCGACGGGCAAGCGCGTTCTCTGGCACTACCGACAAACCCACCTCGTTGGTCACAAGGACGACCGGCGCGGCGCAGAGCGCGAGCCCGGCCATCAGTTCGGCCTGTGCCTCTTCGGGATCGGTTTCGGCCAGAAGGTGATTGCTGAGCCACATGGTGATGCAATCCACCAGCACCGCCGTGTCGCCGCCGATGGCAGCCAGCGTGCGCCCCAGATCGAGCGGCTCCTCGATGGTGCGCCAGTCCGGGCCGCGCCGCGCGCGGTGCCGATCCAGCTTCTGGCGCATTTCCTCGTCAAAGGCCTGAGCGGTGGCCAGATACACGAGCGGCCGTCCCATCCGGCGGACAAGGTCCTCTGCGTAAAGCGATTTTCCGGAAGCAGCGCCGCCGATCACGAGGGTCATTGCGGGCAACATTATTTCACGTGTGCATTTTTTTTGGATCCAAACTTAGGCATCGCGCGTATCTCCCACATAATTACCTCGCAAAGAGCATATAACACGTTGGCCAGGGGGATAACGTATGGCACTGGACGGAAGTTACAACACGGATATGTCGCGTGCCGCCATGCAGGCGGAACTCTTGGATGCGGAGACCGAGCGGACGCTCGCCTACGCATGGCGCGACCAGAGGTGCGAGCAGTCCCTGCACCGCCTGATCACCGCATATATGCGTCTCGCGATATCGATGGCGGCCAAGTACCGCCGCTATGGCGCGCCGATGAACGACCTCATCCAAGAGGCCGGTCTTGGGTTGATGAAAGCCGCCGACAAGTTCGATCCCGACCGGGGCGTGCGTTTTTCCACCTACGCGGTCTGGTGGATCAAGGCGAGCATTCAGGATTACGTGATGCGCAACTGGTCGATGGTGCGCACAGGCTCCACCAGCAGTCAGAAGTCCCTCTTTTTCAACATGCGCCGTGTGCAGGCCAGGCTGGAGCGCGAGGCGATGTCGCGCGGCGAAGAGCTTGACCGTCACCAGCTGCGCGAGATGATCGCCATCGAGGTCGGCGTGCCGTTGCGCGACGTTGAGATGATGGAAGGCCGGCTGTCTGGCACGGACTTTTCGCTCAATGCCACGCAGGCCGCGGACGAGGACGGGCGCGAGTGGATCGACACGATCGAGGACGAGGGCAAGCGCGGCGACGAGCTTGTCGAGGATGACCGTGATCGCACCACGCTGCGCAACTGGCTGGCCGGCGCTATGTCGAACCTCAACGAACGCGAACGCTTTATCGTCGCCGAGCGCAAGCTGCGGGATGAGGCGCGCACCCTGGAAAGCCTCGGCGAAGAGCTGAGCCTGTCCAAGGAGCGGGTCCGGCAGATCGAAGCGGCGGCATTCCAGAAGATGCGGAAGTTTCTCGAAAAGCAGGGCGGCGAGGTGCAAAGCCTCTTGGCATGATGCGCCTGCTGTCGTTGTGTCTGGCCATTCTGGCCTGTGGCCGCGCCCTTGCCGGGGACGCGGCCAATACTTTTGAGGCCGACGATCTGGCGCGCCTCGACGCGGCGCAGGTTGTCATCGTGGGCGAGGTGCATGACAACCCGGCCCATCATCAGGTTCAGGCGGAACTTGCGCAGCGGCTGTCGCCGGCGGCGATCGTCTTTGAGATGTTGAGCGAGAAGCAGGTGACGGCGATCACGCCCGAAATCCGTACGGACGAAGCGCGCTTGCGTGCCGCGTTGGACTGGGAAGATTCCGGCTGGCCGGATTTCGCGATGTACTATCCGATCCTCGCGGCGGCTCCGGACGCAAAAATCTATCCGGGCCTGATGGATCGGGCACAGGCGCGTGCCGCGATGGAAGACGGGCTTGCCGCTGCGTTCGGGTCAGAGGCGGGTGCCTATGGTCTCGACACCGCGCTTGCGGCGACTGAACAAAATGCGCGCGAGAGGCTGCAGGCCGATGCCCATTGCGGCGCCCTGCCAGAGGAGATGTTGCCGACGATGGTGGCCATACAACGACTCCGCGACGCGGTTTTGGCCCGCGCGACGCTACAGGCGCTCGAAGAAACCGGAGGGCCGGTTCTTGTGATCACCGGAAACGGTCATGCGCGGGCGGATTGGGGCATGCCGGTCTTCCTGGACAAGCAGCGCCCGGATCTGCGGGTCGTCGTCGTGGGGCAGGGCGAAGACGGGCGCGCGCCGGATGGCGGGTTCGACATCGTGCTGGACGCCCCCGCGCCAGAGCGGGGCGACCCGTGCGAGGCGTTCCGATAGGCGCATCACGCGGCCTTGTCTCTGTGCGACGGGACGCCTAGGCTCGCCGCGGTCAAGAAAGAGACGGATATGCTGGCATCGACGCGGATATTGCTGATCATCGGCGGCGGGATCGCGGCCTACAAGGCGCTCGACCTGATCCGTCGTTTGCGCGAACGGGGTGCTGCGGTGACACCAGTGCTCACGCGGGCGGGCGCAGAGTTCGTGACGCCGCTGTCGGTGTCGGCGCTGGCGGGGCAGAAGGTCTATGGTGATCTCTTCGATCTGACCGATGAGGCCGAGATGGGCCATATCGAGCTGAGTCGCAGTGCCGATCTGATCGTCGTGGCACCGGCCACCGCCGATCTGATGGCCAAGATGGCGACGGGTCAGGCCGATGATCTTGCCTCTACCCTCCTTCTGGCCACCGACACAGACGTGCTGCTCGCACCGGCGATGAACGTGCGCATGTGGGAGCATCCCGCGACCCAGCGCAATATCGCGGTCCTGCGCGCCGACGGGATCGGCATGGTCGGGCCCAATTCGGGCGACATGGCCTGCGGCGAGTACGGCCCGGGCCGCATGGCCGAACCGCTGGAAATCGTCGCGGCGGTCGAGGACAAGCTGGCGGCGGGGCCACTGGCGGGCAAGCGGATCGTCGTCACGTCCGGTCCCACGCACGAACCGATCGACCCGGTGCGATACATCGCCAACCGATCTTCGGGCGCGCAGGGGACGGCGATTGCCCGGGCACTGGCCGCGCTGGGGGCCGAGGTGGTGTTCGTCAGCGGCCCGGCGGACACGCCGCCGCCCGGCGGGGTCGAGGTGGTTCGGGTGCAAAGCGCGCGCGACATGTTGGCCGCGGTCGAGGGCGCTCTGCCCGTCGATGCAGCGGTCTTTGCGGCCGCCGTGGCGGACTGGCGCGTGAAATCCGCCTCCGACCGCAAGCTGAAAAAGACGCAAGGCGCCTTGCCGGTTCTGGAATTCGAGGAAAATCCCGACATCCTTGCCACCGTGGCGCAAAGAGAGACGCACCGGCCCCGGCTTGTCGTGGGCTTCGCAGCCGAGACCGATGATGTGATTGACAACGCCACCGCCAAGCGCGCGCGAAAGGGCTGCGACTGGATCGTGGCCAATGACGTGCGTCCCGAGACCGGGATTATGGGCGGCACGGACAACGCAGTGACGCTGATCACGGCCGATGGCGCCGAGGCATGGCCGCGCATGACCAAGGTCGAAGTGGCGGCCCGCCTCGCGCAGCGCGTGGCCGAGGCGCTGGCCTGAGGCGTTGCATGGTGGGAAGGTCCGGAACGGGGAAAGAGCGCGGCGCATGGTGACCATCAGCCTGACCTGGGATGAGGGCGCGGATCGCGATCTTGGCCTGCCCGCCTATGAAAGCGCGGGCGCGGCGGGGGCGGATCTGCGGGCGAATTTCCCGGATCGCGCGGCGGTGACGGTCGCGCCGGGTGACCGAGTGCTGGTGCCGACCGGCCTTCGCATGGCGGTGCCGGAGGGCTACGAGGTGCAGTTGCGGCCCCGTTCCGGCCTCGCGCTCAAACATGGGATCACCTTGCCGAACAGTCCCGGCACGATTGACTCGGATTACCGCGGACCGGTCGGCGTGATCGTGATGAACGCCGGATCCGAGCCTTTCGTGATCGACCATGGCGCGCGCATCGCGCAGATGGTGGTTGCGCCGGTCTTGCAGGCGCGGTTCGACGTGGTCGACACCCTGGACACGACGGCGCGCGGCGCGGGCGGCTTCGGCTCCACGGGGGTGTCCTGATGCTGCTGGTTCTGGTCCTTGCCGCCGCTCTCTGGGGGCTTGGTGCGCTGATGGGCACGCCGCGCCGGATGCGCTGGACCATGATCGGTGTGCTGTGGCTGGGTGTCGTGCTTTTGCACCTGATCCTGCCGGTGGGCCATCCGCTGCGCCTCGCCACCGGCGAGGCGGCGGCGCCCTGGCTTTTGCTGGGCGGGTTCGCGGCCCTTTTCATGGGGTATCGCGCGGTGCTGCGGCGGGTCAGGCACCGGATCGATGCGAAACGCGACGTGCCCGAGACCGGCGGCGGCCCCTTCCGCCCGGCCGAGCTTGAGCGGTACGCCCGGCATATCGTGCTGCGCGAGATCGGCGGGCCGGGGCAAAAGCGGTTGAAGGACGCGGGCGTGCTGGTGATCGGCGCGGGCGGGCTTGGCTCTCCGGCGATCCTGTACCTCGCGGCGGCGGGTGTGGGTCGGATCGGCATCGTGGACGATGACGTGGTCGACAATTCCAATCTGCAGCGCCAGGTGATTCATACCGATGCGCGGATCGGTATGCCCAAGGTCTTTTCCGCCAAGGACGCGGTCACCGCGCAGAACCCTTATGCCGAGGTGCTGCCCTACAAGCGGCGCCTTGATGAAGAAACCGCCGAGGGGCTCTTCCCGGATTATGACGTGATCCTCGACGGCACCGACAATTTCGAAACGCGATATCTGGCCAACCGCGTGGCGGCCCGCCTGGGCAAGCCGCTGATCTCGGGCGCCCTGTCGCAATGGGAAGGGCAGCTGAGCGTCTTTGATCCCGCGCGCGGCACGCCCTGCTATCAATGCGTCTTCCCCGAAGCGCCGGCCGACGGCCTTGCGCCCAGCTGTGCCGAGGCGGGCGTACTGGGGCCGCTGCCGGGTGTGGTCGGCGCCATGATGGCGGTCGAGACGATCAAGGTTATCACCGGTGCCGGCGCGGTTCTGCGTGGCGAAATGCTGATCTACGACGCGCTTTACGGCGAAAGCCGCAAGATCGCGCTGACACGGCGCGCCGAGTGCCCGGTCTGCGGCGACGCCATTGCCGGGAGCCGAACCGACGCTTAGGTAAGGGTCAAAGGAAAGTTGCCCCCATGACGAACCCGCTTCTGACCGATTGGTCCACGCCTTTCGACATCGCCCCCTTCGACCAGATCACCGACGCCCATTTCGAGCCCGCGCTGGAAGAGGCGCTGACCGAGGCCCGGGCCGAGATCGCCGCCATCGGCGCCAACGACGCCCCGCCCAGTTTCGGCAACACCATCGAAGCGCTGGAGGCGGCGGGCAAGACGCTGGACCGGGTGCTGTCGGTTTTCTTCACCGTGGCGGGCGCGGACAGCAACCCCAAGCGACAGGAACTGCAGCGGGCCTTTTCCCCCAGGCTCGCGGCCTATTCCTCGGAAATCTACGGCAACAAGGCGCTGTTTGCGCGCATCGAGTCGCTCTGGCAGAACCGCGAGGCGCTGGACCTCACACCGGAACAGGACCGGCTCTTGCTGCTCACGCGGCGGTCCTTCGTGCGGGCGGGGGCCGCGCTGGAAGGCGAGGCGGATACGCGCATGCGCGAGATCCGCTCGCGGCTGGCCGAACTTGGCACGGCCTTCACGCAGAACCTGCTGGCCGACGAATCCGACTGGTTCATGGAGCTGTCCGAGGAGGATTTGACCGGTCTGCCTGATTTCCTGATCCGCTCGGCTCGCGCGGCGGGCGAAGAGAAAGGCGCGGACGGTCCTGTGATCACGCTGTCGCGCTCGCTCATCGTGCCGTTCCTGCAATTCTCGCCCCGCCGGGATCTGCGCGAAATAGCGTTCCGCGCCTGGACCTCGCGCGGGGCCAATGGCGGCAAGACAGACAATCGCGAGATCGCCGCCGAGATCCTGGCCCTGCGCGAAGAGCGCGCGAAACTGCTGGGCTACGAGAATTTCGCGGCCTTCAAGCTGGAAACCGAGATGGCCAAGACGCCCGAGGCGGTGCGCAAACTGCTGTATGACGTGTGGACCCCGGCCAAGGCGCAGGCCGAGGCGGATGCCGCCAAGATGACCGAGATGATGCAGGCCGATGGCGTCAACGGCCCGCTCGAGGCGTGGGATTGGCGCTATTACGCGGAAAAGCGGCGCAAGGCCGAGCATGATCTGGATGAGGCGGGCTTGAAGCCATACTTGCAGCTTGAGCGCATGATCGAGGCGGCTTTTGCTTGCGCCAATCGTCTCTTCGGGCTCGAATTCACGCCCATCGACGTATCGCTTTACCACGCGGACTGCCGCGCCTGGGAGGTCACCCGTAACGGACAGCACGTCGCGGTTTTCATCGGCGACTATTTCGCGCGCGGTTCCAAGCGTTCGGGGGCGTGGTGCAGCGCGATGCGCCAGCAGGCCAGGTTCCCCAAGGTCCAGGGGCCGATCGTTATCAATGTCTGCAACTTCGCCAAGGGTGATCCGGCCCTTTTGAGCTATGACGATGCGCGCACCCTGTTCCACGAATTTGGCCATGCCCTGCATCAGATGCTGTCCGACGTGACATATGAATCCATGTCCGGCACCAGCGTGGCGCGCGATTTCGTGGAACTGCCCAGCCAGCTTTACGAGCATTGGCTGGAAGTGCCAGAAGTCCTGGCCGAATTCGCCACCCATGCCGAGACCGGCGAGGCGATGCCCAAGGACATGCTGGACAAGGTGCTGGGGGCCGCGAATTTCGACATGGGCTTCCAGACGGTGGAATACGTCGCCTCGGCGCTTGTCGATCTGGAATTCCACGACGGCGCGCCTCCCGCCGACCCGATGGCGAAACAGGCCGAGGTACTGGACAGTCTGGGCATGCCCCGCGCCATCGTGATGCGCCACGCCACGCCGCATTTCGCGCATGTGTTTTCCGGCGACGGATATTCCTCGGGCTATTACAGCTACATGTGGTCGGAAGTGATGGATGCGGATGCCTTCGCCTCGTTCGAGGAAGCCGGCGGTGCATTTGACGCGGAGCGCGCGAAGGCGCTGGAGGAGAATATTCTCTCCACCGGCGGCAGCCGCGAGGCGCAGGATCTCTATCTCGCGTTCCGGGGCAAGATGCCCGGCGTCGAGGCGTTGCTGAAGGGCCGGGGGCTGGCGGCGTGACACCCGAAGAGATCGCAAAGCTGCCCTATCGGCCCTGCGTCGGCGTGATGCTCGCCAACGAGGCGGGTCACGTCTTTGTCGGGCAACGCATCGATACCGACGCGCCCGCCTGGCAAATGCCGCAAGGGGGCGTGGACGAGGGCGAAGACGCCAGAACCGCCGCTTTACGCGAGCTTTGGGAGGAAACAAGCGTCCCCGCCGATCTGGTCACGGTCGAGGCCGAGACCGAGGGGTGGGTGACCTACGACCTGCCGCACGATCTTGTGCCGAAGGTCTGGAAGGGCCGGTTTCGCGGGCAAAAGCAGAAATGGTTCCTGCTGCGGTTTCACGGCACCGATGACCAGGTGAACATCCAGACCGACCAACCGGAGTTTTCCGAATGGCGCTGGTTGCCGCCGGCGGACCTGCCCGCGGCCATCGTGCCTTTCAAGCGCGCGGTCTACGAGGCCGTGCTGGACGAGTTGGGAGAGCGGATATGAAGGCGCTTTTCGCCGCCGCGCTTGTTCTCTGCGCCGGCCCGGCGCTGGCGCTCTCGTGCATGCGCCCGACCGTGGCCGGCAGCTTTGTCCGTGCGGACGCAGCCGAGCAGATCTATGTGGTCGTGCACGGCCGGCTGCAATTCGACGAGGCTCTGATCCCGGAGCCCGACTTTTCCCGGCAGGACCCGCCCGACACGCTGATCCCGGCGCGCCTGACCGGCACCGTTTTGTCGCGGGCCGGCTTTGAGACGGCGTTCGACCGTGACGTCACGCTAAAGCTGCAGTGCTTCGGCCCGTGGTGCGGCGGCGCGTCCGCGGGCACGGACTATCTTGTTTTCGTGGAAAAGACCGGCACGGAGTATGTCGTGCCCGCCGATCCCTGCGGCAGCATGATTTTTGCCGATCCGACGCCGGCGCAGCTGGATCAGGCTCTGGCCTGTCTGCGGGGCGAGGCGTGCGAGCCTGCGTTCTGATCTTTCGACTCGAAATAGAACAAAACGTGAATATAATGATGACTCGCCATGTTTGCCGAGTTGTCCATCACCTCCAACTTCACTTTCCTCACCGGGGCGTCCCACCCCGAGGAGTATGCCGAGCGTGCCGCGTGGCTTGGCCTGGGCGCTTTCGCCATCGCCGATGACAACACCGTGGCGGGCATCGTGCGGGCGCATACCCGGGTGCGCGAGATCGCCCGCCAGGTCAAAGAGCGGCAGGACTGGGAGGCCGCGCATGGCCCCGTGGGCCCGCCCGCGCCGGACCCGCAGCCGCCCGCCTGGGCGCATGTGCCGAAATTCCTGCCCGCCGCGCGTCTTGTTTTGACCGAGGGCGTGCGGCTGACCGCGCTGCCGCGCAGCCGCACGGGCTGGGGGCGGCTGTGCCGGTTGCTCAGCACCGGGCGGCTGCGTGCCGAGAAAGGCGACTGCCAGCTGGGCGTTGCGGACATGCTGACCGGCGCCAGTGAGATCACGCTCTTGCTGCATCCGCCCGCTCGGGTGACGCGCGCCTGGCGCGATCAGGCCGCGCGCCTCGTGGACAGGCTGGGCCGCGACATGCATCTGCTCATGGCGCCACGCTATGACGGGCGCGATGCGCCGCGGTTCGACCGGCTGGCGGGGTTGGCGGACGATCTCGGCCTGCCTACCGTCGCCTCGGCCTGCCCGATGATGCACCATGCGCGCCGCCGCCGCCTGGCCGATGTTCTGAGTGCCATCCGCCTTGGGTGCCGGGTCGAGGAGCTGGGCCGCGCCGCGTTGGCCAATGGCGAATGCCGCCTGCGCGCCGAGGTCGAAATGCGCCGGCTCTTTCAGGGCCACGAGGCCGCGGTCGACCGGGCCGCTGCGCTGGCCGCGGATCTCGACTTTTCGCTCGACGCGCTGCGGTATGAATACCCGTCCGAGGTGGCGGAGGGTGAAAGCCCCACCGACCGGCTGCGACGACTGGCGCAGGAGGGGCTCAAATGGCGCTACCCGGGCGGCGCCAGCGACCGGGTGCAGAAGATGATGGCGCATGAGCTCGACCTTATCGCCCGGCTGAACTACGAACCCTACTTCCTGACCGTGCGGGACGTTGTGCATTTCGCGCGCTCGCGCGGTATCCTCTGCCAGGGGCGCGGCTCGGCCGCCAACTCGGTCGTGTGCTATTGTCTGGGCGTCACCAGCGTCAGCCCCGAGATGGGCACCATGGTCTTTGAACGTTTCGTCAGCGAGGCCCGCGACGAGCCGCCCGATATCGATGTGGATTTCGAACACGAACGCCGCGAGGAGGTGATCCAGCATATCTACGAGCGTTACGGGCGGCATCGCGCGGGCCTCTGCGCGACGGTGATCCATTATCGCGGCAAGCGGGCCATCCGCGAAGTGGGCGCGGCGATGGGCCTGAGCCAGGACACGATCGGCGCGCTCAGCTCTCAACTTTGGGGGTTTTTCTCGTCCGGGCAGGTGGTGCGCAAGCGCCTGCGCGAGATCGGGCTCGACCCGGATGACCGGCGGCTGCAGCAGGTGCTGGATTTGGTGGCCGAGATCGAGGGCTTTCCGAGACACCTGTCGCAGCATGTGGGCGGGTTCGTCATCACCGAGGGGCGGCTTGACGAGCTGGTGCCGATCGAGAACGCCACGATGGAAGGGCGTACGGTCATCTGCTGGGACAAGGACGATATCGACAGTCTTGGTATTCTCAAGGTCGACGTGCTGGCGCTGGGCATGCTGAGCTGCCTGCGCAAGGGGTTCGACCTTCTGGCGCAGCACCACGGTATTCGTCATACGCTGGCCAGCCTGCCGCCCGAGGATCCGAAGGTTTACGACATGCTCTGCCGCGCCGACAGCGTGGGCGTTTTCCAGGTGGAAAGCCGGGCCCAGATGAACTTCCTGCCGCGGATGCGCCCGCGCACCTTCTACGACCTGGTGATCGAGGTGGCGATCATCCGGCCCGGGCCCATTCAGGGCGACATGGTGCACCCCTATATCCGGCGGCGCAACGGCGAGGAACCGGTAGAGTTTCCGTCGGACGAGCTGGGCCGGGTTCTGGGCAAGACGCTGGGCGTGCCGCTGTTTCAGGAACAGGCGATGCAGATCGCCATCATTGGGGCGGGCTTCACCCCCGAGGAGGCCGACCGCCTGCGTCGGGCGCTGGCCACATTCAAGAAGCTCGGGCATGTGGGCGAATTCCGCACGCGCTTCCTGCGCGGCATGGCCAGGAACGGCTATGATGCGGCGTTCGCCGAGCGGTGCTTTTCCCAGATCGAGGGCTTCGGCAGCTACGGCTTTCCGGAAAGCCACGCGGCGTCCTTCGCGCTCTTGGTCTATGCAAGTGCATGGATCAAGTGCCATCACCCCGGCATCTTCGCCTGCGCGCTGCTGAATTCGCAACCGATGGGCTTTTACGCGCCGGCCCAGATCGTGCGCGACGCGCGCGAGCACGGGGTCGAGGTGCGGCTCGTCTGCATCAACGCCAGCTTCTGGGACAACGTGATGGAACCCGACGAGCAGGGCGGTCTGGCGCTACGGCTGGGCTTTCGGCAGGTCAAGGGCATGAGCGAGGAAGACGCCAGCTGGATCGCGGCGGCGCGCGGCAACGGCTATCGGGCGGTGCGCGACGTCTGGCGGCGCGCCGGCCTGTCGCCCCCGGCGGTGGCGTGCCTGGCCGAGGCGGACGCGTTTGCCGGGCTGGGTCTCACGCGCCGCGCGGCGCTGTGGGAGGCGCGCGCGCTGGAGGGCGACACGCCGTTGCCGCTCTTCTCCGGCGACATGGAGGGCGAGGGGGTCGCAGAGCCCGCCGTGCATCTGCCCGAGATGACGCTGGGCGAGGAGGTGGTGGAGGATTACGTCGCCACCCGCCTCTCGCTCAAGGCGCATCCGCTGGCGCTCTTGCGCGATGTGCTGACGCCGCCCCCGGCGCGGTGAGGGCCGCACACACCGCGGATGTCAGATGCCTCCGGTGGAAGTATTTTCGCCAAGAAGAAGCTGGGCGCGCCTTCAGATCTTTTGGTCGTATTCCCCCACCGACGGCTCGGTCCGGATGACCGCGTCCAGTTCGGCGAAGATCGTCCGCATCTCGTCCTCGGAGGTCGCACTTTCGCAGACCACCACAAGGTTCGGCGTATTCGACGACGCCCGCACCAGACCCCAGGAGCCGTTTTCGAGAATGACGCGCGCACCGTTCACGGTGACCACCTCCTTAATGGGCTGCCCCGCAAAGTTCTCGCCCGCGTCATGCTTGGCCACCAGCTTGTCCACCAACCGGGCCAGCACGTCGTATTTCTCTTCATCCGCGCAATGGGGCGACATGGTGGGGGTCGACCACGTGGTGGGCAGGGCGCGGCGCAGGTCAGACATCGACTGATCCGGGTTGCGGTCCATCAGCTTGCAGATCTCGACCGCCACGCGCATGCCGCAGTCATAGCCTCGGCCCACCGGTTCGGCGAGAAAGTAGTGCCCCGACTTCTCGAACCCGGCCAGTGCGCCGATTTCCTTGACCCGGCGCTTCATGTGGGAATGCCCGGTTTTCCAGTAATCCGCCGTGACGCCGTTCTTCTGCAATTCGGGGTCGGCCGCGAAAAGCCCGGTCGATTTCACGTCGGCCACAAAGGTGGAGTTCGGGTAAAGCTTGGACAGATCGCGCGCCATGATGACGCCCACCTTGTCGGCGAAAATCTCCTCGCCCTCGTCATCCACCACGCCGCAGCGGTCGCCGTCGCCGTCGAACCCAAGCGCAAGATCCGCGCCGCTCGCTTTGACGCTGGCGGCCATGTCATGCAGCATTTCCATGGCTTCGGGGTTCGGGTTGTAATTGGGAAAGGTATAGTCGAGCGCATTATGGGACGGCACGATCTCGACGCCGATCCGCTTGAAAAGCTCGGGCGCAAAGGCCGAGGCAGTGCCGTTGCCGGTGGCGCAGACGACCTTGAGTGGGCGGGTCATTTTGAAATCGCCCACGAGGTCGTCGAGATAGGCCTCCTTGACCCCGTCGACGAACTCATACGAGCCGCCATCGCGGGTCTCGCCTTCGCCGTTCAGCACGATATCCTTCAGCTCGCCCATTTCGTCGGGGCCGTGGGTGAGCGGGCGCTCGAACCCCATCTTGACGCCGGTCCACCCATTGGGATTGTGCGACGCGGTCACCATCGCCACCGCCGGCGCATCCAAGTGGAACTGCGCGAAATAGGCCATGGGCGAGAGGGCGGGGCCGATATCCTTGACCTGGATGCCCGCCTGCATCAGCCCGAGAATGAGCGCGTTCTTGATCGCAAGCGAATAGTCGCGGTAATCGTTGCCGACCGCGATCACCGGCGCAATGCCCCGGCGATGCATCTGCGTGCCCAGGCCCAGACCGAGCGCCGTCATGCCCGGCAGGTTGATCTCTTCGGGATATTTCCAGCGCGCGTCGTATTCGCGAAAGCCCGTGGGCTTGATCATCGGGTCTCGCAGAAAGGACCAGGTGTTAGGCGTCACGTCGGCGGCGGGTTTCGTCACGAATAAGTCCTCTTGTTCACGTCAAAGTCTGATCGGATCGGTCTTGGCCAGTCTATCAAAGGCCATCAGCGTGTCGATCAGGGCTGGCATATCGGTCAAGGCAATCATATTGGGCCCGTCCGAGGGCGCGGTGTCGGGCGCCTCGTGGGTTTCAATGAAAACGGCCGCGATGCCAAGGCTGACGGCGGCGCGGGCCATGACGGGGGCGAATTCGCGCTGTCCGCCGCTGCTGCCGCCCTGTCCGCCGGGCTGCTGCACCGAATGGGTGGCGTCCATCACCACCGGATATCCCGTGGCCGCCATCTGCGGCAGGCTGCGCATATCGGCGACAAGCGTGTTGTAGCCAAAGGACGTACCGCGCTCGGTCAGAAGCAGGCGCGTGTTGCCGGTGCTTTCCAGCTTGGCCACCACGTTCGGCATATCCCACGGCGCCAGGAACTGGCCCTTTTTGACATTGATCGCGGCGCCGGTCGCACCGGCGGCCAGCAACAGGTCGGTTTGCCGACACAGGAAGGCGGGGATCTGCAGCACGTCCACCACCTCGGCCACCGGGGCGCATTGCTCGGGCAGATGCACGTCCGTCAACACCGGAAGGCCAAGCGTGTCCTTGACCGATTGCATGACCTTGAGACCCTCGTCGATGCCCAGCCCACGCTTGCCCGACAGCGAGGTGCGGTTTGCCTTGTCGAAGGATCCCTTGAAGACAAGCTGCGCGCCCGCGCCGGCGCAGATTTCCTGCAGGCGGCCGGCGATCATCTGCGCGTGATCCGCGCTTTCAAGCTGGCACGGACCGGCAATCAGCGTGAGGGGCTGATCGTTGCCGACCTGCAGACCGGAGATGTTGACGGTTTTCATCTGTTCAGGACGAGACCTGTTCCTTGAGCACGGACGCGGTGAGCGACAGGAGAAGGTAGATACCCGCGAAGATCAGAAACGCAAGCAATGTATTCTCGAAGGCCCGGGGATAAGAGGGATCCTGCGAGGCCACGGGTTTGACCGAGACAGTCAGATATCGCACCTGCTTGTTGGCCTCGATCTCGGATTGGCGCTTGGTCTCCAGCGCGGCCTGCAGCACCATGTCGGCGGTGGCCAGATCGGCCTGCGCCATCTGAATCTCGGCGGCTTGGCTGGCCAGCGAATCTGAGCTTTCCGTCGCGCGATTGAGCCGCGCGTTCTGCTTGTCGAGCTCGTTTTGCAGGATCGACATCTCACTGCGCAGCGCCGCCACCCGGGCCTGATTGGGCCGCGAATTGCTCAGCAGCGTCTGCAGCGCGATCTGCTTTTCCTGCAGCTGGATTTCGACATTGCCGATCAGCTGGCGGATATTGGCGACCTCGCCCTCGGGATCGAGGATCGAGTTCTCCTGCAGCTCCACAAGCCGCAACTGCGCCGCGCGGCGCTCGTCCTTGGCGTCCTGAAGGCTTTCCGCGGCGGTCTTCACCGCGTCCTGCCGCTTTTCCTGGCTCAGCTGGTCCACCCGCTCTTCCGCGTAATCGATCAGCTTTTCGGAGAAGATCCGGCTAGTTTCCGGATCGGCGGTCGACAGCTCCATCCGGATGACGCCCTCGGTCGGGTCGTAGCCCAGCTTCACGTATTTCTTGTAGACCTTATAGGCGGCCTCGTTCGTGGCGTCGGGATCAAGCCGCTGGATCGGGTCGATCCGGTCCTGGCTGAAATGGTCGCGAAACCCCACGTCCTTGTCGAGCCGCAGCATCGCGTCCTTGGATTGCAGGTAGGATTGCGTGGCGATCGAATCCTGCCCCGTGGCGAACTGGCTGGGAATGAGCCCGCCCAGACCGCCGCCGCCCCCGCCCCCGCCATCGGCGGTCAGGATCAGGAATTCCGACTTGGTTGCGTACATCGGCGTCGCCACGGCGTAAAAGTAGTAGCCCGCCACAAGCGTCGGCAAAAAGACAAACGCCGCCAGCCGTGAAATCAGCAGGAAGATCTTGCGCCGGCGGCGCGCGGCGATGTCGCGCTGGATGGCCTGGATTTCGCGCGCGCGGCGGTCGGCCGGGCTCATCTCGGTCGCGGGCAGGGCGACCCGGCTGACCGGCACCGTTTGCGGTAACTGCACCTTGTCCTGGGCGTCCTCGTCGGTCATGCCCGCGCCCTGGCTTTTGCCCGAGGACACCAGTTCGACGATGTTCGAGCGCTGGAACGGGTCGATGCCGCGCGCCCGCAACAGACGCATGGCGTCAAAATCCGAGGTCGGCGCCAGCCCGTGTTTCTGCGCCATGCGCCGCGCCATGCGAAGCTGCCGCCCGGTCAATCCCTCGCGGCGGATGCCGTCGATATCCTGCGAGGCGGTCATTTCGCGGGCCGAGCTGACCTCGCCGTCGCGCGGCGTCTCGCGGGGCGTGTCCTGCGCGCCGTCCGATCCGGCCTGCGCCGCGGCGTCGGTGCGGTGCATCTGCGGCGTCTCCGTTTCCGTGCCGGGACGTGCGGTTTCTGCGCCCGGTGCCGTGCTTGTCGGGCTCGTGCGGCGGATGCGGAATTTTCTAGCCTTGGGTTTCGTAGTCATAAAGCTCTCTCGCCTCTTCCAAGGTGTCGAACATATACAATTGGCCGTTCATCAGAACGGCCGCCTCGCGCACAAATTTTTCCAGCACCTGCGCCTGATGAGAGACGATGATCACCGTCGTCGTGCGCAACCGCTCTTTCAGGATATCGCCGGCCCGGCGGTTGAACTCCACGTCGGTCGAATTCGGCATGCCCTCGTCGATGAGATACATATCGAAATCAAGCGCCAGCATCAGCGAAAAGGTAAAGCGTGACCGCATGCCCGAGGAGTAGGTGCCGAGCGGCTGGTCGAAATATTCCCCCAGATTGCACACATAGCGGCAATAGGCCTCGACGTAGTCCGGGTCGAGCCCGTAAAGCCGCGCGATGTATCGGGCGTTTTCCTTGGCCGAGATCCGCGGCACCACGCCCCCCATGAAGCCCAGGGGAAAGCTGATGCGGCAGCCGCGCCGGATCTCGCCCTCGTCGGGTTTCTCCAGCCCTGCCATCATCTTGATCAGCGTCGTCTTGCCGGTGCCGTTGGGGGCGAGAATGCCAAGTGAGCGACCCAGTTCGACGCGAAACGACACCCGATCAAGAATGACCTTGCGCTGCGTTCCGGTCCAGAACGACTTGCTCACATTGTCGAACTCGAGCATCGAAAAGGCTCCAGGGCTGCTCTGTTCTACCCTCTTTAGCGGGGCATCTTTAAGACTGTATTAGCCGTGTTTCCCGGCATTATCCTCAATTCCCCGATCTTGTCACAGTAAAACAGGGCGATTTTATGCCCCTTTTCAATAAATTTCCGAAAATCCCGGACATTGACGTGCCCGCGTCGCGCCAATCCAGCCGGTCCCGGTTCAGGCGACGGCCTGCCAGACCAGACCGGCCAGCACCGCCCCGGCGAAGCCGAAGGCGAAATAGGCGGCGAAGATGCGCGGCTTCACCAGCGCCCAGACCGCGACCGCAGCGGGAATGCAGCTGACCCCGCCCGCGATGACAAAGCTCATCGCGGCGCCCTGGCTCATGCCCTGCGCCAACAGCGCGTCGATCAGCGGGACTGCGGCATAGCCGTTGAGATAGGCCGGCGCGCCCACCAGCGCACCAAGCAGGATCGTCCCGATCCCTTGCCCCCCAAGCACGGCGCCCACAGCCTCTGCCGGCACATAGTGCAGCATCAGCGCCTCGATGAGATAGGCCAGCGCAAGCCATTTGAGCAGGAAATGCCCGTTCTGCAGGCTGGTCGCGCGGAACGTGCTCAGCCTGTCCGCGTCCTGCCAGAAGCGCCAGACCGGCTTGCCCTCGAAGGGGCGCTTGGCGCTGCAACAGCCGCCACAGCCCTGCGGCGCGGTGCGCAGCGGATCCGCGAAAAGCGGACCGCGCGCGAAAAGCATGGTGATGCTCCCGCCCAGAATGCCGATCGACACTGCGGCGACGGCCTTGGCGATGGCGAAATCCCAGCCCAGCGTGCCCGAGGTGATGGCGAACATGGCCGGGTCCATCAACGGCGAAGCCAGCCAGAACGCCATGACCGCGCCCAGCGGTGCCCCGATCGCCAGCATCGCGGCGATGAAGGGGATCACCTCGCAACTGCAAAAGGGCGACAGCCCGCCCAGCAGGGCTGCCACGACGATCATCCGGCCCTGCGGTCCCTCAAAGGCCCTCGCCAGCAGGGATTCCGCCCCGGTCGCCTTGAGATAGGCCACCGCCAGAACGGCGAAGAGGATGAAGGGGGCGGTGTGCCACAACGCCTCGGCAGTGAAACGCAACATCGGCCAGACCTGCCCGGGGTCGAACAGCGCCAGAATAACGAGGATCGCCGCGAAGGCCGCCCACGCCTTGTCGAGGCGCCGCCACAGCTCGCGGGATTGCGGGATCGGGATCTCAACCATGGTCATGGCCCTCGTGCGGGGTGGAGGCGTCGGCGCAGCATTCGCGCAGCAGAAACTGCGACAGCGCCTGCAATTCGTCAAAGGCGACGGCGGCACACAGGATGCTGCGCCCCTGCCTTTGCTGCCGTACAAGACCGGCCTGCGACAGGATCTTCATGTGATGCGTCAGCGTAGAGCCGGTCACCCCGGCGCGTGCGCCAAGCTCTCCGATCCGCAGCCCTTCGGGCCCGGCACGCACCAGCGTGCGCAGCACCTCGAGGCGCTGTTCGCTGCCAAGCGCGGCGAATGTCGAAGCGGCCTGTTCGAGGCTCAGGCTGGGGTTGGTAATATTTTTCATATTTCTATAATTCTAGAAATATAGCCGAGTCGCAAGTATAATTTCGAAAGATCTCGAAATATCATGGATCGGGATCTTCGGCAGCCCTTTCATCTCTTCCGGCGCTGGGGTAAGGACGCGCCGTCGAAACCTTTACGGAAGGATTCCTTGAGATGGGGTACAAAGTTGTCATCGCCGGCGCCACGGGCAATGTGGGCCGCGAAATGCTGAACATCCTGGCCGAACGCCAGTTCCCGGTCGACGAGATCGCGGTGCTCGCCAGCCGCCGGTCGCTGGGCACCGAGGTCAGCTTTGGCGACAAGACCCTCAAGACCAAGGATCTCGACGCGTTCGATTTCACTGGCTGGGATATCGCGCTTTTCGCCATCGGCTCTGACGCGACGAAGAAATACGCACCCATCGCGGCCAAGGCGGGCTGTATCGTGATCGATAACTCCTCGCTCTATCGCTACGATTCCGAAGTTCCGCTGGTGGTTCCGGAAGTGAACCCCGAGGCGGTCGACGGCTATTCTAAGAAAAACATCATCGCCAACCCCAACTGCTCGACCGCGCAGATGGTCGTGGCGCTGAAACCGCTGCATGACCGCGCGAAGATCAAGCGCGTCGTCGTCTCGACCTACCAATCGGTGTCGGGCGCGGGCAAGGAAGGCATGGACGAGCTCTGGGAGCAGACCAAGTCGGTCTACAACCCCACCTCCGACGTGCCGCCGAAGAAATTCCAGAAAGAGATCGCCTTCAACGTGATCCCGCATATCGACGTCTTCATGGAAGACGGCTCCACCAAGGAAGAGTGGAAGATGGTGGCGGAGACCAAGAAGATCGTGGATCCCAAGATCAAGCTGACCGCGACCTGCGTGCGCGTGCCGGTCTTCGTGGGGCACGCCGAGGCGATCAATATCGAGTTCGAGGAGTTCCTCGACGAGGACGAGGCGCGCGATATCCTGCGCGAAGCGCCGGGTCTGATGGTGGTCGACAAGCGCGAGGACGGCGGATACGTCACGCCCAAGGAATGCGTTGGCGATTACGCCACCTTCATCAGCCGGATCCGCCAGGATGCCACCATCGAGAACGGCCTCAACCTCTGGTGCGTCAGCGACAATTTGCGCAAGGGTGCCGCGCTTAACGCGGTGCAGATCGCCGAAACACTTGGCAATCGCGTGCTCAAAAAAGGCTGATCCCGCCGCTTTTGACGCGACCAGTCGCATCGGTCTTTCAGGTTCGCGCCGTCCAATCCATTGGGCGGCGCGTTTTTCTGGGCGGCGCGTGACGGGCGATGCGCGGGTCACGACGTTTTCAACCTGCGCGGCAATGCCGGGCTTGGCGTTCCGCGCCCGATCCCGCATCATTCCCGGACCGCTGCAGGAGACATGCCCATGCGATCCCTCGCCCTCATTCTTTTCGCCATGCCGTTCGCGGCGCTGGCCGACGACATCCCTCTGACAAGTCAGGTCACCGCCGTCACGCTCTTTCCGCAGGGCGCTACGGTCACCCGCAATGTTCCCTTCGACATGCCTGCGGGGCAGCATCGGCTTATCCTGCGCGATCTGCCCCGGTCCACCCCGCTGGAACAGGTCCGGGTCGAGGTTACCGGCGCGACGCTTGGCGGCGTGACGGCCCGGCGCGATGACGTGCCGCCGCGCGACGCGCCCGAACGCCCGGATATCGCCGAGGCCCGCGACGAGCTTGAGCGGCATGAGGTGGCCCTGCGCGAGGCGCAGGGCGCGGTAGAGGCGATCCGGCTTGAGGCCGAGGCCGCGCAGGCGCGCGTGCGCTTTCTTGATCGGCTCGGCGACAACGACGGCGCCGCGCAGATGGATGTCGGCGCGCTCAGGGCGTTGACCGAGATGATCGGGGACGAGACGCTTCAGGCGCTGCAACAGGCACAGGCGGCAACACGCCGCGCCGAAGAGTCCAGTCGCGATCTGGCACCCTTGATAGAGGCCCGCGACAGCGCCGAACAGGCGTTGAACGCTCTTCTGACCGAGGAACAGACGCGCGCCTCGCTGGCGGTCGAGGTGACGTCGGACACCGCCGCGCAAGGCACGCTGACAATTACTTATGTGACGCCTGCCGCCTCGTGGACGCCAGTTTACGATCTGCGTCTGGTCCGGGATACCGGCGCGCTGACGGTCGCGCGCGGGGCGTTCGTCGCGCAATCCACCGGCGAAGACTGGCGTGATGTCGCCGTCACGCTGTCGACCGTGCGTCCCGCGGGACAGATGGCGCCAAGCGTGCTGTCTCCGCGTGGCCTGCGCATCTACGAGGAAGACAAGATGCCCCGGCCTCTGACCCTGCAACGCCGTTCGGGCCTGGAAATGGCCGATGCGGCAGCCGCGGCGCCGATGGCGGAAGAGGTCCGCGTGACCACCGCCGCCGCCGCGTTCGATGGGATCGCCGTCACCTATACGTACCCCGCCGCCGTCACCATCGCCACCGGCGCCGACCGGGTTCGCCTCGCGCTCGGCACGCTCGATCTCGCGACCGATCTGCGCGCCCGGGCGGTGCCCTTTTACGATGATACCGCCTATCTCGTGGCCGAGATCACAAACGACACGGGCGAGCTGATCCTGCCCAGCGACGAGGCAAGCTTTTATCTCGACGGGCGCTATATCGGGCAACGGTATCTAGACCTAATCCCGTCGGGCGCCACGGCGGCGCTGTCCTTTGGGCCTGTCGACGGGCTGCAGGTGACGCGCGTGGTGCTCGACCGTTCGGGCGGCGACCGTGGCGTGATCAGCCGCTCCAACGCGCTGGAAGAGACCGTGCGCATCACGGTCGAGAACCTGACCCAGAGCACCTGGCCCCTCGTAGTGATCGACCGCGTGCCCTTCACCGAGCAGGAAGATCTGGAGATCGACTGGCGCGCCACGCCCGCCCCGGCAGAGCAGAATATCGATGATCAGCGCGGAATCCTGGCCTGGCGGTTCGATCTCGCCCCCGGCGCCACGCAGGAGATCCGCCTGTCCAAGACGATCACCTGGCCGGACGGCTGGGTGCTGCAGTAAGGAGGGTCAGAAGCGTTCGGCGCGCAGCACTTCGCAATCGGTCACGCACACGACGCCGATATGGCGTTCGACGACGGCGAAAGCCGCCTCGAGCAGGGTATCGAGCCGATCGGGCCTGATGATGCAGACAACCTGCACCATGCCTTCGGCGCGGCTGATCTGACCCGACCGGGACCATTCCCCGGACCGGCCCGATCCGGCCCGGACCGGCAGCACGGTATAGCCCGTCACGCCCGCGCCGCGCAGGGTGCGCGTCAGCCGGGTCTGCATGACCTGCTCGATGGTGATTTCGACGCGCTTGGCCTTGTGGGTTTGCATGTCAGCCTCCTGTCACGGTTTGCGCCGCCGCCAGATAGATCGGAATGCCCAGCGTCAGGTTGAAGGGGAACGTCACGCCAAGCGAAAGGGTCAGGTAGATCGACGGGTTCGCCTCGGGCAAGGCCACGCGCATGGCGGCGGGTACGGCGATATAGCTCGCCGAGGCCGATAGCGTCATCAGCAGGACGGCGCCGCCCGTGGACAGGCCCAGCAACAGCGCGGTCAACAGTCCCGCCGTGGCACCCAGAAGTGGCATCAACAGCCCGAAGGCCACCGCACCAATCCCCAGCGCGCCGCGCCCCTTTTGCATGCCGCGCCCCGCCACCAGCCCCATATCCAGAAGAAAGAGGCACAGCACGCCTTTGAAGGGCGCGACGATGAAGCTGCTGATCTCTTCCAGGCCTTCGGGTCCGGTTATGAACCCGATCAGAAACGCGCCCACCAGAAGCACGATCGACCCGTTGAGCAGGATTTCGCGCCACAGCCCCGAATCCATCCGCGCGTTCTTTTCCCCGCGCGATACCAGCCACAGCGCCGACAGGATCGCGGGCGCCTCCATCGCCGCGGCGACGGCCACCATGTAGCCCTCTGCGGCGATCCCGCTGCTTTCCAGCACGGATGTGGCCGCGACGAAAGTCACGATCGAGATCGAGCCGTAATGCCCGGCCACCGCGGCGGCGTTGAGCCGGTCCATCGGCGACATCATCCGCAACAGCATGAAGGCCAGCAGCGGCAACAGCGCCGAGAGCGCGACGCCCCCCAGAAGCGACAGGCCCAGCTTCAGGTCGATGCCGTGATCGGCCACGCTCACCCCGCCCTTGAAGCCGATGGCGAACAGCAGATAGATCGACAGCGCCTTGGCCGCCGCCTCGGGCACCGACAGGTCCGAACGCGCCAGCGCGGCGGCAAGTCCGAGCGCGAACGACAGCACGATAGGCGAAATCAGGTTGTCAGCGGCCAGCGCCAGGATGTCTGTCATGGTCGTTCTTACCTCGGAACCGCGCGCAAAGGCGGAAAAAACTCGGCCTCAGACCGGGACGAACGTGTCTGTTTCGGCATTGTAATGCTCGATGACGCCTTCGCCGATATCGTGCCAAAGCCCGTGCACGGTCAGATTGCCATCGGCGATGGCGTCCTTGACGAAGGGAAACGACATCAGGTTTTCGAGGCTCACCACCACGGCCTGACGTTCCAGCGCGGTGACGCGCGCCTCCTTGTCCTTGATATCCTTCACCCGCTCATAGCCGGGGCGCAGGATATCCATCCAGCGGCCCACGAAGCTCGTCTTGTCCTCAAGTTGGGGCGCGTCGCCCGAACACATCTCCTCGCATCCCCGCACGCCACCGCAATTGGAATGCCCGAGGATCAGCACATGCGCCACCTTCAGGGCGGTCACCGCGTATTCGACCGCCGCCGAGGTGCCGTGCTGCTGCCCGTCGGGATTGAAAGGCGGCACGAGGTTGGCGATGTTGCGATGCAAGAAGAACTCGCCCTGGTCGGCGCCGAAGATGGCGGTGACATGCACGCGGCTGTCACAGCAGCAGATGATCATCGCGCGCGGATGCTGCCCTTCCTGTGCCAGGTGCCGGTACCACGCCTGGTTGTCCTTGTAGCTCGTCGCCTTCCAGCCCCGATAGCGCTGGACGAGATAGCTGGGAAGCGGGCGCACCCTTTTCATCGGAAAGCCTCGTATGACATTCGTGTCGCGCAAGCGTGATAGTCGGAATTCTCCGAGAATTCGAGACAGAAAATCAAATCCGCGCAACCGATTGGAAAGGACGGGGGGCAATAGTGCGTCAGAGCCGCATGGTGGGCGCATCGAAGTGGGTGAGAGAGTGGAACGTATAACGCTTTTGAAACAGACCGAGGCTGTGAAGCTGGATTCCGCCCGGCTGGAACAGCTTTATCTGCAGTTGGGCACCGCCGGGGCCGAGGACGTGGTGTGCCGCGCGCTCGAGGATCTGGCCGCGCGCCTGTCGCATACTGAACGCTGCTACCGCGAGGGGCGTTTGTCGGATTTGCGCAAAAGCGCGCGCAGCCTCATCGCGATCGCCGAGCAGGTCGGCATGGCGGCCGTGGCGCATGTTGCGCGCGACGTGACCCGCTGCATCGACGATCACGACCGGGTGGCGCTTGCCGCGACGCTGTCGCGGCTTCTGCGGATCGGGGAACAGTCGCTGGAAGAGATCTGGGATCTGCAGGATTATTCGCTCTAGGGCCGGTCTGAACGCTTGCAGGTGACGCTGGGCAAGGTACGCTGCCGGCGACACAGAACACAAGCCGGAGATCCCGATGCCCCCCGTATTCGCGCCCGCCGAAACACAGGCCGTGCCGCTGCATATAGTCGAGCAATCCGCCTGCGAGGCCTGGCTCGACTCGCAGGACGCTGCGGTCGCGCGCTGGGTGCGCGGCACTGGCTTCACGGGTGCGCTGGGGCAGGTGACACTGGTACCGGACGACACCTGCGGCATCGCCATGGCGGTGGCGGGCTATGGCACAGGTGAGACCCGTGCGCGCGGGCGCTTTCACGTGGCTGGTGCGGCCGCGCAATTGCCAGAGGGCGACTGGCGGATCGAGGGCCTGACCGGCACGGATCTCGCCATCGAGGCGCTGGGCTGGCTTTTCGCGGGCTACTGCTTTGACCGCTACAAGGATCAGAAACCGCTCAAGGCCCGGCTGGTCGCTCCCGCCGGTGTCGATGCCGCGCGGCTCGAGGCGCTGGCCGCCGGAGAGGCGCTGACCCGCGATCTGATCAACACGCCTGCCTCCGACATGGGCCCGGTAGAGCTTGAGGCCGCCTGCTCCAGCCTCGCCGAGACCTGTGGCGCGCAGATCGAGGTCATCCGAGGTGAGGCGCTGCTCGACCGGAATTTCCCGATGATCCACACCGTGGGTCGCGCCGCCGCGCAGGCCCCGCGCCTCATTGACATGCGCTGGGGCGACGAGGGGCCCAACCTTACGCTGGTGGGCAAGGGGGTCTGCTTCGATACCGGCGGTCTCAACCTCAAGCTAGGGGCGAGCATGGGGCTGATGAAAAAGGACATGGGCGGCGCGGCGACTGTTCTGGGCCTTGCGCGGATGATCATGACGCTGGGCCTGAAGGTCCGGCTGCGCGTTCTGATCCCCGCCGTGGAAAACGCCGTGTCCGGCAACGCCTTTCGCCCTGGCGATATCCTGACGGCGCGCAATGGCAAGACCGTCGAAATCAACAACACCGACGCCGAAGGGCGCCTCGTGCTGGCCGACGCGCTGGCCTACGGGGCCGAGGATACGCCCGATCTCATGGTCTCGATGGCCACCCTCACCGGGGCCGCGCGTGTCGCGGTGGGGGCCGATATCGCGCCCTATTTCACCGATGACGCGGCCCTTGCCGCCGCGCTCGACGCAGGCGGCGCGGCAATGGCCGATCCGGTCTGGCGTCTGCCCTTCCACACCGCCTACGAGACGCTGATCGAACCGGGCATCGCCGATCTGGACAACGCGCCCAAGGGTGGCTTTGCGGGGGCGATCACCGCCGCGCTCTTCCTGCGCCGCTTCGTCGGCCAGACACGCTATGCGCATTTCGACATTTACGCCTGGAGCACCGGCAACGGCCCCGCCCGCGCCAAGGGCGGTTTCGGCATGGGTGCGCGCGCCCTTTTGGACGCGCTTCCCAAGGTGCTTGACCTGTGACCGACCCGCGCCGCCTGCATGCCAACGGTCGCGTGGCGCACGCGTCGCTGATCGGCCGGGTCGATGCGGCGCTCTTTGTCGAGGGCGAGGACCGGCAGGTGGTCGTGCCGGTCACGACGCTCTGGAACAAGCCCGCTGGCCGTCGGGAACGTGAATTGCTGCTGGGTGACGGCTTTTGCCTCTTGGAAGAGCGGGACGGCCATGTCTTTGGCTACGCCCTGCGCGACAACCACGCGGGATATATCGAATCCGCCCATCTTGCCGCGCCGGCCCGTCCCGTCACCCATGTGGTCCACGCCCGGCTCACCCACGCGCTGCCCGCCCCGGATTTCAAGACCCAAGGCGCGCATCTGCCGCTCAGCCTGGGGTCCCGCGTCACGGTCACCGGGAAGACGGGCAAATGGGCCGAGGTTTTGATCGCGGGTGATACGCTCTACCTGCCGGCCTGTCACCTCAGACCGGAAGACACGTCCGAGACCGACCCCGTTGCGGTGGCCGAGCGTCTGATCGGCACGCCCTATGTCTGGGGCGGCAACTCGGCGATGGGCATCGATTGTTCCGGCCTCGTCACCGCCGCCTGTCTTGCATGCGGCGTCCCGTGTCCCGGCGACAGCGACCTGCAAGAGGAAGAACTTGGCCATGCCTTGCCGATGGACGCGCCCCTGCAGCGGGGCGATCTTCTCTTCTGGAAGGGCCATGTTGCGTGGGTCGCCGACCCTGACACATTAATCCATGCAAATGCATATCACATGGCCGTGGCCTACGAGCCTTTGCAGAACGCCATAGCCCGGATCAAGGCGCAAGGCGATGGCCTCGTCACCGCCCGCAAAAGACTGGAGTTCCGCCAATGACCGACAGTTTCTTTCACCCTGTTTCGGGCTTCGACCTGCCGCGCTTCGCGGGCGTACCGACCTTCATGCGCCTGCCGCTGGTCACGCCCGAGCATCCCCGCTTCGCCGAGGTTGACGTGGGCCTGATAGGCGTGCCGTGGGATTCGGGAACCACCAACCGCCCCGGCCCGCGCCACGGCCCGCGCCAGTTGCGCGATGCGTCTACCATGATCCGCGCGCAGCACGCGACCAGCGGCATGCGCCCCTTCGAAGCGCTCAACTGCGCCGATCTGGGCGATGTGGGCCCGAACCCGGCGGATATTCCCGACAGCATGGCGCGTATCACCGCCTTCTACGATGGCGTGAAGGCGGCGGGCATCCGGCCCCTGACGGCGGGGGGCGATCACCTCACTTCGCTGCCGGTGCTGCGCGCGTTGGCCAAGGACGCGCCCCTTGGCATGGTGCATTTCGACAGCCATACGGATCTCTTTCACAGTTACTTCAACGGCACGATGTATACCCACGGCACCCCCTTCCGCCGCGCGGTGGAGGAGGGGCTTCTCGACCCAAAGCGCGTCGTGCAGATCGGCATTCGCGGCACGATGTACGACGCGGAAGATCGCGATTTCGCCGCCGCCAACGGCATCCGCCTGATCCTGATCGAAGAGTTTCACGCCCGTGGGCCCGAGGATGTCATGGCCGAGGCGCGCGAGATCGTGGGCACGCAGCCCATCTATGTCAGCTATGACATCGACTTCGTCGATCCCACCTTCGCGCCGGGCACCGGCACGCCCGAGGTGGGTGGACCGACCTCCTACCAGGCGCTGCAGGTTTGCAGGGAATTGAGCGGTCTCAATATCGTGGGCGCCGATATGGTCGAGGTCTCGCCACCCTTTGATCCCTCCGGCGGAACCGCCTTTCTGGGTGTCTCGATCCTCTTCGAGATCCTTTGCATCATGGCGGAGAAAGGCCAGTGACCGACGCGGCACCCGACGCGCCCAACGCCGATCAGGCCGAGTTCTGGTCCGGCACGACCGGGCAGGCCTGGGTCGCGCGGCAGGCGCAGTTCGACGCGATGATGACGCCCGTGCTTGACCTGCTGATGGATCACGCGCAGCCCGCACCGGGCGAGGCCGTGCTCGATATCGGCTGCGGCACCGGTGCCAGCCTTCTGCGCGTGGCCACGGCGGTGGGGCCGGACGGCCATGTCACCGGCGTCGACATCTCGCCGCCGATGCTGGATCTCGCCCGCCGACGCGTGGCGCAGGCGGGGCTGGACCATATCGAGACCTATCTGGCCGACGCCCAGACACACGCGTTCACGCCGCGCTTCCACGCAGCGCTATCGCGGTTCGGGGTGATGTTTTTCGACGATCCCGTCGCGGCCTTCGCCAATATCCGCACCGCGATGCGCCCCGGCGGGCGGCTCACCTTCGTCAGCTGGGCCGGCATGCCCGACAATCCGTGGTTCCGCTTTCCCTCCAAGGTGGCACAGGCGCGGCTTGGCTCCGTGCCGCGCCCCGACCCGCGCGCGCCGGGTCCGATGGCCTTTTCCGAACAGGATTACGTTCTGGATATCCTCCAAAGCGCCGGATGGGACCGCCCGCGCGCCGAAATCGCCACGCTCGATCTCACGCCCCCCGGCACTGTCGCCGAGGTGGCCGAGTTCATGGGCCGCGAAGGCCCCGCAAGCCGCGTTGTCGCCCATCACGAAGGGACCGAGGCGGATATCCAGGCCATCATCGCAGGCATCGCGACGCTCATCGAGGATTGCAAGACGCCCGAAGGCGTCCGCATTCCCGCGCGGCTCAATGTCTTCAGCGCTGCCGCAGCTGGTTGAGCAGCGTGCGCGACGGATACCCGTCGGGCTTCACGCCGATGCTCTGCTGAAATCCCATGATCGAGCGTTGGGTGTTCGGGCCGATGATCCCGTCGATCTTCTCCAGCGGATAGCCCTTGCGCTTCAGCCGGCGCTGGATTTCCTTGCGCTCGTCGAAGCTGACCGGCTCGTAGCCGCGCGGCCAGCTGGCCTGAATCGGCGGGCCGCCCCCGATCCGGTCGGCGAGATGCCCGACGCCGATCGCATAGGCGTCGGCGTTGTTGTAGCGTTTGATCACATCGAAATTGGCGAACACCATGAAAGAGGCGCCCGACGGTCCCGCCGGCTGCAGGATCCGCGCCGAGCCATAGTTGCGCACCGGCCGCCCGTCGACGCCCACGACGCCGCGCTGCGCCCAGTCCGACGGCATGCGCGAGCCGCCGGTGGACACCCCGCGCGGCACCCGCACCTCGACGCCCCAGGGCATGCCCCTGCGCCAGCCGAACCGCTTGAGATAGGCCGCCGTCGAGGCCAGCGCATCGGTGGGATCTTTCGACCAGATATCGCGTTTGCCGTCACCGGTGAAATCCACCGCGTAGGCCTCGTAAGAGGTGGGGATGAACTGCGTATGGCCCATCGCCCCGGCCCAAGAGCCAAGAAAGTTGCGCGGGGTCACATCGCCATTCTGTAGAATTTTCAGCGCCGCGATCAGCTGTTTTTCGAAAAACGGCCCGCGCCGCCCGTCGAAGGCCAGCGTGGACAGCGCCTCGATCACCGGGATGTCGCCCATCCGGGTGCCATATTTGCTTTCCAGCCCCCAGACGGCGGTCACAACCTCTTTTTCGACGCCGTAATACTGCTCGATCCGGTTGAGCGCGCGATTGTGCCGGCGCAGCGCGCGCTGGCCCATCTGCACCCGTTCTGGTGAGGCGGCGCTGTCGAGGTAATCCCAGATCTGGCGCTTGAACTCGGCCTGGTTGCGGTCCTTGTTGACGACCTCGGGGTTGTACCCGATCCCCTGAAAGGCCCGGTCATAAATCGCGCCGCTGATCCCGTTGGCGGCCGCCCGGCTGCGAAAGCCGCGCACCCAGCGGTCATAGGCGGGGTTCGACACCCGCGCCGGTGTGATCTTTTCAGGCGCGTCAACCGAAAGCCCTTCGGGCCGAAGTTGCGGGCGCAGCGACCGCGACGTCGCCGTCATCACCTCAAGCGGCGCGGTGACGGCGGCGGCGGGCCGGATCTTGGGTCGCAGCGACGTGTCGGGCGACACGGCCCCGGCCATGCCGGACACCGAAAGACTGCAAATGGCAAGGATGGTTGCGCGGATCATGAGTGCTCGGCCCCTTATGGTGGGTTTTGCCCGAGTCTAGCGCGAAACCGTGCCGTTCGGAAGCGCCATCCTGCGCACCCGCGACGCCTTGCCGATCACATTCAGCGGCGCTGGCGTTTTACCTTGCGCTTCACCTTGTCCGCCTTTTTCTTCGCCTTGGTCAGCTTGCGTTTGACCGGCTTGCCGCCGCGCCCGCGCTTGCCCGAATGCCCCGCGGGCATGGCCTTGCCGTCGATGCTGACCAGATCAAGCGCGAGCCCCCCGGTCACCGGCGCCGCCTCGGCCAGACGCACGGTCACGCGCTGGCCCAGCCCGATCACCGTGCCTGTCTCGGCGCCCATCAGGGTCGCGTTGTCGCGGTCGAAATGGAAATATTCCCGCCCGATGGCGCGCATCGGGATAAGGCCGTCCGCGCCGGTCTCGTCCAGCCGCACGAAGGCGCCGAACCGTGCGACGCCGCTGATCCGCCCAGTAAATTCCTCGCCCACGCGCTCGGACAGGAACGACGCGAGATAGCGGTCGTTTGTGTCTCGTTCGGCGGTCATCGACCGGCGTTCGGTCTCGGAAATATGCTCGGCCGTGCCATCGAGCCGCGCCTCGTCATCCTTCGACAGGCCATCATCGCCCCAGCCATGCGCCGAGATAAGGGCGCGATGCACGATCAGATCGGCATAGCGCCGGATCGGCGAGGTGAAATGCGCATAGGCCTGCAGCGCAAGGCCGAAATGCCCAAAGTTTGCCGGCGCGTAGTAGGCCTGCGTCATCGACCGCAGGGTCGCCATGTTGATGACCTCGGCATGATCCGTTCCCGCCGCGCCATGCAACAGCTGGTTAAGATGCGCGGTCTTCAGAACCTGTCCCTTGGCCAGCGTCAGACCGGCGGTCTCGGCCACGTCGCGCAGAGTATCAAGCTTTTCGGGCGGTGGTTCCTCGTGCACCCGGAAGAGAAGCGGGGATTTCTTCGCGATCAGCGTCTCGGCGGCCGCCACATTGGCCAGCACCATGAAGTCCTCGATCAGCCGGTGCGCCTGCAGCCGGTCGGCGAAATTGACCGACAGCACCTTGCCTTCCTCCGAGAGCACGACCTTGCGCTCGGGCAGGTCCAGGTCCAGCGGCTGTCGCCGCGCGCGCGCCTGGGTCAGCGCGTCATGCGCGGCATAAAGCGGCGCGATCACCTCTTCCATCAGCGGGCCGGTCTTGTCATCCGGCTGTCCGTCCTGCGCCGCCTGTACCTGCTGGTAGGTCAGCGAGGCCGCTGACCGCATCAGCCCGCGCACAAAGCGATGCCCGACCTTCTCGCCATGGGCATTGATCTGCATCCGCACCGCGATACACGCACGCGGCACGCCTTCGTGCAGCGAACACAGATCGCCCGACAGGCGGTCGGGCAGCATCGGCACCACGCGGTCGGGGAAATAGCTTGAATTGCCGCGCTTGCGCGCCTCGGTATCGAGCGCCGAGCCCGACCGCACATAGGCCGCCACATCGGCGATCGCGACCCAGATCACGTGGCCACCCTCGTTCTTGGGGTCGTCATCCGGATGCGCCCAGACCGCATCGTCATGGTCGCGCGCATCCGCCGGGTCGATCGTGACCAGCGGCAGGTCGCGCAGGTCCTCGCGCCCCTTGAGGCCCGCGGGCTTCTGCCTGTCGGCCTCGGCGATCACCTCGTCGGGGAAATCATCCGGGATCCCGTGCTGGTGAATGGCGATGAGCGACACCGCCTTGGGCGCGCTCGGATCGCCTAGACGGTCCAGAACCCGCGCGCGGGGCAGGCCCATCCGGTCCTTGGGCCCGGCCTGTTCAGCCTCGACCAGTTCGCCGTCCTTCGCGCCGCCCGTAGCTTTTTCGGCCACCAGCCATTCCTTGCCGTCGCCCTTGTCGATGGGCACGATCCGCCCGCCCTCGGCGGTCTTGCGGAAGATGCCCAGCACCTTGCGCGGGTTCGTCCCGATCCGCCGGATCAGCCGTGCCTCATAGTGATGCGTCTCGCCCTTCACCTCCTGCAGACGCGCGAGGATCCGGTCGCCTTCGCCCATCGCCGGGTCAGAGGCGCGCGGCATCACCATCACCACCGGTTCCTTGCCCTCGCCCTGCCATTCCATCGGCCGGGCCAGCAGCTCGCCATCCGGCGTCTGGCCGCTGATTTGCAGCACGCTCACGGGCGGCAGCTTGTCAGGATCGCGATAAGTCTTCTTGCGCTTTTCCAGATGCCCCTCGGCCTCGAGCTCCTTGAGCATACGCTTGAGGTCGATCCGCGCCGCGCCCTTGATACCAAAGGCCTTGGCGATATCGCGTTTCGAGGTCAGGGTCGGGTTGTCCTCGATCCATTGCAGGATCTCGGCTTTCTGGGGCAGCTGGCTCATGGCCCTTGGCTAACACGAAGCCGGGAGAGGCACCATCGCGATTCAGCGGCGCGCAAGCCGGGCCAGATCCTGCGCCGTGTCCACGTCATTTAGCGTGTCGATCCGCGCCACGGACAGGCCGGGCAGGGTGGCCAGACTGTCGGAGAGCGCGTGTTCGGTCGACCACCGCACGCCCTCGAAAAGACCCACCGGCAGCGCCCGTATCCGCTTCAGCCCCACCAGCCAGAAGCCCCCGTCAGACGCCGGGCCAAAGACCGCGTCATGACGCCCCAGCGCCTCAAACGCCCGCGCGACCTGCGCCTTTCCGATCCCCGGAATGTCCGCGCCGATCACGCAGACTGGACCGGTCGGCGCGGCCCGCAGAAGTCGCGCCATCCGCGCGCCCAGATCGCCTGAACCTTGCGCGACGCGTGGCAGGTGCGCGGGCCAGGCACGGCTTTGCAGTCCTTCGCAGTCGGGCGACACCGCCAGCCACAGCCGCCAGCGCGGATCCTCCAGCCGACGCAAGAGCCGCGCCGCCTGATGCCGGAACCACCATGCCGCCGCGACAGGCCCGATGCCCCGCGCCAGCCGGGTCTTCACCCGGCCCGGGCGCGGCTCCTTGACCATCACGATCAGGTGCCGCTGGCGCGTCATCCGTTGAAATAGTCGCGCAGGATCCGGGCGTAGATCGCCTTGAGCTGGCCGATCTGGGCCACCTCCACATGCTCGTTCACCTGGTGCATGCTTTGCCCCACCAGCCCCACCTCGACCACCGGGCAGTGATCCTTGACAAAGCGCGCGTCGGACGTCCCTCCCGAGGTCGACATAACCGGTCGCACCCCGGTTTCCGCCTCGACCGCGCGCACCACCATGTCCGACAGGTCTCCCGGCGGCGTCAGGAAACTTTCGCCGGAGTTCTTCACGGTCATCTCGGCTTTCACCCCGAACTGCTCGGCCACGAGGTCCAGCGCGCCCCGCAGCCACTCGGTCAGGCTCTGACCGCTATGGGCGTCGTTGTAGCGGATATTGACCGTCGCGCGGCAGCTGGCCGGGATCACGTTGGTCGTGGGGTTTCCGGTGTCGATCGTCACCACCGCCAGCGTCGAAGGATCGAAATGCTCGGTGCCGCGATCAAGATCGTGACTCGACAGCCGGTCGATCAGCCGCGCCATGGCGGGCAGGGGGTTCACCGCGCGATGCGGATAGGCCGAATGGCCCTGCACCCCGGTCAGCGTGATCCAGGCCGACAGCGATCCGCGCCGTCCGATCTTGATCATCTCGCCCATGGTCTCGGGGCAGGTCGGCTCGCCCACAAGGCAGACATCCATCGCCTCGTCGGTCTCTTCCATCCAGTCCAGCAGCGCGCGCGTGCCGTCGACCGCGTCGCCCTCCTCGTCGCCGGTGATGGCCAGGATCACCGCGCCGTCCGCGGGCGGGGTTTCGGTCACGAAATCGATGGCGGCGGCGGCAAAGGCCGCCACGCCCGATTTCATGTCGACCGCGCCGCGCCCCCAAAGCGTGCCATCGCGCGTGACCGCGGCAAAGGGCGGATCGGTCCATTGCGCCTCGTCGCCCACCGGCACCACATCGGTATGCCCGTTGAAGCCGAACCGCCGGCCAGCGTCCTTCGCCCCCCAGCGGGCATAGAGATTGGCGATGCCGTTGCGGTCCACCCGGGTGCAGTCAAAGCCCGCCGCGCTCAGCCGGTCGCGCAAAAGCCCCAGCGCGCCGCCCTCTTCGGGCGTGACGGACGGACAGCGGATCAGGTCTTCGGTCAGGGCGACGGGATCGGTCGGAAACGGGGGCATGGGGCAAACCTCGATGGCGATGTCCGCTCAGGTAGCGCGGACGCAAGCCGGACGCAAATGCCCTCGCGCGGAAGTTGACGGCGCATCACCCCACACAGGCGTTAATAGTAGTTAACAAGTCGTGAAACTTCTGGTACAGATATCCTAAATAAATGACCTGAGGCAGGGCAGAACGTACAGACAGGTCTCCGACAGCCGCCGCGCGGCATCGGCACATTTCCATGAGGATCAGGCCCTCATGTCGCCGGACGACCCACCTTGCGCGACTCTCCCTCGGTATAATGACAGGGCAGAGCGGGTATGGTTGCAGGCGTCGAACTTCCCATCAATAGATTTGCGTCCGCCACTCAGATGGCGCAGACGATTTTCGGCGACGGCGTTTCGGTGGTCGGCGCCTCCTATACCGGGGATCGGGACTCTTCGGGGATCTACACCAATGGCGACGCGATCGCGCCGGGCGTGACGCCCTCGGACACCGGTGTGATGTTCTCCACCGGTGATCTGCGCGGCTTTACCAACAACAATCCGTTTCAGTCGAACCAGTCCGCCAGCACCACGACCGGGTCGAGCGGGCCGAACAACCAGGCCGATTTCAACGCCGCGGCGGGCACGAACACCTATGACGCGGCCTATCTCGACGTCGACTTCATTCCCACCGGCGACGTGATGACCCTGCGCTTTGTCTTCGCCTCCGAGGAATTCCCCGAATACGCCACCGGCGCATTTCAGGATTTCGTCGGCGTCTGGATCAATGGGGCCCTCGTGCCGATGTCGGTCGGGGACGGCGATATCGACCCCAACAACCTCCATGCGGGCGCGGCGCCGAACCTCTTTGTCGATAACACGGCCGATCAATACAACACCGAGATGGATGGCTTCACCGTCACCGTGACGCTGACCATTCCGGTGAATGCCGGCACGGTCAATTCCATCCGCATCGGCATCGCGGACGTGACCGACAACCGCTACGATTCCACCCTGCTGATCGCGGGCGACAGCGTGCATACCACGCTGATTGCCACAGATGACAGCTCAACCCTCTTTCCAACCGGCTCCCGTACGCTCGATCTGCTGGCCAATGACATCAACAGCACCGGCGGCACGCTGAGCATTACGGCGATCAACGGCCAGCCGGTCGTCGCCGGAAGCACGGTCGTGCTCAATTCCGGCCAGACGATCACGCTCAACCCCGACGGCACCATCACCGTGCTGGGCGATGGTGATCAAGAGACCGTCAGCTTCACCTACGATATCGCCAGCAGCACCGGCGCCACCGACACCGGGTTTGTCACGCTCGATTCCATCCCGTGCTTTACCAAAGGCACCCGGATCGAAACCGATGCCGGTCCCGTCGAAGTCCAACATCTGCAACCGGGCATGCGTATCCTGACGCGCGATAACGGGCCGCAGCCGCTGCGCTGGATTGGCAACCGCGAGGTCGCGGGTCAGGGCGATTTAGCCCCGATCCGCATCCGCGCGGGCACGTTCGGCGATCACGGCGCCCTCTGCCTGTCCCCGCTGCACCGGATCCTGATCAATGACCCCGTGTCCGAGCTTTTCTTCGGCGAGCCCGAGGTGCTGGTCGCGGCGCGTGATCTTGTCGACGGGGCGCGGGTGACCCGCGCGCCCTGCGACACGGTAGAGTATTTTCACCTGCTCTTTGACCGCCACCAGATCGTTTATTCCGAGGGCCTCGCCACCGAAAGCTTTCTGCCCGGTCCGCAGATCAGCCACAGCTTCGAGGCCGAGATCCTGAGAGAGATCTGTGCCCTCTTCCCCGAAATTGACCCCACGACCGGCACGGGCTACAGCGCGGCGGCGCGCCCGATGCTCAAGCGGTTCGAGGCGCATGTGCTGATGCGCAGGAAGGTGGCGTAACGATGGCCTGGCTCGGAACCAAGCAGAAAACCACGGGCTGGACCGATCTTCCGGCCGCCTCGGGGCATCGCTCCGATCCCGCGCGCATTCTGCGGCGCGGGACAATCGTGGCGGAAACCCGTCTCTCGGCCAACCGCCGCCCGCAGATCCTTGTCGATTTCATACGCCGCGCGCCGGTGTCCGGGCGCTTCAGCCTGCAGGCCGTGCCCGGCGGCGGGATCGTGCTGGTCGATGCGCTGGGCGACGACATGCGGCACGCGACGCTGCCGCATGCCGCCGAAAGCCGGCTCGACCTTGTGCGGCTCAGCTACGCGTGGGACGCCGACAGCGGCTGGGCGCGGCTGACGCTCGAAGATCCCACAAGCCCGGTGACAGAAACCATTCCGGTCGCGGATCCTCTGCCGATCGCCCTCGATGATGTTGTGCAGGGTTTGCGCCACGGCTTGGGCTGCGACCCGCTTGGCGATCGGGATTTCATCGCGCTCTCCGACGAGATCGAGCCGGTGGGCCCGATGCCGACCCTGACCGCGCAGGTGCCCGTGCTGACGACCAAGGGTGAGATCCCCGCCAGCGAGGTGCGCCGCGGCGATATCGTCATCACCGACGAGGACCAGCACGTACCGGTCCTGCAGGTCGTGTCGCGCGCCGTGCCCGCGCTGGGCAGTTTCCAGCCCATCCGCCTGCGCGCGCCCTATTTCTCGCTCAAGCGCGATATCGTCGTCGCCCCGGCCCAGCGGCTCGTGATGCGCGGCAGCCAGGTCGAATACATGTTCGGCCGGGAAGCGGTGCTCGTGCCCGCGCGCCACCTGATCAACGACCGCTCCGCGTTCTTTGCCAAAGGGCCCGATCTCGTCACCTATTACCACCTGCTGCTGCCCGGGCACGAAAGCCTTCTGGCCAGCGGTTCCCCGATCGAAAGCCTGTATCTGGGGCGGCTGCGTCGCAATGCCGACGCGCTCTGTCACAGCGTGCTGGCCGGACTCGACCGCACCCGGCTGCCCGAACACGCCCGGCCGATCTGGCCGGTGCTCAAACCTTTCGAGGCTGTGACTCTGGCGACAAGCCGCGCCGCCTGAGCGTCATTCGAAGAACGGCGTCATCTGAGCGACGATCACGGCGTTTTCGTCGAGGGCGCGCTGCATCAGCGCCCGGTCTTCCGGGCCGATATCGTGGCCTTCCGCCTCGCGTTCGTCCAGCGTGCCGTAGCCGGTCACGTCCAGCGGCGCGGTATCCGCCTGCTTGAGGATCGCCACGGTCTCGCGCACCGCCTCGGCCTCGTCCACGCCCGAGGCGTAGACAACCAGCGCCGCCCCGGTCGCACCTTTAGGCAGGCCATCGCCGGACTTACGCCCGATTTCCACGAGAAGGGTAAAGACCTTCTGGCTCGACTTCTTCTTCTCAGCCATCCCCTGTGTCCTTTGCGCCGAGCACCCGCCGCGCGACCGTTTTGACTTTGTCTCGCAGCCGTTGCATCACTGTTTCCCTCTGCCAGAACTGCCATTCAAGCTCGGACATGTCCGCATGCAACGCCTCGAAACCGTCCAGCAGCGGGTCCCTGAACCCGTCCGGCAAGGCACGAAACCAGGCCTCTCCGGGGGTTTTGAACCAGCGAAACGCCATGTGGCCCTGCGCGTCATCCTCCAATTCGGCGATCATCAACAGCGCGTTGCACACCACTTGCGACGTGCGACTGTGGCCGTCCGAAGCATAAGAGATCAGTTCGATCGGTTCGCGCGGATACCAGCTGTTGTCCGATTGACGTGTCAGGCGACAGTCGTAGGTGTCGATCAGGTCATTCAGCGCAGCGAGATGCTTGCGATCATCCCCTGCGGCGGCTTGGCTGTCGCCTTCCGCGATTTCAGTCCGCAGATCCGGTGTCGCCGCGTCACGAACCAACCTGACAAGCGTTTCCGTCGTCGCCCTGCGCCGTGGATCGCGTTCAGCCACGCAAGAACCCTCCAGGACCGGTGCCGATGCGGCACCCGGTCCCGGCCAGACGCAAGGCTGCGTTATGTATGTATGCGCGGCAAGGCATGACGGCCTGATGCCCGCCGCCGCCGTGGAAGTCAATCTGTCCGGCCTCAGCCCCGCAGCCAGACTTCGACGCTAACGGCGGTGGCATAGACAAGCATCATAA
Organism: Roseovarius aestuariivivens; assembly: GCF_004761875.1. Lineage (GTDB taxonomy): Bacteria > Pseudomonadota > Alphaproteobacteria > Rhodobacterales > Rhodobacteraceae > Roseovarius > Roseovarius aestuariivivens. Next base: position 95,047 of record NZ_SJEY01000004.1, read on the forward strand.
GCACCGATTCCACGCCGATCCGCGCCGGTCCCTCGCGCTGCCGCAAAATCAGCCCCGACAGCAGGATCACGGTCATCAAAAGCCCCGTCGCCATCCAGAATAGATCGGTCGGCCCCGCCGCGTGGTAGATCGATCCGTCGCGATAGGCGATATCGGAAAAGACCAGGAACAGCGTGTCGAATGTGTTGCCGCCGATGATGCCGCCCACCGCCAGCTGCAGCGCCCCGCGCCGGACCGCGGTCAGCGTGGTCACCAGCTCGGGCAGCGACGTCACCACCGCCGTGCCAAGCGCGCCCACAAGGCTCGACGACAGACCGAACCGCGCGATGAAGACGGCGCCAGACTGGCTGATCACCCAGCCGCTCAGCCCCATCAGCGCCACCAGCCCGGCGAATTGCAGCGCGGCGCGGCCCACCGGCTTGCCCGCCTCGGTCTCGTCCTCTGGCGCATCCTCGCGCGTGGCCGAGGTTTTGACAGGGCGCCACATCGGCTGGTCTCGCATCGCCGTGGTCAGTTTGATGCCCACGACATAGGCGACCGCCATCACGACAGAGACGGGATGCACGCCCCAGACCGCCGCCTCGGGTCCGGCCATCGCGGCGATGGGCAGGCTCAGGAACCCGATCAGAAGCACGGTCTGGAACAGGTTGGCAGGCTCGGCGGCGGCATGTTCAAGGTTCGGCCCGCGATAGAACAGATCCGCCACCGCCAGAAACAGCGTCTGCGCCGCGATCCCGCCCACCGCGTTCGACACCGCATAGCTGGCGTCGCCCTGCGACGCCGCGCTGACCGAAACAACGATCCCGGCAAGAGAGGTCGCCGCCCCCAACACGATGGCCCCGGCCACCGCCTCGCCCATGCGGGTGCGATCGGCGATGATATCGGCCAGTTCCGTCGCCTTGATCGACGCCAACACAACGACGCTGGCCGCGCCCAGCGACACGACAATAAGCCAGAAAGTGGACAGCGTGGCTAGCATCTCAGCCGGGCCCGCCCCGTGTGTCGGTCCGATTCATGCGCGCCCCTTTCGCATCGCCGGGTTCAGGTCGGAAACGCCGCGACGGCGGGGCGGTTCCGCGCTCAGTCGCGCAACAATTCGTTGATCCCGGTCTTCGAACGTGTCTGCGCGTCCACGCGCTTGACGATCACCGCGCAATAAAGATTGAGGTTGTTCTTTGTGGGCATCGATCCCGAAACCACGACCGAATAGGGCGGCACCTCGCCCATGAAGACCTCGCCGGTCTCGCGGTCGACGATCTTGGTGGACTTGCCGATATAGACCCCCATGCCGAGAACCGAGCCCTCGCGCACGATGCAGCCCTCGACCACTTCCGAGCGCGCGCCGATGAAACAATTATCCTCGATGATCGTCGGGCCCGCCTGCATCGGCTCCAGCACGCCGCCAATGCCAACGCCGCCCGACAGGTGCACGCCCTTGCCGATCTGCGCGCAGCTGCCGACCGTCGCCCAGGTATCCACCATGGTGCCCTCGTCCACATAGGCGCCGAGGTTCACAAAAGACGGCATGAGAACGACGCCCGGCGCGATATAGGCCGATTTGCGCACGACGCAGTTGGGCACGGCCCGGAACCCGGCGGCTTTCCAATCGGTCTCGCCCCAGCCCTTGAACTTGCTGTCGACCTTGTCCCACCAGCCAGCGCCCTGCGGGCCGCCATCCTGCAATTCCATATCCTTGATGCGAAAGCCCAGAAGCACGGCCTTCTTGGCCCACTGGTTGACGTGCCAGTCACCGTTCTCCTGCCGTTCGGCCACGCGAAGCTGGCCGCTGTCCAGCGCCTCCAGCGTGGCCTCGATGGCCTCGCGCGTCTCGCCGCCGGTGGTGGGGGTGATCTGGTCGCGGGTCTCCCACGCGGCCTCGATGGCGGTTTCAAGCTGTGCGTTCGACATGGCATTCTCCCAAGGGCTCGTTGCGGCGTTCACTGGCCTATAAAAGCCCGCGCGAGCGCGCGCAAGCGAGCCGCGTGGCCAAGAGAGCGGCGCGCTCCCCGTGCAACTCGCGCTGGTCAAGCCGGTCGCGACCCATTACGGCTTTGAAAAAGACCAGCAAGGATCGCACCCGCATGAAAGACGACCGCCACAGCCGGTTCCGCGACGCCGGCACGGATCGCAGCACCGCCGAACAGGTGCCCGACACGCCCCAGACCCGCGCGCCCGCCTACCGCCTCGCGTTCGCCGATCCTGAGTTTCTTTGCCGGGACGAACTGCGGCCGGTGCGGCTGCAGCTCGAACTGCTCAAGCCCGAGATGCTTCTCAACGAGGCCGGCATCGAAAGCACCGTGGTGCTTTTCGGCGGCGCGCGCATCCCCGAGCCCGCGCAGAAGGACAGCGCGGCGACCGAAACGCTCAAGAGCCTGTCGCGCTACTATGACGAGGCGCGCAAATTCGCCCAACTCATGACCGAACGATCAAATCAAAGCGGCGGCCGTGATTTCGTCGTCGCCACGGGCGGCGGTCCGGGCGTGATGGAGGCCGGCAATCGCGGCGCGGCCGAGGCCGGCGGCACGTCCATCGGGCTCAACATCGTGCTGCCCCACGAACAGGCCCCGAACGCCTATGTCACGCCGGGGCTCTGCTTCAACTTCCACTATTTCGCCATCCGCAAGATGCATTTCCTGATGCGCGCCAAGGCGATCTGCTGCTTCCCCGGCGGCTTCGGCACGCTCGACGAGCTCTTCGAGTCGCTCACACTGGTTCAGACCGACCGGATGAACCGCATGCCCTTCCTGCTCTTCGGGGCCGAGTTCTGGCACCGCATCATCAACTGGGAGGCGCTGGCCGATGCCGGCACGATCTCGCCCGAGGATCTCGAGCTTTTCCAGTTCGTCGAAACGGCGGAAGAGGCTGTCGCGATCATCGACTCCTTCTACGAAAAGGCAGAGCCGGAATAGGGAGAAAGCCTGGCGCCCTGCCGCGCGCGGGGCCTTGCCTTACGCGCCCCCGAAGGCACAGAGGGCGTGCACGTCCATGCCCAGCTTTTCAAGCCGTGCGCGCCCGCCCAAATCCGGCAGATCCACCACGAAGGCGCAGCCGACGATCTCGCCGCCCAGCCGTTCGACAAGCCGGATGCCCGCCTCTGCCGTGCCGCCGGTGGCCAAAAGGTCGTCGACGATCAGGATCTTCTCGCCGGCTGTGATCGCGTCGTCATGCACCTCGACCACCGCCTCGCCGTATTCCAGCGTGTATTCCTCGGAAATCACCGCGCCGGGCAACTTGCCCTTCTTGCGCACCGGGACAAATCCCACCGACAACTGGTGCGCCACCGCGCCGCCCAGGATGAAACCCCGCGCCTCCAGCCCGACCACCTTGTCGATGCGCAGACCCGCATAGGGGTTCAGCAGCTGGTCGATCGCCATCCGGAACCCGCGCGGATCGGCGAAAAGCGTGGTCACATCGCGGAACATGATCCCCTCATGGGGAAAGTCCACGATGGTGCGGATGTAATCCTTGACGGTCTTCGGCTCTGGCATGGCGGGACCTTTCGCGGCTTGGATCTCACTCTATGACTGTGTGGCGCATGCCCGGTTTCTTGGCAAGCGCGGCTCAGCCCGCGCGGCGCAGGCTGGCCGTCATGACCCCCATTGCGATCAATGTGCCGCCGCCCGCCCGCGTCAGCCACGCGACGACCCCGGGCCGTGTGATCGTGCGGCGCAGCCTGTCGGCCAAAAGCGCGTAGGCCAGCGCATTGACCGTCGCAAGTCCAACGAAGGTCACAACGAGGATCGTGAATTGCGGCAAAAGCGGCGCCGAGGGGGTCACGAATTGCGGCACGAAGGCGATGAAGAAGGCGATGGATTTGGGATTGAGCGCGGTGACCGCCGCATTATGGGCAAAGACGCTGCGCGCGGTAACATCCCCGACGATCCGTGCGTCGCTCAGGCCCGCGGACGGCGCCGAGAGGATGAGCTTGATCCCCAGCCAGACGAGATAGACCGCGCCCGCCCACTTGAGCACCGTAAAGGCCGTGGCCGAGGCCAGAACCAGCGCCCCCAGACCGGCCAGCGAGGCGCTCATCGCGATGAAATCCCCAAGCGCCACGCCCGCGGCACTTGCCACGGCGACGCTGCGCCCTTTCGACAGCGCATAGCTCAGCACCAGAAGGACAGTGGGTCCCGGGATCAGCAACAGCGCGGTAGAGGCAGCGACGAAGGTTAGCCAAAGATCAAGGTTCATGCGGTCATCTCCGGCTGGCCCGGCCCATCAGCGGACCGCGCCCCATAGTGCCAATGCCGGCCCGCTGTGCAAGGGGCCTTGTGTCAGGCGCGTGATGCATCCCGGTCATCGGCCTCGAAAAGCTGGTCCACCGATGCCCGGAACCGCGCGGCCTCTTCGGTCAGCCAGTCGATGAACCCCTCCTGCACCGCGCTGCGCCGTGTGCGCGCCGGCCAAACTAGGCGGTAGCGAAAGGAGGTGGGGCAGCTTCGCGACAACCCGAACGGCGCCACAAGCTCGCCCCCGAGAAGTGCGTCATGCGCCTCGACGAGACCCGCCAGAACCAGCCCCTGTTCGAGCCGGGCCGCACTCAGGCCCGAATTGACCTCCTGATAGCGCAGGTCGCCCCCGGCATTGGCCGTCGACACGCCAAAGGCGCTGGCCCATTTGGGCCAGTCGGCCCACCTGTCGTCCGGGGTGCGATCGTCCAGATGCACGAGCGGTACACCGTCCAGCGTGACACGGTCGGACGCCAGGCCATGGCGCTGGGCAAGGCGCGGGGTGCAGACCGGCAGGACGAAATCCCCGAAAAGGTCGACCGTGTCCACCTCGCCACCCTGCGGGCCGCAAAAGCGAAGGGCGAAATCGAACGCTTCTTTCTGAAGGTCAATCATCCGGTTCGACGCGTTCAGTCGCAGGTCGATATCGCGATGCGCCTGCCAGAAAGCGGGCAGGCGCCGCGTGAACCAGTTTTCCGCAAAGGACGCCGGCAAAGTCAGGCTCAGCCGCGCCTCATCGGTGGCGTCCTGCAAATCGGCCAGAACATCGGCAAGGCCCGCCATGTGAAAGCTTAGCCGTTCGCGCACGCGCTGGGCGGCGTGCGTGGCTTCCACGCCGGTCTTGCCGCGGTCGAAAAGGGCCGTGTCCACCCGCGCCTCCAGGGCACGAACCTGCTGGCCCACGGCGGCAGGCGTAACGCCAAGTTCCTCGGCCGCCTTCGTGAAACTGCCAAGGCGCAAGGTGGCCTCCAGCGCCTTGAGCGCGTTCAGATGGGAAAGTCGCATGAAACAAGTAAAGAAAAACTATGAAGATAATCAAGATAATCCCGCGTGACAGAACGGATCGAGGGCCGAAGGATAACAGCGACCGGACCACACCTTCAGCCATCGGAGATAAACGGGATGTACAGGCTTTACTGGGAAAAACTTTCGGGCTCCATCGGCCCGCATGTCATGCTGGAAGAGATCGGCGCCAATTACGAGCTTAAGTATATAGATATGGGAAATTTCGAGCATCGCAGCCAAGCTTACAAGGCCATCTGTCCCAGCATGCGAATTCCCGCGCTGGAGCTTGAAGACGGCCCCGTGATCGGCGAAACCGCCGCGATCATGCTGACCCTCGGGGACCGGCATCCGGACGCGGGTCTGGTGCCTGCGCTCGACGATCACGACAGGCCAGAATTTCTTTACTGGCTCTTACACATGGCGACGCAGGGCTATCCCGTTTTCTCGCGCACGTGGCATCCCGAGCAATTCACCGACGACCCGACTGCCGAGGCCGGGATCAAGCGGATCGCCGAGCAGAATCTCGCAACCATCTTCGCCTCTTTCGAGGCTGGGATCAAAGGCAGAACCAGCTTTCTGAAGCGTGGGTTTTCCTGTCTCGATATCTACCTGACGATGCTCACCCTCTGGATCCCGGACAGGCCGGCGTTCCTGTCTCGGCATCCGCGGATCGCGGCCGTCTGCCACGCCGTCGCGGGGCGGCCCTCCTTTGAAAAGGTGGTTCGGATGCACGGGTTGCTTGATCCGGCCGAGGCTTGAGGGGCGGCTCGGCCTCAGCCCAGAACGCGCCCCGCCACCGCGTCAAGCCGCGCCACGAGTTCCGCGTTGCGGGCCTCGGGTGCGGTCAGGATGGCGTGCTCCAGCGCCCGGTCGCAGCCATGCCGGCAGGGCTCGCGGTCGGCGCCAAGCAGGGCCGGCAGGCGGCGGACAAGATCGCGGGCCTTGTCGGCATTGCCCAGAAGGGTGGCGACGATTTGCGTCACATCCACCTCGCCATGCTCGGGGTGCCAGCTGTCGTAATCGGTGACCATGGCGACGGAGGCATAGCAAAGCTCGGCCTCGCGGGCGAGCTTGGCCTCGGGCATGTTGGTCATGCCGATCACATCGGCGCCCCAGCTTTGGCGGTACATCTTCGACTCCGCCAGCGTGCTGAATTGCGGACCTTCCATGGCGAGATACGTGCCGCCCTCGTGCACCGTCACCTGCGCATCCCGCGCCGCCGTGGCGCAGGCCGCGCCGAGGCGCGGGCAGGTCGGGTGCGCAACGCTTACATGCGCGACACAGCCGGGGCCGAAAAAGGATTTGTCGCGTGCAAAGGTGCGGTCGATGAACTGGTCCACGATCACGAAATCGCCCGGCGCTATCTCTTCGCGGAAGGATCCGCAGGCCGAAAGGCTGATCACGTCCGTCACGCCGAGGCGCTTGAGCGCGTCGATATTGGCGCGATAGGGCACCGAGGTGGGCGTATGCACATGGCCCCGGCCATGGCGCGGCAGAAAGGCAATGGGCATCCCCTCCAGCCGCCCGGTCAGGATCGCGTCCGACGGGGCGCCGAAGGGGCCTTTGACCTCCACCCATTCGGTCTTTTCCAGCCCGTCGATCTCGTAAAGCCCCGATCCGCCGATAATGCCCAGATAGCTGTCCATGCGCCTCGCCCCTATTGCTGCGCCCGAAGCCAAGCGCGACAGCGCCGGGATTGCAAGCCTTCCCGCGCACAGGGATACTCGGCGGCTCGAAAACCCGGTGAGATGCGGCGCGCGATTGATCTGCATCATGGGTCAGGTGGCCGCCACGGGCTTTCATGACCTCCGGCCGGGGCCTCGCCTCGGCAAACTTAGCAAGGGCGGACGACAAAGGACATGCTCACGCTTCTGACCCTCGTTATCGGCGGCTTCTTCGCCGTCTGCCTTTTGATGCATCAGCCGCTCTATTTGCTCTGGCCGCCGCCGCTTCTTCTGGTTTTCGCAGGCGGGCTGATCGTGGCGTATTGCCTCAAGTGGCGGGGATGGGCTGCCTATCTGGCTCCGCGCGTCACCGTGTTGCAGGGCGGGCTGGCCGTTCTGGCGGCGCTTGTCGCGCCGGTTCTGATCGGGATGGCGCTAACCTTCGGTGCGCTGCAGCGCCTCGACCTGCCCGAGGACCGCGTGGACCTGTCCCGCTCGATCGGTCCGGACATCTTTCACATCACATTTCTGTCGCCCATGGGCATTGATGCCCTAAGGGCGCATTTCGCTGCGCATCACGACATCCGATACTGGCGCGACGTGCCCACGCCGGACAACTCCGACGACCCGGCGGCGCTTTTGCAAAGCGTGACCCCGTCGCAATCTCAGGCCTATTGGATCCTGCTCAGCAAGCGCGACGAGGAGACATTCGTGGAGATCGGCGGACCCTATGACCGGCCCGCACCTGTGCTCCTCATCGCCTTGGCGGGGGGGCTCGTCCTGGCCGTAATGCTCCTTCTCGGGCCGCCCCGCAGCCATGCGCCCGGCCAAAGGCACGACGGTCCGTGATCCGGTTGCCGGGCGCGGCCCGAGCGACATCGTGGCCGATATCTGCTATCGATGAGAGGAAAGCCCGACGGCGTGACGCGGTGCGTCCAGCGGGGAAGGAGGCGCGCTCATGGCCGATGATCCATACCGGATGACCGATCAGGTCGATGAAGAGATGCTTGGCATGATGATCTCGCGCCTGGAAGAACGCGGGCGGGATGCGCGGTTCGCAGGTATGATCGACGACTACCTGCGCGCGGTCTCCATCGACAAGGCGAAAGAGGTGCTCGATCTGGGCTGCGGCACCGGTGTTGTGGCCCGGAAAATTGCCAGTCTGCCGGATTTTCAGGGCAGGGTCACGGGCATCGACCTCAGCCCTGCCTTGATTGCCGAGGCGCGCGAACGGGCGCGCGCAGAGGGGTGCGCGGAGAAACTGCGCTTCGACACGGGCGATATCCGCGCGCTCGGGGTGGAAGACAGCCGTTTCGACGTGACCATCCTGCACACCCTTGTCAGCCATCTCGAGGATCCGGCCGCGGCCCTCGCCGAGGCTGCGCGCGTGACGACCCCCGGCGGCGCGATTGTTGTGTTCGACGGGGATTACGCCTCTTCCACGCTTGAGACGGCCGATCCGGACCGCGCCGCCGAAATCGACTTGGCGATGATCGAGGCCACGGTGACGCAGCCCCGGGTCATGCGGCGCCTGCCGCGCATGGCGAAGGCGGCCGGCCTCAAGGTGGAGCGGTGTTTTTCATACCTCATCGCCGAGGCCGGACGCCCCGATTTCTTCGCCGGGCTGCTCGACTCGATCGGTCCGATGCTCGTCAGCGCGGGCGTTGCGTCCGAAGACGCCGCCGCCGCAATTGCCGACGATCTCAGGGCGGCGGCGGCGGACGGCACGTTTTTCGGCGCGTGCAACTACTACGGCTACGTCCTGCGCAAGGGATGAGGCGGTCAAACCTTGGCGGCCCCGCGGCAGGCGTTGACGTTCTTGGCAATTTCGCCCAGGTGCCGCTCATCCGTGCCACAGCATCCGCCAAGGATGTCGGCGCGGGGAAACCGGCGCGCGACATCGCCCATCTGCCTACCCAGTTCGACAGGATCGCCGTCTTCAAGATGGCCCAGTTTGCACAGCGCGATCTGATCCATCTGCACGGCATTCGGGCGGATATACCGAAGCCGGTCCAGCCACGGGCCGTCGTCGGCCAGTGCGGTCGCGAATTCCAGGGGGTGCGCGCAGTTCGTGCCGAACCACGCCGCAGCCCCGTTGGTTTTTTCGTCGATTTCCTCGATGGCCTCGCGCAGGCTTGGTCCCGACCGCAATCGTCCCTCGGTCGTCAGGGTCAGGCTGATGCCGATGGGGATGCCGATGGCCGCGGCCGCGCGCACGATGCCAATGGCCTCGGGGATGTTGTTGAGCGTCAGTGAGATTGCCATATCGGCCGAGGTGCTCTTGAGCGTGCTAAGCTGAACCGCGTGATAGTCTTCCGCCTCGCTCTCCGTGATCCCGCCGCCGGTGCCATAGGCATCGCCACGCGGGCCCACGCACCCGGCGATATAGACGTCCGAGACCCGGCCCTCGTATTCGCGACGCAGATCTTCGAGAAAGCCGATGGTGCGCCGTTCCATCTCGGCCAGGCCCTCGGGGGTATAGCCAAGCTTGGCGCCCCAATCCGGGCTGGCCCGGTAGTCATGCCCGAGGACGAGCATCCCGGTCTGGTGTTTTTCCGCCACGTCAAAATAGCGGCGATAGAGATCCCGGATCACCTTGTCCGCTTCCGGGTCGTCCAGCAGCGGAAACATGGCGAACTCTGGAAGCTCGAAACCGTAATTGTAGAGCACGTCCGTTTCCGTCCCGCCCTCGGTCAGGTAGAACTTGTTTTCCAACCGCGGCGGAAACTCCGGCATGGCACTCTCCCGTTTTGCCCCAAGGTATCACGGGTCCGGCCACGCCCCAAATCCGGGCCATTTTTTTGGCTCAGGCGATCTCGAATTCATCGAGCGTGCCGCTGCCTCCGGGGTGCGGCCATGCGCCGAACCCGCAAGGTGTCGGTCGTTGATTTCGATCGCGAAGTCGGATCAGGCGTGCTGTGCGCTCAGCCGGCAGATCTCACGCCCGCCCAGAAGCGAGGTCACGATCCGGCCCTCCTGCGTGTCGCGGATTCCGTAGCCATAGCCGCGCAGGCGGAATTTCCACTCCCGCTCCGAGACGGCGCGGCTGCGCTCGCGAATCACGAAGTCCCGGATCTCGAGTGCTGTGCTGTTGCGTTCCATTGTTTCCTTCCTTCCCACACTGTGTCTTTGGATCCGGGATAATTTACGTCTATGGCAGCAATCTGCCCGAACCGGGGCGGGCAAAAGAACATTTGGCGGCAGGCCCGGGCGGCAGACCGGGGTTTCGCCGCGCTGTGCGCGCCGACCGGCCGGGGGCTTTGCCCCCAAACCCCCAGAGAAATTTTGACTAAGAAGAAACCAGGGCCGGGTCGCCACCCGGGGCCGGGCGCGCCTCAGGCGTCGCGGTCCACCCGCGCAAGCTGTGGCGCCCTGTCGCGGCGGGCGCCTGCGGCGGTGACCAGCGCGCGGAACAGCTGTTGCTGGCGATGCGCGTAAAAGAGATGTTCGGGATGCCACTGCACCCCGATCGCAAACGGGTCCCACATCCGCTCGATGGCCTGCACCATGCCACCGGGATCGCGCGCGGCGACGCGCAGGCCCTCGCCCAGGGTCGCCACCGCCTGCGAATGCAGCGCATTGACCCGCATCTCGTCCTCGCCCACCAGCCCGGCCAGCCGCGTGCACGGCTCGATATGGATTGTCTTGCGCGGCAGGATGGTGCGGTATTTCCGGCTGGCCTCGTGTGTGGCATAGGCATCCTGATCGAGCGTGCCGCCCAAGGCCACGTTGAGCATCTGGCTGCCACGGCAGATCCCAAGCACCGGCGTGTCGCGGGCAAAGGCCTCTTCGACAATCGCCCGCTCCATGGCGTCGCGGTCGGGGTCGAGCCGGGCCGAGCGCGTGATCTGCCCGCCGTAGAGATCGGGCGAGATATCGTCGCCACCGCCGATGATCACCCCGTCGATCGCGCCCATGTCGATGTCTCGGGCCGTGTCCCATCGCAGCGCGCTGGCGCCGGCCAGCCACAGGTTCAGCCGGACCAGCGGAAAGATCCGCCAGCCCGACCGGCGCGAGACCGTGACCGCGATGCGCGGGCGGCCCGGCTCAGGATCCGGCGTCGTCAAGGTCATGATGGGCAAGTAGCGCGCCCGCGGCGCGGGCCCAGTGCCCGCGCGTCAGCGTCACCGGCCCGTGCTCTTCCGTCCAGGCAGTGGCGAGTTCCGACAGAAGGGCCGGCCGCGCCGCCACCCGCTCCACCGTGCGCCAGCGCCGCCATTCATGGTCGAGCGACCAGTCTGCCGCGTCGATCCGGCAATCGGGCAGGCGGAAATGAAAGGCGGGCCGCGCCGTGGTCGCCTCGCTGAGGGCGGGCGCGATCATGTCGGGATGCAGATGTGCGAAGATCGGCAGCATGTCGAGGCCATGGTTCCGGCTGGCCGCATGTTCGAGATAGGCGTCCATCACCGCCGGCAGTCCCGCCTCCGGTCCCAGCACGATGAGCGCGCGCACCAGCGCCGTGGCGTAGGGCGCGGTGAAGGGCAGCACGCGGCGCGTCTGGTCGATCGGATTGGCCTCGCGCAGCCAGTCTTCGAGAAGCGCGTAGGACAGAAGCGGGCGCACAACGTCCGCCGCCGCGTCCGAGGCGATTTCTATGTTGAGATGCACGCCGAAGCCGAAGAAAAGCCCCCCGCCCGAGCCGACCGCGCCGGCCGCCCGCAGCGCCGCGCGGAGCCCGTCGAGCGCGATCAGACCGTCACGGTCGAGCGGCTCCGTCACGATCTCGACGGGGATCACCTCGCGCCCCAGCTTGAGCGCGGCATCGCGAAGCGCTGTCTTGTCGGCCTCGCGCAGGGCGGTGTCGAGATAGACCTTGAGAGGCCCGAGCGGCGTGCCCGTCACCGCCCAGATCGCGCTGTCCTTCTGGGCGGCGGTGCCGCCGAGGTGACCGGCGCAGATCTCCGCAACCTGCGCTTCGCTGAGGCCGCCCAGCTCAATCTCCACTCCGGTGCGACGGGGGCGGCCTTCGGCGGTCAAAGGCGTCGGAAGCGGCGCAAACGCGCGCCCGCTCACAGACCCGCCTCGGCCTCGATCTCCTTGCGGGATTTGCGCGCGCGTTGGGTCGCGGATTTGAGCTGACCGCAGGCAGCCATGATATCCTCGCCGCGGGGCGTGCGGATAGGCGAGGCATAGCCCGCCTTGTAGACGATATCGGCAAAGCGCTCGATCCGCTCCCAGTCGCTGCGCTGATGCGGGGCGCCGGGCCATTCGTTGAAGGGGATCAGGTTGATCTTGGCCGGGATGCCCTTGATCAGCTGCACGAGACGGCGGGCGTCCTCGTCGCTGTCGTTGACGTCCTTGAGCATCACGTACTCAAAAGTGATCCGCTCGGAATTGGAGGCCTTGGGATAGGCCTTGAGCGCGTCGAGAAGCGTGGCGATATTCCATTTCTTGTTGATCGGCACCAGCTTGTCGCGCACCTCGTCGGTGGTGGCGTGGAACGACACGGCGAGCATGCAGCCGATCTCCTCGGCGGTCTTGGCGATTTCGGGCACGACGCCCGAGGTCGAAAGCGTGATGCGGCGGCGGGAAAGCGCGATCCCCTCGCCATCCATGGCGATCTTCATGGCATCCCGCACATTGTCGAAATTATAAAGCGGCTCGCCCATGCCCATCAGCACGATATTGGACAGAAGGCGCGGCCCGTCCGTGCCCATGCCGACGCCGGGTTTGGGCCATTCGTCCAGATCGTCGCGCGCCAGCATCACCTGGCCGATGATCTCTCCGGCGGTGAGGTTGCGCACCAGCTTCTGCGTGCCGGTATGACAGAACGAACAGGTCAGCGTGCAACCGACCTGGGACGAGATGCACAGCGTGCCGCGATCCGTCTCGGGGATATAAACGGTCTCCACCTCGTGCCCGTCCGCGATCCGCACCAGGTATTTGCGGGTGCCGTCGGCGCTGATCTCCCGGTTCACGATTTCCGGGATCTCGATCACGAAATGCTCGGCCAGCTCCGCGCGATAGGCCTTCGACAGGTTCGTCATCGCGTCGAAATCCCGCACGCCCCAACCATAGATCCACTGCCAGATCTGGATGACGCGCATCTTGGCCTGCTTTTCCGGCGTGCCATGCGCGATCAGCACCTCGCGTAGCGCGGTCCGCGTGAGACCGACAAGGTTGATCGGCCCCTCCGGCAGCTTGCGGGGGATCGTGACAAGGTCTTGCGTGATCGGCGCGGTATCAGTCATGGGGCTCACAATCGGTTGGCTGATTGCGGCTCATATAGGAGATGCGCCGCGATTCCAAAACATTCGTCGGGTGGACGTGGCGGCGCGCCGCCGCACCGGGCCTTCGGAAAGATAAGCCTTGTAAAGCGGCGCGCAAAGCCCCATGTACGTCTGGCGACGTTACCGCTATCGGCCTCACTGCTCCTCACGGCTCAGTTTTTTCGATTTTGCAAAAACTTAGCCGACATGCCGCATTTCGCGGGCATCACAGACAGGAGACAATGACATGGCCACTGGCACAGTCAAATGGTTCAACGCAACTAAAGGTTTCGGCTTCATCGCCCCCGATGGCGGCAGCAAAGATGTGTTCGTACACATCTCGGCCGTCGAACAGGCGGGCCTGACCGGTCTTGCCGATGATCAGAAGGTGACCTTCGACATCGAAGCAGGCCGCGACGGGCGCGAAAGCGCCGCCAACCTCGCGCTGGCCTAAGCCTTCGGTCCCCCGACGAGGGGACCTTTTACAGCATATCGGACGGGCGTCTCGGAAACGAAGCGCCCGTTTTTCTTGCCGGGTCCCGCGTTGGCGCCCTGCTGCAAGACCCGGCGCGACCGGCGCCGGACGTCCAGTTTAAGGAGTATTTCCATGGCACGACCGACCAAAGAAACACTTTTCAAGGCGCAGCCGCCGCGCGCCGAAACCGCGATGGAAAAGACCACGCGCGTCGTGCGGGGCATGCTCGACGAAGAAACCGAAAAGCGGCAGCTCAAGATGAAGCGCCTGCGCGCCGCGCGACTGGAGCGTGAGGCCAACACCCCGGCCGAGCCGCCGAAAGCCGCCAAAAGCCGCAAGAAAGCCCCCACCAAGACGACGGCAAAAACCTAAGACCACCGAAGCGCGAACGTCATTTCAGCCGCGCCACCGCAGCGTGACAGCGGCAAGGAAACGAGATCTCGGGTGACCGGCGCGGGCCATCAGGCCGTGCCTGCCTGCCATTTTGGGCAGAGCACCAGACGGTGTATGATGATGCATCGTTTGGGGAGAGGGGGACACCATGGATGACGAAAGCCAGATCCGCGATCTGATCGGCAACCATTTCGAGCCCATGCGCTGGAGCGCCGACAGCGAGCCTGACTGGGACAGTTTCCGCGAGGATTTTCTTGAGGGAGCTGTGGTTTGCGGTGCGGCCCGTCCGGCGCAGCCGCGCGGGCTCGAGCCGTTCATCGAACGCATGGAAACCGTGGCGCGGCAGAATCTCAACAGTTTCGAGGAACATACGCGCGGCATGAAGATCCTGCGTTTCGGTAATATCGCCGTGGTTCTCGCAATGTCGGAGCTTCTCGAAAACGGAACGGATGTGTGCCACGACATCAGCGGCTACCTGCTTGTGAAATCAGAGGGGCGCTGGTCGATCCTCGCGCATGCGTGGGATCAGGCCTCTGACGCGAACCCGGTTCCCGGGGACCTGCAGCCACCGGCCGCCTGAAATTGGCGGCCTGCGCTAGCCCAGCCGTGCCACAGGAACATGGCAGGGGCAGGTCACAAGATGGTCGTTGACCATGCCCACCGCCTGCATGAAGGCGTAGACGATGGTGGGGCCGCAGAACTTGAATCCGCGTTTCTTCAAATCCTTCGAAATTTCGCGCGAGATTTCCGTCTCGGTCGGCACCTCGGCCAGCGTGCGCCACGCGTTCTGGATGGGCCGTCCGCCGACGTGGTCCCAGAGATAACTGTCAAAGCCCTGCTCGGCCTCGATCGACTGCCAGACGCGGGCGTTACCGATCGTGGCCTCTATCTTGCCGCGGTGGCGGATGATACCGGGATCGGCCAGCAGGCGCGTCACCTCTGCCTCGCCCCATGTGGCGATGATATCGGGGTCAAACCCTTGAAATGCCGCGCGAAAGTTCTCGCGCTTGCGCAGGATGGTGATCCAGCTCAGACCGGCCTGAAACCCGTCGAGAACAAGCTTTTCCCACAGCGCGCGGCTGTCGTAATCGGGGACGCCCCACTCGGTATCGTGATAGGCAAGGTAGATCGGATCCTGCCCCGCCCAGCCGCATCTTTCCATCCTCGGGCCTCCCGTTTTCCGCCAATCCGCGCAATCTGACTCAACTGCGCTGTTTAACAAATAATTAGCAGCCGTGGCCGACCTTCGCCATCAAAGCGAGCGGAGATTTTCATGGGGCAG
Source organism: Roseovarius aestuariivivens (assembly GCF_004761875.1). GTDB lineage: Bacteria > Pseudomonadota > Alphaproteobacteria > Rhodobacterales > Rhodobacteraceae > Roseovarius > Roseovarius aestuariivivens. Next base: position 110,304 of record NZ_SJEY01000004.1, read on the forward strand.
AAACTGAACAAATGGGCGGATGTCGAAGCGGGTCATCACAACCCGCTGGCCTATGCCGTAACGGCGCGGGACCAGTCGATCATCAACATGGTCGACACCGCGGTCCGCCACAAGGACGTGATGCTGGCCTACCAGGCGGTGGTGCCCGCCGGGCGCCAGACCCGGCCCGCCTTCTATGAGGGGCTGGTGCGGGTGCTCGACGAGACCGGGCGCATCATCCCCGCGCGCGATTTCATTCACGCCATCGAAACGACCGAGACGGGCCGCATCATCGACTGCCTCGCGCTGGAAAAGGGCCTGCGCGCATTGCACAAGTTCCCGGGTCTGCGGCTCTCGATCAACATGTCGGCGCGCTCTATCGGTTACGGGCGCTGGATGCGCTCGCTCAAACGCGGGCTGGGGCAGGATCCCACCATCGCCGAACGGCTGATCCTCGAGATCACGGAAAGCTCGGCCATGCTGGTGCCGGAACTGGTGGTCAGCTTCATGACCGACCTGCAGCGCAAGGGGATCAGCTTTGCACTCGACGATTTCGGCGCGGGCTTCACCTCTTTCCGGTATCTGCGCGATTTCTACTTCGACATCCTCAAGATCGACGGGCAGTTCATTCGCGGCATCGCCAACGATCCCGATAATCAGGTGCTGACCCGGGCGCTGGTGGGCATCGCCGAACAGTTCGACCTCGTCACAGTCGCCGAAAGCGTCGAACGGCCCTGCGACGCGGCCTATCTGGAACGGATCGGTGTCGATTGCCTGCAGGGCTATTTCTTCGGCGCGCCCACGGTTCATCCGCCGTGGGAGGAAATCAGCGAACAGGTCGCCTTCGCCTAATGTGACAACGCATCGTTGCCGCCCGTCTCTGCCTGAGGTAAACCCTCGGGCAACGGCGGGAATCCGAACGCCGCGCCCCGGCGTGGCCGCTCTGCCCCGCCATGAATGGAACTTATGGTGGAGGATACCATGACCAACGTAGTTATCGCATCGGCAGCGCGCACCGCTGTCGGCTCCTTCTCTGGCGCATTCGCCAGCACGCCCGCCCACGACCTGGGCTCGGCCGTGCTCGAGGCCATCGTCGACCGCGCGGGCATCGAAAAATCAGAGGTGTCCGAAACCATCCTCGGTCAGGTCCTGACCGCCGCGCAGGGCCAGAACCCCGCGCGTCAGGCCCATATCAATGCTGGCCTGCCCATCGAAAGCGCCGCCTGGGGCATCAACCAGGTCTGCGGCTCGGGCCTGCGTGCAGTGGCGCTGGGCGCGCAGCACATCCAGCTGGGCGATGCCGATGTCGTCGCCGCCGGCGGTCAGGAGAACATGTCGCTCTCGACCCATGCAGCGCATCTGCGCGCCGGCCACAAGATGGGCGATGTGAAATATATCGACACCATGATCCGCGACGGCCTGTGGGACGCCTTCAACGGCTACCACATGGGCCAGACCGCCGAGAACGTCGCCGAAAAGTGGCAGATCAGCCGCGAGGCGCAGGACGAATTCGCGCTCGCCAGCCAGAACAAGGCCGAGGCCGCGCAAAAGGCCGGCCGCTTCGATGACGAGGTGATCCCCTTCACCGTCTCGACCCGCAAGGGCGACATCGTCGTCGACAAGGACGAATATATCCGCCACGGCGCGACCATCGACAACATGACCAAGCTGCGCCCGGCCTTCACCAAGGACGGCTCGGTCACCGCGGGCAACGCGTCGGGCATCAATGACGGCGCCGCCGCCGTTCTTCTGATGAGCGCCGAGAACGCCGAGAAGCGGGGCATCACGCCGCTCGCGCGCATCGTCTCCTACGCCACCGCCGGTCTCGATCCGTCGATCATGGGCGTCGGCCCCATCCACGCCAGCCGCAAGGCGCTGGAAAAGGCCGGCTGGAAGGCCGAGGATCTCGACCTTGTCGAGGCCAACGAGGCCTTCGCCGCGCAGGCCTGTGCGGTGAACAAGGACATGGGCTGGGATCCGGAGATCGTGAATGTGAACGGTGGCGCCATCGCCATCGGTCACCCGATCGGCGCCTCGGGCTGCCGGATCCTCAACACGCTCCTGTTCGAGATGCAGCGCCGCGACGCCAAGAAGGGCCTCGCCACGCTCTGCATCGGCGGCGGCATGGGTGTCGCCATGTGCCTCGAGCGTCCGTAACCGAACCAGGGCACAGGCGGGGCGCATGCCCCGCCTTGGTCCCTTGATCCAGCGGACCGGACACAGCTTTCCGCAGACACCTGTAATGTGATTGCGCAATAAAGTTGCGCATCTGGACGGTGGACTGTAACAGACTTTCAAACATATTCAGCCAATCGGAGGATTTCATGGCACGAACAGCACTTGTTACCGGCGGGACCCGGGGCATCGGCGAGGCGATTTCAAAGGCGCTCAAGGCCGAGGGCTACACCGTGGCCGCCACCTATGCCGGCAACGACGAAAAGGCCGCGGCCTTCACCGAGGCGACCGGCATCAAGACTTACAAGTGGAACGCCGCCGATTACGACGCCTCCAAAGAAGGTATCGCATCGGTCGAGGCCGATCTCGGCCCGATCGACGTGGTCGTCGCCAACGCGGGCATCACCCGTGACGCGCCCTTCCACAAGATGACCCCGGACCAGTGGAAAGAGGTCATCGACACCAACCTCACCGGCGTCTTCAACACCGTGCACCCGGTCTGGCCGGGCATGCGCGAGCGCGGCTTTGGCCGGGTCGTGGTGATCAGCTCGGTCAACGGCCAAAAGGGCCAGTTCGCCCAGGCCAACTATGCCGCCACCAAGGCGGGTGATCTCGGCTTCGTGCGCAGCCTCGCGCAGGAAGGCGCCTCCAAAGGCATCACCGTCAACGCCGTGTGCCCGGGTTATATCGCCACCGAAATGGTCATGGCGGTGCCGGAAAAGGTCCGCGAATCGATCATCGGTATGATTCCGACGGGCCGTCTGGGCGAGCCGGAAGAGATCGCGCGCTGCGTGACCTTCCTCGTGTCCGACGACGCGGCCTTCATCAACGGCTCGACGATCTCGGCCAATGGCGGTCAGTTCTTCTCCTGATCGGGGTTTGACGACCAAATCGACAAGGGCCGGTCCGCGCGACCGGCCCTTTTTCGTGCCCCCTTCAGGATCTCGCGCGCGGGACTTTTCGCCCCAAAGAAAAGGGGCTGGTCATGCGACCAACCCCGTCTTTCCGTTTGCTGCGGGAAGGCACCCAAGCGCCCTCGGTATCAGGCCGATACGGACAGCTTTTCGATCTCTTCCTTCAGCCGCAGCTTTTGTTTCTTGAGTTCGGCGATTTCAAAGTCACTGGAACCTGGCGACCTTTGGGCCGTTTCAACCTGTTCCGAGAGGGATTTGTGTTTCTTCTTCAGTTCCTCGACATGTGAACTCAAGCTCATTAGATGCGTCTCCTCTCATGATGTTGAATGACATCTTCGAGTGCAGCACAAAAAATGGATTCTGTCACGCCGCACGCGCACGGTCGGCGATCCTTTAATCCGGACAAGTTGAAATTTCAGGCAGGAAAGGGCAGGGCGGCCCCAAGACGAAGCACCGCCGTCGTCGCCATCGTATAGCTGTCGCCGTCCTTTTCGTGCCGGTCGCCCGCGTGCAAAACCCACCCGTTATGAAGCTTGAAAGCCGCCCGCCCGCCGCGCCGCCCGCGCAGCAGGACCAGGCGCGCCGGCTGCCCCGCGCGTGGGACAAGCGGCAAAACTTCAAGACTTCCAAGGTGTTGCGCGGCGTGGCCCAAAAGCTCGGGTAGGCGCTCGGCGCGCTGGATAAAGGTGACGGTGCCGCGCGGGGCCGTGCGTTTCGCTGCCGCCGCGACCCAGGCGGCAAGCGGCGTCGATTCGCCAAGCGCGGTTTCCCGACCCGAATCCGTGGCCGGGGTCGAGGCCGCGCGGTCGAAATAGGGCGGGTTCGCCATCACGTGATCGAAATGCCGCGTGCGCAGGTCAGCGGGCAGATTGGCAAGGTCGCCGGTGATCACCTCCAGATCGATGCGATTGCATGTTGCGTTGTCCCGCGCCAGATCGGCGTAACCGGGCTGGATCTCCAGACCCGTCAGATGCACCCCCTGCACCCGGCGCCCAAGGCACAGCGCCGCCACGCCCGCACCACAGCCCAGCTCCAGCACCCGCTCTCCGGGTCTCGCGGGCAGGCTCGCGGCGAGCAGAACCGGGTCGATGCCCGCGCGATAGCCCGCCTTCGGCTGTGCGATCTGCAAGGCCCCGCCAAGAAAGGCGTCGCGCGTGACATCGGCGTCCGCGCTATCGCTCATTCACTGAGATCCCGTTGTCGGTCATCACCTGTTGCGCGTCTTCCAGATCGTCGTCGACAACCATCAGGCGGCGCGGAAAAATTCCGATCCCGCCTTCGAGGATGCTCATATTTACGTCCATTTCAAAGCAGTCTATACCCTCGCCCTGAAGCAGGGCCTTGGCAAAGGCGATCACGGTCGGGTCGGTGGTGCTGAGAAGCTGTTTCATGGGGATGACTTAAGGACACAGGGCTTTATTTGTCGAGCCATGTGACAGGAGTTAGATGGGATTGGATCACGCCGCCACCAAGCCGCACGAGGCCTTGGCCGCGCATCTTGAGGCCAAGATGCGGGACGTGAACGCGCTCATTCGCGATCGCATGGCCTCGCGCCATGCCCCGCGCATCCCACAGGTCACCGCACATCTGGTCGAGGCCGGCGGCAAGCGCCTGCGCCCGATGCTGACCCTCGCAGCAGCCGATCTTTGCGGCTACGACGGCACCTTCGACGTGCATCTCGCCGCGACGGTGGAATTCATTCACACCGCCACGCTTCTGCACGACGATGTCGTCGACGAAAGCGCGCAACGCCGCGGACGGCCCACCGCCAACCTGCTCTTCGACAACAAGTCGAGCGTGCTGACCGGCGATTATCTCTTCGCCCGCGCCTTTCAGCTGATGGTCGAAACCGGCTCGCTCCGGGTGCTCGATATCCTCGCCAACGCCTCCGCCACCATCGCCGAGGGCGAGGTGCTGCAGCTGACCGCGGCGCGCAACCTCAAGACGGACGAGGCCATCTACCTGCAGGTGGTGCGTGGCAAGACCGCCGCGCTCTTTTCCGCGGCGACCGAAGTGGGCGGCGTGATCGCCGGGGCCGATCAGGCCCAGATCGGCGCGCTTTTTTCCTATGGCGACGCGCTCGGTATCGCCTTCCAGATCGTCGACGACCTGCTCGATTATCAGGGCGACACCAAGGCGACCGGCAAGAATGTCGGCGACGACTTCCGCGAACGCAAGCTGACCCTGCCGGTGATCAAGGCGGTTGCGGCGGCAACCGAATCCGAGCGCGCCTTCTGGGCGCGCACCATCGAAAAGGGCGATCAGCGCGACGGCGATCTCGAAGAGGCGCTGCACCTGCTGGACAAGCACGGCGCGCTCGACGCGACGCGTCAGGATGCGCTCAGCTGGTCGGCCAAGGCCCGCGCGCAAATGGCGGCGCTGCCCGATCATCCGGTGCGCGACATGCTCGACGATCTGGCCGATTACGTGGTGGCCCGCGTCACCTGACGCGCGGCGCTATTCCCTCGATGCAAGATAACCTGCCGACCTGGCTCAGACCGGCGCGTTGAGCTTGGCTTTCTTGACCCACCAGGCCGGAAAGCCCTCGCGCAGGCGCCCCGCCGCCGATCCGGCGGTTTCGGCGTTGCGATAAAGCCCGAAACAGGTTCCCCCGGACCCCGACATGCGCGCAAGGCGGCAGCCCCCGGTGACCTCGATCGCGTTCAGCACCTGCGCAATGCGCGGCTGCAGCTCGATGGCGGCCTCTTCGAGATCGTTGCGCATACCCCGGATCCACTCGGCCAGTTCGGCGCCGCTCATCTTCTCCGGGATCGCCTCGGGCATCGGTGGGTTTTCCCGCGATTTCAGACGCGCGAACACCTCTTTCGTAGGCACCGCGAGGCCGGGATTGACCAGCACGGCATAAAGCGCGGGCAGTTCGCGCATCGGCGTGATCTCGTCGCCGATATTGCGCATCCGCGCCGCTCGGTTGCCAAGGCAGACCGGCACATCGGCCCCAATTTCGGTCAGATCGTCGGGAATGGGCTTGCCCGTCAGCCGGCTGATCAGGCGCAGCGTCGCGGCGGCATCTGCCGATCCCCCGCCAAGTCCGGCGGCATGCGGCAGGATCTTCTTCAGCGCGATCTTCGCATCCGTGTCCATCATCTGTGCGGCCTTCCAGACGAGGTTGCTCTCGTCCGTGGGCACGCCCTTGGCCATCGGGCCGGTCACCTGCAAGCTGGTTTTATCGGCCAGGCTCACGCGCACCGTGTCGCCCACATTGGCGAACATCACCAGCGAATCAAGCAGGTGATAGCCATCCTCGCGCTGACCCGTGACATGCAGGGTCAGGTTGACCTTGGCCTGTGCCAGCGCCTCAGCCGTCATCGTCTGCGACCTTCAGCGGCGGCGCGCCCTCTTCGGCCAGAACCTCGTCCAGCCCGACCTCAAGCTTGCGGCGGATTCGGTCCGGGTCGATATCGGGCGACGGGTCGTCCTCGTCCACGAAGGACAGCGCGCGTTTCCACTGAAACCGCGCCTCGGTCTTGCGTCCCACGGCCCAGAGCACGTCGCCCAGGTGATCGTTCACCACCGGATCCACCGGCATCAGTTCGGCGGCGCGCTCCATGTGGCCGATGGCCTCGTCATAGCGGCCCAGCCGGTAGAGAACCCAGCCGAGGCTGTCGACGATATAGCCGCTGTCGGGCTGCCGCTCGACCGCCTCCTCGATCATCGCCAGCGCCTCGTCGAGCTTGATCTGCTTTTCCACCAGCGAATAGCCGAGATAGTTGAGCACCTGCGGATGTCCGGGGTTCAGCTCCAGCGCCTTGCGGAAATCCGCCTCGGCCTCCTGCCAATTGCCCTGCCGCTCGTGGCTGATGGCGCGGGCGTAGCGCACGAACCACTGGTCGCTCTCCAGCGCCGTGTACCGTTCCAGCGCCGCGTCATAGGCGGCGACGGCGGCGGCGAAATCCTCGGTCTGGCGATAAAGATCGCCGGCGGCGACATGCACCAGGGGCAGGTCGGGATTGGTCTCGCGCAGCTGCGCCAGAACCTCGATGGCCGCGTCGGTCTTCTCCGCCCGGCGCAGCGATTCCGCGCGGCCCATCTCGGCCGCGGCAAAGGACGGATGATCGCGCGGCACGCGCTTGTAGGTCTCGACCGCAAGCTCGTAGCGTTCCAGCGATTCCAGCAGTTCGGCCGCCATGATGATCGCGTCCACATGTCCCGGATGCAGGTACTCGGCCATGCGTGCATAAAGCAGCACGTAATCCTCGCTCGCATCGTTCAACAGCGCCTGACCGATGGAGTAATACACCTCCGCCAGCCCCTCCTTGGCCCCCGTGATCAGGCGGAAGGGCACCGGCAGGCCGCTTTCCAGCTCTGCGCGCAGCGCCGCGATCTCGGGGTCGAGCGTCGTGCCAAAAGCATCGTCGAGCACCGCGACCGCTTCGTCGTTGCGCTCCAGCTGGCTCAGAACCTCGGCCCAGGCGATGGTGCCCCGCCGCGTGCGCTGCAGCGGCGCTTCGCCATTGCCGGAAAAGATCGCCTCTGCGGCCTCGAAATCCCCGACCGAGGCCAGCGCGAGGGCCTTGTGATAAAGCGCGAAACTGCGCAGCCCGCGTTCCTCGGCGACAGCATCGAAGGCGACAAGGGCCGCGTCCACATCGCCCCGGCCCAGTTGGACCCAGGCCCGGGTCAGCCCGTCGGCCAGCTGCCCGATGCCGCGCCCCGCCTCCAGCCGCTCCAGCACCGCGTCATAATTGCCGGCTTCGATGTCCTCGACGATCAGCGCCATGAAGGCGACCTGGCTTTGCAGGCCTTCCGCATCGATCTTCTGCGCCACCGTCGCGGCCCGGTCGATATCGCCCAGCGCCATATAGGCGATGACGGCGTTTTCCAGCAGGGCGGGGTTGGAACTGTCCCGCGTGATCGCCTCGCTCAGATACCGCGCGGCGGCGGAAAAGTCATTGGCATAGCTTGCCTGCCGCGCCGCCAGATAGGCGCCCACGTCTTCGGTCGCCGTGGCGGGGATCGCGGTCGCGGCGAGGGTGGCCGTAACGGCCCCGGCTTTCAGGAATCTGATGGTCACGGTCTGCCTGCCTGTGTTCTGAAGATTTGGCGCAGAGCCTAGTATGCAGCGCCGCCCAACGCAATGAGGGCGGCCCATTTGCCGCCCTCCTGTAAACCCTAAACGGATCTGCCGCGTCACATGTTGGGGTAATTCGGCCCATCCCCGCCCTGCGGCGTGGTCCAGTTGATGTTCTGGCTCGGATCCTTGATGTCGCAGGTCTTGCAATGCACGCAGTTCTGGAAGTTGATGACGAACTGCTGTTCCCCGTCCTTTTCCACGAACTCATAGACCCCCGCCGGGCAGTACCGCGCCGACGGTCCGGCATATTTCGGCAGGTTGACGCTGACCGGGATGCTCTCATCCTTGAGCTTGAGATGCGCGGGCTGGCTTTCCTCGTGATTGGTCATCGAGAAGCTCACGTTGGTAAGCCGGTCGAAGCTCAGCTTGCCATCGGGCTTGGGGTACTGGATTTCCTTGTGGTTCTTCGCCGGTTCGGTCGCCTCGGCGTCCGACTTGCCGTGGCTCATAGTGCCGAAGGCCGAAAAGCCCAGCGTGTTGGTCCACATGTCGAATCCGCCCAGCGTCAGCGACGCCGCCAGGCCGTATTTCGACCACATCGGCTTGACGTTGCGCACCTTCATCAGGTCCTTGCCGATGGCGCCCTCGCGCACCTCTTTTTCGTAGGCGCTCAGCTCGTCGCTGGCGCGGCCCGCCTCGATGGCGGCATGCGCGGCCTCGGCCGCTGCCTTGCCCGACAGCATCGCGTTGTGGTTGCCCTTGATGCGCGGCACGTTGACCATGCCGACCGAACAGCCCAGAAGCGCCACACCGGGCGCGACCATCTTGGGCATCGACTGATAGCCGCCCTCGCTGATCGCCCGCGCGCCATAGGCGACGCGCTTGCCGCCCTTCAGAAGCTCGGCCACCATGGGGTGATGCTTGAACTGCTGGAACTCCATATAGGGGTAAAGATGCGGGTTCTTGTAGTTCAGGTGGACGACGAAACCGACATAGACCTGATTGTTCTCAAGGTGATAGATGAACGATCCGCCCCCGGCCTTCTTGCCCAAGGGCCAGCCCATCGTGTGCGTGACCGTGCCCTCGCGGTGCTTGGCCGGGTCGATTTCCCAGATCTCTTTCATGCCAAGGCCGAATTTCTGCGGCTCCTTGCCCTTCGACAGGTCGAATTTCGCGATCACCTCTTTCGACAGGCTCCCGCGCACGCCCTCGCTCAGGAACACGTACTTGCCATGCAGCTCCATCCCCGGCTCATAGCTCGGCCCGGGCGTGCCATCGGGGTTGCGCCCGAACTCACCTGCCACAACGCCCTTCACCTCGCCGTTCTCGCCATAGACGATCTCGGAACACGCCATGCCGGGAAAGATCTCGACCCCCAGCTCTTCGGCCTGCTCGGCCATCCAGCGGCACACATTGCCCATCGACACGATGTAATTGCCGTGATTGTTCATCAGCGGCGGCATCGGCCAGTTCGGCACGCGCAACTTGCCGGCCTCGCCCAGCATGTAGAAATTGTCTTCCTTCACCGGCACGTTCAGCGGCGCGCCCTTTTTCTTCCAGTCCGGGATCAGCGCATTTAGGCCGCAGGGGTCAAGCACCGCGCCCGACAGGATATGCGCCCCCACTTCCGAACCCTTTTCCAGCACCACGACCTCGCGGGACGGGTCAAGCTGCTTGAGCCGGATCGCCGCCGAAAGGCCCGCCGGGCCCGCGCCGACGATGACGACGTCGTATTCCATGGTTTCGCGCTCTGTGTCGGACATGCTGTCCTCCTTCGTTCGGGTCCACCGGGGGCGTCGCCCGGACATCAAATTTCGCATCTGGTTAGCGTGAGGTCTTGCGCGCCGTCAATTGGAACACGACGTTACACCCGCGCAACAGCGGCAAAATTACGCGCTCTGCCCGGCCATTGTGCCCCCGGAGGGCCGCGCGCCACTTGCAATCGTCGCGCGGCTCGGGGCACTCTGCCGCGCAGTTCGATGACCATGACAGACGGGGCCGTGATGCGCGGCCCCGCATTGACGAAGGGACACGCGGGATGGAAAAGATTCCCATGACCAAGGAAGGCTTCACCGCGCTCGAGGCGGAGCTGAAGCACCTCAAATCGGAAGAACGGCCCGCCATCATCCGCGCGATTTCCGAGGCGCGCGAACATGGCGACCTGTCGGAGAACGCCGAATACCACTCGGCCAAGGAAAAACAGTCCTTCATCGAGGGCCGCATCAAAGAGCTCGAGGGCGCCATCAGCCTCGCCGACGTGATCGATCCGAAAAAACTCAACGGTTCGATCAAGTTCGGCGCTACCGTCACGCTCGTGGACGAAGACACCGACGAGGAAAAAACCTATCAGATCGTCGGCGAATACGAGGCCAATATCGAAAAGGGCCTGCTGAACATAAAGTCGCCGATCGCCCGCGCGCTTATTGGCAAGGAAGAGGGCGATAGCGTAGAGGTGCGCACGCCGGGCGGCGAAAAGTCCTACGAAGTGCTGAAAGTCGCCTACATCTGATCGGGTCCCGCGCTCATGTCCGACCGTCCCAAGACGTCGCCTCCGCAGCCGCCGCTTTACGACAAGGGGCAAAAGGCGCGGGTCACGTCCGTTGAAATCATCGCGCTGTCGCTCTCCGTGCTGTGGCTGGCGGGCACGGCGGTGTTTTTCGTCGTGCTGGCGCCTTCCGGCATGTTCGCCGAGAGCGGCGGCGCGCTGCAGTTCATCATTGTTCTGCTGGCGATCTTCATGCCGGTGGCGGTGATCTGGGTCGCCGCCGTGGCCGCCCGCGCCGCCCGTGTGATGCGAGAGGAAAGCCAGCGCCTGCAGACCGCGATCGACGCGATTCGCCACGCTTATGTGCAACAGGCTCAGGCCGGCAGCGCCGCGGTGACCGAACCTTCGGTGGCCAAGAAGCTTGACGAGATCGCGGCGGCGCAGCGCAAGACTGAAACGGCGCTCGCGACCTTCTCCACGTCGCGAGAGCCGATCCGCCCCCGCTTGGCGCCGACCCCGGCGCCGGTCGCCACCGGCGATCAGGTCGTGCTGCCCCTCGGCACCTCCGCCGAGGATATGGCCCCGCCGCTCGAAACCGCCGATTTCATCAAGGCGCTGAACTTCCCCGAGAACGCCGAGGACAAGGCCGGGTTCGCCGCGCTGCGCCGCGCGCTGAAACACCGGCCCACCGCGCAGCTGGTGCAGGCCTCGCAGGATATCCTCACGCTGATGTCGCAGGATGGCATCTACATGGACGACCTGCGCCCCGACATGGCCCGCCCCGAGGTCTGGCGCCGCTTCGCCGCTGGCGAGCGGGGCCGCGCTATCGCGCCCCTGGGCGGTATCCGCGACCGGTCCTCGCTGGCGCTGACGGCGGCACGGATGAAAAAGGACACGATCTTCCGCGACGCGGCGCATCACTTCCTTAGGCTCTTCGACCGCACGATCTCCGGCTTCTGCGAGACGGCGACCGACGCCGAGATCTCCGAGTTCTCCGACACCCGCACGGCCCGCGCCTTCATGCTTCTGGGCCGCGTGGCGGGCACGTTTCACTAGCGACGGGGTGGGGGGCTGCCATCGCCCCAGATCACGGTCCGGTCACAGATGTCGACACACCGGCGGCGCGACCGGGTGAACGTGTGCGAAGGCGGACCTTCAGTTCGACGTTCGGAAGCCAACCTAGCCGGGCTTGAAACAGACAATTTGAACAGGGTGTGTTCTGCGTTCTTCGATGTTCCGCGCCGCATTTCGCACAATCTGCGGCGTCAGGTCACCCAGCAGAATGTGCGTGCCGAATGCCGGAACCTCACCCTTCTCGGCGAGGTCGATGGCACGTTTGTAACCCTGTAGATATCTTTCGCCTGTGTCTCTGACCTCGATGTCGGCGAAACCTGCCTTTTTCAGCGCGGCAACCGTATCGGACGGTCGCATCAGGTAGGCGCCGGTTCCATCCTCTGACCACGGCACGGGATGATGGGGGTCGCCCAGCTCTCCCAGTCCGTGCTCAGTCAGCGCAAAAAATGCACCGGGTTTCAGCACCCGGAAGGCTTCACCGAAAAACACGTCTCGGTCCGGGACGTTCATCGTGACGTGCTGCGTGTAGCCGCCATCGAATGTTTCACCTTGATAAGGGAGTTTTTGGCCATCTCCGTGCTGGCACTTCACGGCATCTTCCATCCCCACGAGCACACTCAGCTTGTTGGCGGCATCTACGAACGGGGCCGTTATGTCGATGCCGTCAACATGGCACTTGAAACGTTTCGCAAGATACCGGGCGGGGCCGCCAAGACCACAGCCGATGTCGACAAGGCGATCACCTTCTTTGATGGGAAGAACGTCAGCAAGCTCAACGGTTGCCGGGAAACTTCTGGCATGGAAATGATCCACAGGTGCGAGCTGCTCGACCGTGACAGAAGTGGGATCGAGGCCCGCCGTTTCCATCGCGTCCAGGATCCGGGAATATACGTCTCCCTTGCCCCAATGATCCGAAATAGCCTGGGCATCTGTCATCTGAGCGACTCCTACCTTCGAGGCCAAGGTATCACACCACCGAGCAACTTGTTGTACAGGTTCATTCTGTCAGCTTCGGGTTTCCGGTCATCAGCTGCAACAAGCGCCACGTTTTGCTCCGCGGACCTATCAGTCATTCAAAAAAGCCCGTTGATTGGCGACACTTTACTGGATAGCGGCCGTTTGACGGAGGCCACGGGACTGACTTCCAACCGTCTCCTCACAGACATCTATCACTGACTGTAATGTACAGCGAACTCAACATTGAGGTTGAACTGTTGTAAGTTGAGACTTGGTTGGCACACCTTCCGGAGATGATGGTCGCCTTTAGCGCCGGAGCGGCTCTACAAAAACCTATCAGCCATTGGCCATGGCCAGTTGCGGCCATACGGTTTAAAATTCAAAGCCATCAAGATCCTTGAGGTACGCTTCGAAAAAGTCCGTAAAGGTGGCTACCAGCGGTGGCAAGGCTTCATAGGGTGGGTAAAAGAGTGATAACCAGAGTGGCGGTAGTGACCAATCCTCAAGTACTTGAATGACCTCTCCGGACGTGATCCCGCGAGCAACATGGAATTCCGGCAACATAACCATGCCAGCACCTGATCGCGCAAACTGGTATAGAAGATCACCGTTGTTGGTGTGGATAGATCGACCAGCGGTAAACGGTCGTTTCAAAGCGCCTTTCTCGAACCGCCAGACCTCTGGAATATCTTCCACGCCGTATGAAAGGCAAATATCCTGGTTAAGGTCCTCGGGTGTCCTTGGAATCGGGTGACTATCGAACAGCGATGGTGCCGCCACAATCTGCATTGGCACCTCGCATATCTTTCGCCAAATTGTCGATTTGTCAGTCGGAGCGCTAGACACACGTATGGCGAGATCGCACGACTCCGAAACGATGTCGACAAGCCGATCCGTCAGGCGGATATTCAAATCGACATTTGGATAGGCCAACCGAAAACTCTCAACGAATCTCGGCATGATCCTCAGGCCAAAGGACATGGGCGCGTTGATCGACAACCTTCCCCGGTGAGGTTGTATCTCTCGCTCTAGGTCCTGTTCGACCTTGTCAAAAGCTTCCACCAGCGGACGGTACCGAGCGGCAACGAGCGCTCCGGTTGACGTGAGCGATACTTGTCGTGTCGTGCGTAGCAAGATTTGCTGACCGAGATCTTCCTCGAGTTTGGCGACGATGCGGGTCACGGTCGCAGGCGTCATCCTTAAGGATTTTGCCGCTGCAGCAAAGCTTTGGAGACGTGCGACTTCGAGGAATACGCGGACTGATTTGAGATCTTGCATGCCGAAATCGTTATCATAAATGCAATAAAATATGCAATTCAGTTATTATAGTTTTTGATAACCGCATCGCTATCTTTATCCCAATGCAAACAACAACGGCCTGGAGGCGGACCATGGAAAAGCTGATCAAAGGCTTGCATCACGTCACTTCGATGGCGGCGGATGCCAAGGAAAACAACCAGTTCTTCACGCAGGCGCTTGGGCTACGCCGGGTCAAGAAGACCGTGAACTTCGACGCGCCTGAGGTCTACCACCTCTACTATGGTGACGAAGTCGGGACGCCCGGATCGGTGATGACATACTTCCCATTAGGCCGGATGCCGCGCGGCAAGCGTGGCGTCGGCGAGGTTGGAGTGACGGAGTTCGCCGTCCCCAAGGGTACACTTGATTTCTGGCAAGAGCACCTCGCCGAGAAGAGTGTCATTGGCCTAAAGGCCGACAGCTTCCTTGGCGAAAATCGTATGGAATTTGATGGCCCCGATGGCGAAAGTTTTGCGCTGGTCGAAGCCGATCCTGAAGGTCGCACTGCCTGGACCGGCGATGGCATCGGCAGCGGTGAGGCCATTCTGGGCTTACACGGCGCGCGGTTCCGGCTGCGCGATGCGGCGGCGACGGGCGAGCTCCTCCAATTCATGGGCTATGAAAAGGAGGACACGGCAGGTTCAGTCATCCGCTACCGGATCGATGGCGGCAATGCGGCCCGGACCGTGGATCTGGAAGAGCTTCCAGACGCGCGCCACGCCAATCAAGGCGCCGGTTCGGTCCACCACATCGCGTTTGCGGTAGAGGATCGCGTCGCGCAACTGGAGGTGCGCGAAGCGCTCATGGACACCGGCTATCAGGTCACACCTGTGATCGACCGCGATTACTTCTGGGCGATCTACTTCCGCACGCCGGGTGGTGTGCTTTTCGAGATCGCCACCAACGAACCTGGATTCGACCGCGACGAGGACACCGCGCATCTCGGCGAAGCCCTGAAGCTTCCCGAGCGCTATCGCCCCTGCCGCGATCAGATCGAAAAACGTCTGCCTGAAATCGCCTGAGGAGGGCCGAATATGTCAGTCGAAAGCTACAAAGCCCTGACAAAAGTACCAGAACGCGATGCGCCGCTCGTCTTTGCCTTCCACGGCACTGGCGGAGATGAACAACAGTTCTTTGGTCTTGCGCAAGAGCTGGTCCCCGGCGCGGGCGTGATTTCGCCCCGGGGCGACGTTTCGGAAATGGGTGCTGCGCGTTTCTTTCGCCGCACGGGCGAGGGTGTCTACGACATGCACGATCTTGCCCGGGCGACGGCCAAGATGGCGAGCTTCGTAGAGGCTTGGAAAGAAAGATATCCTGACCGGCCCGTTTATGGGTTTGGGTATTCCAACGGCGCGAATATCCTTGCGTCCGTGATGATGGCACGCCCGGATCTTTTTGATCGCGTGGCCTTGCTGCATCCTCTTGTTCCTTGGGAGCCCGCATCGGTATCGGGGCTGAAGGGTCGTCAAGTTCTGATCACCGCTGGGCGACACGATCCGATCTGTCCCTGGCCGATGACCGAACGCCTCGTGTCCTGGTTCAAGGCACAAGGCGCGCAACTGGCCACCAGCTATCACGATGGTGGCCACGAGATGCGCCGGGAAGAGCTGGCCGCCATGGCGCAGCTTCTGCGGGCCCACCCTCGGGCGGATGCAGCATGAACTGGGCGCCGTATCTGCTCTCACTGGGCGTCGGTGTCGGCGTGGGTGTGATCTACGGGCTTGTGTCCTTGCGGTCTCCTGCGCCGCCGATCATCGCATTGCTCGGCCTCCTGGGCATGCTCGCCGGAGAGGCCGCCGTGCACTGGCTGAAAGGCCATGCCCAACCAATCGCCCATGCGCTGCACCTGAAATCCTTCGAGGTTGGTCAGCAAAAGCCACCCTCGGACACCACCAAAAGCGAAACCTGAACCCGAACCAAGGAGCAACCAACCCGATGTCCAAACTTGACGTTCTCACCCCCGAAAACAGCCAGGTGATCTTCATTGATCATCAGCCTCAGATGGCATTCGGCGTGCAGTCGATTGACCGGCAAACGCTGAAGAACAACACCGTGGCGCTGGCCAAGGCAGCCAAGATCTTTGGCATCCCGACCATAATCACAACGGTCGAGACCGAAAGCTTTTCCGGCCACACCTATCCCGAACTGCTGGACGTGCATCCCGACGCTC
This sequence comes from Roseovarius aestuariivivens, assembly GCF_004761875.1. Lineage (GTDB taxonomy): Bacteria > Pseudomonadota > Alphaproteobacteria > Rhodobacterales > Rhodobacteraceae > Roseovarius > Roseovarius aestuariivivens. The sequence continues at coordinate 126,389 of NZ_SJEY01000004.1, forward strand.
CGCTGCTGGAGCGTACATCAATGAACTCGTGGGATGACCAGAAGGTGCGTGATGCCCTGGCCAAGGGGGCCGCCGAAGGCCGCAATAAGATCGTTGTCTCAGGGCTTTGGACCGAGGTGTGTAACCTAACCTTTGCGCTCAGCTGCATGGCCGATACGGAGTACGAGATCTACATGGTCGCCGATGCGTCCGGCGGCACGTCCGAGGACGCACACAACTATGCCATGGATCGCATGGTGCAAGCGGGTGTCGTACCCGTGACCTGGCAGCAGGTGCTGCTGGAATGGCAGCGTGACTGGGCCCGCAAGGAAACCTATGACGCGGTCATCGCGCTGGTACAGGAGCATTCCGGCGCCTACGGCATGGGCGTCGATTACGCGTACACCATGGTGCATAAGTCGCCTTCGCGAACCCAGCACACCGGGAAAACGCTGGAAGCTGTGCCCGCCGCGCCCCTCGCAATCGAGTAGGCACACCGCCGCGCCCGTCAGCCGGGCGCGGCCCCTGTCCCCTTTGCATAACGGAGGCTGCCATGGCCGATACCATCCTTTTCAACGGGAATATCACCACGATGGACCCCGACGCGCCCGAAGTGACGGCCGTCGCCCTGTCCGGTGGCCTCATTCAGGAAGTCGGTTCCGATGGAGACATCCTGCGCCTCAAGACGACCGAAACCGATGTCATCGACCTTGGCGGCCAGCGCGTCATTCCGGGCCTGATCGACAGCCACACCCATATCATCCGGCAGGGCAACAACTTTGCCATGGAGTTGCGCTGGGACATTGTGCCGTCGCTGTCTGACGGTCTTCGCATGTTGAAGCAGCAGGCCGAACGGACGCCTGCGGGCCAATGGATCCGCGTGGTGGGCGGCTGGTCCGCCGATCAATTCGCCGAACGCCGTCTGCCGACGATCGACGAGATCAATGCTGTCGCCCCTGACGTTCCGGTTTACGTGCTGCACCTCTATGATCGTGCCTGGCTGAACAAGGCGGCCCTGCGCGCCCTTGGGATCGATAAGCATTTCTATGAACCCTTCGTCTCTGGCCGTCTTGAACGTGACGACAAGGGTAATCCGACCGGCCTTGCGATGGCACGCCCGAATGCGCAACCGCTGTATGCGCTTTTGGATATGGCGCCAAAGCTCGATTTTGAGGAGCAGGTCATATCGACCAAGCACTATTTTCGTGCGCTCAACGGCCTTGGTCTGACCTCTGCGCTCGACTGTGCGGGCGGGTTCCTTAACTACCCTGACGATTACGGCGTCATCTCCGAGCTCAATAAGCGCGGCGAGCAAACCGTCCGCATCGGCTATCAGCTGTTTGCGCAGCGCCCGCTGTTCGAGCTCGACGATTTCAAGCGCTGGAATGACATTGTGAAGCCGGACGCGGGGGATGACTACCTGAAATGCGTTGGCGCGGGCGAGATGCTGGTGGCTTCAGCCTACGACTTCGAGGATTTCAGTTATCCGCGCCCCGAGCTGCCAAAGCGGATGGAGGGTGACCTCCGCCCAGTGCTCGAGTTTCTGTTCGATAATCGCTGGCCGATCCGTTTCCATTGCACCTACGAGGAAAGCGCGCACCGGTTGCTCGACGTTGTTGAGGAGGTGGGTCGTGATCGGGGGCTCGATGAGCTGAACTGGATTTTCGACCACGGAGAGACGATTACCGAGGCCACGATGGAGCGTGTCGCGCGCCTCGGTGGCGGGATCAGCTACCAGAACCGCATCGCGTTTCAGGCCACGGCCTATGAGGACCGTTATGGCGAGGCCGCATTGAACGATGTGATGCCGGTCAAGAAGATAATGGCCTCCGGCGCGCCACTGGCCGCGGGGACAGATGCCACGCGTGTCTCGTCTTACAATCCGTGGCTCGCCATCCATTGGGCGGTCTCGGGCAAGGGCCGTGGCGGCGATGTAATATGGCAGGCGGCCAACCGTCTGGACCGGCACGACGCGCTACGCCACTGGACGGCGGCAGGCGCCTGGTTCAGCCGCGAGCAGGGGAAGAAGGGTCAGATCAAGGCAGGCCAGTTCGCTGATCTTGCCGTGCTCGACCGAGACTACTTTGCGGTGCCCGAGGACGACATCGTCAACATCGAGGCCGACCTGACCTTCACCGGCGGCAAGGTCGTGCACGCCAACGGGGCCTTCGCGGCCCGTGCACCTGCGCCCCTGCCGGGACTGCCCGACTGGTCTCCTGTGCCCGTCTTTGGCGCACCCGGGGCGACCATAAACCAGAAGACGTCGCAGGTTGCGGAATGATACCAAGCGGACCGGGCCGAACCTGGCTCGCACCTTACCTTCAGAGAGACGACAATGGCTGACGTTACGATCACTCGCACCGATACAGGGACCAAGGCGCGCTATGTCGCGACCATCGAGGGCGTCGAAGGAGAGGGCGAGCTGACCTTGTCCAAGGTGTCCGATACCCTGATCATCGCCGATCACACTGGTGTGCCGGACACTATGCGCCGGATGGGCGTGGCGGGCACCCTGGCCGAGCGCTTGTTCGCGGATGCACGCGCTGCAGGTCAGCGGATCGTTCCCCTGTGTCCGTTCGTTCGCGGCTATGCGCAAAAGCGCAAAGAGGAGACCTCTGATGTCACCCAGTGGTAATCCGGCCGCCGACCCGGCCCCCATTGCTCCAACCGGGCCGTTTTCGCCCTTCATGCACCGCGCCTTTGCGCTTTTGTGGACGGCCACGCTGATTTCTAATGTGGGCACCTGGATGCACGATGTCGGCGCGGGCTGGTTGATGATCACTCTCAACTCGTCCCCTGCCGTTGTGTCACTGGTGCAGGCTGCAACTACGTTACCTGTGTTCTTGTTTGCGCTTTACGCAGGCACTCTCGCGGATCGGCTGGACAAACGCAGGATGCTCATAACAGTCAATGTTGTCTTACTTGTGCTCATCTCGTTACTCACGCTTCTTGTCCATTTCGAGTTGGTCACACCGGTCATTCTGATCCTCTTCACGCTCGCCATCGGCACAGGTACGGCCTTCATGGCGCCGGCATGGCAGGCGATCGTTCCCGCGCTCGTTCCGCGTGACGCGTTACAGCCCGCGATCGCACTCAATTCCATGGGCATCAACATCAGCCGTGCGATCGGCCCGGCCCTTGCTGGGGTTCTGATTGCATCTGTAAGTCTGTCTGCCCCGTTTGCGGTAAATGCCGCCAGCCATGTGGTGATCATCATTGCGCTGGTGCTCTGGCGATACGATGGAACGGTTACCAAGACCTCGCAGCCGGTGGCCAATGCTATGCTCACGGGCCTCCGGCATGTTGCACATAACGCACCGCTCAAGGCGACGTTGATGCGGTCATTTGCCTTTTTCATCTTTGCGTCGGCGTATTGGGCACTGTTACCACTGGTCGTGCAGGGCATCGAGGGTGGCGGCGCGGAGTTGTACGGACTGCTCCTGACCCTGATCGGCACGGGCGCAGTGGCTGGCGCTCTCACAATGCCGAAGTTCCGCGCCAGGGTAGACGGCAGCACGATGGCTCTGCTTGGAACCCTGGGCACCGCAGCCGCCATGGTAATTCTGGCGACCGCCGCGGTGCCCTATCTTGCCGCCGCGGCCGCGTTGCTTGGCGGTTTCAGTTGGATCGCTGTGCTGACGACGTTCAATGTTTCTGCACAAACTGCCCTGCCCAACTGGGTGCGTGCACGGGGTCTTGCGATAAACCTGATGGTCTTCTTTGGCTCAATGGCCTTGGGATCCACCGCATGGGGGCAAGTGGCGACAGCCACATCAACGACGACAACAATGTTGATTGCCGCCGCGGGGCTGATCGTAGGAGCCGTTTTGACCCGCAACGTCAAATTGGGTCAGGGCGAACAGCTTGATCTGACACCGTCTATGCACTGGCCCGCACCTGAGGTCGCCCTGCCCGAAGATGGCCTGGCAGCGCGCGGCCCTGTGATGGTTACCGTTGAATATGTCATCGATCCTTCACAGGCCGAAGCCTTCCTTGCTGCATTGATGGACCTGTCTCAGGAACGCTGGCGGGATGGCGCGTTTGAATGGCGGTCCTATCAAAATGTCGAGGAGCCAGAGCTGTGGATTGAAGCCTTCAGCATCTCAAGCTGGGAAGAGCATCTGGCGCAGCATGCTCGGGTTTCGAACGCCGACAAGGTGGTTCAGGACAGGGTAAGAGCTTTCGACAAGCGAGAGAACGGGCCGATAGTCAAGCACTTTATCGCGCCATGATGGAACGGCATGAACACATACGAGCGTAGGCCCTGAAAACGCTCGTCGTCGCAGGGTTGCTGCTGCCTACCCATCTGTCGACAGCCTGGTCGGCTGGAAAGTACCCATTCTGCGCGCGGAAATACCCTTGAAGTTCAACGGAATGACGGGAGGTGTGCGCGGCGATTGTGGGGAGCCAGAGCCAAGTTTCTCGGGAAGCGTGCGCACCGCTGATCTCGCCAGCCGCTCAGCCAGATCGTCACGAGAACCGCGCACCGTGCCGCTGTGAAGTATTGCGAGCAAAAGGTCCGAAGTGGCGAGCAAACCGGTCCATTCCGGCTGCTGCGAGTTGGTCCGCCTTGGGCTCGTTCCGGTCGTTAGCTGCACAATGCGCTAAGGTCTAGTGTGCGGACTTAATGTATCCCGCCCGATGCTTGGCTTGCCACCTGTGAAACTCACGCTGCGACAGGGTTATCTCTTTGGTCAGCTGATTAGTCCCAGCTGCCGAGCGATGGTTGCGCTGTCGTAATAATCCCGGCCCTCGACCACCATGCCGTCTTTGACGCGCATCACTGAACAATACCGGACTTCAGCTTTCTTGCCGGTTGGCTGAAAATTTCCAAGGCTGGAGCGCAGAACGCCGGTATGTGTGCCAGTGTTCCGAAACTCGACCGTAGCCCATTGCCCGTCTTGGCTGACAATGACGTTTTCGACTTTGCAAAGCCCGTCAGGGAATGCCTCTCGCCAGCGATAGTAGTCAGATTTGTAGGCTTCCTTGCCGGGAAGCTTCTCGCCTCGGGCAATATCCTCAAAAGCACAGTCTTCAGCGATGACCTCCGCGCCGCGATCTGGATCGCGCATATCCCACGACTCGTGAAATTGTCGAACTACCTTTTCAGTAGGGTGCATGTTCCTGGCCCCTTATGGGTGTTGGTTCGGCGAGATTAGCAGCCGGCCTTCACAAGTCCACTGGAATGGCTATTCGGGGCTCTTTCCGGTCATCAGCTGCAACAAGAGCCAAGGTCCGCTCCGCGGGCACAGAAGTCTTTCACTGCGGTGCCGCGCTCGAAAGCTCATTGAAGGATCGCGCCGAGGAAAATGCTATCACCGGCCAGTTCAATGCATCAGTTAAGAACCGATCTGGAAAACGCAGCGAGTTCGTCATTAAAACGGTTAGCATCCTCACAAAACGGAGCGTGCCCCACACCCTTGTACTCCGAAGATTGGCCATATGGTACATGCGCGATGATCGTTTCAGCCATCTTGGGCAAAACGATGCTGTCTCTGTCGCCGAAGGATACCAGAGAGGGTTTTTGCAAACGCTCCAATTCAGGGGTGAAGTCATCTTCGCGTTGAATGAGACTGGCGCGCACAAAGGGCTGCACAAGCATGTTCCATCCCATCGCCAATTCCATGTCTTTGGCGTCTAAGGGTTGTTCGAAGCAGACGTGCAGAAATCTCTGGATTGCTTGGAGCGCGACCACCTGATCATCCGAACAGGCCGGCGGTGCGTTCTCCAAAAAGCCAGGCCCTATATGTGAACCAAACCACTTTGGACCTATGCCAACAGCCGCTCCGACAAAATTGATGCCGCTGATGTCCTCGTCACCGTAACGTCGAAGGTAATCGCTTATTACCAAGCCGCCATACGACCATCCAACCAGGACCGGCCTTTCTAGTTCGAGCGTTTTTATAATGCTGTTGATGTCTTCGGCCCAAAGATCGCCGTGCGAGTAGCTCTCAGCGTCCTTTGGTGTATCAGACTGGCCATGGCCTCGAAGGTCGACCGCGACCAGCCTGTGGCTGTCAGCAAGCGCGCTCTCGAATTGCTTTGCCCAACACATATGATGTTGTGACCAACCATGAATGAACAGTATTGGCATACCCGTGGAGAGACCAGTTTCCCGCGCGTGAATCTTTATGCCACCGCCACCTTCAACAAAATGCGCGTCCATTTTCTGGCCTTTCTCAAGTCTTCAGGATGGAGCCGAGCATATCACAGATCGCTCGGTATTTCTGAACTGCACGAGAGGAAGCCCATCAATCGTTTGCACTTGCATGCCCGCTGCCTACTCCTCGCAAACGGTGCTGCCCAATTCCCAACGAAGAAGGCCGTAAGCGGTTGTTCGTCCCGCTTGGCGCGAAGGTCCGCGATGCGGACTAATCGGTCTTTCGCCCGAATGGGTCATGCCGGCGCTATCGGCCCAAACCTGCCGTTAACAGTCGCATGTCCCTGCCGCGTTGCAGTCAGTCAAGGCCGCCATTCGACACGCGCCTGAAACGAAGAGGCCATGCTCATAACGCAGCTGTCAAAAAACGTCTGACCCGCGCCAGTCAAACGGGCAATGCTTGGAAGAACTTACATTCCACTCGAACTCAAGGCCGAAGGCGTTCACCTTGCAAACCGTGGATTTCCCCCAGGTGACAATCTGACCGGGGCCGACCTCGCAGCCAGGCGCGCTGCTCAGTCTTGGCGGTTCGTCAGGGGCGCTTGTGGGACCGATAAGTGCGTTCGCCCACGCTTTGACTTTGCCAGGGATATCGACCCCCCATCGAGACTGGTTGGGCGCAATCTCGAAGGAAAATGCACCACGTTCAGACCCAAGAGATTCTCTTCCGCGCCCACCGCACTTGGCAAACTCCTGCGGCCAGCCGCCCACATTGCCGGAAAATATTCTTGTAATCGCTTCTGCTTGAGCATCGCTGGCCCGGGCATCGATAATGGAACCGCCACGGACGAATGCTTCGTAATCCCAAAGATTTCCCTCAAAGTATCCCACCCGGACAAGGCAGAGATCATCAAGTTTGACAGTCTCGAAGTGACCTTCCCGGATATGGTAAAACAGCACGAACTCGCAAAGATTTTTGTCCGGTGACTGACCGAACGTGCAGGGGCAGGCGACTTTGCAACTGCAGTTGTCAAACCAGTCGCCGATGACGTGCCAGTCAGGAAAAGCAGGCATTTCATGCACTCTTTTTTTAGTCACCTGGGCACTCAGGCCGCGCCCCATCCGATCCGCATTCACAGGGGCCGAGAGTATGGTGACGACAACATCTTATCACGAAACGGCAAGAAAGTCGCTTTTGGGCTCGAAGCCGCCACCATAGGCCTCTCCGCATCTGTCAAAGCCCACCCCTTCCATTTCTCTGGCGTCCGAGTGACGGCGACAGACGTCGCCGGCGCTGCCATTCACGGTCAAGATGCGCGGAAAGCTGGGGCACAGAACCCGGAACCGGAGACGGTCGCCTGCGGCGGCGCCAGGCGTTCAGAAAAGTCTGCGAAACAGGCCCCGAACCGAAAAACTTGCCAAAAAGCGATGCGTAAACCATAGTTGTCGGCACGTCTCCCAGCGAAAACTCGCTGGGATAACAAGATTGAACGCGATGATCTCATCGCATCGTCTGGCCAAATACCGTGGTCGTTTGAAGAAAATAATTTTGGGGAAGATAGAATGAAAACAAGATCTCAATTCAGGACATGCTTGGCGGCTGCTGCTGCGGCTCTCGTCCTTTCGACATCAGCCAATGCGACAAGTCTGACCGTGTTCACTGACCGGACCACGTTCGATGCAGCGACGAGCAACCTGTCGCTTGAGACCTTCAACGGCGTGAGCGGCCAGCCGAACTTCGTGAACACACCTCTGGTCGTGAACGATCTGACGCTGGAGACATCCGGCACGAGCGTTTTGGGCGGCGAACGCAACGCCATTGATCAGCCCCCGGCGCAATTCGTCCCTGACTTCGACATTGACGGCACGGCGTCTGCGAACATTCTTCTGAGCGCTGCAGATCATGTCTTCTCGGTCACCTTTGCGTCGGCCGTGACAGCCTTTTTCGCTGATTTTGCGGCTCTTAACGATAATCAATTGCGCACGCAGATCTCCGTGAACGGCACGGTCGTGACGCCTGCGACCACAAGCGGCAACATCGTCCGGGGCTTCGGCTTCACAAGCGACACTGCCTTTACCTCGGTGCGGTTCACTTATGTCGACAATGACGGTTTCACTATGGACAACGTGGCCTATGGTGGCGTGGCGCCGATCCCGCTTCCGGCCTCGCTGCCCCTGCTTCTTGCAGGTGTCGGGGCGTTCGGATTGCTGCGCCGGCGTCGCGGGCAGGTTGCGGCCTGAAGAAACGAGATCGCGCGCGCTGTCCGGACCGGGCCGTGCGCGCGCTACACGCTTCATGTGTGAAGCCCGAAAATGGCGGTCAGGACGCTCGACATGGTCTTTCGGCCAGAGATGAGCCCCATGACCTGGGTTGAGATTTGACCGACACTGGTTCGTCACCGGCCATTTAGGCGCACTCAACCCCGATAGACACAGTTCTGCTTTCGCCTCGGGAGAGGTGGAAATCTGCTTCTTTTCTGTCTTGGTCGATTTCGCTCAAGAGATCGGGAAATGGCTGCTTCCGCCGTCTTCCCAGACAACCATTCTCCAGTTTGGGCTCAAAGCCGTGATCCCGTAAGATTTGCGGATCTTTGGAATTCCAGCCGGTCAGGCCTCGGCTCGATGCGATGCGTTCCGATCGCACGACGTCCTGTTGCCGTGTCCCCAATTCCGCGCCAATATGAGACCCTGAGAAGGAAGAACCGCCATGCGCAAATTTCTCGTGGTCCTCGACGACAGCAGGGAATGCCTCAACGCAATGCGCTTCGCCGCCATGCGCGCGGCCAAGACCAAGGCAGGGGTCGAAATCCTCGCCGTGATCCCGCCGGAAGAATTCAACCACTGGATTGGCGTCGGTGACATCATGCGCGAAGAGGCTCGTGAACGCATTCATGCCCATTTCGAGGTTTTCGCGAAATGGATGCGCGACCGGCAGGGCGTCGACCCCGAGCTTGTCATCCGCGAGGGCGAACCGATCGCCCAGATCATCGCGCAGGTCAGGGAGGATTCCGATATCGGCGTTCTCGTCCTTGGTGCGGGGACCGACAAGAAGGGCCCCGGTCCGCTGGTCACCCAGCTGTCGCGCAGCTCCGGCACGCTGCCCATCCCGGTCACCATCGTGCCCGGCGATCTGAGCAAGGAGCGGCTCGAAGAGATCACCTGAGACGGGTGGAAAGTTTTGTACAATTTGTACAAAGGGCCGTCTGGAGTTGCTGCATTTCGTACAAAAGCGGGGTGTATACAAACCCCGCCCCAATAGTTTAGAACGGTTCCAATCCTTGACTCGGCACCGGCGGATACGCATATCCGCCTAAGGCATTACAGGAAAGCGCGACACATGTTCATTCAGACGGAATCGACCCCGAACCCCGCAACGTTGAAATTCTTGCCCGGGCAGACCGTGCTCGAGGCCGGCACTGCCGATTTCCCGTCTTCCGAAGGCGCAGAGAAGTCGCCACTTGCCGAAAAAATATTTCGTGTTCAGGGTGTTACCGGTGTGTTTTTCGGGAATGACTTTGTCACCGTCACCAAGGAAGACGCCGTCGAATGGGACCATGTAAAGCCCGCCATCCTCGGCGCGATCATGGAGCATTTCCAGTCCGGTCAGCCCGTCATGCTGGGCGAGGCCCAAGCCTCCGGCCATGCGGATCATGACGGTGAGAACTCCGAAATCGTGGGACAAATCAAAGAGTTGCTCGATACTCGCGTACGCCCGGCCGTGGCGCAGGATGGTGGCGACATCACGTTCCACGGGTTCGAGCGGGGCGTTGTTTACCTGCATATGCAAGGCGCCTGCGCGGGATGCCCGTCCTCGACGATCACCCTCAAGATGGGTATCGAGAACCTTCTGCGCCACTATATCCCCGAGGTGACCGAGGTCCGTCCCGTTGGCGTCCTCTGATCAGACGATCCTGGCTTTCGACACATCGGCCGCGCATTGCGCGGCCGCTTTGCTGTGCGGCGGCGGCGTTGTCACCAAGGTCGAGGAAATGGGAAGGGGTCAGGCGGAAAGGCTGATGCCGCTGATCCAGGAACTTCTTGATTCAAAAGGTATAAAGCTCAAGGATCTTACGCGCATCGGGGTCGGGATTGGGCCGGGTAACTTCACCGGCATCCGCATCTCCGTCTCGCTGGCGCGCGGTCTGGCGCTCGGTCTGGGCACCCAAGCGGTGGGGGTCTCGACCTTCGCGGCCCTGCGCCACGCCACCGGTCTGGACGCAGCCGCCGTGCCCGCCCCGCGCGATACCGCCTACCTGCTGGGCCGGGACGGCGCACCGGTGATTGTGCCCGCCGCCGAAGTGCCCGCCAGCACTGCATGGCCCGACACCCCCGCCGCGCTGGTCGCCGCCATCGCTGAACTGGCCGCGCTCGCCCCGCCGGACAGCCCGTCACCCGCGCCGCTTTACGTCCGTCCCGCCGACGCCGCCCCGTCGCGCGAGACCCCACCGAGGATTCTCGATGACGCCTGAGGCGATGGCTGATCTGCATGCCCGCGCCTTTGCGGGGCGGTCCCGAAGCTGGACCGCAGACGAATTTGTGCAGCTTCTTCAGAGCGGGCCGGTCTTTGTGGTCACAGGTGATCAGGCCTTCGCGATGGGCCGCGTCGTGGCCGGTGAAGCCGAACTTCTGACCATCGCACGCGCGCCGGAAAAACGCGGCCAAGGCGTTGGCTCCAAAGTACTTTCCGACTTTGAGGTAGAGGCGTGCAAGCGCGGCGCGGTGCGTCTTTTCCTTGAGGTGGGACAGGACAACACCACCGCGATCCGGCTTTATTCCGGCTCTGGCTACGCCGAGGTTGCGCGCCGCGCGGCCTATTACACGAGGCCAGATGGCGCCCGCGAGGACGCCATCGTGATGGAGAAACGCTCGCTCTGAGGATCAGATCGCGTGGCTGTGGCCGGCGCGGCTCAGGTCATACGTGTCAAAGGACCGCGCGATCATGCGGGTCAGCGGTCGTGCGGCTTCGGGCACGCAAAGCCCGTCCTCGTTTAGGGTCACATGCGCCCCGAAATCTTCGACAACGGGAGCAAGTATCGCTTCGAACTCCGTCCCGCTGAGGCCGAACTGCCCGCAGATCTCAGCCTTATCGATACGGAAGTCGCACATCACGGCCTCGATCAGGCGGCCGCGCAAAAGATCCTGCCCGGCGAAGATATGCCCACGTGCCGTGGCGAAATGCCCCTCACGGATCGCCTTGGTATAGGCCCCCGTCGCCGGTGCGTTTTGCGCATATCCCTGAGGGAATCTTGAGATTGCCGAGGCGCCCAGACCCACGAGAATGTCAGCCGTATCGTCGGTATAGCCCTGGAAATTCCGACGCAGACGGCCCGCGCGCAGGGCCGTGCTCAGGCCGTCTTCGGGTCGTGCGAAATGGTCGATGCCGATCTCGTCATAGCCGTCCCAGCTGAAAAGCCGCCGGGCGGTCTCAAAAAGATCAAGCCGTTCTTCGGGCGTAGGCAGGGCGTCGGACGGGATCAGTTGCTGGCGCTTGGCCATCCACGGGACGTGCGCATATCCGTAAAGGGCGACTCGGTCCGGGGCCAGAGACAAGAGCTTTTGTACGCTTTCGGTGATGCGCGCCTTAGTCTGGTGGGGCAGGCCATAGAGTATGTCGGCGTTGAGGCTGTCGATGCCGCGCGCGCGGATCGCGTCGACCGCGTCGCGAGTGATATCGAAGCCCTGAATGCGTCCGATGGTTTTCTGGATCGCATCGTCGAAATCCTGCACGCCGATCGAGGCGCGCGTCATGCCCGCCTCGGCCAACGCGTCAAGCCGGGCATCGTCGATCTCATTGGGGTCGATCTCCACCGAGAATTCGGTGTCGGGACCGAAAGGCACGGCCGTGCGGATCGCGCCGGACAGATCGCGCATCATCGACGCAGTCAGAAGCGTCGGCGTGCCCCCGCCCCAATGCAGCCGCGACAGCGTGACGCCCTCGGGCAAAGCGCCCGCCAATAGCGCGATCTCGGCCTTCAGCGTCTCGAGATATGCCGCGACCGGCGCCTCGGACTGTGTGCCTTGCGTGCGGCAGGCGCAGAACCAGCAGAGCCTGCGGCAAAAGGGGACGTGGATATAGAGCGAGATCTGACCGCCCGGTGTGATCTGGCCAAGCCAGTCGGTGAAGGCCGTGCTGCCCACGTCCGCCGAGAAATGCGGCGCGGTTGGGTAGCTGGTGTAGCGTGGCAGCTTTGCGTCAAAGAGACCCAAGCGGCCTAGTTGTGCTTTGTTCATCATACGCGTAGCTTGATCACGGGTAAGGGCTCCGCACCTTGACGCAGATCAACATGAGGGCGCATGAGCATCACACTGAAACAGCCGGAGGGCGCAACGCCGCGCGATTGCGGCGAGTGTCCGATCAGGCACCGCGCGGTTTGCGCGCGGTGTGAAGCCGATGAACTCGAAGCGCTTGACCGGATTAAGTATTATCGAAGCTTCGAGGCAGGGCGGACCGTGATCTGGGCCGGCGACCGGATGGATTTCGTGGGCTCTGTGGTGTCCGGTATTGCGACGCTGACCCAAACGATGGAGGACGGACGCCGGCAGATGGTCGGACTGCTCCTACCGAGCGATTTCGTCGGTCGCCCCGGACGCGAGGCCGCGGCCTACGACGTCGTCGCGACCACGGACATGGTGATGTGTTGTTTTCGTAAAGCCCCTTTCGAAGAGATGATGCTGCGTACGCCTCATATCTCGCAGCGCTTGCTGGAGATGACGCTGGACGAGCTTGATGCGGCGCGGGAATGGATGCTGGTACTCGGTCGCAAGACCGCGCGCGAGAAGATCGCGAGCCTGTTGTCGATCATCGCACGGCGCGACGCGACCCTCAAGCTTGGCAGCCTTCAGGGTCCGATTGTCTTCGACCTTCCGCTCACGCGCGAAGCGATGGCCGATTATCTCGGTCTCACGCTGGAAACGGTCAGCCGTCAGATCTCGGCGCTACGCAAGGACGGGGTGATCTCTCTGGAAGGAAAGCGGCACGTCACCATCCCCGATTTCCACCGCTTGCTCGAAGAGGCGGCGGACGACGGGGACGGCGGTTTGTTGACCTAGTAGGCAGGTGTATAACAGCTTTGGCGTCCTGCTGGGGAAGCTTGCAAGATCAATGCGCCATCAGCAACGGCAGCGGGCATTGTTCCAGCATGGCGCGGCTTGCACCGCCGAACACTGCTTCGCGGAACCTTGAATGCCCGTAAGCGCCCATCACGATCATATCGGCATCGGTATCCCGGCTGTGCCGGATCAGGACATCGGCCACGCGTGGCAGGCTTTTTGACAGGATATCGATCTCGACGCGCAGGCCGTGGCGGACCAGAAATTGTGACAGGGCGCCGCCTGGATCTGACCGGCCCGGTTCATGTGCCGGGGGATCCACCACCACGACCTTGACCCTGTCGGCCTCTTTCAGCAGGGGAAGGGCAGCGCGGATCGCGGTCAGGGCTTCCGGGCTTTCGTTCCATGCCACCATGACTTGCCTGGGCGTATGCATGCCCGACATCCCCGCTGGAAGGATGAGGGTGGGCGCGCGTCCTTCGAAGAGGATCGACTCTGTGAGAGGCTCCATCTCAGCTCCGCGACCTTCCCCATACGGCGTGGGCTGGATCGCGGCATCGCAAAAGCGTGCACGGGCCGCGACCACCCGGCCGAGATCGGCCATGTGGGCAACGTGAGGCTCGCAGGACCATGCCAGATCCGGCAGGGCCGACAACGCCTCACGGGCTGCTTTTGCGATGGCCTCGGCCTCCTCGGTGCATTGATCAAGCGTGGACTGCACGGATATCGCGGAGGCGCCGGCGAAATACATATCCGTCGGTGTGCGATTTACCCCAAGGGCCATAACGTCGAGATGCGCGTCGAGACGGGATCCCATCGCCATCGCGGTCTCAAGCGTGGGCTGGACGAGAGCGGGGTCCGACAAAGCGCAGAAAAGACTTTTCCAGGCCATGGGATTTTCCTTTCCGAGATGAAACTTGATGCCACTGTAAACACGGCGTTTGCTTGAACGCATTGATGCGTGTCAAAGTGATTTGACAGGTTTCATGGTCGAAGGTTGCTTGATGCAGATCAATGCGGTCCATGTTGCAGCGCAGCAAAAGGGGCGCAGCTAATCGCGCCTGCAGGCGGTATTCGCGTCGCCTGCAGACAGAGACGAAGGGAACAAGTATGCAGAATTACGTCAAACTGATCGTGCTGGGTTTGATCACGTTCTTTGCGCTGATTTGCGCCAATTACGCGCGCGATCTGGCTTATCTGGTCAATGCGCTGACCATTGCGCTGGTCGCATTCGGTCTTTTCATCTGGGTGTTGCGCCGTACAGACGAACCGGTCTATGCGCCTGACTTATCTGGTGAATATATGGACGGCGTCATCCGGGCGGGCGTGATCGCCACGGCGCTCTGGGGCGTTGTGGGCTTTCTTGCCGGCACTTTCATCGCGTTTCAGCTGGCCTTTCCACAGCTCAATTTCGAGTGGTCGCAGGGCTTTTTGAACTTCGGACGCCTGCGACCGCTTCATACATCGGCTGTGATCTTTGCCTTCGGCGGCAACGCCCTGATCGCTACGTCCTTTTACGTGGTGCAACGCACCACCGCCGCGCGTCTTTGGGGCGGAAACCTGGCGTGGTTCGTATTCTGGGGGTTCCAACTGGTGATCGTTCTGGCGGCGACCGGCTATCTGCTTGGCGCGACGCAGGGCAAGGAATATGCCGAGCCGGAATGGTATGTGGACTGGTGGCTGACCATCGTTTGGCTCGCCTATCTTGCTATCTTCGTCGGCACACTGGTTAAACGGAAAGAGCCGCATATCTACGTGGCCAACTGGTTTTACCTGTCGTTCATTATCACGGTCGCGATGCTGCATGTGTTCAACAACCTCAGCATCCCGGTTAGCGTTTTTGGCTCCAAATCCGTGCAGGTCTTCTCGGGCGTGCAGGATGCCATGACGCAGTGGTGGTACGGCCACAATGCCGTGGGCTTTTTCTTGACCGCCGGCTTCCTCGGCATGATGTACTACTTCGTGCCCAAGCAGGCCGAGCGGCCGGTCTACAGCTACAAGCTGTCGATCATCCACTTCTGGGCGTTGATCTTTATCTATATCTGGGCGGGTCCGCACCACCTGCACTACACCGCTCTCCCGGACTGGGCCTCGACCCTTGGCATGGTGTTCTCGATCGTGCTCTGGATGCCCAGCTGGGGCGGCATGATCAACGGCCTGATGACACTCTCGGGCGCATGGGACAAGCTGCGCACTGATCCGGTGATCCGGATGATGGTCATCTCCATCGGCTTTTACGGAATGTCCACCTTCGAGGGTCCGATGATGTCGATCCGCGCGGTGAACTCTCTGTCGCACTACACCGACTGGACCATCGGGCACGTGCATTCCGGCGCGCTCGGCTGGAACGGCATGATCACCTTTGGCGCGCTCTACTTCCTCGTGCCGAAACTGTGGAACCGCGAGCGGCTCTATAGCCTCAGCATGGTCTCCTGGCACTTCTGGCTCGCCACCATCGGCATCATCCTCTACGCGGCATCCATGTGGGTGACCGGCATCATGGAGGGGCTGATGTGGCGCGAAGTGGATGCCAACGGCTTCCTCGTGAACTCCTTTGCCGACACTGTGGCTGCGAAGTTCCCGATGTATGTCGTGCGGGGTCTGGGCGGCGTGCTCTACATCACCGGCGCAATCATCATGTGCTACAACCTTTACATGACCGTCCGGCGGAGCCCGGCTGTGCAAAGCAGCCATTCCGCGGTCCCGGCCGAATAAGAGAGAGGAGGGACGGACAATGGCAATTCTCGACAAACACGTCATTCTCGAACGCAATGTCACGCTTCTGGCGGTCTTCGCCTTCCTCGTGGTGACGATCGGTGGCCTCGTGCAGATCGCACCGCTCTTCTGGCTGGAGAACACGATCGAGGATGTGGAGGGCATGCGCCCCTACACCCCGCTCGAACTGGCCGGGCGCGACATCTACATCCGCGAAGGATGCTATGTCTGCCACAGCCAGATGGTGCGCCCGATGCGGGACGAGGTGGAACGTTACGGCCACTACAGCCTTGCGGCTGAGAGCCAGTACGACCATCCGTTCCAGTGGGGTTCCAAGCGGACCGGGCCGGATCTGGCGCGCGTCGGCGGGCGTTACTCGGACGAGTGGCATGTCGACCACCTGCGCGACCCGCAATCGGTGGTGCCGGAATCGGTGATGCCCAAATACGGCTATCTCGAGGATCGGCTGATCGACGGGCGCTACGTGGGAGACCTTCTGGGGACGCACAAGCTGGTCGGCGTGCCCTACTCCGAAGAGATGGTGGAGAACGCGCGCGCGGATTTCGCCGCGCAGGCAGATCCCGACAGCGACTATGACGGGCTCATCGAGCGCTACGGCGACAAGGTGCAGGTGCGCAATTTCGACGGCGCGCCGGGCATCTCCGAGGCGGACGCGCTGATTGCTTATCTGCAAATGCTGGGCACGCTGGTGGATTTCTCGACCTTCACGCCCGTGGCCAGCCGGTAAGGGGAGGGCAGACAAATGGAAACCTATTCCCTGCTGCGGCAGTTCGCGGATAGCTGGATGCTTCTGGCGCTCTTCGCCTTCTTTATCGGGGTGGTGATCTGGGTGATGCGACCCGGATCCTCCAAGACCTACGCGGATGTGGCTGATATTCCCTTCCGCAATGAAGATACGCCCGCGAAAGAGCGGCGCAAGACCTCTCAAGAGGATGTGAAAAATGGCTAAGCAACCCAATGACAAGCAGGAAATCGGCACCACCGGGCACGAGTGGGACGGGATCGAGGAACTCAACAACCCTTTGCCGCGCTGGTGGCTGTGGATCTTTTACGCCACCATTCTCTGGGGTCTTTGGTACACCTTGGCCTATCCTGCCTGGCCTATGATTTCGGGCGCAACACAAGGCTACATGGGTTGGTCCACGCGCGAAAACGTGGCGGAGGCCATTGCCGAAGCCGAGGCTGCAAATGCCGAGATCAACGCGCAGCTTGTGGCCGCGGATCTGAGCGCCATACCTGGCGACGATCAGCTTGCGGTCTATGCACGCCAGGCCGGTGAGGCTGTGTTCAACACCTGGTGCGTGCAGTGTCATGGGCGCGAGGGTGGCGGCTTTGTCGGGTATCCCACATTGTCAGATGATGCCTGGCTGTGGGGCGGAACGATGGAGGCTATCCATACGACGATCGCGCATGGCATTCGCAACGACGAAGATCCAGATGCGCGTTGGTCTCAGATGCCGGCCTTTGGTCAGGACGGGCTTTTGTCCGAGGAAGAGGTTGATCAGGTGGTGAACTACGTCATGTCGCTGTCCGGAGAGCCGCAGGACGCGTCCGTGGTCGACGCGGGTGCCGAACTCTTTGCGATTAACTGCGCAGCCTGCCATGGCGAGAATGCGATGGGCATGCAAGAGCAGGGCGCCCCGAATCTGAGCGATGCGATCTGGCTATATGGCGGAAGCTACGACGCGCTTTACGAGACGGTCTGGAATTCGCGGTTCGGCGTCATGCCGCCGTGGAACCAGAGGCTGAGCGAGGCAGAGGTGCGTGCGGTTACGGCCTACGTCCATCAACTTGGCGGGGGCGAGTAACACTGGCAAGAATTCTCGGCCCGGCAGCAACGCCGGACCGGGATGCTGCGCCGGTCCTTCCTTCCTGTTCGCGCGTTTTAAGAAGGACCGGCGTTTTAATTTTCCCACTTTCCGTGAGAACTCAAGATTCTGTTCCGTGTCGCGATTGTTCCAGTGGCTGCCGCGCCACGGCCAGGGCCGCACCGGTTATAGGGTGCAAGCGCCGCACCGAGCCTGAGACGCGCGTTGAGTGGCGCCATGTGCAAATGACACGATCAGAACCTCCGGCGCGCGATCTGGTGCGCTTCGAGTTCGGCGCGGTCGCGGGTCGCGAACCGTTCATCGCCGGACCAGTGGCTTCCCGTGTCCCAGCGGTTGTTCTGGCGGGTGGCGGTGTGGAAGGTACGTGAAAGAATGTTGAACATGTTAGGGCCTTTCCTGAGCTGGTTTCTGACCTGAATATTGCATTCAGAGCGCATTCATGCGACTCAGGAAAAATCAGGAAATGTAAGGAAAACTTACGAAATGGAGTGGCTCGATCTTCCGCCGCTGACTGCGCTTCGCGCGTTCTCCGCGCTTGCCGAGACAGGATCGGCAAGCGCGGCCGGGACGGCCTTGAACGTGAGCCATGCCGCGATAAGCCAACAGATCAAGGCGCTCGAAGCGCATATGGACGTGGCTCTGGTCCGACGTGGTGGGCGGCGGCTGGAATTGACGGCTGAGGGGGCGCAGTTGGCAGAGGCGCTGAAGCTTGGCTTTGGGTCCATCGCGCGCTGCATCGAGCAACTTACCGGTGCCGACGCCAGTCGCCCGCTGCAAATCTCGACGACGCCGGGTTTTGCGGCGCAGTGGTTGATGCCGCGTCTGCTTGATTTCCGACAGCGCCATCCGGATGTCGATGTAATGATCAACCCGACGCCGGAGAACGTCGTGCTCGAGCCTGGCGGCATCGACATCGCGATCCGCCACGGCAGCGGGCATTGGTCGGGACTCGAGGCGGAGCTTTTATTCGAAAGCCCCCTAGTGGTCGTCGCCGCGCCAAGCCTTGTCGGCCAGCGACAGGTCAGCCGTCCAGAGGACCTTCTGGATCTTCCATGGCTACAGGAATACGGCACGACGGAATCGACCAACTGGTTGAAGCGCAAGGGCCTGGCCGATGCTCGCGTTGCCGGTATCACCCAGGTGCCCGGGAACTTGCTGCTTGAGGGAGTGCGACAGGGGCAGGGCGTATCTTTGACTGTGCGCCAATGGGTCGACGACGATATCGCTGCAGGTCGACTGCGACTCTTGTTCGAGGAAGCCGAAACGGCTGGGTACTACGTCGTGTACCGGCCAGGTATCCTGCGCCAGCCCGCTAAGGCATTTGCCGCTTGGCTGCGCCGGCAAGCGAAAGAAGCCGCCGCCGCATAGCGGCGTTGCGTCACGTTTGCTGTTGATACAGGTCAAAGTTCTGGACGCGTCCGCGTGAAAAAAGCACCCTAGCGAACAGAACCGTTTATCGGAGTTTTTGCCCGTGCCCGCAGATCAGCCAGAGGCGCCGCCTAGCCTTTACGCCGCTCGAGAGCCAATCTTTCCCAAGCGCGTCAGCGGCAACTTTCGTAACCTGAAGTGGGGTCTCATGGCCGTCACGCTTGGGATCTATTATCTGACGCCGTGGATCCGCTGGGACCGAGGACCAAACCTGCCGGACCAGGCGGTACTTGTGGACATGGCGAACCGCCGGTTCTTCTTCTTTTGGATCGAGATATGGCCGCACGAGTTCTATTTCGTTGCCGGCCTTCTGGTGATGGCGGGCCTCGGACTTTTCCTGTTCACGTCCGCGCTTGGCCGTGTCTGGTGCGGCTACGCATGCCCACAAACCGTCTGGACCGATCTTTTCATTCTCGTAGAGCGATGGATCGAAGGCGACCGCAATGCCCGTTTGCGCCTTCATCGGCAAAAGAAGTGGGATTTCAGAAAAGTTCGGCTGCGGCTAACCAAATGGCTTGTTTGGCTCATCATTGCGATTGCGACAGGCGGGGCGTGGGTGTTCTATTTCACAGATGCCCCGACGCTTTTGAGCGATCTGTTCACTCTAGATGCGCATCCCATCGCCTATACGACTATCGCCATTCTGACAGGCACCACCTTTTTCTTCGGTGGCTTCGCGCGTGAACAGATCTGTATTTATGCCTGTCCTTGGCCCCGAATCCAGGCCGCGATGATGGACGAGGATACGCTGACTGTCGGCTATCGGTATTGGCGGGGCGAGCCACGCGGAAAAGGTAATGTGCGGCGCCGGAACAGCAAAGAAGCAATGGCGGCCGAGGCGGCTTCTCATGCAGCCGGTCCCACGGCCGGAGGCAGTTATGCCCGCACGCCCATGCCGAATGAAAATACGGACCTTGTCGCCCCAGAGGATACGTCAGAGACGGCCTATGGAGACTGCATTGATTGCCTGGCTTGCGTGAATGTCTGTCCCATGGGGATCGATATCCGCGATGGTCAACAGCTGGAATGCATTACCTGCGCGCTGTGCATCGACGCCTGCGATGATATAATGGCCAAGGTCGGGAAGCCGCGTGGTCTTATCGATTACATGGCGCTGACCGACGAGATCCGCGAACGGGAGGGTAAGCCGCCCAAGCCGATCATGAGCCATATCCTGCGTCCACGCACGATCATGTACACGGCGCTGTGGTCGCTGGTGGGCGTCGGTCTGGTCTTTGCGCTGTTCATTCGTCCGGAGGTCGACATCACAGTCGCACCTGTTCGCAACCCGACCTACGTAACTCTGTCGGACGGCTCTATCCGAAACACCTATGAGGTTCGCCTGCGCAACAAGCAGGGCGAGGCGCGGCCGTATCGGATTTCCGTGACCGGCGATCCTGCCGTGCGTGCACAGCTTGAAGGCACACCCTATCAAACCGTGGAGGTGCCTGCCGATACAACGCATCTTCAACGCGTCTACCTGATCGCACCGCCGGGATCCGTTCCGGCGCAATCCGAACGGATCGATGTCCGACTCTGGGTGGAAGACATCTCGAATGGCGACCGGGCTTACAAGGACACGATTTTCAACGGAAAGGCGAATTGATGGCGGAGCGAGAGATCACGGGAAAGCACGTCCTGATCGGCTTCGTGGCTGCGTTTGGCGTGATTGTCGCGGTTAATCTCGCCTTAGCAGTATCGGCGGTGAAGACCTTTCCGGGCCTCGAAGTCAAGAATTCCTATGTGGCGAGTCAGACTTTTGACGATCGTCGTGAGGCGCAGGAGGCCTTGGGCTGGACGGTGTCAGCCCACCACAAGGACGGGGTTTTGAAACTCTCGATCCGTGACGCGGCCGGACGCGCCGTTCAAGCGGCACAGCTGGCCGCCACGGTGGGTCGCGCGACACACGTCAAGGATGACGTCACGCCAGAATTTCGTTTCGATGGGGTGAATTACAGCGCGCCCGTGCCCTTGGGCGACGGGAACTGGAATATCCGGATGCGTGCGCTTGCCCAGGACGGGACGGAGTTTCGCCAGCGTGTCGTCTTGATAAAGGAGTAGAGGTCGATGACGGTTGCGATGCGCCCCTCTGCCTGCCCGGCATGTGCCGCCGCCCCGGCCGCCGAAGAGATTGCCGTACGGGGCAAGGTCGCGCCGGGGCAGATCGCGCTTTCGTTGCCGGGTATTCATTGCGCGGCCTGTATCTCCAAGATCGAGAATGGGCTGGCGCGGCACGAGGGCGTGCGGCGCGCGCGCGTCAACCTGACTCTCAAGCGCGTTCAGATCGACGCCGCGCAGGAGGTGACCGTCGCGGACCTGATCGCCGCCGTGGAGGTGCTCGGCTATGAGGCGCACGAGCTTGATGCGGGCAGCCTGAACATAGCCGGCGCGGACCGCGCAGGTCGCGAGCTTCTGATGCGGCTGGCGATTGCGGGCTTTGCGATGATGAACGTGATGCTGCTTTCTGTGTCGGTCTGGTCAGGGGCAGAGGACGCAACCCGCGATCTGTTCCACTGGATCTCAGCGGCTATCGCCTTGCCCGCGATCGCCTTCTCCGGTCAGCCGTTCTTTCGCAACGCGTGGGCCGCGCTGCGGCAGGGGCGGCTGAACATGGATGTGCCAATCTCGTTGGCGATCCTGCTGGCCGTCGTTACATCGCTTTGGGAAACGGCGCTGTCGGGCCACCATGCGTATTTCGACGCCGCCATCGCGTTGACGTTTTTTCTTCTGGCAGGACGTTACCTTGATCACCGTACGCGTGCCGTCGCGCGTTCCGCCGCGCAAGAGCTGACCGCGCTTGAGGTGCCTCGCGCCACGGTGTTGCGAGACGGAGACGAGACCGAAGTGGGCGTCGCGGACTTGCGCGTGGGCGACCTGGTACGGGTCCGTCCTGGGGGGCGGATGCCCGTTGACGGTGAGATCATAGAGGGTCGGTCCGAGATCGACCGCTCACTTTTGACGGGGGAAACGCTGCCTGTCTTCGCCGAACCGGGCCAGGCCGTAAGCGCCGGCGAGGTTAATCTTTCCGGGCCACTGACCCTGAGGGCGAGCGCTGTCGGGCAGGATACCTCGCTGCATCGCATGGCCGATCTGGTTGCGATCGCGGAATCCGGTCGGTCGCGCTATACCTCGCTTGCCGACAAGGCGGCCAAGCTTTACGCGCCGGGCGTCCACATCCTTTCGGCTTTGGCGTTTCTGGGATGGTATCTCTATACTTTTGACATGCGCACCGCGCTCAATATCGCGGCTGCGGTCCTCATTATTACCTGTCCATGTGCCCTTGGGCTCGCTGTACCGGCCGTGACGACAGCGGCCAGCGGGCGACTGTTTCGGCGCGGTATGCTTATCAAGCACGAAACCGCGCTGGAGCGTCTGGCCGAGGTTGATACTGTGGTGTTCGACAAGACCGGAACCCTGACCGCAGGCGCGCCGGAACTGACCAATCTTGACGCTTTATCGCGCCGGGACCTCGGGATCGCCCGCGCGCTTGCCGAGGGATCCGCGCATCCGCTGGCGCAGGCGATCCTGCGTGTAACGCGCGCCGCAGACGTCGCACCGGCAGAGGTTGCGAATCTGTGCGAAGTACCGGGTTTTGGCACCGAAGGCGTGTTTGATGGACGTCCGGTCCGATTGGGTCGTGCGGCGTGGGTCGGGGCCGAGGGGCTGCCGCAGACGGCCAGTTTTCTGAAAGTCGGCGATGCCGCGCCAGTGGCATTCGTTTTCGCCGACGCGCTGCGCAACGGGGCAGAGGACGCGGTGCGCGCGCTGCGGGAGAGTGGCCGTAATGTGATCGTGATGTCGGGCGACGCGGCCCCTGCGGTTTCCGCTCTGGCGACACGCCTCGGCGTGACAGACTGGATCGCCGAAGCGCTACCCGGGGACAAGGTGGCGCGGATAGAAGCGCTTCAGCGGGACGGGCACCGCGTACTCATGATCGGGGACGGGTTGAACGATACCGCTGCGCTCGTCGCGGCTCATGTATCGATCTCACCGGCGTCCGCGCTGGATGCCGCGCGGGCGGCCAGCGACATCGTCCTTCTGGGCGGTGACCTGTCACCGGTACCTTTGGCATGCGACACGGCGCAAAAGGCAACGCGACGGATTCGGGAAAACTTCCGCATCGCCACGCTTTACAACGTGATCGCGGTCCCCTTGGCGGTGGCCGGATTAGCCACGCCCTTGATCGCCGCCTTGGCGATGTCGGCAAGTTCGGTTACCGTCTCCCTTAACGCCTTGCGACTGAGGTAACAAACGATGACGATGTTGGCCTATCTCATCCCGATTTCGCTTGTTCTCGGCGGGTTCGGGCTTGGTTTTTTCATCTGGACAGTGAAAACCAACCAGTATGATGATCCCGATGGCGATGCCCGCCGTATTCTGAGTGGAGACTACGACGACCGTCCAAAGACTTGAGTCAGGTACACACGCGTGCGGTGCAATCTTCAGCAGGCTGCAATTGGATTCGGGAGTTTGAGGGGCTATGCCCCTCATCAATAAAAACCCGTTTGGCGCAGCAACGCTTTCGGATCAGGCTCCGCCACCCGGCTCTATCATGAAACAGGTGACTTGCTTGGCCTGCAGTCGGCGACAGGCCAGATCCGCCGTTTCACGTGTCATTCCCATGAAATTGGCGTCGAAGCCTGTGGGCCGCTTGATGACCTTGCGCAGGCTGCCGTCGAGCGTTTCCATTTCGTTGAGCGCCGTTTTAAGCAAAACCTTGCGCGCTTTGTACTGGCTGGGATAACGGCCGACGTTGATGCCCCAATGCCGTCCGCCCGACGTTGAGATGCGATTGACCACCTGCTGTACAGGATCGCCTGCGGGTTCGACCCGCGGACTGGGGGCCGTGCTGCCCATCGCGCGGGCGCTGGTGAGAACAAGGTCTTCCGGACGTGCTTTGGGTGTCACCGCTGCCACCTCAGGCGTTGCTGCTGTTGGTTCGGTTGCCGCGGCAAGCGCTTTCTCGATATCCGCTTTGCTGGCGACCAGAACCGGCGCCGGAGTCTCGTGGCCGGGACGCAGCTTTGGTCGCAGGCTTGATCGGACAGCGGCGGCGGAGGCAAGGCGCACGGTCTTCCCGTAGGCCCCGTCCGGCGCCTTTCCGGATTTCGCAACAACAATCGGGGCAGTGGTACCTGATTTGCCAAGATAGGGCGGCTTCACGGGTTGACGCACCGCGACCCGCGAAGGCGCCCGATTGAATCCGAGGTCCAGCAATTCGGCGACCTTGGCATTTCGCGATGCCGTCGAACGGCCGCCAAAGACAGTGGCGATAATCCGTTCGCCGCCGCGCTCCGCCGAGGCTGTCAGATTAAAGCCCGCTGCTCGCGTGTAACCGGTCTTGATACCGTCAGCGCCGCGGTAGCTGCCAAGAAGCTTGCGGTTCGTGTGGTAGACCTTGCGGACACCTGCATCGGCCGTGATGCGGGAAAAAAGATTGTAGTACTCGGGGTAGTCGTAAAACAGGTGGCGACCGAGAATGGTCATGTCGCGCGCGGTCGAAAGATGACCCGCTTCGGTCAACCCATGCGCATTCTTGAAGGTGGTGCGGGTCATGCCAAGCGCCTTGGCGGTGCGGTTCATCCTGCGGGCAAAAGCCGCCTCGGATCCTTCGATCGCCTCTGCAAGTGCCGTGGCCGCATCATTTGCCGATTTAACGGCGGCTGCGCGGATGAGATAGCGCAGACGGATGCTTTGCCCGGCTTTAAGCCCCAGTTTCGACGGCGGCTCGGAGGCCGCGTGTCGCGAGATCTTCACCTTGGTGTCCAAGTCAATCTCGCCGTGCTCGACCGCTTCGAAAACAATGTAAAGCGTCATCATCTTGGTCAGCGATGCCGGGTGCAGTCGCGTATCCGCGTTTCGCGAGTGAAGGACCTCGCCCGATCGGGCGTCCATCACCAGGGCTGCATAAGGGGCCGCTGCCGCGCTCAATGGCACGATCACCAGCATCCAGATCGTCGCCAAAGCGACGAGACCCCACCTGATGGGGTGTCGGTTCCGAGCCTTCATGGAACTGCTCTTTCTCTGCCTCGTTCGCCGCCGGTTTTCCGACTGGCTTGATTTATAGAACAACACTACCACAGGGCCCGATATCGATAAAGTCCGAATTTTACGCAATTTTCCGGCGCTTCGAGGTCTTGTGGGATCACATGTAGTGGCCAGTGCAGGACCGTGCGCAAGACCTGCCAATGTGGCAGGAATGTGGCGACGAGTATGCACCGGGCTGGGGCCCCTTGAAGTTGCCGGGCGCGGCTTCACTTCTTTGTCTGATGACACATGACGGCAAGGAGGTTGGCCGATGCTAGGGCGAAGTTTCGGCATCATCGGACTCGGCAATTTCGGAAGCACGATCGCAACCGATCTCGAGCGGTTCGGTGATTACGTGATCGGTATCGATATCGACAAGCAACGCGTGAGTCGCCATGTCGATCAACTGAGCCAAGCCCTGATTGTTGACGCCACCGACGAGGAGGCTTTGCGCGAGGCCGGGGTTGGAGAATGCGATGTGGCGCTCGTGGCCATCGGTGAAGATCTCGAAGCGAGCTTGCTCGCCGCAGTCAACTGCAAGCTCGTCGGTGCGGGGGAAGTTTGGGCCAAAGCGTTCAGCCGTACACATCACCGCATCCTGTCGCGCATCGGTGTAGATCGGGTGATCCATCCCGAGGTGGAGATCGGACAGCGCATCGCACAGGTCCTGCACAACCCGCTTGTGCGCGACTACGTGAGCCTGGGAAACGGATATCACGTCGTGCGGTTCCGCATGCCGGAATCCCTGGAGGGCAAAGCATTGTCCGAACTTGCCCACACGGAAGAACACGAACTGCGGTGTGTCGGCGTGATGCGCGGGACCGAGTTTATAGGGCGCGACGGAATGGATTGCGAACTGGCTGCCGATGACTTGCTCTTGTTGCTTGGCAAGCGTGACGATCTGCGGGACTTCGCGGCAAAGCTCTGAAATGGCGGGACGCACCTACATGAAAATCGGCTCGTCACGCCTGCGCCTGTCACCACCCGCCGTGCTCGCGCTGCTTTATGTGTCCATGATCCTGGCGGGTGCCTTCCTTTTATGGCTGCCCATGTCGCAAACCGGTGCGATGCGCTTCGCCGATGCGCTTTTCACCGCGACCTCTGCGGTCACCGTGACCGGACTGGTGGTGGTCGATACAGGGGCGGACTTTACGGTACTGGGACAGGGGATCATTGCCGCTCTGATCCAGTTCGGTGGCTTGGGACTTATGGTTTTTGCCGTTCTGGTCCTATCTGCATTCGGTATTCCGCTCGGTATGCCGCACAAGGTGATGTTGCGAGAAGACCTCAATCAAGCGACCGTCAGCGATCTGGGCAAGCTCGTACGGCTGATCCTGCTGGTGGCGTTAGCCTGCGAAGCGGTCGGAGCCGTGATTCTCGCTTTTGTATTCATTCCAGAGTTCGGCTGGGCCCATGGAAGTTGGAGCGCGGTCTTCCACGCGATCTCGGCTTTCAACAATGCAGGGTTTTCGCTTTATCCCGATAGCCTGTCGGCGTGGGTGGCGCATCCGGTGGTCAACCTCGTCGTGCCTCTCATGTTCATCCTCGGCGGACTGGGCTTCATCGTGGTGGGCGACGTGTATCAGAAACGGCGCTGGCGCACGCTGACGCTTCATTCCAAGCTGATGATATTCGGGACGTTTCTACTGATCGTGATCGGAACCGCCCTTTTCGGCGTTCTGGAATGGCACAATC
The DNA here is from genome assembly GCF_004761875.1 of Roseovarius aestuariivivens. Classification (GTDB taxonomy): domain Bacteria; phylum Pseudomonadota; class Alphaproteobacteria; order Rhodobacterales; family Rhodobacteraceae; genus Roseovarius; species Roseovarius aestuariivivens. The sequence goes on from NZ_SJEY01000004.1 coordinate 153,233, forward strand.
CCGTGACATTGGGTGGGCTGGAAGACACGGGCGCCCGGCTTTGGGCAAGCTGGTTTCAGGGCGTGACACCGCGAACGGCGGGTTTCAACACGATCGACACGTCCGGCATGGGAGAAGCGGCGTCGCTCATGACCATGGTCCTGATGGTGGTCGGCGGCGGATCGACATCGACCGCGGGCGGCGTGAAGGTGACGACGCTGATCGTGATGATCCTTGCCACCATCGCCTTTTTCCGGCGTCAGCCGACTTTGCACGTTTTCGGGCGTTCTTTGGGGCTTGAAGAGGTGCTCAAGGTTATGGCGCTGGGGACCATAAGTGTGGTCGTGATGTTTACGGGTTTGTTCGTGATGTCGCTCACGCAGGAAGGGCCGTTTCTCGACACCTGTTTCGAGGTTGTATCGGCTTTTGGCACAGTGGGCCTGTCGCGTGGCCAGACAGGCGAGCTTGACGGTTTGGGCCGGGCCGTGATCATGGTGATCATGTTCTTGGGCCGCGTCGGTCCGCTCTCTTTGGGCTTTTTCCTTGCGGCGCGTACCGCGCCCCGCGTGCGATACCCCGAGGCGAAAGTTTACCTTGGCTAAGAAATACCCCGGGCGCGTGAACGCCCGGGGTTCATTGGTACTCACACTCAGTGCAGATCAGTTCAGCGCGGCATCCGTAATGTCGTGGGTCCAGGCAGAGTCCCCGGGATGTTCGGTGATCACCGGATCCGACCCGCCAGAAAGAAGTGACTCAACCGTGCGCTCGAAATCTGCCGGGTCAAGCGCGCCGTTCGAACCTGCCGTCAGCTTGGCGATCTCGCCCATCATGCGGATCTGGTGCTCTTCGGTCTGCGCGCCGGTTGCATCGTTATCGAGCACGATCATCGCGGCCTCTTCCGGGTTCTCCTCGGCCCATTTCCAGCCCTTCATCGAGGCGCGCACAAACCGGGTCATCTTGTCGACAAAGGCCGCGTCTTCGAGGTTTTCCTCCAGCACGTAGAGGCCGTCCTCCAACGTGGCGACACCCTGATCCTCGTATTTGAAGACAACGAGGTCATCCGGGCTTAGACCTGCGTCGATCACTTGCCAGTACTCGTTGTAGGTCATAGTCGAAATGCAGGCGGCTTGCTCTTGCAAAAGGGGATCGACGTTGAAGCCCTGTTTGAGAACGGTCACGCCGCCGTCGCTGCCATCGGTGGGAATGCCCAGTTGACTCATCCAGCTCAGGAACGGGTACTCATTTCCGAAAAACCAAACCCCCAAGGTCTTGCCCGGAAAATCCTCAGGCGTTTCGACGCCGGCATCCTTGCGGCAGGTGAGCATCATGCCAGAGGATTTGAAGGGTTGCGCGATATTCACAAGTGGAAGGCCTTTTTCGCGCGAGGCGAGAGCGGACGGCATCCAGTCGATAACCACATCCGCGCCGCCCCCGGCGATTACCTGTGCCGGGGCAATGTCCGGGCCGCCGGGCTTGATCGTCACATCCAGGTTTTCTTCTTCGTAAAAGCCCTGGTCCTGTGCCACGTAGTAGCCCGCGAACTGGGCCTGCGTGACCCATTTAAGCTGAAGCGTGACCTCGTCGGCGGCCTGGCCAAGGCCCCCCCAGAGGGTTGCGGCCGTAAGAGCCGCGGCAGTGGTGAGATGTTTCATGGCAGTCTCCCTTGGTTGGTTTTCTTTGGTTCATATACGGCTCCGTTGCGACGGATGCCAAAAGGTGATACGGCGCTCGATCAAGGCGACGAGCCCGTAAAAGCCAGAGCCCGCAAGCGCGGCGACCACGATCTCAGCCCAGACCAGATCGAGGGCGAGCTGCCCCACAGAGGTGGAAATCCGAAAGCCCATACCCTTGACGGGCGAGCCAAAGAATTCGGCCACGATGGCGCCGATAAGCGCCAGCGTCGTGGCAATCTTTAGCCCGTTGAAGATGAAGGGCATTGCGGCAGGCAGGCGGAGTTTGAGCAGAGTGGTCATGTATCCGGCCGCATAAGTGCGCATCAGATCGCGCTGCATCGCATCGGCTTCGGCCAATCCCTGCACGGTGTTCACCAGCATGGGAAAGAAGACCATCACAACGACCACGGCCGCCTTCGATTGCCAGTCGAAGCCGAACCACATGACCAGGATCGGGGCCATACCGATAATTGGTAGCGCCGCCACGAAATTTCCCACGGGCAACAGGCCGCGTTGGAGGAAAGGCGAACGGTCGATAGCGATAGCAGTCAGGAAAGCTGCGCCGCACCCGATGATATATCCGGTCAGTGCACCCTTGAGGGCCGTCTGCACAAAGTCTTCCCACAGGATCGCGGTCGAGGTGGCGAAGCGAGCGGCAATCTGGCTGGGCGGCGGCAACAGCACGGGTGAGATGCCGAGGCCGCGTACGAGGCATTCCCAGATGGCAATGACCGTCAGACCGAAAATGATCGGCACGGCCAAGCGCGTTGCGGTCGTACGTGGGCGGTGCGCAAGGAGGTGATTGATCCACCACCCGAGTGCCCAAAACAAGAGCCCTGCCGCAAGCCATGCCATCACGCCATCCCCATCCGTCTGAGCGTCAGCCTCTGCAAGACTCCGATGAGCCCAACAAGCAAAGCGGCGAGGGTTGCGGCCATCAACAACGCCGACCAGATTTGAATTGTTTGACCGTAGTAGCTTCCGGCCAGCAGGCGCGCGCCAAGCCCGGCGACGGCGCCAGTCGGCAATTCCCCGACGATTGCGCCCACGAGACTAGCCGCCATCGCGATCTTGAGAGAGGTAAAGAAATACGGCATCGACGAGGGCAGCCGCAGCCGCCAAAAGGTCTGGGACGGGCTGGCGTTCCAAGTGCGCATTTGATCAAGCTGCATGGCCGAGGGGCTGCGCAGGCCTTTCACCATCCCCACCACGACAGGGAAGAACGACAGGTACATCGAGATCATCGCCTTGGGCAGTAGCCCCGAGATACCCACGGCATTGAGTACGACGATGATCATTGGCGCAATTGCGAGGATCGGAATGGTTTGGCTCGCGATCACCCAAGGCATTACGGACATGTCCATCGTACGGTTGTAGACAATCCCGATGGCGAGGGCGACTCCGAGCGCCGTTCCCAGAAGAAAGCCGAGTGCGGTCGAAGAAAAGGTAATCCAGCTATGGTAGATCAGTGAGCGCTTGGAAAAGGCGCGTCCATTGAGAGCCATTTCGCCGGTCGTTTTCCAGATCTCTGCCGCGACCTGATGCGGGGCGGGCAGCTTAGGCTTGTCCTGGCTCCATGTGTCGGTGACAAGTTCCGAGATGGACAACGTTCTTTCGGCTCGCTCCGCTTTGTCATAGGCCCATGCCGCGTTGAGCCAGACGGCGGCGGCGTACCACAACGCAAAGATCGCGACGACCACCGTGAGGATGGGCAGAACGCGTTTCATGAAAGAACCCGCATCATGGTTTCGCTTGTGCCACCCTGTTCACGTGTCATCGCCGTGCCCCGAACGAAGTCCTTCGCGGACGCGATGCGCCACGTCGAGAAACGCTTGTGTGTCGCGAATATCGAGAGGTCGCTCCTTTGGCAGTGGGCTTTCGATCACATCCGTGATCCGGCCTGGCCGCGGCGACATTACGACGATCTTGGTGGACAGATAGACCGCTTCGGGGATCGAGTGGGTAACGAAGCAGATCGTCTTCTCCGTACGGGCCCATAGTTCCAGAAGCTGTTCGTTCAGGTGGTCGCGCACGATTTCGTCCAAGGCGCCGAAGGGTTCGTCCATCAGCAAAATGTCGGCGTCAAAAGCAAGGGCGCGTGCGATGGAGGCGCGTTGCTGCATGCCCCCTGAAAGCTGCCAGGGGAATTTCTTTTCGAAACCTGATAAATCCACCAGATCCAGAACGCGGCGCACGCGGTCTGCCTGCTCGGCTTTGTCGTAGCCCATGATTTCCAGCGGAAGCCTGATATTGCCGCCAATTGTGCGCCAAGGGTAAAGTCCTGCCGCCTGAAAGACATAACCGTAGGCGCGTGCGCGGCGGGCTTCCTCGGGCGTAACGGCATTGACGGTCATCGAGCCACCAGTGGGATGCTCTAGATCAGCCATGCAGCGTAGGAAGGTGGTCTTTCCACAGCCCGATGGACCGATGAAGGACACAAAATCCCCCTTCTCGATGTCGAGCGAAACGTTCTTGAGTGCATGCACGGGTCCATCCCCGGTCTGAAACGTCAAAGACAGGTCGCGGGCCGAGATGACAGCGGGTGTCGGGGCGTTGGTCTGTATCGTGGTCATGCGTTCCAGTTCTGGGTGGAGGGCAGAAAACCTGCGCACCGACCGGGCCCGAGCGCGCCGCCGGTGTCAAGCCGGATGCTCGCAAAACCCAAGGTCAAAAGATGCCTTGCGATTATTTCGCAGGCATAGTGTCCGTTTGGGTCTAGTTGCATGGACGCAGTTCTTCGATGCGGCCGTCGTCGAGGGTCAGGGTTACCCCGTCTCCGTCGGCGGTGCGGGTGATGCCAAAGACCTTCTTGCGGCTGTCCTTCTCGCCGGGACAGGTTGCCATTAGTGTATTTGTCTGGATTGCCGTAATCATGCAGATATTGCCGTAGAGGTTCAGATGTCCGGCGATGATCGCCATCTCGCGCTCTTTCTCCACGCTTTCACCTGTGTTGATTTTCGTACAGCCTTCGGGGTTGCCAAGGCTAAGGCCAAGCTGCGCAGACGCCGGGCCTGCGCAGAAGAGCAAAAAACCAATCAGCAATTGGCGCATCTCAGATGCCCGCCGGAATGTTGAGCGGGTCGCGTTTGATCATCTTCGGCGCATTCAGTTCCTTCCACCTAGACAACGCAGTGTGCGCCGAGGGGAAGGCAGGGCGCGGCACGAAGCGGCCTCGACCGGGCTGGGGCTGCGAGTTCTGCCCCCAGGCCCAGATCACCTCGCCGCGCGACAGGGTGTAACGCGCGTTGGCCGTGACCTCGAAGCCCTCGAAGACGTTGTAATCGAGGATCGAGTGGTGGTTCGACGCGGAGATCGTCTTGGTGATCTTCGGATCCCAGACAACGATATCGGCATCCGCGCCTTCCACGAGCGCACCCTTTTTGGGATAGATGTTGAGGATCTTGGCGACGTTGGTCGAGGTCACGGCAACGAACTCCTGCGGGGTCAGCCGCCCGGTTTCTACCCCATGGGTCCATAGCACCGGCATGCGTTCCTCCAGCCCGTTGGAGCCATTGGGAATGATCCGGAAATCCTCGCGTCCGCGCCGCTTCTGCTCGGTGGAAAACGCTGCGTGATCGGTTGCCACGACCTGCAACGATCCCGCCTGGAGCCCGGCCCAGAGGCTGTCCTGATGGGATTTGTCGCGGAAGGGTGGCGACATCACGCGGCGCGCGGCATGATCCCAGTCCTTGTTGAAATACTCGCTTTCATCTAGCGTCAGGAATTGCGCCAGAGGCTCGCCATAGACGCGCATCCCCTTCTGCCGTGCCCGCCGGATCGCCTCATGCGCCTGCTCGCAGGACACGTGCACGATATAAAGCGGTACTCCGGCTGTGTCGGCGATGGTGATGGCGCGGTTCGCGGCCTCGCCCTCCAACTCTGGCGGACGGGAATAGGCGTGCCCCTCCGGCCCGGTGATGCCCTGGTTGAAATACTTCTCCTGCAGTTCCGCCACGAGATCGCCGTTCTCGGCATGGACCATCGGCAGCGCGCCCAGTTCGGCGCAGCGCTTGAACGAGGCGAACATCTCGTCATCCTCGATCATCAGGGCGCCCTTGTAGGCCATGAAGTGCTTGAACGAATTGACGCCCATATCGACGGCGTCCTTCATCTCATTGAAGATCGTCTCGTTCCAGCCCGTGACGGCCATGTGGTAGCCGATATCGGCACAGATCTGCGGCGCGGACTTCCGGTGCCATTCATTGATTGCGTTCTTAATCGAGCCGTCCTCGCCGGGAAGACAGAAATCCACCAACATCGTTGTGCCGCCGCAGGCCGCCGCCCATGTGCCGGTCTCGAAGGTTTCCGCCGCCGTGGTGCCCATGAAGGGCATTTCGAGATGTGTATGCGGGTCAATGCCGCCAGGGATCACATAGGCGCCTTCCGCATCGATATACTCGTCGCCTTTCAGATCCTCGCCGATCTGTTTGATGGTTTCGCCCTCGATCAAGACATCGGTTTTCCACGCGCGGTCGGCGGTGCAGACGGTGCCGTTCTTGATGACTTTGGTGGTCATGATAGGTCTCCCTGCTTGTCTTCGGGTCGCGTTTTCATCGTTTTGAAAATACGCGCCGATCTGGTGGGCTGGTTCTCAATCACTCGACGATCTCCGCCGTTTCGACCACCGCGTGCATCAGCACATCCGCGCCCGCCGTCGCCCATTCCTTGGAAATCTCCTCGGCCTCGTTATGCGACAGGCCATCGACGCAGGGGCACATCACCATGGCCGTCGGTGCCACGCGGTTGATCCAGCACGCATCGTGCCCTGCGCCCGAGACGATGTTCATGTGGCTATAGCCCAGCCGTTCAGCCGCGTTGCGCACTGCGGTCACGCAGCTTTCGTCGAATTCGACGGGGTCAAAGCCGCCGGCCACCTCGAAAGCCACTTCAAGCCCCATGTCGTCGCAAATCGCCTGAGCTGCGGTCTTCATGCGGGTGACCATATCTTCGATCACTGCTTTGTCTGGCGAGCGGAAATCAATTGTAAAGACTGCCTTGCCAGGGATCACGTTGCGTGAATTGGGATAGACGTCGATATGCCCCGCGGCTCCTACCGCGTGGGGCGCGTGCGACCAGGCGATTTCTTCGACTTTTTCCAAAACCCGCGCCATGGCAAGGCCTGCGTTCTTGCGCATCGGCATTGGAGTGGAGCCTGTATGGCTGTCCTTGCCGGTGATGGTCACCTGCGTCCAGCTCAGGCCCTGACCATGTGTGACGACCCCGATATCTTTACCCTCGGCTTCAAGGATCGGGCCTTGTTCGATGTGAAGCTCGAAGAAGGCGTGCATCTTGCGGTCACCAACAGGTTCTTCACCGCGCCAGCCTATGCGGTCCAACTCGTCACCGAATTTCTTGCCCGCCGCGTCCTCGCGCGCCTCCGCCCAGGCCTGATCGTGGATGCCCGCAAACACGCCCGACGCCAGCATCGCGGGCGCAAACCGTGTGCCCTCCTCGTTGGTCCAGTTTGTCACCACGATCGGATGCTTCGTCTTGATTCCCAGATCGTTGAGCGTACGGATCAGTTCGAGTCCGCCAAGAACGCCAAGCACGCCGTCGTATTTTCCGCCGGTGGGCTGGGTATCCAGATGGCTGCCCACATAAACCGGAAGCGCGTCGGGGTCGGTGCCCTCGCGGCGGGCGAACATGTTGCCCATGGTATCAAGGCCCATCGTCAGACCGGCCACTTCGCACCAGGATTGAAACAGCGCGCGCCCCTCGGCATCCTCATCTGTCAGAGTCTGGCGGTTATTGCCGCCCGCCACGCCAGGGCCGATCTTGGCCATTTCCATCAGGCTATCCCAAAGCCGGTCGCCGTTGATCTTGAGGTTTTCGCCGGGTGCGGCCATGGCATCCCCCTGTCTGAGCGTCGGTTCGGACCAAGCCTGCCGCATGCGCCTGCTTTGCGCAAATTGTACAGCTTTTCCCGCACCTTTTTTACCAAATGGTAAAAGTACGATTGCGAAGCGGGCCGGAACTGTCAAGCGCTCGTGCGGAGCGGGCTTTCGCTTATGGTCAGCGCCGGGCAGATGGTGCTAAGCTTTTGAGCATATGACGGAAGGGCGAGCATGGCGCAAATCGGGACAGATGAGGTGGAGACCAAGCCAAGCCGCATCCAGTTGCGTAATCGACGCAAGATCCTGGACGCCGCACTCGAAGTTTTTTCCGCGCATGGATTCCGGGGCGCAACCCTCGATCAGATTGCAAGGGCGGCGGGCCTGTCCAAGCCCAATATCCTGTATTACTTCGCCGGCAAGGAAGAAATCCACGTGACGCTTTTGACCGCTCTCATGGACACGTGGCTTGCCCCGATGCGCGAGATCGATCCAGATGGTGAGCCTCTGGAAGAGTTGTTGCGCTATGTGAAGCGCAAGCTGGAAATGAGCCGCGCCTATCCGAGAGAAAGCCGGCTATTTGCCAATGAGATCCTGCAGGGCGCACCGATGATTGGTGAGGGTCTCAAGGCAGACCTCAAGCCGTTGGTCGACCGTACAGCGCAGTTGATCGAACGATGGGCATCCGAGGGCCGCCTGAAGCCGGTGGATGGTCGACACCTAATTTTCTCGATCTGGGCGACGACTCAGCATTACGCGGATTTCGATGCGCAGGTACAGGTTTTGATGTCTGGCCGAGACGTACACGGCGATGCGGTGAGCTTTCTCGATACGCTTTACCGGCGAATGCTTGCGGTGTGAAAGCCCTCAGGCGACATCGGAAAACCACTAAAAATCTAGATACTTCGCGCTCGTTTCAGACCGCGTCATTTGATACTGTACCTATGGATGCGGGCTCTGGATCGTGAGATCCTCAGAGTTCGGAGTGCTCGCTATGAACATCACAGGACCGGCTCCGATGCCTATCCTGACGCCGATGGCAGCCGAGTCGGCACCTGTCATTCAGGCCGTTGCCGTGACCGGCGCATCGGCTGGGCCGGAAACGGGGGCCAGCGGCAGCTATGCGGACCGTCGCGCCGGTGACAGGGCTACCATGACCAATCGCACTACCGAAAAACAAGACGATCAGACCGACGAATAAACGCCGGCGCCATCGCGTGCCACCGGGGAAAGCTTGCTTGGCGCGCAGGTTCAGCGCGAGGAAACTCCCAAAGAACGACTAGCAGCGGCTATGGCGGAGCTTTCCGCGCAAAAGCAAGGTAAGCTGCGCGCTGAAACTGCGGCCGAACATGCTCGAAAAGAACAGCAAATCGCGTCCTTGAAGGAAATGATCGCCTCGCTAAAGACCGAGTTGCAAATCTCCGAAACTGAAATTGCTCGCCCGACGACCGGCGGGGACAGCTAGGAAACAGGCGAACTTTTGTTCGACCGTGTGCTTATCCTTGGCACTTTCTGATCCGGCCTTGTCTCATTAAGCAACCGTTGATGCCTGTGCAAAAAAGAAATCGCGCGGAACGCCATTCATTTAAGGGTGGTAGGTTCAGTCAGTCGGCCTGACCGCGTTCTGTGGGAATAAAGCACGTCTGCCAATCCCACGTCGACGCGGCACGGTTCTGGACAAACCGTTTTGCGGTTTATCCTGCTAGACCGGGCCTACTCTGCCGCGCATCGCCCCGGATTGTTTGGATGGGTCGTCCAGTTGGCATAGTCTTTCTGCACGACTTCACCAGTCCTGGGATCGACCGAACCGGGTTGCATTTGTTCCATCGTGATGCAGTCTTCGACAGGACAGACATTGACGCATAGATTGCAAGCCACGCATTCGGCGTCGATCACCTCGAATGTCCTGTCGGAGGACATCGATATGGCCTGATGCGACGTGTCCTCGCAGGCGGCGAAACATCTTCCACACTTGATACAAAGATCCTGGTCGATACGCGCTTTCGTGACGTAGTTGAGGTTCAGGTGCTGCCAGTCGACTACGTTGGGGACAGCGCGACCGACGAGATCGGCCGTGGTCGCGAAACCTTTTTCATCCATATACTGAGACAGGCCCGAGATCATTTCCTGAACGATCTTGAAGCCATAGGTCATCGCCGCGGTGCAAACCTGTACGTTGCCTGCGCCAAGTGCCATGAATTCAGCCGCGTCGCGCCATGTGGTCACACCGCCAATTCCTGAAATCGGCAGGCCGGAAAGTGACGGCGTGCGAGCGATCTCGGCCACCATGTTGAGCGCGATCGGTTTGACCGCCGGCCCGCAATAGCCGCCATGCGCCCCCTTTCCGTCGATGGTGGGTTCCGGCGCAAAACTGTCGAGATCGACGGCGGTGATGGAATTGATCGTGTTGATCAGGCTGACCGCATCGGCGCCGCCGTCTTTGGCCGCTTGTGCGGGCTTTCGGATATCGGTGATGTTCGGCGTCAGTTTTACGATCACCGGCAGGTTAGAATGCATCTTGCACCATTCCGTGACCTGCTGGACGTATTCCGGCACCTGGCCAACTGCCGAGCCCATGCCACGCTCGCTCATCCCGTGGGGACAGCCGAAATTGAGTTCAACCCCGTCGCAGCCGGTGTCGATCACCCGCGCGAGGATATTTTTCCAGCTGTCCTCGTCCACGGGGACCATGAGCGATGCAATGAGTGCGCGGTCGGGATAGTCACGCTTTACGCGCGTCATTTCATCAAGATTTGTCTGCAGGGGCCGATCAGTGATCAATTCGATGTTGTTCAATCCCAAAAGGCGCCGGTCCGCGCCCCATATCGCGCCGTAGCGGGGGCCGTTGACGTTGACCACGGGCGGCCCTTCTTCGCCCAATGTCTTCCAGACCACGCCACCCCAGCCGGCGTCGAAGGCGCGGCGGACATTGTATTCCTTGTCCGTAGGTGGCGCGGACGCCAGCCAGAACGGGTTGGGCGATGTGATGCCGATGAATGTCGTGGTCAGGTCTGCCATGGGAAATCTCCTCAGGTACGGGGCTGACAGCCGGGGCAATAATAGGCGGAGCGCCCGCCAACACGTTTGCGTGCAATCGTGCCGCCGCATCGTGGACAAGATGCGCCCTCGTCACGATGCGGGAAAATCCAACTGTTGGGAATGTGGTTGTAATCGGCATTGGCGTCGAGGAGGAGGCCGAGAACCTCGCGCATCTTGTCGAAAAGCAGGTCGAGTTGAGTCTGCGACAGGCGATCGGCCCGCACGTCCGGCGCGATACCGGCGTGAAACAGCGCCTCGTCCGACCAAAGGTTGCCAATGCCCGCGATCTTTTTCTGCGCCATGAGCGCCGATTTTACCGCACCGCGAGTGCCACCGATCACCGACCTGAAGTTTTCGCGGTCGATGTCCATCGCGTCGGGGCCAAGGCCCGTTTTGGCGATCCAATCGTCCGGGTCGTCGATCATACGAATCCAGCCAAGCTTGCGCGGACAGCGGAATGCCAAGCGCCGGTCTCCCTCGAAAACAAAGGTCATACGCGCGTAATCGGGCGCGGCCTCGCCGGCATCATATGGCCGTAGCGACCCTGTCATGCCAAGAGATACGGTTATCCACGGCCCGGTTTTCGAGCCCGCAAAGATCTCCTTGCCGTGCCGCCGCGTTTCGGTGAATTGCCGACCCATCAATTGCCCGCGCGCATTGTCGCCGGGCAGATCCATGTGCGATGTCTCGCCCATCTCTATGGCCTCGATCGTCCGATTGAGACAATGATCCTCGACCCGGCGGCGGTTGGCTTCGCATTCGGGCAGTTCCGGCATCTCAGTCGCCAGTAAGATGTGCGTCGATATCCTCGGCGGCGTCGCGTCCTTCGGCCACAGCCGTCACGGTCAGATCGTCGCCGCCTGCCGCACAATCGCCCCCGGCCCACACGCCGGCAAGCGAGGTTCGACCTGCACCGGTGACCTTTATCTTGCGGCCTTCCAGATCAGGCAGATCTTTTCCAGAGATGGTTTGTCCAATGGCTTTGAACACCTGATCGGCGGCAATACGAAACGCCTCGCCCGTTGGCGTCAGATCATCATCGGTGTATTCGAATTCCACTTCGCGTACGGCGCCGTTGCCGTGCACAGCCTTCGGCATCGCATTGCAGATAATCCGCACGCCTTTGGAGGCCGCGAGATCCTGCTCGAACCGGCTGGCGTTCATCCGGTCCCGTCTCCGACGGTAGACCAGCGTCACGTTGAGTGCACCCAACGCCTTGGCCTGCACCGCCGCGTCGATGGCTGTCATGCCGCCACCGATCACAACCACATCACGTCCAACGGGCAGGGCGGTCAGATCCTCGGCCTGACGCAATCCGGCGATAAAATCGACCGCATCGGATATCCCGTCCTTTTCCTCGTCGCCTAAGCCAAGCGCGTTCACGCCGCCAAGCCCGATCCCGAGGAATACCGCTTTATACTGGGATTTGAGCGCTTCAAGCGTGATGTCCCGGCCAAGCACCTTGCCTGTCTCGACGGTAATTCCACCAATTTTCAGAAGCCAGTCGACTTCCGCTTGTGCAAAGCCATCCACTGTCTTGTAGGCGGCGATGCCGAATTCGTTCAGGCCGCCGGGCTTGGACCGCGCATCAAAAAGCGTCACGTCGTGGCCGTGCATGGCCAATCGGTGCGCACAGGCAAGACCCGCAGGGCCGGCGCCGACCACGGCGATGGATTTTCCGGTTGGTGCGGCGCGGGTGAAAGGGTGCTTGCCTGCTTGCATCAATGTGTCGGTGGCATAGCGCTGCAAGCGGCCGATCTGTACCGGTTTGCCTTCGGCGGCCTCACGCACGCAAGCCTCTTCGCACAGGGTCTCTGTCGGGCAGACGCGGGCGCACATACCGCCAAGAATATTCTGCGACAGGATGGTCTCCGCCGCGGCTTCGGGCGTGCCGGTCGCAATTTGGCGAATGAAAAGGGGAATATCTATATCGGTCGGGCACGCTGTTATGCAGGGTGCATCGTGGCAGAAATAGCATCGGTCTGCGGCGACAAATGCTTCATGCGCATCCAGCGGCGGGTGAAGATCGGAGAAGTTCTCGGCCAGCGTTTCGGCATCGAGGCGGCCGGCGGCTATTCCGGGGGTCAGCGTGGTCTGGCTCATGGCGCGGATCTCCGATGTCTCGCGGCTGTCGGGATCACTATCTCACAGAAATATTTTTTATCAAATGGTAAAATTTAGGCAGCTTGGAAATACAAATATGCCCGGGATCACCGGGTCTTTTCATGCTCAAGACGTTGGCGCGCGATGGCTTCGTGCCGATCGGTGTCTTTCTGATCCTGCAGGCATCGACGTACGAAATCGAGATGCGCGATCACCGCGTCGCGCGCGGCTGATGCATCGCGGGCCTGCAGCGCCGTGTTGATATCGCGGTGCTGATCCAAAAGGGCCGATCGCGTCATGCGTTGCCGGAACATGACCTGCCGATTATAGAAAACGCCTTCCTGTAGAAGCTGAAACATAGACCGCATCATGTGCAGCATGATCACGTTGTGGCTTGCTTCGATAATAGCCATATGAAACTCCGCATCGAGCCGCGCTTCACGCTCCGGATTGGTCAGCTTGTGGGCCTGTTCCATCTTTTCGAAGAGAGTTGCGATCACCTGAAGATCGGTGTCCGAGCCAAGCCGCGCAGCGCGCTCTGCGGCCAATCCCTCCATGTCGCGGCGAAAGGCGATGTAGTCAAAGACCGCCTCGTCATGTTCGGCAAACAGCCGGATCAGTCCCTTCGAGAATGCATTTCCAAGGACGTCAGCCACGAAAATCCCCGAACCCGCACGTGTGCTCAACAGGCCTTTTTGCTGCAAATCAGCAATCGCTTCGCGCAGGGAGGGGCGTGAAACGCCGAGGCGATCTGCCAACTCGCGTTCGGACGGCAGGCGCTCTCCGGGACGCAGAATACCGCGCAGGATCAGCTTTTCTATCTGACGCGTGACTGCCGAGGACAGCTTTTCGGGAGTAACTTTTTCAAAGGGCATTAGGCCGGCCGCCGTCGCATGAACTGGTCAAATCATATGACCGGTGCCGTCCGGCTGGCAAGCTTGACGGGCGGTATGTCGTTCAGGACGAGCGTGCGCGCCAATGTGCGGACTGGTCCGGCAGAAAGGCCTCGACTGCAGCGGTCGCAACGACGATTGTCTCACCTGTCTCCGGGTTCAGAAGGTTCTGCCCCCCTTCGACAGCCGTCACTTGCGCCCGACCGCGCGGCATCATGGCCGACAGCGCGTCGGTGTCGAGCTTGTCGGGTTCCCGTACGCCGACAGTGACTTGAACACGCATCTGGGTATGTTCCAGCGGTGTGGTTTCAAACATCGGGATTGTCGAGCGGCGAAACGCGGATTCGATCGCACGGGCGGCGGCCTTTTGATAGCTCATGCCGTGCAGGTCGTTGCCCATGCCCATTTCGAGAATGAAGCGACGTTCGGTCATCATTTTGGCTCCAAATCCAGGCTGACATGGATCGCGGCGTTGGCGATCACCGTCGGTGGGCCGTCCGGTCGCGGAACGTCAAGGCCGCCTGTGTCGGCCGTGACGGTCACCTGACCGTACGGGAAAACAGCAGCCACCTGGGCGGTGTCGACCGCTCGGGGATCTTGCACAGCGATCTCCACGTCGATCAGCATGGCTTCCTTGGGCTGGCCAAAAAGTTCGGCAAGATTGATGGAATTCCGCCAAAGCGCGTCCTCGACCGCGCGTTGGGCGGCGGCGGTGTAGTCCTGACGGCGCAAAGACGTGCCGATGCCGAATTCGGTTAGAAGCCGGTGTTTGGGCATCGTTTCGCTGGTCCTTTCTGAACGTGTCCTGCGATAGACGCTGGACTTGGGTGTGCCGACCCGGATGTAAGCGCAAGTCAGTGCAAGGTGACAAGGGCGAAGAGGCCGACAGCGATAAGGCTCAATGCCCAGACAAGATCCAGATTGAACCAGGTCTTCGAGAGGAATTTCAGTCCGAGCCAATGGTAGACCCCTAAAGCAAGCGCGCCTCCGGCGGTCGTCATCGCAAGCGTATGGGCAAGGGCCACGACAAGGGCCACAGCGAAATTGCTGCTCATCAGCGTTCCGGCGGCGAGATGACCCGCGCCTGTAGTCTGGCAAATGCCCAGGTAAATCGGGACCAGCATCAGGCCCGCACCGTGCGCCATGGCGGCAAGAAAGGACCATAAAAGAAGCTTGGACGGCGGCACCCGGGCCAGAAAACGAGGGTGACGTCGGTTGATCAGAAGGTACAGACCCATTGCGATCACCAGCACCGCGGCTCCGATCTGTAGCGCGCGCTGCCATTCCGCCAGCCACATCAGGGCCGAAAAGGGGAAAAGTATCGCCATCATGGCGATAAGGTGGCCGGCCGCCAGTGCTGCCAGAGCGCGATACAGGCTTCCGCGTTTGCGATCCATCAGGGCCGCGGACACAGCTAGCGGCCAGCCCATTCCGGGATTGAGCCCGTGATAAAGACCCGAGGCGACAACGGCCCACCACAGGGCCGTCGTCGTGGTTATCTCTTCCAAGGCTTCAGACGGAGGGGTAGCAGAAGCTGTCGGTGGAGCAATCGCCGCCTTCTAGCCTGATCTGGTGGCTGCGGTAGCCTTTCGGAAATTCAAGGTAGAAGTCCTTGTCGAGCTCCAGACCGCCGTTTTCGCCGACATTGGCCATGACCATCTGACCTCCCTCGTCATCGGGATAGAACTGATCGTCCCAGGTCGAATAGAGCGAGTTGGTCCAGTAGACGCGTTTGCCGTCTCTGCTGATCTCAACCATTTGCGGGCCGTAGGCGAAATCCTTGCCATTGGGGTGCTTGGTGCCACGGGCGATGCCGCCTAGTTCGACCTTGCCGGCGAGCTTGGGGTTCATCGGGTCGGAGACATCATACTGGTGCATCTCGCCCATGCCCCAGCAGGCAACATAGAGATACTTGTCATCGAGGCTGAGGTCGATGTCGGTGACCAGCGGCGGTACGGCCTCGAACCCCTGCAGAAGAGGCGGCAGGTTTTCCGGCTTTTCGGGACGCGGGTCAATGGTGATGGTCTTCTTGGCCTCGAATGTGCCGTCGTCCTTTTGCCACCAGGTGAAGATCGCGCCTTGAAGGTTTGTCGTGTCCACGACGACCCCGCAGAAGCCATAGTCCTTGGCCGGATCATGGGCGGGACGGATTTCCAGTGCCATCTGGTGGTTTTCGCCAAGATCGATGGTCTGCACGTTCTTGCGCTCGCGCAGGTTCCAGAAATGGATCGAGTGGCCGTATTTGTTCGACAGCAGATCTTCGGCGACGATGCCGTTCTCGAATTGCGGCGGCAGACCCCATTCCGAGCTGACCATGTAGTCGCGCGGCAGGTTCCACCAGAAATCGTAGTGCTTGTCCTGCTTGCCGCGATCCATCTCGTAGCGGCCGAGAATGTCGAAGGTTTCGCAATCCATGATGAAGATGCCCGGAGGGCCGTCGGTGCCGTCCTCGCCGCCGCCGCCAAGGGTCGAGACGTAAATTCCTTCGGGGCCACAATGGATGGTGTGGGGGCGCGAATAGCCGGTTTTGGCGAAGACTTCCTCGGGCTCGATGATCTTGTGGATCTTGGCCTTCAGCGGTTCTTTGACGTCGATGACGTAAATGCGCGAGGACCGGATGCCGGGAATGATCAGGTAACGGCGTTCCAGAAAGGCGTGACCGCTCAGCGGGGACAACGACGAAGAACAGGCGTTCCAGCCGAAATGGTGAAACTCATCGCCCTTGTTGGGCATGATGACCTGATGAACGATCTGGCTGTAGGTTTTGGAACTAGGATCGACATCGACAACCGCAAGTCCGTCCGGCTGAGAGCCATCGGGGCTTAGCATCAGCGTAAAGGCCAGCTTTTCGGCGGGGGCCTCCATCGCGATCTTTGGTGTCGGATAAAATGTGGGGTCCGGTCTTAGGTTCATTGAAATTCCTCCCTGTGCGGCGCCGTTGTTTTTCTGTCCGCGTCGGAAAGCCTGCCACAGAATGAATTGTCGGACAATTGATAGTTGAACGCATGCAAGCCCTTGCCAATTAAAAAGCCGCCGTTCCAAATAACGGCGGCTGATGGACCGGGGGAAAGGTCCTGCTGACCGATTAGTACCAGCCGGCTTCATGGACCTCGTCGAGATCTTCGAGGTCTTCTTCATTGTATTTGGTCACGATCACGTAGCCGGCCTGATCGACGGGCACGAGCTTGACGTCTTCGATGGGCAGCATGACATGCTTGTCCGCGATGTCGAGGAAGCCGCCGACTTCGGCGACGACGCCGGTCATCTTGCCGTTGCGTGACAGGACGATGTCTTCGATTTCGCCGATCTCGTTCCAGTCGCTGCCGACCTCTTCGTACATCATGGTCTCGTCCCAGCCTTCGTCGCTGGCTTCGTTCATGGTGTAGATGGCGCCGCCAGTGATGTCGCGGGTGCGGATCAGCTCTTCAGACGCTTTGTTCATGCCGTTAGTGTCTTTGTTGCCGCTGACGCTCGCCGCAGTGACGCCATTTTCCGAGCTTTCGGCTTTTGCGTCATCTTTGTTCTTCATTTTCGACGAGTTTTTCATATCGCCGGAAGAATGGTTGTCCGCAACAGCAGTGCCAGCCGCGAGAATGGCCGCGAGTGCGGTAGTGTTAATGAGTTTCATACGTAGCCTCCTTCCGTTTGGCTTGTGCCATTTCAACGGAAAGATGGCGGGCACGTTCCTGAACGGATGAGAAAAAGATCACCCTTTTTGAACGGAACACTTTGCAGCAGTTTGCGTTCGCGTGGGCCTCAGAATTCGACCCCGATCTGCGCTTTAACGCCCGAGCGAAAAGGATGCTTCACGAGCTCCATTTCCGTGACAAGATCGGCGATCTCGATCAAATCGTCCTTGGCGTTGCGACCTGTCAGCACGACATGTGTCATGTGCGGTTTTTCCTCGGCCAGGAACTGCACGACCTCATTGATGTCGAGATAGTCGTAGCGCAGCGCGATATTGATCTCGTCCAGAAGGACCATCTTGTTGGTCTCGTCGCGAATGAGCTCCTTGGCCTTTTCCCAGGCAGCCTGTGCCATCTCAGTGTCGCGGGTCTTATCCTGGGTTTCCCAGGTAAAGCCTTCGCCCATGGTGTGAAACGCGCAGATCTCCGAGAACTTCGACAGGATCAGGTCACGTTCTCCGGTGCTCATGCCGCCCTTGATGAACTGAACAACGGCGCATTTCATGTCATGGGCGATGCAGCGAAAGATCATGCCGAACGCGGCAGAGGATTTGCCTTTGCCCTTGCCGGTATGAACGATGATCAAACCTTTCTGATCGGTCTTGGTGGCCATGATCTTGTCGCGGGCGGCCTTTTTCTTGGCCATCTTCACGGCGTGTCGGTCGGCGTCATCGGTCATTTTTGCGGTCTCCTAGCCTTGCAGCAAGTACAACACATAGGGGGCAAGTAGGGCGGTTAGCAAGGCGTTGAAGCCCATGCCGATCCCAGCAAAGGCACCGGCGGTCTCATTGACCTGAAAGGCACGCGCCGTGCCGATCCCGTGCGCCGCGACCCCTACGGCGAATCCCCGCGCGCGGTAGTCCCTCAATCCCATGGCGTTCATCAGTGGCGTGACCACCACTGCGCCAATGATGCCGGTGATGATCACAAGGGCAGCGGTCAGCGTCGGCAGGCCGCCAAGCTTTTCGGAGATACCGATCGCCACCGGGGCTGTGGTGGATTTCGGGGCCAGAGAGGCCAGTGTCGCCCCTTCGACACCCATGGCCTGCGCGATCAGAAGTGCCGAAACGATGGCGGTCAGCGAGCCCACGATCAGCGCGCCGGCCATTGGCAAAAGCGTGCGCCGCACGTGATGCAGGTTTTTGAAAAGCGGGCCGGCCAGGGCGACCGTGGCGGGGCCGAGCATGAAGTGCACAAACTGTGCGCCCTCGAAATAGGTGCCGTACTCGGTGCCGGTCCCCCAAAGTATGGCGGCGAGCAACAGCATCGCCACCAGGACGGGATTGACCAGCGGATTGCGACCCGAAGCGCGCGAGGCGGCGTCGCCGACAAGATAGGCCGCAAGCGTTGCGGTCAGCCAAAGCAGAGGACCCTCGCGCAGATAGGACCAGATATCCGGAAGGTCGGTCATTCCGCGCGCTCCGCTGTTGTTCCGGTGAGACGCGCAAGACCGATGAACGTCAGCACACCGGCGCCGAGTGCAAGAACCGTGCTGAGAAACAGCGCTGCGAAAAGCGCGAGACCATCTTGTCCCAGCACCTCAACGTGACTGATTACACCGACCCCGGCAGGCACGAAAAGCAGGGATAAATGCGTCAGGATGTTTTGCGCCGTCGGCACCACCCTGTTCGCCAGTTTCGGTGCCAGAACGAAGGCGATCAGCAACAGGCCCATACCGATGACCGGCCCTGGAACCGGTATGGCGAAAAGGCGCGCCATGACTTCGCCGGCTAGCTGAAACACGAGAATTAGCGTGATGTTGAAGATCATGGCGAAGATACCCTTCTTGATTACTTGTCAGGATCATAAGGCGCAGAAGCCTCGAGGGAACTCCTATCGCGTACCGGCGGCAAGGGATTGTTAACCAAAAGACGTGAAAGCATCGGTCGATGCGAGGCCTGATCGTCTTTTTGTTCCTCATCCTGCCCGCCTGTGGCGGGCCAAGCCCGGAATTTCGCGGCATAGCACCTGTGCGCGTGATGATGGGCGGGCACGCGTTCGACATCCGCTTGAAAGGACTGCGCGCCGAAGCTGTTCGGCGGAGCTCAGGATGGGCGCCCCATCTGTCTTCTGTCGGTGTGCCAGCGGTTCTGGCCATCGAAAAGATGAGCGGCTGCAGGGTAGCGCAATTGGTCGGGGATCAGGCGGTGATGCGTGCGACGTTGGATTGCGGGACAGGCGCGCCTTTGCCACGGTATCCCCGGCCATGTCTTGAATGCGATGCCTTCGATTTGAAGGGGGATGTCGGGGAATTGTTGTGCTACCCGTTCTGACGGCGTGTCAGCGGTGCTTGCAGCCGGGCATGTCCTGCGGCATCGAGGGCAGTCGCTCGTGCGAGTGAAAGACGTGCCTTGGCGTGACAGCGGCTGGGTCCTCCAGCAGAACTGCGTGAAAATGGATTTCGTCGGCATACCGCTCGGAGGCGTAAGCGACGGATGACCCGCAGATCGCGCAGAAATAGCGGGTCTGACCGGGGGAGGACGCGTACTGCGCAGGCTCTGTTCCGGTCCAGCGCCACTGTCCGTTGGGGCGGGCCACGAAGGTCACGAGGGCCGCGCCCGCGTTCCGGCGGCACGAGTCGCAGTGACAATGCCCGACCCAGTTATGCTTGCCGGTCATCTCGAACGCGACGGCGCGGCAAAGGCAGTGGCCTTTGAGGGTCATGGCGTGCTCCGATATTTCGCGATCCGGTCGCGGGCCGAGTTGGATCGCGGTGTCCAGAGACCGCGAGCCATGGCCTCGGCCAGCCGCTCGGCAATTTCGATCAAAGCGGGGGCGTTGTGGTCCGCGATAAAGTCACGCGTGTCGTCGTTTTCCAGAAACGCCTCTTCCACGAGATCGAAGTGGTGACTGCGCACAGCCCCCGTGGTTGCCGCAAAAGCGAAAAGGTAGTCGACCGTCGCAGCGATCTCGAATGCACCCTTGTAACCATGCCGTTTCACGCCTTCGATCCATTTCGGATTGACAACGCGAGAGCGCACGACGCGGCCAATCTCGTCTTCGAGGGTGCGGATGACCGGTCTTTCAGGGCGGGAATGGTCGTTGTGGTAGATCGGGCGATCCTGCCCTTGTAACGTGCTGACCGCCGCTGCGGCGCCGCCTTCGAATTGGTAATAGTCATCGGAATCGAGCAGATCGTGCTCGCGGTTGTCCTGATTCTGCACGATGGCTTCGGTCTGTTTCAACCGGCTTTCGAAGCCCGTTCGATCGGGCCGCCCTTCGTCTTTTACGCCATAGGCGTAGCTACCCCAGGTCAGATAGGCTTCTGCGAGGTCCGCCTTATTGGCCCAAAGCCTTTCGTCGATCATCGCCTGAAGACCCGCACCGTAGGCGCCGGGCTTGGACCCGTAGATTCGTGGGCCCGCTCCTTCGCTTCGCGCGCGGGCCGCCGCAGGGTTTTCATCCTCTGGTTCGTCAAGAGCCTGCACGGCGCGCGCGGCGGAGTCGAAAAGTGCAATCAGTTGCGGGAAGGCATCGCGGAAAAATCCCGAGATGCGCAGCGTGACATCGACCCTCGGACGTCCAAGCACGCCCTGCGGCAGGATCTCAAAGCCAGTTACGCGGCGGTTCGCGGCATCCCATTTGGGTTTCACGCCCATGAGCGCGAGCGCCTGCGCGATGTCGTCCCCGCCCGTGCGCATATTGGCTGTGCCCCAAGCGGTTATAAGCAGACTGCGCGGCCAGTCGCCATGGGTCTGCAGATGCTTCTCGATCAGAAGGTTGGCTGATTTCCACCCCAGCGCCCAGGCCGTGGGGGTGGGTACGGCGCGACTGTCGACGGAAAAGAAATTCCGCCCGGTTGGCAGCGTGTCGAGCCGTCCCCGCGTGGGCGCGCCGGACGGACCTGGCGCAACTGCCCGCCCGTCGAGCGCGTTCAAAAGGGCCTGTCCTTCGGACGGGCCACAGGCCGCGATAGCGGGTCGGATGCGTGTGGCTATCTCGTCGAGGACTGGAGACGCTTTTGCCAGAGGCAAGGCGCCCCGCCCGCCCTCCCGCAAGAGCTTTTGCGCAAGGAGTTCGAGACGTTCGACGGTATCGCCGTTGGAGCGCCACGGATCGTCCGAGAGTGCGAAGAGCGGCGTGGGTTTTTCTCGTGCCGGTGCCGCCATATCGCAATCGAGCGGATCGATGGAAAGACCGAGATCGGAGGCCAGCGCGCGCAGGAGGGAGGCGTCGTGGTTCTTTCCCTGCCCACGGGGCACGCGGGCAAGGGCGATGGCGAGATCGCGTTCCTGTTGGCCGGTCGGGGATTGGCCAAAGATATGCAGCCCGTCACGGATCTGCGCCTCTTTCAGCTCGCAGAGATACGCGTCCAGTTTGGCCAGGTCGCTGTCTTCGTCATCTCCCGAAAGACCGGCGTCCCGGTCGAGACCCGTCGCAGATGTGAGCGTCAGGATTTCTCGGCGCAGATGCGCGATGCGACGCGGATCGACGCCGGCGGCCTCGTAATACTCGTCGACAAGCGCCTCGAGATCGCGCAGCGGCCCGTAGATTTCGGCGCGTGTCAGGGGCGGTGTAAGATGATCGACGATCACCGCTTGCGTCCGGCGCTTGGCCTGCGTGCCTTCTCCGGGATCGTTGACGATGAAAGGATAAAGATGCGGCATCGGCCCCAGGATGGCCTCGGGCCAGCAAGTGTCGGAGAGGGCGAGCGCCTTTCCAGGGAGCCATTCAAGATTGCCGTGTTTGCCCATGTGGACAATCGCGCAGGCGCCGAATTGATGGCGAAGCCAGATGTAGAACGCGATGTAGTTATGCGGCGGGACGAGGTCGGGCGAATGATAAGTTTCAGTTGGATCTATATTGTAACCGCGGGCCGGCTGTAGGCCGATAACGACGCCGCCGTGGTGCAGAATGGACAGCTTAAAGCCGCCCTTGACGGCTGAATCGGTCGCATTTCCCCCTAGCACAAAGAAAGGATCATCCTCGGGCGCGCCCCAGCGGGTTGTCACCGCCTCCTTAAGCTCCCAGGGCAGGGTGTCGAAATGCTGCAGGTACGTGGACAGAGGCAGGGTCTCGCCCCCCTCTTTATCTGCCCGGTCGGTCAGCCAATTTGTGGGGCCCGCAAGGATCGACCGCATGAGAGCATCGCTGTCTTTTGGAAGGTTATCGACGCGGTAGCCGGCCTGCTTCATCAGGTTCAGCGCTAAAACCGTACCTGCCGGAGTATCGAGCCCGACGCCATTTGCAAGCCGGCCGTCTTTGTTTGGATAGTTGGCGAGGACCAGTGCGACCCGGCGGTCTTTAGGGCTTGTGCGGCGCAAGCGCGCCCAATTCACCGCGAGGCGCGCCACGAACGCAATCCGGTCGCCCTGTGCGCGGTAGGTGGCGATTGGACACTCGGTCGCTTCGTCAAAAAACGCTTCACCCTTGAAACTGATGGCGCGAGCCAGGATGCGCCCGTCGACCTCGGGCAAGGCCACGTTCATCGCGATGTCCCGCGCCGTCAGCCCGGAAAGGCCGGTCGCCCAGCTTTCCTCGGTTGACCCGGCAAGCACACACTGAAAGACCGGTGCGTCGTTGGCCGAGGGTAGCGTGAAGGGGTTTTGCGGCCCATTGTCGCCGTCATGCGGGCTGCCTACCGCGAACGAGGTGGCGTTCAGGATCACATCGGGTGGCGCGGCAGAAAAGAGGTGGTCCAGCGTAGCCGTTGAAACCGGGTCCTTGAGCGACGCGACGAAAATCGGGAGCGGATTGAGCCCTTCGCGCGCCAGCGAACGGACCAGCCGGTTGATCGGATTGAGCCCGGCCCCTTGGACCAACGCTCGGTAGAACACGATCGGTACGACGGGCTGTTCGTCGCGCCAGTCCGCTTTCACAGTGGCAAGATCGGCAACACCGGCGCCGGGCCAATAGAGACCGGCGCGCAAAAGCGGACTGGCCGCGGCGGGTTTTTCGCCGCCGTCAAGCATCGCGCGCGCATAGACGAGGAATGCCCGGGCGTTGCCCGCGCCGCCTTCGACAAGATAGGCCCAAAGCGCATCGTAATCTTCGTCGGGTACGGTCGAGAGTTGGCGCAGATCGTCATCCGGCTTGTCGTCGCCCGGCAGTAGCGCGAAGGGAACGCCGGCCTCGTGCAGGCGCGCGGCGAACTGTTCGGCGCCATAGCGCCAGTAACCGGTTCCGCCTAGAACCCGGGCGACGACAAGCCGGGACTTCGTTGCGCACGCATCGAGATGCAGATCGACCGACATGGGATGCTGCAGATGCGTGAGGTTCGCCAATCGCAGAGTCGGTGGTTCCACCATCTCGGAACGGGCCTCGGACAGCAGCGCAAGCTCTGTGTCGGCGGCGGATATAAAGACGAGATCGGCAGGCGTCTGGCCCAGATCGACGGGTTCCTTACCGTCGTCTATCGCGCCGGGGGTGGCGGCAAGCAGGTGCATTTCCTTGGGCCTTTCGCCAATGGGTTTGATCGCAGCCTTGAGTATTTTTGGAATGACAAAAGCGCAAGGCTCGCGTCAGATCAGCCGCTTCTCCATGTAGAGGCTGGTTTCATTCGGTCTGTAATCGCCGAAAATCTCACATTTGGCGAAGCCTGCGCCTTCGTAAAGTCGAACCGCAGCCTCGAGACGGGCAGCGGTTTCCAGCCGCAGGACTGGCAGGGAAAGGGCGCGCGCTTCGTCCTCGATCTGACGCAGAAGCGCGCGCCCGACCCCTTTGCCGCGTGCTTCGGGCGCCGTGAACATGGATTTGACCTCGCCATATCCCGGACGGAGCGCGAGCGCACCTGTCCCAAGGGTTTTGTCACCTTCTCGTGCGGCGAAAAACCGGATATCGGGTGCGCGAAGCGCGTTAATGTCGAGGAAATAATTATCCTCGGGTGGGAATAGGTCGCGCATCAGCGCGTGGCTTTGCTCCAGCAGGGTGCGGGACCCAGGCGCGGCTGGATCCGCCGGTTCGACAATAAGCATCAGGCGGTGAGGGCGGCTTCGATGGCGGCGCGGTCGAGTCCCGCCTGGCCGATTACCACAAGCCGCGTGTCGCGTGGCGTACCCCCAAAGGGACGGTCGAAATATGTGTCGACGCGTGGGCCGACAGCCTGGATCGTCAAACGCATGGGTTTACCCGTCACGGCGGCGAAACCCTTGAGCCGCAGAATGTCGTGGGTGCGGATTACTTCGCTTACCTGTGCGACGAACGCCTTCGGGTCGGAGATCTCGGGTCTTGATACGACGAAGGATTCGAAAGCGTCGTGGTCGTGGTCGTGGTCGTGGTCGTGGTCGTGGTCGTGGACTTCGTGTACGTGATCCGGACCGTCCTCGTCATGGTGATGATGGTGGTGATGTTCGTGGCGTGCGTCCATGTCGGCCTCGGCTTTTGCGCCTTGGCCCAAAAGCACGTCGAGCGGCAGAGCGCCCATTGTGGCGCGCACGACCCTTACGCCATCGCGCGCTTCGGTCTGCAGTTTCGTGCTCAGGGTCTTCGCCTCTTGCTGTGTCAAAAGATCGGACTTGTTGACAACGATCATGTCCGCGCAGGCGATCTGATCCTCGAAGAGTTCAGACAAGGGTGTTTCGTGGTCGAGGTTTTCATCGCGCGCGCGCTGCGCGTCTACCGCGGCCACATCGTGGGCGAAGCGCCCTTCCGACACGGCCTTGCCGTCCACGACGGTTACCACGCCGTCCACGGTGACACGCGTCGAGATCTCGGGCCAATTGAAGGCGCGCACCAGAGGTTGTGGCAGGGCGAGGCCTGAGGTTTCGATTACGATGTGATCAGGCGCATTTTCACGGTCGAGAAGCTTTTGCAGGGTTGGGATGAAATCCTCTGCAACAGTGCAGCAGATACAGCCGTTCGAGAGTTCCATCACGTCTTCCTCGGCGCAGTTCTCGATACCGCAGCCCTTGAGGATGCCGCCATCCACCCCGAGATCGCCGAACTCGTTGATGATGAGCGCGATCCGTCGGCCATTGGCGTTTTCAAGCATATGACGGATCAAGGTTGTCTTGCCGGCGCCGAGAAAGCCGGTGACGACGGTGGCGGGGATCTTGGCGTTCATGGATGGTCTCCTATGAAGGGCTTGTCAGCGGTGCGGGCTTGGCCTAGGCCGCTCAAAAAGGAAAGGGTCGGATGCACCGGATCGTGGTCTGTTCAACATGCGAAGGCGTCGACGGCAAGGGCTTTGCGGCACGGTTGCGCGACGGGATCGCGGCGCGGGGCCTCGATGTGACGGTGCAGGAGCATGACTGCCTATCGAACTGCGCCCGGCCCCTTTCATTGGCCTTCAGCGCGCCGGGCAAGGCGACATATCTTTTTGCGGACATAGACCCAAAGATCGATCTCGAGGACACGCTGGCGTTTGCTGCGCTGTTCGCCGCCAGCGAGAATGGCTGGATCGAGGACGCGCGCCCGGCTGGCAGGCTGCGCTTTTGCTTGCTGGGTCGCGTGCCGGCGTAAGCGGTCATTCGATCACCAGCGTTGTCTGAGCCTCGATCGGCTGCCCGTCCTTTGCCAGCGCGCTATGGTCGTTGGCATTCAGCGTCACGCGGATGTCATGAGTGCCATTGGGCAGCGCATGCAGCTGCATCCAAGGGCCATAGGCGCGTGGCTGCTTGATGCCATTTACATAGACATGCGCATGGCCGTGTCCCGGCACATGCGGGCCATTCACTCCCTCGGGGTCGAAGGTGAAGTGCGTCACGCCGATGTGCAGGTTACGGCTTTGCGCACCATCCGGATGGACTGTCAGCATGAGCGCGGGCGCTG
Source organism: Roseovarius aestuariivivens (assembly GCF_004761875.1). Classification (GTDB taxonomy): domain Bacteria; phylum Pseudomonadota; class Alphaproteobacteria; order Rhodobacterales; family Rhodobacteraceae; genus Roseovarius; species Roseovarius aestuariivivens. Next base: position 179,146 of record NZ_SJEY01000004.1, read on the forward strand.
GTCCTTCGACTTCGGTCATGGTGTCGTGCGCGGACCCGCCTAAGCCATGATCATGGGCTGAATGATCATGCGCGGCATCGCCCTCATGGGCATGACCCTCGACCTTCATACCACTGGCGGCCGCCACCAGAAAACCGGCGCCGAAGCCGAAGAAAAGGCCGATGAATAGAAAGATGAAAACCTTGGGCATCGTCGCTTAGCCGCTGCTCAGGTCTTTTTGCCATGCATAGCCCGCGAAAAGGCCCATCAGCGCCCAGGCGGCAAGGCCCACACCAAGCGCGCGGCTGGCGAAGAGTGCTGCGAGTTCAGGCGGAACCGGCCCCGCAAACCCATCGGTATGCGGCGCGCCCCAGAGATGCGGCGCGAGGATCAGGATGGCACCGATCACCACCATCGGCCAGCCTCGTCCGAACACGGCAAGGGCTATTCCGGCTGCTGTCGCAATGACTGTCGACCACCACCAGATCTGACGCGCGGTGATATCGGCCGCGGCAACGCCCGGCACTTCCGGCGGAAGTGAGAAGGCCGGGGCGAAATGAAGTGCCACGAAGCCTGCGATGCCCCAAAGCACACCGCGACCCGGATCGACCTCGACACCCTTTTCGTGGCCTATAGCCATCGCCGTCACAAGCAGCAGGGCGTAGCCCACGTAAATGAGTGCCGAGAACAACAAAGAGAGACCGTCGCGAACGAGGTCCAGGCCTGGCCAGACCGGCGTGCCGCCAACAGCATCATCACCGAAATGGACGAGTTGCCCGCTTTCATACAGCTCGGCATGAAGCAGCACTGGCTGTACGAACAAAAGTTGGAGCGCGGCGGCAATTAGCCCCGCGCAAAACCCAGCAAGCAACGCGCTGGTCGCGATTTTCTGAAACATGGCTTAGTGGCAGGGAAAGCCAGTTGCGTGGCGCACGTCATGGGCCGCGTCATGCAACGCAGACGCCTGCACGTGACCGGCGAGTGTCACGATGCCTATGCCGAGAAACAGCGTTGCCGCGAAGGGCAGGATGGAAGATTTTGCAGCGGTTTGAACCAGTGCGGACATGTCGTTCTCCTTCTTCGCCTCTCACCCGAGGCGTTGATATTTGTCACGCAGAGGCCGGTCTCCTGGCTTGCGGGTCACGGCCCATCTGCCGCCTTCCCGGGCCGAGTCCGGCCCAGTGGCATTTGGCAGGGGGCTCACCGCTCACAGTCGCGGGGGCGGCTGACGATTGGGCTCCCGGCATGGGTCCGCCGTCACATCATTCCCAGTTTCATCCCCGATGCTTTGCACCATGTTGGGGAACCTTGCCCTTCCGGTATGGAACCGGTGCGGCATTCCGTCAAGCGCGTTTCCGACCTTCGGGACAACAGGGGCGGCTTCGGAGGGAAGGATTCATGTTCTCTACGTCGTGCGTAGCATCAATATCTTGTGGATAACCGAGCCTGAGCATCCACATGCAGGGGTTTTTCATTGACAGCTATACAGCGTAGGCGTTCCATTGGTTCTCAGGGGCGGGAATCGTCAGGCCCCGAGCAGAGATCAATCCAGACGGGGGCGCGTGTGCAGTTCACAAAACTCAGACTGACCGGGTTCAAAAGCTTCGTGGATCCAACGGATCTTTACATCCACGAAGGTTTGACCGGCGTCGTCGGACCCAATGGGTGTGGCAAATCCAATCTGCTTGAGGCGCTGCGTTGGGTGATGGGAGAGAACAGGCCAACATCCATGCGTGGCTCGGGGATGGAGGATGTGATCTTTGCCGGGGCCGCCACCCGGCCCGCCCGCAATTTCGCAGAAGTCGCGATGCATATCGACAATTCCGACCGGCTTGCCCCAGCTGGATTTAACGAGTCCGATCACCTGGAGATTATTCGCCGGATCACCCGCGATGTGGGCAGCGCCTACAAGGTTAACGGCAAGGATGTGCGTGCCCGCGACGTCCAGATGCTGTTTGCCGATGCCTCGACCGGAGCACATTCTCCGGCTCTTGTTCGTCAGGGCCAGATTTCCGAACTGATCAACGCAAAGCCGACGGCCCGTCGCCGTATTCTCGAAGAAGCGGCCGGTATTTCCGGGCTTTACCAGCGGCGTCACGAGGCCGAGTTGAAACTGCGGGGGGCCGAAACAAACCTCACGCGGGTCGATGACGTCATCGAACAACTGTCCAGCCAGTTGGCACAGCTTGCACGCCAGGCCAAGCAGGCCGCGCGTTACCGCCAGATTGGCGAAGAGCTCCGCCGCACCGAGGGGTTGCTGCTATATCGCCGTTGGAAGGATGCCGAAGCGGCCTGCGCGGAGGCTGAAGCACTTTTGACAAACAGGACGACAGAGGCCGCCCGGGCGGAGGCTGCGTCGCGCGAGGCCGCGCGTCTTCGTGCGAAAGCGGATGAGGCCTTGCCGCCGCTTCGCGAGGAAGAAGCTATTGCGGCTGCGGTACTGCAGCGGCTGCAGGTTAGCCGTGACACCCTTGCCGAGCAGGAGCAGGCCGCGCAGACCCGGATCGAGACATTGCAGTCGCGTATCGGGCAGCTTGCGCACGATATCGAGCGCGAGGCAGGACTCAACCGTGACGCCGGCCAGACGATCGAGCGCCTGGAATGGGAAGCGCAAGAGTTGCAGAAGGCCGCCGAAGGACATGGGGCCAAGCTCGAAGTGGCCGCCGAGGAAGCCCGTGAGGCGGCGCGCATTCTGCAATCGCGTGAGACGGACCTGAGCCAGTTGACCGAGGACATGGCTCGTCTCTCAGCGCGCCATCAGTCGGCCCAGAGGCTGGTCGAGGATTACCGCAAAACATTGGCGAAGTCCGAAAGTGAAGCAGAGCGGGCCCGCAGTACCGCCGCACAGGCGCAAGAAGCCCTGGACCGCGCCGGACGGGATTTTGAGGCCGCACAAATTGCCGAGGCGCAGGCTACAGCCACGGCAAGGAAAGCGGAGGAAACACTTGTCGAGGCGGACGAGGCCCGCGCCGAGGCGCAGAGCCGAGAAGCCGATGCGCGGGCTGAACGCTCCGAGGCCGAAGGAGAACTAAGCGCGCTGTCTGCGGAAACCTCCGCTCTCTCTCGGCTGTTGGACCGTGACACCGCCGAGGGCGGACAGATCCTGGATGCAGTTCAGGTCGATCCTGGTTTCGAAAAGGCGCTCGGCGCGGCCTTGGCTGACGATTTGCGCGCACCAGAGGTTGAGGTCAATGGCCCGTCGGGTTGGACCCAATTGCCGGGCTACACCGAGCTTCAAAACCTTCCCGACGGCGTCGTTGCTCTGTCTGCTCACGTCAACGTTCCGGGCGTTCTTGCCCGCCGCATGTCGCAGATCGGTTTGGTGGACCCGGATGAAGGTGCACGGTTACAGCCACTCCTGAAACCCGGGCAGCGTCTGGTCAGCGCCGAAGGTGATCTTTGGCGGTGGGATGGTTACAGGGCCTGGGCCGAGGACGCACCTTCCGCGGCTGCCCTGCGCCTTCAGCAACTCAATCGCCTGGAAGAACTAAAGCAACAGCTTGCCCATACGACGGCCCGCGCCGAAGGCTCTACCCGGGCGCATGAGACTCTCAAGACGCGGCTTGCCGACCTGACGGAGGCCGATCGCATGGCCCGTCAGGCGCGTCGGGCGGCAGATGCCGCGGTGACGGAGGCCAATCGCGCCCTGTCGCGCGCCGAGGCGGAGCGAAACCTGAGCCAATCGAGGTTGGAGTCGGCTTCCATGGCCTTGAGCCGTCATGAAGAGGAGGCACTCGGCGCGCGCAAATCGCTCTCTGCTTCGGAAAAGACTCTGTCCGAGCTACCTGATCTTGAGGTGGCGCGCGCCGAGGTCGAGGACGTAAAGCTCACCGTCGAGGCGGCGCGCATGACGATGATGTCAAAGCGGTCGGCCCATGATGAACTGCGCCGCGAAGGCGAAGCTCGAACGCGGCGGGCGCAGGAGGTGACCAAGGAGCTGTCTGGATGGCGGCACCGGCTGGAGACAGCCAAAACCCGGAGTGCCGAACTGGCCGAGCGCAAGGCCACGTCGGAAGCCGAGTTGTCCGAGGCCGAGGCGCGGCCCAATGAGTTGGCGGCAAAGCGCGCCGATCTGAGCGCAGAGATCGACAAGGCCGAAGCGCGCCGCGCGGCTGCGGAAGACGCCCGTTCGAAAGCAGAAGGCACCGCTCGCGAAGCCGTTGCGCAGGAACGAGAAGCCGAACGTCTTGCCGGCGAAGCGCGTGAGGCGCGCGCTCGGGCCGAAGCACGGACCGAAGGCGCCCGCGAGGCACAAGAACAGGCCGCTTTGCGCATCGAAGACGAAATGGAGACATCACCAGAGCAACTTTTCGAACGCCTTGACGTCGATCCCGACGCAATGCCCGCCTCAGACCAGATCGAGGCGGATGTCAGTCGTCTGAAACGACAACGTGACGCGCTTGGCGCGGTCAACCTGCGCGCCGAAGAGGACGCGCGAGAAGTCACAGAAGAACATACCACCCTCGTGCGCGAAAAGGCCGATCTGGAGGAGGCCATTCGAACATTGCGCAACGGGATCGCGTCGCTCAACAAGGAAGGCCGAGAGCGTCTCTTGACAGCTTTTGAGCAGGTGAATGCCAATTTTTCAATGCTGTTCCGCCATCTCTTTGCTGGCGGCGAGGCCAATCTGGTGATGGTCGAAAGCGACGACCCGCTTGAGGCAGGACTCGAGATCATGTGTCAACCGCCGGGCAAGAAGCTTGCGACGCTGTCTCTTTTGTCGGGCGGCGAACAGACGCTGACCGCGCTTGCACTTATCTTTGCGGTCTTTCTGGCCAACCCGGCTCCCATCTGTGTACTCGACGAGGTCGACGCGCCGCTCGACGATGCCAATGTAGGCCGCTTTTGTGATCTGCTGGACGAAATGTGCCGCCGGACTGAGACGCGGTTTCTCATCATCACGCACCATGCCGTCACGATGAGTCGGATGGACCGGCTTTTCGGTGTTACGATGGGAGAACAAGGCGTCAGCCAACTGGTGTCGGTCGATCTCAAGAAGGCGGAGCAGATGGTGGCTTAAGCATTCACTTTGCATCGTGCGGATCCGGGTCGCTAAGGCGATGCTGAAGCTCAGACCTCGACGGTCTGTTTCGCGTTCATTCTGCAAGCGAAGATCGCGAGACGAATGGCGAAGAGGCTGTAGAAGGGTCAGGGCAGGATACCCGTTTGCCATAATCTGATCTTGAGCCCGCCATGCGGAATCGGCGGCCCGGGCGGCGCAAAGGGTAAGCCCGTGGCGCGAGCCAATCCGGCCTCGCTGGTGACAAGTCCTACGCGCCACCCGGAAAACCTCGCATGCAGGGTTTTGCCAAGTGCACCGTAGAGTCCGAACAAGAGCTTCTTGTTGCCGATCCGACTGCCATAAGGCGGGTTGACCATAACAAGGCCCGGTGGCCCCTCGGGACGCTGCAGGTCGCTGATTGCAAACTGCGAAAAATTGCAAATCTTGGCGACCCCGGCGCGCTCTGCATTCGAAATCGCCCCTTGGATCGCGCCCGCGTCGCGGTCGCTGCCGTAAAAGGCCAAGTCTGTTTCTAGCGGTAATGTCGTCTGCAACTGCTGCCATGCCTGCGTGTTGAATGAAGCGAGCTTTTCAAAAGCGAAACTACGTCCGCGCCCCGGACACAGCCCGGCGGCAATTTCAGCAGCCTCGATCACAAAACTTCCCGAACCGCACATTGGGTCAAGGACCGATTCTTTGCCGCGATAGCCGCATTGCCGCAGAAAGAGCGATGCCAGTGTTTCGCGTAGCGGAGCCTTGCCGACGAACTGCTTGTGGCCCCTCCGATGAAGCAGCTCGCCTGAGCTGTCGACACTGATCGTGCAGAGGTCATCCTCGATCCGTACCATGATACGCAAGGCTGCGCCTTTCGAGACCGACGCCCCCAGTTCTTCTGTTATCGCACGTTCGACGCGCTGTGCGGCAGCGCCGGCGTGGTAGATCTTTGATCGCGTACAGGAAGCCTCGACACGAACGGGCACATCGGCTCGCAATACGCCCGCCCAGTCCACCTTGCGCGCCCGCTTGTCGAGTTGTGCGGGATGCATTGCACGGAATTCCGCCACCCGGACCAAAACCCGGCTCGCGCCACGCAGGCACAGGTTGGCCCGCCAGACCTCGGGCCATCCGCCCCTGATGCTCACGCCACCAGGCGTAGGCTCAGGTGCCTCAAACCCGGCCTCGCGAACCTCGTCGCACAAGATCGCCTCCAACCCCGGGGGGGCGGTCAAAAATATCTCAAGTTTCCTGTCCCGTTGCGTTGTCCCCGGCATCATCCATTACTTTCTTCTTGCCCGGAGCAACCCGGTGGGTTCGCCGGGCCATGCCCGATACATTGATGATCCGCACGGCGTGGCTTAACCGGGTGGTGCTTTGCGGTCACAACCGGTTTAGCAGATCCGGCGTAGGCCACGCATCGGCCGGCAGGCCGAGTTCCTTTTGCACGTCCTGAACCGCTGCACGCGTGGCCGATCCGAGAATGCCGTCGGCCCCGCCGACGTCATAGCCACGTGCCTGCAGTTTTCGCTGAAGCGCCACCATCTGTTCACCGTTTAAAGCGGGCTCGGGATTGCCCGCCTCAAAGATCGGTGCCCCTTCGAGCCGATTTGCGAAATAGGCCGCGGTGAGGACGTAGACATAGCTTTGGTTCCAGGCGAAATAGACATCGAAGTTTGGATAGGCGAGGAACGCTGGCCCAAAACGTCCCTGCGGCATCAGCAGGTGGGCAGGCAGAGCGTCGGCAATTTCGCCATGTCGTGGACGAACGCCGAGCGCGGCCCATTCCGCGCCGGTCTTGCTGCTGCGTAATCCCGTTTCGGACCAGGTGATGTCCTGTGGCACGGTGACCTCCTGAAGCCAAGGCTCGCCGGGTCGCCAGCCGAGGTGGCTGAGCATCTTGGCGCCTGACAAAAGGGCATCGGGTGCCGAGCTTTTAAGTTCAACGCGCCCGTCGCCATCGCCATCGACGCCATTCTCAAGAATGTCCTGAGGAAGCATCTGCACCATACCGATCTCGCCCGCCCAGGCGCCGGTTGTGCCCGTGGGGCTGAAGGCGCCCTGCTCGTAAAGCTTTAGCGCGGCGAAGACCTGTGGGCGAAAAAGATCGGGTCGCCGGCAGTCATGGCTGAGGGTTACGAGCGCGTTGAGCGTGTTGAAATCACCTTGAAAGCCCCCAAAATCCGTCTCGAACGCCCAAAAGGCCAGAAGGACGCCGCGGCTGACGCCGTACTCGCGTTCGATCCGGTCGAAGATCGCATTGTACTCCTGTGCTTTTGCCCGTCCGGTATTGAGTCGGTTGGCGCTGATGAGACGACGCGCGAACTCGGTGAAAGGCTTCTGAAACACGCCTTGTCGACGGTCGGCACGAATGACGCTCTCATCCCGGCGTACGGATGAAAAGAAGCGCTCAACAGTGGCCGGATCGTGCCCGCGCGCGACGGCTTCGCGTTTCAGGCTATCGACAAAACTGCCGAAACTTCCGCCGCAGCTTTGCGCCGAGACGCTTCCAGCGAATAGGCTGAGCATCACCGCACCGATCAATCGCATCATTTCACGTTCCTTTCGCGCCGGTCGCGCGGACTTTAGTACAACCATTCGAGGGGGAAAACCCGCGCGGGTACGCCGCGCGGATGATCAGGTTTCCGATGCGCGGGTCAGTGACAGGCGGGCGAATTCCAGATGATCCTTCATCCGATTTGCGGCCTTTTCAGGCTCGCGAGCGCGTATGGCCTCCAGGATCTGCCGATGCTGCAAATTGTATTCACTTATCGTGGCGGTATCGAGCGTCAGGTGACGCATCCGTGTCCAATCATCCTGCACACGCACCGAGGAAATCTGACCGATGATCCAGATCAAGAGCCCGTTGCCGGTGCTTTCTGCAAGCGCCCGGTGCCACGCCGTGTCGGCCTCGGAAAAGGCTATAGGGTCATCGAGGCACTCCTCCATTCGCGCGCAGAGTTCATCGAGCCGTTCGAAATCGGCGCGCCTTCCGTGCAGCACGGAGAGACGACAGATATGTGGTTCAAGCGCAAATCGGGTGTCGATCAATTCAAGCGGGGTCGCGTTCTCGATCGGATTTGGCCCGATGCCTTCGGGTGCATGAACCACGTAGGTGCCACTGCCGGGTCTGATCTCGACGATTCCCTCCTCCTCAAGACTGGTCAGAGCGCGCCGAACCGTGCCCCGAGCCGCACCGAAGGTTTCCGACAGAAGCCGTTCTGGCGGCAACCGGTCGTGCAGCTGCAAAGCGCCGTCAGAGATATCCCGTCTTATGCGTGCGGCAATGTCCGCCGCGCTCATTCTTTTGGCATCACTCACTGTAGACCTCTTCATGAACATACCAAATATATACCAGTTTAGGGCTTTGGGAAGCTAATTCGTCCAATTTGGATCAATTTCGGTTGACTTTTTTGCGAGCCCCCGGAATCGTTGAGACATGTTCCGCTGCGGAAGGCTTGGCCTCGCGGAACCAACCCAGCCGCCGCAAGCGGGCGTCAGACCTGAACGCGGCCAGACATCAGGGAGTTATGACAGTGGCTGAAATGGATATTGAAAGATTTGTCGAGGCTCCGGGCCGCGATGAGAAAATTAAAGAAGTGCGCAAGAAGATCGATGAGCTTGGCATCGAGTATCTTTATCTTCAATTCGTGTCTGTTACCGGCAAGATCATGGGCAAGGGCATTCCGGCGGATCACTGGGAGCAGGTTGCGAAAAAAGGATTTCAGCTTGTCTACGGCGCCACGGTCAACCTCTTCCTGAATCGCGCCGGTGATTACCTTGGCTACGGGCCGGAAGCCGCAGAATTGATCGGCATTCCCGAACCGGAAACATTCATGCAGCTTCCCTGGGCGCCCGAAATCGGCCGCTTCTACTGCACACTGTTCCGCAATCGCGAGGAAAAGGAAAATCCGGGCGGCTATCTCACCGCGGATTCGCGCGGCAACCTGCGCCGCCTGCACGAGGAATTCACGAAAAAGCATGGCACCAAACTACGCATCGGCACCGAACCGGAGATGATGTGGCTCAAGTTTGACGAAAACGGCAAGCCGGGGCCGGGCTATTCCAAGCCGTATTGCTATCACATTGATCAGTTCGAGAGCCTGCGGCCCGTGTCGCTTCAGGTGATCCGCTATGCGCGCAAGATGGGTCTCGACATGATCCAGGGCGATCACGAGGATGCGCCAGGCCAGCTGGAGCTGAACTGGATGTTCGACGACGTGCTGCGCAATGCCGACCGTCTGACCACATACCGCCAAATCTGTGCACAGGTGGCGCGTGAGAACGGCATTTTCGCTTGTTTTATGACCAAGCCGTTCATGGGCGTGTCGGCGTCGGGCTGTCACCACAACATGAGCCTTTGGCATGGCGGTGAGGACGAGTTCGTCAAATGCGGCAACGATCCAGACAACCTGCCGGGCATGGCCGACAACTATATGTACGTGAAGGGCGGTGAGAATACCTTCATGCCGGACACGGACGACCCGCAGATGCCTGGCAAGGAAGGCTTGAAGGCCATCGGCGGTGTGGTGCATCACTTGCAGGCGCTGACAGCCATCGGCTGCTCGACCGTGAACTCCTACCGCCGGTTGTGGGACACGGGATTCTGGGCGCCGGTCTTCTCTGACTGGGGCTTTCAGAACCGTACGACCGGCCTGCGGGTCTCGGCGCCGGGACGTTTCGAATACCGCTCGGTTGACTCGATGGTGAACCCCTACATCATGGGTGCCACACTGTTAGCGGCAATGGATGACGGGCTGGAGAACAACTTGGATCCCGGCGAGCCAGAAGAGCGCAACATCTACGAGGCGATGAAGGCCGGTAAGGATGTCAAGAAGCTTCCGATGAGCCTTGGAGAGGCCCTCGACAAGCTCGCTGAGGACGAGGTCGTGCAGCGCGGTATGCCTGGCGAAATGTATCGGCTTTATGAGGAATACAAGCGTGACGAGGTCGCCCGCTTCATGTCCACCGTGACCGAGTGGGACAACGAAATGTACATGGAATGCCTTCCCTGAGGCAGACCGTGGCAAGGGCGGCGGTCAGAGATGTCCGCCGCCTGTCTGGACAAACAGCTAGACCCAGAGGAGGCACACGCGAATGTGTGGAATTGCTGGACTGATTCACAAGGGCAAGAGCAGCTCGGTCGGGTCGGAGATGACCGCGATGCTGCAGGCCCTGAAGCATCGCGGGCCGGATAGCACCGGTTACGCGGTTTACGGTCAACCCACAGAGGGCGATTACATCATGCGCCTCATGGTGGCCGAGGCCGAGGACATGCACAAGGGCCGGGGCATTCACAAGATCATCGAGGACCGGATCAAGGCGGTCGAGGATGTGCTGGTGGAACATGACGTCCGTATCAAGGACCGCCAGGCGCCGACTGAGTACTCTCTGCGCTACGTGCTGAGCGGCGGCGGCGACATGGCCGAGATGGCCGCGCATATCGAAGAGGCCGAGGGCGTCGAGATCCTGTCCATGGGCAACGGGCTCGAACTGATCAAAGACTTGGGCGACGCGACGGTGGTGTCCGAACAGTATGGCTTGAACAGCTTCCAGGGCACACATGCCATCGGCCATACACGCATGGCCACTGAATCGGATGTGGATATCAAGTCCGCTCACCCGTATTGGGCTTTCCCATATAATGACGTCAGCGTGGTGCATAACGGCCAGATCACGAATTACTGGATCATGCGCCGCGAAATGGAGCGGAAAGGTCACCGCTTCATGTCGAACTGCGACAGCGAATTGTTGGCGGTCTACACCGCGCATAACCTCGCCAGTGGGATGACGCTCGAGGAGAGCCTGCGCAAGTCCATCGACGAGATCGACGGCGTCTTCACCTATCTTGTCGCCACCAAGGATCAGCTGGGCATGGCCAAGGACACAATGGCTGCCAAGCCGCTGGTTCTCTACGAATCCGACGATCTAATCGCGATGGCCAGCGAAGAGGTCGCCATCCGGGCGATCCTGCCCGAGGAAATCGACACGTATGACCCTTACGATGAGGAGGTCCGGGTATGGCAAGCGTAACCGACGAAGAACTCAAGCAAATGACCCAGGAAGAGCGGGTCACCGCCTTGGGCATGCGCACCGAGGCCCTGACCGGCAAATCGCTGTATGTCGAATTCGACCCCGACGCCGAAGAGCGGTTCACTTATCCTTGGGCGCCCGACGTGGATTTCAACAAGCGCACAGAACTCGACACCGACAAGATGACGACGACCGAGGTGAACTCGTCGATCCGAGAGCTCATGCGTGAAGGCTATGGCACGATCGTTCTGAAGAACCCGCGCGGCAAGCACTCGCTGGGTGTGGGCATCCTGAGCCGTCTGAACCTGATCATCGAAGGTTCGACGGGCTATTTCGGTGTGGGCCTCATTGACGGTCCGAACGTGCGCATTTCGGGCCGCGTCGGTTGGTCCTGCGCCGAGAACATGATGTCGGGCACCGTGGTGATCGAAAAGAATGCCGGTTCGACCTTTGGCGCAGCAATCCGCGGGGGTGATCTTGTCTGCAAGGGCTCGGTCGGCTCACGAACGGGCATCGACATGAAGGGCGGCACGATCATCGTCGGGGGCGACACCGGCGCGCTGTCGGGGTTCATGATGCAACGCGGGCGCATGGTCGTGTGTGGCAATGCCGGCAAAAACCTCGGCGACTCGATGTATGACGGCACGATTTTCGTCGGCGGCGAAATCAAGTCGCTTGGCGTGGATGCTGTCACGGCCGAATTGACCGACCTCGACAAGGCGTGGCTCACACGGAAGCTCAAGCAGTACGGTCTGTTGCCGGACAAGGGTGTGGATCACTTCACTAAGGTCGTCGCAGGCAAGCAGCTGTGGAACTACGACAACCTCGAGCCCAACGAGAAGAAACTCATTCTGTGATTTCGGCCCCAGCCCCGATCGGGGCTGTGCCATTCCCTCAAGGAAAGGATATGACATATGGCTGATGGTGATCTGCCGCAGAAAAAGCCGCTCAATCGCGATGTGAACCGCATCGGCGACAGCTTTATTTTCCCACCGCGCGTGATGGATGACATCCACATCAAGTCCGAGCTTGGCCGCTACCGGATGCGGGGCTTCTCGCTTTTCAAGAAGATCCCGCATTGGGACGACCTGACCTTCCTGCCTGGCACGTTGACGCGTTTCGTGATCGAAGGTTACCGCGAGAAATGCGAGACCAAGACGGTGATCGGGCCCCGGGCCAAGAAACCGCTGGAACTGGATATTCCGGTCTACATAACCGGCATGTCTTTTGGCGCGCTAAGCTATGAGGCCAAAACGGCACTGGCGCGGGGCGCCACGATGGCCGGCACCGCGACCTGCTCCGGTGAGGGCGGCATGATCCCTGACGAACGGCGCTTTAGCTCCAAGTGGTTCTACCAGTGCATCCAGTCACGCTACGGCTTCAACCCCAACCACCTCGTACTCGCCGATGGCTGTGAGTTCTTCATCGGGCAGGGCTGTAAAGTGGGTCTTGGCGGGCACCTGATGGGCCAGAAGGTGACCGATCAGGTCGCCGAGATGCGTTCGCTTCCTGCTGGCATCGACCAGCGCTCGCCGGCGCGTCACCCCGACTGGCTTGGCCCGGATGACCTGGCGCTCAAGATCCAAGAGATCCGCGAAGCGACGGATTGGCAGATCCCGATCCAGCTCAAGCTTGGCGCGGCGCGGGTCTATGACGACGTGCGCATGGCCGTGAAATGCGATCCGGACTCGATCTATATCGACGGGATGGAAGGCGGCACCGGCGCGGGTCCGCACCTTGCCACCGAAGACACCGGCGTTCCGGGCATGGCCGCGATCCGTCAGGCGCGCAAGGCCATCGACGACCTGGGCAAGCGCGGCGAGATCAGCCTTGTCTATGCCGGCGGCATCCGGAACGGCGCGGACGTGGCCAAGGCCATCGCCCTTGGGGCGGACGCCATAGCGATTGGTCACTCGGCGATGATGGCGCTCAACTGCAACAAGGACATCCCCGAGGCGAACTATCCCGAAGAGATCGGAGCGGAGCCGGGCTATTGCTACCATTGCCATACCGGCCGTTGCCCGGTCGGCGTGGCGACGCAAGACCCCAAGCTGCGAGAGCGTCTGGACCCGGATGAGGCAGCGGAACGCGTCTACAACTTCCTGCATACGCTCACTATCGAGGCGCAGCTTTTCGCACGCGCCTGCGGTAAAACCTATCTCCACAGCCTGGAGCCCGAGGACCTTGCGGCGTTGACGATGGAGGCCTCGGCTATGGCGGGCGTGCCGCTGGCCGGGACCAACCACACCGTGGGCGTCGAGGATTATCACCACCTGTAATGGTGCGCTGAAGCACACCCTACGGAACCTCGTAGGGTGTGCAATCCGCACACCTTGCCGAGAAGGAGAACACACATGGCTGGAACTCAATACCGCGGCTCCGAGATCAAGGATGTCGACCAATTCCTGAAAGACGCCGCAGGGCTCGAGTCCGAGCGCGAAAAAGAAATCGGCCAGCATATCGGCTATCGCTACGACGTGAACCTTGTGCCGGACTATTCCCGGATCACGCCCTACCTTGAGAAATACATGGAGGTTATGGGCTGGGACGATCTGAACTGGCTCGAAGACGTCCATATGGGCTATGAAGAGGGCAAGCCGGCGGTCTTTGACCGCAACAACAACGGCTGGATCCGTGTGCCGGACACGATCGACTTGCCCGACAATCAGCAGGACCGCGACATGATCGCCCGCGAACTACTTCTGAAGTTCCAGATGAGCGATCGCCACCCGTTGGTTGCGTTGCGCAAGGCTTATATGAAATTCTAAACCCATGCCGCGCCCGCTCAATATCGCCTGCCTGCAGACGCGTCCCATGCCCGACATGGTCTCGGCGCTTGAAGAGGCGTTGCCGCTTGCCCGGCAAGCGGTCGAGGCGGGCGCGGAAATGCTTTTCTTGCCGGAATACTGCGGCGGGCTGCATACGGATGGCCCCGCCGTGGCCCCGCCTTCCGCGCCCGCGGGCGCGCACATATTTCTTGACCAGATGCGCCTTTTTGCCCGGCGTCACGGTGTCTGGATCAACCTAGGCTCTATCGCTGTCGACGGTCCCGACGGGCGGATAATCAACCGGGGCTACATGATCGACGATCAGGGCAATATCGCCGGGCAGTACGACAAGATCCACATGTTCGACATCCAGCTGAGCGAGACCGAGGTCTTTCGCGAAAGCGCTCATGTCAGCCCCGGCGATTGCGCTGTGATCCACGACACGCCCAAGGCCCGCATCGGCCACACGATCTGCTATGACCTGCGCTTTCCCGAGCTCTTCCGCGATCTGGCGCAGGCCGGGGCGGACATCCTCATCTGCCCCGCTGCCTTCACCCGTAAGACGGGGGAAGCGCATTGGCACGTCCTTACCCGTGCGCGGGCCATTGAATGCACGCGGTTCGTGGTATCCGCTTGCGCTGTCGGCCCGGTGCCCGGAGGTGGCGAGACGTTCGGGCATTCGCTGATCGTCAGTCCTTGGGGCGAGGTGGTGGCCGATGGCGGCACCGAACCCGGTGTGGTGCAGGCCACCATCGACCTGGATGACGTGGCAACCGCTGCGGACCGCATCCCCAGCCTGACCGCCGACCGCCCCTTCACCCTTGTGACCGACCGCGAAAGGACCGTGGCATGAGCTCGCTAGCCGCCTCGCTTGGCCAAAGTTATTCCGATCACCCGCTGCGTCTGGCATTTCTCAAATGGCAGTGTCATGTGCGCCAGTTCGCCATGCGCGACCGGGACGGGCGACCCGACGAAGCAATCATGCCCGATGTAATCCCGGCAGGCATGTCCGAACCGCTTGGCGCGATCATCACGGTTTTGAACAAGGCGCCCGGCTATTCCGTCACGCCAGAGCTGCAGCATATCGCGGCAAAGACCAATGACCCCGCGCAGATCCGTGACCAGGCGATCCGGTTCCTGTCAGCCACTTACTATCAGAAAGCACGCGAGTTTTCAGACATTCTGACCGCGACCTTCCCGCCTGGCAGTGCCGGGGCGAAGACCTTGCATGATGCGGGCCGGGCGATGTTGGTTTTCGATCATTACGGCCAACGTTTCGAATTGGATTGCAAGGTTTGGCGGCTGGCCCCCCACAATCTTCTGCACCAGGCGACGATGGCACATAACATCCTTTTCAATCCTGCGCTTCCCCCAACGACAGAAGTGCTTGGGTTCGAGCCGGATTGGAACGCCAGCCACGCGGACCCGGCCGTGCGCTGACCCAAGAGAAGGTGGGCTCAGGGATGGACGACCTGCCATTTCTAGACGTTTCGGATCCCGCCTTTTCCACGCGCGGTCCCCAGATGCGTGTGGCGCGCGACGCTCATTGGTGCGCACGCACGCCGTACGGCCTAGCGGTTCTGCGGTACAGAGAGGTTGGTCGTATCTTGCGTGACCGGCGGTTCCGGCAAGGCAGTCACAACTGGCCGGAAACGGTCGGTATTTCCGGCAGTTTTGCTGACTTCTGGCGTGACTCGGTCATCGGGCGTGAAGGGCCGGAGCATCAAAGGCTTCGCGCACTGGCTGTGCCAGCTTTGAGCGAGGACTACGTTCTCGGTTTGAAACCTGCGTTCGACGAGATCGCAATGAACTTGTGCAACGATCTGCGGAAATCGGACCATTGCGAGTTTCAATCTGCCTTTTGCGAACCTTTTGCAGGTCGTGCGATCACAACTCTACTGGGAATGGAGCGAGATGCGTGGCCGCTCGTGGCGCATAATGCCGCTGACCTGGGCCTTGCGATGGGGATCAATGCCCGAAAATATGAGGCGCGATTCAACAAGGCATGCGAGACCCTTTTTCGACTGGCCGAAGATCTTGTGGTGAAGGTGCGCAACGGCCAAGATTCCGAAAGCTACGTCGCGCGAATGGTGGCGCAATTTGACCGGAACGGAGATTGTACGCAGGAAGAACTGCTCAACACCATTGTGATTTCGATCTTTGGCGGGGTCGATACGACCCGCGCGCTGTTAGGCCTCGGTCTGTCGCTCTTCATTGAGGCGCCCGATCAATGGGAGGCGCTGCGCGCCGATCCCGGTCTCATCCCGAACGCGGTCGAGGAATTCATTCGAGCCCGTCCGACCACCACATGGGCCACGCGAGAGGCGCTTGAGGATGTAGAGATGAACGGGCAAGTGATCGAAAAGGGTACGGTCGTCCATCTTTTTGTTCATGCCAGTGCGCGTGATCCGTCGATCTGCGAAGATCCGCGGTTCGACATCACGCTCAAGCGACGCAAGCATTTCGGTTTCGGTGGCGGCGCGCATCACTGTATCGGGCATTTCGTGGCACGGACCGATACCGCCTCGGCGCTAGCAGGCTTACGGGAGACGTTTCGAAAGATCGCCTATGACGGGACCCCCGAATGGCTTCCCGACAGTGGGAATACCGGCGCGCTGCGCCTTCCCATTCGTTATGAACTCGCCTGACCTTGCGCGAGGTCGTTCAGGATTGGACAATCGGGTCGCGTGTCGCCGGCGCAGGACGTGATAAGATGCTGAAGAGTCGTCCGCATCTGTTGAAGTTGTGCGATCTTCGCGTCAATCTCGTCCAGGTGTTCGAGCGCGACCTGTTTCACGTCGGCGCTTGCCCGGCTTTTGTCACCGTAAAGCGACAAAAGTGTTCGGCAGTCTTCAATGGAAAAGCCGAGCGCGCGGGCGCGACCGATGAAGGCGAGTTGATGTAAGTGCGTTTCTGAAAAGAGCCGATACCCATTCGCACCACGATCTGGCTGGATCAGGCCGATTTCTTCGTAGTACCGGATGGTTTTGGGCGGCAAACCGGTCTTTCTTGCAACGTCCGAAATGTTCATGAATCACCTTCCAGCGGGGCGGCGATACGGCGCAGACGCAAGGCATTGCTCAACACGAAAACGGAGCTGAGCGCCATGGCGCCGGCGGCCAGCATCGGCGACAGAAGCATTCCGGTCACCGGGTAGATCACGCCAGCGGCCACAGGGATCAGGGCGATGTTGTAGGCAAAAGCCCAGAAGAGGTTCTGCCGGATGTTGCGCATGGTCTGGCGCGAAACATACACCGCGGTCACGACCCCTCGGGGATCGCCGGAAACAAGCACGATATCGGCGGCCTCGATCGCCACATCGGTGCCCGTTCCCATGGCGACACCCACATCCGCCTCTGCCAAGGCGGGCGCGTCGTTGATCCCGTCACCAACAAAGGCTACCGGACCGAAAGCCTCGCGCAGCCGGCGCACGGCGTCACGTTTTTCGCCCGGCAGAACCTCGGCCTCGACATGATCAATTCCAAGCTCAGCCGCAATCGTCTTCGCGGTGGCGCTTGTGTCGCCGGTAATGACCGCCGTCTTGAACCCGTCACGGTGCAAGGCGTCGATTGCGGCCTTGGCATGTGGCTTGATCGGGTCCGAAACGGCGATCAATCCTTTAATTTCCCCGTCGACGGCTATCAGCACAGGCGTTTCGCCACGACCGGTCAGCTTTGCGAGAGCGTCCTGCACAAGCGCCGTGTCGATATTTTCCTGCGCCATCAGGCGAGCCGTGCCGATGACCAATGAGTGTCCTGCAACCTTCGCGGTCAAACCGTGTCCGCCGATTGCCTGAACGTTAGAAGGTTTTACAACGGACAGCCCGGCCTCTTGCGCGGCGGTCTCTATAGCGCGGGCAATGGGATGCTCGGACTGCGCTTCGGCGGAGGCCGCAAGGTGCAGCAACTCATTCCGCGTGGCTTCGTTCACGGATGTTACATCGACCACCGTCGGGGCGCCCTTTGTCAGGGTGCCGGTCTTGTCGAAGGCCACGACGCGTGCGCCGTCCAGACGCTGCAAGGCGTCGCCCTTGCGAAAGAGTGTCCCGAGTTCGGCCGCGCGACCGGTTCCAACCATGATCGATGTCGGGGTAGCCAGACCCATGGCACAGGGGCAGGCGATAATCAGCACCGACACGCCCGCAACAAGCGCGAGGCCGAGCGCGGGCTCTGGGCCGAAAAGCAACCACACGGCAACGGTGACAAGGGCGGTAAATATGACCGCGGGCACGAACAGGCGCACGACCCGGTCGGCCATGGCCTGTATCGGAAGCTTGGCACCTTGTGCTTCTTCGACCATGGCAATGATCCGCGACAGCATCGTATCGCGCCCGACGGCTGTGGCGCGGAACGTAAGTGCGCCCTGGCCGTTGATCGTGCCGCCAACCACCGGATCTCCAGGCGTTTTCGCAACAGGTTTAGGTTCGCCCGTGATCATCGATTCGTCGATGTAGGATTGACCGTCGGTGACCTCGCCATCCACGGCAACGCGCTCACCCGGGCGAAGATGCAGGATGTCGCCCTCGACGATCGTTTCGATCGAAACATCGGTTATCTCCCTGTCACGCTCGACCCGGGCAGTTCGCGGTTGCAGGCCGATCAACCGGCGTATCGCGCTACCCGTGCGACCTCGCGCTCGCGCTTCGAGCCAACGACCGAGAAGGATCAGGGTAACGATGACGGCGGCGGCCTCGAAATAGACCGCGCGCGTGCCTTCGGGGAGGAGTTCCGGCGCGAAAAGTGCGACGGAGGAAAAAATCCAGGCGGCTGCAGTTCCCAAGGCCACGAGGCTGTTCATGTCCGGAGCGCCGCGCAGGAGTACAGGCAGACCCCGCGCAAAGAAGGTGCGGCCCGGCCAGGCCAAGACCAGCGTGGTCAGACCGAATTGCACAAGCCAGATCGTCTCTTTGCCACGGCTGCCGTGCAAAGCGTCTCGAAAGGCGGGAAACAGGTGGCCGCCCATTTCCATCACGAAAACCGGAAGGGTGAGCACCGCCGCGATGACCGCCATGCGACGGGCGTCGCGGATTTCAGCGTCGCGTCGTTCGCCGACATCGTCTTCGTTCTGAGCTTCGACAGGTCTCGCTGGGTATCCCAGATCCGTGACGATCCGCGCGAGGTCCTCAGGCGTGATCGCGCCACGCAGAAACCGCAGCTTCGCCTGCTGACTGGCGAGATTGACCCGTGCTGAGACAACGCCGGACTTGGCGTTGAGCGCATCTTCAATTCGCGCGGTGCACGAAGCGCAGTGCATGCCCTCGATTGACAGCACCGCGTCTTCCTCGCTTGCAGAATAGCCAACCTCACGAAGCGCCGCGGTCACCTCTGAAAGACGTGCCGTGCCGAGGTCCATCTGAGCGCTGCCCGTGGCGAAATTCACGCTCGCTTCCTGCAGGCCCGGTACCGCCTGCAAGGCACGTTCCGCCCGCCCGGCGCAGCCGGCGCAGGTCATCCCTTCTATATCAAGGCGCAGTTTTTCCATCTTGGTCATCGCCCTTTCCGACTGCGGTGACCCTTCAGATAAGGGTTCCAGTTGCTGGAAGGTCAAGGGTGTGGGGCGCAGAAGGTCGACCTATTTCGTAACGGTCGTCGTTTTGCTGGACCGCAGCTTGAAAACCCCGGTTGCCTCGGCAATCCGGGCACCCGTGTCGTCCTGTACTTCCGCCCGGGCGAAGAAGGTGCTGCGCCCGCCTCCGGTGACACGTGCTTCGGCGATAAGCCGGCTTCCCGTGGCGCGGGACAGAAAATTCACCGTCATTGATAAGGTCAGCGCGTTCTGACGGATCTCCGGATCACCCGTGTAACAGCCGCAGAACCCCATCGCGGTGTCCAGCATCGCGGCATAAACACCGCCATGCGGCAGACCCTGTCGGTTCATCAGTTGATCCGCAAGCGGAGCTTCGATCCGCGCATAGCCGTCCGACCAGCCGGTCATCTCGAATCCGAGCGTTTCCGAAAGCGGTGAAGGCGCCTCGCGCAGGCGGGGGTCGAGATCGCCATTCATTGACTGGTGGCCTTCAGCCCGGCCCTGGCAAATTCCGGCACGAACGCCCCGAGGCGCAGGGCCCGGTCCGGATCAGCGGCATTGCCGTCGAGCGCGCGTTTTTTTACGCCCTGCAGGATCGCGGCCATCCGGAAAAAGCAGAAGGCGAGATAGAAATTGAAATCGTCAATGCCCGGCAACCCGCGCCGCGTGCAGTAGACCTCGATGAAGCGCGCGTCTGACCAGAGGCCCAACGCGTCGCGGTCGACGCCGGCAAGACCTCGCCCCTCGGTCGTGGCGGGCATCGACCATTGCATGATAACTCCGGCCAGATCGGCGTAGGGATGGCCCAACGTGGACAGTTCCCAATCGAGCACGGCCACGATCTCGCACCGGTCTTTGGCGAAGAGAAGATTATCAAGTCTGTAGTCGCCGTGCACGAGGCACCGCTGGTCATCGTGCTTGGGCATGTGGTCCTGCAGCCAGCCCATCAGCGCAGTCATGTCTGGCAAATCTTCTGTCTGGGTTGCCGCATATTGCTTTGACCAGCGGTCCGTCTGGCGTTGGCAATAGTGTCCCGGCGGACCAAAATCCGAAAGCCCCGTCGCTTTGATGTCGATTTCGTGGATCGCTGCGAGCACGCGGTTCATTTCGTCGATCACCTTGCCGCGCATCTCTTTCGGAAGTTCCGGCAAAGTCGGCTGATCGAAGCTTCGGCCTTCGACTAAATCCATGATGTAGAAGGCCGAGCCGATCACATGCTCGTCCTCGCAAAGCGCGCCCATAACGGCCACCGGCACACTCGTATTGGCCAGGGCCTTCTGGACGCGGTACTCCCGATCCACTGCGTGGGCGGATTTCAAAAGGGTTCCGGGTGGTTTGCGGCGCAGGACGTAGGCGCCGGCATCTGTGTCGAGGCGATAGGTCGGGTTCGACTGCCCGCCTGAGAATTTCTTCGCTTTGATTGGTCCGTCGAATCCCGGCAGCCGGTCCTTTGCCCATAGCGCCACCGCCTCTGTGTCGAGCGTACCGCTCACGCGCGGGTCTCGCGTAGGTCGGGATGCACGTAATCCTCGAAGTGCTGGCGCAAGGTCAGCTTGGAGATCTTTCCCGTCGCCGTCAGCGGCAATTCGTCCACGAACAGGATGTCGTCGGGCAATTGCCAGCGGGCGAACTCCGGCGACAGGTGAGTGTGTAACTCCTCAAGATCGGGCTTTGCTTCGCCCGAGGGCACAGCAACGAGCACGGGGCGCTCGTCCCACTTCGGATGTGGGATGGCGATCACCGCGCAGGCGGCGATTGCCGGGTGCGAAACGGCGGCGTTCTCAAGGTCGATGGAACTGATCCATTCGCCGCCGGACTTGACCAGATCCTTGGCGCGATCGCGTACGATCAAGCGTCCATTCGCGTCGACCGTGGCCACATCGCCGGTGCCGAACCAGCCGTCCGCGTCCATAGCGGCCTCTGTCGCCGGGGCGTTCTCGAAATATCCCGATATCACGGTGTTTCCGCGCACGAAAAGCTCGCCGGGCGTTTCGCCGTCATGCGGCACGATATTGCCATCGTCGTCGACCAACTTGTATTCCACGCCGAAAAGCCGACGGCCCGCGCCGACCTTGGCGTCAACACGTGCATCGAAAGGTGCGTCATCGAGAGCGGCGGGCAAGATGCCACGGGTGCCGATGGGGCTCATTTCCGTCATGCCCCAAGCCTGGTTGACGTTAATGCCCATCTCTTCGAATGCGGCGATCATGGAACGCGGCGCGGCCGAGCCGCCGACCACCAGATCGGCGAAGCCCGCAGGCGGGCGACCGCGTTCTTCGATTTCTTTAAGCAGGCCGGCCCAGACTGTCGGCACACCCCAGGCGGTAAAGACCTGCTCGGCCTCCATCAGATCGAACAGGCTCGCTCCGTCGAGGTTCGCCCCGGGCATTACCATGCTCATGCCCGCCAGCGGTGCGGTGTAGGGCATCCCCCAGGCATTGACGTGAAACAGCGGTACGACGGGAAGCGCCCGTTTGCCGTGCCTTAGGCTGCCGGGATGGCCAGCGATGACCATCAGAGCGTGGAGCACGGTGGAGCGGTGGGAATAAAGGGCCCCTTTGGGATTGCCTGTGGTGCCAGAGGTATAGCACAACCCCGCCGCGGTCTCTTCCGAGAAGACCGGCCAGTCAATGGTGGGCTTGGCCTTAGATAACAGGTCTTCGTAGCATTGCGTTTCAAGGACGTTGTCGGGCATATGGTCGGGGTCGGCCAAGACAATCACGCGTAGATCGGATGGCAGGTCGTTGCCCAAGCCCTCCAGCACCGGTAGCAGGCTCGGATCGACACAAACAACGCGGTCGCCTGCATGGTGCAGGATATAGCTCATCTGCTCGGCCGAAAGACGTGGATTGATCGTATGACATACGGCGCCGATGCCGGATACGCCGTAGTAAAGTTCGAAGTGGCGGTACCCGTTCCATGCCAGCGTTGCGACGCGATCGCCAGGTTGCACTCCCAGATCCAGAAGGGCGTTGGCCAGGCGCGCCACGCGGGTCAACGTCTCTGAATAGGTGATGCGATGCACGTCGCTTTCTTCGCGCACCGAAACGATCCCCTGCTCGGGAAAGGCCTCGGCGGCGTAGGTCAGGATGTCGATGATCCTGAGCGGCTGTGTCTGCATCATCGCGCGCATCGGTCGTCTTATCTTCTCTGGACGCGGGGCTTCATTGGTTGCACAAAGCGCCCACCGGATCAATCAGGAGACGCCCAATGTCCTTCGACCGCAGCCTTAAGATCGCGCCATCGATTCTATCCGCGGATTTCGCGAATTTCGGGGCCGAGATTCGTGCGATCGAGGACCAGGGCGCAGACTGGGTGCATGTTGATGTGATGGACGGGCATTTCGTACCAAACCTCACCTTCGGGCCGCCCGCGGTCAAGGCGTTTCGCCCGCACGTGACAACCTTCATGGACGTGCATTTGATGATCGCGCCGGTCGATCCCTATATCGAAGCCTACGCCGAGGCAGGTGCGGACATGATCAGTGCCCATGTCGAAGCCGGTCCGCATATTCACCGCACGTTGCAGGCTATTCGTGGGTCAGGGTGCAAGGCCGGGGTCTGCGTCAATCCCGGCACCCCGCTGGCCAGTATCGAACATGTTCTCGATCTGGTGGATATGGTCGTGCTGATGACGGTAAATCCGGGCTTCGGGGGGCAGAAATTCATCCACTCCGGCATCGAAAAGACCCGCCTTCTTCGCGAGATGATCGGGGAGCGAGAGGTGCACATTCAGATCGATGGCGGCGTCACACCTGAAACCGCACCGCTTGTGGTCGAGGCCGGCGCCGATGTTCTCGTTGCCGGCTCGGCTGTCTTCAAAGGGGGCAGCGTGGCGGCACCGGATGTGTACGGCGCGAACATGCGGGCAATCCGAGACTCGGTCAGCCCGGTTCTTTCCTCAACCGCATGACCCGGGCCGTCATCTTCGACCTCGACGGCACGTTGATTGACAGCGCCCCGGACATCCATGCGGCCGCAAACAAGGTTATGGCACGCCACGGACTGGCGCCTTTCACGCAGCAGGAAGCGCGCGGTTTTGTCGGGCATGGCGCAGGTATCTTCATCGAGCGGTGCCTTGCAGCGCGAAACGCTGGCGACCGGCCCGGACTACAGGCGCAAGCGCTGAGCGATTTTTTGGAAATCTACGAGACGGCGTTCGACCACACTGTGACCTACTCGGGTGTAACGGAGGCCCTCGAAAACCTGATCGAGCAGGGCCTTGTTTTGGGTCTTTGCACGAACAAACCGGAAAGCCCGGCACGGGCTGTTTTGAGACACCTCGATCTCGCCCGCTTTTTTCCGGTGATCATAGGGGGTGACAGCCTTAGCCAGCGCAAGCCCGATCCCGCCCCGCTGCATGCGGCGATTTCTGCCTCTGGCGCGCGCGACGCCGTCTTTGTGGGCGACAGCGAAGTCGATGCGGAGACATCGCACCGTGCCGGAATTCCGTTCGCGCTTTTTACCGAAGGGTATCGAAAAATCCCGGTCGAAGAGCTTACGCACAGGGTCGCGTTCTCGGATTTTGCGCATTTGCCCGATATCACGCGCACGATCCTTGGCTGAGAGCGATGGCACCCTTTAAGACCGGATGCTAGGGTTGCCGCGTTGCCCGGACTGGAGAAGTCGATGCGTTTCCACGGCCGTTTGAAAGGTGAGCTTGCAGCGCGCGAAAGCGATCTGATCGCGCTGACACAGGATCTGATCCGGATCCCCACGCGCAATCCTCCTGGCGAAAATTATCGCGAGATTTGCGAGTTTCTTGACCGGCGCTTGTCCGGCGCGGGGTTCAAGACCGAGATGATCCGCGCCGAGGGTGCTTTGGGCGACAGCGACAAGCATCCGCGCTGGAACATCGTTGCCCGAAGAGAGGGTGACCGAGCTGGGCAATGCGTGCATTTCAACAGTCATATCGACGTTGTCGAGGTCGGTCATGGCTGGACAACAGATCCTTTCGGCGGGGAACTGCGCGACGGTCGAATTTATGGACGCGGCGCCTGTGACATGAAGGGCGGACTTGCCGCCAGCATTGTTGCCGTCGAAGCGTTCCTGACGCTTTGCCCCGATTTCGCCGGTGCGATTGAAATCAGTGGTACGGCGGACGAGGAATCCGGCGGCTTCGGTGGCGTCGCTTACCTGGCGGAAAAGGGATATTTTTCTCCCGAGCGCGTACAGCACGTGATCATACCCGAACCGCTCAACAAGGACCGGATTTGTCTTGGACATCGTGGTGTCTGGTGGGCCGAGATCGAAACCAAAGGTGAGATCGCGCATGGCTCCATGCCGTTTCTGGGTGATTGCGCCGTGCGGCACATGGGGGCGGTGATGGCCGAGATGGAGACGAGCCTTTTTCCATCACTTGCGGAGAAGCGCACCGAAATGCCGGTCGTGCCCGAAGGGGCGCGGCAATCGACGCTGAATATTAACTCGATTCACGGTGGTGAGCCCGAACAAGCGGCGGATTATACCGGCCTGCCAAGCCCGTGCGTGCCAGACCGGTGTCGCATGGTGATCGACCGCCGTTTTCTGATCGAGGAAGACATTGCCGATGTCGAGGCAGAGATCCGCGAAGTGCTCGAAACTGTGCGGCGCGGTCGCCCGGGGTTTGACTTCGAAATCCGCGAATTGCATCGCGTTCTACCGACCATGACCGAACAGGATGCGCCTGTCGTTGGGGCTGTTTCGCGTGCGGTCGAGACGGTTTTTGCGCGACCCGCCGATTACGTGGTCAGTCCCGGGACCTATGACCAGAAACACATCGACCGGATCGGACGCTTGAAGAACTGCATCGCTTATGGTCCGGGCATCCTTGATCTGGCACATAAGCCGGATGAATACGTGGGTGTCGAGGATATGCGCCAGTCGGCTGAAGTCATGGCCCTGGCGCTTTACGAGCTTCTTGGCGGGACCTGATCGCTTCAAGCCTCTGTCAACGACGACCTTTCGGTGCCCGCGCTATGGGGTGGCGAATGGGCTGTCGGGACGGCTGTACTTCAGATCGACATATTGTCGATAAGGCGAACGCCGGCGAGGGTCGCTGCTGCAAAAAGCCTTGCCGGTGCGCGTGTGTCCACGGCTGGTGAGAGATCGCTTTGACGGCGCAGGTCTAGATAGTCCACAGATGTGAAGCCTGCCTTTTCCAACCGGGTGATCGCGGCGGTCTGGAGCGAAGTGAAGGGCCTGTCGCCTTTCAGACCCTCGGCGATTTCCTGCATTTCCTCATGCAAACGTGGCGCGACGGTGCGGGCGCGGTCGGACAAAAGCAGATTTCGCGAGCTAAGCGCCAGGCCGTCGATATCGCGGATCGTGGGACAGCCGTGCACCGTGACAGGCAGGTCCAGATCCGCCGCCATGCGACGCACTACGAGAAGCTGCTGAAAATCCTTTTCGCCGAAGAACGCATCAGTTGCCGAGGTTTGGGTGAAAAGCTTGGCGACGACGGTGGCAACCCCATCGAAATGGCCGGGCCGATGCGCGCCTTCCATCACGTCGGTCAGACCAGCAACGGACACGTTCGTGGCAAAAGATTCGGGATACATCTGGTCGCCATCCGGAACCCAGAGTGCATCCACATCGAAGCGCGCCAGTTTGCGTGCGTCGCTTTCCTCGGTGCGGGGATAGTTTTCAAGATCCTTGGCATTGTTGAACTGTTTGGGATTCACGAAAATCGTTACGACCACATGCTCGCACGCGGCTTTGGCGGCGGCCACAAGCGACAGGTGACCGTCATGCAGCGCACCCATGGTCGGCACCACACCGATGCGGGTCCCGGCGCGTTGCCAGGGCGCCGTGGTTGCGCGCAGGTCGTCCAGCCTCCGCAGGATCGGCGCTGTCATTACGGCGCGCCTTTCTTGGCCGGTGCGGTGTCTGCGAAAGTGTGTTCTTCGGCTGGAAAGCTGCGCGCTCGTACCTCGTCTGCATACGCCTTGACAGCCGCCATCGCGTCTTCGCCCAAATTGGCATAACGCTTGACGAATTTCGGCTTGAACGCAGTGAAAAGGCCAAGCATGTCGTAGTGTACGAGGATCTGCCCATCGCAACCGGACGAGGCGCCAATGCCGATTGTCGGTATCGGGATCTCCTGTGTCACGCGGTCGGAAAGAGTCGCAGGTATTTTCTCGAGCACAACCGAAAATGCGCCGGCCTCGGCCACCGCGCGCGCGTCGGCCAAAAGCGCCTCAGCCTTGTCTTCCCGTCCCTGAACCTTGTAACCGCCGAGCGTATTGATGGATTGCGGTGTCAGACCGATATGGGCCATCACAGGCACGCCGCGCGCCACGAGAAAGGCGATCGTTTCGGCCATGGCGACGCCGCCTTCGAGCTTAACCGCCGCCGCACCGGTTTCGGCCATGACGCGCGAGGCGTTGCGAAAGGCCTGAGCCGGGCTTTCCTCGTAGGATCCGAAGGGCATGTCCACAACCAGCATCGCTGTCTTGAGGCCTCGTGCGACCGCCTGACCGTGGAGGATCATCATCTCGAGCGTCACGCCGAGCGTGTTCTGCATACCGTGCAGCACCATGCCAACACTGTCACCCACCAGAACGAAATCGCAATGCTCGTCCATGATCTGGGCCATCGGTGTCGTGTAGGCCGTGAGCGAGACTATGGGCGTGCCACCCTTCATCGCGCGAATGTCATCTGGCATCGGGGCGGATTTGCCGGCTGTTGCGCTCATGACGGGCCTCACATTGATCGAAACTGTGCGCCGGATTAGCAGGTCTGACCCGTCAAATCCATATAAGATACATCCTGCACAAACGCGTCTTTCCAATCCGGGTAAAACCGTTAGGCTCGGATCATGACCTCTTCACGCCTCTTTTGGCTTGCGCCCACTCTGTCGCGCTTGGCGATTGTCCTGACGGTACTTATTTGCCTTTCGTTGGTTGCGCCCTTACAGGCGCAAGAGAGCGATGCGCCGCGCGCAACCCGCGCCGATGTGATCCGGCTTCTCGGAGAGTTGCCCGATTACGCCGATTTCCGCGCTGAGATGTACGCGCTCGGGTTTCGCGGTGAAAAACTCGATCTTGCGGTGGCGCAGGCCGAACTTGTGTATCGCGACCCGGTGATCGCGGGCTATGTGGCGGACCGGGTGATGGCGGCCTTTGACGCGCCCGAGACGGTGACCGAAGCGCGCGGACTTGTGTGGCCTTTGATCCAGCGGGGCCTGCCGCATCTGTCCACCCGGGAATTACGGTATTACCATCAGGTCGAAAAGGTGATGATGGAGGCGCTGTCGGCGCGCGAGTGCGGTCTGATCGTGCGGGACCGGATGCCACCGCGCCAGTTCGCGAGGGTAATGTCCCGGACAGCCGCGCGGCTCAACACAGAAGGCCTGCGAAATTACTATCGCATTCAGGCCAAGGCGGCCCGGCTCG
Source organism: Roseovarius aestuariivivens (assembly GCF_004761875.1). Classification (GTDB taxonomy): domain Bacteria; phylum Pseudomonadota; class Alphaproteobacteria; order Rhodobacterales; family Rhodobacteraceae; genus Roseovarius; species Roseovarius aestuariivivens. Next base: position 206,822 of record NZ_SJEY01000004.1, read on the forward strand.
GCGTGACGCGCAAGCCGGTGCAGATGAGCGCGGCGCGCATCGACGGTGTCGAGACCCGGATGGCCGAGGCTTTGTCGAAACGGATCGGCGAAGCGGACAATCCCCGCGCCCTTCTGCGTGCGATCGACAATCTGCCGCGTGCGGGCAACGCCCAGGCCTGTGCGATCGGGCGCATGTTCATGGACATCGTGATGGACCTCGAAGGCCAGGAGCTGCGCGACGCGCTGATCTACATGAACCTGCCGTGACAGCCCCGCTTGAGATCGACAACCGGCGGGCAAGAGCCCTTTGGCTGACGGTCAACGGGTTGGCAGGCGCGCAGGTCGGATCACCCGACGTGATGGCGATCATTCGCATGCTAGGATTCGTGCAGATCGACACCGTGCGCAATGTGACCCGCGCGCACCATCACATTCTGTGGTCCCGCAACATGTCCTATCGCGAGCACATGCTCTGGCCGCGTCTCGAATCGCGGGATCTCTTCGAACATTTCACCCATGACGCTTCTCTCATCCCGATGGAGATCCTGCCGATGTGGTCGCGCCAGTTTCGCCGGCTTGGAGAGCGTACGGCCCGGGCGCCATGGTATCAGTCCGGTCTTGGACAAGAAGAGATCGCCCGGATCCGCGCCCGTATCGCACGCGAGGGCGCGCTTTCGACGCATGCATTCGACACGAAGGCGGACCGGCGCGAGATATGGGCGCGCCCGCCGCATAAACGCGCGCTGGACCAGATGTGGTACGCGGGCGATCTGGCCACCAGCCACCGGCGCAGCTTTGTCAAATTCTACGATCTGGGTGAACGGGTTTTTCCGTTTCATCCCCTTGAAGGTCCGCCTGAACATGAGGCGGCGGACTGGCTTTGTGATGCGGCGCTCGGCAAGTTGGCTATGGCCAGCTGTGGTGAGATTCAACGCTTCTGGGATGCGATGACCGCGGATGAAGCCCGGACATGGATGGAGCGGCGCAGGCTCGTGCCGCTTCGCATCGAAAGCGCCGATGGCACGTGGCGCGAGGCCTGGGGCTGCGCGGATATCGAGGCGCGGCTTGCCCAGTTGCCGGAGCTTTCGGAGCGTATCCGGTTGCTCAACCCATTCGATCCCGCGATCCGAGATCGGTCGAGGCTGCAAAGGCTTTTCGGTTTCGAGTACCGGAACGAGATGTTTGTGCCGAAGCACAAGCGCCGCTGGGGCTATTATGTCTATCCGCTGCTGGAAAGGGACCGTTTCGTCGGGCGCATCGAGCTTTGCGCGGACCGTAAGGCTGGTTGGATGAAGGTAAGTGGTTTCTGGCCGGAACCGGGTGTTCGCTGGGGAGTGGGCCGCAGCGGACGTCTTGACGCGGAACTGCGCCGCTTCGCCCGGCTTGCCGGTGTTAAGGATATTCTCTGGCACGTCCCGGAGCCCGCCTGACAGGTGTCCTTGCATCGAAATTTTCTTGGTCGCCTCGTCGACTTGAAACGATACTCGGCGTGAGCGCCGCAAAGGGAGGATCAGATGCGTCTTGAGGGGAAAACCGCCATTGTCACGGGCGGAGCCAGCGGCTTTGGCGAAGGGATCGTGCGAAAGTTTCTCGCCGAGGGCGCCAAGGTGATGATTGCCGATATCAATGCGGAGGCCGCGCTTGAACTGGCTGACGCTTTGGGCGCATCCGCCTGTCCGGTCGACGTGTCCGACGCGGCCAGCATGGCGGCCCTTGCGAAAGCGGCGCACAAGACCTTCGGCGTTCCGGATATCATGGTCAACAATGCCGGGATCACGCATCTGCCGATGCCGGCGGAAACGGTCGACGAAGCGGAGTTCGACCGCGTGTTCGCTGTGAACTGCAAATCGGTTTACCATGCCGTGCGCGTATTCGTGCCGGAGATGAAGGCGCGGGGAACGGGAGTGATGCTCAACATGGCCTCGACCGCCGGGGTGAGTCCGAGGCCCAACCTCAACTGGTACAATGCCTCGAAGGGCTGGATGATCACGGCGACACGTGCACTGGCGGTGGAATTGGCCCCGGCTGGCATCCGGGTCAACGCGCTTAACCCAGTTGCTGGCGAGACGCCGCTTTTGGCGTCTTTCATGGGAGAAGACACGCCGGAGATGCGGGCGAAGTTTCTCTCGACCATCCCTCTGGGACGGTTTTCCACGCCGCAGGATCTTGGTAATGCGGCAGCCTTTCTTTGCAGCGACGAGGCGGCGATGATCACCGGCGTCTGCATGGAGGTCGATGGCGGAAGATGCATTTGAGGAGTACGGATTTCGAGAAAACCGTATCGGAAAATCGTATCCTCCGGCCCAGAGATATTGAAAAATTCCGCCGGGTGCCGATGGCATAGGCCTGTTCTTTTGACGGCTGACGCAGTATCGGAGGGACCAAGTACACGACTGCGGGGGCCGAGCCCATGAAGAAAGCACTGATTACCGGCGTGACGGGACAGGACGGCGCCTATCTGTCGGAATACCTGCTCGAAAAAGGCTATGAGGTGCACGGCATCAAGCGGCGCACCTCGCTTTTCAACACTGCGCGAATTGATCACCTGTTCGAGGGGGAGCCTGGCCGCACTGGCCAGTTCCAGCTGCATCACGGCGATATGACAGACAGCTCCTCGCTGACGCGTATATTGCAATCGGTACGCCCCGATGAGGTTTATAACCTCGCTGCGCAAAGTCACGTAGCCGTCAGCTTCGAGGAGCCCGAGTATACGGCCAACTCTGACGCCATGGGCGCGCTGCGCCTGCTGGAGGCAATCCGCTTTCTCGGAATGGGAGAAACGACGCGGTATTATCAGGCCTCCACGTCAGAGCTATATGGTCTCGTGCAGGAAACGCCGCAGCGCGAGACGACGCCGTTCTACCCGCGCTCGCCTTATGCCGTCGCAAAGCTATACGCCTATTGGATCACGGTGAATTACCGCGAAGCCTATGACATCTACGCCTGCAACGGGATTCTTTTTAATCACGAAAGCCCCATTCGCGGGGAAACCTTCGTAACTCGCAAGATCACCCGTGCGCTCGCCCGGATCAAGTTGGGCATGCAGGACGAGCTGCGGCTTGGCAACATGGATGCGCTGCGCGACTGGGGGCATGCGCGCGACTACGTAAAGATGATGTGGCTAATGCTGCAGCAGGACAGTCCGGAGGATTACGTGATTGCCACTGGTCAGCAGTATTCCGTGCGCGACTTCGTGCAGCGTGCGGCAGAGGTTCTGGGCATGTCCATCACCTTCGAAGATGAAGGTCCGGATGAGGTGGGACGCGATGCGGAGGGCCGCGTGATCGTCCGGGTCGATCCGATGTATTTCCGACCTGCCGAAGTCGAAACCCTTTTGGGCGACGCGAGCAAGGCACGTGAAAAACTCGGCTGGCAGCCTGAGACCAGTTTCGAAACATTGGTGAAGGAAATGGCCCTTTCGGATTTCGAAGAGGCGGCGGCCCTCAAGCGGGCGCAGGCCGAGGCATGAAAGTCTTACTGACTGGCGGAAGCGGCATGGTTGGCCGTGCGATCCTGGCACATGATGCGGCGCGCGAAATGCAGATCGTGGCGCCCACCAGTGCTGAGCTCGATCTGACCGACCGGTCTGCGGTCATGGCGGCGTTAGCGGCCGAAAAGCCGGATGTAATTATTCATTCAGCGGGCCGTGTGGGCGGCATTCAGGCCAACATTGCGCATCCTGCTGCGTTTCTATCCGAAAACATGGACATGGGCTTCAATCTCGTGCTCGCCGCGCGCGAGGCCGATGTGCCGCGCCTTCTGAACCTCGGGTCAAGCTGCATGTATCCGCATGACGCGCCCAACCCGCTGCAAGAAGACAGTCTTGGCAAGGGTGAGCTTGAACCGACCAACGAAGGCTATGGGCTCGCTAAGGTCGCCGTGGCACGGCTTTGCGCCTTTACCACGCGTGAGCGCCCGGATCTGGCCTACAAGACGATCATTCCCTGCAACCTCTACGGTTTGTATGACAAGTTTGATCCCGCCGTGTCGCATCTTGTGCCGGCCATCATCCGCAAACTGCACGAGGCGCGCGAGAACAGGGCGGAGACGGTGGAGATCTGGGGCGACGGGACCGCACGTCGCGAGTTCATGTATTCAGGTGATCTGGCAGATGGTGTCTGGACCGCGGTCAAGCGGTTCGATGATCTGCCCGGCTGCATGAACATGGGGCTCGGCTATGACTATTCGATCAACGAGTATTACGAGGAAGCGGCCAAGGTGATTGGGTTTAACGGTGGCTTCACCCACGATCTGAGCCGTCCAACCGGAATGAAGCAGAAGCTTCTCGCGGTCGAGAGCCAGACTGCGTTCGGCTGGCAGCCACAAACCTTGCTGCGCGACGGGATTGCGCGGACGTATGAATTCTTTCTCGACGTGGTCGAAAGGGGCGCGGCATGAGTGACAACGCGGGATTTCCTCTGGCAACGACAAGCTGGGATGCGGCCGAATACGCGGCTATCGATCGTGTCGTGCGATCCGGCATGTTCTCTATGGGCGCGGAAGTGGCAAAGTTCGAGAAAGACTTCGCCAGAGCCATGGGCGCGAAACATGCGATCATGGTAAATTCGGGCTCGTCGGCCAACCTGATCATGGTCGCTGCCCTGCGTTATCACAAAATGCGCAATCTGCCTGCGGGGGCAGAGGTAATCGTGCCCGCGGTGAGTTGGTCCACGACGTATTATCCTTTGCACCAGTACGGGCTGCGAATGAAATTCGTCGATATCGACCCGGCAACGATGAATTTCGACCTCGACGCCCTCGCCCAGGCCATCGGTCCCGAGACCCGTGCAATCATGGCGGTCAACCTTCTGGGCAACCCCAATGATTTTGACCGGATCACCGCAATTATCGGCGATCGGGATATCCTGCTTTTCGAGGACAATTGCGAAAGCCTAGGCGCGACGTTCCATGGCCGGCAGGCGGGTACTTTTGGCATCGCTGGCAGCTATTCGTCCTTTTTTTCACACCACATCGCCACCATGGAAGGCGGGCTTGTGGTGACCGACGACGAAGAGCTTTATCACATAATGCTATCACTCAGGTCTCACGGCTGGACCCGGCATTTGCCGAAGTTCAACCGCGTGACCGGAGAGAAAAGCGATGACCCGTTCGAAGAGAGCTTCAAGTTCGTGCTGCCGGGCTACAACCTGCGCCCGCTTGAGATGAGCGGCGCCATCGGGCAGGAGCAGATCGCCAAGCTGCCGATGATCGTATCCGAACGGCGCAAGAACGCGGAAAGCTTTCGCGCACTGATGCAGGGCTATCCGCAGATCCGGATCCAGCAGGAGACCGGCGAGAGCAGCTGGTTCGGCTTTGCCATGGTGGTGCAGCCCGATGCCGATTTTTCCCGCGCCGATTTGATCGCGGCCTTCGGGCGGCACGGGATCGAATGCCGGCCCGTGGTGGCCGGGAATTTCGCCAAGAACGAAGTGGTGACGCGCCACATGGATCACGTGATCCACGGCGAGTTGCGAAATGCCGACGAGGTGGACGCCAACGGGCTGTTCATCGGCAACCATCACTATCCGCTGGACGACAAGTGGCCTTTGCTGCGCGCGGCGCTGGATGAGGTGGCGGGTTAAGCCACGCCTGCCCGAAGCGCGTCGTGTATATGCACCAGCCCTTTGAGCCGACCTTCGTCGTCCACGGCGAAAAGCGCGCTGATCTTGTTGGCGTTCATCAGCCCGAGAGCTTCGGTCAACAGCGCGTCCGGAGCGATGCTGCGCGGGCTTCGGGTGGCGACCTCTCCGGCGGTGCGTGACATAAGGCTGTCGAGGTTTCGTCGCAAGTCACCGTCTGTGATCACGCCTTCCAGCCGCCCGTCCTTGACCAGCGCCGCCACGCCGAATCCTTTCGCCGTCATCTCCAACAGAGTGTCGCCCATCGCCGTATCCTCGGCCACGATGGGCAGATCGTCACCGGTATGCATGACCGCCGATACCTTGAGCAGCTGCGCACCAAGCGTGCCGCCGGGATGGAAAGCGAGAAAGTTCTCGCGATCAAACCCTCGTAGCTTCATCAGGGCCACGGCCAGTGCGTCACCAAGCGCCATGGCGCAGGTCGTCGAGGTTGTCGGCGCCATGCCGATGGCGCAGGCCTCTGGCGCGTCAGGCAGCAGGAGGTGATTGTCGCCTTGGCGGGCAAGGGTGCTGTCGGACTTCTTGGTGATGCCGATCAGCGGAATGGAAAAACGCGCACAGTGTGCGATGATATCGGCCAGTTCGCGCGTCTCTCCTGAATTGGAAATCAGGATCACCGCGTCATGGCCGGTAATCATACCGAGATCGCCGTGGCTTGCCTCTCCCGGGTGGACGTATTGCGCGGGCGTGCCGGTGCTGGCCATGGTCGCCGCGATCTTGGCAGCGACATGGCCCGATTTACCCATGCCGGAGACGATGACCCGTCCCTTGACTGAAAGAAGCAGTTCAACCACCGCGTCGAACTCGTCCGGCAGCCCGTCACGAAAGGCGAGTAGCGCGTTGCCCTCGATGCCAAGCACGTCGCGGGCGATGTCGGAAGGGCTTTGAGATGTCATCAGTAGGGTCCTGCGCGGTTTTCCCGCCAGCCATAGCGCGCCGTCGTGCCGGGGCCAAGCCCCTGCGACCGAGAGCTTATTTCTCGTGGACGATCCGGATATGCCGTTCGCCGCGCGTCTCGGCCAGAGCCATCTGCTTTTGCCGTTCGCGAAACCGCGCCTTGTCGTCCTCGCCTGTCTCGTCGATGCAGTGGTGGCAGGACACGCCTTCCTCATATTCCGGGCGTGCCATATCCTGTGGCAGGATCGGACGCCGGCAGGCGTGGCAAAGCCGGTGCGGCCCTTCCCGAAGCCCGTGGCCGACCGACACGCGCCCGTCGAAGACGAAACATTCGCCCTGCCAGGTACTTTGGTCCTCGGGCACTTCTTCGAGGTATTTCAGGATGCCGCCCTTGAGGTGATAGACCTCATCAACGCCCTGTCCCAGAAGATAATTTGTTGATTTCTCACAACGGATTCCGCCGGTGCAGAACATCGCGATGCGCTTGTTGTGAAAGCGGTGCTTGTTTTCTTCCCACCATGCGGGGAAGTCACGGAAGCTTTCGGTCTCGGGGTCGACCGCGCCCTGAAACGTGCCGATGGCGACCTCGTAATCGTTGCGCGTGTCGATCACGGCCACGTCCGGGTTTTGGATCAGCGCGTTCCAATCCTTGGGATCCACGTAACGGCCCACCCGCGCTTTCGGATCTACGTCGGGCTGACCCATGGTGACGATCTCTTTCTTCACCCGGACTTTCAGCCGGCGAAAGGGCTGCTCGGCGCTCTCGCTTTCCTTCCACTCCAGATCGGCGCAACCGGGTAAGGCGCGGATATGGGCAAGCACGGCGTCGATGCCCGCGCGAGGTCCCGCGATGGTGCCGTTGATCCCCTCTCGCGCCAGAAGGAGCGAACCCGAGACCTTTTCCATCTCGCACAGCTTAAGCAGCGGCGCACGAAGCGCATAGGGGTCGTCGAAACGGGTAAAGTGATAGAGCGCTGCGATGGTGTACATGGCCCGGCTCTTTACGCGCCTCGCCGGACTTGAGCAAGCGTCAGGCATTGACGCCTCCGGGGTCCGGACCTACCCATTGAGAACAAAGGAGACATGCCATGACCCATGCCCTTCTGGTGATCGATGTTCAAAATGATTTCTGCCCCGGTGGCGCCCTCGCCGTGCCGGGCGGGGACGAAATCGTGCCGGGGATCAACGCGCTGATGGAAACGGCCGAGGCGGTCATCCTGACGCAGGACTGGCATCCGGCGGGACATTCCTCGTTCGCGTCAAGCCATGACGGAAAGGCTCCGCTTCAGATGATCGATATGCCCTATGGGCCGCAGGTCCTTTGGCCCGATCACTGCGTGCAGGGCAGCGAGGGCGCGGCGTTTCATCCAGGGATGAACACGACTCGCGCGGACCTGATTATCCGCAAGGGGTACAACCCCTTGATCGACAGCTATTCCGCCTTTTTCGAGAACGATCACAAGACACCCACTGGTCTGCACGGCTATCTGCAGACACGCGGCATCGACCGGCTGATCATGGTCGGTCTCGCAACCGATTTCTGCGTGAATTTCTCCGCCGTTGACGCGGCGCAACTGGGCTACGACGTCACGCTCGACCCCGCGCTTTGCCGGGCCATAGATCTGGATGGATCGCTTGGAAAGGCGATGGAGGGGATGCGCGAGGCAGGCGTGCGGCTTGCCTGATTTCCCAAATCTTGCCAATGACATAGCCGCCTGCCGCCTGTGTGCCGCGCGGTTCGCGGCCACCGCCACGGGCCACAGGCCGCGTCCGGTCGTCTGGTTCCGACCCACCGCGCGGATCCTGATCGCGGGGCAGGCGCCGGGGATGCGAGTGCACAAGTCCGGCAAGCCCTTCGACGACCCGTCGGGCGACCGGCTGCGCTATTGGCTGGGCCTGCCGACGGAGGTTTTCTACGATACCTCGCGCGTGGCGATCGTGCCGATGGCCTTTTGCTTTCCGGGTTATGACGCCAAGGGATCCGACCTGCCGCCACCACCCGTCTGCCGGAAAACGTGGCATGACGCGGTGACACAAAGCCTTGAAAACCTGCAGCTTTCCGTAATCGTCGGCGGCTATGCGCACAAGTATCACTTGGGCGCCAAGGCGGGTGTGACCGACACCGTACGGGCCTGGCGCGACCATGCGCCTCGCGCCTTTCCCTTGCCTCATCCGTCCTGGCGCAATACGGGCTGGCTGAAGAAAAACCCGTGGTTCGAGGCAGAGGTCCTTCCGACCTTACGGGCCCGGGTGCAAGAGGTGCTGAATGTCTGAGACACATCTGGATCGGGCCCATGCCGCGATGGAGCAAGGCGGTGAGGCCGAGCGTCTGCGCTTCTACGAGGCGCTTGCGGCTTCCGAGCTTTTCCTTTTGCTGGAGAGTGAGGCGGAGGACGATCAAATTGTGCCGCAAGCCTTTGAAGTCGAGGGGAAAAATTTCATCCTCGCCTTCGACGCCGAGGAGCGGTTGGCCGGTTTTGCAGGGGCTGAAGCGGCCTATGTGGGCCTGTCGGGGCGGGCCCTGGCGGAGATGCTGGCAGAGGCGGGGCTGGGGCTGGGCCTGAACCTGGAACAGGGGCCGTCGGCGATGCTTTTGCCGCCCGAGGCGATGGTCTGGCTGAACGAGACGCTGGCCGAGGCGCCAGAAGAGGTGGAAACCAAAGTACGCGAATTCCAGCCGCCCAAGGGCCTGCCGGAGACGCTTTTGACCGCGCTCGACACGCGGCTCGCCAGCGCCGAAGGCATGGCGGATATGGCCTATCTTGTTGGTGTCGTTTACGAAAATGGCGCGCAGGGGCATATGCTGGGCGTGATCGATGCGGTGCCGGGGGCCGAGGATGCACTGGCGCGCGCGGTCTCTCAGGTGCTCACCTTTTCGGGTCTGGAAGCGGCGATGCTCGACGTGGGCTTCTTCCGCGCCTCCGACCCGGCGGCGGCGCGTATGGCGCTGGTCGGTCTGCGCTTTGACCTGCCAAAGCCCGAAACCCCGCGCCAGCCGGGTGAAAATCCCGGCCTTGATCCGGACCGCCCGCCGAAACTGCGCTGACGCAACGCCCGGTTCGTTTATCAGTGTGGCAGGCCGGAAATCCGGCGTACGATTTCCGTACACAAGCTGTACACAGCCCGTACACCGGCAAACCGCCGGCAAGATCGTTAACGCGGCCCGCGTCTTTCTAGGAAAAACACTCGAATCCGACCTTGGCCCTAGGCGTCCCCTTAAGACCTGACGCGCCGCGCCCATCATCCGCGCGGCCCGAGGCCCCACGGGGGGCCGAGACACTCAGCGCGCGCGGCACGCGCGCACCGCTTAATAACCGAGGTCGCGATCCACGAGGTGCAGGAAGGACTCGCCCGCCTCACCGCGCCGAACGTTTTCGGCGATCACGCGCGCGGCGCTTTCCGGTCGGGTCTCGGAGGCCTTGTGGGGGGTGACCGTCACTTTTGGGTGCGCCCAGAACGGGTGTTCGGGTGGCAAGGGTTCGGTGCGGAAGACATCGAGCGTGGCGTGGGCGATGTGGCCCTTGTCGAGCGCGGCCAGAAGCGCGTCATCGTCGATAAGCCGTCCGCGCCCGGGATTGAGGATCACGGCCCCGTCGGGCAGGCGCGCCAGCGCCGCCGTATCCAGCGTGTTTTCCGTCTCGGGCGTATGTGGCAACAGCAGGATCAGGATCTGCGCGGTCGAGAGCGCCTTGTGCAGGCCGTCCTTGCCAGACAGGCAGGTGAGGCCCGGCAGGTCCTTTTGCGTGCGCGACCAGCCGGTGACGGGAAACCCGAGCTGGCCGAGCGCCTCGCCGCAGGCCTGGCCCAGTGCGCCGAGGCCCAGAATGGTCACGGGCCTGTCGCAGGCCAGCGGGGGCACATACTCCCGCCAGACGCCATCCTGTCCCAGCACATGCAGGTCGGTGTTCAGATGATGGCGCAGCGTGTGGCCGGTGACCCATTCGACCATGCCGCGCGTCAGACCCTCGTCGACCATGCGGGCGAGCGGCTGGGTGAGGGTCTTGTTGCCGACGATGTTTTCCACCCCGGCCCAGAGGTTCAGCACCGCCTTCGTGCGGGTGTAGGGGGTGAAATCCGTCAGCCCGCTTTGTGGGGCGTAGACGATGTAATCGACCTCTTCGGGGGCAAATTCCTGTCGCAGGTCGACATCGAGGTCTTTCTCGGCGAAGGCGTCGCTTAGCGGTGTCTGGTACTGAGCCCACCGCGAGGGCGCGGCGGCGAAGAGGACGTTCACGGGCATGGGCTTACCTTGGTCTGTGGATATGCGCGCTTTGGACAAGGCCGAAGCCCAGCATCAGGATGAGCATGGCCGAGCCGCCGTAGCTGACGAGCGGCAGGGGCACGCCCACCACTGGCGCGAGGCCCATCACCATCGACATGTTCACCGCGAAGAAGAGGAAGAAGGTCACCGCGATGCCAAGCGTCAGCAGCGACGAGAACCGGTCCTTGTTGGCAAGCGCCGAGGCCACGCAGAAGACGATGATGAGCGCATAGAGGATCAGAAGCGAGAACGCCCCGATGAAGCCGAACTCCTCGGCCAGCGTGGTAAAGATGAAATCGGTATGTTTTTCCGGCAGGAAGTTCAGCCGCGATTGCGTGCCCTGCATGAAACCGCGCCCGGTCCAGCCGCCAGAGCCAAGCGCGATCTTCGACTGGGTGATGTGATAGCCTGCCCCCAGCGGGTCGGAGGCGGGATCGAGGAAGGTGTCGATGCGGCGGAACTGGTAATCCGCCAGAAGCTGCCAGTCGGTGCCGCGGCTTTTGAAGACCGCCGCGATGAGCCCCACGCCCGCCGCGATCACGGCGGCGAAATAGGCCCAGTGGACACCTGCGAGAAACATGATCAGACCGCCCCCGGTGATGAGCAGAATCGACGTGCCGAGGTCGGGCTGGCGCAGCACGAGCGCCACCGGCAGCAGGATCAGCACCACGGGCAGGAAAACCCAGATCGGCCGGGACGTCTTGTTCAGCGGCAGCCAGTCGTAGTAGGCCGCCAGCAGCATCACCAGAGTGATCTTCATCAGCTCGGATGGCTGCAGCCGCATGAAGCCCAGGTCGATCCAGCGCTGCGCGCCCTTGCCTTCGGTGCCGATCAGTTCCACCGCGACCAGCAGAAGGATCGACACGGTGTAGGCCAGCACCGACATGTTGCGCCAGAACCAGATTGGAACCATGGCCACGAAGAACATCGCGGCCAGCCCCAGCGCGTAGCGTTTCATCTGCGGTTCGGCCCAGGGCGTGAAGGACCCGCCGGCCACGGAGTAAAGCATCAGGAATCCGACGCTGGCCACCGCCGTCAGCAAGAGCGCCAGACCCCAGTTGAGGTAGAGCACCTTGCGAAGGCCGGTGGGCGTTTGCTTGACGGTATATTCGAGATAGCTCATGCCGCGCGTCCCCTCAGGCCCGGTCCGAGCCGTCGCGGCCCGATCCGGGGCGGGCGCGGCGCAGCTCTTCTTGTTGCGTGCGGATGCGGTCGCGGTCCTTGGCGGGATAGGCCTCGAGCGGGGGATCCCCGCCGTAGAGCGCCTGCAGGGTGATGTCGCGCGCGACGGGCGCTGCGGCGCGCGAGCCGCCGCCGCCATGTTCGACGATCACCGCGACGGCGACCTTGGGATTCTCGACGGGCGCGAAATCGACATAGAGCGCGTGGTCGCGGCGTTCCCAGGGCAGGTCCTCGTTGCGGAAAACGCCGCGCGCGCGTTCGGCGGCGGTGATGTTGCGGACCTGGCTGGTGCCGGTCTTGCCGGCCATGCGGAAGGCGTCCTCGATGATGCGGCTGCCATAGGCGGTGCCGCGCCGGTTGTTGGAGACCGCGTACATCGCCTGCCGGATCTGGCGCAGGTGGTTTTCGTTAAGGCCCATCGGCTCGCCGTGGCCGGTGGGCTGTTCGACCCCGTCGATGGATTTCACGAGGCGCGGCGTCACGCTGCGCCCGGTGGCGAGGCGCGCGGTCATCACCGCCAGCTGCAGGGGCGAGGCCAGCACGAAACCCTGGCCGATGGCGGCGTTGACGCTGTCGCCCACAAGCCAGGCCTCGCCGCGATTCACCAGCTTCCAGTCCTTGGTTGGGGTCAGCCCGCCGGCCACGGAGGTCAGCGGCAGGTCGTGGGCGATGCCGAGGCCGAGGCGGCGGGCCATGGCGGAGATCTTTTCGATGCCGACGCGCGTGGCCATCTCGTAGTAGTAGACGTCGCAGCTGTCGCGCAGCGAGCGGTGCAGGTCCACGTTGCCGTGGCCGACGCGTTTCCAGCAATGAAAGCGGCGGCCCGAGACCTCCATGTGGCCGGGGCAATAGACGGTCTCGTTGGGGTCGACCTGCCCGTCCTCGAGCGCGGCGAGGGCCGTGACCATCTTGAAGGTGGAGCCGGGCGGGTAGATCCCCTGCACCGCCTTGTTGGGCAGCGGGCGGTATTTGTTGTCGAGAAGCGCGCGGTAATCGGCCACGGAAATGCCGCGCACGAAGAGATTGGGATCGAAGCTGGGCGCCGAGGCGCAGGCCAGAAGATCGCCCGAGTCGCAGTCGATCACCACAGCCGCCGCACTTTCGCCCGAGAGCCGGGCGTGCACGTAGGATTGCAGGGCGTTGTCCACCGAAAGCTGGATGTCGCGGCCCGCCTCGCCCTCGACGCGGTCGATCTCGCGCATGACGCGGCCCGCGGCGTTGACCTCGACCCGCTTGGTGCCGGCGGTGCCGCGCAGCGTTTCCTCGAGCTGGGATTCGACCCCGATCTTGCCGATCTGGAAGCGGGGCAGCAGCAAGAGCGCGTCCGGCGCGTCGATCCGGTCGAGATCGCGTTCGTTCACCGGGCCGACATAGCCAACGAGATGGGCGTAGTCGTCCTCCATCGGGTAGTGGCGGGACAGGCCCACCTCGGGGGTCACGCCGGGCAGGGCAGGGGTGTTGACGGCGACCCGGCTGATGTCCTCCCACGTCACCCGGTCGGCCACGGTGACGGGTGTGTCGCCGCGCAGCTTGGAGAGATCCTCGCGCGCCTTCGCCAGCTCTTCGGGATCAAGCCGGACGAGCCGCGACAGGCGTTCGATCACCTCGTCCACATCGCCGGCCTCTTCGCGGACGATGTTGATGCGGTAGGAGGGGATGTTTTCGGCCACGATGCGCCCTTCGCGGTCGAAAATACGCCCGCGTGCAGGCGGAATAAGCCGGATGTTGATCCGGTTCTCATCGGCCAGAAGCCGGAACTGATCGGCCTGATCGACCTGCAGGTGCCGCATCCGCAGCGCCAGAAGGCCCATGAACCCGGCCATCGCCCCGCCCAGCACCAGACCGCGGCGGGTGATCTTGCGCTGGCTTTCCGCGCTGTCCTTGGTGGGGCGTCTCATGTGCGGCCCCCCAGCGCGTCAAGATCCCCCGGTGCGAGCTTGCGCACGCCGAGAAGCGTTTGCGACAGGATCACCACGACCGGATAGACCAGAAGCGTCATAACCATCTGCATGAGGCTGAGCCCGAGCGGCGCCTGATCGACCAGCAGCACGGCGAGGATCACCCGGTAGCCCAGCGTGATCGCCACCAGCGTCGTGGCGACCGACACCCATTCGACGGCGAAGGTCAGGTCGCGCAGCCCGATATGGCGGGCGCGCAGGGTTTCGGCCCCGACAAGCACCAGCGCGGCCCAGAGACCCGGCGGGCGGTGGAACATCAGATCGGCCAGCAGCAGCACCGCCGCCACCAGCCAGGGCGGCACGAATTCGGGACGGCGGAGCACCCAGGCGAAGGTGATCGCGACGATGAAATCCGGCCCGGCCCAGCCGCGCGGGAGGGTCTGCAGCGGCAGCAGGCTCAGGAACACGATCAGAAGCGCGAGCCCCAGATAAGTGGCGCGCATGGCCCACATGTGCAGCGTGGCGTTGTCACCCATCGGCGGCCTCGCTGGTCTGGTCGGTCTCCGGCTCGGGGTCGGGTGCGGGCAGGGGGGCGTCCGGCGCGATCAGCGCGCCGGGGTCGGTGATGCGTTCGTGGCCGTAGTTGCGCAGCACGCGCAGGAATTCGAGACGTTCGTAATCGGCGGCGAGACGCACGCGCATCCGCCCGCCGGGATCTTCGGCCACCTGCCCGATCAGAAGGCCTGCGGGAAACACACCGCCATCGCCCGATGTCATCACCCGGTCGCCCGGGCGTACCTGGTCGGGGGCCTCGATGAAATCGATGGGCGGGGCGGCGGAGTTGTCGCCGATGACCAGTGCCTGCTGGCCCGAGGGCTGGATGGTGACGGGTATGCGGCTGCTGGTGTCGGTGAGCAGGATCACCCGCGCGGTGTTGTCGCCCACGCCGGAGATGCGCCCGACAAGGCCGAGCCCGTCCATCGCCGCCCAGCCGTCGACGATGCCGTCGCGCCCGCCCACGTTGATCAGCACCGATTGCCGGAAGGGCGAACCGCTGTCGGCCAGCACCACGCCGGTCACGAAGGTCAGGCGCGGATCGAGCTGCACGTTGTTGAGGTCGAGCAGGCGGGCGTTTTCCTGTTCAAGCTGCAGCGCGGCCTCTTTCCAGGCCTTCATCTGCTGCAACTCGCGGCGCAGTTCCTGGTTCTGCTGGTAGATGCGCTGATAGCTTTGGAAATCGCGCAGGATGTTGATTGTGCCCGTGACCGGGGCCATGGCCCAGTCGAAGCTGGGCACGACACGATCGATCACCTGGGCGCGAAAGCGTTCGACGCGCGGGCTGTCGATGCGCCAGAGCAGGAAGAGCCCGACGAGGCACAATACGAGGCACCCCAGAAGCAGACGCTTGAGCGGCGCGGTGTAGTCGCTGCTTTGTGCACGGTCGCGGGCCAAGTTTTACCCCCTAAAGCGTTTCGCCCTTTACCCGAGGCATCAGCAAAAGGCGAAGCGCGTGCAACGAGTATACGCTGTGCTGCGTTTCGCGAAACTCCGTCGTCGAGGTTTTCCGCAAACCGCATTTCCCCAGAGGGTGGGCGTTTCAGCTGTCGTAGTCAATCGCGTGGCGCAGCTGCTTTTCGAATTCGAGCGCCTTGCCGGTGCCGAGGGCCACGCAGTTGAGGCTGTCATCGGCGATCGAGACGGCAAGGCCGGTCTGCTCGCGCAGGGCAAGATCGAGATCGCCGAGAAGCGCGCCGCCCCCGGTGAGCATGACGCCCCGGTCGACGATGTCGGCGGCGAGATCCGGCGGGGTCGCTTCCAGTGCGGTCATCACCGCTTCGCAGATCTGCTGAACCGGTTCGGCCAGCGCCTCGGCCACCTGGGCCTGGGAAATCTCGGTTTCCTTGGGCACGCCGTTCAACAGGTCGCGGCCGCGGATCTGCATCGAGGTGCCGCGGCCATCGTCGGGCATGCGCGCCGTGCCGATGGAAGTCTTGATGCGTTCGGCTGTGGCCTCGCCCACCAGAAGGTTCTGCTGGCGACGCAGGTAGTTCACGATCGCCTCGTCCATGCGGTCGCCGCCCACCCGGATCGAGCGGGCATAGACGATGTCGCCGAGGCTGAGCACCGCGACCTCGGTGGTGCCGCCGCCGATATCCACGACCATGTTGCCGGTGGGATCGGTGATCGGCATGCCCGCGCCGATGGCCGCCGCGATGGGTTCCGCGATCAGCCCCGCGCGGCGGGCGCCGGCGGACAGCACCGACTGGCGGATGGCGCGTTTTTCCACCGGGGTGGCGCCGTGGGGCACGCAGACGATGATCTTGGGCTTGGAGAAGGTCGAGCGCTTGTGCACCTTGCGGATGAAGTGCTTGATCATCGCCTCGGCGGTGTCGAAATCGGCAATGACGCCTTCGCGCATCGGGCGGATCGCCTCGATGCTGCCGGGAGTGCGGCCCAGCATCAGCTTGGCGTCCTCGCCCACGGCGAGCACTTTTTTCACGCCGTCCTTGACGTGGTAGGCCACGACCGAGGGTTCCGACAGGATCACGCCCCGCCCCTTGACGTAGACAAGCGTGTTCGCGGTGCCGAGGTCTATGGCCATGTCCGAGGTGAACAGGCCGGGGATCTTGTCGAATATGGACATGGGTGCAGGCAGTCCTGTGGTCTGAATAGGTCTCTGGGCCTCCGACTCGGGCAGTCGCAAGCCGACGTCCTTATAGTGGTGCGCCCGCGCGGGTGAAAGGGGCAGTTTGGCCCCTTGTAAGCGTCATCTTGCCATTTCGCGCCGGATGGACAGGGCGCGCTTTGTTGCGTAAGCGAGGCGCATGACGAAGCGCGAGGCATTCGAGATCGGCGGGCAGAGCGTGGCGCCCGGGGAACGGCGGACGGTCGAGGTGCCGGTGAGCACGCTGTCGGACCACACGCCGGTCAACCTGTCGGTCCATGTGATCCACGGCAAGAGGCCGGGGCCGGTCATGTTCGTGTCGGCCGCGATCCACGGCGACGAGGTGATCGGGGTGGAGATCGTGCGCCGGCTGTTGCGCGCGCGGCCCGTCGACACGCTGGCCGGCACGCTTCTGGCGGTGCCCATCGTCAATTCGTTCGGGTTTCTCAACCATTCGCGGTACCTGCCCGACCGGCGGGATCTGAACCGCTGCTTTCCGGGACTTGCGGAAGGGTCCATGGCCTCGCGGCTGGCGCATATCTTCATGGAGGAGGTGGTGCGCCGGTCGGATCTGGGGATTGACCTGCATTCGGCCGCCGTGCATCGCACGAACCTGCCGCAGATCCGGCTGAGCCCGGGCAACACGCGGCTGGAAGAGCTGGGCCGCGCCTTTGGCGCGCCGGTGATGATGACCTCGAAGCTGCGCGAGGGCTCGCTGCGGCTGGCCGCCGAGGGCGAGGGCGTCGATGTTTTGCTCTACGAGGGCGGCGAGGGGCTGCGCCTTGATGAGCTGGCGGCGCGGGCTGGCGTGGCGGGCGTGCTGCGGGTGATGCGCAAGCTGGGCATGATCGGGCAGAAGGGCGTGCCGCGGACCCGGGTAACGCCGGTGGTGGCCAATGAAAGCCGCTGGTACCGCGCGCCCGCCGCCGGGGTCTTTCGCGGCTACGTGGCCATCGGCGACGCGGTGAGCGAGGGCGACGTGCTGGGCGCCGTGACGGACCCGCTGGGCGCGCGCGACGTGGAGGTCGTGTGCCGCGAGGACGGGATCGTGATCGGCCGGTCGAACATGCCCGCGGTCTACGAGGGCGAGGCGCTGTTCCATGTGGCCGAGACGCCCCGGGCGGACGTCGCCGCCGAGGGGGTGGCGGCCCATCTGGAGGCCAAGCCGCTTTACGATGAGGACGAGATTATCTGAAGGGGTGCACGGCGGCGTGTTGAGCCGCGTGGTTTTTCGGCGGTTGTTTTGATCATGCCCTGTCCGCTGTGCGGAAAAAGCTGCCGGTCATAGGCACCGTTCTGATTGACGGGTCTGCGGACGAAGCCGGAAAAAGCCGCCGAATTGCTGTGAAACGCAGCTTACCGCACGTACTCACGTCCACCATCGCGACCCTTCCGCGTGGATTGATTTGACATCGGTCAAATCCAAAATTCGGCAAGCCCCATACATTTTCTTCATGACCATTTTGCCAACACGCAGCGAACTGTGCGTCGCATTCTTTACCATCAGCTACATCGCGTTGTTCACAATTTGGTTCTTTTCCATCGGTAACTACGAATTCATCATCTACGTTATGACTATGGCGGCATTAATGCTGCTGATCGGACTGTCTCTGCGCAAAGCGGAATACCCACCGTCAATGCTCTGGGCCCTGTCGGTCTGGGGCTTGGCACATATGGCCGGTGGTGGCGTGCCGATTGGAGAGGCTGTCCTCTACAATCTTGAGTTGATACCTATTTTCGATACGGAACGCTTGTTCATCTTGAAATACGATCAGCTGGTACATGCCTACGGATTTGGCATTACTGCGTGGCTTCTCCATCATCTTTTGGTCCGCCATTTCCCCGAAACAAGAGACACTATGACCGCACTTGTTTATCCGGCGTTGGCTTCGAGTGGGCTTGGCGCAGTAAATGAAATGATTGAGTTTTCGGCCGTGCTCGCAGTACCGGACACCAATGTCGGGGGCTACATGAACACGGCTCTTGATCTATGTTTCAACGCTTTGGGCGCTGCTCTTGCTATGACGATTATCCGGCTGAAAAAGGTCTGAAATCGGAAGTATTCGAGTTGTCTCGCGGGGTGACCGTTTGAAATCAGGGCTTCCGGTTCGGGTTTATCTTCTGTTGATACGCATCAATGATATCGATTGGATACACAATTTGAAGCGTCGTGAATGTTAGGCAGTCGCGACCGAAAATCGCCGCGCTTACTTCCATTGCGAGAATTAGCCCGATGACGCTCGCCGTCGAGATCGCATGGGCTGCAAAGAAACCGACCCACATCCAAACGTAATCCATCACCGAGTTCAGGATGCTGTCACCTTCGTAACCCTGATAAACCGTCACATCGCGAAACTTGCCAAGCACCCAATCTGTATGCTCGACGAGTTCCCACGCCATGCCTGTTACGATCGCAATGATCAGCAAAGCTGAAAAAGAAAGCCGCCCTTTCGCGAGACGCCCAAGCAAGATGATAAGCATGCCGTGAACGATATGTGAGAGCGTGTACCAGTCTGCGACATGCTGAGAGTTCCCGGAGGACCAGATGAACCCTTCCCACAGCTTCACGTATCCACATGTACAGATCGGCGGTTGTCCCCAGGCCCACAACGTCAACGCGACGATGACACCACCGAGCGCAGCCGCCAAATAGAGACCCTTGGTCAGCACGGGAATTGCTCTTGCATGTTGTCGCGACTTCCATCGTGGGCTCGTCGCCCTAGGCTTAGAAAATTGAACCGATTGTCAATTGCGGTGCGAACTTACCAATCTCAAAAAGATTCTGTCTGTTGGTGTGTCGACAATCGACGTCACAGGCACAATGGCCAATTTGGGTTCGAACCGGACTTTCGCCAGGAGTTCGTAGAGCGTCTGTTCTGCCGAAAGGGCTGTCCTTCGCCGCACGTCGGTCGGGCAGGCTTTTCCGCTTATGTCGTCTTGTCCCGGTTCTGCGGCAGCAGGAAAATGGACGTCGCCAGAAGCGAGAAGATAAGCTCGTAGACCTCCCATTTGCGGCTGACATCTATGGCCGCGATCACGAGGCTGGCGGCGAGGGCGAGCACCGCGTGGCGGGTACCGGGGACGGGGACGGCGAATTTGTCGGCCAGCCGCTTGATCCAGCCCACGCGCGGGTAAAGGAGCGGCAGGAAGACCAGATAGAGCAGGAGGATCGTGGTCAGGATCGGGCCGAAGAGCGTCTTGGCGAGGTGGAAATCGCCCCAGGGCGTCGGCACGATCAGGTTGTGCAGGTTGGTTTCCTGCTGCTTGTTGATCTCTTGGAAAGTCTCGCCAGTTTCCCAGCCGAAGATGCGCTGGCCCCACGAGATTTCCTCTCCGGCCGCGAAGAAGAACAAAAGCGTGTAGAAGACCGTGCACGCAACGGCAAGACCCGCGCCGCGCGCCTTTAGCGATCTGGCGTTCATCGCCAGCACGACGCTGGCCAGAAAGAGGAAGATCGCGGTGCCGTATTCCACGAACCCGTCTTCGCGCGCGTAGGTGAGCGAGAAGAAATCCGTGCTGTAGAAGAAGATGCCCACCGTAAGCACCAGCACCGCGCCGATGACGCCCAGAAGGATCTTGTCCAGCCGTTGAATGGTCGAAAGGGTCATAAGGCGCGCCTTTGCTCCTGTGGTCTGGCGCGGAGATAGGCGAGGCGGGCCGCCGCATCAAGCGCAAAGCCCCGCGCGGGTGGCGGGGCCTTGCCGGACGTCAGGCGGTTACGCGCTGTGGGCCGCCGGAACTCATCGAGGTGCCGATATAGGGATTCCCGGCCTTCTTCCATGCGCCGAAGCCGCCCTCCAGATGGGCGATCCGGTCGATTCCGGCATCGATGCAGGCGCGGGCCATCTTCTCGGACCGGATGCCAGAGCCGCAATGGAGCACGATCCGCTTTTCCGTCTGACCCGGCAGTTTATGCGGGTCGAAGAAGGGCATCGGAAAGAGCAGTGCGCCCTCGATATGCTCGAACGCGTATTCCTGGACCGTGCGGACGTCGATGAGGACGATCTCGTTGGCCTCAAACGCCTGAGCCACCTCGTCGATGCTCCAGGTCTCGAAGGTGGCGGGGCCGATGAATTCGGATTTCATGTCTGCCTCCGGTGTCAGAATTTGTTCGCGGGGATCTTGAAGTACCTGTGCCCGTCCGCCTCGGGGTCCGGGAGCTGCCCGGCGCGCAGGTTGGCCTGCAGCGCATAGAGCATCCGGTCGGGCAGGCCGAGCTTGGCGTCGCGGGTGTCGCGGATGTTCATGTAGGCCTCGCGCGTGCCGCCCTGCAGGTGCGGGTTGTTTTCGCGGTGGTCCTTGACGGTCGCCTCCCACGCGGGCTCTTTCCGGTCGCCCACGGGCGGATAGTCATGGCCGATGAAAAGCCGGGTGTCATCGGGCAACTCCAGGATGCGCATCAGGCTGTCGTAAAGCTGCGACGAGGAGCCGCCGGGGAAATCGGCGCGCGAGGTGCCGACATCGGGCTGCATGAAGGTGTCGTGCACGAAGGCCGCGTCGGAGCCCACCACATAGGTGATCGAGCCGAGCGTATGGCCGGGCGAGAGCATGACGCGCACGTCAAGCTCGCCGATCTTGAAGCTGTCGCCCTCGGCGAAGAGCCGGTCGAAATCGCGGTCGGGGTCGAAGATGTCGTGCTGGTTGTAATAATCGCTCCAGAGATGGGCGATCTCGCGGGTCTTTTCGCCGATGGCGTTGGGCGCGCCGGTCTGTTCCTTCAGCCAGTGCGAGGCCATCAGGTGATCGGCATGCGGGTGGGTGTCGAGCACCCATTCCACGGTGAGGCCTTGGTCGGCCACGAAATCGAGCGCGGCTTGCGCGCTTGTCGTCGTGGTGCGGGCCGAGGCCGGGTCGAAATCGAGCACCGTGTCGATCAGGGCGCATTCGCGGGTGGTGGGATCGGCCACGACATACTGGATCGAGCCGGTGGCCGGGTCGTGAAAACCCGTCACCTCGGGAGAGGTCGGGCCGGTGGAGGGGCTGGTGCGGTGAAACATTGGGGTCGCTTTCCTTGGTTTCACATGCAGATAATTGAATGTAATCCGGAACCCAACCCTTTGGGACAAAAAACTTGGTCGCGCCACGGATCACCACTGTAAAGCGACCTAGCAGAATCGGGCCGAGGCATGCTAGGTCTTGGGGTATGAACGATATCAGCCCCAAGATAAGCCCGGATCGACCGGTTATCCGCCAGCTTGACGACGGCGCGATCAATCGCATCGCCGCCGGTGAAGTGGTGGAGCGTCCGGCCTCTGCCGTCAAGGAATTGGTGGAAAACGCGCTGGATGCGGGGGCGCGGCGCATCGAGATAGACATCGCGGATGGTGGCAAGACGCTGATCCGGGTGACCGATGACGGCTGCGGGATGACGGCGGAGGATCTGCCGCTGGCGCTGTCGCGGCATGCCACGTCGAAGATCGACGGCAGCGATCTGCTCAATATCCATTCCTTCGGGTTCCGGGGTGAGGCGCTGCCCAGTCTTGGCGCGGTTGGGCGGCTCAAGATCACGTCGCGCGCCGGCGGCGAAGAGGCCGTGGCGATCACGGTCGAGGGCGGAAGAACGGGGGCGGTGACGCCTGCCGCGTTCAACGCCGGCACAAGGGTCGAGCTGCGCGATCTGTTCTATGCCACGCCGGCGCGGCTGAAATTCATGCGCACGGACCGGGCCGAGGCGCAGGCGGTGGGCGACGTGATCAAACGTCTGGCGATGGCCGAGCCGTTTGTGGGGTTCACGCTGCGGGACGTTTCGGGGGGCAAGGACCCGCGCGTGGTGTTCCGCGCCGATCCCGAGACCGGCGATCTTTTCGATGCGCTGCACGGGCGGCTGGCGCGCGTGCTGGGCCGGGATTTTGCCGAGAACGCGCTGCGCCTGGAGGCCGAGCGCGAGGGCGTGTCTATGACCGGTTACGCCGCGCTGCCCACCTATTCGCGCGGCAGTTCCGTGGCGCAGTATCTTTTCGTGAACGGGCGGCCTGTGCGGGACAAGATGCTTTATGGCGCGTTGCGCGCGGCCTACCATGATTTCCTGAGCCGTGACCGGCATCCGGCGGCGGCGCTGTTTCTCGACTGCGCGCCGAAACTGGTGGATGTGAACGTGCACCCGGCGAAATCCGAGGTGCGGTTCCGCGACCCCGGCGTGGCGCGCGGGCTGATCGTGTCGGGCTTGCGCCATGCGCTGGCCGAGGCGGGGCACCGGGCGTCGACAACCGTGGCGGGGGCGACGCTGGGCGCGATGCGGCCCGAACCTGTGAATCCGCGCATTTATCAGATGGACAGGCCCTCGCCTGCCGCGCGCGCCACGGCCTATCAGGCGCAAAGCCCGGGATTTGCCGAGATTGAGGGCGCGTGGTCGGCCCGGGTCGAGCCGGAGGTGGTGGAGCCCGCCGAGGAGGTGGAGCCGCAGGCGCGGCCGCTGGGCGCGGCACGGGCGCAGATCCACGAAAACTATATCGTGGCCCAGACCGAGAGCGGCATGGTTCTGGTCGATCAGCACGCCGCGCATGAGCGGCTGGTTTACGAGCGGCTCAAGCGGCAGATGGCCGAAAATGGCGTTGCGGGGCAGGCGCTGCTGATCCCCGAGATCGTGGAACTGAGCGAGGCCGAGGCGGCGACGCTGCTGGATATGGCCGAGGATCTGGCGCGGCTGGGGCTGGTCATCGAAAGCTTTGGCCCCGGTAGCGTTGCGGTGCGCGAGACGCCCGCGATCCTTGGACCGTGCGATGCGGCGGCGATGCTGCGCGACATTCTCGACGAGCTGGCCGATCAGGGCGCATCGCTCAGCCTGCAGGCCCGGATCGAGGCGATCCTGAGCCGCGTGGCCTGTCACGGCTCTGTCCGGTCGGGCCGCCGGATGAGCGCCGAGGAGATGAACGCGCTTTTACGCGAGATGGAGGCGACCCCCCATTCCGGGCAATGCAACCACGGGCGGCCCACCTATGTGGAG
Source organism: Roseovarius aestuariivivens (assembly GCF_004761875.1). Classification (GTDB taxonomy): domain Bacteria; phylum Pseudomonadota; class Alphaproteobacteria; order Rhodobacterales; family Rhodobacteraceae; genus Roseovarius; species Roseovarius aestuariivivens. The sequence continues at coordinate 230,288 of NZ_SJEY01000004.1, forward strand.
CTGAACCTGAGCGATATCGAGAGGCTGTTCGGGCGCACATGATCACGATCGGCGAGACGACCTATAGCCTTGAGGACCCGCTGGTGCTGGCCGCGCTGGGCGGGGCGGCGGTGCTGCTTTTGATCCTGTTCCTGCTGATCGCGGCAGTACGTGCGGCGGGCCGGTCGGCGCGGGCGCTGGATCCGCTGGCGGCGCAGATGGCCGGGCTGGGGCAGCGCGTGCAGGCGCTTGGGGACGGGCAAGAGCGGCTGGCGGGCGGTCTGCACCATGTCTCGGAAGCGCAGGCGCAAAGCCAGACGGCGATGCTACAGCTGATGGAAAAGCGGCTGGCCGAGGTGCAGGGCCAGATGAACGAGAATCTCTCAGGCTCGGCCCGGCGTACGGCGCAGTCCTTGGGCGATCTTCAACAGCGGTTGCAGGTGATCGACAAGGCGCAGGAAAATATCACCAAGCTGTCGGGCGATGTGCTGTCGTTGCAGGACATCCTGTCGAACAAGCAGACGCGCGGGGCCTTTGGCGAGATCCAGCTGACCGACATCGTCACCAAGGCGCTGCCGCGTGACAGCTATACCCTGCAGGCGACGCTTTCGAACGGCAAGCGCGCGGACTGTCTTATCCACTTGCCGAACCCGCCCGGCCCCATCGCCATCGACAGCAAGTTCCCTCTGGAGGCCTATGAGGCGCTGCGCCGGGCCACGACCGACTGGGAGCTGAACGAGGCCGCGAAGTTTCTGCGCACCTCGGTGAAAAAGCATATCAAAGACATTTCCGACAAATACATCCTCGATGGCGAGACCGCCGATGGCGCGTTGATGTTCCTGCCGTCCGAGGCGGTCTATGCCGAGTTGCACGCCAATTTCCCCGAACTGGTGCGCGAGGGGTTCGCCGCGCGGGTCTGGATCGTGTCGCCCACCACCTGCATGGCCACGCTGAACACGATGCGGGCGATCCTGAAAGACGCGCGGATGCGCGAACAGGCGGGCGCGATCCGGCGTGAGCTGGGGCTGTTGTTTGCGGATGTGGACCGGCTGGGCACGCGGGTTGAAAACCTTGACCGGCATTTCCATCAGGCGGCCAAGGATATCTCGGACATCAAGATCTCCGCCGACAAGGCCGGGCGGCGGGCCAGGCGGCTCGATAATTTCGACTTCGAGGAACTGGCCCCGGAGACCGAGCCGAGCGTGATCGCCCTGAAACGGGAGTGAGGCCGGGTGCGTGTCCGGCATGTGCTGCGCGCGCGGCAACAGTTGCGCGCGCGGCAACAGTAGGGCGGGCTTTCAGCCTGCGGCCCGGTCGGCGCGCCGCAGGGCGCGACGAAACGGGATTTTGTTAGCGCAGGATCAGTCTGGGGGCTGGGCCGATGGGGACGGGGCCGAGGCGGATGCGGTCGCCCGCGAAGGTGAGCGGGATATCGAGCGTGCGCGGGTTTCCCGCAAGCCCGGCAATGAGCGACAGCCCGTCTTCGAGCGTATCTGCCAGCCCCTGCGGCAGGGCGCCGGACGACACGGCCAGCCCGAGGATCTCGCGCCAGTTGCGGGCCTTGACGACGATCTCGCCCGTGGGCCGCCCGGCGGTGTCCACGTCAAGCTCGCCCGCCGCCTGCAGTTCGAGCCGGCCCCAGCGGGCCTCTGCCAAGCGCAGGCGGATCTGGCGCGGCTGCGGGCGGGCCTCCTCGATGGCGTCGAGATCCCAGGGCGTGTCGAATTGCACCGTCATGTCGGCGCGAAAGGCCTCGAAGGCGTCAGGCAGGGTGCCGCCGGGATCAAGCCGCGCCCGCCAGTCGAGCGCGGGCGCAAGCCCTTCGGCATTGAGCCCGAGACGGTAGCTTGCCTCGGCCCCGGCCAGGCGCTCGGCGGCGAGCGTGAGGCTTTGGGCGCGGGTGGGCTGGCTTTTACCGTCTTCGGTGACCGCCAGCGTCGTGGCGGTGAGCGTGAGCCGTTCGAGCGGCAGGCGCGGGCTCGCCTGGGTGACGAGGCTGGCGCGCATGTCCTCGCTTGCGATGTCGAATTTCTGCAGCGGGGTGGCGAGGCGCTGATCGTTGGGCCAGACCGCGATGATGTGGTTGGGCCGGTAGCTGAGCGCGAAGATCTGGAAGAAGGGCGCGTCCCAGGCGAGGCCGGTCGCGGGATCGGCGAGCGACACGTTGCTGATCGTGGTGTCGAAGCGGTTGGGAAAGCCGCGCGTGGTCAGCTCGCCGTACTCGGCCACCCAGCCCTCGGCGCGGCGCTCTTCGAACCAGCGCTGGAACGTGGTCTGGACGCTGGCCGAGCCCACCGCCCAGTAGCCCGCCCAGGCCCCGGCCACCACAAGGATGAGAATGAGGAGTTTGCGCATCTGCTCTCTGCCACTTTCATGTCTTTTGACGATGGTGTTTAAGCGGTCAAAAGCGCAAGGAACAGCAAAATGACGATGTGGGTGTTCGGCTATGGGTCGCTGGTGTGGAACCCCGGATTCGAGGCGCGCGAACGGGTGCTGGCGCGGCTTCCGGGCTATCACCGCAGCTTTTGCATGCGCTCGGTCCACCATCGCGGCACGCACGAGAATCCCGGTCTGGTGCTGGCGCTCGATGCACATGTGCCAAGCTATTGCAGGGGCGTAGCGCTGGCGGTGCACGAGGACGAGGAGGACGGCGTGCTGGCCTATCTGCGCGAGCGCGAGCTGATCTCCTCTGCCTATCTGGAAAAGCGGCTGACGCTCGATCTGCAGGACGGGCGGCAGGTTGAGGCGGTGACCTATGTGGTCGATGCCGAGCATGAGCAATATTGCGGCGGGCTCGACCTTGAAGAACAGGCGCAGATCATCGCGCGGGCCCATGGTGGGCGGGGGGCAAACACCGAGTATCTGTTTCAGACGGTGGCCCATCTCGAAGAGCTGGGAATTCACGATCGCGACCTTGACTGGCTGGTGCGGCGGGTGCGGGCGCTGACCGCATAAGCCCTTGGCTTAAAACCCCTCAGCGCGTAGGGTTGCGCGCAAGAAGAACAGTGCCGGGAGTTGTCCGGATGGACCAGCCGGACCGTGAGGTCGAGCCGCAGTTTTCGCAGCCGTTCAGGCAGATCACCTTGATGGTGGTCGTGCTGGCCCTGGTGGGCGGGCTGGCCTTTCTCGCGCTGCCGCGGGTGCTGCCGGTGTTCCAGGCGAACCCGTATCTCAACGGCTTCATCGTCTTCGTCTTCGTCATCGGCGTGGTGGCGTGTTTCTGGCAGGTAACCCAGCTGATCGGGTCGGTGCGCTGGATCGAGGATTTCGCCGCCGACCGCCCGGACGACGCTACGTCGAAGGCGCCGCAATTGCTGGCGCCGCTTGCGACGCTTCTGCGGCAGCGCGGCGCAAAGCGGCTCAAGATCGCGTCAGGCTCGGCGCGGTCGATCCTCGACTCGGTCGCCCAGCGGATCGACGAAGAGCGCGAGATCACGCGCTACATCGTCAACATGCTGATCTTTCTCGGGCTGCTGGGCACGTTCTATGGCCTGGCCACGACGGTGCCGGCGGTCGTCGATACGATCCGAAGCCTTGCCCCGCAGGACGGCGAGGGCGGGGTCGAGGTGTTCAACCGCCTGATGACCGGTCTCGAGGCGCAGCTGGGCGGGATGGGCGTGGCCTTTGCCTCGTCGCTTCTGGGGCTTGCCGGATCGCTGGTGGTGGGGCTGCTGGAACTGTTCGCGAGCCATGGGCAGAACCGGTTTTACCGCGAGCTGGAAGAATGGATGTCGACCATCACGCGCGTGGGCTTTGCCGGCGGGGATGGTGAGGGCGGACAGGACAGCGGCATGATGGCGGCGGTGGTCGATCACCTGGGCGAGCAGATGGAAAGCCTGCAGATGATGCTGACGCAATCGGATGTCAGCCGCGCCATGGTCGACGAAAAGCTGGGCGTGCTGGCGGATTCCGTCGAACGCCTGACCGCGCGGCTGGAACAGCAGGGCGGCAACGGCACCGACGCTGCGCTGCTGCGCGTCGCCGAGGGACAGGAGCGATTGCTGGACCGGCTTGAGGCGCGCGCCGAGCATTTCGGCGAAGGGCTTGATGCGGAAAGCCGCATGCGCCTGCGCTCGATCGATGTGCAGATGCTGCGCATTCTCGAAGAGATCAGCGCCGGGCGGCAGGAGACCATGACCGAGCTACGCACCGATCTGGGCGCGCTGTCGCGGGCCGTGTCGCAGATGGCAAGCGCGCGCCCGGATCGTCCGGGCGGGGGCAGCCAGGCCCGGGGACCGCGCGGCAGGTCCGACGAGGACAGCGCGGAGCAGGAGGGCTAACCGATGGCCCTGTCTCGACGCACCGGTGCCCGGTTCCAGGCGTCGATCTGGCCCGGCTTCGTGGACGCCATGACGGGTCTATTGCTGGTGCTGATGTTCGTGCTGACCATTTTCATGGTGGTGCAGTTCGTGCTGCGCGAGACGATCAGCGGACAGGCCAGCAAGCTTGATGAGCTATCGGCGGAGGTCTCGGCGCTGGCGCGGGCGCTGGGCCTTGAACAGGACAAGACCGCCAGCTTGACCGAGCGGGTGGGGCAATTGACCAGCACGCTGGGCGACGCGCGCGAGCGGCAGGCCCAGCAGGAGGCGCTGATCGCGTCGCTGCGGAGCCGGAGCACCGAGGCCGAGGCGGCGCTGGAGGCGGCTCAGGGCCGGATCGCCAGTTTCGAGGCGCAGGTGGCGAGCCTGCTGGCGCAGCGCGATAAGGCGCTGGGGCAGGTGGCCGAGCTTGAGCAGACCAACGAGACCCTTTTGAGCGAGCAGGAGCAGCTCAACCTGGCACTGGCCGGCCTGCGCGAAGAGGTCGACGCACAAACCGAGGCCGCGCGGCTGGCCGCGGCGCGGCGCGAGGCGTTGCAGGCACTGATCGAGGATCTGCGCCGGCAGGCCGCCGATGACGATGCGGCGCAGGCCGCGCTGACGGTCCGGGTCGATGATTTGCAGGGCGCGCTGAGCGAAGAGGAAGCCGCGCGGCTGGCCGAGGCGGCGGCCGCGGAGGCGTTGCGGGCGCGGCTGGAGGATGCCGATGCCGAACTGAGTGCGATGACGCTTGCGCTTGAGGAAGAGCGGCAGCGCGCGGAGAACACGCTGGCGCTTTTGGCTGCGGCCGAGGCGGCGCAGGAGGATCTCGATACGCGCCTGACCGCCGCGATCCTGGCGCTTGACGAGGCGCGCAGCGCCTCGGGTGAGGTGGCGGGCCTGCGGGACCGGGCGGCGCAGGCCGAGACCGAGGTGGCGCGGCTGGAGGCCGAGTTGAGCGCGGCGCGCGCCGGATTGAGCGAGGCCGAGGCCGAGGCGAGCGCGCAGGCGGGCACGGTGTCGGATCTGCAGGCGCGGCTGGCCGCGCGCGAGGCCGATTTGCAGGCCGCGCAGGCGCGCATCGCCGCGCTGGAGGCCGAACGCGATACTGTGGAGATGACCGCCGAAGAGGTGCGGGCCGAACTGCGCGCGGCGCTGGCCGCCCGGCTGGCCGCCGAACGCGACGCCGAAGCGCGTTTGAGCGCGGCCGAGGAGCGAGCCGCGCTTCTGGCGCAAGCGCGGCGGGAATTGTCCGAGCAGGAAGAGATCGCCACCGAGGCGCAGCGCCAGCAGGCGCTGCTGAGCCAACAGGTGAGCGCGCTGCGTGAACAGCTTGGGCAGTTGCAGGCGCTTCTCGATGATGCGCAGGTCCGCGAGGCCGCCGCCGAGGTGCAGCTGCAGTCGCTGGGCAACGAGCTGAACACCGCGCTGGCGCGCGTGGCCGCCGAGGAACGGCGCCGCCGTGAGCTGGAAGAGGCGGAGCGCCGCCGGCTGGAGGCGGAGCGCGAGGATCTGGAGCGCTACCGTTCGGAGTTTTTCGGGCGGCTGCGCGAGGTTCTGGGATCGCGCGAGGGGATCCGGATCGAGGGGGATCGGTTCGTCTTTTCCTCCGAGGTGCTCTTCGCGCCGGGCGAGGCGGAATTGAGCGACGCGGGCCGTGCCCAGGTGGCGCGGGTGGCGGGCATCCTGCGCGACGTGATCGACGAAATTCCGCAGGGCATCGACTGGGTGCTGCGGGTGGACGGGCATACCGACGACATCCCGCTGCGGCCCGGCGCGCAATACGCCGATAACTGGGAGCTGAGCCAGGCGCGCGCGCTTTCGGTCGTGCGCTATCTGATCGACGCGCAGGGTCTTCCGCCCGCGCGGCTGGCGGCCAATGGCTTTGGCGAGTTCCAGCCGGTGAATGGCGCGGATACGGCCGCGGCGCGGGCGCAGAACCGGCGGATCGAGTTGAAGCTTACCGAACGGTGATGTTGGCGTGGCGACTGGCGATGATCCGGCCGTCGCGGTCAAGCCGAACATAGCCGCGATAGATGCCGGGCGACCAGCCGCCGGCGGGCGCGCGGCGGCCATAGGCGCGGAAGAGCTGCGCCTGCGGGGCGTCGAGCAACAGTTCGGTTTCGAAAATACGCCCGCCGGGGCCATCGGCCCAGAGGGCGAGCGTGTCGCCGGGGCGGGCATAGAAGACATGCCCGTAAAGCACCAGCGCCGCATTCGGTGCGGCATCGGTCACGCGCGCGTCGCCGGATTTGACGGCGTCGAATTCCGGGACCGTTGTGGAGAACCCGGCGGTGAAAAGACCCGCGCGATCATAGGCCGGCGCGTCGTGCCAGAGCCCGTCGCCCACGGCGCTGCCGCAGGCGCCATCGATGGCCTCGGGCAGGAAGGGATCGACAACCGCGCCGTTTTTCAGCACGGACAAGTGGATATGCGGGGCGTTGGTCAGCCCGCTGAGGCCGACCTGCCCCAAGGGCATGCCGGTCTCGACCTCTTGTCCCTCGCGCACCGAAAGTGAGCCGTTTTTCATGTGGCAGTAAAGCGTTTGCCAGCCGTCGCCGTGGTCGATCCGCACAGCGTTGCCGCATTCGCGCCCCGCGATCTCGGCGCGGGTGGCGGCGGTGACGGGCGTGTCGGGCATGCCGTCGCGCATGGCGGCCACGCGCCCCGGCGCGGCGGCCAGCACGTCGACGCCGGCCTCCATCGCCTCGAACGAAAGCAGGTGGATATCCGTTCCGCGATGTCCGTCGCGGGATTTCAGGCCGCAGGTATAGTCACGCTGATCCGGGCCCGGATCCAGGTCAACGTAATCCTCGATGTAGCAGGTGGTGCCCAGAGTGCAGTCGATGGGCAGCGACAGGGCCGGGGGATCGGCCAGCGCCGGCGCGGCGAGCGTGAGCCCGAGGATCGCGCCGGCGGTGAATTTCATTACTCTGCGGTGAGCAGAGGCGGCTTGCCGCCCGACAGGCGCGGGCGGTCGGGGCCGTCGATGCGCAGGTCGATCTTGCCGTCCTTGACGCCCACCTTGACCACTCCGCCCTTGGCGAGCTTGCCGAAGAGCAGTTCCTCGGCCAGGGGCTTCTTGATGTGCTCCTGGATCACGCGGCCCAGCGGGCGCGCGCCCATCTTGTCATCATAGCCTTTTTCGGCCAGCCACTCGGCGGCGGGCTTGGTGAGTTCGATGGTCACGTTGCGATCCATCAATTGCGCCTCGAGCTGAAGCACGAACTTCTCGACCACTTGCAGGATCACCTCTTTCGGCAGCGGCGCGAAGGAGATGACCGCATCCAGACGGTTGCGGAATTCCGGCGTGAACGTGCGTTCGATCGCGGCGGTATCCTCGCCCTCGCGGCGGTCGCGGCCGAAACCGATGGCGGCCTTGGCCTGTTCGGCAGCGCCGGCGTTCGAGGTCATGATCAGGACCACGTTGCGGAAGTTCACCGTGCGGCCGTTGTGATCGGTCAGGTTGCCGTGATCCATCACCTGCAGGAGGATGTTGAACACATCCGGGTGCGCCTTTTCAATTTCGTCGAGCAAGAGCACACAATGCGGGTGCTGATCGACGCCATCGGTCAGCAGACCACCCTGATCGAAGCCGACATAGCCCGGAGGCGCGCCGATGAGACGGCTGACCGCATGCTTTTCCATGTATTCCGACATGTCGAAGCGCAGCAGTTCCACGCCGAGTGTGTCGGCGAGCTGTTTGGCGACCTCGGTCTTGCCTACGCCGGTGGGGCCGGCGAAGAGGTAGTTGCCGATGGGCTTTTCCGGCTCGCGCAGGCCCGCGCGGGCCAGCTTGATCGCCGAGGACAGCGACTCGATCGCCTTGTCCTGGCCGAAGACCACGCGCTTGAGCGAGGCCTCAAGATCTTTGAGCACCTCGGCATCGTCCTTGGAGACGTTCTTGGGCGGAATGCGGGCGATCTTGGCCACCACGGCCTCGATTTCCTTGGTCCCGATGGACTTGCGCCGCTTGGAGGCCGCGACCAGATGCTGGGCGGCACCCGCCTCGTCGATCACGTCGATGGCCTTGTCGGGCAGCTTGCGGTCGTTGATGTAGCGCGCAGCCAGATCCACTGCCGACTTGATGGCGTCATTGGTGTATTTGACCGAATGATGCTCCTCGAAATAGGGCTTGATGCCCTTGAGGATCTTGATCGCGTCCTCGACGGTCGGCTCGACCACGTCGATCTTCTGGAAGCGCCGCGACAGGGCGCGGTCCTTCTCGAAATGCTGGCGGAACTCCTTGAAGGTGGTGGAGCCCATGCAGCGCAGCTTGCCGCCCTGAAGCGCGGGCTTCAGGAGGTTGGAGGCGTCCATCGCGCCGCCCGAAGTGGCGCCGGCGCCGATGACGGTATGGATCTCGTCGATGAACAGCACCGCGTCGGGATGCGCCTCGAGCTCGGTCACAACGGCCTTGAGCCGTTCCTCGAAATCGCCGCGATAGCGCGTGCCGGCCAGAAGCGCGCCCATGTCGAGCGAGAAGATCGTCGTCTTGGACAAGACCTCGGGCGTTTCGCCCTGCACGATCTTGTGCGCGAGGCCTTCGGCTATGGCGGTCTTGCCCACGCCGGGATCGCCCACGAGGAGCGGGTTGTTCTTGCGCCGGCGGCAGAGCACCTGGATGCAGCGCTCGACCTCGCTGTCGCGGCCGATCAGCGGATCGACATCGCCCTTGCGCGATTTCTCGTTGAGGTCGACGCAGTATTTGGCGAGCGCGGATTCCCCGCTCTCGACCTGATCGGACTCGGTTTCGGATTTTGCGTTTTCGTTCTCGGCACCGTCGACGCCCTGAACCGGGCGCGATTCACCATAGGCGGGGTCCTTCGCCACGCCATGGGCGATGAAGTTGACCGCGTCGTAGCGCGTCATGTCCTGTTCCTGAAGGAAATAGGCGGCGTTCGACTCGCGCTCGGCGAAGATCGCCACGAGCACGTTGGCGCCGGTCACTTCGGTCCGGCCGGAGCTTTGGACGTGGATCGCCGCGCGCTGGATCACGCGTTGGAAGGCCGCGGTCGGCACGGCCTCGGACCCGTCGATATCCGTGACCAGGTTGGACAGATCGTCGTCGATGAATTCCACCAGCGTCGTGCGCAGATCCTCGGTGTCGACGCTGCAGGCCTTGAGGACGCGCGCGGCGTCGGGTTCGTCGATGAGGGCGAGCAGGAGATGTTCGAGCGTCGCGAATTCGTGCTGCCGGGCGTTGGCCAGCGCCAGCGCCGCGTGGATTGCCTGTTCCAGCGTGTTCGAGAATGACGGCACGGTGGTGCTCCTTTTTCTGGGCGTCGGCGAGTGTTTCTACCTTTGCCTTATACGGTTAAAGTTTGGTCGATCCCGCCGCGCCTTCAAGGTTTTTTTCACTGTATCCGATCACTTTTCCCGTCGATCCCCTGTATTTGCTCATTTTGTGTGATCAGAAATTATCCTTGCGTGTCCGGATTTCAGCGAAGACTTCGGCGGGGTCGGCTCCCGTCATGCCCAGATGCGCCTGCACTGCGGGATCGGCGGCGCGCAGAAACGGGTTTGTCGCCAACTCTTCATACAGTTTCGAAGGCACGGTGGGCCCGCCCTTGTCGCGGGCGGCCTCGACTTCTTTTGCTCTTGAAATAAGCTTGGAATTGTCGGGGTCAATGGTGAGCGCGAAGCGGGCGTTGGCCTGGGTGTATTCGTGACCCGAGCAGATCGTCGTCTCGGGCGGTAGCGCGGCGAGCTTAGACAAGCTTTCCCACATCTGCGGCATGGTGCCTTCGAAGACCCGGCCACAGCCCAAAGCCATCAGGCTGTCGGCGGTGAAGGCCACCGCGCTTTGCGGGAAATGAAAGGCGATATGACCGATCGTGTGACCCGAGACGTCGATCACTTTGCCTGTCTCGTTGCCGATGCTGACGGTGTCGCCGTCATTGAGCGCAAGATCGAGTTTGGGCAGGCGCGCGGCGTCGGCGGCGTGGCCGACCACCTTGGCCGGGTGGCGCGCCAGAAGTTCGTCGAGCCCCTGCACGTGGTCGGCATGGTGGTGGGTGATCAGAACGAGGCTCGCGGTCCAGCCCTTGTCGCCTAGCGCCTTGAGGATCGGCGCGGCCTCGGGCACGTCGATCACCGCCGTTTCGCCGGTCTCGGGATCGTGGGCGAGATAGGCGTAGTTGTCGGACAGGCAGGGTACGGTTTCAATCTGCAAGGTCATGGTCTTTTCCCAATTCGCCGTTAGAGTTGGGCCCGAGAGTGACCGAACATGGACCGGGCTGCAATGCATCTCGACGTACAGGATTTGCGTAATTTCTATTACCGCAGCGCGCTGGGCCGCGCGGCGCAAAAGGTGCTGCGCAGCGAGATCCGCGCCTTGTGGCCCGAGGCCAAGGGGCAGACCGTGGCGGGGTTCGGCTTTGCCGTGCCGTTCCTGCGGCCCTATCTGGAAACCAGTCGCCGGGTCGTGGGGCTGATGCCCGCGCCGCAGGGCGTGATCCGCTGGCCGCAGGATGCGCCCAATGTGAGCGTGCTCTGCGAAGAAACGCTGTGGCCGCTGGAAACCGGACGCGTGGACAAGCTCTTGCTGGTGCACGGGCTGGAAACCTGCGACCGGCCAGGTGATCTTCTGGAGGAATGCTGGCGCGTGCTTGGCCCGGGGGGCTCTGCGCTTTTCGTGGTGCCCAACCGCGCGGGTCTTTGGTCGCGCTCGGATCGCACGCCATTCGGGTTTGGCCGGCCCTATAGCCAGACGCAGCTTGAAACACAGCTGAAATCCCACGGGTTTCTGCCAGAACGGCACGAGACCACGTTGTACCAGGTCCCGTCCGAGCGGCGACTTTGGCGCAAGACGGCGGGTGTGTGGGAGCGCATGGGCGGACGGCTGTCCTGGGTGATGGCGGGCGGTATCCTGATCGTAGAGGCCAGCAAACGCGTGCATGCCCCGACAAGCGGCACGGCGATCAAGGACACGGTGCGCAAGCCGCTGGAAGTCCTGCAGCCGAAGCCCTCGGCCAAGCCCGTCTAGCCGCGCCGCAGACCCATTCCGAGACGATGAAGGATCCAGCCGAACGCGAGCCCCGCAGCCACGCCGACGCCGTCGGCCACAAAGTCAAGCCATTCCGCGCCGCGTCCGAAACTTGGCTGGATCACCTCGATCAGCCCGCCGTAGATCAAGGCGAGCGGCGCGAGGCGCAGGGCGAGCCGCGGGCGGACGCAAGCCAGCGGCAGCACTAGAAGGGCGAAGGCGCCGGCGTGCAGATGCTTGTCGGTCAGGATCCATTGCGGCCCTTCCGGCCCGGGGGGCCTTAGCGTGCCCCACGCGATGCCGAGAGCGATCAGGCAGGTGAGATATGCAGCGGCACGGACCATGCGCGAAGACATGCGCCAGCCATGGAAGAAATGCAAAAGGATTGGGCTGGGCCGCACTTTAGCGCCGGGAAACGTATCGCATTTGCCAGAATTTACGCCGCCGGCTCGGGGTGCGGAGGCTGGGGCTGGAGTGATAGCGGTAACGTGATTTGCGGCTTCTTGACGGTGGATTGTGCAGATGCGGCATGGGGGAATCGAAAAAACCTGTCCGAAACAGTCATTTTTTAACACTCGATTCATGCGCATTGAGTCGCAGTTCAGGTAAGTCATTGAAATCGCGAAATATCCCTTGGCGCACGCCCGGCCCCAAGCGGCTTGCCCGACCGGGGCGGCTCTGCTACACCCCTGCCGAATTCCGGTGATTTCGCGATCACCGTCTCCAAACCTCTCGTTCCAGGCGGCCATCGTGCCGTCTTTCTTGCACGCGAGGGGATAGATAACCGGAAGGGTGGACGTGTCCGAACCAGCTTCGATCTCTACCGGCATCGCAGAGCGCTATGCCACCGCGATTTTCGAGCTTAGCAAGGAAGCCAAGTCTCTGGCCAAGCTCGAAGAGAACCTGACCGATCTTTCCGCCGCCTACGAGGCCAGCGCCGACCTGCGCGACCTGATCGCCAGCCCGGTGGTCAGCCGCAGCGAGCAGCAGGCCGCGATCACGGCCGTGGCGGACAAGATGGGCCTTGTCCCCGAACTCAAGAAGGGTCTCGCGTTGATGGCGTCCAAGCGCCGTCTTTTCGTGCTGCCGCAGCTTGTGCGCCAGCTGCGCGAGATGATCGCGGATGACAAGGGCGAGGTGACCGCCGATGTGACCAGCGCCGTCAAGCTGACCGCCGCCCAGTCCAAATCGCTTGCCGAAACGCTCAAGAAGACCGTGGGCAAGGACGTGAAAATCAATGCGACCGTCGATGAAAGCCTCATCGGCGGTCTTGTCGTCAAGGTTGGCTCGAAGATGATCGATACCTCGATCCGTTCGCGCCTCAATTCCCTACAGAATGCAATGAAAGAGGTCGGATAAATGGGTATCCAAGCTGCAGAGATTTCTGCGATCCTGAAGGACCAGATCAAGAATTTCGGTCAGGACGCCGAAGTGGCCGAAGTGGGCCGCGTTCTTTCGGTGGGTGACGGGATCGCGCGCGTGCACGGCCTCGACAATGTGCAGGCCGGCGAACTCGTCGAGTTCCCGGGCGGCATCATGGGCATGGCGCTTAACCTCGAAGCCGACAACGTGGGCGTCGTGATCTTCGGCTCGGACCGGGCGATCAAGGAAGGCGACACCGTCAAGCGCACCAAGTCCATCGTGGACGTACCGATCGGTGACGCGCTTCTGGGACGCGTGGTCGACCCGCTGGGCAACCCGCTTGACGGCAAGGGCCCGATCAAGACCGACACGCGCGGCGTCGCCGACGTGAAAGCACCGGGCATTATCCCGCGTAAATCCGTGCACGAGCCGATGGCCACCGGCCTCAAATCCGTGGACGCGATGATCCCGATCGGCCGTGGCCAGCGGGAGCTTATCATCGGCGACCGTCAGACCGGCAAGACCGCCGTGGCGCTCGACACGATGCTCAACCAGAAGAGCTATAACGACGCCGCGGGCGACGACGAGAACAAGAAGCTTTACTGTGTTTACGTCGCCATTGGCCAGAAGCGGTCCACCGTGGCCCAGCTGGTGAAGAAGCTCGAAGAGAACGGCGCCATGGAATATTCCATCGTGGTCGCCGCGACCGCGTCCGAGCCCGCACCGCTGCAGTATCTCGCACCCTATTCCGCGACCGCGATGGCCGAGCATTTCCGCGACAATGGCCGCCATGCCCTGATTGTGTACGATGACCTGTCGAAGCAGGCCGTGGCCTATCGCCAGATGTCGCTGCTGCTGCGCCGCCCGCCGGGCCGTGAAGCCTATCCGGGTGACGTTTTCTACCTCCACTCCCGCCTGCTGGAGCGGTCGGCGAAGCTTAACGAGGATAATGGCGGTGGGTCGCTGACGGCGCTGCCGATCATCGAAACCCAGGGCGGCGACGTGTCGGCCTTTATTCCGACCAACGTGATCTCGATCACCGACGGTCAGATCTTCCTTGAGACGGAACTGTTCTATCAGGGCATCCGCCCCGCCGTGAACACCGGTCTTTCGGTGTCTCGTGTGGGCTCGTCGGCGCAGACCAACGCGATGAAATCCGTCGCCGGCCCGGTTAAGCTGAGCCTCGCGCAGTACCGCGAGATGGCCGCTTTTGCGCAGTTCGGCTCCGACCTCGACGCCTCGACCCAGCGCCTGCTGAACCGTGGTGAGCGTCTGACAGAGCTGATGAAGCAGCCGCAATATTCGCCCCTGACCAATGCCGAGATCGTCTGTGTGATCTATGCCGGCACCAACGGCTATCTCGACAAGATCAAGGTCGATCAGGTCGGGCGTTTCGAGGAAGGTCTGCTGAATCACATGCGCACCAAGCGCAAGGACATCCTCGACTGGCTCACCGATGAGGATCCGAAGATCAAGGGTGACGCCGAGGACAAGCTCAAGGCGGCTATCGAAGAGTTCGCAGCCGACTTTGGATAAGGGGGTGACGAGGCAATGCCGAGTCTGAAGGACCTAAAAAACAGGATCGAGTCGGTCAAATCGACCCGCAAGATCACCAAGGCCATGCAAATGGTGGCCGCCGCGAAACTGCGGCGGGCACAGGACGCGGCCGAGATGGCCCGCCCCTATGCCGAGCGGTTCAACGCGGTCATGTCCAAGCTGGCCGCATCGGTCGGCGACGCGGAGAATGCGCCGCGCCTTCTGTCGGGCACCGGCAAGGACGATGTGCATCTGCTGGTCGTCATGACCGCCGAGCGCGGTCTTTGCGGCGGCTTCAACTCGAATATCGCCCGTCTTGCGCGGACCGAGATCGAGTCGCTCAAGAGCAAGGGCAAGACGGTGAAGATCATCACCGTGGGCAAAAAGGGGCGCGATGCGCTCAAGCGTGATTTCTCGGATCTCTATATCGACCATGTCGATATGACCGACGTGAAGAACGTAAGCTATGCCGACGCGCAAAAGATCGCCAAGAACGTGCTGGAACGTTTCGACAACGAGGAATTCGACGTCGCCAAGATCTTCTACTCGGAGTTCGAAAACGTGGTGACGCAAAAGCCGACCATACAACAGGTGATCCCGTTCGATGTCGAGGACGTCGAGGAAACCGATGAAGAGACGTTCTATGATTTCGAGCCGAGCGAGGAAGAGATCCTGCGCGATCTGCTGCCACGCGGCGTGGCGATGGCGATCTTCAGCGGCCTGCTGGAAAACGGCGCCTCGGAACAGGGTGCCCGGATGTCGGCCATGGATAACGCGACGCGCAACGCAGGCGAGATGATCGACAAGCTGACCATCGAATACAACCGTTCGCGTCAGGCCGTCATCACCAACGAGCTGATCGAAATCATTTCGGGCGCAGAGGCGCTGTAGGCACAATGACCGCTGAAGCAATTCATTGGCATCGCGACGAGGTCTCAGGTGGGTGCATGACGGCTCCCGCCGACTATGACGATATGAGCAAACCGCTCTTTTCGTTTCTGACCCTCGTATCGAGCCATGAAAAATACGAGGCGATGGTCAACAGCTTCCGCTCTGTCGGGTTTGAGGATCCGGCGTGCCGGTTTCATGCGATCGACAACACACATGGTAACATCGCCGACGGGTATTCCGCGCTGCATCTGCTGCGGGAAGAGCTTGACGGGCGTTACATCATCTTTGTGCATGACGATGTCGAGGCGACCGAAGATACGCTTGATCAGTTGGTCGAGCTTCTTCAGGAGCTGGAGCAGGCGGATCCGCGGTGGCAGATCGCAGGAAACGCGGGCTTCACATCGTTGGCGAACGGAAAATTCGCCTTCAAGGCGCATATCAACGATCCGCATGGGGAATACCGTCTGGAGTCGCAGACACAGGTGGAAAGCCTCGATGAAAACTTCCTGGTGCTTAAGAACGGCCTCAGACCGTCGGCCGATCTTTCGGGCTTCCATCTCTTCGCGACGGATATGTGCATCCTGGCGCGCATTTCCGGCGGCACCGCGTACGTCATCCCGTTCCTTGTGCAGCACAAGAGCGCAGGCGGGACGAGCGATGCGCTTTATGAGTGCCTCGAAGCTTTTGAGGAAAAATACACCGGACTTGGGCTCTCGGATACTCTGAGAGCACCGAGCACGATTATTTTTCTGGGTAAACACCGCAACATAAAGCGATTTTTCTTTGAACGCCGATCTAGATTCGAGCGGTTCATCGACCGTCGGAAAAAACAGATTCGCAGAAAACTCGCCTCATAATCGAAAAAACCGGAGACGAAACATGGCAAACGCAAAAGGCAAAATCACGCAGGTGATCGGCGCCGTGGTGGACGTGCAGTTTGACGACCACCTGCCGGAAATCCTCAACGCGCTGGAATGCGACAACAACGGCAAGCGGCTTGTGCTCGAAGTGGCGCAGCATCTGGGCGAAAGCACCGTGCGCACCATCGCCATGGACGCCACCGAGGGTCTGGTGCGCGGTCAGGAAGTGACCGACACCGATGGCCCGATCAGTGTGCCCGTGGGCGACGCCACACTGGGCCGCATCCTTAACGTGATCGGTGAGCCGGTGGACGAGGGCGCGCCGATCAAGGCGAAGGAATACCGCGCCATCCACCAGGAAGCGCCGGAATTCGAAGAGCAGTCGACCGAGTCCGAAGTCCTCGTGACCGGCATCAAGGTGGTGGACCTGCTGGCGCCTTACGCCAAGGGCGGCAAGATCGGCCTTTTCGGCGGTGCCGGCGTGGGCAAGACGGTTCTCATCATGGAGCTGATCAACAACATCGCCAAGGTGCACTCGGGCTATTCGGTGTTCGCCGGTGTGGGTGAGCGGACCCGTGAGGGTAACGACCTTTATCACGAGATGATCGAATCGAACGTGATCAACCCCGACAATCTGGAAGAGAGCCAAGTGGCGCTGGTCTATGGCCAGATGAACGAGCCGCCGGGAGCCCGTGCGCGGGTTGCCCTGACAGGCCTGACGCTGGCCGAGCAGTTCCGCGACCAGTCGGGTACCGACGTTCTGTTCTTCGTCGACAACATTTTCCGCTTTACGCAGGCGGGCTCCGAGGTGTCGGCGCTTCTGGGCCGGATCCCTTCGGCTGTGGGCTATCAGCCGACGCTGGCCACCGACATGGGCCAGATGCAGGAGCGCATCACGTCGACGAAGGCCGGCTCGATCACCTCGATCCAGGCCGTTTACGTGCCCGCGGACGACCTGACCGACCCCGCGCCGGCCACGACGTTTGCCCACCTTGATGCGACGACGGTTCTGTCGCGCTCCATCTCCGAGCTTGGCATCTATCCGGCGGTGGACCCGCTGGACAGTACCTCGCGCCTGATGGATCCGGGCATCGTGGGTGAAGAGCACTACAAGGTGGCGCGGGACGTGCAGGGCATCCTGCAGCGTTACAAGTCGCTTCAGGACATCATCGCGATCCTCGGCATGGACGAGCTTTCCGAAGAGGACAAGCTGACCGTGAGCCGCGCGCGGAAGATCCAGCGTTTCCTCAGCCAGCCCTTCGACGTGGCCAAGGTGTTCACCGGCTCTGACGGCATTCAGGTGCCGCTGGAAGACACGATCGCGTCCTTCAAGGCCGTGGTCGCGGGTGAGTACGATCACCTGCCCGAGGGCGCCTTCTACATGGTTGGCGGCATCGAGGACGTGAAGGCCAAGGCCGAGAAGATGGCGGCCGACGCCGCCTGATCCGGCGGATGGGCGCATAACGCCCATCCAACGCGAACGACGCAGGTGTAGGGTGAGCGTTGCACGCCCACCATGCGCCCCAAGAGGAGGCCCGAGATGGCTGAGACAATGCAATTCGATCTGGTAAGCCCCGAGCGCCTTCTGGCGTCGGTTGAGGCGCGCGAGGTCAAGATCCCCGGCGCCGAGGGCGATCTGACGGCGATGCCCGATCATTCGCCGCTGATCACCACTTTGCGCCCCGGGCTTGTCACTGTGACCAGCGCCGAGGGTGAAAGCGTCTATGCCGTGACGGGCGGCTTTGCCGAGATCAACCCGGATTCGATTTCGGTTCTGGCCGAGCGTGCGATCCCGCGCGACGAGTTGACCCAGGAGCAGTTCAAGGAACTGGTCGACGAGGCAACGGATAAATTGGCCAAGGCGCAAGAGACCTTCAAGAACGAGCCCGGCCCTGTGGACGAGGCGTCAAAGCTTCTCTCCGATATGGTCGCCATGGGCGACGAAATCGGCATGGCGACACCTTCGAAGGTCGGCGCGCCCTGAGCCTTCGGCCAGCCGTCGCCTGACTGTGGCGCACACCGTCTTTTATAGAGCAAAAGGGTCCGCCACGCCGGGCCCTTTCCCTTTTTGGTTCTCATTTTTGCCGGAAAGAACGTATAGCTTTGCCCCGGGCAGCAAGAAACGGTCATGAAATACTTCGTCAACCAGACAATTGGCATAGAACAGGGCGACGATGTCCTGTTCTCGGATTATGAAGACGGCGGCGACATGTGGACCGGTCAGGGATCGCGCGAGCGGCGCAAGGCGCTGAGCTTTTCGACCCCGTTCAAGGAAGCCCCTGCCGTTCATGTGAGCCTTTCGATGTGGGACATGGACAGCGCCACGAATGTTCGTGCCGATGTCGGGGCGGAGAATATCACCGCCAAGGGGTTCGACGTGGTGTTCCGCACCTGGGGCGACACGCGCGTGGCGCGCACCCGAATTCGCTGGATGGCGATCGGCGCGGTGCCCCACGAGGACGACTGGCAGCTTTACTGACCGTCGCGCCGGTGGTGACCTGCGGGGAGCCTTCGGCGGGATTTTTTCGGCCAAGACGAACGCGGATAGCGCATATCGGACCCGGCGCCGCGCAGCGAGATGTCGGGGGCTGTCCGAGGCGGCGGGTGTTGAGCGCAACGCTCAATCGTTTGGGCCGGAGGGGCCTCAGCGGACCCTCGATTTTCGCGGCAGACCTTCGGTGCTTCAGGTGCCGAACTGACCTTCGTAGATCGGCTCCAGCGTCGGGGTTTCAAAAAGAGATGAGACCGAGGTGCCGTTCCAGATATTGAGGATCGCCTGCGCGAAAACCGGTGCGGTGGGAATGATGCGGATATTGGGCGTGGCCTTGACCGGCTCGGATGGCTGGATGGTGTCGGTGATCACCATGGATTTGAGCACCGAGGCGGTAATGCGCTCGACCGCCGGCCCGGAAAGCACGCCATGCGTGACATAGGCATGCACCTCGCGGGCGCCGTTATCGAGAAGGATTTGTGCCGCCTTACACATCGTGCCGGCCGTGTCGCACATGTCGTCGACGATGATGCAGATCTTGTCGGTCACGTCGCCGATCACCGTCATTTCCGCCACCTCGCCCGCGCGTTCGCGGCGTTTGTCCACGATCGAGAGCGGCGCGGTGATCCGCTTGGCAAGTTCACGCGCGCGCGCCACGCCGCCCACGTCCGGCGACACGATCATCACATCGTCCATGTGATCGCGGAACTGCGTCTGGATATCGAGCGCGAAGACCGGTGAGGCGTAGAGGTTGTCGACCGGAATATCGAAGAAGCCCTGGATCTGGGCGGCGTGCAGATCCATCGTCAGGACCCGCTCGATGCCGGCCTCGACGATCATGTTGGCCACCAGCTTGGCCGAGATCGGAGTGCGGGCCTTGGTGCGGCGATCCTGTCGGGCATAGCCGAAATAGGGGATCACGGCGGTGATGCGCTTGGCCGAGGACCGGCGCAGCGCGTCGGACATGATCAGAAGTTCCATCAGGTTGTCATTGGCCGGGTTCGAGGTGGGCTGGATGATGAACATGTCCTCCCCGCGCACGTTCTCGAAGACCTCGACGAAGATTTCTCCGTCGTTGAAGCGCTCGACCCGCGTGTCCACCAGGCCGATATTGACGCCGCGATGCATCGACATGCGTCGCGTGATCGCCTTGGCCAGCGGCAAGTTGGCATTGCCCGAGATGAGTTTCGGCTCTGGTGTGCTTGGCATGGATGGGGTCCCCGGGTGGTCTCACATGACAGATTCGTGACGTTGACACCGCTTAGCATGGGTGCCACCTGTGGCAAAGCTATGCCTTTGAAAGGGAACGCGCGCGATGGCCCATATCGACTATTATTTTTCGACACTGTCGCCTTTTGCCTATCTGGCGGGCGGTCGCCTTGAGGAGATCGCGGCGCGTCATGGGGCGAGCGTGACCTACAAGCCGCTCGACATCATGGCGCTTTTCCCGCGCACCGGCGGGACGCCTCCCAAGGATCGGCACCCGTCGCGCATGGCGTATCGTGCGCAGGATCTGCCGCGGCAGGCCAAGCGGGCCGGCAAGCCGCTGAACCTGCAGCCCGCGCATTGGCCGACCAATGCCGCGCCGTCCTCTTACGCGATCATCGCGGCGCAGGCGGCGGGCGGTGGCGATATGAGCAAGCTGGTGCAGGCGGTGTTGCGGGCCTGCTGGGCCGAGGAACGCGATATCGCCGAGGACGAGGTCATCCGCGATTGCCTGCAAGAGGCGGGGTTCGACCCGGATATTGCCAATCGCGGTTTGCTGAGCGGGGCAGAGGCCTATGCCGCCAATCTCGAAGACGCGGTGGCGGCCGGCGTCTTCGGTTCTCCCTTCTTCGTGGTGGACACCGGCCAGAGCTTTTTCGGCCAGGACCGGCTGGAGGATCTGGACCTGCATCTCGCCGGCAAATTGTGAGGCGCGCATGCCCAAGGGGCTGAAGGCGGGCTTCGAGACCAACTGGACCACGTTCGGGCAAGGGCCGCGCGCGGCGCTGATGATCCATTGCAGCCTGGCGCATTCCGGAAGCTGGGGCGCCATGGCCCGCCACCTGTCGGGCGCGCTTGACATGACGGCCTTTGACCTGCCCGGGCACGGGCGCAGCGCCCCCTGGGACGACCGGGCCGAACTCCAGGGCGAGACGGTCAGGATCGCCGCGGAATTCCTGACCGGCCCCACCGATATCATCGGCCATTCCTTCGGCGCCACCGTGGCGCTGCGTCTGGCAATCGAGCGGCCAGAGCTCGTGCGGTCGCTGGTGCTGCTCGAACCGGTGTTCTTCGCCGCCGGTCTGGCCGCGCGGCCCGAGCTGCGCGCCGGGTTTGACGCAGCGATGGCGCCTTTTGTCGATGCCATGCGCGCAGGCGACCGGATGGCGGCGGCAGAAGCCTTTCTGGCGGTCTGGGGCGGGGGCGCGGATTGGTCCGCTATTTCCACGCCGGACCGAGAGACGCTGGCGGCGCAGATGCCAATCGTGCAGGCAGGGCAGCCTGCGCTTTACGAGGATGTCGGCGGGATGCTTGCCGAGGGGCGGCTTGAGGCGGTCGAGCGGCCCGTACTTCTGATCGAGGGCAGCCTGTCGCCGGAGATTATCCCGGCGATCACCGAGGGTCTGGCGGCGCGGCTGCCCCATGCGCGGCGCGCGGTCATCGCAGGGGCGTCGCATATGCTGCCCGTGACCCACGGCAGGCAGGTCAGCGCCGAAGTGCTGCGCTTTCTGCGCGAGGTCTGAGCGTGTTCAGGCGACGTTGCGCGCGGTCTCGATAAAGCGGTCGATCTCGGCCTCGGGAATGGACCAGTCGCAGACCAGCCGCATCAGGAGTGGCTCGTCGGGGTCCTTGCCCTCAAGTTCACCCTCCCAGATATAGTAATAGGCCCCGGCGTCGAAGAGGCGCTTATGCGTGGCGCGCGGCAGGGTGGCGAAGATCATATTGGCCTGTGGGTCGGCGGCGAGGGTAAAGCCCGGCAGATCGCGAAGCCCGGCCACCAGCCGCGCCGCTTTGGCATTGGCGCGGCGCGCGGCGTCAAGCCACAGACCGTCCTTCACATAGGCCTCGATCTGTGCGGCGAGATAGCGGTGCTTGGAAAAAAGATGCCCCGCGCGCTTGCGGCGCAGTTCCAGTTCCCACGCGTCGGACGGGTCGAAGAAGATCACCGCCTCGACGCCGAGGCAGCCGTTCTTGGTTGCACCGAAGCTCAGCGCGTCGACGCCCAGCTCGTGGGTCATCTGCGCCGGCGAGCAGTCAAGCGCGGCCACCGCGTTGGCAAAGCGCGCGCCATCGAGATGCACCTTCAATCCGTGCGCCTTGGCCACGTCGCAGAGCGCGCCCAGTTCATCCAGCGTGTAGACCTGACCCCGCTCGGTGACCGAGGTCAGCGCGACCGGTCCGCGTTGGGATCCGTGCACGACCCCTTGCGGCAGGCCCGACAGCGCGGCGTCGAGTTCAAGCACGGTCATCTTGTCGCCCGCCTGTCCCACCGGGTTAAGACGGGCGCCGCCGGTGAAAAACTCCGGCGCGTGGCATTCGTCCTCGCGGATATGCGCCAGCGGCGTGCAGGTGATGGCCTGCCACGGCTGGCTCATAGTGGCGAGTGCGAGGCAGTTGGCCGCCGTTCCGGTGGCGACCAAATGTACCGAAGCCTCTGGGGCCTCGAAAAGCGCGCGCAGGGCGGCGGAGGCGCGCTCTGTCCAAGGGTCGTTGCCGTAAGGTTTTGCATGGCCCTGGTTGGCGGCGGTCAGCGCCTCCATCACCTCGGGCAGGGCAGGGCCGATATTGTCAGAGGCAAGATACATCAGGTTGGCTCCTCTATCACATGGTCTTCCCAGTCGTCCTCAGACATGTCGGCCTCGGACAGGGTGCGGTACTGCATCGACACGCCGGCGTCGTGCACCGATTGCGCCGTGCCTGAAATCAGCGGGTGCCAGTCATAGAGCGGCTGACCGTTCCAGAGCAGTTTGTAGGCACAGGTTTCGGGCAGCCAGTAGAGGTTTTTCTCGATATTCTTCACCGTCAGCGTGATGCATTCCGGCACATATCGGTGGCGCGTCTCGTACTGCGCGCAGCGGCAGGTCGTATCGTCGAACAGCCGGCAGGCCACGCGGGTCAGGGCAACCTCGCCGCTGTCCTCGTCTTCCAGCTTGTTCAGGCAGCATTTGCCGCAGCCGTCGCACAGCGCTTCCCACTCTTTCCGGGTCATGCGTGAGAGCGGCTTGGTCTCCCAGAAACGCGGTGCCAGACCGGTGCGGTCGATGGGATCGTCGGTCATAGCGCGGCGAGGATCTCGCGCGCGCGGGCGCAATCGGCGTCCATTTGCGCGATGAAGGCGTCAAGGCTGTCGAAGGTTTCCTCGGGGCGCAGGTAGTCGATCAGCGCGACGGACAGTTCGGTGCCGTAAAGGTCGCCCGAGAAATCGAAAAGGAAGGTTTCGATATTGGGCACCTCGCCGCCGAACATGGGCCGCACGCCTAGCGACGCCGCGCCGTGGTAGTGGCCCGCATGCGGGCCGTCCAATACGTCGACCAGCACCGCGTAGACACCGAATTTCGGCGGATGCAGCCCGGCGATGGACATGTTTGCCGTGGGATATCCCAGCTCGCGCCCGCGCTGCTCGCCGCCCATGACCGGCCCTTCGATGCGGTGCCAGTGGCCCAGCATCGCCGCCGCTTCGCGCGGCCGGCCTTCGGCCAGCGCGGTGCGAATCGCGGTCGACGAGACCTGCCCGGACTGGCCTTCCAGAAGCTCGGCCACGGTCACGCCAAAGCCCATCTCGCCGCCGAACCGGGCCATGTCGGTGGCATTGCCCGCGCGCCCCTTGCCGAAACAGAAATCCGCGCCGATCACGACATGCCGAAGGCCCAGCCCGCCGGCGATGACGTTGCGGGCGAATTCCTCGGGCGTGAGGCTGGCCAGTGCCGTGTTGAACTTCAGCTCATAAAGCTTCTCCACCCCCAGCTTTTCCAGCCGGTGTGCCCGCGCCTCGGACCCCATCAGCCGAAAGGGCGGCGCGTCGGGCGCGAAAAACTCTCTCGGATGCGGCTCAAAGGTCAGGACGCCAAGCGGGGCGTCAATCCGTGCGCCCGCAGCCCGCGCAAGGTCGATGACCGAGCGATGCCCGACATGCACGCCGTCGAAATTGCCGATGGCGACAGACGCGCCCCGGTCAGCGGCATCGAGATAGGAGTAATCGCGGATGATGCGCATGGGCAAGTGCGTAGCCGCAGGCCGAAGCGGGCGCAAGCGGGGATGTGCCATGCCGATCGCGACGATTTCGGCAGAAGGGGGCGAATCGTGTATAGTCAACTTCCGATGGAGTTGCATGTGAAAGGAGGACGCACATGATCAGCGCAATTCATACCGCACAATACGCCCGCGCGCTGCTGAACGCGCATGGCGGCAAGGCCGAAGCCGAGGCCGCGGCCCGGGCGCGCCGCTGTAAGGAGGCGGGGCGCACTGCCGAAGCGCGCGACTGGACCAAGATCCGCGCCGCGATCCGCGCCAAGCGCGGCCCGCTCCAAAGCTAGCCGAGCCTTAAGACGGCGCCGGCGCGGGTTTTGCCTTTGCGCCGGATCGCCCCATGTGAACGGTCATCCGCCGGGCCCCTGTGCCTTGGTACAACGATATGAAGGAGGCCTCACATGGCAGACAAACCCGTCCTATACGGATTTGACGGCTCGACCTATGTGCGCACGGTGCGCATGGTCCTGAAGGACAACGGAATCGACTACGATCAGGTGCCGGTTAACGTGCTGGAGGGCGAAACGCGCCAGCCCGACCATTTGGCGCGACACCCGTTCGGCAAGGTGCCGGTGCTTGATATCGACGACATCCGTCTGCGCGAGACGGCGGCGATCTGCCAGTATCTGCACGAGACCGGCAAAGGCGATGGCCTTGTGCCCGAAGACGCCAAGCGGCGCGCGAAGATGAATGAGGCGATCCAGCTTATCGTCAGCTATGGCTACGACGCGCTGGTTGGCGTGGCGGGCTATCACCTTTTCCCGCATCTCGTCGGCGGCCAGAACGAAGACGCACGCAGGACCGCGCTTGAAAACGGCGACACGCTGATCGAGCTTCTGATGGAAAATGCAGATCCCTGGATCTGTGGCACGGACTGCAGTCTGGCGGACTACTTCCTGGGGCCGATCATCTTTTACGTGTCGCTGACGACCGATGCCGACAAGGTGCTCAGCAATGCCAAGCTGCAGGCATGGTGGGACGCGATGCAGAAGGTCGAAAGCTTCAAGGCGACCGAGCCGGATCTGGACTGAGGCCGGACGGCGTGGCGGGTTTGCCCGCCGCGCCTTGCCTGTTCGAGGTCAGTCGAACTTGCCCGTCGGCGCCAGTACCGTGGCCTCGCCCACCAGGACCTTCTTGCCGTCCACCATGCAGCGCGTCGAAAGCTGCACCCGGCGCTTGGCATAGTCGATCCCGATCACCTCGACCTCGGTCAGAACCTGGTCACCAGGCCGCACCGGCGCGAGGAACTTGAGCGTCTGGCCCATATAGACCGTGCCATGCCCGGGCAGCTGCTCGCCGATCACCGCAGAGATCAGGCCGGCGGTCAGCATGCCATGCGCGATGCGGCCCTCGAAGATCGTGTCGCGGGCGTAATCGTCGTCCATATGCACCGGATTATAATCGGTCGAAACCTGCGCAAACATCTCGATATCCTCGTCGGTCACCACCTTCAGAAGAGAGCGCACCATGCCCATTTCCATTTCCTCGATGGTGATGGTTCCGCGCGGCATGTTGTCCAACATTCGACCCTCCAATTCTGGCATCCGGGAGACCGTTAAGTAATAATTATACCCAATCTACGGTCCATATTGGAACTTAATTACTTTGCAATCGCAGAAAAGCAAGCCTTTTCTGCTCAGCGCAGCCGCCCGATAGCAAAGCCGGGCGCGACATTTTCCCTTTCCAGAAAGGACTTTAGCGCGGTTTCGTCCGGGTTCTGCGACGTTTTGGTCTCCGCCGCGGCCAGCCCGCCGGTGACAAAGAGAGAATCGATATCCTCGCCCATTGCGCCGGCGATGTCGGTCTGCGCCCCGTCGCCGATGGCCAGGATCCGCGAAGGGTCGATATCGCAGCCCAGTTCGGCCAGGCGCCGGCGCGCCAGGTCGTAGATCGGGGGATACGGCTTGCCGAAATAAAGGCTTTCGCCGCCCATCTCTGTATAGAGCCGCGCCAGTGCGCCGGCACACCATTCGCGTACCTCGCCGCGATCCACGACGATATCGGGATTGGCGCAAAGCAATTTCAGCCCGCGCTGCTTGGCGTAAAGGAATTCGGCGCGGTTGACCGCCGGATCGGCCAGCGGCTCGAACGGGCCGCAGCAGACGATGCCGTCGGCTTCTTTCAGCTCGACCAGCAGGATATCCTCGGGATCCTCGATAAGCTCCATGGGCTCGAAAAAGCCCTGGTCGCGTTCCCATTCGCCCATGAACCAGACCTTCCGCCCGACCGCGCCGCGAAACATCGCCGCCCGCGCGCTGTCACCCGAGCTGGCGATCGTGTCCCAGGCATCCTTTGGCACGCCCATCTGGGTAATTTGGGTCTCCACCCCGGCGCGCGGCTTGGGCGAATTGGTCAAAAGCACGACCGTGCCGCCCTGCGCGCGATAGGCCTGAAGGGCCGCCACCGCGTCCGGAAACGCCGTCATGCCGTCGTGCAGGCAGCCCCAGAGATCGACGTAAAGCGCGTCATAGGCAGAGGCGATCTCGGAGAGCGCGGAAACGATACGGGTCATGTCGGGCCTTTCTGGGCAATGCGGGTCTCAGACAGGTATCGCAAAGCCGCCCGCCGAAAACCACCCGCAGCTTCATCTGGAGAAAAATACCTCGGGGTTCGTTGAAATCCCCCGGGATTTCAACGTAAGGGGCAGCGCCCCTTTTCTGACCAAACCTGTGCGGCGCAACCCGCGCCTTTGGATCCCGCCGGTCACGTTTTTTCCGACGCCTGGTCAGGCCTTCACTTGCATCTGGATCGCAGGCGGGGCTTTACTGACCCCATGCAAATCTACCTGCCCATCGCCGAGGTTTCGGTCAACGCCTTCCTGCTTCTGGGGCTGGGCGGGCTTGTGGGCATTCTTTCGGGCATGTTCGGCGTCGGCGGCGGTTTCCTGATGACGCCGCTGCTTTTCTTTATCGGCATTCCGCCCGCCGTCGCGGTGGCGACCGAGGCCAACCAGATCGTCGCCTCGTCGTTTTCCGGTGTGCTGGCGCATCTCAGGCGAAAGACCGTCGATCTCAGGATGGGCACCGTGCTTCTGGTGGGCGGCCTCATCGGGGCTGCGGTGGGCGTGGTGATATTCAACTACCTCAAGAGCCTCGGGCAGGTCGATCTGCTGGTGCGGCTGTGCTATGTCGTGTTCCTCGGCGTGATCGGCGGCATGATGTTCTTCGAAAGCCTGCGCGCCATCCGCAACACCCGTTCCGGCAAACCGCCCAAGCGCAAGAAGCACAACTGGATCCACGGTCTGCCGCTGAAGATGCGCTTTCGCACCTCGGGACTTTATATCTCTGTCATTCCACCCGTGCTCGTGGGGATCGCCGTGGGGATCCTGGCCGCGATCATGGGTGTGGGCGGCGGGTTCATCATGGTGCCGGCGATGATCTACCTGCTTGGCATGCCGACCAAGGTCGTCGTGGGCACCTCGCTTTTCCAGATTATTTTCGTAACGGCGTTCACCACGCTTCTGCATGCCACGACAAACTTTACGGTGGATATCGCCCTTGCGGTGCTCTTGCTGGTGGGCGGCGTGATCGGCGCGCAGATCGGCACCACGATCGGCACGCGGATGAAAGCCGAACAGCTGCGTATCCTGCTGGCGATCATGGTGCTCGCGGTCTGCGCCAAGCTGGCGCTCGACCTGCTGCTCACCCCGTCCGAGATCTATTCCATCGGCGATGCGGGGGGGCATTGATGCGCCGCGCCATCGCCTGTCTCATGCTTGTTCTCTGCGCTATGCCGGCGCGGGCCGAGGAGGTGGTGCTGGGCCTGTCGAAGGATCAGGTGGCGATCACCGCCACCTTCGACGGGTCGGAGATCCTTGTCTTCGGCGCGGTCAAGCGCGAGGCGCCGATCCCCGCCGAACCGCTTGATGCGATCGTCGCGATAGCCGGGCCCGACAAGCCGCTGATCGTGCGCCGAAAGGAACGCCGTTTCGGCATCTGGGTCAATATCGATGCGGTCGAGATCGACTATGCCCCGAGTTTCTATGCGGTCGCGACCACCGGACCTTTCCAGCGGGTCCTGTCCAATGTCGAGGATCTGCGCCACAAGGTGTCGATCCCGCAGGCGATCCGGTCGGTCGGGGCCCCGTCGAGCATCCGCGACGCGCAGGCCTTTACCGACGCGGTGATCCGGATCCGCAAGAAGAACGGCGCCTACAAGGTCGAGGAAGGCGCGGTCGCCCTGGACCAGGAAACGCTTTTTCGCACGTCCATCTCGATGCCCGCCAACCTGACCGAGGGCGATTACGAAACGCGGATCTTCCTGACGCGTGGCGGGCGTGTGGTCACGGTTTACGAGACCACGATCGACGTGCGTAAGGTCGGTCTGGAACGCTGGCTTTTCAACATGTCGCGCGAAGAGCCGCTTATGTACGGCCTGATGTCGCTGGCAATCGCAATCGCGGCGGGCTGGGGGGCCTCGGCGGCGTTCCGCATGCTGCGGCAGAACTGAGCCGTCACACGATCAGGGTCAGCACGACCGCCCCGGCCAGCAGTACCGCCCATCCCCGCCAGAGCGCGTCCACCGCCGCCTCGATCTCGACCGGGCCGATCTCGCGCCGCCCGCCGGGATTGACGAAGGGATACTCCCGCATCTCGCCGTCATAGGCGCGCGGACCCGACAGCGCCACGTCAAGCCCCCGCGCCATCGCCGCCTCGGGCCAGCCCGCGTTGGGCGAACGGTGCTGTCCGGCCTCGGTCGCGATGGCGGCGCGCTGCGCGGTGACACCCAGCACCATGGCCAGGATCATGGCGGTCAGTCGGGCGGGCAGCAGGTTCAGGAAATCGTCGCTGCGCGCCGCGGCCCAGCCGAAGGCCTCATAGCGCGGGGTGCGATACCCGATCATGCTGTCGGCGGTGTTGACCATCTTGTAGATCAGCAGCCCCGGAAGCCCGGCCAGAACGTACCAGAACACGGGTGCGACCACCCCGTCGCTGAAATTTTCGGCGGCGGATTCGATGGCCGCGCGCGCAACCGCGCTGCGGTCCATGCGCGCCGTGTCGCGCCCGACGATCATCGCCACCGCGCGCCGCCCGTCGCCCAGCGACACGCGCAGACCGTCGGCCACCGCCTGCACATGCGCGACAAGCGAGCGTTGCGCGAGGAGCACGGCGATCACGAGGATCTCGACCAATGGGCCAAACATCTGCAGCAGCGCCCCCAGCGAACCCGCGGCAAGGCCCAGCCCGAGGATCAGGACGACGCCTCTAAGCCGGCGCACCGGGCCGGTGTTGAACCGCGCCTCGCCCCAGGCGATCGTGCGTCCCATCAGAACCGCCGGATGCGGCACGCGGTCCCACAGCCATTTGGGCTCTCCCAGGGCGGCATCCAGCGCCATGGCGATGGCCAAAACGCTCATAGCGCGGCCTCCAGCCGGGCCCAGTCATCGGGGGCGGGCAGGCCGAGGCGTACCCAGTTTTTCGAGTAGGGGAAGATCCGGCTCCAGATATGGTGGCGCGCCAGTCGATCCTGAAATTCGGACGCGTTCGGCGTATGATAAAGCCGGAATAGGGATGTCCCGCCAAGCGGATCGGCCCCGGCAACTGCGAGCAGATCGTCAAGTCGCGCCGCGTCCCGCGCCAGGCGCTCGCGTGTTTGGCGCGCCCAGTCGGTATCCGTCAGGGCGGCGTGGCCGATCTCAAGGGCGGGCCCCGACACGGCCCAGGGACCCAGCAGGGCCTCCAGCCGT
Source organism: Roseovarius aestuariivivens (assembly GCF_004761875.1). Lineage (GTDB taxonomy): Bacteria > Pseudomonadota > Alphaproteobacteria > Rhodobacterales > Rhodobacteraceae > Roseovarius > Roseovarius aestuariivivens. The sequence goes on from NZ_SJEY01000004.1 coordinate 259,611, forward strand.
TCGATCATAGCGGGCGCGCCAATGGCAAAGCCCAGCCGCAGGCCCGCCAGCCCCCAGAACTTGCCAAAGCTTTTGAGGACGACCGTGCCCGCGTGAGCGGCCCCGAGCAGCGAGCGATCCGGGTCCACATCGGCAAAACTCTCGTCGAGGATACACAGGGGCGCGTCCAGATCGTCTTTGGACCACCATGTGCCGGTCGGATTGTTGGGGTGCACCAGAACCCGCGCGTCCGGTCTTGGGACGCCGGCCGCGTCGTGATCGATCTCGACTGTCCAGTCCTGAGCGGCAAAGGCCGCCGCGTGCTCGTTATAGGTGGGAGCGGGAATATGCACCCGGCCCGGTCCGGCAAGCGCGGGCAGACGCGCGATCAGGCTCGACGCGCCGGGTGCGGGCAGAATCGCAAAAGTGTCCGGCACTCGCCAGAATGTCCGCGCCGCCGCGACAAGCGCGTCCTGCGCCGCGCGGTCGGGCAGGGCGGTCCACGCGTCACGCGTCAGGTCGGGCAGGGGATAGGGCAGCGGGTTGATCCCGGTCGACAGGTCGATCCAGGCCTCCCGCGCGCCGCCGTAAAGCGCTGCGGCCGCGTCGATCCCGCCGCCATGGTCGCGCGGGGCCTGCATGACGCTCAGGCCTCTTCGCCAGGCAGCGGCGGGTGGCGGGTGACGAAATGCCCCTTCACCCCTTGCGGCCATGTCCGGTAGGGCACCTGCCCGCTATCGCTTTCGGCATGCAGCGCGGCGTAGTCGACGATGGCCTGCGCGGCCGCGTCATCCGGGGTGAACCGTCCCAGTGTATAGGCGAGCTTGCCCGGGGCCTGAACCGCAACGTTGCAGCCATGCGTGCAGCCCATCAGGCACGAGACCCGCCGCGTGTTCACGCCCGCCGCCGCCGCGCGCGCCTCTATGCGTTCGGCCAGAACCTCGCCATCGGGTCGGTCATGCGTCTCGGCGCTCCAGCTTTCGTGCTTGCAGGTGTCGCAGATTGTGATCCAGCTTGTCATTGTCGTCGCCTTGGCCCGGTGTCGCGCCCGTTGAAACGGAAACAGGCTCCGAAAACAATCCTTTTAACGTTATGTCGCGGAAAGCTGGCGAAAGGGGCGCGCTTCGGCTACCCTCTGCGTCTTGTAGGCGGTGGGTGACGACGAAGGTTTCGGGAAACATGGCGCGGGTTCTGATCGTGGAAAGCAACGAGTCGCTCGGCCAGCTCTGGCTTGGGCACCTGACCCGTCGCGGGATCGACGCAAGTCACGTCACGTCCCAGGAAGATGCGGAAACGGCACTGCGCGCCAGCGGGTTCGACGTGATCATCCTCAACCTCATCCTGCGCGGCAGCAGCGCCTTCGTGATTGCCGATCTCGCGCATCAGCTTCACCCGGAGGCGCGGGTGATCTTCGTGACCAACACCTCGTTTTTCTCGGACGGATCGGTCTTTGCGCTGTGCCCCAACGCCTGCGCGCATCTGCAGGCCGACACCCCGCCCGAGGATCTTGTGGCCATGGTCGAGCATTTCGGGCGGTCCGGCTGATCAGGCCGCGCGGGTGATCACCTCGGCGCTTTTTTCCAATGTGCGGTGCACCGGGCATTTGTCGGCGATTTCCATCAGGCGCGCGTGCTGTGCCTCGGTCAGGTCGCCGGTCATCCGGATCACCCGGGTAAAACGGTCGGCCTTCTGATCGCCGGGCGCGCCGGCGTCCTGCGCATGGACCTTGTCATGGCTCACGTCCACGCGCACATGCGCCAGTGGCCAGCCCTTGCGCCGGGCATACATGCGAATGGTCATCGACGTACAGGCTCCCAGCCCCGCCGACAGGAACCCGTAGGGCGTCAGGCCCCGGCCGGTGCCACCATAGGCCGCGGGTTCATCGGCGAGAAGGTGATGCCGCGCGCCGGCGTTCACATCCTGAAGAAACCCGTCCGGATCCGCCTCGGACACGCGCACGATACCCTCGGGCACGCCCGGCGGCGGCGCCGGTCGGCGCAGGTCGAGATAACGCGGCGCCCAGGCAGCGATGACCCCGGCCACGTATTCGGCGTCGGCGGCATCGGAGATCAGGTGATCCGCGCCATCCAGCGTGACGAAACTCTTGGGATGCTTCGCGGCGGCGAAGATACGGCTGGCATTCTCGATCCCGACGGTTTCGTCGCGGGGCGCGTGCAGGACTAGAAGCGCGCGCTTCAGCCCGCTTATGGCCTCGCCGAGACGTTCCGAGCGTACGTTCTCGACAAGCGCTTTGCCGACGCGGATGGGCCGCCCGCCAAGAATGACTTCGGCGGTGCCCTCTGCCTCGATTGTGTCCAGCGCGCCCTCGAAATTGTGCGTCACATGGCCTGGATCATAGGGCGCGGCGATGGTCACCACCGCTTTGACGCTGTCGATCTGGCCTGCGGCCCCCAGAACGGCAGCCCCGCCCAGACTGTGCCCGACAAGCAGGGACGGCGGCATGCCCTGCGCCTTCAGCGCGCGGGCGGCCAGCACCAGATCCTCGATATTGCTGCGAAAGGACGTGTTCTCGAACTCGCCCCCGGAATGCCCCAGCCCGGTGAAATCAAAGCGCAGCACCGCGATACCCGCACCCGCCAGCCGCGCGGCAATTCGCCGGGCGGCGGGGATGTCCTTGGAGCAGGTAAAGCAATGCGCGAAGAGCGCCGTGGCCAGATGCGGCCCATCGGGCAGGTCGAGCCTCGCGGCAAGTTCGTGCCCGGCATGCCCCCTGAAGGTGAAACGTTCGGTCGGCATGGGGTGGCTCCTTGAGGTTCGGAATGTGCAAAGGGTAGGAAGCCTTTCGCCCGCGCACTAGGGATTTCACGCCGCCGTCACGGCAAGGTGACAAGCGTGACAGGCCCCCGCACCGTCATTTTGCGCGTGTCGCGTGTTGCGGCAAGTGATCCGCAACCTTGTCGAAAGTCGGATGCTGTGATTTTTTGATCCTGTCAGGGAAAGATCACGGCCGGGTCATGCCAGAAAATTCCTCTTTTGGAAAAATGCTTATTGTCGCGAGTGCCGGCTTGGGTGTCGTCGTCGGCGGTCTGGAACTGAGCGATCGTTTTTTTACGACGGATGACCGGCCTGTGGTCGATACGCGCCCCGCCGGGACTGTGACCGCGGCCGACGCGGGCGGGCAAACCGGCGCGCAGCCGGATAATCCAGACCCCGATACGGCGCCGGTCGATGCGCCGAGCCTGTCCCAGATCGAGCGGGACCTAGGGCAGCGCATCCGCGAAGCGCTTGCCGCGCATTGCGACGGGGGCCTGTCCCTGCGAGAGGTCGCCGCGTCAGAGCGCAGAACGCCCGCCGCCGAGACGAGCTCCGGATTGGAGGGGTATTACCTCGAAGGCGAGGCTGTGGTGCTGGCGGATGGCACGCCGCACCGTCTGTGGCTTCTTGGCACGGGCAAGGGCCCGGACGCCGCCCGCGCCGCGCGGGCGATGGCGATGCGCGGATTCAGCGATCAGATACGGGCGTCCGACGCCCTCAAGGTTTATTGCAAGGAGAGTTGACGATGACGAACAGGGTTTCCCTCATGGCCGCCGCGGTGGTCTGCGCCGGACTGGCCGGTCCCGGCCATACGGCGTCTTCCGTCGATGGCAGTCTGGACGAGATCGCGGGCCAGATCGTCGACCGTACCCGTACCGACGGGCGGGCCACGATCGGCATCTCGACCTTCACGCATTCGGATGGAACCTGCTCGGACCTGTCGAACTACATCTCGGAATTCATCGTCGACAGCCTGTTCAATTCCGGTGAGGGCAAGATCGATATCATTGAGCGCTCGCAGCTTTCCGCGATCTTCCGAGAGATGGAGCTGGTCTTTGACGGTACCATCGCGCCGGACGCGGCCAAGCGGCTGGGTGAGATCGAAGGCGTCGACGCGGTGGTGACCGGCTCGCTCATCCAGTTCGGCGAGCAGGTAAAGGTGCAGGCGCGGATGATTTCAACCGAGGACGGGCGGCTATTTGCAACCGCACGGTCAGACTTTCCGTCTGTCGGTAGTGTGGCCGAGATGATGGTCACGCGCAGCCGGGGCGCGTGCGGCTTCGCGACGGCGGCCGGGTCGGCGGCGGAAACGGTCCCGACGACGCAAGTGGTCGTGATGGGCGGAGAGACCGGTCAAGACATGATTCAGCAAAGTCTCGCGGAGCCCTCGCGCCGGTTTTCCGCAGAGGTTTTCGAGGCCGAGGTGTCAAGCCTGATCTATGCGAAGTCGAGCGGGGACGCGACCTTTGCCGTGCGGTTCAAGAATACCACCGACAACACCATCGCCTTGTCCTACATGCCGGACTCTATGTCCCTGGCAGATGGTCAGGGTGGGTTCATGACCTACAAGGGAAACTGGTCCGGTCTGCGCAGCTGCTATGGTGATAATTACCTTCAGTATTGCAACGCCAGCGATCCGAAATATGCCACCACGCTGCCGCCGGGCAAGGTCGCGCAGCTAAACTTTCAGATGACAGGCGAAAAAGGTGTCGAGGATCCCCGCTTCACCCTGGCACTGGAGCTGGTCGTGACGCCGAATATCGAGGAAAACGACAGCTATTCGGTACAATCGATCGGTTTTTACGACATGCCCCCCGACAGTTGAGCCGGTGCAGGCGGGTCACGTCAGACCCATCAAGGCGGGGTCAAAGGGATATTTCGTCAGGTTCTCGAACCCGTCCTCGGTGATCAGCACCTGATCTTCCAGCTTGATCGAGAAATCGCCGCCAACCTCGCCCACCAGCGCCTCGACGCAAAGAACCATCCCCGGCTCCAGCGCGTAGTCAAACGCACCTGGCACGGCATGATCCGGGTAGGCCACCAACGGCCATTCATCGCACAGGCCCACGCCATGCATCAGGCAGCCGTATTTCAGCGCCTGAAACTTGTCGTCCAGAACATGTGTGTTCGCAGACAATTCCGGAATAGTAACGCCGGGGCGGAGCATGGCCATATTGGTCATGATATGCTCATGCGCGTGCTGCATGGCATAGATCATGTCCGGGCGCGGTTTTTCATCGCCGATCCACCAGGTGCGCGAGATATCCACGCAAATCCCGTAGCTGCCGACGAGGTCGGTGTCGAAGGCGAGGATCTCGTTATTCTGGGCGATGCGCCCGCCGCATTCCTGGAACCAGGGGTTGGTGCGCGGGCCGGTCGTCAGAAGGCGGGTTTCGATCCATTCGCCGCCGCGCCGGATGTTCTCGGCATGCAGCACAGCCCAGATATCGTCTTCGCTGGTCTGCCCTTGCGGGACGCTCTTGCGGGCGAACCGCTCCATCTCGGCGACCGCCACTTCGCAGGCGTGAGAGGCGCAGCGCATGGCGCGGATCTCGTCCGGGCCCTTGATGCTGCGGGCCTTCTCGGTCACCTCCTCGCCGTCCATCACCTGCAGCCCCTGCGCCTCGAGTGCGCGCAGCCCGTGGACCATGGGTTTGTCCACGGCAAGCCGCCAGTTGCCCGGTGCGTGCTCTGCCAGAAGCCGGCGCACCTCGTTGGCGAATACATCCGCCGCCACATCAACCTTGTCGCCCCGGTCGAAGTAGAAAAGGTCCGCGCCCGAACGCACCTCGCGCACCAGCGGGTTGAAGCTGCTGAGGAAAGGCGCGTTCTTGTAATCCCACATCACCATGTGACCATCGGCGCAGACCAGCAGCGCGCGGAACGGGTTGTGCGCGTTCCAAAGTTGCATGTTGGTGCTGTCCGACGCGTAGCGGATGTTGAGAGGATCGAAGACCAGAAGCCCGGCATAGTCGCGCGCCACCACCGCCTCCACCAACCGCCGCCACCGATAGCGCCGCATCTCTTGCAGATCGGGCAGCTCCAGCCCCGCTGCGGCCCATTCTGTATAGGCCAGTTGGGTCGGGCCGATCTCTATGCGGTCCTGATCGTTGGGAGTGTTGTCACCAAGGGTCGCGCCGCATGTTGGGTCGATCTTGCGGGTGTCGCGGAAGTGGATGTTCATCGCGGGCCGGGGCTTTGCTGTTTTTCACAGCTTGCCGCAGCCCCGCCGCCTGCCGCCCGTCCGATTGCGACATGAGATCAGCGTTTTTGGCGCCTGAATACGGCGTTGAATGCGCGGGTCACCCGCCCCGGATCGTATCGATCATAAGCTGGACATTGTCCGGATCGGCATCCGGCGTGATGCCGTGGCCCAGGTTGAAGATATGCGGTCCGTTCTTGAAACCCTCGACGACCTTTCGGGTCTCGCGCACCAGGTCTTCGCCGCCGGTGACCATGTGGCGCGAGGCGAGATTACCCTGCACGCAGCCGTCCTTCTGGACGTTGGCCGCGGCCCATTCCGGCGTGACGCTGTCATCGACGGCCACGCAATCGGCCCCGGTCTTTGCGTGAAACCCGATATAGCCATCGCCCGCCTCGCGCGGGAAGGCAATGATCGGGGTGCCGGGGTGCTTTTCTTTCAGCGCCGAGATGATCCGTTTGGCCGGGGCAACGGCGAAATCCTCGAAATCCTTGCCCTTGAGGGAGCCGGCCCAGCTGTCGAAGACCTTAACCACCTCGGCGCCCGCGTCGATCTGGGCGGAAAGGTAAAGGATCGTGGCTTCGGTGATGCGGTCCATAAGTGCCTCGAAGACCGGGCGGTTTTCATCCTTGAGCGCGTGAGCGGGCCCCTGATCGGGCGTGCCGCGTCCTGCGACCATGTAAGTAGCCACCGTCCAGGGCGCACCGGCAAAGCCGATGAGCGTGGTCTCGGACGGCAGCGCGCCCGAAAGATTGCGCACCGTCTGGTAGATCGGATTGAGCGTTTCGTGTATGTCGGCGGCCGGGCCGAGCTTGTCGAAATCGGCCTGGGTCGTGACGGTCGAGAGGCGCGGCCCCTCACCGGTGACGAACCACAGATCCGCACCAAGCGCCTGGGGCACCAGAAGGATATCAGCAAACAGGATTGCGGCGTCGAACCCGTAGCGGCGAATGGGCTGCAGCGTCACCTCGGTGGCGAGATCGGGGTTGTAACACAGCGACAGGAAATCGCCCGCCTCGGCCCGCGTGGCACGGTATTCCGGCAGATACCGGCCCGCCTGCCGCATCATCCAGATCGGCGGTGTCGCCTGTGTTTCACCGGCCAGCGCCTTGAGGATGGTTTTGTCCCGAGCCATGCATGCGTCTCCCTTTTCGGCAAGGTGGTCACCTTATGGCCCCCTATTGTCAAGCCTTAGCTTGTCAGGAAAGGTTTACAGGTCTATTCGGAGAATATGACACATGATTTGCCTACCCCCGCAGCCCCGCTGAAGATCGGCACGCGCGGTTCCCCGCTTGCGCTGGCGCAGGCCAACGAGACCCGCGACCGGCTGGCCGCGGCGCATGATCTGCCGCATGAGGCGTTCCAGATCGTCGTGATCAAGACCACGGGCGACCGCATCATCGACCGTCCGCTGAAGGAAATCGGCGGCAAGGGGCTTTTCACGCGCGAGATCGAGGATGCCATGCTGGCGGGGGATATCGACATCGCCGTGCATTCGATGAAGGACATGCCGGTGCTGCAGCCCGAGGGACTGGTGCTTGACACCTATCTGCCGCGCGAGGACGTGCGCGATGCCTTCGTGTCGCCGGGATATTCAGGGCTCGCGGATCTGCCGGCGGGCACCAAGGTGGGCAGCTCGTCATTGCGCCGCCGGGCGCAGGTGCTGGTGAAATTTCCACATCTTCAGGTTGTGGAATTCCGCGGCAACGTGCAGACCCGCCTCAAGAAACTCGATGACGAGGTGGCCGCCTGCACCTTTCTGGCCATGGCCGGACTGAACCGGCTGGACATGGCGCATGTGGCGCGCGGGCCGGTCGCGCCCGAGGATATGCTGCCCGCCGTGGCACAGGGCGCTATCGGAATCGAGCGGCGCGCTGACGATACCCGTGTGGCCGCTCTGTTGGAGCCGTTGCACGATGACGAGACCGGCAAGCGGCTGGCGGCGGAACGGGCCTTTCTCGCGACGCTGGACGGGTCGTGCGAGACGCCCATCGCGGGACTTGCCGAGCTTGAGGGTGGTACATTGCGCCTGCGGGGCGAGATCCTACGGCCCGATGGCAGCGAGGCGCTTTTCGACGAGGCCACCGCGCCGGTCGAAGATGGAGCTATGCTTGGCAAGCGGATGGCGCGCGATCTTCTGGCGCAGGCCGGGCCGGGGTTCTTCGACTGGCGACAGTGATCCGGGAAAGGCTCAACGTGAAAACGCCCCGCGATACGTCGCGGGGCGTTTCCTATGGCACGGTCGCGCATCGCGCGCCTTACTTGTGCTTTCTGTATTTGTCCGACTCGACGCTGTTGCCGTAAAGCAGAGCGGCAATGCAGATCGCGATGGCGATAATGCTGTAGATCAGCGTCGGGCCGTTCACGCCGCCGACGAAGATCACGCCGCTGACGCCGTCCCAGGTCGGGGTGTCAAAAGGAAATCCCATGAATATGTCCTCCTAGTTGATTACTGAGACGCCGGCGGCGACGCCGCGATGCCTTCGGGATAGGCCTGCGCCGGCACCTTGACGGTGTCGAGACCCGCGATTTCGGCTGCTTCCGGCACACGCAGCATGCCCAGCATCTTCAGCACCAGCGAACTGACATAGCCTGTGATGAAGCCGATCGCGACGAACACGATGATGCCGACAAGCTGACCCACGAAGCTGACGGTCGGGGCCTCTGCGCCGGTCAGGGCGGGATACCCGCTGGCAAAGATGCCCAGCATCAACATGCCGTAGATGCCCATCGTGCCGTGCACCGTGACCGCGCCCACCGCGTCGTCGATCCCCATGTTTTCGAGGACCGTCGCCGCCGGTTTCAGCAGGATACCGGCGACGATGGCGATGATGAAGGTCAGCGACGGGAAGTAGATGTCGAGACCCGAAGCCACCGAAATCAGACCCGCCAGCGCGCCTGACATCATCCAGAACGGATCGCGGGTAAAGAGCCATGCACCGATGATCCCGCCCGCGACACCCATCAGGATGTTGAAGCTGAGTGCGCCGAGATTGGTTGGGGTGCCATAGATGGTGGTGAAGTTTGCGCCCCAGGACCACGCTTCGCCACCGACCACGAGACAGGCCATCAGGAAGCCCCAGAAACCGACGACGATCAGCATCAGGCCTGTCGCCGTGAAAGGCATGTTGTGACCTGCCAGATGGTTGGCCGTGCCGTCAGGATTGAACTTGCCGATGCGCGGGCCAAGGTTGATCAGCACGCCAAGCGCGAAGAAGGCCGCAACCGCGTGGACAAGTCCAGCGGCGCCGAAGTCATGCACGCCCCAGTCCTGCACCAGCCATCCATCCGCGTGCCAGCCCCAGGCCGCCGCCAGAGTCCAGCTGAAACCGCCGAGGATGATGGCGAGAATGACAAAGCCCACTGTCTGGATGCGTTCGATGACCGCCCCCGACATGATCGAGGCGGTGGTCGCCGCAAAGAGCGTGAACGCGCCCCAGAAGACACCGTCGATCTGGTCTTCGGTGTTGGGGCCCATATAGGCCGCCGACTCACCCCAGGGCCAGGCGATGGCGTTGGCATAGGCCGCGCCGGAAATGCCGTTCGGCCCCTCGGACAGAGAAAAGCCCGTTGGAAATCCCCAATAAACCCACCAGCCGAAGAAATAGAAGGCGGGAATGACGAAGGCAAAGGCCAGGATATTCTTGACCCCCGACGACAGCGCGTTCTTGGCGCGCGAGGCGCCCATTTCATAGGCCAGGAAGCCTGCGTGAATGATGATCATGAGGGGGATGGTGAGATAATAATATGTCTCCGCGAACATGGTGTTCGTTAAATTCCCCTTCGCCTCCATCTCGGCCACCTTGGCCGCGAGTTCCGCGAGTTGTTCTTCCATCTGTCTAAACCTCCTTGTTGGCCGGCTTGCGCGGGTCCCGGGCGCGCCGATTCCGGCAGTGCCATCAGTCAAGCGACTGATCTGCGTTGCGCCAAGAATTTTTTTGGTCCACTTCGCGTAATCGGTACAAGGTTGGTTCGCGCATGAAGTTTGAAAGTTGCGCTGGTCATTCGCCTTTTAGGCGAATGATGTGTTATTAAACATCAGATAAAAAACAAAAAAATATTTATCTAGATCGAACTGTTCCGTCACAATCAAGGTGATGTGGCTCTCTGGACACTGGACCAAAAATATTCCGCCGTGTGCGGTATCTTCAACGAATGCCGAAATTTGGGCGCTTTTTAATCGCAAACACCGCGTGTTTCGCTGGAACACGGCCTGATCATGTCGGCTGGAGTTTACCTTTGACCGACCGCCCCAAGGCGCCGTTTTGCGGCCCAAAAACCCTCTTGACGCCACGCAGGGCCTGTCTTACCTACCGCCACGGTCCGGCGGAGTAGCTCAGTTGGTTAGAGCAGCGGAATCATAATCCGCGTGTCGGGGGTTCAAGTCCCTCCTCCGCTACCATCGTCCCACAATTTCTGCAGTGACACGTCAAAATGCCGCGCATCCATGTGGACACGCGGCACTTCAAGTTTTGACCTTTCTCTAAGGACCGCCATCCGCACCTCTAAACGCGAATTGCGCTCGATGCGCTTGGCGCATAAAGTCCTGCGCCGGATCGCGGCACTTAGGCGGCGTTTTGCATGTCGTTGACCGCGTCGAGAACCAGCATAGCGGTTTTTCCGGCCGATTGCGGGTTCTGGCCCGTCACCAAGTTCCCGTCGCGCACCGCAAAGGGCTGAAAATCATCGGCTTTCTGGTGGTCCGCTCCAAGCTCGCGTAGCTTCGTTTCCAAAAGGAACGGCACCGCTTCATCCAAACCGACCGCGCGTTCCTCGCTGTCGGTGAAGGCCGCAACTTTGCGTCCTTTCACAAGCGGCGCGCCAGAAGCGGCTTTTGGGCCAACCAGTGCGGCAGGTCCGTGACAGACTGCTGCAATGATCTTTCCAGCCCGGTCAAAAGCCTCGATTAGCGCGGAAAGACGTGGGTTTTCGGGGTAGTCGAACATCGTGCCGTGGCCACCCGGAAGAAACAGCGCGTCGAACCCGGATGTATCGATTTCGTCGAAACGCGGAGTTTCGGCCACGTCAGCCTGCGCCACGTCGTCGTCCATATACCGCTTGACGCTGTCTTCTTTGTGGCTGTCTTCGGACAGGCTGCGAGCATCCACTGGAATTTTGCCACCGGCAATCGACGCCAGCGTTACTTCGGCTCCGGCGTCCAGAAACGCATAGTAGGGTGTCGTCAATTCTTCCAGCCAAACGCCGGTGTCCTCGCCATTATCCATCTTGTCGGCGGATGTGGCGATAATCAGGATCTTTGGAGTCGTCATAAGAAGCTCCTTCTTTCTTTCAATTCGTCAAAAGGTTAACGCGCCAGCCGCGAAATCTTTCCATATCGGCGAAAAAAGACGATTCGGCGCGGGTCAAACACGCGATTGCAAAGCGGGGTTGGCTGGCGCAGATTGGTCCCGCTCGGGATAAGGGAGACAGGCCATGCTGAAGGCTCAATCCGGAATTACGCCGAATATCGCGCACTGGCAGGAACGGGTGGAATTGGCCGCCGCGTTTCGCTGGACCGCGCGGCTGGGCATGCACGAGGCGGTCGCCAACCATTTCAGCCTTGCGGTCAACGAGGATGGCACGCAGTTCCTGATCAACCCAAATCAAAGACATTTCTCGCGCATCAAGGCGTCCGATCTGCTCTTGATCGATGCCAATGACCCCGACACGCTCGACCGGCCCGATGCGCCGGATCCCACCGCGTGGGGCCTTCATGGCGGCGTGCACCGGCTTTGTCCGCACCATCGGTGCCTCATGCATGTGCACTCGATCCATGCCACGGTGCTGGCTTGCCTTGAGGACAGCAACCTGCCCCCCATCGACCAGAATTGCGCGACGTTTTTCAATAGATACGTGATCGACGAGGCCTATGGCGGACTTGCGTTCGAGGAAGAGGGCGAGCGCTGTGCCGAGCTCTTGTCCGATCCGACCAAGAAGGTGATGATCATGGGTCATCACGGGGTGCTCGTGACCGGGGATACCGTGGCGGACTGCTTCAACCGGATGTATTATTTCGAGCGTGCGGCGGAGACCTACATCCGCGCCCTCCAGACGGGCCAAGCCTTGCGCGTCTTGTCCGACGAGGTGGCCGAAAAGACCGCCCAAGAGCTGGAGGCCTACCCTGAGCAGGGCGAGCGGCATCTGGCAGAACTCATGGCGATCCTGGACTCTGAAGGCTCGGACTACGCCAGCTGAGCCAGAACGTTCAGCGCGTCAGGCGCGGCCCGCCTCCGCAGAAAGCGTCAGGGCGCTGATCCCCATCTTGTTGAGCGCGCATTCCCATTTCTCGGCGTTCGGGGTCTCGAACACCAGCTTGCTGTCGGCCTCGACGGTAAGCCAGGCGTTCTGGGCCATCTCCGACTCAAGCTGCCCCGGCCCCCACCCGGCATAGCCGAGCGCCACGATGTTGTGCACCGGCCCGCGCCCGCCAGCGAGGTCCTCCAAGATGTCGAGCGTGGCCGTCATCGCGAATTCTTCGTTCACGTCTAGGGTGGAGATCGCGGAATGATATCCGTAGTCGTGCAACACGAAGCCGCGCCCGTGCTCGACGGGGCCGCCGAAATGCACCGGCAGATCGCGGGCCTCCGGTTCCTGCGTGATCTCCAGTTGTTCGAAAAGATCGCGCAGGCGCAGATCGTCGACGGTCTTGTTCACGATAAGGCCCATGGCGCCATCCTCGGAATGGGCGCACATGAAGACGAGCGCCTGGGAAAACCGTGGGTCTTCCATGCCCGGCATCGCAATGAGCAGTTTTCCATTGAGATCGATCTGGCTCAAACCCGCTGGCTCCTTCTGGCAGGGCCGATGATGAAGCGGCGACCGTCCGGGTGCAAGCGACGCGGGCGCCCATCGGCGGCATTTCTCGCTTGAAAGTGAATTGTGCTTTGCCTCACATTCCCCCATGTGGGGATGATGACACGCATTTTGAACCTTTTTGCCGCGATGGGCCTTGGTCTTTTGGCGGCGACCGGTCCGGCCGCGGCGCAATCCGACCTTGTCGAGGCGCGGATCCTACCGGGCTGGCGGGCGGCGGACGGCACCCATATCGCAGGCCTTCAGTTCACGCTCAAAGACGGGTGGAAAACCTATTGGCGCGCGCCGGGGGATGCGGGCATTCCGCCGCAATTCGACTGGCGCGGATCGAGCAACCTGTCTTCTGTCGAGATCGAGTGGCCCACACCCCGGCAGATCCGGCAAAGCGGCGTGACCACGATCGGTTATGACCGCACCGTGACCCTGCCGCTGCGGATCAGTCCCGCTCGGAAAGGCGGGGCAATCCGGCTTTCGGCGCAGATCGACATGGGCGTGTGCAAGGATGTGTGCGTGCCGGTCAATGTGTCGGTGGCGCAAAATCTTGGGGATACCGACGCAGCCCCGGACCCACTCATTGTGGCCGCGCTGGCCGAGCGCCCGTTTTCCGCGGCCGAGGCCGGGGTCGGGCGCGTGACCTGCCGTTTGTCGCCCATCGAAGACGGTTTGCGCCTGCAAGCCGAGATCAGGATGCCAAGCCTTGGGCGAGGCGAGCTGGCGGTGTTCGAGGCCGGCGATCCCAATATCTGGATCGCCCCATCCCGCACCACCCGGCAGAACGGGCGGCTGATGGCCGAGACCACGCTGCACCACATGGCCGGACGCAGCTTTGCCGTGGACCGTTCGGAAATCCGGATCACGGTTCTGGGGCCGGGCAGCGCGGTGGATATTCAGGGCTGCGAGGCAGGCTGACGCAGGATCAGCCGAGCGATCCACCCGATCACGTAAAGCATCACCGACACAAGCGCCGCGCCCGCAAGGAAAAGTCCGAGCGCCGCTGGCATGGCGGGCGCATCCCCCAGCGCCGGGACGGCCCGCGTCAGCAGCGTGGGCAGCGCGCCTGTCACGCTTGCGACCCCCATCGTCGCGCCGAGCCAGCCCAGGACCAGCGCCAGCACGGTCAGCATCGCCACGCGCACGCTCTTGGTCCGAAACCGCAGCGCGTGGCGCAGTGCCGTGGTCTGGCGTTTCACATCCTGTTGCATCGCAAGGATCGCGGGCACCAGCAGCAAAACCAGCAGCATCCCAAAGCCCAACCCGTAGACCAGCGTGATCACCGTGGGCTTGATGAACTGAGCCTGCGTGGACTGCTCGAACAGAAGCGGTGTCAGGCCCATCACCGTGGTCGCGGTGGTCAGAAGGACGGGCCGCAGGCGATCCGCCGTGCCGTCGATGATGGCCGGAATGATGCCCCGGTCGCGCGCATGCTCGTCGATCGTGGTTACGAGCACGATGGAGTCGTTAATGATGATTCCTGTCATGCCCAATAGCCCGACGACTGTGAACATCGACAGTGGCACGTCCCATTGCACATGCCCGTAGATCGTGCCGACCAGACCGAAAGGAATGATCGCCATCACCACAAGCGGCCGCGTCCAGCTGGCGAAGACCCATGCAAGAACAAGGTAGATGCCGGTCAGGGTCAGCGTCAGCCCGATCCGCGCATCGCTGAGGAAATCGCTTTCCTGTTCGGCCAGCCCGCTCAGTTGCCATTCCACCTGATGCGTCGCGGCGATTTCCGGCAGGATCTGCGTCTCAAGCGCTTCGTTGACGGCCGCCGCGCGGGCCGGATCGTCCTCGGAAATATCGCCGGTCACGCTGACATGGCGGATACCGTTTTCCCGGCGGATGGTGGAAAAGCCCGTGCGCTGCTCGACCGACACGATGTCGGCCAGCGGCACGTAACCGCCCGCGGGCGTCCGGATCTGCATCCGTTCCAGAAAGTCCGCGGTCAGTTCCGCCTCGGGCAGTTCGACGCGAATCTCGGCGCTGCGCGGACCGTAGGGATAGGTCGCGGCCTCGATCCCGTTCAGGCGTGCGCGCAAGGTACGCCCCAGATCGTCGATCGTCAGCCCAAGCGCCTGACCTTGCGGGGTAAGGTCCAGGATAAGTTCTTCCTTGTCGTAGGAAAGATTGTCCTGCAGGCCCGAAACCTCGGGGAAGCGCGCGATGGCTGTCTTCAGATCCTCGGCGGCGGCTTTCAGCGTTTCGGCCGAGGCGCCGAAGAACTCCACGTCGAGCGCGTCCCCGCCCGGGCCCGAGCGCCAACCGCGAAAGCTCACCTCCTCGGCCAGCGGGTGGCGCTGCACTTTCTCCTGCAGGTCGGCCACGAAGGCGAAACTGGAATAGGGGCGCAGGTCGGCATCGATCAGCTCGATGGAAATTCCGCCCAGCTGATCGGGCTCCTTGGTGTCCGCCCCGGCAAGCCCGCGACCCGCGTTGCCCCCGATCTCGGCCACTACGAACGCCAGCGGGTTGCGGCCGTATTCCTCTTCGTATTCGGCGCCCAGTTCTTCGGTCGCGCGCTGCATTTCGGCCATCATCTCCAGCGTGTCGGCGCGGGTCGCGCCCGGCGCCATGCTGAAATTACCGGTCACGCTGCCGCGTTCGGGCGCGTTGAAGAACCGCCATTGCACGTCACCCCGGATGAACTGCGCCGCCTGGCCTGCCAGCAAGACGATCATGCCGGCCAGCACCACGTAGCGCCCGCGCACGACCAGGGCCATGAAGGGCCGGAACAGCGTTTCGCGCACCCAGGTGAAGCCGCGATTGACCGTGCGCGAGGGCCAGTCATACCAATGGTCGCGCCCGCCATGGGCTAGTGCCCGCGACATGTGGTGCGGCAGGATAAGAAAGCATTCCACCAGCGACGCGGTCAGCACCACGATCACGGTAAAGGGAATATCCACAATCAGATCGCCAAAGCGTCCGCCGATGGCGACCAGCCCGAAAAAGGCGATCAGCGTGGTCAGTGTGGCGGAAAAGACCGGCAGCGCCATGCGCTGGGCCGCGCGTTCAGCGGCCTGAACCGGCGTTTCTCCCAATCTGCGCAAACGCGCGTCGGCGTGCTCTCCGACCACGATGGCGTCGTCCACCACAATGCCCAGCGTGATGATCAGTGCGAACAGAGAGATCATATTGATCGTCAGCCCTCCCACATACATCAGCGCCACGGTCGCCGTCATCGCCACCGGGATGCCGGCGGCGACCCAGAACGCGGTGCGGGCGTTGAGAAAGAGAAACAAGAGCCCGACCACCAGCGCCAGCCCGGTCAGACCGTTCTCCAGCAGCATGTCGAGACGGCCCGAGATCGCCTCGGACCGGGTGCGGATCAGCGTGATCTGCGTGCCCTCCGGCAAGGTGCTTTCCATCCGCGCAGCGATGTCTTCGACGCGGGCCTGAATATCGATGGCGTCGCCACGCGCCGAGCGGTCGACTCGGATCTGGATCGCGGGATCGTCGTTCACGAAAAAGGCGCGTTTGCGGTCCACGCCCTCGACCCGCACGCGCGCCACGTCGCCCACCGTCAGTTTTGTGCCGTCGGGGTTGGAGCGCAGCACCAGCGCGCCGATCTGGTCCGCCGCGCGGTTTTCCGTGCCGACGCGCACCCGCGTCGCGCCGCCGGTGACGTCGCCGGCCGGGTCTGCGTCCGCCTCGGCGGCCAGAACGGCGGCGATTTCGCCCATGGTGATGTCATAGGCGATCAGGTTGGTGCTGGGCACTTCCACGATGGTGTGCGGCGCGGCCACGCCGCGCACGGTGGTTCTTGTCACGCCCGCATCGTACAGCCGGACGACCAGCTCATCGGCGAACTGGCCCAACTGTTCAACGCCCACCGGTCCAGAGATCACCACGTCGGTCACCCGGTCGCGCCAGGCGCCGCGCGTCACGGTGGGCTCTTCGGCTTCCTCGGGCAGATCGGTGATCGTCTCGACGGCGGCCTGGACCTCGTCGGCGGCACGGCCCATGTCCCATCCCGGCTCGAATTCAAGCGTGATGGTGGCCCGGTCTTCGCGGCTCGTGGCCGAGCTTTCCGCGACGCCTTCCACCGCCAGCAGCGCCGGTTCAAGCACCTGCACGATGGCGCTGTCGACATCCTCGGCGCTGGCGCCGTCCCAGACAACGCCGACGGTCACGTCGTCGACGATCACGTCGGGAAAAAACTGCGCCTGCATGCGCGGTGCCGCGGCAAGGCCCAGCACAAGCAGCACCACCATCAACAGGTTCGCCGCTGTGGGGTGACGGGTGAAGTACGAGATCACGCCACTGGCGCGCCCGGGCAGGTCGCGCACCATGGCCTAGCCGCCCATCCGGCGTTCCAGCCGCTCGACGGTCTGGACCGGCACACGCGGCGCGTCCAGTTCACCCAGCAGGCGCGCGCGCATCGCTTCGGGCATGTCGCTGGTCTCGACGAACCGGCGCAGGCGGTCGCGGCGCTCTGCGCTTAGCTCGATCAGGTCGGCCGCCGCCTCCTGCGTGCTGCTGCCGCGCAGGGGGCGTACCTTGATGCCAGGCCCCAGAAGCGGGCTGCGTTCGGCCACGATTTCGGCGCCCGACAGGTCCGCGCCACGCACGAGAATATCGTTGCCCTGCCGCCGGACCAGCGTGACAGGCAGCGAACGAAGCCGATCCTCGCCGGTCAGCGCCAGAACGCTACCATCGGCGCCAAGCGCCGTCGCGGGCAGCCGCACGACATCGTCGACCGCCGGTTCGGTGACCTCGACGGTCACGAAGTCGCCGGGTTTGAAACCTTGGGCGTCGTCCAATTGCGCAAAGAGCAAACGCCCGGTTTCGCCGTCCCCGACCGACGCGCTGTCGCGGGTAATGCGCCCCGTGGTCTCGATCTTTTCGCCATAGACGTCGAGGCTGACGCGAACCGGCGCGCGGGTGATTTCTCCCTCGGCGTCGAGAAGCCGGGCGTATTGTGCGGTGGAGATGCGGAAGGCCACGTCAAGCGCGCCCGGGTCCACCAGATCGGCAAGTTTTTCGTTGGCTGAAACAAAGCGGCCTTCGACCACGGTCACGTCGCGCAGCGTGCCGGTGAATTCGGCGGTGATCTGGGTATCTTCCAGCCGTTTGCGGGCCTCCGCGAAGGCCGTGCGCGCCCGTGCCAGCCGGGTAGCCGCCTGCGCGACACGGGCCTCGGCCGTGGCCTCGGCCTGCCTGCGTGACACGACCGCCTGATTGGCCTGCGCCGCGGCCAGTTCGGCGGCCTCCACGGCGGCGGCGGTCCCGACGCCGCGCTCTTCGAGGTCCAGCTGCCGGGTAAAAGCACGTTGGCGCAGGTCTGCCTGCACTTCGGCGGCTCCAAGATCCTCGCCCGCAAGATCTAGCGCGCGCCGCGCCTCGCGTTCCTCGTCACGCGCGTCTGTCAGATCGCTTTCCGCGCGGTCCAGCGCAAAACGCGCTTCCGCCGGGTCGATCCGCGCCAGAAGCTGTCCGCGCCGCACCCGCCCGCCATTTTCGAAATCCGGCGCCAGTTCGACAATGGTGCCGCCGGTGCGCGCGCGAACCTCCAAAGTTCGGCGGCTCTCGACGCTGCCATAGGCGGTCAGGATCGGGATCTCGGTACCCGGTCGCGCTTCGACGAGATTGACGGCGAAGACACGTTCTCGGCGTTCCGGTATGGACGGCGCGTCGTTCATCCGCGCCTGCACCGCCGAATAGACAAGCTGACCGGCATAAGCCAGAAGGCCCAGTGTCAGCGACACCAGGAACAGACCGGTCAGACTGAGACGCAGAAAACGCATGCGCACACCATTTCGACACAAGGGGCCGCGCGCGGCCTTTCTTGCGGAAAGATAAGCGATTTCGCGGGCTTTGCGAGGATTGAACGCGAGCGGCGTCTATTTCCGTCGCTGGTGTTCATCAAGACGCGGCAGGATCTCGACGAAATTGCAGGGCCGGTGGCGGTAATCAAGCTGCCATTTCAGGATCTCGTCCCAGGCATCCTTGCAGGCGCCGGGGCTGCCGGGCAGCGCGAACAGATAGGTGCCGCCCGCCACGCCGCCGGTGGCGCGCGACTGCACGGCAGACGTGCCTATTTTTTGCATCGACACCATGGTGAAGACCGTCCCGAAGGCGTCGATCTCTTTTTCATAGACGTCGCGATGGGCCTCGACGGTCACATCGCGGCCCGTAAGGCCCGTCCCGCCGGTGGAAATCACCACGTCGACCTCTGGGTTTTCGATCCATTCGCGCAACTGTTCCGCGATTTGGTCGCGCTCGTCGCGCACGATCATGCGATCGGCCAGCGTGTGGCCGGCGTCCTCGATGCGCTGGGCAAGCGTGTCGCCGGAACGGTCCTCGCTGGCGTCGCGCGAGTCCGACACTGTCAGAAGTGCGATACGCACCGGGATGAAGTCCTTGCTTTCGTCGATACGGGACATGGCGTGCCTTGTCTTTCGTTCAGTCCGGGCTGATGTCGAACCAGTTGGGGGTCGGCCCGAGATTTACAACATGCGTCCGGCCGATCCGGCCCGACCGCCCCCAGCTATCGTGGATGTGACCGCAGAGCGCCAGTTTGGGCTGCACGCGGGCGATGGCGTCTCGGATTGCGGTGGACCCTACGGAAAGCCCGTCCGAGGTCTCGTCCGCGATCCCTTTGGGCGGTGAATGAAGCACCATGATCCGGGCCGTCTCGCACGGGGCAAGAAGCGCCTCGGCCTGTTCTTCGGTCAGATCACAGGACCAGTCGCCGAAGGGCGTGGTCGGCACGCCATAGCCCAGTCCGAAGATACGAACGCCTGCCACCGTCGCAGCTTCGCCGTGCAGAACCGTCATGTTCGGATTGGCTGCCGCACGCAGCTCGTACGCGCTTTCCGCATTTCCGGGCACCACGACCATCGGCGCGGTGATCTCGGCCAGCATCTCCATCGCTTGTGCCAGCCCCTTGCGATGGTTGCAGAAATCGCCCGCGCCGATCACAAGATCGGCGTCGGCGGAGGCCGCCACCAGATCGGCGGCAAGGGCCCGCGCCATATGCAGATCGGAAAAGGCCAGGATCTTCACGCCGTGCCCTCTAGCCGCGCCTGAAGCTCCAGCAGATCGGCCCAGGTTTCACGCTTGGCCGCCGGAGTGCGCAATAGATGGGCCGGGTGCAGCATCGGCAAGCAGGGCTTGCCATAGGCTTCGGTCCATTGTCCGCGCAGCCGGGTAATGCCCTGCTTGCCCAGCCCAGCGTCGCAGCTGATATTGCCCATCAGCACGACGATCTCCGGCTCGGCAAGGTCCACGTGGCGCTGCACGAAGGGCCGCATCATCGCGATTTCCTGCGCGTTCGGATTGCGGTTCTGCGGCGGGCGCCAGGGCACCACATTGGTGATATAGACCGCCTGCGCGATCTCTTCCGCCGCACGGTTGAGACCGATGGCGGCCAGCATCCGGTCAAGAAGCTGTCCCGCCGGACCGACGAAGGGCTTGGCTTGCAGATCTTCCTCGCGCCCCGGGGCCTCGCCGATGATCATCACGCGTGCGCCGGGCCGGCCATCGGCGAAGACAAGATTGCGCGCGCCGCGCTTGAGCGGGCAGTGGTCATAGGCCGCAAGGGCGGGCTTCAGATCATCGAGAGTACCGGCCGCAGAGGCCGCAGCACGCGCCTCGCCCACCGGATCGGCCCGTGGTTCCGCAACGGGGGTCGCAGGCGCCGCGGCGGGGCGGGCAGGTTCCGCCAGCTTTTTCGGGGCTTCGAACCGGTTGACCGGCACGTCACCGATCGCCTCGGTCGCGCCAAGCTCGATCTGCCAGTCCAGCAGGGCTTTGTAGGTCTGATAATCTTCAGCCGATTCCATGCGGCGCAGCCTATCGCGCGGACGGGGCAGGGGAAACATCCTGATTGACGCGGCGCGATGCGGCCTGGCTCCGCAACGCGGCGAGCAAGCTCGAGGATCTGGCCCACACGTTGCAGATGCCGAAGGCCGCCTGACCTGTCGACCCTGACGCCACGCCAAAACGACGCAGAAGCCGGTTGGCCTCTGCGTTTTTCTCTTTTCTGCGCAAGATCTGACATCCGCCGGTACGACCGGTCGGGCGTCGGGGGTTTCCCGCGCGGCGACAAGGCCTTTGCTTGCTCCCATGCGCCCCCCTTTCTATAAGCAGGCAGGTGTCAGGTATGGAGCGCCAGCATGAGCTTTTCACAATCCCATCTGCTGGGGATAGAGCCCCTCGCGCCGGCTGACATCACCACCATCCTCGACCTTGCCGATCAGTATGTGGCGCTCAACCGGCGCGACGTGAAACATGCCGACGCGCTGGCGGGTCTCACGCAGATCAACATGTTCTTCGAAAACTCCACCCGCACGCAGGCCAGTTTCGAACTGGCAGGCAAGCGTCTGGGCGCGGACGTGATGAACATGTCGATGCAGGCCAGCTCGGTGAAGAAGGGCGAGACGCTGATCGACACGGCGCTGACGCTCAACGCGATGCATCCCGATCTTCTGGTGGTGCGCCATCCGCATTCGGGCGCGGTGGACCTGCTGGCGCAAAAGGTGAACTGCGCCGTGCTGAACGCCGGCGACGGGCGTCATGAACACCCCACTCAGGCGCTTCTGGATGCCCTCACGATCCGGCGCGCCAAGGGCCGGCTTCACCGTCTCAGCATCGCGATCTGCGGGGATATCGCGCATTCCCGTGTGGCGCGCTCCAATATCATCCTTCTGGGCAAGATGGAAAACCGCGTGCGGCTAGTCGGCCCGCCGACGCTGATGCCGGCGGGCATCGCCGATTTCGGCGTCGAGGTTTTCGAAGACATGGAAGAGGGGCTGCGCGACGTCGACGTGGTTATGATGCTACGGCTGCAGCGTGAGCGCATGGATGGCGGGTTCATTCCATCCGAGCGGGAATACTATTTCCGCTACGGGCTTGACGCGGACAAGCTGAGCTACGCCAGTCCCGACGCGATCGTGATGCATCCCGGCCCGATGAACCGCGGCGTCGAGATCGACGGCGAGATCGCCGACGACATCAACCGGTCGGTTATCCAGGAGCAGGTGGAAATGGGCGTCGCCGTGCGCATGGCGGCGATGGATCTTCTGGCGCGCAACTTGCGGGCCAGGTCAAAGGAGGTCATGGCATGAGCGACCGGATCGAGATCAGCGCGACAGAGGCCGGCGTGGTACGCGTCTTCGATGTGGATCTTAGCCCGCAGGACCTGACGGACTTCAACCGGCGCAACGGAAGCTGGCCCCTGCGCGAGGCGCTGGACGCCGAGATGCTCGACGCCGATCATGTCGACCTGATCCGGATCGACGATCTCGAAGGGGTCGGTCTCGCCGGTTATCTCGAAGACGGGATGGGCGTCTCCGCCGAGGATATCGCCGAAAGCCGCGCCGCGCTCGACCGGTTGACCGGCACGGTTCTGGTGGTGGGTTCGCGCGCTTTTGGCGGCACAGCGCAAGTGCTGCGCCCGCGCGCGCCGCTGCACCTCGTGGCGACCTTCACCGAGGAAAGGGCGCCGGTGAGCTTCGATGCCCTGCCCGATGAAAGTGCGCAGCGCCCTCCGGACGCAAAGAAAAAGCCCCCCTCGGACGCGGCCATGTCGGGCCGCGTGGCGATGATCGCGCTCTTGGTGCTCTTCGCGCTGACGGCGGTCGTCGTCTGGGTGGCCTCATGACCGAGCTGTCGATGACGCCCACGACTCCGCTGGCCGACGGCGAACGCGTGGTCGCCTCCTTCGGGTCCGATCGCGCGACCTATTGGCGGGACCATGCGTGGCTGGCGGTTGCGGCCATGGCGCTTGGCATGGCCATCCTCTGGGCTCTTGGAAACCCGCATGTCTGGACGGGGGCCGTGGGCGGGTTGGCCGCTGTCGCCGTGCGGGCGGGCTACCTTGCCTCGGACGAGGCGGCGGCGCGCTGGGACATGACCGATCGCAGGCTGCTGGGGCCCGGCGTCCGCGCCGTGCCCCTGTCCGAGATCGCGACCGTCCGCACGCTGGGATCCGCCGTGCAGGTCGTGACGCATAGCGGCGACAAGCATCTGCTGAAGTACCAACCCGACAAGGAGGCCACAGCGGCACGGATCCGGGCGGCCAGTGGCATGGGACAGACGGCATGACCAGAACACTCTTCACCGATGCCCGTCTGATCGACCCGGATGCGGATACCGAGACGCGCGGCTGGCTTCTCGTCGAAAACGGCCGGATCGCGGCTATCGGGGGCGGGGCCGACATGCCCCAGACGGACGCGCGCATTGACTGCGCGGGCAAATGCCTGGCGCCTGGCCTTGTCGATCTGGGCGTCAAGGTTTGCGAGCCTGGCGAACGGCACAAGGAAAGCTACCGCTCTGCCGGGCGGGCCGCGGCGGCAGGCGGAGTCACGACGATGATCACCCGCCCCGACACGCTTCCGGCCATCGACAGCCCCGAGGCGTTGGAATTCGTGTCGCGCCGCGCCAACGCAGCGGCCGAGGTGAACGTCCTGCCGATGGCGGCCCTCACCAAGGGCCGTGACGGGCGCGAGATGACCGAGATCGGCTTTTTGATGGACGCGGGCGCTGTGGCCTTCACCGATTGCGACCACGTGGTCCGCGACACCAAGGTGCTGGCCCGGGCGCTCAGCTACGCTCGTGGACTCGGTGCGCTGGTCATCGGCCATATTCAGGAACCGGTGCTGAGCGCGGGGGCCGCCGCCACCTCGGGCAAGTTCGCCTCGCTTTACGGGCTGCCCGCGGTGTCGCCCATGGCCGAGCGGATGGGCCTCGACCGCGATATCGCGCTGATCGAGATGACGGGCGTGCGCTATCACGTCGACCAGGTGACGACCGCGCGCGCCCTGCCTGCCTTGCGCCGGGCGCGCGACAACGGGCTGGACCTCAGCGCCGGCACGTCTATCCATCACCTGACCCTGAATGAATTCGACGTGGGCGGCTATCGCACCTTCTTCAAGGTCAAGCCGCCCCTTCGCGCCGAGGATGACCGCATGGCGGTGGTCGAGGCCGTGCGCAACGGGCTGATCGATACGATCAGTTCGATGCACACGCCACAGGACGAGGAATCCAAACGCCTGCCCTTCGAGGAGGCCGCCAGCGGCGCGGTGGGGCTGGAAACGCTGCTGCCCGCCGCCCTGCGGCTCTACCATTCGGGCGATCTCAGCCTGCCGGTGCTCTTCCGGGCGTTGTCGCGCAATCCCGCGCGCCGGCTTGGCCTACCATGCGGGCGGCTCTCGGCGGGCGCGCCCGCGGATCTGGTGCTCTTCGATCCGGACACGCCCTTTGTCCTCGACCGTTGGACCTTGCAGTCGAAATCGAAGAATACACCGTTTGACGGACAGCGGATGCAGGGTAAGGTCTTGGCAACCTATGTCGCCGGACAAGCGGTCTTCGAGAGTATAAATGCCTGATATTCAATCGTCTTTTGCGCTGCTCGCGTTCTGGGGGATCGTCGGATACCTGTTGGGCTCGATCCCGTTCGGCATGATTGTTGCGCGCCTTCTCGGCCTTGGCAATCTGCGCAACATCGGCTCCGGCAATATCGGTGCGACCAATGTGTTGCGCACGGGCAACAAGCTCGCGGCGCTGGCGACCCTGCTTCTGGACGGCGCCAAGGGCACCGTGGCGGTGATCCTTGCCCGCGCGGCCACCGGCGACGACGCAGCACAGCTTGCCGGGCTCATGGCCTTCGTCGGGCATTGCTTCCCGATCTGGCTGAGCTTTCGGGGCGGCAAGGGCGTGGCAACCTTCCTCGGCGTGATGCTTGGTCTTGCATGGCCCGTGGGCGTGGCCTGCTGCCTGACCTGGCTCGCTTCTGCCGCGGTCACTCGGATCTCGTCGATGGCGGCGATCTATGCGGCCGCGCTGTCGACCATCTGGGTTATCTTTCTCGGTTACTCGGAACTCTTCGTCATGGGTGTCGTCCTGACCCTGCTGGTCTTCTTCCGCCATGCCGCGAATATCCGCCGCCTGCGGACTGGCACCGAGCCTAAGATCGGCCAAAGCTGACTGCCCGCCACCGGGCTCAGGTCATGCGGGTTTCGGGCAAACGATCCTCGGTTTCGGCCTCGGCCTCGCGCTTGATCAGCGGCAAAAGCCCGAACACCCCCTTGAGCGCGCCCATCACGGCGGGCCCGTAAGGCACAAGTTTGGCTGCCGCGTCGGCCAGCTTCGACGCCCCATCGATCACCGCAGCGACCTTCTCGATTTTCTTGGCGATGTCTTTTTCCTCTTTCGCCTTCTCGGCCTCCTGCTTGAGCTTTTGGGCCTCATCGCTCTGCGGCATCTGGCCTAGCAGCTGGATCACCTGATCCATGCCGCTGTTCTGCATGGTCACACTGGCCTCGTTGTTGATCTGGATCTCGGCGGCAATCTCATTGACGTTCTGAATCGACACGTTCATGTGCTGACGGGCGAAGGCCTTGATGATCTCGTCGCGTTTCCGGTCCATCTCCTTGAGCTGTTCCTCAAGGTCCGCACGGGTCTTCATCGCCATCTCCAGGCGCGAGCTCAGCGATTGCAGCGCCTGGAAATGCCGGATGCTCTGGCTGATCGCGGCGCCTGTATTCACCACCGACTCGCGCAGCATGTCGTTGCCCGGCATATCCGCGGGGATGATCGGGGCGATGTGTTCGAAGGCCAGCATCGATTGCGTCAGGTTCGTGATCGCGCCGTCATAATCGTCCTCGGCGGCGGCGATTTCCGCCTGCACCCGCAGCCGCGCCGCGCCGGCATAGGCGTGCATCACGGAAATGATCGCCTGCTGCGAGCTGTCCATGCCGTCGACTGCGCTGAACTCGTCCAGCAGCGTGTCCATGCGTTCGAAAAACAGCCGGGCCTGCAAAAGCTTGTTGCCCAACGTCGCGTTCTGGACATGCGACATCGCACCGATCATGAAATATCCGCTGACCAGCGCAAAGGCGGTCTGGCGCATGTAATGCTCGGTCTCGGGCGCGGTCTTCGACAGAATCGACCGGATCTCCGGCAGGTAGGTCTCGACCGCGAGGACCTTGAGACTGGATTCACCGAAAGACCCGCGCATGACGGCCTCGACCGCTTCCATCACGAGTTTCTGGATGCGCGCGATCAGGTCGAGCTTTCGGTATTCGCGAAAGATCGGGTTCTCGTCCAGACCTTCGCGCCAGTTCACAACATTGACCACCTCGGCCATCTGCTGGAACGTGGCCGCCGCATCGGAATACCGCCGCTGCATCGCCAGATGGCCGGCTTCGGCGGATTTCTCGAACGCTTTGGCGAAAAACATCCCCAGCGCCTCGGCCTCGCTGTATTCGTCGAGATTGTCGAAACTTCGCTGCGACAGGATCCGGATGGCGGCCTCGTAACAGGTCTCATAGTCGTGCCGCGCATGGCTTTCAAACAGCGTCACGATCAAATCTTCGGCGGGTGTGACTGCGCCTTCGGACGTCATGGCAGGCTCCGCAATACATCAAATGAAATGCGGTTATGTTACGCGAGGACGGGGATCAAATCAACTTTCGCGCAGGTCGACGGGCGCGTTTGCCCGCAATGGCTGCGCTGCCTGATCCAGGACGCAGGCGGCGTCAGTAACTGTATTCCGCATAGATCCGGGACAGATCGCCCTGCCAGTCGCCGTGATAGCGCTCCAGCAACTCGTCGGCGGGCGTCTTGCCGCTGTCGATGCTTTCGCGCAGCGCGTTCAGGAAATGCGTCTCGTCCGGCACCATGCCGCCCGCGCCGGGGCGCGCCCGGGCCTTCAGCCCCGCCTCAGAGAGGTCAAGAACCTGCTGCGCCAACTCCTGCATGTGGATCCCGTCGACCCGCGCCTGCAGCGCGTCCTCGCTGGCCGCGACGCGCAACGCCTCGCGAGTGGCAGCATCCCAGTCCTTGACCAGATCCCACGCCGCGTCGAGCGAGCTCTGGTCATAAAGCAGCCCGACCCAGAAGGCGGGCAACGCGCAAAGCCGCCGCCACGGGCCGCCATCGGCACCGCGCATCTCCATGAATTTCTTGATCCGCGCCTCGGGGAAGATCGTGGTCAGGTGATCGGCCCAGTCCGACAGCGTCGGGGTTTCACCGGGCAGGGCAGGCAGTTTGCCGTCCAGGAAATCGCGGAAAGACTGGCCAAGCGCGTCCACGTATTTGCCGTCGCGATAGACGAAATACATCGGCACATCGAGCGCGTAGTCCACCCATGCCTCGAAACCAAAGCCGTCCTCGAAGACGAAGGGCAGCATGCCGGTGCGGTCTGAATCCAGATCGCGCCAGACCCGGCTACGCCAGGATTTATGGCCGTTGGGCTTGCCCTCGAAGAACGGAGAGTTGGCGAAAAGCGCCGTCGCCACCGGCTGCAGCGCCAGCGCGACGCGCAGCTTCTGGACCATGTCGGCCTCGGACCCGAAATCGAGGTTCACCTGCACGGTGCAGGTGCGGTACATCATCGTCTTGCCCATGGTGCCGACGCGATCCATGTAGTCGGTCATCAGCTTGTAGCGTCCCTTGGGCATCACCGGCATGTCCTCGTGCCGCCATTCGGGCGCGGCGCCCAGGCCGATGAACCCGACGCCGATCTTGTCGGCCACGTCCTTCACCTCGCGCAGATGTTCGTTCACCTCGTCGCAGGTCGCGTGGATCGTCTCAAGCGGCGCGCCCGACAGTTCGAGCTGCCCGCCCGGCTCCAGGCTGACATTGGCCCCGTCCTTGATCAGCCCGATCAGCTTTCCGGCCTCTTCCACCGGCGCCCATCCGTGCCGGTCACGCAGCCCTTCCAGCATCGCCAGCACGCTGCGCTCGCCCTCATAGGGGATCGGGCGATGGGTGTCCTTGCAATAGCCGAACTTCTCGTGCTCGGTTCCGATGCGCCATGCGTCCTTCGGCTTGCAGCCCGCTTCCAGGTATTCGGCCAGCTGGGCCCGGTTCTCGATCGGGCCGCCGCCTGATTGTGGGATGGACATGGCGCCTCTCCTGCTGTGCCGCGTAAACAATGGTCGCCAGAAGTGGCGTCAATCGGCAGGGCTGTCAATGCAGCCTGTTTGGTACGTGTTCCCAAACCGTCACGGGCTGACCGCCATGTGTCTGCATCGCCGACAAAAGCCGTCCCGTGCGCAGCCCCGGCAGCGTGGCGAACGTATCGAAAAGCTGGTCCGCCCCCTCGGCGGTCAGCGGGATCAGCAGCGGCGGCTGTCCGGGCTGGTAAAGCGCCCAGTGCGCCGGCTGGCCCGACGGGTCAAGATGCAGGGCGGTCAGCTCGCTCAGATCGACCGATCCGCCGGTCAAGGGGCCAAAATAGGTGACGCGGCCCTCGTCGACCTGCACGACACCGGGTCCGCCGCTGCCGGAACGAAAGCGCGCCCGCTGCACGCCGATCGCAACAAGAGCGGCCCCCGCAAGCCCCAGCGCGCCACCGACCCAGGCAAGGATGCCGCCGGGGCCAAGCATCCACCAAAGCGCCACGCCAAGACAGCAAGCGCCGGCAATCACCTCGCGGTACTGGCGCAGGGCCTGCATGGCCTCGGGCCGCACGAAACTCATGTCCAATCCCCCAGCGCCTGCTGCCAGAGCGTCATTGCGGCCACGGTAGCAGTGTCGGCGCGCAGGATGCGCGGGCCAAGACTGACGGCATGGGCGAAGGGCAGGGCGCGCAACCGCGCGCGTTCCTGGTCAGAAAACCCGCCTTCGGGTCCGATGAGAATGGCCCAGGGCTTGCCCCGGCCTGTGCTGTCCGCAAGGGCAGACGCGGGACCGGCCAGCGCCTCGTCGCAGAACATCAGCTGCCGGTCCTGCGGCCAGTCGGACAGCACATGGTCGAGCTTTTGAAGCTCCGCGACCCCGGGCACATAGGTGCCGCCGCATTGCTCTGCGGCCTCGACGGCATGGGCCTGCAGCCGGTCCTGCCGGATGCGCTCGGCATTGGTGAAATCGGTCTGCACCGGCAAGATGCGCGCGGCCCCCATCTCGGCGGCTTTCTCGACGATGAAATCCGTGCGCGCCTTCTTGATCGGCGCGAACATCAGCCAAAGGTCCGGCGGGTCGCGCTGCGGCGCGGTCTGCCCGTCGACTTCAAGAAGACCGCCACGCTTCGACGCCTCCGCGACGCGCGCGCGCCATTCCCCGTCGCGCCCGTTGAAAAGCAGCACCGCATCGCCCACGCCCTGCCGCATCACCCCGAAAAGGTAATGCGCCTGATCCCGGCTCAGGGGAACCGTTTGCCCTTGGCCGAGAGGGTGCTCTACATAGAGCCTGATCTTCGCAGCTTTCATGAGGGCACCATATGACCGGCGAAAACCAGACGCCAGAGGCCACCGGAGAGGTGATCGACGCGGTCACGGGCAACTGGGTCGACCGCTATGCCCCCGCGCCGTGGCGGCCCTATCTGCGCCTGAGTCGCGCCGACCGGCCAATTGGGACATGGCTTTTGCTGCTACCCTGCTGGTGGGGTCTGCTGCTGTCGATGCTACATGACGGGCGGGCCGGCTGGCACGATCTGTGGATCTTCACGGGCTGCGCAATCGGCGCATTCCTGATGCGCGGCGCGGGCTGCACATGGAACGACATCACCGACCGGCATATCGACGGCTCGGTCTGGCGCACAGCGTCGCGGCCCATTCCCTCGGGACAGGTCACCGCGAAACAGGCCTTTGCGTGGCTTGTCGCACAGGCGCTCGTGGCATTCTGCATCCTGCTGACCTTCAACATCGCCGCCATCGGCCTTGGTATCCTGTCGCTTCTGCCGGTCGCGATCTATCCTTTTGCCAAGCGCTTCACTTGGTGGCCGCAGGTTTTTCTCGGCCTGGCGTTCAACTGGGGCGCGCTTCTGGCCTGGACCGCGCATAGCGGGCGGCTCGAATGGCCGGCGGTGGCGCTTTACGTCACCGGCATCTTCTGGACGCTCTTTTATGACACGATCTATGCCCATCAGGATGCCGAGGACGATGCGCTGATCGGGGTGAAATCCACCGCACGTCTCTTCGGTGATCGCTCGCCCGCCTGGCTTCAGGGATTCCTCGTCGTCGCGGTGACACTGATGGCCGTGGCGGTGATCCTGGCCGCGGGCGATGCCGCCACGCCCTCGCTGCTGGTGGCGCTGGCGGGGCCTTGGGCCTTCGGCTGGCACCTGCAGTCACAGCTGCGCCGGCTCGACATGGACGACAACAACCGCCTGCTGCGGCTCTTCCGGTCGAACCGCGATGCGGGGCTTTTGCCCCTGCCGTTTTTCGCCATAGCGCTATTGCTTTGATTGCACTCTCGCGGGGCTGGGCCTAAAGAGGTCGGACGAAACAACGGTCTGCCGATCCATGCGCCTCTCTTCCATTTTCGCGATTGCCGGCACCTTTCTGGTCGCCTTTATCCTGTGCCTCTTTGCGGCGGGCTTCGCGGTCGGGGTGATCGAGGAAAGCTCGCGAAACGCCGTGCGCGACACGCTCGACGAGGCCGGCATGACCTGGACAGAGGTGGACGCCGACGGGCTGCAGGTCTTTCTTGCCGGTACCGCGCCGTCCGAGGCGACGCGGTTCAAAGCCCTCTCTATCGCCGGCACCGTGGTCGAATCGGCGCGGGTGATCGACCAGATGCTGATCGAAGACAGTGCCGATATCGCGCCGCCGCGCTTCTCGGTCGAGATCCTGCGTAACGACAGCGGTCTGTCCCTGATCGGGCTCATCCCCGCCTCGACCGACCGCGAGGCGCTGCTTGACGATGTCAGAAAGGTCGCCGGCGACGAGACGGTGACCGACCTGCTGGAAACCGCCGACTATCCCGAACCGGAAACCTGGGAAGACGCGCTCGACTATGCGGTGGACACGCTCGATCTCTTGCCGCGCGCCAAGATCTCGGTCGACGCCATGCGGGTCGAGATCGTCGCGATGGCCGACAGCGATCAAGACAAGTCCAACCTCGAAACTCAGCTTGCCCGCAGGCTGCCCGACGACGTGCGCCTCGCACTCGACATCTCCGCGCCGCGCCCGGTGCGCACCCCCTTCACCCTGCGCTATCTGCTGGAGGATGGCGCGGGCCGCTTTGACGCATGCTCGGCCGACACCGAAGAGGCGCGCGACCGGATCCTGAGCGCAGCGGGCCGCGCTGGGCTCGCCGACAAGGCGAAATGCACGCTCGCGCTCGGCGTGCCGTCGCCTGAATGGGCCACGGCGGCTGAAATGGCCATTGACGCGCTGGCGCGGCTCGGCGGCGGCGCGGTCACCTTCTCGGATGCCGACATTACGCTCATTGCAGCGCAGGGAACCGCACAGGACCGGTTCGATGACGTGGTCGGGGGGCTCGAAACCAACCTGCCAGAGGTCTTCGCGCTTAACGCCGTGCTGCCCCGGCCCGCCACGGACGAACCCGCCACCGTGCCGGAATTCGTTGCCACCCTCTCGCCCGAGGGGCTGGTGCTTTTGCGCGGTCGCCTCGACAGCGCGCGCACCCGCGTGACCGTCGACAGTTTCGCGCGGGCCCGGTTTTCGTCGGATGCGGTCAACATGACCGCGCGCGTGGCCGAGGATCTGCCCAAGGGCTGGACCACCCGCGTGCTCGCCGGGATAGAGGCGCTGGCCTTCCTGTCGAACGGGGCCGTCACCGTGACCCCGGACGAAATCGCCGTGACAGGCAATACCGGCAAGCCCGAGGCGTCGGCCGACATTGCCGCGCTTTTCGCCCGCAAGATCGGGGAAACCGCGCAATTCGATATCGACGTGACCTATCGCGAGGCGCTCGATCCGGTGGCGAGCCTGCCCACGCCCGAGGAATGCGAACAGAAAATCGCCGAGGTCCAGAGCACCCGCAAGATCACCTTCGAGCCGGGCGAGACCACGATCGACGCAAGCGGCGCCGAGATCATGGACGACATCGCCGAGATCCTGAAGCAATGCGGCGAGATCCGGATGGAGATCGGCGGCCACACCGACAGCCAGGGCCGCGAGGTCATGAACCAGCAACTAAGCCAGGCGCGGGCGCAATCCATCCTTAACGAATTGCGCGCCCGCCGCGTGCTGACCTCGGCAATCACCGCCAAGGGCTATGGCGAAAGCCGGCCCATCGCCGACAACGGCACCGAGGACGGCCGCGAGGCCAACCGGCGCATCGAATTCAAGGTGATCCGCCCCGAACCCATCGCCGAAGAGCAAACAACGCTTGAAGCCCTCGAGGCAGAGGCGCAAAAAGAAGACCCGGCAGGCGACAACGCCGAAGCCGGGACAGAGGAAGAAGACACCGGCGATGAACAGAACTGAATTTATTATCGCGACGGCCATCGTCCTGTTCGTGGCGTTCTGCATGGGCTGGTTCGCCAATTGGCTGGTGCATCGCTTTACCCGCGTGTCGCAATCCGACGTGGGCGAACTTGAACGCATGGCGCAGGAACTGCACGAGGCCGAAGAAACCCGCGACCAGGCGATCACCTATCTGCAGCAGCGCGAGGCGGAGCTGACCAATCAGCTCAGCCAGACCGAGGCCGAGCTTTCCGCCACGATGGACGGCCTGCGCGAAGCGCGCCAGGAGGCCGAGCATCTGCGCAATGAGCTGGAGCAGGCGCGGGGCTAAGCCGCGCAAAGCTCACCCGGGTCAGCCGGTCGAAAAGGCCACGATCTTTCTCACGAGGCAATCCAGGCTGTCGGTGACCGGCGCGGCGTCCGGCAGGTTCTCGGTCATCAGCGAGAGCTCGGTGCAGGCCACAAGCAGATGATCCGCGCCTTGGGAGAGAAGCGCGTCGGCTTCGTCGCGCAGAGCGCCGTGCAAACCGTCCAGAGGCTTGCCCGCCTTCACCGCGCGGATCACCGACAACAGCCCGGCTTCTTTCGTGGCCCAGACAGGTGTGAGCCCGTGCCGCTCGAAGGCGGCGTCGAACACGCCCACCTTGCGTGTGGCCGGCGAGGCAAGCATGCCGATTGTCCTGGCCCCCGACTCGGCCAGATGCGCCGCCGTCAGGTCGATCATGTTGAAGAAGGGCAGCGTCGTCGCATGCGCCACCGCCATCGCGTAGTGATGCGCGGTGTTGCAGGGCATGGCCAGCGCCTGTGCGCCCGCGCGCTCCAGATCCTGCGCCATGGACATCAGCACCGGCATCGGGTCGGTGCCCGTCCCGTCGATCAGCGCCGCAATGCGCGAGGGCACCTGGGGGTTCTGGTGCACGATCAGCGGCACGTGATCCGCGTCGTCTTTGGCCGGCACCGCCGACAAAACCTTTTGCATCAGCAGGATGGTGGCCTCTGGCCCCATCCCGCCCAAGACGCCGACTGATTTCATTTAGGCACGTCGAAGCAATGGCTGTAGCCGGTCAGGCCGATGGCGCCGCCCGTATGCAGGAAGACGACCTTGTCGTTTTTCTTGAAATGTCCTTTGCGGATCAGGTCGATCAGACCCGCCGCGCCTTTCGCGGAATAGACCGGATCAAGCAGGATCGCCTCGTAACGCGCGAAAATGTCGATCGCCTCCAGCGTGTCATCGGCGGGCATGCCATAGCCGGGGCCGACATAGTCGGTGTTCGCGACCACGTCCTCGCGCGCGACCACGCCGGGGCAGCCCAGCTTCTCGGCGGTCTTGACGGCAAGGTTGTAGACGTTCTCCTCCTGCTTGGGCTTGGGTGCGCGCACCCCGATCCCCAGAAGCGGGATCTGCGCGTTCATCGTTTTCAGGCCGGTGATCAGGCCCGCCTGCGTGCCCGCGCTGCC
The DNA here is from genome assembly GCF_004761875.1 of Roseovarius aestuariivivens. Classification (GTDB taxonomy): domain Bacteria; phylum Pseudomonadota; class Alphaproteobacteria; order Rhodobacterales; family Rhodobacteraceae; genus Roseovarius; species Roseovarius aestuariivivens. Next base: position 292,944 of record NZ_SJEY01000004.1, read on the forward strand.
TGTGGCATGCACGATGTGATCCACATCGAGGCCCATGGTGACGAACTGGCTCAGCATCTCCAGAGCGCAGTTGACATATCCCAGCGCGCCCGTCGCGTTCGAGCCGCCGCCGGGAATGGTGTAGACGTTCTTGCCCTCGGCCCGGAATTTGTCGGCCACCGCCTCCATCTCGGCATTCATGTCGAGATCCGGTCCGCGATGCTCCATCGTGGCACCGTGCAGGTGGTCGAGCAGAACGTTACCGTTGTACTTGTAGTTGTCATAGTTATAGCCGGTGCGGTCCTCCAGAAGGATGTGACACGCCATGCCCAGCCTGGCCGCGGCGGCGGCCGTCTGGCGGGCATGGTTCGACTGGGTCGCGCCCTGCGTCATGACCATCTCGGCGCCCTGCGCCTGGGCCTCGGCCATCAGGAATTCAAGCTTGCGGGTCTTGTTGCCCCCCGTCGACAACCCCGTGCAATCATCCCGCTTGATCCAGATCTCCGGGCCGCCGAGATAATCCGACAAGCGCGGCAGCGGTTCCAGCGGGGTGGGCAGATGAGCGAGGCGCACGCGGGGAAATTTTGCGAGGTTCATGTTCTTGTCCTTTGAAATCCGACGTCAGTTTCACCCTCTGCGACGGTTTGTCCAGCCGAATATCGGGTCTACTGCCGCTCCGTCCGAATACCCGAACAACCGTTTCGCTTAGCCTGCAAGGCCCGCGACGGCCCGGCGGCTTCTAGGCGGGCCGGGCCGTCAGAGGGTGCGGCGCAGACCCTCGGCGGCAGCCTCGATCAGGTCAAGCGCACCGTCGAAATCGCGGGTGTAATAGGGGTCCGGCACGTGGTCCATGCCGCGCTCCGGCGCGTAGTCGGTGAAAAGCCGGACAGGTGTGGCGTTGCCCGCAGGGCGCTGCGCCTCGATATCCGCCCGGTTGCTGTCGTCCATGGCGAGGATTAGATCGAAACGCGCGAAATCCGCCGCCCCGAATTGCCGCGCGCGCAGGTCGTCCATCTCGTAGCCCCGGGCGCGGGCCGCGGCCTGCATCGCGCCATAGGGCGGCTCGCCCACGTACCAGCCGCCGGTGCCCGCGCTGTCGGTTTCAACGCCCGGCGCGATCCGCCGGAACACCGCCTCGGCCGCCGGCGAGCGGCAGATATTTCCCAGACAAACGAACAGGATCTTCATACGCGCCACCGCTCCTTTCTTGACCCGCCCCCGTGATAGGCCAGCCCGCCCGCGAAGGAAAGCGTGCCACAGTGCACTTGCCCCACAGGCCCGCGCCCGCTTGCGCGTGCCGCGACTTTCCCGGTCGTCACGCCGCCCTGCACGGGGTAGACTGACCGCAACACGCAGCTTGCCCGAAAGGACAGCATGACCAGTATCGTGATCCTCACCGGCGCAGGCATTTCCGCCGAAAGCGGGCTCGGCACGTTTCGCGACGAAGGCGGGCTCTGGGCCCAGCACCGGATCGAGGATGTCGCCACGCCCGACGCCTTCGATCGCGATCCCGCGCGCGTGCATGCTTTCTACAACGCCCGCCGTGCGCAGGCCGCCGAGGCGCGCCCCAACCCCGCGCACCTCGCGCTGGCGCGGCTCGAGGCCAAGTGGCCCGGCGACGTGCTCGTGATCACGCAGAATGTCGACGGCCTGCACGAAGCCGCCGGAAGCAACAATGTCCTGCACATGCACGGCGAACTGAGCGGCGCGCTGTGCCACGCCTGCGATCACCGCTGGCCCGCGCCCCTTGTCATGGATGCGCAAGACGCCTGCCCGGCCTGCGGCGCCCGCGCCACGCGGCCCGACGTGGTTTGGTTCGGCGAAATCCCCTATCACATGGACCGTATCGATCCCGCGCTCAGCAGCGCCGATATCTTCGTGGCAATCGGCACCTCGGGCAATGTCTTCCCGGCGGCGGCCTACGGTCAGCATGCCAGGCGGATGGGCGCCCACACGATCGAGTTCAATACCGAAATCTCGTCGGCCAGCCGCGATTTCGCGGATCACCGCCGCGGCCGGGCCAGCGAGACCGTTCCGGCCTGGGTCGACGAACTTCTCGCGACCTGACCTTTGGTACGCGGGCGTGAAGTTTTGCCTTCACAAGCGCGTCCGGCGCTTGTAAAGGACACGTCCATGACAAACCGCCCTGCATATTCCTTGGCCCGACGCCGTCGCACCCACGTCTGACGCCCCCCGTTTGTCCGGCGCAGACCGCGCCACTTAACCCCTTCTTTGATTGACGAACGCCCGCCCATACGGCACTCAAAGGGCTTACCTGCATAGGAAACCGCCATGATCGCTTCCGTTCTGCCCACCTACGCGCGCGCGCCGCTGTCTTTCGTCAAGGGCGAAGGCAGCTGGCTGATCGAGGCCGACGGGCGCCGATTTCTCGATCTCGGCGCGGGCATCGCGGTGAACGCTTTGGGTCACGCGCATCCGGCGCTGGTGGCGGCGCTGACCGAGCAGGCGGGCCTGCTCTGGCACACGTCCAACCTTTACCACATCCCCAAACAGGAAGAACTCGCCGACAAGCTGGTTGCAGCCACCTTTGCCGATACGGTCTTTTTCACCAATTCCGGTACGGAATCCTGCGAACTGGCGGTGAAGATGGCGCGCAAGCATTTCTACGATGCGGGCCAGCCCGAGCGCACAGAGATCATCGCCTTTGAGGGGTCGTTCCACGGCCGGTCTTCGGCGGGGATCGCGGCGGCGGGCTCCGAGAAGATGACCAAGGGGTTCGGGCCACTCCTGCCCGGGTTCGCCCATGTGCCGTTCGGCGATCACGACGCGCTTCACGCCGCGATCAACGACAGGACGGCGGCCATACTGATCGAACCCGTGCAGGGCGAGGGCGGTATCCGCCCCGTACCCGACCAGTGCCTGCGGGGCCTTCGCGCACTTTGCGACGAAAAGGGCATCCTGCTTATCTACGACGAGGTGCAGTGCGGCATGGGTCGCACCGGCAGACTTTTCGCTTACGAGTGGGCGGGCGCGGCTCCCGATATCATGATGGTGGCCAAGGGCATCGGCGGGGGCTTTCCGCTGGGCGCGGTTCTGGCCACCGAACGCGCAGCCTCGGGCATGACCGCCGGCACGCATGGTTCGACCTATGGCGGCAACCCGCTGGGCTGTGCCGTGGGCTCTGCGGTGATGGATATGATGACCGCGCCCGATTTTCTGCCCGAGGTTTCCCGCAAGGCCGGTCTCTTGCGCCAGAAGCTCGAGGGCCTCGTCGCCGCGCATCCCGATATCTTCGAGGACGTGCGCGGTTCCGGCCTCATGCTCGGGCTGAGGTGCCGCACGGCCAACACCGATGTGGTCGCCGCCAATTACGACGCGCTGCTGTGCACCGTGCCGGCAGGCGACAACGTGGTGCGTCTCTTGCCCCCGCTGACCATCACGGATGAGGAGATCGACATGGCCGCAGCCCGGCTCGACGCCGCCGCAAGCGCCCTTGAAAACAGGCCCGAGGCCGTTCGCGCCTGATCCTTCTTCTTGGCGGAATTACTCCGGGCGGGGGCAGCGCCCCACGCCCGACAGACACCAGAAAGCCCGAACAGATGAACCATTTTCTCGACATTCACAAAACCGACCAGTCCGCCTTGCGGGGTATCATCGATCAGGCGCGCGCCATGAAGGACGCGCGCAAAGGGTGTCCGCGCGGCACGCCCGACGCCGACCAGCCGCTGGCGGGCCACATGGTCGCGCTCATCTTTGAAAAGCCCTCGACCCGGACGCGCGTCAGCTTCGATGTGGGCGTGCGGCAGATGGGCGGGCAAACGATGGTCCTGTCGGGCACCGACATGCAGCTCGGTCACGGCGAAACCATCGCCGACACCGCCCGCGTGCTGTCGCGCTATGTCGACCTGATCATGATCCGCACCTTCGATGAGGCGGTGCTGACCGAAATGGCGGAGTATGCCGACGTGCCGGTCATCAACGGGCTCACCGACCGCACCCACCCCTGCCAGATCATGGCCGATGTGCTAACCTTCGAGGAACATCGCGGGCCCATCAAGGGCAAGAAGGTCGTCTGGTCCGGCGACGGCAACAACGTTTGCTCGTCCTTCCTGCATGCCGCTGGGCAATTCGGCTTCGATCTCACCTTCACAGGCCCGGCGCAGCTCGATCCCGAGGCGGAATTCGTGGGCTTCGCCCGCAACAAAGGGTCCCGCGTCACCATCGAACGCGATCCGGTCAATGCGGTCGAGGGCGCCGACCTCGTGGTGACCGACACCTGGGTGTCGATGCATGACAGCCAGTCCAGCAAGGAACGACGGCACAATCTGCTGCGCGGCTATCAGGTCAACGAAGAACTGATGTCTCATGCGAAGCCCGACGCGCTCTTCATGCATTGCCTGCCCGCGCATCGCGAGGACGAGGCGACGAGCGCCGTGATGGATGGCCCGCACTCGGTCATTTTCGACGAAGCCGAGAACCGCCTGCACGCGCAAAAGGCGATCATGCGCTGGTGCCTGGACAAATAGCACAGCAGCGGCGCTTGCACCGGGCCGCGTTTGCCGTACGCTCTTTCCGGTAAGGACACCGGGAAAGGCGGCGCCATGGCACAGGCACGGATCGGCCTTTATGGGCTTGGCACCATGGGCAGCGCGCTGGCGCTCAATCTGGCCGAACAGGGCATCCCGGTCGCGATCGGTAATCGTGAGACCGACGGGATCGGCGCCGTCCTCGACAAGGCCGGGCCGCTGGCCGCGCATCTGCACCCGCACGAGACGCTGGACGGGCTGGTGGCGGGGCTGAAAGTGCCGCGGCTGCTCTTGCTGATGATCCCGTCCGACGCGCCCGTCGACGAGATGATCGCGGCGCTCCTGCCCCGGCTTGCGCCGGAAGATACGCTGATCGACGGCGGCAATGCCGATTTCCACGACACGCGCCGCCGCGCCGCCCTGCTCTCGGGGCATGGCCTGCACTATGTCGGGCTGGGCATTTCGGGTGGCGAGGCGGGCGCCCGGCACGGGCCGTCGATGATGTTCGGCGGCTCTATCGAAAGCTGGGATCGCCTCCGCGACATCCTGATGACCATCGCCGCTCGGTACGAAGGCGATCCCTGCGTCGACCGCATGGGCCCCGACGGTACGGGGCATTTCGTCAAGACGGTGCATAATGGTATCGAATATGCCGAGATGCAGGTGCTGGCCGAGATCTACGGGCTTTTGCATTACGGCGCGGTCTGGCCTGCCGCCGAGATCGGCAAGCTGTTCGAGACATGGGCCAACGGCCCGTTGCGCTCCTACCTGCTGGAGATCACGGCGCGGCTTCTGCAGCATCACGATCCCGAAACCGGGCACCCGATGGTCGATGTGATCACCGACAGCGCGGGCCAGAAAGGCACCGGGCGCTGGAGCGTGATCGAGGCGCTGCGGCTGGGTCAGTCGCTCAGCACGGTCGAGGCCGCGGTAGCCGCGCGCAACTGGTCGGCGGAAAAGGACACCCGTCAGGCCGTGCAGGCGGCCCTTGGCGGGGCGCGGGATCTTCTGGAGATTGACGCGCCCACGTTGTCCGAGGCGATGCTGGCCGCGCGGATCCTGGGCCACGCGCAGGGCTTTCGCCTTCTGCGCACAGCCTCCGAAGCATATGACTGGGGTCTCGATCTTGCGCGCATCGCCGAGATCTGGCGGGCGGGCTGCATCATCCGCTCGGACCTGCTGAGCGAGATCGCGACCGCGTTCCGCGCGGAGCCTCCGGGCGGCGAGCTTATTCTCGCCCCCCAGATCGTGCCGGTCCTGCAGCGTAGCGTGCCGGCGCTGCGCCAGGTGGTCAGCGCGGCGGTGGCGGCGGGTCACGCAGTGCCGGTCCTAAGTGCGGCGCTGCAATGGCACGACACGATGCGGCAGGGTTTCGGCACCGCCAATATCCTGCAGGCGCAGCGCGACATGTTCGGCCGCCACGGCTTTGCCCGGCTGGGCCGCGAGGGTGTGTTTCACGGACCCTGGTGGGACTGAGCGCGCGTCGCCTACGTCCGGCGGCGCAGCAGGGGTGCGTACGGCGAGAGGAATTCAGCCAGGACGAGGCCGGGCGCGACCTGCGGCCTTAGCCGCGATCCGTGCGCCTTTTGGCGCGCAGGGTCGGGTCCGCCACTGTCGGGTCCTCGGGCCAGGGATGTTTCGGGTAACGCCCGCGCATGTCCTTGCGCACATCCGCATAAGAGCTTTGCCAGAAGCCGGGCAGATCCATCGTGGTCTGCACCGGGCGACCCGCGGGCGACAGAAGGGTCACGCGCAACGGCTGGCCCGCGACGGTGGGATGGGTGGTCTGGCCGAACATTTCCTGCAGCCGCAGCGCGATCTCGGGGGTCTCTCCGCCGTAATCGATGGCAATCTCGCGCCCAAGCGGCGTGGTGAAGCGCCCCGGAACCGCGCGATCGAGTCGCTGCATCCGGTCCCAGTCCAGCATTGCGCGCAGCGCAGGCAGCAGGTCGAACCGCTTCCAGTCCTGCGCGGTCTTCACGCCTGCAAGGAACGGCAGAAGCCAGTCCTCCAACGTGTCCAGAAGTGCCGCCTCCGATAGGTCGGGAAAGCTGTCGTCCTGCTCTCGCATAAGCGCCACGCGCGCGGCAAAGCGGCGGGCGGGCGGGCTCCAGTTCAGACCGATTTCGCGGATCCCGTCCAGCATCGCGCGCGCGACGGCCTCTTCCGGGGTGTCCTTCCAGTGCCGGTCATCGAGAACGAGCGCGCCAAACATCTCTTGTTGGCGCGCGGCGACCTGCTTTTGCCGCTTGTCCCAGCGGCAGCTTTCGCACCAGTGGATCTGACTTGCGAAAAGGCCGCGCAATTCGGCCTCCGAGATCTCGATGGCCTGGCGGATCCGTGCCTCGCGCGGGTCCCCGTCAAGATCGGTGGCCACGATCAGACGCGCCCCGGCCAGCGGGTCATCGTCGGGTAGGCGTGCGCCCTTGCCGCCCGACATCACATAGCGCGGCGCGTCGCCCTTGCGGCGCAGCCCGATGCGGTCGGGATAGGCGAGCGCGGCCATTTCCGCGTCGCTCATCGCCTCGGCGCGGCCGGGTCCGGCTTGTGCGGCAAGGCGCTTGGCCTCGGTCCGGATCCGGGCAAGCACACCGTCTTTCGCCCCGTGCAGTGACCGCTCCCCGGTCCGGCGCAGCGCACTCAGGCGCAGCGACAGGTCCACGGGCGCGGCCCGCGGCAGCGGATCCCGGTCGGCCAATAGCGCGGCCAGAAGCGCGGCGTCGGAGCCCGCGACGCCCAGCATATGCGCCAGTCTCGGATGCAATGGCAGCGCCGCCAGCGTGCGGCCATGTTCCGTGATGTGCCCCGCGTCGTCGAGCGCGCCCAGCAATCGCAACAGCGCCTGCGCCTCGGCAAAGCTTCTGGGATTGGGCTGGGTCAGGAACGGCATGTCGCCGGGCGCCGCCCCCCAAAGCGCCAGGTCAAGTGCCAGTCCTGCCAGATCCGCCGCTTCGATTTCCGCTGGCGGATAGGCGGGCAGGGCGCCCTCTTCGCCCTTGCTCCAGAGGCGGTAACAGACCCCTTCGGCGACACGCCCGGCGCGCCCGGCGCGCTGGGCGGCCTCGGCGCGGGTCACGGGCTCTGTCACCAGCCGGGACATGCCGCTGCCGGGATCGAACCGCGCCCGCCGTGCGCGCCCGCCATCCACCACCACGCGAATATCTTCGATGGTGAGAGAGGTTTCTGCGATCGACGTGGCCAGCACGATCTTGCGGCCCGAAGCGACAGGGGCGATGGCGGCGCGTTGGGCCTTGATGTCCATCGCGCCGAAGAGCGGTCGCAGCACACAGTCCGGCGGCACGCGATCCTTCAGAAGGGCTTCGACGCGGCGGATCTCGCCTTCGCCGGGCAGGAAGACCAGAATGCTGCCGTCCTGCGCCTGCGCGCCCTTGATGACCAGATCCGCAAGCGCCGCGTCCCAACGGGCGGATTTCGGCACGGGGTGGTCGAGATGCCGGATCTCGACCGGAAAGGCGCGGCCTTCGGAGGTCACGACCGGCGCGCCCATCAGCTCGGCCACCGGCCCGGCATCAAGCGTTGCGGACATCGCCAGAAGCTGCAGGTCTTCGCGCAGCGCCCCCGCGATCTCAAGGCAAAGCGCCAAGCCCAGATCGGCGTTCAGCGACCGTTCGTGGAATTCGTCGAAAATGACCGCGCCGATGCCCCTCAACTCCGGGTCGCGCTGGATCCGCCGGGTCAGGATGCCTTCGGTCACCACCTCGATCCGGGTGGCGTCACTGGTTTTGGCCTCGCCGCGCACGGCATAACCGACGGTGCGGCCCACCGGCTCTCCCAACGTGTCGGCCATGCGCTCGGCGGCGGCGCGCGCGGCAAGGCGGCGCGGCTCGAGCATCACGATACGCCCCTCGGTAAGTTCCGCCTGCAAAAGGGCCAGCGGCACGACCGTGGTCTTGCCGGCGCCCGGCGGGGCCTGCACCACCGCGCGCCCCGTCTCGCGCAGCGCGCTCAGAAGGTCGGGCAGGATATCCCGGATAGGCAGGTCGGTGTCGGACATGGCGCGAATATCGGCCAAAGCGCGCCGGGTTTCCAGCGCCGCGCGATGCTGGACATTGCCCGCCCGACTGGGGCAAAACCCGCAAGGTAAACGCATGCCCGCCGCGAGAGAGGCCCGCCCCATGACCGATACGCAAGAGCTGGCCCGCAAGGTGCGCGACGGCGACCGCCGCGCGCTGGCGCGCGCGATCACGCTGGTGGAAAGCGGGCGCGCCGACCATCGCGCCGCCGCGCTCGACGTGCTCGAACAGCTCAACACGACCGATCGGCAAGCCATACGCATCGGGCTTTCGGGCACGCCCGGCGTTGGCAAGTCGACCTTTATCGAGGCCTTCGGCATGATGCTGACCCGGCAGGGGCTGCGTGTGGCGGTGCTGGCGGTCGATCCCAGTTCGACGCGCTCGGGCGGGTCGATCCTCGGTGACAAAACGCGGATGGAGATGCTGAGCCGCGAGCCCAACGCCTTCATCCGGCCCTCGCCCAGCCAAAGCCACCTGGGCGGCGTGGCCCGGCGCACCCGAGAGGCCGTGCGCCTTTGCGAAGCGGCGGGATTCGACGTGGTGCTGATCGAAACTGTGGGCGTCGGGCAGTCCGAAACCGTGGTGGCGGAAATGTCGGATCTGTTCATTCTGCTGCTGGCCCCGGCGGGCGGGGACGAATTGCAGGGGGTCAAGCGCGGCATCATGGAAATGGCCGACATGATCCTCATCAACAAGGCCGACGGCGATCTCAAGGCGGCGGCGACGCGCACCTGTTCGGATTATTCCGGCGCGCTCAGGCTTTTGCGTAAACGCCCGCAGGATCCCGAGGGTTTTCCCAAGGCGATGATGGTCTCCGCCCTGCAGGAAGAGGGCCTGCAGGCCGCGTGGGACGAGATGACCGCGCTGACCGAGTGGCGCCGGGCCGAGGGGCATTTCGATGCCCGCCGCGCGGCGCAGGCGCGCTACTGGTTCAACGAAGAGGTCAAGCGCGGCCTGCTGGCCAAGCTCGAAACGCCCTCGGCCAAAGAGGCGATGGCCCGCGCCGCCGAGGCGGTGGCCGCCGGCGAGGTCACGCCGACCGTGGCCGCGCGCGATGTGCTGGATTCTCTGACCGGCGACTGATCCGTAGACGGCGCGTCTCATGCCCTGTGCGTTTGAAGAATTATCGGGACAGTCCAAGACGCCGCGCAGTCCAAGACGCCGGTCCCGGTGCATGCCTTTTGGGCTGAAATGCAGGTCAGACCGGTTCGCCGCTATGACCTTTTAAAACATATGTTCGGAAAGGGTCACGCAGTGGTCTTTGCCCTCTTTCGCAAAGTATGCTGAACAGGATCGAACGAATTCCTGCACGATCCGCCTTGGTCTGGCACGGTCATACCCGACAGCAAGGGTCAGCGGTTGCAACACATCTTGGATCGGAAGACACACCAGTTCGAAGCCGCTGTAAGAAACCTCCGTATCAGGGCGCATGTTCAGAACAGCACAGCCCTTTCCCTTACTCACCAGACTTCTGACCATCTCGGTTGAGTTGGCATAGGCCGCGATGCTGATGTCAGATGCAAAATCCTTGAACAGCTTTTGATAGTAAGACGCCACGACAGGTCTTTCGAGGACCACAAGGCGTTCTCGTGCAATCTCGGCCAGACTGACGCTTTGGCGACGCGCCAATGGATGCAGTTTCGGAACCAGACAGTAGGGTGGGGCTTCGATTAGCACATCAAACTCGATGGATGCTTTGGCCCCCTCGCTGACGAACAAGATCACGTCGAAGTCTCCGTTCAACAGCCCGTCCTGCGCCGCATCGTTGTCGCATTCCTGAAGATGAAGCACGGCCTCGCTGTTCTCGGGCAGGAAATCCGAGAAGATCTTCGGAAGAAACGCAGGCGCGACAGGCGCATAGTAGCCAAGACGTAAAACCCCATCGAGAGACTGTTTGAGCTCCGTCCCTTCCGCGAGAATGGAGCGGTAATCTTCCAGCAAAAGCTCGAATTTCTGCGCGATCAAGCGCCCGTTTGCGTTCGCCGTGATCCCGCGAGAGCGTTGCCGATTGACCAGCGTCAGTTCAAAGGCCGCCTCAACTTGATCAATCGCTGCAGACACTGCCGAGGCGGCGATATTCAGACGTTCCGCCGCGTTCGCGATACTCCCAAGCGATACAGCCGTATTGAAATAATACATGGATTTCAAAGATATGGTCATTTTACATCTGAAATTCCGACTTAGATCATCACTTTATTCTGTTTGTGACAGGAAGCCTTGGGTGTCAATCTGCAACCGTCACACTCGGGGAGCCGCGCGATGTCCGAAGAACAACTGAAAGGGTGGAACCATCTGCCGGATGTTCCTTTGAAGACGTCACCATTTTTCACTTGGCCGCCTAACCCGGTCGAGATGGTAAAATGGTTCTGGAATTCGTGGTTTCTTATCACCGAAAAGCTGATCATCGTCGGCATTGCTTTTGCCTGCTACATCTGGTTCCAGCCCCCGTTGGACGCCACGCAAACATTCGAATTCGGCTGGATTGCGCAGATGTACGCCCGCAACATCGTGCTGACATTGCTGGTCGCAGGCTCTCTGCACTTGTGGTTCTACACGTACTCGGCCCAGGGCAAGAAACTAAAGTTCGATCCCCGGCCTCTTATGGTTCAGGGCCGGCAATTCACGTTGGGGGGACAGGTTCGGGACAACATGTTCTGGACGTTGGGCACCGGCGTTCTGATCTGGACAGCGTTCGAGGTGAGCCTGTTCTGGGCGCTGGCCAACGGCCATATGCGCCTGATAACTTTTGAGGCAAACCCGTTCTGGTTCGTGGCGATCTTCTTTCTGATACCGATCTGGGAAAGCTTTTATTTCTACGTCATTCACCGGGCTCTTCACATCCCGTTTCTCTACAAACACGTGCACTCATTGCATCACCGGAACATCAACGTCGGACCTTGGTCGGGTATGTCGATGCACCCGGTCGAGCAGTTGATCTTCCTCAGCTCGGTTTTCGTACATCTGATCATCGGGGCGCACCCCGTGCATATTCTCTTTCATCTCCAGTATTATTTCCTGACCGCAATCACGACGCATACCGGGTTCCAAGGGATTTTGGTCGGTGACAAAAACCGTCTCGCTCTGGGGACATTCCACCACCAGATGCACCACCGCTACTTCGAGTGTAACTACGGCAGTCTCGAGATCCCTTGGGACAAATGGTTTGGCTCATTCCACGACGGGACTGTCTCCGCGAACGAGAAAATGCAGGAACGGCGTAAGAAGATCATGGGCTGATGCGCAATTCTCTCGCCGTGATGCGCCAACGTGCCCCAAACCCACCCGGACCGGCGAGGATCGAACGGTTGGCAAGACCCAGGATCAAGCAAAGGCGGTTTAGCAAAGGGCGCAGGACGTCCAGCAGGCAGGTACACTCGCAGTCGAGAGTCGAGGTATCACAGCCAATCTCGCTGCCGGGATCAACAAGCGCACGAAACGGATCTGCGCTTGCGAAATCGGACCAGCCGCTTCTTCAGCCCACCCGGCACTCGAAAAGACAACGCCCTCGCAGGTTACTGCAAGGGCGTTGGCATATTGGTGCGAAACCGAAACTATGCCTCCACGCTGGGCGGTCGACTGATCCGGTTCAAGCCATAAGAGTTGGACCGCCCCCGCGATGTTTCCACCGATGCGTGGCGCGGGTCTCAGACCGCCAGATTCGGGATGATCTGCTTCTTGCGGCTCATCACCCCGGGCAGCACCACCGTGTCGCCCTCGGGCGCCGCGCCAAAGCTCTTTTCGGCTACCGTCTTCACAAGGTCGTTCGGCACCAGAAGCGTGGCTTCTTCCTTCAGGATGTCGACCACGAAAAGCAGCACCTGATCGACCCCGTCCTCCTCTGCGACGGTCGTCATGCTCTCCATCAGGCTGTCCTTTCGGTTCAGCACCATCTCCGGCGCGGTCGTTTCCAGCACCGAGACACGGAACTTGGTGTCGCCGACGCCGTATTCCTTGCTGTCCATGCGCAGCAGTTCGGCGTCGGAATAGGCGCTCACATCCGACTTCGCGGCGAACATCTCGGCGGCGTAATCCGACACGTCAAGGCCAAGCTGGTCGGCCAGTTGCTCGGCCACGGCGCGGTCATGCGGGGTTGTGGTCGGCGACCGGAATTCAAGCGTATCGCTGAGAATGCAGGTCAGCGCGGCACCCTTCATCGCCTCGGGCAGCTTGGCGGTATCCTCGCCCATCAGGTCCAGGATGATCGTCGCCGTACAGGCCAGCGGTCGCACGGTGATGTCGATCGGGCCTTTGGTTTCCAGCCCGCCCACCAGCTTGTGATGGTCGATGATTGCCTGCACATCGGCACCGTTGATATTGGCCGGCAGTTCGGCGGGGTTGTTCGTGTCGACCACGACACAGGCCTGGCCGTCCTCGACATCCGAGATGATCCGAGGTTTCGGCAGGTTCCAGCGTTCCAGCATGAACGCCGCCTCGGTGTTGGGCTCGCCCAGCAGAACCGCCTCGGCGGCGCTGCCTTTCACCTCGTTCAGGTACCAGGCCCACAGGATGGGCGAACCGGTGGAGTCGGTGTCGGGGGCTTTATGGCCGAAAACAAGCGTTGTCATATCCGTGTGATCCTCTGATCGGCGTGAATTTTGCGCGCCTTATAGGCGGCTCCGACGGGCTTGTCACCCACCGCGCCTGCGGCCAATCTGCCTTCATGGGAAAAGACGCCGAAACCCTGCTCTACGCGCCCGTCAAATCCTGGCTGGAAAGCTGCGGCTACGCGGTCAAGGCCGAAATCGGCCCGGCCGACGTGGTCGGTCTGCGCCCCGGCGCCGTGCCCGTGGTGGTGGAGCTGAAATCGGGCTTCTCCCTCACGCTGCTACAACAGGCCGTGGCGCGCCAGGCCCTGAGTGATCAGGTCTACGTCGCCGTGCCGCGCTGGAAGGGCCGGCCGGGCTGGCGGGCCTTCAAGGGCAATATCGGGCTCTGCCGGCGTCTCGGTCTGGGCGTGCTCAGCGTGCGGTTGGACGATGGCTTTGTACAATGCCACTGCGATCCGGCGCCTTTCCGTCCGCGTAAGGCGCCCAAGAAACGAGACCGGCTGCTCGCGGAATTCGCCGCGCGGCGGGGCGACCCGAATACGGGCGGCACGCGCGGCCCGATCGAAACGGCGTATAAGCAGGACGCCATGACCTGCGCGCGCTTTCTGCTGTCGGGTCCGGCCAAAGGGGCCGACGTGGCGCGCGCCACGGGGGTCGCGCGGGCCACCCGGATCATGGCCGATAATCACTCGGGCTGGTTCTTCCGGGTCGCGCGGGGGCTTTATGACCTGAGCGAACTGGGCCGGGAGACCTTTTCGCAAGCAGATCCCCGGTAATGCCTTCATCCGGCGGAAATTACCTGAGGGGTCAGGGCGACAGCGCCAGCCGTTCCAGCGTGAACCCCTCATTCTCGAGTAGCCGCAGCATGCCGATCTCGTCGGGCAAGTGACCCGCGCCAAAGGCCAGGAACACGCGCTCGCCCGGCGCCGTATCCGCCATCAGCCGTTCCACCCAGCCACGATTGCGCGCTTCGAGGAAGACATCGCTCATCGCCGCGAAATCCTCTTCCGCATCCGGTCCGCCATATTTCAGCGACAAAAGCCGCGAGAACTCCCAGATCAGGGCTACTTCCTCGCGCAGATACCGCTCGCGGATGGTATAGGACAGGTCGTCCGTTTCTCCAGGCCAGGCGAGGGTGAGGCGGATCATGTCAAGCTGATCTTCCATCGGCAGGCTGTCCAGAAGTCCCATCAGATCGCGGAAATCTTCCAGCGATCGGCTCGGCGTGCCATGGGCGGCGGCGCTTTGCCCGATCAGCGTGTCGATGCCCTCCGCCGCAAGCGCGCCCGAGGTCATTTCGCACGGGCCCATGCCCAGCATCATCGTGGCGTAAAGCGGCTTGAATTTCGCGGCCATGAAGGGCGGGATGCCGCGCGCTTCCATCGCCTCGGCGAAGGCGGCCCAGTCCTGTTCGCCCAGCATATCGATCAGCGTGGGCCCCTCGGTCAGAAAGATCATCGACGGGTCGCGGCCCATGTCGCTTTGCATCTGGGCCTGATCGGCATTCGAGATTTCCAGATAGACCTTGTCGGCTTCCGCGATCAAAGGCTCCAGTCGCGCGAGATGTGCGTCGGTGTCACGGTGGTGGAAATGATAGGTGCCGAATATATCAATCACCGTGTCGCCCCGCCGCGCGCGCCACAACAGACCTTCGGCGTGGACCACGTCCGCGACCGCCGCTTGCAGGCGCTCCGCGTCCGCTTCAGGCAGGGCCGCGATCAGGTCCGTGCCGCCGCAGTCGGGGTCCTGCGCCAGCGCGCCGCCCGCCAGCCCGAGCGTCAACAGCAGCGAGGTAAGAAGACGGCGCATGGGCACTCTCTTTCGGGGAAGGGTTATCCGGACGCGGCGCAGGCTAGCGCCGCGTTCGTGCCGCCGCAATCGGCCCGGTGAAATTTTCCGCATCCAGATGTTGACAGCTTCGTGATCGCTCCTTAGCTATGCGCCGTTAGCACTCGACTCTCGTGAGTGCTAACGGGACCGTGCCGCGTTCCGGGCGGTCTCAGGAGGAAACTTTGAGCCAAGGAGCCAAAGACATGGCATTCAAACCGCTGCATGACCGCGTGCTTGTACGTCGCGTGGAAAGCGAAGAAAAAACCGCTGGCGGGCTGATCATCCCCGACAGCGCCAAGGAAAAGCCCAGCGAAGGTGAAGTCGTTGCCTGCGGGGACGGCGCTCGCAAGGACAGCGGAGAGCTGATCGAAATGGCCGTGAAGGCCGGCGACCGCATTCTGTTCGGCAAGTGGTCGGGCACCGAGGTCACGGTGAACGGCGAAGAGCTGCTGATCATGAAGGAAAGCGACATCCTGGGCATCATCGAGAACGACAAGGCCGCGAAAGCCGCCTGAACGCCTCGTGTGATCCAGTAATCATCCGCAATTTTCCAAGACATCAGGAGCAACTGAAATGTCTGCTAAAGACGTGAAATTCAACACCGACGCCCGCAACAAGATGCTCAAAGGCGTCAACATCCTGGCCGACGCGGTCAAGGTGACCCTCGGCCCCAAGGGCCGCAACGTGGTTCTCGACAAATCCTTCGGCTCGCCCCGCATCACCAAGGACGGTGTGTCGGTCGCCAAGGAAATCGAACTGGAAGACAAGTTCGAGAACATGGGCGCGCAGATGGTGAAAGAAGTCGCCAGCCGCACCAATGACGAGGCCGGCGACGGCACCACCACCGCCACCGTGCTGGCTCAGGCCATCGTGAAAGAAGGCATGAAGGCCGTGGCCGCGGGCATGAACCCGATGGACCTCAAGCGCGGTATCGACCTCGCCACGATCAAGGTCGTCGAGTCGATCAAGAACGCCGCCCGTCCGGTCGAGGACAGCGCCGAGGTGGCCCAGGTCGGCACCATTTCCGCCAACGGTGAAGCCGAGATCGGCCAGCAGATCGCAGACGCGATGCAGAAGGTCGGCAACGAGGGCGTGATCACCGTCGAAGAGAACAAAGGCCTCGTGACCGAGACCGACGTCGTCGAGGGCATGCAGTTCGACCGTGGCTACCTCAGCCCCTACTTTGTCACCAACGCCGACAAGATGACGACCGAGCTTGATGATTGCATGATCCTGCTGCACGAGAAGAAGCTCTCGTCGCTGCAGCCGATGGTCCCGCTGCTCGAGTCCGTGATCCAGAGCCAGAAGCCGCTGCTGATCATCGCGGAAGACGTCGAAGGCGAAGCGCTGGCGACCCTCGTGGTCAACAAGCTGCGCGGCGGCCTCAAGATCGCAGCCGTCAAGGCACCGGGCTTCGGCGACCGCCGCAAGGCCATGCTGCAGGACATCGCGATCCTGACCGGCGGCCAGGTGATCTCGGAAGATCTGGGCATGAAGCTCGAGAACGTGACCATGGACATGCTTGGCCAGGCCAAGAAGGTTCAGATCACTAAGGACGAAACCACCATCGTCGACGGCGCTGGCGAAAAGTCCGAAATCGAAGCACGTGTCAGCCAGATCCGTCAGCAGATCGAAGACACCACGTCGGATTACGACCGTGAGAAGCTGCAAGAGCGTGTTGCCAAGCTGGCCGGCGGCGTTGCCGTCATCCGCGTCGGCGGCATGACCGAAACCGAGGTGAAAGAGCGTAAGGACCGCGTCGATGACGCGCTGAACGCCACCCGCGCTGCGGTTCAGGAAGGCATCGTTGTCGGTGGCGGGGTCGCCCTCGTGCAGGGCGCCAAGGCACTGGAAGGTCTGGAAGGCGCAAACACCGACCAGAACAACGGCATCGCCATCGTGCGCCGCGCGCTCGAGGCACCGCTGCGCCAGATTGCCGAGAACGCCGGCGTCGACGGCTCGGTCGTTGCGGGCAAGATCCGTGAATCGAACGATCCGAAGTTCGGCTTCAACGCCCAGACCGAAGAGTACGGTGACATGTTCGCCTATGGCGTCATCGACCCCGCAAAGGTCGTGCGCACCGCGCTCGAGGATGCCGCGTCGATCGCCGGCCTGCTCATCACCACCGAAGCGATGGTCGCTGACCGTCCGCAGAAGGAAGGTGCAGGCGCAGGTGGCGGCATGCCCGACATGGGCGGCATGGGCGGCATGATGTAAGGTTTCGCATCCGCGAAACCGATCGCCCGGCAGGCCTTCGATTCAGATCGGCGGCCTCCCGGGTTCCGCACCGCAAACAAACAGGGCCGTCCCATCGGGGCGGCCCTTTTTCGCGCGCAGTGCGCTGGTGTGGTCAGGCCGAAAACAGCTTGCGCTTGGGCGGGGGCCGGTCGCGCAGCCGCAGCGACGGCTTCGGCGCGGCGTCACGCTGCGCTGTCTTCATGACCGCGCAAAGCTGCTGATGCACGGTCTCGATCTCGTCGGTAATTCCGGTCAGGGCAATCGCGGGAGAGGACGAACCGGTCACCCGCACCAAAAGCGTCGCCAGCCCGCCGGGCATCGCCGGACGGTTAAGAAAGACGCTTTCGATTTCGCCGAGATTGATCTGTCGGGCGACACGGGCCTGATCGTTGATGTTGATCTTGGTGAGTGACAGCGTGCCCTCCTGCAGGTCAAGGCTCATCTGCCGCCGGAACCCGCGCGTGCCATACGCGAACACCGCCAGACCGCCTGCCGCCATGATCGACCCCAAAGCGCCATGCGACACCAACGTGCCGGCGCTTTCATGCGCGGGTACGAGAAACCATAGCAGGATCGCGGCGGCCACCATCAATACCCCGGCGGCCCGCAGGCTCATTTCCGTCACCGCCTCGACCTTGAAGCGGTCGAAACGTTCACGGGCCGTCAAACCCGTGGCCGTGGGGCGCAAGGATACGGTGCGCCATTGCGTTGGTCCCGCTTTTTGCAGACATGCCATTGTTCCGGCTCCTGTCAGGTGCGTTCGTAAAGATCGCTAAAGACGAATCCGGGCATAACTTTGGCGCGTGTGGCGCGGGAAAAAGGCTGATCGGGTCCGATTCTGTGCGCCGCTAGGCCTGATCTTTCGGACGCACGATGTGGAACGTGCCGCTCATATAGGTCAGCGGCTTTTCCCCGGCATCCGAGATCCCCACAACGTTGCCGATGCAGATCGCGTGGCTGCCATGCACATGGCGGTGCGTGAGGCTGCATGTGAACGCGGTGGCACGCGGCAGCAGCGGACCGAACTCGGTGTTGGTCACCGTGATCCCGGCAAACCGGTCGGGCGTTTCGGCATCGAAGATCCCCGCAAAGCGGCGCGCGACGTCGACCGCGTCCTCCGGCAGGATATTGACGGCAAAGGCGCCGTTGGCCTCGACCGCGCGCGCAATGCTGCTGTCGGCCTTCAGGCACACCAGCACCGAGGGCGGATCCGCCGACAGCGAGGTGAAGGCGCTCACCGTGGCGCCGGCCTTGCCGGCCGGGCCATCCGTCGTGACCACAGTCACCGTGGCGGCGACCTGGCGCATGGCCGTGATGAAGGCGTCGCGGACCGTCTTCATGGCACCGCCGTCCGCGATGGCATGGCCAAAAAGAAAAGGCCCTGTGACTGGGTCAATGCGATCTGTCTCCCGAATGTGCACGGACCGGACTTCGCGGTACCGCCGGCGCGTGATCGGTATATAGCGGCAGGCACGTCACCGGCAATGGGGCAGGGGCGCGATTGTGCCGCCGCGATCCGGCATTGCCCCCTGCCGGCATTCCTCCTAAGCAAGGAACACCCTCAATCCGAAGACCACTATGCCCGCAGATCCCTCCCCGGCCATCGCCATCATGCCGCACCACGTCAAGCCGCGTCTGCGTCCCGGGCGGGTGGCGCTCGATGCGCTGGTCTGGCCGCGCGGGCGTCCGGCCCGCCTGCAGGGTGCGCACAAGACGCTGCGCGATCTTACGCCTGACGATCATCTCGTCGTCTTTACCACCGACGCGCTGCATCTTCGCCCCTGGACCGGAACACCGGCCAAGCTTTCGGTGATGGTGCTGGAGCCGCGCGCGATCCATGGCCGCCACATGGCGCTTCTGCGTCTCACGCATCGCCGGTTTCACCGCGTGCTGACATCCAATCCCGGGCTGCTCTCGGCCCTGCCCAACGGTATTCTCTTTCCTCTGGGCTGCACCTGGGTGGGGGACTGGACCGCGCTCGACCTGACCAAGACGCGCGCCTGTTCGCTCATCGCCTCGGCCAAGCGCAGCCTCGAAGGCCATGCGCTGCGCCACGACACCGCTGCGCATATCGCCGATCACGGGCTCGATGTCGACGTCATGGGCGGCGGCTACAAGCCGTTCGCGCTCAAGTCCGACGGTCTTGCGCCCTACCGCTTTTCCGTGGTGATCGAGAACGTGCGCGAGCCGAATTATTTCACCGAGAAACTGATCGATGCCGTGCTGTGCCGCACCGTGCCGATCTACTGGGGCTGTCCCAATCTGGGCGAGTTCATGGACACCTCGGGAATGGTGCTCTGCGAGGATGGGGCGGCGATCCGTGCCGCGCTGAACGACCTCTCGCCCGAACGCTACCAAAGCCTTTTGCCCGGTCTTGCCCGCGCGGTGCCGCAGGCGGCGTCCTATGCCGATATCTTCGCGCGCGCAGCCGACGCAATTCTTGGCCCGCCGGGTCAGGACCGCGCCGGCCAGACCCCGTAACGGTCGTGCAGGACTAAGGCGCAGGCCCGGTTCTGTGCGTCGCGCGGTCCGGCCTGCAGCGCGTGCGCGTCGTCATAGGCGGGTACCATGCCGCGCCGCGCCGCAGGGGCCTTGCTGACGGCGATACCCTGACGGGCAAACTGACCCGATAGCCAGATATCGTCGACCGGCCAGGCGGCGTCCGGCGGGTTGCACTCCGCCCCGGCGAGCCAGCGGGGCGCGACCGAGACACCGGCAAAGCCCTGCGCCACGTCGCACCCTGTGCCCACACGACCGATCCGGTCGATGTCCCACGTCTGACCGCTGGTGGCGGAGCCGGCGTCGCCGGAAAGAAGTGCTGCCGCCCAATGGCGCGGGTGGATCCAGTCATCGTCGCAATATAGAAGCCGCATGCCGGAGCCGCGCAGGTGGCGCGCGGCGACAAGCGCTTTGGTCGCCGGGCCGAAATCCGTCTCGGACCACAGGACTGACACCCCAGACGGGAAGGTGGGCAGGTTGCCCATCCTGCGATATCGGCGATAGCGCCGAGGCAGGCACAGAAAAATGGCGGCTGGCGCGGGCTCCTGTGCGCGCAGGCTTTCAAGGACCGGGCCAAGACGCGCAAGGCGGGGCGGAATGGAGGTGAGGGAAATCGCGTACATGCGGGAGAGTCCAGCGAGCCTGCTATCCGGTGCCGATCATCCGGCCTGCGGTCAAAGACGCGCGTCGCGCAACCGCTTTCGGCGGATCATGTCGCCTCCAGTCCGGGCAACTGTCCCGAGACCGTCAGTTGCAAGCACGTCACCGGACGTAGCGCATCAAGTCTTCTGCGCGGTCCCGGCCCAGCTCGATCCTGCAGGTGTTGATCCCGATACCTGTCCCCGAACCACCCCCGAACGTCGTCCCGACATACTCGCAATGCGCATCCCGATAGGCCGACCACGCCGTCTGCCCGGCCTGCAGCGCCGGGACAGAAACGGGCCTGCCCGTCACCTCATCCAGCTCTTCGGCAGAGCTCATCGCAAAGCCAAGATAGATCTCGACCGTTGCGTCGACGCGGTCCAGCGTGTCGGCGACACAGTCGCCGATTTCGATCTGGCTGCCGCCGCCGCATTCCGTTGCCGGATCGGACAGGACAAGGCCGGGCAGGCCGACAAACAGAACGAAAGATGCGATCAGGCGTTTCACGACCGGGCTCCTTATGGCTTGAAATCCTTGAATCAATAGCGGCCAGCATACCGAAGATCTGACCGCCTGAACAGTCTTCGGTCGCCACCTGGCTTGCGGTTCGCACCCACCTGCGGGTTCAGGCGCTTTCGGGCGGGGTTCCTCCTGACCGACAAAGGCCGCCCATGAAAAAGGCCGCCCTGGCAAGGGGCGGCCCTCAATCGTTCGTGCTCCGCGATCAGCCCGCGATCAGGCCCATCTGCTCAAGCTTCAGAACCACCTGGTGCGCGCAGTTGTCGACATCGACATTCTCGGTCTCGACGCGCAGTTCAGGGTTCTCCGGCACATCGTAAGGGTCGGAAATCCCGGTGAACTCCTTGATCTTGCCCTCGCGCGCAAGCTTGTAGAGCCCTTTGCGGTCTCGGCGTTCACATTCCTCGATCGAGGTGGCGACATGCACCTCGACGAAGGCGCCGAACTCCTCGATCTCCTCGCGCACCGCGCGGCGGGTCGCCGCATAGGGCGCGATCGGCGCGCAGATGGCGATACCGCCGTTCTTGGTGATTTCCGACGCGACATAGCCGATCCGGCGGATGTTGAGGTCGCGGTGCTCCTTCGAAAAGCCTAGCTCGGAACTGAGGTTCTTGCGCACGATATCGCCGTCAAGCAGCGTCACCGGACGCCCGCCCATCTCCATCAGCTTGACCATCAGCGCGTTGGCGATGGTGGATTTGCCCGAGCCGGAGAAACCGGTGAAGAACACGGTAAAACCCTGCTTGGCCCGCGGCGGGCGCGTCCGGCGCAATTCTGTCACCACCTCGGGAAACGAGAACCACTCCGGAATCTCCAGACCTTCCTGCAGGCGGCGACGCAGCTCGGTGCCCGAGATGTTGAGGATCGTGACATTGTCCTTGTCCTCGATCTCGTCCATCGGCTCGTATTGCGCGCGTTCCTGCACATAGACCATGTGTTTGAAATCGACCATCTCGATGCCGATCTCCTCTTCGTGCTCGCGGAACAGATCCTGGGCATCGTAGGGCCCATAGAAATCCTCGCCCGCCGAGTTCTTGCCGGGGCCCGCATGGTCGCGGCCGACGATGAAATGCGTGCAGCCGTGATTGCGGCGGATCAGCCCGTGCCAGACCGCCTCGCGCGGGCCGGCCATGCGCATCGCCAGGTTCAAGAGGCTCATCGTGGTCGTCGATTGCGGATACTTGTCCAGCACTGCCTCGTAGCAGCGCACGCGGGTAAAGTGATCGACATCCCCCGGCTTGGTCATGCCGACGACGGGATGGATCAGAAGGTTGGCCTGCGCTTCCTTGGCGGCGCGAAAGGTCAGTTCCTGATGTGCGCGGTGTAGCGGGTTGCGGGTCTGGAAGGCCACGACCTTGCGCCAGCCCATCTTGCGGAAGAACGCGCGCAATTCGTTGGGCGTGTCGCGGCGGCCGCGGAAATCGTAATGCACCGGCTGCTGGATGCCGGTAACCGGCCCGCCAAGATAGACCTTGCCGGCAGTATTGTGCAGGTAGTTTACCGCCGGATGCGCGCTGTCATCGGCGCCAAAGACCTTCTCGGCCTCACGCGCCTTGTCGGGCGTCCAGCGGTCGGTGACGGTCATGGTGGCCAGGATCACGCCTTCCTGGTCGCGCAGCGCGATGTCCTGGCCCAGCTCGATCGAGTCGGCGAAGGCCTCGCTGACATCAAGGGTAATCGGCATCGGCCAGAGCGAGCCGTCGGCCAGCCGCATCTTCTCCACGACGCTGTCGTAGTCGGCTTCGCTCATAAAGCCCTTGAGCGGGTAGAAGCCGCCGTTCATCAGAAGTTCGAGATCGCAGATCTGGCGCAGGGTCAGGTCCCAACTCGTCAGGTCCGCCGCCTCGACTTTCATTTTCTGGGAAGACTCGTAAGAGACATATAGCTCAGGGATCGGGGCAAGATTGTTTTGCACGAGTTTGGTCCTGTTTTTAAAGGGATTGAATCCACTGGTGGTGCCGGTCAGCTCTGCGTGCAGAGCGTCGTACTCGGCGAATTTCCGGGCAAGGAACTGGTCGGTGAGGCGCATCTTTTCCGCCGCGCCGCGCGGGGTAAGCGCATAAGCGAAGCGCTGGCGCCGGTCCGGCCCCTCGCGGTCGCCGATACGCACGAACCCCGCATCGACCGCGCGCCGCAACAGCGCGTTGACCCGGCCAAGCGAAACCCCCATCGCGGACGCGATGAAGCGTTGCGATGCGTCGGGCGCCTGGTCGAGCTGGCGAAGCAGCCGGAAAAGCTGATCTTCGTCCTCGCCGCGCGGGAAGGGTGCAGTCACGGTCATGGGCGACTCAGTATGCGTTCACGCGTGAACAAATCACATAAATCCTTTTGCCGCGAAACCCCAAAACCCGGTGATCCTGGCAGACCGGGCGGCCTGTGGCGTGAACATCACGCTTTTGCGGCGAAAATTTCCGTGGTTCGCTGGTCGGCGGGGTGGCTGCCGCACGAAAAACGGCGCCGCAAAGGGCGCCGCTGGTCTGCTTCGTCCGGCCCGGGGGGCTGCAGGTCACTCTCCGGCGATGGCCTCATCGTGGCGCACCGGCTCAGGCGTCTCAGAGATCGCCCCGTGCTCGGCCAGGAACCTTTCGGCATCGAGCGCGGCCATGCAGCCCATCCCGGCGCTGGTCACGGCCTGCCGGTAGATGTGATCGGTCAGATCGCCGGCGGCAAAAAGCCCGGGGATCGAGGTGCGGGTGCTCCCCGCCTCGACCTTGACGTAATCGCCGTGATGCATCTCCACCTTGCCTTTCACCAGCTCGCTGGCCGGCGCGTGGCCGATGGCGATGAAGACGCCCTTGCATGGGATCTCCTGCGTCTCGCCCGACTTGGTGTGCTTGACGCGCACGCCGGTCACGCCTTTCGGGTTGTCCTCGCCCAGCACCTCATCGAGCTCGTGAAACCACAGCGTTTCGATCTTGGGATTGTTGAACAGGCGATCTTGCAGGATACGCTCCGCGCGCAGTTCGTCGCGGCGGTGGATAAGCGTCACTTTCGACGCGAAATTGGTCAGGAAAAGTGCCTCTTCCACGGCGGTGTTGCCGCCGCCGACCACGACGATCTCCTCGCCGCGATAAAAGAACCCGTCGCAGGTCGCGCAGGCTGAAACGCCAAAGCCCTTGAACGCCTCCTCGCTGTCCAGGCCAAGCCACTTGGCCCGGGCCCCGGTCGCCAGGATCACCGCATCGGCGGTATAGGTCGTGCCGCTGTCGCCCGTGGCCACGAAGGGCCGCGCGTCGGTGTCAAGCGCGGTGATGATGTCGCCGATGATCTCACAGCCCATCGCCTTGGCATGTGCTTCCATCCGCACCATCAGGTCGGGCCCTTGCACCTCGGTGTCGCCGGGCCAGTTCTCGACCTCGGTCGTGGTGGTCAGCTGCCCGCCGGGTTCGATCCCCTGCACGAGGATCGGCGATAGCATCGCGCGGCTGGCATAGACCCCGGCGGTATATCCGGCGGGGCCGGACCCGATGATAAGACATTTTGTGTGGCGAGTTTCTGTCATTGGCTATCCTCCGATCCAGAACGGATCCCGCATATAGCGTGAGTGCGCATCGGGCAAGACCCCCGCAAGCCAGACCCGACCCGGCAGGATATCTCCACATTACGTCTGATTTCTGCTAGTCTTACGACGATAAAAGTGAATTCAAGGTGAAAGTTATGTTTGCAACACGTTTATGGACGGCCATAGCCTGTGTCGCATGGGCCACAGCGCCGGCGCTGGCCGACGAAGACTACGCCCCGGTTTGTGAACTGAAAGGCACAAATGGCATGGTCACGATGCTGCTCTGCCCCGAGGGTTTGCAGCCCGAGACGCTGGCGCAGGAAGGCAAGGCGGCCTGCGATGGGCGCAAGCCCTGCGGCGCATGGGTCTGGACAGACGCCAGCGCGATCCCCGAAGAGGCGCCCGACGCGCATGACAAGCTGCCTAAGGCAAGCGTACAACAGGCTTTGGCAATCTGGATGAATGAGGCCGAGCAACTGATCTCGCTCGCAAAAGAAACGTCGGAGTAGTCCGGAAAAAGAACGGCCCGCCAATTTCGATGGCAGGCCGATCCTGATTCTATCGCCTCAGAGGTTATGCGTCACGCAGCGCGCTTTTGCTTGCGTAGGCGCAATGCACCGAAGAAGCCGAGGCCTGTCAGAACCAGAGGCAGTCCGGCCGGCAGCGGGATCGGGTTCGCGATCCGCTGGACTTTTTTGCTGATCGCCTGATCATAGGCGGAACCAAAACCGCTTACCTCTAGAACGAAGGCGTTGCTTAGCGGGTTCGTGATGAGGTTTTCATCTTGGATGATCGGTTGAAGGCCGGTGCCGGCCGTGTCGAAAGCAAGCTCTGACAAGAAATTGCTGTTCGGCGCACCACCGAAGTTTTCGACGGCTTCGAAGCTCAGCGAGTCCCAGCCGTCACCGCGAACACCGTTCAATATCGTTTGCAGGCCGCTCAAGGAGGTTGTGCCAGAAGTGGGTTCGCCGTCGGTCATCATGTTAATGATACCAGCACTGCCTGTCGATGATCCCAGAAGACCGAAGGCGCAAGAGTAACAGGTATTGCCGCTAGAGTAGGCGTCATCGCGAATGTCATCGCCCAACGCTGTCTTGATATCTGCAGACGAAGAGTTGGGCCCGATTGAAGCTGATGCGACAACAGCTGCACCGCTCGAAAAGGAGATCACCTTCACGTTGTAGGTGTCCGGATTGTTTGCAAGCGACGCTTCGAGCGCGTCTGCCAGTGAGTCCATAGCAGCAGTGTAATCGCTTGAAGCAACGCTTCCTGACTCATCCATCAGGAACGCTAAATCAAAAGTCGCAGCGTTCGCGCCTACCGCGCTTAGTGCCATGATAGAGGCGATCGCGGTTGCCTTGGTTATATGTTTGAACATTTTTGTCCCCCCAATCGTTAAGAATGGTTGCGAAATTGACAGGAGATATCTGTAAGACGATCTCCAACTTGAAATTACCAAGGGCGAACAATCACTCGTCCACAAATCCAGAAGACGCAAAGCTGCGCCCTAAGCATGATGAAACATAACACGGAAATGCCGTAAAGTTAACCTTATTTCTCCACTTTCTCCCGAACTCGGTGTCTTTGCAATGCAGGGCAGAGCAATCCTCAGAATTATATTTCGTATTATTGAAATATTATTGCGCAGGATCGGGCGGCTGATATAATTTTCGGAAATTGTCCCGTATTGGAGCGAATCATGCCGAATCCCCGCCTTGATGACATTGATCGCAGGATCCTGGCCGAGCTTCAGGCGGATGGGCGGATGACCAATGTCGAACTGGCGCGCCGGGTCGGCATTTCCGCGCCCCCCTGCCTGCGCCGTGTACGCACGCTCGAGGAACAGGGCTATATTCGTGGCTATCATGCCGATGTGGACCCGCGCGAGCTTGGCTTCGAGGTGCAGGTCTTCGCCATGGTCGGTCTGCAAAGCCAGGCCGAGGCCGACCTTTCGGCCTTCGAAACCCGCTGCCGCAACTGGCCGCTCGTGCGCGAATGCCACATGCTCAACGGCGAAGTGGATTTCATCCTCAAATGCGTGGCCCCCGATCTGTCGACCTTCCAGCGGTTTCTGACCGGCGAACTGACCGCCGCCGATAATGTGGCGTCGGTCAAAACATCGCTGGTGATCCGCGGCGCCAAGGATGAACCGGGCGTTCCCTTCGACATTCTCGAAGAGCGGCTGAGCAAAAGCGCCTGAGGCGCGCACCCACGTTCAGATAATCGGAAGATCGAGCCGCGGCACCGCGGTCGTTCCGAAATCGGCCGGTGTCTCGATGTGCGGGAACAGCGACAGGAAAAGCGTCAGCAGGTTCGGTCCGAGGTGACGCTCGAAGCCCATCCCGGGGTGAAAGCTTTCCGTCTCGATCCCGGCGGCCCGGATCACCGCGTGCCGGCGCAGCGCGATGTGATAAACCGTGACCGGGCGTGGCGGCGCGATCTCGACCACGTTGACGCCATCGGCCAGATCGCGCGCCGGAACCAGCATTCGTTCGCGGCCCAGGCCAAGATCGTGCCCGCGCGGCCGCGTCAGGATCCGCGCCCCGGGACCGACCAGCAGATTGGCCTCCGGTTTGCCAAGGCCAAAGGCGTCGGGCATGATCCGCGTCAGACGGCAGGCCACTTGGTCAACCCCAAGCGCCTGCGGAACAAGCGTCATCGACCCGATCCAGAGAACTTTCATCGGGCCGCGCGTTTCGGTCGACACGCTCATACCGGGATCGAGATCCTGCACGGCGATCTGACCGCGTGGCGTCGTAATCAATGTGCCGTGGCAAAAGGCGGAGAAAGCGGCTTCGAAGAACGGTGCGGCGGGTCCGATCTGCTCGGTCCAGTCCGGGGTGCCGTCCTTACGCAGAAACGCGATCTGGAATTTTCGCATCGCCCGATGCGCGCGCCCGGCGAACTGCGCGTCGACCGGTACGATCTTCGCATGTGTCTCCTGATCCGGGTCAGCCGCCTGTCTGTCGGCGGCCAGGGAGAGGGGGGCCATGTCACATCACCTGTTTGCGCTCACCATGGCCGCGCCGGCCCCCACCGACGACGACAGCGCAATGATGTCGGATTTCAAACTGTCACGATGTCAGCTAGCCATGGCGCCGGAAAGCCGTCAAATTCATGTACAATTTGTATAAACGGGGGGAACAATATTGTACAATTTGTACAAATTGTTCCTCGCGGCCTCTCAACTTCGCCACATTCTCTCACCGCTCATCTCGAATCAACAAGGCCGCCCCGACGGGACGGCCTTTGTCATAATTCTGGTCCAGGTTTGCCCGGCTGAACGGCTCAGGCTGTTTTCAGAACGGCCCTGACCGGCGCGACGCGTGCAGCATAACGCACGCCGCGGTGAAAGGGCAGGGCCGGCATGTCCGACTTGCTCGTTTCGATCACCGATTTCATCCAACGCTTCTTCATGATGATTCCTTTCGTTTTCTTGTCTGCCTCAGCCGCGTGTCGCGGTGTTCTTGTTGTTTCTGAGGTCAGTATCGCGCTGGTTTGGGGCCAAGATTTGGCGACTGTATAAAAACTTTCATGAAGTTTCGAAATTTTCCGGCGCGAATGGGCTCCACGCTGTGGAATCTCGTAACATCCTGAAAAAATGCAATATTATTCGGCTTTCAGCAACAGTTACGCGAAGCGGTCCGGGATTGTTTCAGGAATTGGGGCAATCTCGTGATCGGGATTGCCCAGTTCGTGCCGCAATCAGAGCCGGATGACGGAAATCAGCCGTCCATAATCCGCCTCGCCCGCGTGCGTGGTGCGACGGTATGAATAGAATCGCTCGGGGTCCGCGTAGGTGCAGTGCCGTGTCCAGCCCGCCTCGCCCACGCCTGCCCGCCGCAGCCGGTGCACGCCATAGCCCGGCAGATCGAAGTGATACTTGCCGTTCTCACCATTGACGAAGAACCGGTGGTTCTCCGGATCGTCGTCCAGAAACCGTTCCAGGAATTCCTGCCCGACCTCATAGGCGCTCTGACTGATCGATGGCCCGATCACCGCCCGGACCCGTCCCGCCTCGGCGCCGAGCCGTTCCATCGCCGCGACCGTCGCTTCGAGCACCCCATCAAGCGCGCCGCGCCAGCCCGCATGCGCCGCGCCGATCACCCCGGCCTCGGCGTCTGCGAAGAGCACGGGCTGGCAATCTGCCGTCAGCACGGCAAGCGCCAAGCCCGGTGTCGCGGTCACCATGCCGTCGGCCTTGGCCTTACCGTCTTTTGGGCCCTCAACGATTTCCACGTCGGATGAATGGACCTGGTGCACGGTCACCAAAGCATCCGGTGCGACATCCATCGCTTTGGCCACGCGGCCGCGATTGATCGACACGATTTCTGCCAGATCCGAGGATCCCTTGCCGCAATTCAACCCGGAGAAGACCCCAGAGGATGCCCCGCCCCTTCGGGTGAAAAAACCGTGGCGAAGCGGCGCAAGTCGGTTGTCGGTCAGGATTTCTAGCGTCATGGATCGAGCCCCGGCGGCGGCGCGGCGCCCTCGGGATAAAGCGCCATTGCCTTGAAGAGCGTCCCCATTTCACCCGGCGCGGTCAAGCGTCGATGTGCGGCCACATGCGCATCGAGCTTGGTCCCGGACAGATGCTGTGCAAGCGCCTGCGCCCGGGTCGTGATACCAAGCCGTTCGAGAAAGATGCCCTGAGGCGTCACCTTGCTGTGATGACAGCCTTCGGGTACCGCGCGGGCCAAAGCCTCAAAGTCTACATGCGCCGTCAGGTCAGCCTCGCCCGGCGCCTCGAGAAACGGCACGGGTGCCTGCGCACGCACGGCCTGAAGCGTGTCGCCGAGCGAGCGCCAGTCGCCGTAGTCTATGACGATGGCCGTGCCGCCCCGTGTCGCGATGCGGGTGCCGAGCGCCTCGATCACCGCGGGGGCGGTCGGGCATAGCTCAACCGCGTCGCCATCTTTTGTGTCCGCAAGTCGGTGCGCCAGGGCGGGGACAGACTTCACATCCTCCAGACCCGCCACAAGCGCGCCCCGACGCTCTCCCACAACACGTTCGCGCCAACCTTCGTCTGCCCGGATAAGTTGGCGGATAGGCAGCGCATCGAAAAACTCGTTCGCTACGGCAAATGTCGGCAGATCGGGCAGGTCGTCGACCCGCTCCAGCCACGTGGCGCGGTCTTCGCCCAGTTCCGCTGCTTGGCGAGCACGCAGCACGGGCGAGGCCTCCACGAGGTAGAGCGTCAGCGCTTCGTGAAAGCCCGGGACACCCTTCGCGGCACGCAGGAGATCGGTCATAAGCGTGCCGCGCCCCGGCCCCAGTTCCACCAGGGCGAAGGGGCTGGGTCGTCCTTGATCCATCCACGCCTGCGCAAGGCAAAGGCCCAGAAGCTCGCCGAACATCTGGCTGATTTCGGGGGCCGTTATGAAATCGCCACCGGCGCCCAGAGGGTCGCGTGTCATGTAATAGCCGTACTGTGGATGCATCAGGCAGGCACCCATGAAGGCGTCCATGCGCATCGGGCCGCTGGCGCGGATCTGCGCGGCGAGGATATCGGAAAGCGCGGTCATGCCGCGCGTCTTCGCGCCCGAACGATCATGTAGACTCCGAAGGCGATCATCGGCAGGCAAAGGATCTGCCCCATGGTCAGGCCCCAGCCGTTCACGTGCCATGCAAGGCCGAGAGGATTGCCGGGGCTGACGAACTGCGCATCCGGTTGCCGCACGAATTCCACCGCGAACCGGGCAAGCCCGTAGCCGGTAAAAAAGAGTCCGGTGATCAAACCTACACGCGCCAGGGCTCGGCGACGAAAAGCCAGATAAATCAGGACACCCCCGAGAATAAGCCCTTCCAGAAGCGCCTCATAGAGTTGCGAGGGGTGGCGCGCGCAAAAGCCCGCGACCTGACCGGCGCAGTCCTGCGCCGCCGCGCCCGGAAAGATCACACCCCACGGCAGATCGGTGGGCCGACCCCAAAGCTCGCCGTTGATGAAATTGGCGACCCGGCCAAGGAAAAGCCCGACCGGCGTCGCCATGCAAAGCACATCGGCCACCGAGAGCCACGCGATACCCTGCCGCCACGACCACAGCACACAGGCCGTGATCACGCCCAAAAGACCGCCGTGAAAGGACATACCTCCCTGCCAGACCATCAGGATCTCGCCCGGATTAGCAAGGTAATAGCCAGGTTGGTAGAAAAGCACGAACCCCAACCGCCCGCCGAGCACGACACCAAGGATGACCCAGGTGGCCAGATCCTCGACCTGGTCGGGGTGCATCACAGGCGTGTTCCCGGCCCAGATAGCCGGACGTCGCGTGGCCATCACCACAAGCCGCCAGCCAATGATGATACCGACGATATATGAAAGCGCATACCACCGAAGGGCGAACTCCGCCCCGAAGATCGAGATCGAGAAAAGCTCGGGGGAAATGTCGGGAAATCGGATCGCTGCCTGCATGTCTGCCTCTTGCCCGTGGCCTCGGGGCAAGTCAACCTTGCCCGCACGCACCGTGATCTCCATATAAGATACAGAAACGCAACGCCGGAGCGACACCATGCAGACCAGAAACAAAGTGCTCGACGATCTGAGCCAGCTGATGACCAACGCGATGGGCGTGGCGCAGGGCGCCAAGTCCGAGGCCGAGACGGCGATGAAGTCGATGATTGACCGTTGGCTGGCCGAGCGCGATTTCGTGACCCGCGAGGAATTCGACGCCGTGCGCGCCATGGCGCAGAAGGCGCGCGAGGAAAACGAAGCCTTGAAGGCACGGCTCGATGCGCTGGAAAAGGGCGCCGAGTAACGCGCGCTGGGCCTTTCAGGTCCATCTGACGTGGCGGCAGGCGGCGGGATGCCGCGCAGGCCCAACCGCGACATCGGCGGGCTGCCGCTGACCCCACAGGGCGGGCGGCTGTGATGGGATCCTTCAGGAACGTCTGCCGCACTCCCCGCATTCCTCTTTGACATTCACGCGGGCAGAAGTGGCCCGCAAGACGACGAAGGAGGACTCTTCATGAAACCGACATTCACATCCGCGATTGCCCTGGCCGCAATGCTGTCCGTGCCCGCCGTGGGCATGGCCGCGAGCGACACGAAGACCGAGGCCGACGCCGAGGCAAGCGTTTCCACCCAGGCCGGCGACGTCGCGGAAGAGGTCGGCGATACGGTTTACGCCATCGGCGAAAGCACGACCGATGCCGCGCAGGCCGGCGTCGATGCCGTGGGCGGCGTGGCCGAGGATGCTTATGATGCCGCAAGCGACATCTCGGCAGAGCTCGACGCCGCGCTGACCGGCGACGCGGAAGTCTACAGCAAGGACGGCGAGCTACTCGGGACCTATACCGGCACGGATTCCAGCGGTTCGCTGGCCATTATCGACCTCGACGGCGAGATGGAAGGCGCAGACGACAAAGCCGTGGAGCGCGCCGGTGTTCGGATGGACAACCTGATGGTTGGCGAAAACGGCGTGACCGTCGACATGACGAAAGCTCAGTTCGCAAACGCGCTGAAAACCGGCAAGAAATCCAAAGGCTAATATTGCCTGAATTTTGACCGAATGAAGATCATGGCCGTCCTGCGGGGCGGCCATTTTCGTTGGCGCTTTGTCTGCGCGCGTGGTCTGCTAGCCCTGGCATTGACAGGAACCGCGCCGGGAGGGCCATCAGATGACATCGCCCGATTACGAGATTTTCGAGTTTGCCGATTTTGCGCTCCAACGCGGTATGACACTCCCTACAGCGCGGATCGCCTACAAGACCTACGGGATTCTGGCCAAGGATCGCTCCAACGTGATCCTCTACCCCACCTCCTATGGCGCGCAGCATTACGACACCGAGTGGCTGATCGGGCCGGGCCGTGTCCTTGATCCCGAGCGCTATTTTATCGTGATCCCGAATATGTTGGGCAATGGGTTGTCGACCTCGCCATCGAATATCGGCTCGCCATTCGGGCCAGAGCGCTGTCCGGACTTCACGCATTGGGACAATGTGCACGCGCAGAAGCGCCTTCTCGAGGAAATGTTCGGCGTCGGGCATCTGGCCTTGATCTACGGTTGGTCCATGGGTGCGCAGCAGGCTCTGCACTGGGGCGCACTTTTTCCAGACAGGGTGGCGCGGATCTGTGCGGTTTGCGGGACGGCGCGGACCTCGGTGCACAATGCCGTCTTCTTGCAGGGGCTGCGCGCCGCCCTGCAAACGGATGCGGCGTGGGACGGCTTGCGGTTCACCCGTCATCCGGTGCGTGGATTGCGCGCCTTCGGACGGATCTACGCGGGCTGGGCCATGTCACAGGCGTTCTACCGTCAACGTCTTTATGAACAGGCAGGCTATGCCTCGCTCGAGGATTTCCTCGTGCGGTTTTGGGAGGCGCTCTATATCCGCCGCGATCCGCATGACCTTTTGTCCAGTATCGCCACTTGGATCGCCTCGGATATCTCGGACAATTTCGTGTTCAACGGCGATCTCGATGCGGCTCTCGGGGCGATCAAGGCCCGCACGATCATGATGCCGTCGCGGACTGATCTCTATTTCCGCGCCACAGATGCAGAGGCGGAAGCGGCGCGGATGCCGAACGCCACGTTCCGTCTTCTGGATTCCGATTGGGGGCATCGTGCCGGCAATCCCACATGGCACGCCCCGGATGAGACGGCCTTGCGGGAGGCAGTCAGGGATCTTTTGGCCACGGACTAACTCCACTTGCGCGACGCGGGTCTTCGCCCAAAGCTTGATATGATTTTCATGTCATCCACAACTTCTTGCGGTTATCCCCAAGAAATAGCTTTACAGGTTGCGCCATTGCCCGCACCATATCTGGTAGGGACAGAGGGATAAGCCCCCTGATCTTAGAGCAGGCACCGAGCGCTGGGGTGCTGCCAACCCCGCGCTACAACAAAAGAGGTGGCGCTATGGCACTTTCCGAGCAGTTTCTGAGTGAAGACCTTCACCCCATCGACATTGTCGAGCATCTGGCCGAGCACCACGACTGGGATTTTGACCGGATCGGCGATGACCAGATCGCCATGGCGGTCGAGGGGCAGTGGCGCACCTATTCCATCACGCTGGCTTGGTCGGGCTATGACGAAACACTGCGCATGGTCTGCACTTTCGAGATGGAGCCGCCTGAGGAAAAGCTTCCTCGGCTTTACCATCTCTTGAACGACGTCAACGATCAGTGCTGGGCCGGGGCGTTTACCTACTGGGCCGAGCAGAAGCTGATGGTCTATCGCTACGGTCTGGTGATGCCGGGCACACAGGGCGTCAGCCCCGAGCAGGTCGACACTCTGATCAATGCCGCTGTACTGAGCGCAGAGCGGTACTACCCGGCGTTTCAACTGGTCGTTTGGGGCGATCGGGCACCGGAAGAGGCCATCAAGGTGGCCATCTCCGAGGCTTACGGGCGCGCCTGAGCGCCTTTTCGCAAAGCACCGGGGCCGGGGCCGTTGCACCCCCCGGCTCGCGCGCGTATCACTCCGCCTAAAGGTGATTTGAAGCGGCAGGAGTGATCCCATGGATATGGACGATGTAGCGCAGGACGGCCTTGTTTTGCTGGGCTGCGGCAAGATGGGGTCTGCCATGCTTGCGGGTTGGCTCAAGCGCGAATTGCCCGCGAAAGCCGTGTGGGTGATCGACCCGAAACCTTCTGACTGGCTGCAGAACACAGGTGTCCGGATCAACGAGGATCTGCCGGAAGACCCTGCAATTGTGCTTATTGCCGTCAAGCCGCAGATGATGGGCGACGCGCTGCCTACGATTAAGGCGATGGGCAATGGCAAGACGCTGTTCGTCTCGATCGCGGCTGGCACGCCGATCGCGGCCTTCGAGAAAGCCTTGGGTGAGAAAAGCCCGATCGTGCGTGCCATGCCCAACACGCCCGCCGCCGTCGGCCGGGGGATCACGGCGATCATCGGAAACGATCACACGACCGGTGATCAGCTCGACCTTTCGGAGAGGCTGTTGAAGGCCGTTGGACAGGTTGTCCGGCTGGAAAGCGAAGGCCAGATGGACGCCGTTACGGCCGTGTCAGGCTCCGGTCCGGCGTACGTCTTTCACATGATCGAATGCATGGCCGCGGCCGGTGAAGCGCAGGGTTTGTCGCCCGCATTGGCGTTGCAGCTTGCTCAGGCCACGGTGGCCGGGGCAGGGGCCTTGGCTGAAGAGGCCGACGAGGATCCATCGCAGTTGCGCGTCAACGTGACGAGCCCGAATGGAACCACCCAGGCTGGGCTTGAAGTCCTGATGGATGAGGACAAGGGCCTGCCGCCACTTATACGCGCGACTGTAAAGGCTGCTGCCGACAGGTCGCGGGAGTTGCGCGATGACTGACCAGATCGGGATCGACGATTTCCTTAAGGTCGATATCCGCGTGGGCAAGGTGTTGCGCGCCGAGCCGTTCCCCGAGGCGCGCAAGCCCGCAATAAAGCTTTGGATCGATTTCGGACCCGAGCTGGGCGAGAAGAAGACTTCGGCCCAGATCACCAAGCATTACACGCCCGAAGACCTTCCGGGACGGCACGTGATCGCCGTCACCAATTTTCCCGCGCGCCAGATCGGGCCGTTCATGTCCGAGGTCCTGGTGCTAGGGTTGTCGGACGAGAACGGCGATATCGTGTTGCTTGTGCCTGACAAGGACGTGCCGCTCGGCGAACGGATGCACTAATGCGGATCTACTTTACACGGCCCCTGCCCGAAAGCGTGGCGGACATGGCGCGCGCGCATTTCGACGTGGAAATGCGGACCGAGAATACGCCGCTGAAGATAGGCCAGATGCGGGCGGCGCTTAACCTCTATGACGGCGTGCTGATGATGTTCGGCGATACGTTCTCTGCCGAGGTCTTTCGAGACGCGCAGAACCCGCGCTGCAAGGTGCTGGCCAATTATGGCGCCGGGATCAACCATATCGACGTGGCCGCCGCGCGCTCGGCGGGTGTGATGGTCACGAACGTGCCGGGTGCCGTGACCGATGCCACCGCCGATATCGGCATGACGCTGATCCTGATGAGCGCGCGGCGCGCCGGTGAGGGTGAGCGGATGGTGCGTGCCGGCAAGTGGCCCGGATGGAACCCGACGCAGCTTCTGGGCCTGCACGTGACCGGCAAGACGGTGGGTATTGTCGGCATGGGCCGGATCGGACAGGCCGTCGCAAGACGCTGCCATTACGGCTTCGGGATGGATGTGATCTATACTGCCCGCAGTGACAAGGACGCGGGTTATCCGGCGCGCCGGGTCGACCTACCGGACTTGCTGCGGAACGCGGATTTCGTCATCGTCGCTGTTCCGGCCAGCCCCGAGACCCGGCACATGATCGGGGCAGACGAGCTTTCGCTGATGCAGAAGCACGCGCACCTGATCAACGTGGCGCGGGGCGACATTGTGGATGAGGCTGCACTGATCCGTGTACTGCAAGAGAACAAGATCGGCGGGGCTGGCCTTGATGTTTACGAGAACGAACCGGACGTACCGAACGCTCTTAAGGCGTTGGAGAACGTGACGCTTCTACCGCATATGGGCACGTCGACCCTAGAGGTGCGCGAGACCATGGGCCGGGTCGCGGTGGAAAATCTGCGCGCCGCTCTGGCGGGAGAGGACCCGCCGAACCTCGTCAACTGAGCCGGTTTCCGCACAAGGTCGGGCTTGACGCCGGCATTGCGCTGCGATGTTGTGGCCGGAACCCCGAGGAGGAGTTGCATGATCACACCGGCCATCACAGGCACGGGCGTTTTCACGCCTGAGCAGGTCATCACCAATGACGAGCTTGTCGCTGCGTTCAACGCCTATGCCGAGCGGTTCAATGCCGAGAATGCTGAGGCAATCGCGGCGGGCGAGGTCGAGGCCAAGGCGCCGTCGTCGTCGGAGTTTATCGTGAACGCTTCGGGGATCGAGCAGCGGTACGTGATGGACAAGACCGGTGTGCTGGATCCCGAGATCATGCATCCGATCCTGCGGGAACGCAGCAATGATGAGCCGGGGATCATGGCCGAGATCGCGCTCGAGGCCTGTGACAAGGCGCTGGCGCAGGCGGGGCGGGACCCATCCGAGGTCGATCTGATCATATGTGCGGCATCGAACCATGAACGGCCCTATCCGGCGGTCGCGATCGAGATCCAGAAGCTTTTGGGGGCCGGCGGCTTTGCGTTCGATATGAACGTGGCCTGTTCCTCGGCCACTTTCGGCATTCAGGCTGCTGCCGACATGATAAGGTCAGGCTCCGCGCGCTGTGCTATCGTGGTCAGCCCCGAGATCTGTTCGGGCCACTTGGAATGGCGGGACCGGGATTGCCACTTTATCTTCGGCGACGTGTGTACCGCAGTGCTCCTAGAGCCAGCCGATGCCGCGAAAGGCGCGCATTTCATCGTGCGGTCCACTCGTTGCGCCACGCAGTTTTCCAACAACATCCGCAACAACAACGGCTACCTGCGTCGCACCCGTGAGAGCAACATGGAAGACCGGCGCGATATGCTTTTCGTGCAAGAAGGGCGTAAAGTGTTCAAGGAGGTTCTGCCGCTTGTCTCGGCGCATATCAGCGCACATCTTGAGGTGGAGAGTGTGGGCTCAGAGGCGCTCAAACGCCTTTGGCTGCATCAGGCAAACAAGGCGATGAATGATTTTATCGGGCGGAAGGTGATGGGGCGGACGCCGACACCCGAAGAACAGCCCAACATCCTGCAGGATTATGCCAACACGTCCTCGGCAGGCTCGATTATTGCCTTTTCCAAGTTTTCCAGCGATCTGACCGCCGGCGATCTGGGACTGATCTGTTCTTTTGGCGCTGGTTATTCGGTCGGGTCGGTGTTGGTTGAAAAGGGCTGACCGGTCGGTGCAGCAAATCATTGCCTAAAGTATAGGTTTTCCGCATAAAGCGCCGAGCAAAAAAGGGTGCCAATGCGATGTCGAAAGCCGGTAGCTATCTCAAGAAACACACGGAGGCCCTCGTTAAGGACGTGGGCATCGAACCCGCTTGCGAACTGACCGGCAAATCCAAAGCGACCTTGGGCCGCTATTATTCCGACCATGAAGAACATGGCGACAGGTTTATGCCCGTGGATGCCGTCGCTGCGCTGGAGGCTGCGGCGTCCTATCCGCATGTGACCGCCGCTCTCGCGGAACTCAACGGAATTTCGCTTGAATTCGACGAGCGCCGCTCAAACACTGGCGGATCGGGGGGCGTGAACAGCGACGTGATCGCGCTGAGCCAGCGGTTCGCTATGTTGATGGCCGAATACCACCAATCCATCGAGGACGGTGTCATTACCGTCAACGAAGCCAAGCGTCTTCTGAAAGAGACGACCACGCTGCAGCAGGTCTTGATCGATATGAAACTGCACCTGGAAGAAGAGACAGGCTGAGTGCCACGTCGTCCGCCGATGGACGCGCTTGCGCAGAGGCGCTATGAGCGGCCAGACTTACGCGCAAATACGTCCCGAAAGGTTTCCGCAATGTCCGGTCACGGCACTCCGATCCCAATGCAGGCGCATTTTTCTCGTGGTCTTTCCGGTCGCGCGGACGTGCCTGGCGACAAGTCGATCTCGCACCGCTCGCTGATCCTCGGTGCGCTTTGCGTTGGCGAAACTCGGATCACTGGCCTTCTGGAAGGCGAGGATGTGCTCGATACCGCGAAGGCGATGCGCGCCATGGGGGCGGAGGTGATGCGCGACGAGGGTGGGACGTGGCACGTATATGGTGTCGGCGTGGGCGGTTTTGCGGAGCCTGATCAAGTGATCGACTGCGGCAATTCGGGCACCGGCGTGCGGTTGATCATGGGGGCGATGGCCAGCTCGCCCATCACAGCGACCTTCACCGGTGATGCCAGTCTTAACAAGCGACCAATGGCACGTGTGACTGATCCGCTTGCGCTATTCGGCGCGCAGACGGTGGGGCGGTCTGGCGGACGGCTGCCGATGACCATTGTCGGAGCCGTCGATCCGGTGCCGGTTCACTACACGGTTCCGGTTCCCTCTGCACAGGTGAAATCCGCCGTTTTGCTGGCAGGCCTCAATGCCCCCGGCCAGACCGTGGTGATCGAACAGGAGGCCACGCGCGATCACACCGAGCGGATGTTGGCTGGGTTCGGTGCGCAAATTACGACAGAGACCACCGGTGAGGGCCGGGTCATCACCCTGACCGGCCAGCCCGAACTACGGCCGCAGATCATCACGGTGCCCCGCGATCCATCAAGCGCCGCCTTCCCGGTTTGTGCCGCGCTGATCACCGAAGGCTCCGACGTGCTGGTGCCCAGCATCGGCCTCAATCCGACGCGGGCCGGGCTGTTCACCACGCTGCGTGAAATGGGGGCGGACCTGACATATGAGAACGAGCGCGAGGAAGGCGGCGAGCCGGTCGCCGATCTGCGCGCACGCTTTTCGCCCGACATGCAGGGAATCGAGGTGCCGCCAGAGCGCGCCGCGAGCATGATCGACGAATATCCAGTGCTGTCCGTGGTCGCCGCATGTGCCAGCGGTGCGACCGTCATGCGCGGTGTCAAGGAGTTGCGTGTGAAGGAGTCTGACCGCATTGATGCCATGGCGACCGGCCTGCGTGCCTGTGGCGTAGAGGTCGAGGAGGGTGAAGATTGGTGGATCGTTCAGGGGCGAGGGGCGGGCGGTGTTTCGGGCGGCGCGACCTGTGCCAGCCACCTCGACCACCGTATCGCCATGTCGTTTCTTGTGCTGGGACTCGCGGCGCGAAAGCCCGTCGCGGTGGACGATGGTGGCCCGATCGCCACATCCTTCCCGATATTCGAGCCGCTGATGGCCGCGCTTGGCGCGGACATTCGACGGGTTTGATCGTCAGGCGATGCGCGCGCCCTGACCGCCAAGCGCCTCGGCTACCGGCTCGAACGCTTTCGCCCGCGCGGTAGCGATGCCATCGCCGACCAGCGTGACCTCGAACCCGCGATTAAGCGCACCTTGCGCAGTCTTTGCCACGTCATGCTCGCCGTCGAGTCCCAGAATGCGCAGGTGTCCGACCCGCAGCACGCGAAGCACGACATCAAGCTCTCCACTTTCGAATCCGTCCTGTACGCTCTTGACGAGCACATGATCGGCGATGCCCACAAATGGTTCGGCAAGCCCGGTACCGGGGCCGCCTTGGATCGCTTCGCCGCGATAGAGCAGGCGCGCCACGAGTCGGAAGCCAAGGCCGGAAAACTCTTGCCGGAGCGCGATAACCGGCTGATCGCCCTGCTGGGCGAGTGCGACCTCTCGGGCGACGGCGCCCTCGACGCGGGCACGGGTCTGAGCGTCATAGTGCCTGTCGTTCCAGAACACCTCCTGAAGGTTGACCAGAAGAACGGCGGTGCCGGGGCGGGGCTCGATTTTCGAACCTTGGCTGGGCCGTACGACAGCACGTGCCCTGGCCCAGAGCCAGAGTCCGACGACGAATACGAAAATCGTGGCGCCTTCGGTGTAGTCCATCCTGCCTGTCGCCTTGCTGTTTGCGAACTGCTCTGCTCGGGCGCCATGCTGCGCGACAAGTGGCATGCTGTCCAGAGCGCTGCGGCGCAGAGGCGAAGATGCGCCGCAGTGCGCCGCAATGACGCCAGTTGCCCCGATTATGACGGTTGCGGCCTTTCGTGTGCCGGTGAAACCGTTATGTTCCGCGCAAGATCCGCTGATCCAGCAAGGGCCAATCGCAAATGAGCACCGATCCACTCGTCGTTTTCACCCCCTCGGGCAAGCGCGGGCGTTTTCCGAAGGGCACGCCGGTTTTGACCGCCGCACGGCAGTTGGGTGTCGATCTCGATTCGGTCTGCGGCGGGCGCGGCATCTGTTCCAAGTGCCAGATCACGCCGGGCTATGGCGAGTTTTCCAAGCACGGTGTTACCGTGCGTGCTGATGCGCTTTCTGAATGGAACAGCGTCGAAGAACGATATGACCAGAAACGCGGATTGAAACCCGGACGTCGGCTTGGCTGCCAGGCGCAGGTGATGGGCGACGTGGTGATCGACGTGCCCCCAGAAAGCCAGGTGCACAAGCAGGTGGTGCGCAAGGCCGCCTCGGCCCGGGTGATCGAGATGGATCCCGCGACACGGCTTTTTCTCGTCAAGGTCGACGAGCCGGACATGCACGAGCCCACCGGCGATCTGGAGCGGCTCGAACGCGCGCTCAAGAAGGAATGGGGCATTGAGGAGATACGCGCTGATATTTCCCTTCTGTCCAAGCTGCAACAGGTGCTGCGCAAGGGCAAGTTCGAGGTCACAGTGGCACTGCACAAGTCGCACACCGACAGCATACCTCGCGTTATCGAAGTATGGCCGGGCCTGCACGAGGCGGGGATTTACGGGCTGGCGATTGATCTTGGCTCGACCACCGTGGCGGCGCACCTGACTGATCTTGTCACTGGCGAAGTGAAGGCGAGCTCGGGGATCATGAATCCGCAGATCCGCTTCGGAGAAGACCTCATGAGCCGGGTAAGCTATGCTATGATGAACCCCGGCGGCGATGTGGAGATGACAAAAGCTGTGCGCGACGCCATCGATACGCTTGCCGGCGAGATAGCAGGCGAAGCCGGGATCGACCCAAAGCTGATCTTGGAGACTGTTTTCGTCTGCAATCCGGTGATGCACCATCTGCTTCTGGGAATCGATCCAGTGGAATTGGGGCAGGCGCCCTTTGCGCTGGCCACGTCCGACAGTATTTCCCTCGCGGCGAAGGATCTGGACCTTGGTACGATCAACGCCCGTGCGCGCACTTATGTGCTGCCGTGTATCGCGGGGCATGTGGGTGCCGATGCCGCTGCCGTGGCGCTATCCGAAGAGCCCGGTAAATCCGAGGATCTGGCGCTCATTGTCGATGTGGGCACGAATGCCGAGATCCTTCTGGGCGACAAGAACCGCGTTCTCGCCTGTTCTTCACCCACGGGACCGGCATTCGAAGGCGCACAGATTTCGAGCGGACAACGCGCCGCGCCGGGTGCGATTGAGGCCATCCGCATCGACCCCGA
The DNA here is from genome assembly GCF_004761875.1 of Roseovarius aestuariivivens. Taxonomy (GTDB): domain Bacteria; phylum Pseudomonadota; class Alphaproteobacteria; order Rhodobacterales; family Rhodobacteraceae; genus Roseovarius; species Roseovarius aestuariivivens. The sequence goes on from NZ_SJEY01000004.1 coordinate 334,108, forward strand.
AACCAAAGAGCCGCGGTTTCGCGTAATCGGCTGTGAGAAATGGTCGGACGAAGAGGGGTTCTGGGACGAGATCGCCACGACCGGGATCACCGGAATTTGCGGGTCGGGCATCATCGAGGCCGTGGCCGAGCTGCGCATGGCTGGCCTGATGGACGAAAGCGGGCTGATCGGATCGGCCGAGGCGACCGGGACCCAGCGGATGGTGCCGGAGGGCCGGACGCATTCCTACCTGATCCATGACGCCACCGACGAGGGCGGGCCGCGCATCACCGTGACACAAGGCGATATCCGGGCGATCCAGCTCGCCAAATCGGCGCTTTACGCGGGCGCGCGCCTTTTGATGGATGAACGCGGCGTGGACAAGGTCGACCGCGTGGTACTGGCCGGCGCGTTCGGCGCGCATATCTCGGCCAAGCATGCGATGGTTCTGGGTATGATCCCAGACGTGCCGCTGGACAAGGTCACAAGTGCGGGGAACGCCGCCGGCACGGGCGCGCGTATCGCGCTTTGCAATGTTGCCGCTCGGGCCGAGATCGAGCGCGTCGTGCGCCAGATCACCAAGGTCGAGACCGCCATCGAACCGCGATTTCAGGAACATTTTGTTGCTGCCAATGCGATCCCGCACAAGACCGACCCGTTCCCGGAATTGGCCAAGATCGTCCCCTTGCCGTCACCGACTTTCAACACAGGGGGCCGAGACGGCGGCGACGGCGAAGGCGGCCGCCGCAGACGCCGCAGAGCGTGACAGATCAGGGAAATCTGGCGATCCCGCGAGGACTCGAACCCCGAACCTGCTGATTAGAAGTCTTACGGCGCTCGTTTCGACTGCTTTCGTAAATGTACTTTAATCTACTATTTTTCATTGAATTTTGTCT
>NZ_SJEY01000005.1 GCF_004761875.1 Roseovarius aestuariivivens
TCTCTACACGCATGCTTCTCTTGGCCTTCCCAGAAACGAGATGGAAGAGGAGCGAGAGCCTGACTTAGTCGTAATCGATGAAGGCTTTCTGAGCAGTATGGTGGGTGACTTCCCAAAGGTATCCGCAGAAGATGTTCGGAGACACATCAAGCACGATTCATACCGTTATCTGGGTAGGTGGATTGTCGATGCATTAGCTGACGAGGATGGGGCAAGGTGTTTCGAGCTATTAAAAGATAATGGTGTCACGAAGGAAGACCTGAGCGAGATCGACCTGTCGGCGATTGCTCCGAGTGTTTCGTTTGAACCAGAGTCCGACCGCCCTGCGAGCCTGCCGTCAGCGAAGACATGCAACGCTCTGAGGGGGTTGATCCGCGTGCTTCGAGAGGAATGGGACTTGCCACACCGGACGTCTCCAGCACGTCTCTGGTACGACGCTGACAGCAATGAGGTCACAGTATGCCGAAGGAAAGAGCTTAGGATAAATGACCGAACACCCGTCTTGTTGCTGGATGCGACAGCGGACCCGCTCTTGTTGGACGAGTTGTTGCCGTTCACTGACTTCAGTCGGATAGACGTGCGCCAGAACGCCATTGTTGTTCAGGTTTACGACCAAACCGGCAGCAATACGTTTTGGAACGAAAACGAAGACAAGGTCGAACAGCTTGTTGAAGTGCTGAAGGCTTGGGTCTCTAGTGGTGAGAGGCCGTTACTGATTTCTCATAAGCCTCTGGCCGCAAGACTTCGGACAATGAATCTGGAAGGCGTAAAGGTGGGCCACTTCGGGGGCATAAGAGGGAGTAACGAGTTTGAATATTGCACGGTGGTCTTCATTACCGGTCGGAACTCGCCGCCCGCTGCACTTGTAGAACAGCAAGCCAGAGCAATCTTCTGGGAAGCTGAGCCACCTTTGGTATTCGAGGACACCAGCGATCACTTGCCTTTGATGCTTCAGGGATATTGGCAGTCCGAGAAGAACCAGCAGCCTCAGTCTGGGGTTTTGATTAACGTGTTTCGGGACCCAAGGATTGCTGCAGTCCATCAACAGATTAGGGAAGCAGAGACAATCCAAGCCATAGCGCGCCTGAGGTTAGTCTGGGCTGAGCACCCGAAGTACGTTTTCATGCTGGGCAACTTGCCTGTTGAGCTACCAGTGGACCGCCTGCGTACCGCAAGTGATATGTTTCCCGATAGGCTTGAACTGGAGTTGCTGAAGGACGGTCATATCCCTCTGACAGCTAGGAGTTTGAGAAAGCTGAAACCAGACCTTTGCACCAGCGAAGATGCGGCAAGGATGATGTTAAGCAGGTCCAACGTTACCGATCCGACCGCACTCGATTTTCTCACTCCGCAGATGAAAGCTCTGGCCACCAAAGCTACTTATCGTGCCGGTGATCCACGCCTCACTGAACATACCCATTTGTTTCTGCCGACGTGCATCGAGCCTCTCGAAGAAGGGAGCCATGTTCTGTTTGACGGGACTGTTGGCAATTTTCGGGACCTCAGCGAGATCGAGGCGCTCTTGGAGGAAGGCTGGGGGGAGGGCAACGTGCAAGACTTGCGCATCGACGGGTGGGCAGCAGACGGGACAGAGGTAGACCCGTGATCCTTAAACGAACAAAGTCCTATAAGTATCCTATAGCTTCTTGTTCGGTTAACGGTTGATTCAGGTGTCCCGACTTGGCAATCCGGCTTTCCCTTGGCGGCACGGCATGAACAACAAAAGGTAAAAGAGCAGACATTCACGGCGAGTTGCGTCAAGTTCTGCTGTGCGGACAAACCATCCGGTCCGTCATCATAATTCGAGCTGTGTTATCGGCCCAAAGCGGACCTTCGGCAACGCCTCCACGACCGCGACCACGCCTGTAAAGCTAGATCTGAGGGACAGCTATGGGCAGTGGCATCACATGAAGCACGGTCCAAGCGGCGTTGCGCATTAGGCGAGTCCTTGCGCAGAAGGCGAGGCGTCGATGCCTGCATAGATGAGTTTACTGGACAGTTGGATGCAAGCGACCGACATCTGTGCCGTTCGTTGACTTGGCATTGCTGTGCTAAACTCGTGACAGGCTTACTTTGGAGGGCGCAATGGTACTTGATGAATCAGACGATACGGACTTTGTGAAATTCTGGAACGCGGTTTTAGAGCCCAAGTTCACCAAGTACCGACATATTCTCCAGGGAGGCCTCTCGCGTCATTCAGCAGCCGTATTGCCAAATTTGCCCTTAGTTAAGGGCATGAAGGTTCTCGACGTGGGCTGTGGTTGGGGCGACATGTCTGTTCAGGTTGCCGAGATCGTGGGGCCCGAAGGGCACGTCGTCGGTATTGACTGCGTGGATGCCTTCCTCGAGGAGGCGCGCGCGGACGCAGCGGCCAAGGGGCTGGATAATGTCGAGTTCCGTCGCGGGGATGCTGAAATCGCTCTGCCTGAAAACGCGTTCGATTACGTCATTGCCAGATTCGGCACGATGTTCTTTGCAAACCCGGTCGCCGCTCTGCGCCGGATGCGCCTTGCACTCCGACCCGGCGGGCAAATGACCCACATCGTCTGGCGGCGCCGCGAGGACAATCCGGCCTGGCAGGCAGCAAAGGACATCACCCTTCGCCACCTTCCCCCGCCCGGCGATGATGCAGACACATGCGGCCCGGGTCCTTTCTCGATGGGCAATCAGGAAATGGTCACGGCCATGATGGAAAGTGCAGGATATGAAGACATCGTCTTTGCGCGCGTCGACGAGAAAATCATGGTCGGAACGTCACCTCAGGAATGCATCGATTTTGCACTTGCCGTGGGTCCGGCAGGCGAGGTCTTTCGCGAGGCTGGCGCGGAACTCGCAGATGCAAAACGATCCGAGATCGAAGCGGACATGAGAGACTTTTTCGAAAGCCAGGAAATAGATGAAACAGGCATTTGGGTGCCCACATCGTCTTGGGTCATTTCGGCGCGCAATCCTGCTTGAGCCATGGATTGCTTGCTGGGCGGGAGCATTCGATGGCCTGCAAGCAAAATACGAAACGACGCCAACCTGTGATACCTTGCGCATAGCCATAAGAACTGGGGAGGACAAAAATGGCCGATTCACATAAAGGACAGTGTTTTTGCGGGGCCGTCGAAATCGAGGTTACGGGAGAACCGGCTGGCATGGGATACTGCCATTGCGAGAGCTGCCGACACTGGTCCGCAGGCCCGGTCAATGCCTTCACGCTCTGGGAACCCGAAAAGGTCAAGGTGACGAAGGGCGAGGAGCATTTGCAACAATACAATAAAACGGAAAACACTGACCGGAAGTGGTGCGCCAAGTGCGGCGGTCACGTCATGTCCGGACATCCTGGCCTGAAGCTTGTGGATGTGTACGCAGCAATCATACCTGATCTCGCGTTCAAGCCGGGCCTGCATGTAAACTACTCCGAAACGGTGTTGCCCATGAAGGATGGCCTGCCCAAGATGAAGGACTTCCCGGCAGAGTTCGGCGGATCCGGTGAGGAAATGCCGGAGTAAGCGCCACGGGTGCGACGTCGCCCCTGTCAGGTTGCACGGGACTTGGCGCTCTTTGATGTCGCGAGCCGGTCCGTATCGTCTGGCCGCGCGGAAACGATTTTCTGCAGGCCAGCTCGATCTGGGTCGGGTCCGCGACATGAAATTCAGTCGCCTGCAATCGGCAACCAACAGACCTCGTTGGGAGGCAAAACAAGCTACCACCCCCTTTTAGATCAGGAGACGATCATGGCGGATCTCAAAACAGCCTGTGACACGATCTTGTCCGATGCCGTAAATGGCCCACTGCGCGTTCCTGGTGTGGTTGCCATGGTGACGAACCAAGACCGGGATATTTACTCGGGGGTCATGGGTGATCGGCGGATCGATGGTCCAGCCATGACCGAAGATACCGTCTTTGCGATATTTTCAACGACCAAGGCGATTACAGCGACAGTCGCACTGCAATGCGTTGAGGAAGGTCTGCTCGACCTGGATGCACCTGCAGCGACCTACGCCCCCTGGATCGCCAAGCTTCAGGTGATCGAGGGGTTTGGCGACGACGGTTCGCCAATACTTCGCGCGCCGCGAAACGAAATCACGACCAGGCAGCTTCTGCTGCATACGGCCGGCTTCGGATATGACTTTTTCAACAAGACTTACCAACGCCTCGTAGAAGAGCATGGGCAACCCTCTGTCGTGACAGCCTTGCGCGCCAGTCTCGAAACACCCTTGCTGTTCGATCCCGGTGACCGCTGGGAGTACGGAACCGGCATGGACTGGGTAGGACAGGTGGTCGAGGGCGTGCGCGGCAAAAGGCTGGGCAAGGTTATTCAGGATCGTGTCTTCGACCCACTCGGGATGCAGGATGTCGCGTTCACGCGCACCGACGACATGAAGTCGCGCACCGCGACCATTCATGCCCGAGGCCCGGACGACGGCCTTACGCCCATGGATGACTTCGCTCTTCCTGACGACCCGGAGATCGACATGGGCGGGCACGGGCTCTACGGAACAATCCCTGAATACATGAAGTTCATCCGCATGTGGCTGAACGATGGGCGGGGACCGAATGGGCCTGTGCTCAAACCCGACACAGTTGAGTGGGCTGTGAAGGGCTCTCTGGTGCCGCCACAACAGGTCAAGATGTTACCGGGGGTTAACCCGTCTCTTTCGAATGATGCCGATTTCTTCCCCGGGCTTGCCAAGGATTGGTCCTACCCGTTCATGGTGAACCTGGAAGAGGCGCCAACCGGTCGGCCTGCGGGGTCATTGGGGTGGGCCGGCTTGGCTAATTGCTTTTTCTGGATCGACCTGAAAAATCGATTGGGAGGGTTCTGGGCAACGCAGGTCTTGCCCTTTGCAGATCCGGTCTCGTTTAGCGCCTTCATGGATTTTGAAACCGCGGTATATAGAGCGACTAAAAACATTAGTGCACCTTGATGTCGTTAGACGGGAGTGAAACAGAATCTTTGATTAGGTCTCAATTTCGATCAGAAGCCCAACCTTCGGCGCGTTGGGACAAAATCACCCACGGACCCGACGCCATCATCTGAGCCTTTTGGTCTGGGATATCAGTGTTGAACGACCGCTTTTCTGCTAGATTTGAGTTCCATTAGTTTCCGAAGCGAAGGACTAGGAGGCGCCCGGCCTTACTCATGACAGGTAAGCCCGTTTACGCCCGCTTGAAGGTACGCTCGTTGGAGTTCGTCACCGGATGCCGCAACTGCAGAGAACGACTGCTAACCGTCCTTTTGGACGAATGCTGCGGTTCACAGCAACGACTGGCCTGGGCTCACAGCTGCCAATCGCTGCATATCGCCTGAATGACCGCAATCAGCGCCCCTCCGGCTAAGGCCCGGATATTTGTGCAACACCTCTGCAGAGACTCTCTGCCGGTTGCTTGCAGCACGCTCTGATTCCACCTCATGAAAATGTTCTGCCAAGGCCGTCATTTGGGGATCGAACTATGTCTAGCGTTGTGGTCTTAATTGGTTTGTTCACCGTTGCTGGGCTCCTGATTGCTTTGATCACGACTTCGGATAGGGATCGTGTCTGACGGGCATACTCTGCAACGGTTCAAGTGTCCGCAGTTGCTTTGGAATACAGCTCCACAAACACGACTTGCTCCACGCTAGGACTGTCTTAAAAGCGTCCTGCCCAAAGTGATTTACAAACCCCTAGCCCCCATCTCTGGCAGAGGCTGTCTACATAATACCGGGATACCCCCAGTGGCCCATGCCTACCCCCTGCAGTTCCCGTGGTCTCTTCGGCTTGTCGCTCAAGGCTACTGGCAAGCAGATATCGGACTGATCACAAGGGGAATAAGGCGCAATAAGCTGTTAGGTGCTGGGTAGCCTGAGGGCCAGTTCTGGCAGTTTTCTGAGTTCCAAGTATCGGTAAAGCTGAGTACACTCAAACCATAGGTGTCCTTGAAGACAACCGATAGCGCTTTGACGACGCCAGATTCGGGCCACCGTCGGAGCTTCAGGGTCATTTTCGCATAACAAAACACGCGTCCGTTAGCTTGTTCGACAAAAATGGTACACAAATCCAGTGCGAAACGGTACACATTTGCAGACCTAAAAGCCGCGAGACCCAGCAAAACTAGGGATTCAGGAAATTCATGGTGGGCGGTGAGGGACTCGAACCCCCGACATCTTCGGTGTAAACGAAGCGCTCTACCAACTGAGCTAACCGCCCGCTGCGCGCGCTTTAGCAAATCGCACACGGCGCGCGCAAGGCCTGATGCGTCGGGCACGCGATGACACCTATGTGTTGTGTCGCGGAGAAATATCCCTAAAAGTCCCGCCCGGGGAAAAGTCGGATTTCGAACATGTCTGTCTGGTTGCTGATTCTCGGCTTGCCGCTCGCGGTCTACCTCGCTCTGGCGGTTCTACCGGTCGGGCGTCCTGCTTTCCTCGTCAGCCTCGGCTTTACGGCTTTGCTCGGCCTCGCGTGGCTAGCCTTTGCCTATGATATCGCCGGGTTCGCGGGGCGCGAAGGCCCGCGCGGCGCCTACACGCTGGTCGCGCTCAGCGGGCTGAGCGTTGCCGTGGCCCTTGGCGCCAGCCTTCAGGCGCTGCGCCTGCGCCTGCCGGGCGGGTGGCCGGCTTGGGTCTGGCCGCTTTGCGTGGTGCTGGCGCTGATTGCTGTTGCGATACCGCTCATGCGCACATTCTGACGAAAAGCGCGTCCCCGACCCGGCGGGTCAGGATCCGTGTCAGGCCACGGGAGGGGCGATGACCCGCGCCGTGCCCTGCCGCAGATGGTGCACCACCCCCTGCCCGCCCGGCACCGACCCCAGCGCCTCGAGCGCGCGGCCCAACGCAAGACAGCGCAGCATGCGCGACGTGACGCCGTGGGTGACGATCACCGCCGGCCTGTCGAGCGCCGCCAGGAACGCGGTCAACCGCGCCGCCATCTCCTCCAGCCGCTCACAGCCCGGGCCCGTGAATTTCCACAGATGCGGATCGCGTGCTTCCTGCGCCTCAGGGATCTCGGCCACACGCCGCCCCTGCCACGCGCCGAGATCGATCTCGAAAAGCGCGGGATCGGTTTCTATGAGCGGGCCCAGCCCATCGGCCGCAATCCGCGCCGTGTGCAACGCGCGGCCCGAGGGGCTTGAGATCACGCGCAGGTCATGCGGCAGCGCGGCGGAGCGCAGGATCGACCCCTGCGCCCTGGCCTGCGCCATGCCCTGCGCCGTCAGCGGGCTGTCCAGGCGTCCCTGCAGACGGTCCTCGACATTCCATTCGGTCTGGCCGTGGCGCAGAATCCAAAGTTCGGGCAGGCGAAGGGGCTGGTCTGGGGTCATGGCGCGGGCTTTGGCAAGGTCGTGTCCGGCCGGGCCATCCAAGGCGCGGCGCGCAGGCGATAAAGGGCGGACATGGTGGGCGATAGAAGATTCGAACTTCTGACATCTTCGATGTGAACGAAGCGCTCTACCACTGAGCTAATCGCCCGCCGGGGCGTTATCTAGCGCCACTTCCAAAGCGACGCAACACCAAAGGAGAGCGCTTTGGCGCGGGGGCCCGAAAAAACCGCCGCAGCCCCGATCACTCGGCGTCGCTGTCCGCGCCGGTCTCGGCCGAACCGGCCGCGCCGGGCTTTTTCTGGCGGATCTTGACGACGGTCACCCGCGCATTCGGCGTGTCCTTGGTGCGCTGCTGTTTGAGCTTGCCGAATGGCTCGAGGTTGAGTTCGCGGCCCTCCGCGATCGCCTCGCCTAGCACTTCCATCATCGCCTCTACCACGGGCTTGACCTGGTTCTTGTTCATGTCGCACCGGTCGGCCACGAGTTGCAGCAATTCGCGCTTCTTGAGGTCGGATGCCGCGCCATCGGGCTTGGTTTCGGTCACCACACCCGGGTCCGGCACATCCGGTCTGGGGCCTGCGGGCAATGCTGTGACCTTGCTTTTGACGGTGCTCGATTTTGCCATTCTGAACCTTTTTCGTTGTGCTCATGGCAGCGCCGCGCGCTACTGTTGTCACAATACCCCATGCCGGATCAATTGCCAGCGACGAGTTGACCTGTCGCCACACGCGCAGTTATTACCTGAAAAGATACCAATTTTCGGGGAAGTGAAGCCGTGAAGAAACTCATTCCTGTCATCGCCTTGGCCGCGCTTGTCGCCGCCGAGCCCGCGCTGGCCGCCTCTTTGGGAGAGCCTGCAATGTCCTCCGACGTCGTCGCCGCCGATGCGGCGAACTACACGCTCGACAAGACCGACGGTCTGATCCTGACCGTGGCCTATATCGTGCTGTTCATGCTTGCAGGCGGCGCGCTTTAAACCGCAGCGCTTGCCGATAGCGACCCGTTGATCACCCCGCTTGCCGCGCAAGCGGGGCATTTCGCGTTTTGAACCGGTGTCGTGATCCCAACAGCGTTTTTGAACCCCCGCACCGTCCCGCGCGACCCAAGGGACAGACCATGAGACGGTTCATGGCCGACAGCGGAGCAATGGCGCAATGTCCTATATTTATGGAACCAACGGCGACAACTGGCTTTTTGGCACCTCGCAGAACAATCAGATCAACGGCTTTGGCGGCCATGACCGCCTTTACGGCGGCTACGGCAACGACACGCTTTCGGGCGGCGCGGGCAATGACAGCCTTAATGGTGGCTCGGGCTATGACACGTTCTATGCCAGCACCGGGCAGGACGAATATTATGGCGGCGCGGGCAACGACGCGTTCATGTTCTCCTTCGGCTTCGACGCCCCCGCGCGGATCGACGGCGGCACCGGGCGCGACACGCTCGATTACAGCTGGGCCTCGGAGGGTCAGTTCATCTATCTCGACGCGCCTCATGTCTTCCTCGTCGAGGATGCGCGCGGTTCGTCCTTCGACGACCACATGATCGGCACGCAACAATTGGCCAACCGGCTGGAAGGCGAGGGCGGCAATGACACGATCTTTGGTCTTGCAGAGGATGACACGCTTCTGGGCGGCGCGGGGAACGATCAGCGATTTCAACACGCTCGAGGGCGACCAGATCCGCATTTCGATCACCTGGCGCGACTTCGGCACGCATGACACGACCTTTATCGGCGGCGCGGCCTTTACCGGCGCGGGCAAGGAGGTGCGCGTCACCCGCGATCCAAACGATTTCTTCCGCGCGATCGTCAGCATCGACAGCGATGGCGACCGGCGCACGGACGGCCATATCGTGGTGGAAATGACGCATTTCTTCGACCTGCCGGGGGCCGAGGATTTCGTTCTGATCTGAGGCCCGCGCCACAACGAAAAAGGCGCCCCGTTCTCGGGACGCCTTCGGTGTTTTCGCTGGAACAGGGATCAGTGCGCGACCGCGCCCTGCCCGTCTTGACCTTTCATCGCCGTCTCGGCGGCGGCGGCCTCTTCGGCGGCCTCGTCCCACTCGACCGGCTCGGGCGTCTTGACCAGCGCCAGCTTGAGCACATCGCGCACATGCTCGACCGGAATGATCTTGAGCCCTTCCTTGACGTTGTCAGGGATCTCGGCGAGGTCCTTCTCGTTTTCCTGCGGAATAAGCACCGTCTTGATGCCGCCCCGCAACGCCGCGAGAAGCTTTTCCTTCAGACCGCCGATCGGCAGCGCGTTGCCGCGCAGCGTCACCTCGCCGGTCATCGCGATATCCTTGCGCACCGGGATCCCGGTCAGCACCGAGACGATGGAGGTCACCATCGCAAGGCCCGCGCTCGGCCCGTCCTTGGGCGTCGCGCCCTCGGGCACGTGCACGTGGATGTCCCACTTTTCAAAGCGCGGCGGTTTGACCCCGATTTCGGGCGCGATGGACCGCACGTAAGAGCTGGCCGCGTCGATCGATTCCTTCATCACGTCGCCCAGCGTGCCGGTGGTCTTCATCCGGCCCTTGCCCGGCAGGCGCAGCGCCTCGATGTTCAAAAGCTCGCCCCCGACCGAGGTATAGGCAAGGCCCGTGACAACCCCCACCTGATCCTTCTCCTCGGCCAGACCGTACTTGAACTTCTTCACGCCAAGGAAATCGGCGATGTTGTCCGCGGTGACATGCACCTCGGTCGCCTCTTTCTTGATGATCTTGGTCAGCGCCTTGCGCGCCACCTTGCCGATCTCACGCTCAAGGTTCCGCACGCCGGCCTCACGGGTGTAATGCCGGATGATCGCGGTCAGCGCAGAGTCATCGAGGCTGAATTCTTTCTGCTTCAGCCCGTGGTTCTTGATCTGCTTGGGCAGCAGATGCTGCTTGGCGATCTCGCGCTTTTCGTCCTCGGTGTAGCCCGCCAGCGGAATGATCTCCATCCGGTCCAGGAGCGGCCCGGGCATGTTGTAGGAGTTCGCCGTGGTCAGGAACATCACGTTCGAGAGGTCGTATTCCACCTCCAGATAGTGATCGACGAAGGTGCTGTTCTGCTCGGGGTCGAGCACCTCAAGCATGGCCGAGGCCGGATCGCCGCGGAAATCCTGCCCCATCTTGTCGATCTCATCGAGCAGGATCAGCGGATTCGTCGTCTTGGCCTTTTTCAGCGCCTGAATGATCTTGCCCGGCATGGAACCAATATATGTCCGGCGATGGCCGCGGATCTCGGATTCATCCCGCACGCCGCCAAGCGAAATGCGGATGAATTCGCGCCCCGTCGCCTTGGCAACGGACTCACCCAGGCTCGTCTTGCCCACACCCGGCGGGCCGACAAGGCACATGATCGGGCCCTTCAGCTTTTTCGACCGCTGCTGTACGGCAAGGTATTCGACGATCCGCTCCTTGACCTTCTCAAGGCCATAGTGGTCCTTGTCCAGAATGTCCTGCGCCCGGCTCAAATCCTTCTTCACGCGGGATTTCACCCCCCACGGAATTGACAGCATCCAGTCGAGATAGTTGCGCACCACCGTGGCCTCGGCGCTCATCGGGCTCATGTTCTTGAGCTTCTTGAGCTCGCCCTCGGCCTTTTCCTTGGCTTCCTTGCTGAGCTTGGTAGTGGCGATCTTTTCTTCGAGTTCGGCAATCTCGCCTTCGCCCTCTTCGCCGTCGCCAAGCTCCTTCTGAATGGCCTTCATCTGCTCATTCAGATAGTATTCGCGCTGCGTGCGCTCCATCTGGGACTTCACGCGCGTCTTGATCTTCTTCTCGACCTGCAGAACGCTCATTTCGCCCTGCATCAGGCCATATACCTTCTCAAGCCGCTCGCTCACGCTCAGCGTTTCCAGAAGCTCCTGCTTCTGCGCCACTTCGATGCCCAGATGGCCCGACACCAGATCGGCCAGCTTCGCGGCATCGTCCGCCTCCGTCACGGCGGCCAGCGCCTCGTCGGGGATGTTCTTCTTGACCTTGGCGTAGCGTGCGAACTCATCCGTCACGGTCCGCAAAAGCGCTGTGATCGTCGCCGCGTCGCCCGGCATTTCCTGCAGGTATTCCGCACGCGCCTCGAAGAAGTTCTCGTTCTCAAGGTAGTCGGTGATCTTCACTCGCGCGACGCCCTCGACCAGCACCTTTACGGTACCATCGGGCAGCTTCAGCAGTTGCAGGACATTGGCCAGCACGCCGGTCTTATAGATCCCGTCGGCAACGGGGTCGTCCTCGCCCGGGTCGATCTGGCTCGACAGCAGGATCTGCTTGTCATCCTGCATCACCTCCTCCAGCGCGCGCACCGATTTCTCGCGGCCCACAAAGAGGGGCACGATCATGTGCGGAAACACCACGATGTCCCGCAGCGGCAGCACCGGGTAAGAGGCGTTGAGTGGGTCTTGCATGCTCGTTTTCCTGTTCTAGCAAGAAGGCACCGGTCCCGCGTCTGCAGCAACCCCGGCCTTCTCCGTTTCGCTTCCGGATATTTGGGGCTCTCGGGACCCCATTTCAACCGCGCTCCGCGCAGAATGCCCCTTGCGCGCAGGCAGGGCAAGCCGCAATTCCCGCCCGCGCGCGTCGCGCTCAGGCCAGCATCAGCGCCGCCAGAACCGCCACACCCGCCCAGCTTGCCGTGAAAATCGCATAGGCCATGACCCAATCCTCCTGCCAGTTTTGCCTCTATGCGTCGGGCTTAGGCGGCAAAGGGTTCACAATCTCTCAAAGGACGCGGGCGCGATCCTAAGAATTGTCGTCAAAGCGCCCCGACACGATCCGCGCGTCGCCCAAATCGGGTGTTAGACGGCCAAGGCTACTTACACGCGAAAGGACCCGCCCGTGTTCGCCCGTCTTGCCCGCCAGTACCGCCGCTTTTTGCTCGGCTCGGTCCTGTTGACACTCATCATGGGCGTCGCGGTGCTCAACGGTCTGGTAGATCCCGGCGCGCTCGATCCGCCGCCCGCCACGCCACTCATCGGCGTGCTTGCCTGGCTCATCCTGCTCGTTCTGCTGATCGGAACGCCGATCCTTGTCTTCGGCCTGTTTCTGCCCGGGCTTCTGCCGCTGGGAGAGATCTGGCTTCTCGCGCTGCTCGGCCTGACGCTGATCGACCCGCTGATCCGGGGCGCGATGACGGCGCTCGGCCTGCCCGGCTGGGCCTATTGCCTGGTGCTCTTCACCGCCTTCCTCGTGACCGAGCGCAGCCTTTACGGCCCGTGGTTCGCGCGGCTGGGCCGCCGCGACATGCGCCCGCGCAGCAAGACCCTGATCCTGCCCGGCACGCCAGAGACGCTCTGGCCCGCGCTGGTGCCCGACCCGTCTCATGCGGGGCGCTACTACTGGCCGGGCGCCAGTTTTCTCGCGCCGAACGACGACAGCGGTGCGGACATGATCCTCTGCCTGCCCCGACGGATGGGCGCCAAGGACACGCTTTACGAGATCCATGTCGATGCCTGCCGCGCTCAGCGCGACATACGCTATCGCGCCCTGCCGCGCCCCGGCACGCAGGACCCCGCGCAGGCGGTGTCGATCACCCTGACACCCGTGACCGACACCGAGACGCGCGTCACCTTCACCCGACAGCTTCTGGACGTACCCGCCGGGCAACGGCTTTTCCTCTGGCTCACGCATGACTTTCGCGACAGCTGCGCCAGCCTGCGCGCGCGGCTTTCCGGCCGGCCGGACCGCAGCCTGCAGGGTGCGCAGATGCTTCGCACCTGACCGGCCCCTCCTTTAACTGCGGCACCTCCTCACCTAGGTCGAAGGGAGACACTTAGGAGGACCAATTGCCCGGAAGCCCGACACGCTCTCCCGAAATCGACGCAAAGAACGCCGCCCTGATCGAGGAAGCAGGCGCCACCATCACGCCGCTCGATCCCATCGGCACCGAGGTGCGCGGCCTCGATCTCGCCTCGGACACGCCCCCGCCGCGCCCGGTGCTCGACGCGCTGGAACTGGAAATGGCGCGCCGCGGCTTTCTCGTGTTCAAGAACGACCGCGAACTGGGGCACGAGGATTTTCTGAAGGCCAGCTGCTGGTGGGGCGGGCGCGACCTGCACAGCACCCATGGTGTGCATCCCGAAACGCCGGACGGCAATCCGCATATCTTCCGCCTTTCGAACGACCGCCGCCATGGCATCCCCGATGTCGGGCCGCAATGGCACAATGACGGCAGTTTCCTGCCTGCCACCTTTTCGCATTCCGGCTATCATATCATCCGCCCGGCCGAGCACGGCGGCGGCACGCATTTCGCTCATCAGGGTCTGGCCTTCGCGGCCCTGCCAAAGGCCACGCAAGAGCGCTGGCAAAGGCTGTCCTCGGTCAATTCCGCCTCGGGCGTCGTGCATCCGATGGTGCATGAGCATCCCCTGACCGGAGAACCCTGCATCTGGCTGCATCTGGGCATGACCGGCGCCATCATCGAAAAACTGCCCGACGCGGACGGCTTCCGCCTGCTCGACGCGGATGAGATGAAATCGGTCTGCCACGCCTATAACGACATTCTCAATGCCGGGCTGGACCACGGCTATGCCACGGCGTTCGAGTACAGCCGGAACGACTGCGTCTTCATCGACAATCTGGCCATCGCCCACCGCGCCGCGCCCGAGGCGCATAGGCCCGCCGAGCAGCAGGGCCTGCGCATCATGCACCGCAGCACGGTCCGCGGGGTTCACGACCTCGCCCCGCGCCACGGCCTGCCGCAATACGCCAGGATCGACGGCCCGAATCCGACTGGACAAGGCGTCTGGCAGGGCGGCGATGTCGGGTTCCGCTGGGACGACCATATTCCGATGCGAAACTAGTCTCCGGGACGGCGGGCGGGGCGACCCGCCCCGAGGCTGGAGCGCCGGACCGCCGTCACACCGACAGCGTCAGAGCGGCGGGATATCCCCGTCGGCACGGCCCGCGTGAAACGCGGCCTCCCATTCGGCAAAACGGCCGTCAGCGATGGCCCCGCGCATCCCCGCCATGATCTCCTGATAGTAACGCAGGTTATGCCAGGTCAGCAGCATCGAACTGATAATCTCCTGGCTGCGGAAGACGTGGTGCAGATAGGCTCGTGAATAATTCCGGCAGGCCGGACAGCCGCACGTCTCGTCCAAAGGCCTCGGGTCGTCCTGATGCCGTGCATTCTTGATGTTGACCACACCGGCCCTGGTAAACGCCTGTCCGGTCCGCCCCGAGCGTGACGGCAACACGCAATCCATCATGTCCACGCCACGCTTCACCGCGCCCAC
Organism: Roseovarius aestuariivivens; assembly: GCF_004761875.1. Lineage (GTDB taxonomy): Bacteria > Pseudomonadota > Alphaproteobacteria > Rhodobacterales > Rhodobacteraceae > Roseovarius > Roseovarius aestuariivivens. The sequence continues at coordinate 14,511 of NZ_SJEY01000005.1, forward strand.
GATATCGTCGGGCTTGCCCACCCCCATCAGGTAGCGCGGGCGGTCCTGCGGCAGATACCCGGTGGCATAGTCCAGCACGCCGAACATGGCCTCCTGCCCCTCGCCCACGGCCAGCCCGCCGATGGCGTAGCCGTCAAAACCGATCTCCACCAGCGCCTTGGCACTCTCCTCGCGCAGCTCCTGCGTGACGCCGCCCTGCATGATCCCGAAAAGCGCGTGCCCGGGCCGGTCGCCGAAGGCGGCCTTCGACCGTTCCGCCCACCGCATGCTGAGCCGCATCGCGCGCGCCACCTCCGGGTCTTCGGCGGGAAGCGCCGGGCATTCGTCGAAACACATCACGATATCCGAGCCCAGAAGCGCCTGGATCTCCATGGATCGCTCGGGCGTCAGCGCGTGCTTGGACCCATCGATATGGCTCTTGAAGGTCACGCCCTCTTCGTCGAGCTTTCTCAGCCCCGCAAGGCTCATCACCTGAAAGCCGCCGCTATCGGTCAGGATCGGGCGCTCCCAGTTCATGAACTTGTGCAAGCCGCCCAGCCGGGCAATCCGCTCTGCCGTGGGGCGCAGCATCAGGTGATAGGTGTTGCCCAGCAGGATATCCGCGCCCGTCTCGCGCACGCTTTCGGGCAGCATCGCCTTCACCGTCGCCGCCGTGCCCACCGGCATGAAGGCCGGCGTGCGCACCTCGCCGCGCGGCGTGCGCAGCACCCCGGTGCGCGCGTGGCCGTCCTGCGCCAGTTTTTCGAAGGTCACCCGCACCTGCTTGCCCCGTCTTAGCTTCGCCTCGGGCGTCTCCTTACTGCGCTTTGCCCGCCGGTGCAAAAGCCAATCCGATTGTGCGCGCGCCCGGCCCGGTGTATCCCGGACCGGCCCGCTATCGCCGCCTCAGGAAAGCCCCGGACATGCCCCCTAAGGACAAATCGGCCTATTCCCGCACCTGGGACGCGTATGTCACCAAGTCGTTTCCCAGGATCAAGGCCGGCCCGCCCCACCAGGCCGAGAACCTGCAGCCCTGGCAGGTTCTGAACACGACCGATGCGGAATACACCTGGCCCGGCGACGAATGGGGCGACGCCCGCGCGGTCGCGCAGATCCTCGACACGTGCGTCGCGCCTTATCTCGGTGCGGCGCCGCAGGCGATCTGCGAAATCGCCTCGGGCGGCGGGCGTTTCACGCAGGCGCTTCTTGACCGGTATCCGGATACGCGCCTTCATTGTTTTGACATCTCGCAGGCCTTTCTCGACCAGATGCAGCGCCGCTTCGCCGACGAAATCGCCCTGGGCCGGGTCCGCACGCACCGCCTGACCGACCGGCCCGCGCTGATGTTCAAGACGCTCGAAAAGGCCGGTCTGCGCAGAACGCTCGACGCCGTGGTGTCCTTCGATGCGATGGTGCATGTGGAACTGCACAGCGTGCTGATCTATGTCGCCACCGCCGCCGCGACGCTAAAGCCCGGGGGGCTTTTGGCGATGAATGTCGCCGACGGGGCCAACCCGCGTGCGTTTGAGAAACTGCTCTGCAACGCGCCCGGCGCGTTCCGCCTTGGCGGACAGGCCGGCCCCCATTTCCAGTTCATGTCGCGCGAGATCGTGGACACCATGCTGTCCCGTATGGGGTTCGTCTACGACCTGCACGACTGCAACGGGCGCGATCTTTTCTTCTCCGCCCGTCTGGACGATCCCGAGGCCGCGCCCCGCGCGTTCAAGGACGCAGGATCAAACTGGTTGCCCGCGGCCTGACAGGGTCAGGCTTGCGGCGGCTCACTTGGGCGGCTTTTTCGAACTGGAGGTGCCGCGCAGGGCCATGATGCCTTTCCAAAGCGCGCCCAGCAGCACACCGGCCGCCAGACCCACCGCCATCAGCACCAGGATACCGCCCTCTGTATCCGGCTCGGCCATGGTGACAAGGAACAGGCCCAGCCCGAAGCCGATCGCGCCGAAAGGGCCCCATTTCAGAAAGAACTCGCTCATCCCTCGTCGGGTCCCCAGCCCATCATCGTCATGACCGGTGCGCCCCAGCGATCCGCCCAGGCCCCGATTAGATCCCACATGTCTTCTTCCTGCCAACCGTCGATCCAGAGGTCCTGACGCTGTTCGACTTCGGCGCCCCAGGCGACGAAGCGCTCGCGAAAGCGCGGCGCGGTGACGACATCGCTCATATCGACCCGCAGGATCAACGCATCCGGCTGGCCCTTGGCCGTGCCGGGATTCCACGCAAAGAGAAACGGGCCGCGCGCCTCTCGGATACGCGCCTTGTCCTCGGCGCTGACCTTGACCGAAAGCTCGACGTGATCGAGCGCCGTCTGTGCGAGGGCCAGACCGTAGTGATCGACGGCATGGGTGCATTTGCCAAGGATATCCGTCTCGGCGGCAATGGCCTCGACCGCCGCCTGATCCGTCAGCGGCCAGACCGTCACCAATTGCCTGTCGCGCGGCACCGCGGCCTCGGACGGCGTCATGAGAGCCGCGAGATACCCCTTGCAGGCGTTGAGGCGGCGCAGCCGGTCTTCCGGCAGGACGCGCGACTTGAACACCACGATGGCATAGGCCGCGAATTCCTCGGGCGGAAAGGCGCCCGGCGCGGCGAAGATGCGCGTCGCCCGACCGTCGGCGCGCTGCGCCGGAGCCGTGTCCGCTCCGGCCGTGGTTTCGGACCAGCCATAGCCCGACCAGTTGCCGGCAGGCTGGCCCGGCCTCGGCGGGTACGCGGGATAGTAATTCTGGTACCCTGAGGCCCCCGCCGGACGGTCCGCCGTCGTCACGCCCCCGATGCCGCGCGTCTGCGATGATCCGTTCGGCGCCGGACAGATGAACCGGTCGTCCACAAAATAACAGCCGGGCGCGTCGGGCCATATGGTCGACTGATCCGCACCCAAAGGCGCGGCAAACACTGTCGCGGCCACCAAGGCCGCCAATCCCTGTCGAAAAAACATCGTCGCTTCCTCATAAATCAACTTATGAAAGCGTTGCCAGCATAGCAGAAAATCCAGCGTTGAGTAAGGGCAAGGCCCGCCCACGCGACCGTCCCGGGCGGCGCGGCACCTTGAGTTCCCCTGCCAGACGTGATGCAATGGTGCCTCACCAGGATTTCAGGGGCCGCCTTTCGCGGCCCTTTTTTGAAGACCACGACGAAAGGACAGCCCATGACCACACCTCCCGACATGCCCGAACCCCTGCAATTCGGGTGGGAGGAATGGATTGCGTTGCCCTCTCTCGGCGTGCCTGCGCTGCGCGCCAAGGTCGATACCGGCGCGCGCACCTCGGCGCTGCATGCGTTCGACATCGAAACCTTCGGCTCTTCGACAAAGCCCAAGGTCCGCTTCACCGTGCACCCGATCCCGGGGCGTGACGATCTGGTGATCCCCTGCTCCGCGGCCATTATCGACCGGCGCGAAGTCGCGTCATCGAACGGCGAAAAGGAACTGCGCTACGTCATCGAGTCGAAGCTGTCGGTCAACGGGCATTCCTGGCCCATCGAGATCACACTGACCAACCGCTCTTCGATGACCTCGCGCATGCTTCTGGGCCGGCAGGCGCTCAAGGATCACATCTCGATCGTCGCCACCGACCGCTTCCTGCAGCCTGAACTCAGCTTCGACATCTACCACACCCAGAAGATCCGCGAGGCACAGCCCAAGCGCGCGCTGCGCATCGCGGTCCTGAGCCGCGAGGACAACTATTCCACCCGCCGCCTTGTCGAGGAGGGCGAGAAGCGCGGTCACACGGTCGAGGTGATCGACACCACGCGCTGCTACATGACGATCAACACGCTGGCGCCCGAGGTGCATTACGACGGCAAGCGCCTGCCCCGTTACGACGCGGTGATCCCGCGCATCGGGGCTTCCATCACCCCTTACGGCACGGCCATCGTCCGCCAGTTCGAGACCATCGGCACCTATTGCGTGAACCCCTCGTCGGGCATCACCGCCAGCCGCGACAAGCTGCACGCGCATCAAATCATGTCGCGCGCCAAGGTGGGCATGCCCAACACCGCGTTTGCCGCCTCGCCCAAGGACACCGGCAACCTCATCGGGCTGGTGGGCACCGCGCCGCTGATCGTCAAGCTGCTGGAATCGACCCAAGGTAAGGGCGTCGTGCTGGCCGAAACCAAGAAAGCCGCCGAAAGCGTCATCGACGCCTTCCGCGGTCTGCGCGCCAATTTCCTCGTGCAGGATTTCGTCAAGGAGGCCGCGGGCGAGGATATCCGCTGTCTCGTCGTGGGCGGCAAGGTCGTCGCCTCGATGAAGCGCACCGGGGCCGAGGGCGATTTCCGCTCCAACCTGCATCGCGGCGGCTCAGCCAAGTCGATCCGCATCACCAAGGAAGAACGCGACACCGCCCTGCGCGCTTCCCGCGCCTTTGGGCTGGGGCTGGCGGGCGTCGACCTGCTGCGCTCCGAGGCGGGCCCGAAAGTGCTCGAGGTCAACTCCTCGCCGGGCCTTGAAGGGATCGAGAAATCCACCGGCAAGAATATCGTCGCCAAGCTCTACGAGGATATCGAGGCCAAGGTCCGGCCCCTGCCCGTCAAACGCCGCACGGCCAAATCCGCCAAAACCGAGTCGTCGGCCTGACGTCGCACAACCCAGAGCCTTCATAAGGTTTGATTTTTCGCGCGCCTCCGGGCAGGTTTTTTGCCATATGACCTGTCCGAGAGGCGTTTTCATGCGCGAAGCGGACAAGCTTATCGCGAAGTGATACGGTCCTTTAGCTAGAGGCGCTCATGCATCCAAGAACCGCACTTTACGGAGGACGGATGAATGATCATGCGAATATTTCAAGTCGTGACCAGGCCAGGCAAAGAGGAAGAGTTCGGAAAGTTCTTTCATGAAACTGCGATCCCCTTGATGAAGGGTACGAATGGCATCGTTCATGTGCTTCCTGGTGCCCCGCGCACCGAAACACCAAGGGAATTCAGCTTCGTCATGGTGTGGGACAGCTTGGAGTCACTGAAGGCATTTGTCGGCGACGACTACCAGAGCCCACACATTGATCCCGCAGAGGCTGAGTTGGTCGAGTCACGGTCGATCAAGCACTATGAACTGGTCGAATAGAAGTTGTTGATCGCAGTTTGAATCAGCTGCTTGGAGGATAAGATGCTTAAAGGGAAATGCGGCTGCGGCGCAGTAACATATCAAATGGCGGCACCGCCAATGTTTGTGCATTGCTGCCACTGCAGCGAATGCCAGCGACAGACTGGAGCAGCCTATGTATTGAACGCTATCATCGAGGCTGATCGGGTAGAATGGGAGGGACCAACCACAGAACATGAGCTTCCCACGCCAAGTGGAAAAGGTCAGATCATCACTCGTTGCCGGGATTGCGGTGTCGCCGTGTTCAGTAGCTACATGATCCGCCTCGGCAAGCTAAGATACGTGCGTGTCGGAACGCTGGACGATCCGGATCAGTGCCCTCCCCACGTGCAGATCTTCACAAGCAGCAAGCAAGCCTGGGTGCCACTCAGCGAGGACATTCCCATCTTCGAGGAGTTCTACAAGTTCGATGAGGTGTGGTCGCAGGTATCGCTTGATCGCTTGAAGATTGCGCTGGCCTGACCGGACTAGTCGCCACGGCAGGATGGTAGCTTCTTGCGCATAGCAACCGCGCCTTCGGCTGATTTGCATCTTCATTGTTCTTGGATAGTTCGGAAATTCTTCGGAAGCTAGTTCGACTTTGCGCCCGAAGACGTGCGTGAAGGCTGTGAACGAAAAACAAGTCCAATGCAGAGCGACCCAAATTTACGCGGCGTCATCCATGGGCCAGAATTAACTTTTGAACGTCTTGTACCTCATCACACCCCCGGTGTACGACCTGTGTACGGCTTGTGTACGGATGTCACAGCGCCCCATCCACCCAAAATCCAAAGGTTAATCCACCGCACGCCCTCTGGACCTCGCGCGTCATAAATCTTATATGTTTGGTCAGGAAACGAGGCCAGGAGCCGGTATGACCCAGCACGCAGACCCCATCGAAGGCGCGCCCCTGATTGCGCCCTCCAGCACCGATCACCCGCTCTACGATCAGGTCGTCGAGGCCTGCCGCTCGGTCTATGATCCTGAAATTCCAGTGAATATCTATGATCTGGGCCTCATTTACACGATCGACATCGACGCCGAAAACGCCGTCCACGTCACCATGACCCTCACCGCGCCCGGCTGTCCCGTTGCCGGCGAGATGCCCGGCTGGGTCGCCGAAGCCATCGAGCCCCTCGCCGGCGTCAAGCAGGTCGACGTGGTTCTGACCTGGGAGCCGCCCTGGGGCATGGACATGATGTCCGACGAGGCCCGCCTCGAACTGGGGTTCATGTAAGCAAGTCAAAATACTTGCATTTTGAAAAAGCAAGCCTTATAGCTTGCATCATGACCTCGCAGAACAGCCCTCCTATTTACGCCGTATTCACCGGCGATCTGATCGGATCGCGGGATGCCGAACCTGATGCCGTCGAGGCCAGTTTGTCCGTGCTTCGGGACACCGCCAACCGCCTCGGCGAGCAGCATGATTTCGATCCCCGCTTCACGCGGTCACGCGGTGACGGCTGGCAAATCCTGCTCCCCCAACCGCGCCGGCTGTTCGACACCTACCTCGCCCTCGTGGCCAGCCTCACCGCGCAAGACACTGGTTTGGCGACAAAAATTTCCATCGGCATCGGCCAGGTTTCTTCGGCGGGCAGCACGGATCTCTCCGATGCGGACGGGCCGGCCTTTGTTGCGGCCGGCGACATGCTGGATCACCTGAGCACCTCTTCCGGCCCTATACGCGTCGCGATTGAAGGCCCCGGCAGCACCCAATGGCAAAGGGGCATTCTGCGCATGACCGATTGGATCTGCCAATCCTGGAGCCGCCAGCAGGCCGAGGCTGTGGCGCTCTACCTCCTTCGCCCGGACCTAGGCGCGAACGCCGACCGGGCCGCCGTGCTTGGCATCACGCGACAGGCCTTCGAGGCCCGGTTCAAGAGTTCTGGCTTCCCTGCCCTCGACTATGCCCGTCAGGCCTTTGCTGACCATGATTTCGGATCTCCCGCATGATCGAAACCTTCCTGGCCCTGCTATTTGCCCATGTTCTGGCCGATTACGTGTTTCAGCCCGGCTGGATGGTCGCCCGAAAACGCAACCCGTTGGTTTTGCTGCTTCATTCCGCGCTGGTGCTGGCGCTCTCGCAGGCCGCTACTGGGCATGTGATGGCCGAACCCGTGGTCTTCCTCGCCCTTGCCCACGGCGCGATCGACGCAGTCAAGACCTGGGGCTTTCGCGATACCCTGGCTACGCATCTTGTCGACCAAGCCGCGCATCTTGTCGTCCTTGCCGCCATCGCCGCACATGCGCCCAACCTGTGGTCGACCGGGTCCTGGGCTGACCTGTCCGCCTGGCTCCCCCATCTCATGGTCCTTGCGTCCGGGGCCCTCCTGGCCACCCGGGCGGGCGGTTTCGCGATGGAAAAACTGATGGCGCCCCTGGCCGAAAGCTTCACCTCCGACGGCCTGCCGCGCGGCGGCATGCTCATCGGCCAGCTAGAGCGAGGCCTCATCTTCCTGCTGATCCTCTTCGGGCAGACCACCAGCGTAGGTTTCCTGATCGCGGCCAAGTCCATCATGCGCTTCGAGGCCTCGAAAGAGCAGAAAGCGGCCGAATACGTTATCATCGGCACGCTGGCCTCTTTCGGCTGGGCCATCCTCGCCGGACAGGCCACGGTCGCCCTCTTCGACCTGCTCCCACCCCTTGAGATCACCAGCGGCATTCCATAGATTAGGCATGAAACGGAAGGATCAAACCGCATGTTCGGCATTCCCGGAAAACAGGCCGTCACGATGACCCCCAAAGCGGCGCATCAGATCGCCAAGCTGATGGCGCGCGACAACCATCAGGGACTGCGCATCGGCGTCAAGAAAGGCGGCTGTGCGGGCATGGAATACACCATGGATTACGTGACCGAGGTCGACCCGCATGACGAGGTGGTCGAACAGGACGGCGCGCGTGTGATGATCGCGCCGATGGCGCAGATGTTCCTCTTCGGCACCGAGATCGACTATCAGGTGTCTTTGCTGGAATCCGGCTTTGTCTTCAACAATCCCAACGTGACCGAGGCCTGCGGTTGCGGCGAGTCGATCAAGTTCGAAGGCATGTAAGCATTGCGCCCCATGCCCCTGAGAGTTAACACGAAACCGATCTGATACAGGGGCTTGAACACGATGCGCAAACTGGCGGCCGGAAACTGGAAAATGAACGGGACCCGCGCCGCCCTGTCAGAGCTTGAGGCCCTGGCGCAAGCGCATCCCACCCCCTCCGTCGACATCCTGATCTGCCCGCCCGCCACGCTTGTTCAGCCGGCGGCCGCCCTTCTGGCCGACGCGGCCGTCGCCATTGGCGGACAGGATTGCCACATGGCCCGGGCCGGCGCGCACACCGGCGACATCGCAGCGGCGCAATTGGCGGATGCCGGGGCGACGGCGGTGATCGTCGGGCATTCCGAACGCCGGGAGGATCACGGGGAAACTTCGGACGTCGTGCGCGAAAAGGCGAACGCAGCCCATGATGCGGGGCTGATCGCGGTCATCTGCGTGGGCGAAACGCTGGCCGAGCGCGATGCCGGACATACGCTCGATGTCATCGGCGCGCAACTGGCCGCCTCCCTGCCCGAAACCTGCACCGCTGCCAACACGGTGATCGCCTATGAGCCGGTCTGGGCCATCGGCACGGGCAAGATGCCCACGCTGGATCAGATCGCCGAGGTGCACGGGTTTCTGCGCGACACGCTGGCCGCACGGTTCGGCGACAGCGAGGCTGCGGGCATGCGCCTTCTTTACGGCGGCTCGGTCAAGGCGACCAACGCCGCAGAGATTTTCGCGGTGGCCAATGTAGACGGCGCGCTTGTCGGTGGCGCCAGCCTGCGGGAAGACGATTTTTCACAAATTATCAGCGCCTTGCAGGACGCCCTTTAAGCCACATCAAAAGGCAACATCGTTGTCGACTTGATTTCCTCCATCGACAAAAGCGCGGTCACATTGTGCACTTTCACCTCTGATATCAGCGCCTGATAGAACGTGTCATAGGCGCGGGCATTGGCCACGACGACCTTCAGGATATAATCGATATCGCCCGCCAGCCGGTGCGCCTCGAGCACTTCCGGACGCGCGTTAAGCGCCTTGAGAAACCGCGCCTGCCAGTCCGCGTCATGCTCCGACGTGCGGATCAGCACGAAAAAACACGCCTCGAACCCGAGCGCTTCGGCATCGAGCAGGAAGGTCTGCTGTTTGATCACACCCGCCTCGCGCATCTTGCGAATCCGATTCCAGACAGGCGTCTTGGAACTGCCCACCTGCTTGGCGATCTCGTCCAGCGACTGCCCACCGTCCTGCTGCAGCTCGTTGAGAATTTTCCGATCCAGATCGTCCAGACGAACGGCCATTCCAGCTTTTCCCTTTTCTTGAAACGTCCCACATGACTTTCTGCGAAACAGGAACGTTTGTTCTTATCTTCTCAGCCATATGGCGAATAAGTGGGAATATTTTCTATATTGGGGTCAAAGTCAATCGGATCACAAGGTTCGACCTCATGAAACATTTTCCCATCTTCGTCCGTCTCGAAGGCCGGCGCGTGGTGCTTTCGGGCGGCGGCGAAGCTGCGCTGGCCAAGCTGCGCCTGCTTCTCAAGACAGAGGCGCATCTGACCGTCTTTGCGCCCACCCCCGCGCCCGAGATCGAAGGCTGGGCCGCCGAGGGCCGTTTGCGCCTCGTCCGCCGCGCGATGGAACCAGGCGATGCGACCTGCGCCGTGCTATTTTACGCTGCGGATGAGGACGACCTTGAAGACGCGCGCACAAGTGCTCTGGCCCGCGCGGACGGGGCCATGGTCAATATCGTCGACAACCTCGAAGACAGCGCCTTCATCACCCCCGCCATCGTCGACCGTGATCCGGTGACCGTCGCCATTGGAACCGAAGGTGCCGCCCCGGTTCTGGCGCGTGCGATCAAGGCCGATCTGGAGGCGCGCCTGCCCGCGACGCTGGGAACGCTCGCTCGTCTCGGCAAAGCCTTTCGTCGCGCGGCGGATGTGCTGCCGATGGGCCGCAAGCGGCGTGACTTCTGGGCCGATTATTATTTCGGCGCAGGTCCCCGCGCCTTGCAGGATGGTGGTGAGGCCGGCGTGAAGGACGCGCTGCAAGACCTTCTTGAAAAACACGAAAATGTGGCCGAGCGCGAGGGACATGTGGCCTTTGTCGGGGCCGGTCCCGGCGATCCCGAGCTTCTAACGCTAAAGGCGCGCAAGGCGCTCGATTCCGCCGACGTAGTGATCCATGACCGCCTCGTGACGCCCGAGATCCTCGAACTCGCCCGCCGCGAGGCGATCCTTATCGATGCCGGGAAAGAGGGCTTCGGCCCCTCCATGAGCCAGAACGAGATCAACGCGCTGATCGTCGAACATGCGCAGGCCGGCGCGCAGGTCGTTCGGCTCAAGGGCGGTGATCCGACCGTTTTCGGTCGTCTGGACGAAGAGATCGACGCGGTCACGGTCGCCGGCATCGCGTGGCACGTGGTTCCCGGCATCACCGCCGCCTCGGCCAGCGTCGCGGCCATCGGGCAAAGCCTTACGAAACGCGGGCGCAACGCCTCGGTCCGCCTGCTTACGGGCCATGACATGAAGGGCTTTGCCGATCACGACTGGCGCGCGCTTTCGCGGCCCGGAGAGGTCGCCGCCGTCTACATGGGCAAGAAATCCGCGCGGTTCATTCAGGGCCGGCTCATCATGCACGGTGCCGACCGCGCCACGCCCGTCACCCTTGTCGAAAACGCGTCACGCCCCGATCAGCGCCGCATCGCCACCACGCTCGACCGGCTGGTGCGCGACATGGACGACGCCGATCTCACCGGCCCCGCCCTCATGCTGATCGGCCTCGCGCCGCGCGCCGTCGAGGTAGAAGACACCAAGACAAAACAGGAGTTTGCCTGATGGCCAAGCCCTTTACCCCCAAGATCGTCACCGCCAATGCCCTGCTCGAGGGCGACGTGGTCTACCTCACCGCCGATGACCGTTGGACGCGGGCCATGCACGAGGCCGAGCTTATCACCGACGCAGACACCGCGCGCCTGCGGCTGCTGATCGCCGAGGGCCAGCCCGAAGAGGTCGTCGGGCCTTATCTGGCCGATGCGAAACCGTCGCCCACAGGCCCCGAGCCGGTGCATTTCCGCGAGGAATTCCGACGCACCGGCCCCTCCAACTATCACCACGGAAAACAAGAGGCGCTCTGAAGATGTACGACTATACCGAGTTCGACGCCGCTTTCGTGGCCGAGCGTAACCGCCAATTCCGCGCCCAGGTCGAGCGCCGTATTGACGGCTCTTTGACCGAGGACGAGTTCAAGCCGCTGCGCCTGATGAACGGGCTTTACCTGCAGTTGCACGCCTACATGCTTCGCGTGGCGATCCCTTATGGCACGCTCAACAGCGGTCAGATGCGCCAGCTCGCCTATCTCGCCGAGCGGTGGGACAAGGGCTATGGCCATTTCACCACACGTCAGAACATCCAGTACAACTGGCCCGAACTGCGCGACGTGCCGGACATGCTCGATGCGCTGGCCGAGGTGGGCATGCACGCGATCCAGACGAGCGGAAACACGATCCGCAACGTGACCGCCGACCATTTTGCCGGGGCCGCGGCGGACGAGGTCGCAGATCCGCGCCCCGTCGCCGAACTCCTCCGGCAATGGTCCACCGACCACCCGGAATTCCAGTTCCTGCCGCGCAAGTTCAAGATTGCGGTCACCGGGTCCGAGAACGATCGCGCCGTGATCCGGGCCCACGACATCGGCCTTCAGATCGTCGCGCGCGACGGGCAATTGGGTTACCGCGTGATCGTCGGCGGGGGCCTTGGCCGCACACCGATGATCGGCAAGGTGCTGAATGACTTCGTCGCGCAAGAGGACCTGCTGCCGTATGTCGAGGCCGTGGTCAGCGTCTGGAACCAGCTTGGCCGGCGCGACAACAAGTACAAGGCGCGCATCAAGATCACGGTGCACGAGCATGGTATCGACGAGATCCGGCAGCGCGTGGAAGACCGCTATGCCCTGATCCGCCCGACCTTCGCCGGCATCGACCAGCAGCTTTTCGAAGACATAAAGGCCGCTTTCGCGCCCCCTTCCTTCAAAACAGCCAGCACCGCCGTCTTCGAGACCGCGCGCAAGACCGATCCGATCTTCCGCGCGTGGTCCGACACCAACCTCGCGGCGCACCGTGCACCGGGCTATGCCATCGTGCAGGTCAGTCTCAAGGCCCACGGCGCCACGCCGGGCGACGCCACGGCCGAGCAGATGCGCGTACTGGCCGACCTGGCGGAATTTTACGGCCATGACGAGCTGCGCATCAGCCACGAGCAGAACGTGATCCTGCCGCATGTCCATAAATCCGACCTGCCAAGCGTCCACGCGATCCTGAAAAAGCACGGGCTGGCCACCGCCAATATCGGCCTCATCTCCGATATCATCGCCTGCCCTGGCATGGATTACTGCGCGCTGGCTACGGCGCGTTCGATCCCCATCGCGCAGGAGATCGCCACGCGCTTTGATGAGCTGAGGCTCGAGCACGAGATCGGCGAGCTCAAGATCAAGATCTCGGGCTGCATCAACGCCTGCGGGCATCACCATGTGGGCCATATCGGCATTCTGGGCCTCGACCGCGCGGGCGTCGAGAACTACCAGATCACGCTGGGCGGCGATCACACCGAAACCGCGGCCTTGGGCGAACGCACAGGCCCTGGCTTTTCGGCGGACGAGATCATCCCGGCCATCGAACGCCTGATCGACGCCTATCTCGACCATCGCTGCGGTCCGGAAGAGACCTTTCTGCAGACCTACCGCCGGCTGGGCATGGCCCCGTTCAAGACTGCACTCTATGACCGAGAGGCCGCCTATGCCGCCGAATGACGTCACATCGCGAGTTCAGGGCCTGAATGACTGGTACCGGCAGCATGCGGCGGTATCGGTGCTGGAGCATGCGCTCTTGCGGCCCGAGACGGGGCGCATCGCACTCGTGTCCAGCTTCGGCGCGGAGTCGGTAGTGCTTTTGCACATGATCTCGGTCATCCGGCGCGACACGCCGGTGATCTTTCTCGATACCGAACTGCTTTTCACCGAAACGCTGGTCTACCAGCAGGAGCTCAGCGAACGTCTTGGCCTGAAGGACCTGCGGATCATCCACGCCGACAGGGTCGAGGCACAGGCCGAGGACCCCGACAAAACGCTCCACCAGCGTGACCTGGAGGCCTGCTGCGCCCTGCGCAAAACGCGGCCCTTGGAGCGCGCGCTGCAGGGCTTCGACGGCTGGATCACCGGGCGCAAGCGCTATCACGGCGGTACCCGCACGGCGCTCGACTTCTTCGAAACCGATGCCGCGACGGGCCGGATCAAGGTGAACCCTCTGGCCCATTGGACCAAGGATGACGTGCAGACCTACATGGAGGAAAACCGCCTGCCCCGGCATCCGCTGGTGGCCAAGGGGTATCCGTCCATCGGCTGCATGCCCTGCACCGCGCCCGTGGCACAAGGCGAAGACATACGCGCGGGTCGCTGGCGCGGCTCGGACAAGACCGAATGCGGCATTCATTTCGTGAACGGCAAGGCCGTCCGCCAAGGAGAGAGAGCATGACCGACACCATCCTCGTGACCGATCAGGGCTTTGGCCCGGATGACTTCGACGCCCCCATCGCGGCGCTCAACGACGCGCATCCGGGCTGCGGCATCGACCTTGCGTCGTCCAATGATCCGAATGAACTCGCCGGGCGGCTGGCGGATATCCCGCTCATCCGCGTGGATTTCCCCAGCTTCGCGGACGGGCGCGGGTTTACCATCGCACGGCAGTTGCGTCTGATGGGCTATCAGGGGCGGCTGCGGGCGCGCGGGCATGTCATCGCGGATCAATACGCGATGGCGCGCCGCGCCGGGTTCGACGAGGTGGAAATCCCCGCCGATCTGGCAAAACGTCAGCCCGAGGAGCAGTGGCTTTCCCGCGCCGACTGGCGCGCGCATGACTACCAGGCGCGCGTGCGCGGAACGGCATCGGGCCGGATTGCCGCGGAATAACCCCTTCACCTGACCTGGATCAATGAGTATCAGAGGGTGTCCGTGCGAGAGCACGGGCATGACGCATGACATGAACGAGACCGTATCCTTGACCGACGCCAAGCCCGTCAAAGTTCCCACCGTTCCCGACGCCCAGACCGTGACCCAGGTCAAGCACTGGACCGACCGGCTGTTTTCCTTCCGCGTGACACGGCCCGCAAGCTTGCGCTTCCGGTCGGGCGAATTCGTGATGATCGGGCTGATGCAGCACGACGAGAAAACCGGCAGGGACAAGCCGCTTCTGCGCGCCTATTCCATCGCCTCGCCGTCATGGGATGACGAACTGGAGTTCTACTCGATCAAGGTGCAGGACGGCCCGCTGACCTCGCGCCTTCAACATATCGAACCGGGTGACGAGATCATCCTGCGCCCGAAACCCGTCGGCACGCTGGTGCACGACGCGCTTCTGCCGGGCAAGCGGCTCTGGCTTTTCGCAACGGGTACGGGCATCGCGCCCTTCGCCTCGCTGCTGCGCGACCCGCAGACCTATACCGACTATGACGAGGTGATCCTGACCCATACCTGCCGCGAGGTAGGAGAACTGAGCTATGGCGCGGATCTCATCGCGAAAATCCGTTCGGACGAGCTCTTGGCGGAACTGATCGGCGAGGGATTTGCGGATAAACTGCGGTATTACCCCACCACCACCCGCGAAGAGAGCCCGAAAATGGGCCGCATCACCGATCTCATGCGCTCGGGCGAGGTGTTCAAAGATCTGGACGTTGCGCCGCTCTCACCGGAAAACGACCGCGCCATGGTCTGCGGCAATCTCGCCTTCAATCTCGAGATCAAGGACATGCTCGAAGACTACGGTCTGCGCGAGGGCGCCAATTCCGCGCCCAAGGAATACGTGGTCGAGAAAGCCTTTCTGGACTGATCCATGCGAGAAATCGGAACGAAAAAACCCGCGCCGGCGACCGGCGCGGGTTTTTTAATTCAACGTACTGGGGCTAATCAGCCTTCGTTCGCCCCAAGCCCAAGCGCGTCGCGGACCCGCTCGAGGATCTGGCTCAGCGCATCGGGATTGTCGCGCGCCTGATCCAGCCCGGTCTTCAGCGTTGTCTTCTCCATGTCGCCAAGATCGGAGTTGTCGATCGCTTCGGTTACCTTGTCGAAATCGAACCCGTCGACGGTGAAGACCTCCTCAAGGCTTGCCATCGCGTCGCTGCCGGCCTCGGCGGTGGCTTCTGCAGCGGCATCCGCGGTTTCGGCGACCTCAGCGGCAACCTCGCCTGCCTCTTCTACGGCGGTCTCGGTGGCGTCCTCGGCCGTCTGCGCGGCACTGTCCACCGCGTCGGCGGTTTCTTCGGCAACATCGCTGGCCGTCTCGGTCGCGGCTTCGGTGGTTTCTTCGGCGGCCACGGCCGTCTCATCCGCCGCTCCCTCGGCCATATCGGCCGCTTCGCTGGCGGTGTCGGACGTGGCATCCACGGCCTCTTCGGCGGTCTCCATGGCGCTCTCCGCCGCATCGCTCGCGGTTTCGCTCGCCTCGGACACGGCCTCCTCGGTGGCCTCTGCCGCCTCGCTGGCGGTGTCTTCGGTGGCTTCTACAGCCTCAGCAGCCGCCTCTTCCGTCGCGTCTACCGCGTCTGCTGCGGCTTCTTGCGTCGCCTGCGCCGCGTCGCTGGCGGTCTCGGTCGCGGCCTCAACGGCCTCTCCGGCGGCGTCGACTGCGGCCTCGCCAGCCTCGACGGCCTCATCGGCGGCCAGCGACAGGGCCTCGCCCGCCTGATCGACAGCGTCCCCGGCCATCTCGGCGGCGGTCTCGCCAGCCTGCGCAGCCACGTCCGCAACCTCGCCAGCGGCCTCTGCTGTTGCCTCCACGGCGTTCTCCACGGTCTCGCCCGCCGCTTCGGCGGCGCTGTCAAGCTCCTCCGGCGCGGTGACCGTTTCGCTCACCTCCGTCGCGATCTCCTGCGGCGACTTGCCAGAAAACAGCATGTATCCGCCGGCCAAGATTAGAAGGGCGACGAGCACCCAAATCAGGTTTCTCATGGTCCAGGACCCCCTTGATTGCCGCGTTCCACGCCGGGAACGCGCGTTTGCATTCATATTAAGCGCAGATGGCCTCCGCACGCAAAAGGTGCAAGCGGAATTTCCACCGACATCGGCCCGCTTCTGCCGATTTTGCCGCTTGAATCGCCCCTCGCCCGGCGCTACTTTCCAGCCTCGAACAGCAACTATTCCGGAAGGATCAAGACCATAGCCCGCAGACCGCACAACGCGCCGCCGACGCGCGACACAGGACCCAGAGTCAACGACCGTATCCGCTGCCCCGAAATCCGCCTAATCGGCGCAGATGGTGAAAATGTCGGGGTGGTCTCTCCGGAAAAGGGTATGGAGCTGGCCGAGCAGGCCGGGCTCGATCTGGTCGAAATCTCCCCCAACGCGACCCCGCCGGTTTGCAAGGTGATGGA
The DNA here is from genome assembly GCF_004761875.1 of Roseovarius aestuariivivens. Taxonomy (GTDB): domain Bacteria; phylum Pseudomonadota; class Alphaproteobacteria; order Rhodobacterales; family Rhodobacteraceae; genus Roseovarius; species Roseovarius aestuariivivens. The sequence continues at coordinate 31,030 of NZ_SJEY01000005.1, forward strand.
TTACGGCAAGTTCAAGTACGAACAGCAAAAGCGCGAATCCGAAGCGCGCAAGAAGCAGAAAATCGTCGAGGTGAAGGAGGTGAAGTTCCGCCCCAACACCGACACGCACGATTACGACGTGAAGATGCGCAACGTGATGCGCTTTCTCGAACATGGTGACAAGGTCAAGGTCACGCTGCGCTTCCGTGGCCGTGAAATGGCGCACCAGGATCTCGGCCGCGATCTGCTGCAGCGCGTGGCGACCGATGTCGAGGGCGTCGGCAAAATCGAGAACATGCCCAAGATGGAAGGCCGCCAGATGATCATGATCATCGGTCCGGCCGGCAATAAATAAAGGCATTTCGTAGTCCACGACACGCGGAAATTGATTGGAAAGGCGCGCCGCTTTCGCAAAAAGGGCGCGCCTTGCACTTTTTCCGGACCGGTGGTTCTATGCCCCGGTAGTTAGGTGGTACGTGCGTTTTTTCTAGGCTCCAGCAGGTTCGCGACCATCCTCCGATGCGCCGGTTCAGGCCGCTGTGGCATGACCCCAGAGGCGGATCGAACCGCCCGTGACAGGAGCGCCTGCAATGCATATCTCCCGTTACCTGATCGGTGCGCTGGCCGCACTTGGTCTTGGTCAGGCGGCGCTGGCTGACCGTGGAACCGACGGTCAGGTCAACATCCTCTACTGGCAGGCGCCTTCGATCCTCAATCCCTATCTCTCGGGCGGCACTAAGGATCTCGAGGCGGCAAGCGTCGTCCTCGAACCGCTCGCACGTTACGACGAAACCGGCACCATGGTGCCTTGGCTGGCCGAGCGGATCCCGACGCTTGAGAACGGCGATGTGGCCGAGGATCTGACATCCATTAGCTGGCGCCTACGGAACGGCCTTTTGTGGTCCGACGGCACGCCTGTGACCTCGCGCGATGTGCAATTCACCTGGGAATACTGCACCGCGCCGGGCGGCGGCTGCGCCCAGATCGAGAAATACGGCGGGATCACCGCCATAGACACGCCCGATGCCCGCACGGTCGTCGTCCATTTCGACGGGCCAAAGCCCTTTCCCTATACCGCCTTCGTCGGTGCGCAATCTCCGATCCTGCAACACGCGCAGTTCGCCGACTGCACAGGTCCGCGCGCGCCCGAATGCACGGCAGAGAATTTCGCCCCGATCGGCACAGGCCCCTTCGCGGTCGAGGAATTCCGCCCCAATGACGTGGTGACCTACACCGCCAATCCGAATTACCGCGATCCGGACAAGCCCGCGTTCGCGCGCGTTCTGCTCAAGGGTGGCGGCGATGCCACGGCGGCGGGGCGCGCGGTGCTCGAAACCGGCGAATTCGACTACGCGTGGAACCTGCAACTGGCCCCCGACGTGCTCGACCGGATGGAAAGCGCAGGACTGGGGCAAGTCATTTCCACCTTCGGCGCGCTGGTAGAACGCATCGTGCTCAATCTCACCGATCCCGCGCCGGAACACGGCAATGAGCGGTCCACAAGGGCGCACCCGCACCCTTTCCTGACCGACCCCGCGGTGCGAGAGGCGCTGAGCCTCGCCATCGACCGCCCGCTTCTGGTCGAGCTGGGCTATGGGCCGGCCGGGCGCGTTACCTGCAACATCGTCCCCGCGCCCGAAATCTATGCTTCGGACGCCAATGACGCCTGCAAACTTCAGGATATCGCCCGGGCCAACGCGCTGCTCGACGCGGCAGGCTGGGTTGACAGCGATGCCGACGGCGTGCGCGACAAGGACGGCGCGGCCCTGCGGATGCTGTTCCAGACCTCGACCAACGCCGTACGCCAGGACTTCCAGGCGCTGATCAAGCAATGGTGGTCGGAAATCGGCGTCGCGACCGAGCTGCGCAACATCGACGCCAGCGTGTTTTTCGGCAGCGACCCGGGCAGCCCGGACACCTTCCAGAAATTCTTTGCCGATGCCGAGATGTTCGCCAACAATTTCGACGGCACCGATCCCGAGGCCTATCTTGCCAACTGGCATTGCGACCAGATCCCGACGCCCGAGAACCAGTGGCAGGGCAGCAATATCCCGCGCTACTGCTCGGGGGCCTACAACGCCCTCGTGGACCAGATGCGCCGCACCGGCGATCTGGAAAAACGCGCCGAGCTCGCCCGCGCGATGAACGACACGCTAATGCAGGAGTTCATTCTGCTGCCGCTGGTCGACCGGGGCCGCGTGTCGGCTAATGCCAACAGCCTCGGCGGCGTGCGGCTCAATATCTGGGACAGCGAATTGTGGAATATCGCGGACTGGTATCGCAAGGACGGCTGACGCCCACGTTGCACAGCGCCGGACCCCGGTCCATAGTTGCCCGCATCTGACCCTCAAAGGCCGCCCCGCGCATGCTGAGCTACACGATCCGACGGCTGGCGCTTGCCATCCCGACGCTTCTGGTCATCTCGCTCATCATCTTTCTGCTGCTCGATCTGGCGCCGGGCGATCCCATGGCGCAGGTGCCCCTGACGGTACCGCCCGAGGTCAAGGCGCAGATGCGCGAGGCCTTGGGTCTCGGCGAGCAGGTTCATATCCGCTACTGGAAATGGCTGGTGCAGATGACTTGGGTCGAACCGCAGGTGCTGATCGATCACCTCTTCGGCACCTCGCTCTCCGAGGGCAAGCTGCGCATTCTCAGCTGGCAGCATCGCGGCCCGGTGATGGACGTGGTGGTCCAACGCCTGCCGCAGACGCTCTGGGTCGTGGGCACGGCCTATCTGGTCGGTATTCTCATTGCCCTGCCCATCGGCATTTGGTCGGCATACCGGCGTGCCTCGCTTTTCGATCAGGCGGGCACCTTCGTCACCGTTGTGGGCTATGCCATGCCGCCCTTCTTCACCGGCCCGCTCGTCATTTTCATCTTCTCGGTACAGCTTGGCTGGCTCCCCTCGATCTACGACACCACCCACCGCGTGACCGACTGGAATAGTTTCACGGTGCAGCTTCGCCAGATGGTGCTGCCGGTGATGGTGCTGGCGCTCCAGACCACGGCGCAGATCTCGCGCTACATGCGCGCAGCCGTGCTCGACTCGCTGGGGCAGGATTACGTGCGCACCGCGCGCGCCAAGGGGCTGCCAGAGGCCGCGGTGCTGGGCGTGCACGTGCTGCGCAACGCGCTCATCCCTGTGGTGACGGTGATCGCGCTCGGCCTGCCGGCGGTTTTCGGCGGCGCGATCATCACCGAACAGATCTTTTCCGTGAACGGCATCGGGGCACAGCTGATCGGGGCGATCCGCGCCGGCGATCTGCCAACCGTGCACACGATCACCTTCATCTTCGCCGTGCTGATCGTTCTGGCCAATCTTCTGGCCGATCTGCTCTACGGCTGGCTCGATCCGCGGATCCGCTATGAGTGAGCGCGCCTCCCTCCTCCGCCGCCTCGCGCGGCACCCCGGTGCCGCCACTGGCGGCGTGCTGTTCGCGGCCATCCTGGCGGCGGTCTGGCTCGGCCCGCTTCTCTGGCCGCTGGCGCCCGATGTGATCGACGTGCGCGCGCGCAACCTCGGGCCCGGCCTCGCCCATCCGCTAGGTACCGATCAGCTGGGGCGCGATACGCTGGCAAGGGTTCTGGCGGGCGGGCGCCTGTCGCTCTCGGTCGGGCTCGCCGCCATGGCGATCGCGCTCGGCCTCGGCACGCTCATCGGCGTCTGCGCGGGGTTTTTCCGCCGGCTCGACGGGCCACTCATGCGGCTCACCGATCTCTTCCTCGCGCTGCCGCTCCTGCCGCTCTTGCTGGTCATGCTGCTGCTCTTCCGCGACAGTCTCGCGGGAATTTTCGGCCCCGAGGGCGGGATCTTCGTGCTCGTGGTGGGCGCCATCGGCCTGACCAGTTGGATGCCCACCGCGCGGATCGTGCGCGGCGATACGCTGGCGCTGAAGGAGCGCGAATTCGTTCTGGCCGCCCGCGCCGCGGGCACCGGCCCCATCGGCCTGATGACGCGCCACATCCTGCCCAACGTGCTCTCGCCCATTCTCGTCTCCGCCGCGCTGGGGCTTGCGACCGCCATCGTCACCGAAAGCGCGCTCAGCTTTCTGGGCCTGGGTTTTCCGCCTGATTTCCCCAGCTGGGGCCGGCTTCTCAGCGACGCCACGATCTATCTCGCCGATTATCCCGAACGCGTGATCGCACCCGGCCTTGCCATCTCGCTGACCGTGCTCTCGGTCACCTATCTCGGCGACGGGCTGCGCGACGCGCTCGATCCGCGCCTCGGGCGCTGAGCGCGCCCTGCTTCGTCTTGACATAGATACTCCCGGGGGGCGAACGGCCCCCTGCCCGGCCTCATTCGGGCGCCATGATCTCCAGTTCCGCGCCTTCCCGCACCGCCGTGTAAAAACAGCTGCGCCGGTTGGTGTGGCACGCGGGCCCGGTTTGTTTGACCCGCACTAGAAGACAATCGCGGTCGCAATCCACCCGCATCTCCACCAGCCCCTGCACATGGCCCGAACTTTCGCCCTTCACCCAGAAGGCCTGCCGCGAGCGGCTCCAATAGGTCACGCGACCCGTCTCCAGCGTGCGCGCCACGGCCTCGGCATTCATCCACGCCATCATCAGGACCTCGCCGGTGGCCGCTTCCTGTGCGATGGCGGGAATCAGACCTTGGTCGTTATAGCGCAGGGTCGCGGGATCGAAGATCATGGGAAAAACCTTTTGAAACTCTGTCTTGACCCATTACTTATGAGGCCAAACCGGAAAGGGAAAGCCATGACCGGCGACAGCGACCTGATCAAACTCTACTCCGCGCGCATTCTCGAACTGGCGGCGGACATGCCGCATACGGGCCGGCTCGACGCGCCCGACGCCACGGCCAAGCGCCGCGCGCCGCTTTGCGGCTCCAACGTCACGGTCGATCTCAAGACCGAAGGCGACAGGATCACCGACTATGCCGCCGACGTGAAGGCCTGCGCGCTCGGTCAAGCCGCCGCCAGCGTCGTGGCCCGGGCCATCATCGGCTGCACCGAGGAACAGGTCATTGAGGCGCGCGACGCGCTCAAGGCGATGCTCAAATCCGACGGGCCGACGCCGCCTGCGCCCTTCGACGGGCTCGAGGTGCTGCGACCCGCGCGCGATTACAAGAACCGCCATGCGTCGATCATGCTCACGCTCGAGGCCGCTGCCGAAGCGATGCACGAGGCCCGCGCCTCCGCCTGATCCTGCCGAACCGGTCTTTCCCACACGTCAATTCGTCCTAGCTCTGTCGCAACCGCAGCGGGAGAGACTTGGATGATCGACCAGAACAGCGCCGCCATCGGGCGTTTCGACAAGTCCTTTCTCGTGCACATGATCAAGGATTTCTTCCTGATCCTCGTGCTCGTCACCATCGTCGAATTCTCGATCAAGGCCGCGCTGGTCTACACCAATTACGCCACTAACGGCGAGACAGAGGCCGGTCGCGTCGCCGGCGAACTGTCGGACAATGTGCGTTCGATCATGCGCAACGAGGGCGGCCCGGTGGCCGCGCGCACCATGTATCCGATCCTCGAAACCAACTGGAACGATCTGGGTTATGAGATCGCGATTGTGCCCGCGCCGGTAACCATCGATTCCATCGAGGAAAATTTCGGTTTCACGCCCGAAGGCATTCCCGCCGGTCCCTGGCCCGAAGGGCGCTATAAATCCTTTTCCGAAGATATTGTGGCCGAACCGTTTTGCCTGGCCTGTCACACCGCCGCCGATGTCGGCGATGTTCTGGGCACGGTGACGGTGCGCAACTATCTGGCCAAGGATTTTGTGCTCTGGTTCAAGGACATTCAGCTCTCGGGCGGGCTCGCGATCGGTAAGATCCTCGTGCATTCGGTACTGCTTTTCCTGATCCTGCGCGCGCGGATGGAGCCGCTCATCGGCCTGCGCGCCGTGGTCGCCAACCTTGCGCGCGCCTATGGCGGTCTGCATCACCGCGCCGAAATCCGCACGGCGGACGAGTTCGGCGCGCTGGCACGCGATCTCAACCAGTTTCTCGACCGCATCAGCCGCGTCATCGGCGAGCTCGACGTGGTGCTGGGCCGGGTCGTGACGGTCAATGACGACATCGTGCGCGTCCAGGGCGATCTGCGCGACCGGATCGACAGCGTCATCGGACGGCTGCGCAAGCTCGAACGCGGCGCGATGGTCTCGGCCAAAGGCGAACCGCGACTGTCGCAGCGCTGGTTCGAGGCGGCGCGCCTCTCTCTTCAATCCCGCCAGGAGCAGGACCGCGACCCCGACGCCACCGCCGCCCTGCTGGACGAACTGCAAGAGGTCATCGCCAGCGCCGAGGCGCAGATCCGCAATTCCGAGGCTCTCTTTACCGACCTTGCCGATCTGGGCGAAGAATCCGAGACCCTGCGCGACGCAATGGCCGAAATGACCCGGCTCGAGGAACGTCTCAAAGGCATTATCGAAACCGGCACGACGCTGGTCCAGCGGGTGCGCCCCGATGCCAGCCACGTCAACTCCGACGCCGAAACACCTGAAAAAGCATAAAAAAAACCGCCGCACGCTGGAACCAGCGGCGGCGGAAGGAATGCGGATCCCGTGGGGGCCGTCGCGGCGCCCGGGGCGAGGCAAAAGCCGCCGGGGACCAGACGATGGGACAGTGTCGAATGCGCGTCGGATTTGGGACAGGAGACGCGGATTCAGGCGACGGGCACGGGAAGTCGCAGGCAGAAACGGTTACATCAGACCGGGCAGATAAAGGCTCCCGACAAGCATCACGCTCAGTGCGGCGGCCCCGATGAAATCTCCCAGCAGCGTGTCACTGGAACGCTTTGCGGCGGTCTTGATCTGGCTGAGCATCGGGCGGGTCCTCTTCAGTCGTTCGTGTTGCTCCTTTGTTCTCATTTCCGGACAAAAATGTAAAGAACTTTTTAAGAACATTTGCGAACTTTTAAGGATTTCATGCGAACAGCCCTTGTTTTACAGGACGCGTCAGCCGACGCCGATCAGGCGGATCGCCTCGTCCTGACCCATCAGCCACAAAAGAACGCGCGCCGCCCGACCGCGCTCGGTCACCAGTTCCGGATCGTCGCCCAGTAATTTGCGCGCGTCCGTCTGCGCCACCGCCATCAGGGCGGCCTGCGCTTCCAGATCGCCCACCCGGAATTTCGGCAGCCCGGATTGCGCCGTGCCGATGAGGTCTCCTACCCCGCGCATCTCCAGATCGACCTCGGCGATACGGAACCCGTCCTCGGTCTCGCGCATCGTGTCCAGCCGGCGCTGGCCGCCCTCGCTCAGCGGCGCCTGATACATCAGCAGGCAGGTCGAGGCCGCCTCGCCCCGGCCCACGCGGCCGCGCAACTGGTGCAGCTGCGCCAGCCCGAAATGCTCGGCCCGTTCGATCACCATGATCGAGGCATTGGGTACATCCACCCCCACTTCGATCACCGTGGTGGAGACAAGCACACTCGTCTCGCCGCGCTGAAACGCCGCCATCGCGGCATCTTTCTGCTCGGGCGGCATCTGGCCATGCACCAGCCCCACGCGCCCGTCCCCGAGCGACGCGCGCAGCCGCTTGAACCGCTCTTCCGCGCTGGAAAGGTCCACCGCCTCGCTTTCCTCGACCAGCGGACAGACCCAATAGGCCTGCCGCCCTTCCACGATGGCATTGCGAAGATGCTCGACCACCTCGTCCATCCGGCCCATGTTGACCAGCGCCGTCTTGATCGGTTTGCGCCCGGGCGGCTTTTCATCCAGCACGCTCACATCCATGTCGCCATATTGCGCCAGCGCAAGGCTCCGCGGGATCGGAGTGGCCGTCATCACCAGCACATCGACCGCCACGCCTTTTTTCCCCAGTTCCAACCTCTGGCGCACGCCGAACCGGTGCTGTTCGTCCACGATCGCCAGCCGCAGATCGGCAAAGTCGACATCCTTCTGAAAAACCGCGTGCGTGCCCACAAGGATCTGGATCTCGCCGCTGGCCAGCGCCGTCAGCTTTTCGCGCCGCACCGCGCCCTTGTCGCGCCCGGTCAGCAGTTCGATGCGCACACCCGCCGTCTCGGCCAGCGGCCGCAGGCCCTCCAGATGCTGGCGCGCCAGGATCTCGGTCGGCGCCATCATCACGCCCTGCCCGCCTGCCTCGACAGCGACGAGCAGCGCCATCAGCGCGACCAGCGTCTTGCCCGCACCCACATCGCCCTGCAGCAGTCGGTTCATCTTTTGCGGGCGGGCCATGTCGGTGGCAATCTCCTCGATGGCGCGCCGCTGCGCCGCGGTCGGGCTATAGGGCAGCGCCGCGCGCACCTTGGCCTGAAGATCGCCCGTCCCGACGCTGACCCGTCCCTTGCCGCGCCGCAGTTTGGCCCGCGCCAGCCCCAGCGTCAGCTGATGCGCCATGAACTCGTCATAGGCCAGCCGTTCACGCGCCGGGTGGCTGGGCGACAGCTCTCCGATGGTCAGCGGATGATGCGCCGTCGCGACCGCCTCTTTCCAGTCAGGCCAACCGGCGCGGGTTTTCTGCGCCGGGTCGATCCATTCCGGCAGGTCCGGCACACGCGTCAGCGCGCCCGCCACCGCCTTGGCCATCACCCGCTGCGTGATCCCGGCAGTTAACGGATAGACCGGCTCGAAATCCGGGATCTCGCCGGCCTCCTCTGGCGGCAGGATGTGATCGGGATGCACCATCTGCGCCAGCCCGTCGAAAAGCTCCACCTTGCCCGACACAACGCGCCGCGCGCCGGTGGGCAGCACCTTGGTGAGGTACGTGTCGCGCCCGTTGAAGAACACCAACTGGAAAGAGATCTCGGCATCCTCGACCGTGATCCGGTAGGGCCCGCCGCGTCTGCTGGGCGGCTGATGCCGGCCAACCGTCACCTCGACCGTCACCACCCCGGGCAGGTCCGCGCCCTTGACCGTGCTGCGTTTGCGCCGGTCGATCCCCGAATACGGCAAGGTCAGGATCAGGTCGCGAGGCCGCGCAATATCGAGCGCGGCCAATGTCTGCGCCGTCTTCGGTCCGACCCCCTCCAGCGTCTCCAGCCCCGCAAACAGCGGAAACAGGATTTCGGGCCGGCCCGCCATCGCCTCAGGCGTCCCCGATCAGGTCGAGCCAGCCATCCTCGTCGATCATCTCGACGCAAAGCTCTTCGGCCTTCTTGGCCTTCGACCCCGCGCCGGGACCGGCCACCACCAGATCGGTCTTGGCGCTGACCGAGCCAGACACCTTGGCGCCAAGCGCCTCGGCGCGCGCCTTGGCCTCGGCGCGGGTCATCTTTTCGAGCGTGCCGGTGAACACAACCGTCTTGCCTGCCACCGGACTGTCCGAGGTATCGGGCCGCGCGGCCTCTTCTACGGTCAAGTGCTCGACCAGCCGGTCGATGCTTTCGCGCTCATGGGCCTGCGCAAACGAGGTCACAAGGCTGCGCGCCATCACCTCACCCACGCCGTCTATCCCCAAAAGCCGCTCCCACTCGGGGCCCTCGCAAGCCTTCGCCCCGTCCATCGCCTCGATGAACTCGTCCCACGTGCCGTAAAACCGCGCCAGAAGATTGCTCGCCTGCTCGCCCACATGTCGGATCCCAAGCGCGAAAAGTAGGCGACCAAAGGGAATCCGGCGCTTTTCTTCAATGGCCGCAAAGAGGTTTTTCGCACTTTTCTCGCCCCAGCCCTCGCGGTTCTTGAGCTGCTGCATTCCCTGCCCGAACCGCTCTTCAAGGGTAAAGATATCCGCCGGCTCCTTGATCCAGCCGTCGCGGTAGAACTGTTCGACCTGTTTCGATCCCAGCCCTTCGATGTCGAAGGCCGCGCGGCTGACGAAATGCTTGAGCTTTTCCACCGCCTGCGCGGGGCAGATCAGGCCGCCGGTGCAGCGCCGCACCGCGTCGCCTTCCTCGCGGATCGCCTCGGACCCGCATTCGGGGCACGCTTTCGGAAACTCATAGGCCGCGGCGGCGTCGGGCCGCTTCGACAGGTCCACATCCGCCACTTTCGGAATCACGTCTCCTGCGCGATAGACCTGCACCCAGTCGCCGATCCGGATATCCTTTCCATCGCGGATCGGGTTGCCCTTGGCATCGCGGCCGGCGATGTAATCCTCGTTATGCAGCGTGGCGTTGCTGACCACCACGCCGCCCACGGTCACCGGGGACAGCCGCGCGACTGGCGACAGCGCGCCGGTCCGGCCCACCTGGATGTCGATTGCCTCAAGCCGCGTCCAGGCCAACTCGGCGGGAAATTTATGCGCGATGGCCCATCGCGGCGTGGTCGAGCGAAAGCCCAGGCGCCGCTGCAGGTCGAGATCGTTAACCTTGTAGACCACGCCGTCGATGTCATAGCCAAGGCTCGCACGCTGTTGTTCGATCTCGCGGTAATGCGCCGTCATCTCTTCGGGGCCGTCACAAAGCACGGTCAGCGGATTGGTCTGAAACCCGACAGCCGCCAGACGCTCGATGGCTTTCATTTGCGTGTCTGCAAGGGCTTCGCTGATCTCACCCCAGGCATAGGCGAAGAACCGCAAGGGACGCGCTTTGGTGATGCTGCTGTCAAGCTGGCGCAGCGACCCGGCGGCGGCGTTGCGCGGATTGGCGAAGGTTTTGGCGCCCTGCTCGGCCTGCCGCGCGTTCAGCGCCTCGAAATCCTCGTGGCTCATATAGACCTCGCCGCGCACCTCAAGCACGTCGGGCGCCCCGTTCAGCGTGTCGGGGATATCGTCGATCGTGCGCGCGTTGGCGGTGACATTCTCGCCCACCGCGCCGTCGCCGCGCGTCGCCGCCTGCACAAGCTTGCCCTGCTCATAGCGCAGGCTCAGGCTCAGCCCGTCGATCTTCGGCTCTGCCGTGCACGGCAAAGACGCCTCCGGCCCCAGTCCCAGATAGCGCCGGATCCGGTCGTCGAATTCTTCGATGTCGGCGTCGTCAAAGGCGTTCGAGAGGCTCAGCATCCGCACCGCATGGGTGACCTTGGCAAAGCCCTCCGCCGGGGCCGCGCCCACCTGTTCGCTGGGACTGTCGTCGCGCTTGAGCGCCGGGAACCGCGCCTCGATGGCCAGGTTGCGCGCCTTGAGCGCATCATAGTCCGCGTCCGAAATCTCGGGCGCGTCGCGGCGGTGATAGGCGTCGTCGGCCTGCGCAATCTCCTTGGCCAGCCGCGCCAGCTCTGCGCGCGCCTCCGCCTCGCTCAGATCCGCCACCTTCCGCGTTGCCGCAGATCCCGCCTGGTTCATGTGCGCCCCCTGCCCGATGGGCCGTTCGACCGGCCCGACGTGCAGAGTGTTAGGCCGGGCGGTGGCGGACGTCCAGTCTCAAGCCTGTCCGCGGCACTCGCATCCGCGCCATCGCCGGGCGGGGCGCGGTCTCAGGCTCCCACGGCGAGACGATCGTCGCCGGTCGCGGCCGGATCGGGATCGCGCAGAACATATCCGCGTCCCCAGACCGTCTCGATATAATTTTCGCCACCGGTCGCCTCGGCCAGCTTCTTGCGCAGCTTGCAGATGAAGACGTCGATGATCTTCAGCTCCGGCTCGTCCATGCCGCCATAGAGATGGTTGAGGAACATTTCCTTGGTCAGGGTCGTGCCCTTGCGCAGGCTCAGAAGCTCCAGCATCTGGTATTCCTTGCCGGTCAGGTGCACCGTCTTGTCCGCCACCTCGACCGTCTTGGCGTCGAGATTGATATGCACCTTGCCGGTCCGGATCACGGATTGCGAATGGCCCTTGGACCGCCGGATGATCGCGTGAATGCGCGCGACCAGTTCCTCGCGGTGGAACGGCTTGGTCAGGTAGTCGTCCGCGCCAAAACCGAAGCCCTTGATCTTGTTCTCGGTGTCGTCCGCCCCCGACAGGATCAGGATCGGCGTTTCGACCCGTGCCAGCCGCAATTGGCGCAGCACCTCGTGCCCGTTCATGTCCGGCAAACCCAGGTCCAGCAGGATCAGGTCGTAATCGTAAAGCTTCGCAAGATCGATGCCCTCTTCGCCCAGATCGGTCGTGTAGACGTTCAGGTTGGCATGCGTCAGCATGAGTTCGATGCTCTTGGAGGTGTTCGGATCGTCTTCCACGAGTAGGACGCGCATGTGGGATACTCCATTGAATTCCGTGTACCGGACTAAAGCTGGACAAAATTGGTTAATCGCAGGTTACCGTAGAAGAACAAATAGAGCATTCTACCTTAGGTTGTCCACCTTATTTGAGCCCCGTCACCTTCAGGCCCTCCACACCATAGCGCGACACGGCCTCGAGCCATTCCTGGAATTCCTCCTGGCTCAGCCCGTATTCGGCCTGCGCCTCGGCCTGGGTGATCAGCCCGTGCAGCACACCGCGCACCACGGCAAGCTTGCGCGAGGCCACCCATCGCCGCGTGTCGGGCGGCGGCAGGTCGGCCCGGGTCATCACGGAGCCATCCGGCAAGGTCACCGCGCGCGGCCCGTCGACTTTCCTGAGATACATGACGCTACCCTCTCGTCTGAGGCATTCAGGATCGGCAAACGCGCTTAACGCCCGGTGAAACCCGCCGGGCTTTGTGCTTCGGATTTTTCTAAAAAGCCGTCCCCGGACGAGCCCTTAACATTCCGCCGCAAGGGGCCTATATACGCCGCCAAACCCGGAGACCCGCATGCCCTTCGATCCCGCCCTCAATTCGCTCGGCTTCGCCAAGCCGCCTGCCCAGACCCGCGTGGTCGTGGCCATGTCGGGCGGCGTGGACAGTTCCGTCGTGGCGGCGCAACTGGCCGAGGAAGGCTATGACGTGGTCGGCGTGACGCTGCAGCTTTACGATCACGGCGCGGCTCTGGCCAAAAAGGGCGCGTGCTGCGCGGGCGTCGATATCCACGACGCGCGCCGCGTGGCCGAGGAGATGGGCTTTCCCCACTACGTGCTCGATTACGAGAACATCTTCCGTGATGCGGTCATCGACGAATTCGCCGACAGCTACCTCGCGGGAGCCACGCCGGTGCCCTGCATCCGCTGCAACGAGCGTGTGAAATTCAAGGACCTACTGGAAACGGCGCGGGACCTCGACGCCGACTGCATGGCAACGGGTCACTACATCCAGCGCAAGATGGGCGATCTGGGGCCAGAACTGCACTGCGCGGCGGATGCCAATCGCGACCAGTCCTATTTCCTGTTTTCCACCACGCCCGAACAGCTCGATTACCTTCGCTTCCCGCTGGGGCACCTGGCCTCCAAGGCCGAGACCCGTGCGCTCGCGGCGCGGTACAACCTGCCCGTGGCAGACAAGCCCGACAGCCAGGATATATGCTTCGTGCCCAATGGCGATTATGCCAGCGTGATCGAAAAACTGCGTCCGGGCGCTGCGGAACCGGGCGAGATCGTGCATGCCGACGGGCGCGTGCTGGGCCGCCACGAGGGCGTGATCCACTACACGATCGGCCAGCGGCGCGGGCTTGGCATCGGCGGCCTCGCCGAGCCGCTCTACGTGGTCAAGCTCGACGTCGACAAAAGCCAGGTCATCGTCGGCCCGAAGGACATGCTCTCGACCCGCACGGTTCCGGTACGCGAAATCAACTGGCTGGGCGATCGGCCTTTCGAATCCGCGCCCGAATGGCACGTCTCGGTCAAGGTCCGCTCGACCCGTCCCCCGCGCGACGCGGTGATCCGGCCCATGGGTCCGGACACGGCCGAGGTCGAGCTGCTGACGCCGGAAGAAGGCGTGTCGCGAGGCCAGGCCTGTGTTTTTTACGAGACCGGCGGCAGCCGTATTCTGGGCGGCGGCTGGATCTGGAAGGGATGACGGTGTCAGGGGCGCGCTGAAGCACGCCCTACGCGCGGCGCGCGCTCACCGGTGGGAACGCGAGGGAGGTCAACGACAGGCTCCTGCCCCAGTGCATCCCTGTGATACGAACTGTAGCGCCAGTCGCGCGGCTGTCGCACCAGACCGTGCCGGACCGGATCCGTCCAGCAATAGGTCCGATGCTGTGCAAGATCGGCGGCATCGCGGATATGATGCTCCCAAAAGCGGCGCTGCCAGATGCCCTTTTCCCTTCGTGCGACCAACCGAGGCGTTTCGACCCCTCCGGGCAAACCGCGCGAGAACCGCGCCTTGATCGCCGCCCACCGTGCGGCATAGTCGCAATCGCCATCGGGCAGGGTCCAAATGGCATGCAGATGATCGGGCAGCACCACCCAACTGTCGATGCGAAAGGGCTGCACCTCACGCACCGTCCGAACGGCCTGGCGCAAGCGCGTGATCTCGTCGATCAGCAAGGTGCTCTCTGCCTCTTGCAGGCAAAGCGTGAAAAAGATCGTCGCTCCAGGGCGCCGCGGGCGAATGTACTGGGCCATGACACACAGCTTGCGGCAAACAGGGTTAACGCAAGGTTGACGCCACCCCGTAGGCCGTGCTTCAGCGCGGCCTTGCCCTAGGCATCCTTGTGGCGCGCGTAGCCCGCCATGCCGGGAAACTCCGGCAGCCACGGCTCGCGCCGCACCGTCCAAAGCTCATAGTCGGGCGTGAAAACACCCGGCGCGTCGAGCGTGCCGAGATGAACCTCCACCTCGTTCCCGCTGACCGCAAAAACCGACGACCCGCAGCGCGGACAGAAATGCCGGCCCCGATAGTCCCGCGTTTCGCCCGTGATCCGCACCGCCTCTTCCGGGAACATGGCCGCGGCATAAAAGACCGCGCCATGATGCTTGCGGCAATCGAGACAGTGACACACGCCCACGCGCAACGGCACGCCTCTCGCAACCAGCCGCACCGCTCCGCACAGACATCCGCCCTCGACCTCGTTCATCATTCCCTCCGCAAACGCGCGCGCCTCAGGGCAGCCGCGCCAGAACCGCCCTGGCCGCGCGCAGGCCCGGCGCCTCTCCGCCGCGTCCCAGCCGCTCCATCGTCAGCCGCATCGCCTCTTCCTGCGCATCGGGGGCGTCCAGCACCTCCAGCACCCCCTGGGCGATCAGATCGGCCCGGCACCTTTCACCGTTGAACTCCGGCACGGCACGCGTGTCCGACACGAGATTGACCAGCGTCAGCGTGTCGATGCGCAGCATCCGGCGGATGATCTCGCGGGTGATCCAGTTGACGTCATAGGCGATGACCATCGGTGTCCCCGCCGCCGCGAGTTCCAGCGATACCGTTCCCGACGCCGCCAGCGCCACCTGCGCCACGCCAAAGGCCGCTGCCTTCTCGGCCTTGAACGTGGCCTCGCCCGGCGCGACGACGACCGGCCTGCCCGGCCAGTCTGCAACCAACTCCCGCACTTGCGCCGCACGAGAGGCCGTCGTCGGCAGCACGACCCGCAGATCCGGGCGAGCCTGCAGCACGTTTCGCACCGTCTCGCCAAAGATCGGCCCCAGCCGCGCCACCTCGCCCCCGCGCGAGCCGGGCAGCACGAGCAGCACCTCGGCGTCGCCCAGCCCGTGCCGGTCCCGGAACGCCGCTATCTCCACCGCGTCGGCCTGCTTCTGGCTTACCACGGGGTGGCCCACGAAATCGCATGCCATCCCGGCGGCTTCCATATAAGGCGGCTCAAAGGGCAAAAGCGCCAGCACATGGTCGATCACCTTCGCCATCTTCTCCGCCCGCTTCGGGCGCCACGCCCAGACCGAGGGCGCCACGTAATGTACCGTGCGAATGTCGCGCTCCGCCTTCACGATCTTCGCCACGCGCAGGCAGAAATCCGGGCTGTCGATGGAAATGATGACGTCAGGATCACAGGCCAGCGCCGCCTCCGCCGTCTCGCGGATCCGACGCTTAAGGTGGAAATATTTCGGCAGGATCTCCACGATCCCCATCACGCTCAGCTCTTCCATCGGAAAGAGCGAGCTCAGGCTCTCGTCCTCCATCAGCGGCCCGCCGACGCCCACGAATTCGACCTCCGTCAGGTCCCTGAGCCCGGCCATCAACGCCGCGCCAAGCGCATCGCCCGAGGCCTCTCCGGCGATGACGAAAACCTTCATGCCAGATCGCGGGCGAGGATGAAGACGCCGGTCGCGCCCGCGCGGCGCAGAACCTCGTCACGGTCAAGGATCATCACCCGCCCCGGCGCGATCACCACGCCGGCCAGCCCCGCGTCCGCGATCCCGTCGATCGTGCCCGGCCCGATCACCGGCATATCGATGCGCAGGTCCTGCCCGGGCTTGGGCGCCTTCACAAAGACGCCCTTGTGTCCGCGCCGAAATTTCGGGTCGGTCTCGCCGACAAACCGTAACAGCGCATCCGTGCCCTGCACCGTCTCGATCCCCAGACACTGCCCCCCTGCCACGACACAGCCCTGCCCCAGATCCAGCGGGCCTAGGGTGCGCAGGATTTCACCCGCCCGCGCGGCATCGCGCAGATCGGCTTCATCCAGGGCGGGACCATGGGCAAATCCGTCCTCGGCCACCAGCTCGGGCAAAAGCTCATGCGCGCCCAGCACGGCGAATCCCTGTTCTTCGAAAATCGCGATCACCGTGCGCAAAAGCGCATCATCGCCCTGCGGGATCGCGGCCATAAGGCGCGGCGCGATCCGGGTCATCATGCCGTCGAACTGCCCAGGATCGAAGCCGGGCCGCGCCAGCGCCCCGGCAAAGACCATCCGGTCCACGCCCGCCGCCTTCATCGCCGAAAAAAGCCCGCCGATCTTCTCCAGCCTGTGCCGGTCCGAGCGCGCCTCAAGCTCCGATGGGATCCCCTCCAGCGTGATCACCATCGCATCCGGGTGTGCCTCGGCCAGCCGCACGGGCAGCGCGCCACCACAGGCGAGGATCGCCAGACGTCCCATGGCTCAGCCCGCCCCGGGCGTCAGGAAGGACCGGTCGCTCGCGGCGGTGACGAAATCGACGATCCGTCGAACGTATTCGCTCTCGGTTTCCTCACCCAGACGCCGTGCGCGATCCTGAAACGCGCCTTCGCCCTGGGCCAGCATCTGGAACGCAGCGCGAAGCGCGGTGATGTCCTTCCTCGCCACGCCCCGCCGTTTGAGCCCCACAAGGTTCAGCCCGTCCAGAACACCCCGGGGCGCCTGCACAAGGCCATAGGGAATCACGTCATTCGTGACCATCGTAACCGCACCGATGATGGCGCCCTGCCCGATCCGCACCCATTGATGCACACCCGACAGCCCGCCGACGATCACGTCGTCCTCGATCACGCAATGGCCCGCAAGGGCCGCGTTGTTCACGATGATCACCCGGTTGCCCACCTGCACGTCATGCGCCACGTGACAGCCGGCCATGAAAAGCCCGTCATCGCCCACACGCGTAACGCCGCCGCCGCCCTCGGTGCCGGCATTCATCGTCACATGCTCGCGGATGCGGTTGCGCGCCCCGATCACAAGCCGCGTCTTCTCGCCCTTGAATTTCAGGTCCTGCGGGATCTCTCCGATACAGGCGAAAGGAAAAATCAGGCACTCCGGCCCGATCTCGGTCTCGCCCGAGACCACGATATGACTCTTAAGCTCGGTCCCGTCGCCAAGACGCACCTCCGGGCCCACGTGACAGAAGGGCCC
This sequence comes from Roseovarius aestuariivivens, assembly GCF_004761875.1. GTDB lineage: Bacteria > Pseudomonadota > Alphaproteobacteria > Rhodobacterales > Rhodobacteraceae > Roseovarius > Roseovarius aestuariivivens. The sequence goes on from NZ_SJEY01000005.1 coordinate 48,385, forward strand.
GATGACACAGCCCTGCCCGATCTCTGCGCCCGGCTCGATCACCGCACTGGGATGGATCGTCGTCTCGGCCATGTGGCACTACTCCTTGGGAAGATCCATCATCGCGGTAAACTCCGCCTCGCAGGCCAGGTCTCCGCCAACCTCGGCGCGGCCCGCGAATTTCCAGACCTTTCCGCCGGGCTTGCCGCGCTTGGTTTCCAGATGCATCTCCAGCACGTCACCCGGCACCACCATTCGGCGGAACTTGCAGGTCTCGATGGCCATGAAATAGACCAGCAGGTTACGGTCCTCCATGCCAAGCGCGCTTCCCACCATCACGGCGGCGGTCTGCGCCATCGCCTCGACGATGGTCACGCCCGGCATGATCGGCTTTCCGGGAAAATGGCCCTGGAAATGGGGCTCGTTCATGGTGACGTTCTTGATCCCGCGCGCGCTTTGATAGCCGTCGATATCAACCACCTTATCGATCAGCAGGAACGGATAACGATGCGGGATCAGCCGCTGGATCAGATGGATATCCGCGGATTTCAGCGGCTCGGTCATGCGTGGTCCTTTCCCTCTCCCCCGGGGCTGCGGCCGATGGGCGCGCCCCTCGCCGGGTTAGCAATTTGCCCCCACCGGGGCAAGCGCGCTAATCCTGTGTGGCCGGCTCCGTCTCCGGTTCGGTGCTCGGCTGAGTCTCCGGCTGCGTCTCGCCGGTGGCGTCCCGGCCGTCGCCCAAAATCGCGTCGATCCGCGCCACGGCGATCTCGGTGATGTCGATCACCCCGGCCTGGATCAGCACGTTGCGCCGGTCAAGCACGACAAGACCGCCGGCCTCGCGCATCAGCTCGACCAGTACCGGCTCGACCCGCCGCATGAAATCCACCGGCGCGCGCTCCCGGTTGCGTTCCAGCCGGCGCACCCGCGCATCGCTGTCGCGCCGGATCTGCTGCACCTTCTCATCGAAGGCGTCGGCCATGTCGCGGAATTCCTCGGGGCTGGTGGTATCGCGCAGATCGGTCAGGGCCTGTTCCTCGGCGCTCAGCTGCGCCTCCAGATCGCGGTTGCGCGCGATCAGCGCCTCGCGTTGCGCCTGCAGGTCCGCCGCAAGTGCCTGACCCAGTTTAGAGCGCTCGAAAAGCTGTTCGGGATCCAGCACGAGGATCTGGCTCTGGACGATGCCGACATCCTGCGCACGGACCATCTCGGGCGCCTGCGCCGCGCCCGCAAGCCCTGCCGAAAGGATCAGCGCCGCAAGGCGTCTCACATCAGAAATCCGTTCTGACCGTGATGTCGAATTGCCGCTCGATGTCGCCTGGCTCTTTCTGGAGCGCCTCCGAGAAGTTCATCCGCAGCGGGCCAAAGGGCGATTCCCAGAACAGCGACAGACCGATCACGTGCCGCGCGCGGAAGCTGCTCGATTGCACGCCGCCGAAGGTGTTGTCGAGGTTCCAGATCGCGCCGACATCGTAGAAAGCACCGCCCGACACGCCGTATTCCTCGGGCAGGCCCAGCGGGAACTCGGCATCGAACTTTGCCACGGCGAAGAAATTGCCGCCCAGATGTTCGCCATTCTGCACCGGGCCCATGCCGTTCGATGCGAACCCGCGCATGACCTGAGAGGTAAAGCGGTCCACCGCGCGGGTATTGCGGTCATCGAGGAAATCGATCGTCCCGCCTTCCAGCGTCGCGCGCAGCGTAACTTCCTCGTTGAGCACCCGGGTCTGGCCGATCAGCCGCGCCGTGGTCTTGAGATATTCCAGGTCGCCGCCAAGCCCGCCGTATTCCGCGCCCACATCCACCAGAACGCCCGCGTTCGGGTTCAGACCGGTGCGTCGCGTGTCATAGGTGAAACGATAGCCGATGGCGCTGCCGTAAAGCCCGCCCTGGTTCGACTCGGCGCGCAGCAGGACCGAGTTGCCGCCATTGGCGACCGAAGGATAATCGTCCATCTCCGAATAGGTCAGCGAATAGTACAGCGACAGGCGGCTGTTTTCGGCCACCGGGAAGGTCAGCTGCGGGCGAAACCCGCCGATGACGGTGTCGTAAAAGCTGTTGTTGCCGTCCGTCTCGATCAGCGAGGTCTGCAACGAGAACTCCACGTCGCGGCCCAGAAAGGCCGGCTCGGCGAAGACGAGGTTGTAATTCGCCGTCTCCGCGGACGCGGCGATATTAGCCGTCACGCGCTGCCCCCGGCCGAGGAAGTTGCGCTCGGAGAAACCCAAGGTCAGGCCGAAGCCCGCGTCGGACGAATAGCTGCCGCCGAAGGTAAGCGAGCCGGTGGTCGTCTCCTCCACGTCCACGTCCACCACAACCTGGTCGGGGCGCGATCCCTCGCGCGCGTTCACGTCGGCCGTCTCGAAATAGCGCAGCGCGCGGATCCGCTCGGCGGCCTCGCGCACTTGGCGCGGGTTGAACGGATCGCCCTCGACCACGTCGAACTGCCGCCGGATCACCCGGTCCAGCGTCGTCGTGTTGCCCTCGATATCGATGCGCTCCACGAAAACACGCGGCCCGCGCGTCAGCAGGAATTCCACGTCCAGCGTCAGGTCCCGATCGTTGCGCGTGATGCGCGGCTCGACCCGCAGGAAATCGACGCCCTGCTTGATCCCCAGCCGTTCCATCCGTGCGATCGAGTTTTCCACCAGCGTGGGGGAATAGACGACGCCGGGCCGGATCTTCAGAACACGCTGATAGGCGTCGGCATCCACTTCCGAGATTTCGCTGACCGTGGTGATCTCGCCAAAGCGGAATTGCTGGCCTTCCTGGACGTTGAACGTCACGAAATACCCGTCGCGCTCGCGCGCCAGCTCGGCGTTGGTGCCCGTCACCCGGAAATCCACATAGCCGCGCGACAGGTAGAAATCCTGCAGCACTTGCTTGTCGAACTCAAGACGGTCCTCGACAAAGGTATCGCTGGCGATCAGCGCGCGGAAAAGGCCCGCCTGCTTGCTGTCCACGACCCGGCGCAGGCGGCGGTCGGAAAAGGCGCGGTTGCCCACAAATCCGATGCGCTGCACTTCGATCGCCCGGCCCTCGAAGATCTCGAAAATCAGGTCGACCCGGTTGTCGCTGCGCCGGATCACCTTGGGCGTCACCCGCGCCGAAACACGACCGTTCTGTTCATACGCTTCATTGATGATCGCCACGTCGCGCTCCGCGCGCGTCGGGCTGAAAACCTGCCGGGGCTGGCTTTCGATGAACCCTTCAAGATCCTCGTCCTTGAGCCGGGTGTTGCCCTCGAAGGCGATGCGGTTGATCGTCGGGAATTCCACCACCCGGATCACCAGCGTGCCGCCGCGCGGCTCGATCTCGACATCCTCGAAAAGACCGGTGCCAAGAATGCGCTGGTAGGCGTCGTTCAGCTCGCCGGCCGATACCGTCTCGCCACGCGCGATGCCCGCGTAGGTCAGGATCGTGGCGCCCTCGATCCGCTGGTTGCCCTCGATGGACACGGAATTGAAGCGGTAATTCTGGGCCTCGGCCCGCTCCGGCGCGGCGGTTGCGACAAGAAGAAGAAAAACCGCGAAAAGGCCACGCAGGGCCGCGGTGAAAGTGTCTTGGCGCACGCGGCTCGACGCCCCGTTTCCGCTTTTGATGAACATATGCAAAACCCAGTCAGAAGACGTCCCAGTGGTCTTTTCAGTAACCATTCCGGAAAGGGTTGTCAAAACGCGACTTCGCGGATCCGGCCCGTTGGGCGCGGACCGTGTCGGACAGGCCAGACAGGGCACGCGAAAAGAGCGGATGCAGCCGTGCATCCGCCCTTCATCCTAGTCTCGCAAAGAGGGCACCACCCGGACCTTTCCGGTCCCGGAAGGATGCGATGGATCAGCGTGCCCGTGCTATCGGGTCACCGCATCATCCCATGTCGTTCAGAGCGAGCCGACGTAAGCTCCGGCCCACAATGCCACCGCGATAGTGGCCAGATAAAGCATACGGTCCCAGTTCAGGTCGACCAGAACAGTCATGCCGCGATATCCGTTTTCGATATGTTGCATCTTCCTTGCCTTGTTGTCCGTGCATGTTGCTTGAAGATGCCAAGCAAATATGACGGGTTTCGGCACGAAATCTGGGCAGGAATGTGGCATCTGGGGGCCGCCCGGCCCTAGCCTGGTGGGCCAGGGCGCGCCGCCTCAGGGACAGAAGATGTCGTTGAACAACGCAAAGACCATCACGCTCAGCACCAGCGTCAGACCGGCGGTCATCATCACCCGCAGCGCCTTGTCGCTCGGCGGTCGTCCGGTCGTCGCCTCGTAGGCGTAAAACACCAGATGCCCGCCATCCAGCACCGGGATCGGAAAGAGATTGAGCAGCCCGACCGCCGTCGACAGCACCGCGATGAACCAGATGAAGCTGTCGAGCCCCTGGCTCGCCATCGCGCCCGACACTTCGGCGATGCCGATCGGCCCGGACATGTTGCAGCTGCTGATCGCCCCGGTGATCATGTGGTAAAGCCCCGACACCGAGCCTTCGATCACCCGCCAGGTCTGCGCCACGGCGTCGCCGGTCGCGGCCAGCGGTCCTTTTCGCTCGGTCGCCAGCTCGAAGGCCAGCCCGCCGGCAATCCCGATACGCCAGTTCGTCTCGAACCCGCCCTCGTCGCGCGGCTCGTCCACGCGCTTGGGCGTGAGCTCGTAATCAAGGATCTCGCCGGCTCGCCAGACCGTCAGCGCGGCGGTGGCGCCTTGCGACGATTCGATCACCTCTTTCAGTTGGTCAAATGCCGCGATCTCTCGCCCGGCAATTCCGACGATCACATCGCCCTGTTCCAGCCCGGTCTCATAGGCGGCCGACCGCGGCGCCAGTTGCACCACCAGTGGCGGCATCGGATGCGGGCCGCGCACCTCCCTGACCTCCCCGTCGCGCCGCACCTCGTAGTCCAGGATCTCCTCCTGCGGCAGCGCCTCGACAAAGGTTTCGAAAAGATCGTTTTCCTCACTGCTCCAATCGGGCATCGGCACGCCTTCGATCGAGATCAGCTCGTCACCTTCCTGCAGGGTGATCTCCTCGCTCACCGGCAGCGGGCGCAACTCGCCCACGCGCAGCGGCTCGGCCACCTTGCCCTGCGCCATGATGACCGCCGCGAAGACCAGGATCGACAGCGCGAAATTGAACACCGGCCCCGCCGCAACGGTCAGCGTCCGTGCCCAGAGCGGCGCACCGAGCATGGTTTTTCGTCGCTCCTCGGGCGGCATGGTCTCGACCGTGCCGTCGCTGGTGCCGCTCGCGGCATTGGCGTCGCCCATAAATTTCACGTAGCCGCCAAAGGGCAGCGCGGCCAGTTGCCAGCGCGTGCCATGCCGGTCGACCCGGCTGTAAATCACCGGTCCGAAGCCCAGAGAAAAGACATCCGCCTTGATTCCGCACCAGCGTCCGACGATGTAATGGCCGTATTCATGGATCGCCACGATCACCGAAAGCGCCGCCACAAAGGCCAGCAAGGTCATGAAAAGGCCGCCGAATTGCGGGATCACTGCGAAATCCTCCCTCGTTTGTGTCTATAAGGCGCGGGACGGGCCGCGCGGCGCGGGGTTGTGTGGCACATGGTCCGGTCGACCGCAGGTATCAAGGGCGCAGGTGGCAGTATTAAGGCCAGACCCCGCCCGGAAAGGCGCGTCCTGCGCGCGATTTTGGGGCAAACGCCTCATCCGCCCGTCCCGGGCAACAGCCCCAGCGCCCACAACAACAGCGTCACCGCACTGGCCCCCAGAAGCGCGTCGAACCGGTCGAAGACGCCGCCGTGGCCGGGAATCAGCGACGAACTGTCCTTGACCCCCTGCCGCCGCTTCACCGCGCTTTCGAAGATATCGCCCATCTGCCCCGCAAAGCCCACAAGAACCGACACCACGATCAGCCACGGATCCGCCCCCAGCGGCCCGGCGAAGGCCGCGCCGATCACCGCGGCCAGCGCCCAGCCCGCCACCGTGCCCGACCATGTCTTCTTGGGGCTGAGGCGCGGCCAGAACTTCGGCCCGCCCAGCATGCGCCCGGCGAAATAGCCCATCACGTCCGACGCGATCACCACCGCGATAAGCCACGCAAGCCACAACTTGCCCTCCTCGCTTCTCAGCCAGATCAGCGCGAAAGAAGCCAGCATCACCCACGCCGTCATGCCGAACAGCATCAGCCGGTCGCGCGGCACCTGCCCCGCCGCGACAAAGCCCGGCGCCAGCAGCAGCGGCAGCGCGAGAACGCCCGGCGCCCAGCCCGCCAAGAGCAGCACCACGCCCGCCAGCACGCCTAGGCCCACCGCCTGACCGGCCCGGAACATGCGCGCGGTCTCCCACGCCATCAGGCCGCAGATGGCAGCAGAGAGAAGCGCGAAAAGCGGGCCGCCCATCCAGACCGCAAACAACCCGAAAACCGCCATGGCGATCCCGGAATAGACCCTCGGCGCCAGATCGTGCCATCGCGCGGCTGCGCTCATGCCGACACGGCCCCAAACCGCCGGTCACGCGCGCCATAACCGCTCAGAAGCTCGCCGAAGATCTTGGCGGTGAAGTCCGGCCAGAGCGTGTCGATGAACTCGTATTCCGCATAGGCCGACTGCCACAGCAGAAAGTTGGAAATCCGCGCCTCGCCCGAGGTGCGGATCACCAGGTCCGGATCAGGCAAAACGTAAGTATCCAAATACCTTGGAAGCGTTTCTTCATCCACGTCTTCCGGCCGCAAACGGCCCTCGGCCACGTCGCGCGCCAGCCGCTGGGTGGCGCGGGTCACCTCGTCGCGCCCGCCATAGTTCAGCGCGATCGTCAGGTTCGTGCCGGTGCAGCCCTCGGTCATCGCCTCGGCCTCGTCCATCAGCCCGCGCAGCTTCGCATCAAGCCGCGGCCGGTCGCCGATAAAGCGCACCCGCACGTTTTCCTTCACGAATTCCTGCATCTCTTTCATGATGTACCGGCGAAAGAGGCTCATCAGGCCCGCGACCTCGGTCTGGGTCCGCTTCCAGTTCTCCGTGGAAAAGGCAAAGATCGTCAGGTACTTGACCCCGAAATCAGGACAGGACGACACAATCTCGCGCACCCGGCGCGCGCCGGCATGGTGCCCGAAAAGCCGCGGGCGCCCGCGCTTCTGGGCCCAGCGTCCGTTGCCGTCCATGATGATCGCGACATGGCGCGGGCCCGTGCGGGGCGCTGTCTTGGCCGGGTCGCGGGGCTTTGCCATCTCAGACCTGCATGATCTCAGCTTGCTTGGCCTCAAGCGCCTCGTCCACGGCCTTGATATAGCTGTCGGTCATCTCCTGCACCGCGCTTTCCCAAAATTTCTGGTCGTCCTCGGACAACCCGTCGGCCTTGGCTTTCTTGATCCGGTCCATCCCGTCGCGGCGCACATTGCGCACCGCCACCCGGGCGCTTTCGGCATATTGCGCGGCCACGCGGCTCAGTTCCTTGCGGCGCTCCTCGTTCAGTTCGGGAATGGGCAGCATGATGATCGTGCCGTTCATCTGCGGGTTGATGCCCAGCCCGCTTTCGCGAATGGCCTTCTCGACCTTGTTCACAAGGCCCTTATCCCAGACATTGATCGTGACCATGCGCGGCTCGGGCACGTTGACGGTGCCCACCTGGTTGATCGGGGTCTTCTGGCCATAGGCCTCGACCATCACCGGCTCCAGCATGCTGGCACTCGCCCGCCCCGTGCGCAACGAGGCGAACTCCGTCCTGAGCGAGGCCATCGCCCCGTCCATCCGGCGCTCCAGATCGCCTGTGTCCAGTTCAAAATCATCCGCCATGAATGTTTGTCCTTCTTCCTGCCCGGCGCGTTTCGGCCCTTTTAGCCTCAGCCATGCACCTTTGTATAGGTGCCTGTTCCATCCAGAATCGCGCGGAACCCGCCCGGCTCGTCCAGGCTGAAGACGATGATCGGCAGGCTGTTGTCCCGCGCCAGCGCGATGGCGCTCGCGTCCATCACGTTCAGGTGCCGCGTCAGCACCTCGTCATAGGTGACGTGATCGAACCGCACCGCGTCGTCGTGAATCTTGGGGTCCTTGTCATAAACCCCGTCCACCTTCGTGCCCTTGAAGATCGCCTCGCAGGCCATCTCGTTGGCGCGCAGCGTGGCGGCGGTGTCGGTCGTGAAATAAGGGTTGCCGGTGCCGGCGGCGAAAATGCAGACCCGCTTTTTCTCCAGGTGGCGCACCGCGCGGCGGCGGATATAGGGCTCGGCGATCTCGTCCATGCGTATCGCGGTGATCACCCGGCAGTAGACCCCCAGCTTTTCCAGCGCGCTTTGCATTGCCAGCGCGTTCATCACCGTGGCCAGCATACCCATGTAATCTGCGGTCGTGCGTTCCATGCCCTGCGCGGATCCCTGCAGACCGCGAAAGATATTGCCGCCGCCGATCACCATGCAGATCTCGACGCCCATCTCGTGCACGATCTTCACCTCACGGGCGATCCGCTCGACCGTCGGAGGGTTCAGCCCGTATCCCTGATCCCCCATCAACGCCTCACCGGAAATCTTCAGAAGAACGCGGCGAAACTTGGTGGGCTCAGAGGCGGTATCGGGCATGGAAGGCTCCTGCGGTGGTTCGCTGGCGCAAAATGTCGGAAAAGCGGTCCGGGTTCAATCGTCAAACCGGACAGGGCGGGGAAATTGCCGATAATAACCGGTGTCACGGTCGCGTGCCCTGCCCGGCCGCGCCACACGCCGAAGTTCGTTTTGCGCGCGAGGGCCAATGCCAAAGCCGATCACACCCCCATTCAGCTTCCCTCAAAAACCCTCTAAACCACACCCATGCCGTCCCTGCCCGATATCCCTCATGATCAACCTGTGCTCATCGCCGGGCCGACTGCCTCGGGAAAATCCGCCCTTGCGCTCGCTATTGCCGAGACGGGCGGCGGGCAGATCGTCAACGCAGACGCGATCCAGGTCTTCGCCAATTGGCGCGTGCTCACCGCGCGTCCCACTCCCGAGGACGAGGCCGCCGTGCCGCACCGGCTTTACGGCCACGTGCCAGGCGATGCGGCCTATTCGGCGGGGCACTGGCTGCGCGAGGTGGCGCCGATCCTTCTCTGGGGACCGCGCCCGATCATCGTCGGCGGCACCGGGCTCTACTTTTCCGCCCTGACCGAAGGGCTGGCCGACATTCCGCCCACCCCGACCGAGATTCGGGCCGAAGCCGATGCGATGCTGGCCCGCGAAGGTCTGTCGCGCCTTCTGGCCGATCTTGACCCCGTCACCCTGGCGCGGATCGATCAACGTAACCCAATGCGCGTCCAGCGCGCGTGGGAAGTGCAGCGCGCCACCGGGCGCGGCATGGCCGCGTGGCAGGACGACACGCCGCCGCCGCTACTACCGCTCTCCGACGTTGCGGCCTTCGTCGTCGATGCGCCGAAGGCGTATCTCGACCCCCGTATCGAACGGCGCTTTGACGCGATGTTAAAGGCCGGCGCGCTCGACGAGGCCCGGGCGAATCTGCCCGGCTGGGACCCCGCCCGCCTGTCGGCCAAGGCCATCGGCGCGCCGGAGCTGATCGCCCACCTGAAGGGCGAGCTCGATCTCGACGCCGCGCGCGCGGCGGTTCTCGTGGCGACACGGCAATACGCCAAACGACAGCGCACCTGGTTTCGCGCCCGGATGAAAAGCTGGCGATGGATCTCCGCAGAGACCTTGTGACTTTTGTACATTTTGGCCAAACCGGGGTCTGAACCCTGTACAAATTGTACAAAACTCCTGTTTTTCCCGAGGCTCTCTTGCCCAATCACGCCCGCCTTCTCACCCTCGCTCAATGGACCGGGCCCGCCGCCTGGCGCGCCACCCTGCCCCACAGCAGCGCGCGCGCTGCTCTGGTTTGGATCACGCGCGGGCAAGGTCGCGCGCTCTTGGGCGGACGGCGGCGCGGGCTTGGTGTGCACACCGCGCTCGCCCTGCCCGCACGGACGCTTTTCGCGCTAGAGACCGGCCCGCAAAGCTTTGGTCTTGTTTGTGAATTTCCCGCCGGCTCGGCCTGGCCCATGCCGGACGAGCCGACCCTTCTGCGCGTGCGCGACACCCGCGCGCAGGCCGAACTGACCACACTTCTGGAGACGATGCAGCGCGAACAGAATGAAACGCGCGCCTTTCTCGACGAGGCGCTGAACGCCCAGGCCAGCCTTCTGACCGTCTGGCTGCGCCGCGCGATCCTCGCCCGGCAGGACGATCCCGCCAAGCCTTCGGCGGCCGAAACCCTCGCCGCCGCCTATGCGGCCCTGGTCGAGCGCGACTATGCTAAGGGTCTGGCAATGCAGGATTTTGCTCGCGGCCTCGGGGTCACGCCGACCCATCTGACCCGCATCTGCAAGACATCCTCGGGCATGACCGCCTCGGCGCTTCTTACCGGTCGCATCCTGCACGCAGCGCGCGACCTCTTGGAGACAACCGACCTGCCGGCTAACCGCATCGCCGCCATGCTCGGCTTCCGCAGCGCCGCCTATTTCTCGCGCTTCGTCCAGAAACACACCGGAACCCCCCCAACAACGTTGCGCAAAACGCCGCCGCGCGCCACGATCGCTTGATTTCCGGCGCGGCGCGATGTGAGATGGCTCCAACGCCCCGCGCCCGTGAGCCTTATGCCCCATCCACCGCATCCCGCCCTGTTCGACCTGACCCGCGACCTGCACGCCCGAAAGCTCTCCCGCCGCGAGTTTTTGACCCGCGCCACGGCGCTTGGGCTGACCGCATCCGCAGCCTTGGGTCTCTCAGGCGCGCCGCAAACGGCGCGCGCTGACACCTCCATCGCACGCGGCGGCACGCTGCGTATTCAGCAATTGGTCAAGGAACTGCATGATCCACGGCTCTATGACTGGAGCGAGAAAGGCAATCAAACCAGAGGCTTCCTTGAGTATCTCGTCCAACTGAACCGCGACGGCACGCTGCAGGGAATGCTGCTCGAAAGTTGGGAGGCCAACGCGGATGCCACCCGCTATGTGCTGCATCTGCGGCCCGACGTGACGTGGAGCAATGGCGACGGGTTCACCGCCGAGGACGTCGTGCACAATTTCACCCGGTGGTGCGATACCGCGACGCCCGGCAACTCGATGACGTCGCGCCTGGTCTCGCTGATCGATCCGCAGACCGGACAGATGCGCGCCGAGGCTGTGACAGTCGAGGACGACCTCACACTCACGCTTTCGCTCGGATCGCCGGATATCGCGCTCATCGCGAACCTGTCGGATTACCCCGCCGCCGTCATGCATCGCGCCTATGCCGGAGAGAATCCTTTCGACTTCGGGATCGGCACCGGCCCCTATCGCCCGGTCGAGAATATCCCGGGCACAAGATGCATCCTCGAACGAGACCAGACCCGTGCATGGTGGGGGGCCGAGGTCTATGGCGGACCCTTCGTGGATCGCGTGGAATTCCTCGACTACGGCACCGATCCCTCAAGCTGGCTTGCCGCCGCCGAAAACGACGAGATCGACCTGCTCTACGAATCAGTGGGCAATTTCATAGACGTACTGGACACGATTGGCTGGACCCGCACGGAAACGGAAAGCGCCGCGACAATGGTCATCCGCTGCAATGCGCGCGCCGAGATCGACGGTCAGACGCCGTATGCCAACGCCGCGACCCGCCGCGCACTGGCACTCGCGGTCGACAATGAGATCTGCCTGGAACTTGGCTATGCAGGGTTCGGCGAAGTTGCCGCGAACGATCACGTCAGCCCGATCCATCCGGCCCACGCCGAGATTGGCCCTCCGGAGTTCGATCCGGTCGAGGCCCGGCGGCTTTTGTCCGACGCCGGGATGGCGGATTTCGAGCACGAGCTGATCACCATCGACGACGAGTGGCAGCGCAACACCGGGGATGCGGTCGCCGCCCTATTGCAGGACGCCGGCATAAAGACCCGGCGCACGATCGTGCCAGGGGCCGAATTCTGGCAGAACTGGCAGACCTATCCTTTTTCGGCCACGCAATGGAACCACCGCCCGCTCGACGTGCAGGTCCTGTCGCTGGCATACCGATCGAATGCCGTGTGGAATGAAACCGGCTTCGCCGATCCCGAGTTCGACACGGCCCTCGACCGGGCGATGGCGCTTGGCGATGCTGATAGCCGCCGCGAGATCATGCGAGAGCTGCAAACGCGCATGCGCGATCAGGGCGTGATCATCCAACCCTACTGGCGCAGGCTCTACAACCACCACAACGGCAGACTGGTCGGTGCCGATCGGCATCCGTCAAACGAGATACATGTCTGCGAGATCGGGTTCACGGCCTAGGTCTTCAGGGGCGCTATCAGCTGCCCCAGATGATCTTCACGTAATTCCGGGTTTCCTTGTAGGGCGGCACGCCCCCGTGTCTTTCAACCGCTTTCGGCCCGGCATTATAGGCCGCTAGAGCGAGGCGCCAGCTGCGAAACGTGCGGAACTGCTCCGCCAGATAGCGCGCGCCGCCTTCGAGGTTCTCGTAAGGATCGTGAGGATCGACGCCTAGATAAGACGCCGTGCCGGGCATCAACTGCGCCAGTCCGATCGCGCCCTTGTGCGACCGAGCCCGGGCGTTCCAGCCCGACTCCTGCTGGACCAGCCGCAGGAACAGATCTTCGGGTACGCCGTGGCGGCGTGCGGCCTGACGCGCCATCCCCAGATACGGACCGTTGTAACGTCCCGCAAAGCCTTTTCTCGGCTCGTCGTCCCATTTGCTGGGGGTCTTCACACGCTCGGGCTGTAGACGCACAGACGCTTTGTACTGGTCGCGCGCCCGCGTATCGAGCACCTTGGTCTGGGACTTGAAAATCCGCGATTTACCCTGGGTGGAAAAGATGTCCGCCTGTCCGGCTATGGGCCATGTCATCGCCAAAGCCGTCACCGCAACCGCAAGTCTTCGCATACCACTCTCCACCCGGCCTTTCGCAGATGGGCGGCACTATACCGCGTTCACCTCAAATTGCCAGACCCACGGAGCTGGAAACGCGGTCTCTCAAAATCAAGTCGTTTTTTATCTTTCCTTCACCTCTTTGCGATGGTGTAACCGGAACCAACGCAAGTCTTTCGAACCGATCTGCAAGGAGGCGCCATGGCCGGCTCAGTCAACAAAGTCATTCTCATCGGCAATCTGGGCCGCGACCCCGAGGTGCGCACGTTTCAGAACGGCGGCAAGGTCTGCAATCTGCGTATTGCGACGTCCGAGAACTGGAAGGACCGGAACACCGGCGAGCGGCGCGAAAAGACCGAATGGCATTCCGTTGCCATCTTCAACGAGAACCTGGCCCGGCTGGCCGAACAGTATCTGCGCAAGGGTTCCAAGGTTTATATCGAGGGCAAACTGGAAACCCGCAAATGGCAGGATCAGTCAGGCCAGGACCGGTATTCGACGGAGGTGGTGCTGCGGCCCTACGCCGGCGAACTGACCTTTCTCGACAGCCGCGACGGCGGTGGAGGCGGCGGCAGTTACGGAGGCGGGAGCAGCGGCGGCTATGACCGAGACCAAGGTGGCCCGTCGGACAGCGGCCCGTCGCAGAGCAGCCCGTCGCGCGATTACGACGACGAAATTCCGTTCTGACAAACGGGCACTGCACGACCTCCATAGCCTTGCCTCCGCGGCAAGGCTATTTCCTGTTTCAAGCGCGGGACAACGTTGCGAAAGACCCGGCAGAACTGGAATTGACGCATATTCCCATGCGTCGTGCATTAACAGTGTCTTAGGCTCAGTCAGCCCTAATCTACGGCATGAGCCATGTACTGCTTTCAGAAGATCACCTGATCCCGCCACCTGCACCGGCCGCGCTTCAACAGCATTCAAACTACGGCGCGGCGTTGCGCGCACTTGGGGTTACGGTCAACCAGTTGCAAGCCGACGGCGCGACCGCGCTTCTGGTGCGGCGGCGGATCGGGCCGGTCGGCCTGTCTTGGTTGCCACGCGGGCCGGTCATTGCGCAGGACGGCAACGCCGCAAGACTTCTTGATCACCTGCCGCGTGGAGTATCTGTGGCGATCTCCGAGACCGATCAAGCGCTGAACACCTATCGCGCGGCGGGATTCCGCCCGATCCTTCAACCACGTCAGGTCGCCGAACTGAATCTTACGGCGTCCGTTGCTGCAAGAATGGCCGCTCAGCACGGAAAGTGGCGAAATCGCCTGCGCCGTGCCTTGGATGGCCCGCTTCAGGTGAGCCATCGCCGTTTCGATCCGGTGCGCGATGTGCCGTTTCTTGCCCTCGAAGACGCCCAAAGGCGGGAAAAACGCTACGCTGCCCTGCCCCGGGCTTTCACGCAGGCCTATGCTGCCACTGCGCCAGAAGCCACACGGCTTTTTCTCGCACATCATCACGGAGAGCTTGCAGGTTTCGTCTTGCTTCTTCTGCATGCACCTGTTGCCACATACCACATTGGCTGGACGGGAACCTTAGGAAGACGCCTCGGCGCACACCCGCTCTTGTTGTGGCAGGCGGCAGGTTGGCTTGCGCAGGACGGATTCACGCGACTTGATCTCGGTTCCCTCGATCGCGACATGGCACCCGGTCTGGCACGGTTCAAACTCGGGTTCGGGGCGGCCTCCCGTCCACTCGGCCCGACGCTGTTGCGCCTACGGCGCCTCACCCCGGCCCGTGCCGCCGCCTGAGATCCTTTTCCCTCTGGCCATTCTGGCCCCATGGCGATAGGGGCCGTGCGAAACCAACCGAGGACGCATCGCATGGACCTGCGTAATATCGCCATCATTGCCCACGTGGACCACGGCAAGACCACGCTCGTGGACGAATTGCTGAAGCAATCGGGTGCCTTCCGCACCGGGCAAGCCGTTGCCGAACGCGCCATGGACAGCAACGATCTTGAGCGAGAGCGCGGCATCACCATCCTCGCAAAGGCGACGTCGGTAGAGTGGAAAGGCACGCGGATTAATATCGTCGATACTCCCGGTCACGCCGATTTTGGCGGCGAAGTTGAGCGGATCCTGTCGATGGTCGATGGCGTGGTCTTGCTGGTGGATGCAGCCGAAGGTCCGATGCCGCAGACCAAGTTCGTGACGCAAAAAGCTCTGGCCCTTGGCTTGCGTCCGATCGTGGTGCTTAACAAGGTGGATAAGCCCGACGCTGAACCTGATAGGGCGCTTGACGAATGCTTCGATCTTTTTGCTTCGCTTGATGCCAACGAGGACCAGCTGGATTTTCCGCATATGTACGCCAGTGGACGCTCGGGCTGGGCCGATCACGAGCTTGATGGACCGAGAAAGGATCTTTCGGCGCTGTTCGCCCTCATCGTGAACCACGTCCCGAAGCCCAAGCAGCTTGCGCATGTGGACGAGGATTTCCGCATGTTGGCCACCACCCTTGGTGCGGACCCCTTTGTCGGTCGCATCCTGACAGGACGGGTCGAGTCGGGCCGCCTAAAGGTCGGCGCGACGGTGCAGGCACTCAGCCGCGTGGGCCAGAAGATCGAACAGTTCCGCGTGACCAAGATCCAGGCATTTCGCGGCCTGCAACTGCAAGACATCGAAGAGGCAAGCGCCGGCGACATCGTCACGCTCGCCGGCATGTCCAAGGCGACCGTCGCCGACACCATCTGCGCCTTGGCCGTCGATACGCCCATCGCCGCGCAACCGATCGATCCGCCCACGATTTCCGTCACGTTCGGCATCAACGACAGCCCGCTGGCGGGCCGCGATGGCAAGAAGGTTCAGAGCCGTGTCATCCGCGAACGGCTGATGAAAGAGGCCGAGACGAACGTGGCAATCAAGGTGACCGACACGCCGGGCGGAGAAGCCTTCGACGTCGCAGGACGCGGCGAACTGCAGATGGGCGTGCTTATCGAGAATATGCGCCGCGAAGGGTTCGAGTTGTCTATCTCTCGTCCCCGGGTGCTGATGCGCGAAGGGGATGACGGCAAAATGCTGGAACCTATCGAGGAGGTCACGATCGACGTGGATGATGACCACTCCGGCGCGGTGATCGAAAAGCTGACCGGCCCCCGCAAGGGCGAATTGACCGAGATGAAGCCATCGGGCACCGGCAAGACCCGCATCGTCGCACTTGTGCCGTCGCGCGGTCTGATCGGCTATCACGGCGAGTTTCTGACAGACACGCGCGGCACTGGCGTGCTGAACCGGGTGTTTCATTCCTGGGCGCCACACAAGGGTCCGATCCCCGGCCGCCGCGCGGGTGTTCTTATATCGATGGAATCAGGGGATGCCGTGGCTTACGCGCTCTGGAACCTTGAAGAGCGCGGTCGGATGTTTATCGGCCCACAGGAAAAGGTCTATCAGGGCATGATCATCGGTGAGCACAGCCGCGAGAACGACCTGGAAGTGAATCCGCTCAAAGGCAAGAAGCTGACCAACGTACGCGCCAGCGGTACGGATGAGGCCGTCCGCCTGACCCCGCATGTGCAGATGTCTCTGGAACAAGCGATTTCCTATATCGACGATGATGAACTGGTCGAGGTCACACCCAACGTGATCCGACTGCGCAAGCGGCACCTTGACCCGCATGAGCGCAAGCGCGCGTCGAAATCCGCTTAACCTCAAGGTCCGCGACGACACAGGTCGTCGCGCTTGCCCCGCCGGTTTGGTCACCCCATATATGATCCATGCTGAAGTTCACCCCGATCCTTCTGGCGCTCGCCTATGCTTTCGTAATGTATCATTTCTCGTCGTGGCGCACGCGACGAGAGCTTGACGAGCGATCGACCGAACTTGCCGATCCGCGGCTCAAGGCTCTGACGGACAGGCTTGCGTCTGCGCTCGATGTGCCGCGTATCAAAGTGCATATCTACGAGATTGACCCGGTGAACGGTCTCGCGGCACCTGACGGTCGCATTTTCATAACTCGCGGTTTTTACCGAAAATTCCAGAATGGAGAGGTCACTGGCGAGGAAATGGCGAGTGTCATCGCTCATGAACTGGGGCATGTGGCGCTCGGTCATTCGCGGCGGCGCATGATCGACTTTTCCGGGCAGAACGCCCTGCGAACGGCGTTGGCGATGATCCTGTCGCGATTTCTGCCCGGCGTGGGCGTCTGGATTGCAAACGCGGTGACGTCTTTGCTAGCAGCGCGACTGTCGCGCGGAGATGAATACGAGGCCGACGAATATGCCGCCGCACTGCTGACCAAGGCCGGCATCGGCACCGGGCCGCAAAAATCGCTTTTCGAGAAACTCGAGGCGCTAACAGCATCGCGTGCGGGCGCGATGCCCGCTTGGCTGATGTCGCATCCGAAGACAGAAGAACGCATCGCGGCCATCGAAAAACTGGAAGCCCGCTGGGGTTAAGCCGGTGCTCGGCCTTAATTTAATGCCGGTCGCGCCCTAATTTTTCCGCCATTGCACGTCAGGGTCCGGGCAACGAATTCCCAATTCGAGGCCATAAAATGCAGGCGACAGGCACGACCCAGACCGCGGACCGTTCGGCTCTTCTCATCCCGGCGCTGTTCATTGCGACCATTTTCCTGAGCGCGTCTCTGTTGTTCTTCGTACAGCCGCTTTTTACGAAAATCGTGCTGCCGCAGATCGGCGGTTCGCCGGCGATCTGGACCACGGCGATGCTGTTTTTCCAGACAACGCTTATTGCGGGATACCTTTATGCGCACCTTCTGACCGGCCGCCTTCCGGTGCGCGCGCAGGTCTGGGTGCATCTGGCGGTTTGGGCTGTCGCGCTCGTTTCGCTGCCGCTGGCCATTCCGGCGGCGTGGTCCTTCGATCCCGAAGGCAGCGCCGTCTGGCAGACGCTGCTTTTGTTTGCCGCCGGCGTCGGTCTTCCCTTCTTCGCGCTTTCGGCGAATGCACCGCTTATCCAGTTCTGGTACGGACGCTCCGGCGGGCCGTCGGCTCACGATCCCTATTTCCTGTATGGAGCCTCCAATCTTGGGTCGCTCGCGGCGCTTTTGGGCTTTCCGCTGGTGGCGGAGCCGCTGTTCGGTGCAACCAGCATCGGACTGGGCTGGGCCGCGGGCTATATCGCGCTCGGCGCGTTTCTGCTTTTGAGCGGGTTTTGCGCACAGGGGCCCGCTGCAATTGCCCCGGTGGCCGATCGCCCGGCAGCCGAACGACCGGGGATGCGGCGCATCGCCTACTGGGCCTTCTTGGCCTTCATTCCGTCTTCGCTCATGCTTGCGGTAACCTCGAAAATCAGCCTCGATCTGGGATCGTTCCCACTGATCTGGGTGGTGCCGCTAGCGCTCTATCTGCTCACCTTCGTGCTATCCTTCTCCAACCGTCGACTGATGGGCGAAACGCCTTTTCGCATCGTGACCGCGCTGGTCCTTGTGTTCATGGGCCTCAGCTTCTTCGGTCTTCTTGGGCGCACGCTCGACTGGACGTCGGTGGGTCTACTGATCGTCGGCTTCTTCATCGTCGCGCTTTTCGCGCATCGCAAACTTTACGAGGCGCGGCCAGACGCGGCGTACCTTACCACTTTCTACCTGACCATGTCGGTAGGCGGCGCGCTTGGCGGGCTGTTCAATTCGATCATTGCACCCGTCATATTCGACACGCTTCTCGAAGCAGGTGTCACGGTGGTGCTTGCCGGTCTATTGCTTCTCAAACTGGACGGGCGTGAGATGCCCCTGCCCCGCGCGCTTCTTCGCGGCGCCGCAATCGGGCTGGCGGCGGCAATCCCCGCCAATCTCATCGCCCTTCTGGTCGTGGCTGAGAATTGGACCAGTACGGTTCTCTTTCTGCTTCTGGGCGGGGTGATCTGCTTGCATGTCCTGCGGCGCGATGCGGTGCAGCTTTATGCCGCCACGGTCATGCTGTTCGCTATTGGGGCGCTCCACTTGCCAGAAACCTCTCTGCTGCGCGACCGCAGTTTCTTCGGCACGCATATCGTCGCCGAGGAAAAAGGTATGCGGATCTACGGCAATGGAACCACGGTGCATGGTGCCCAAAGGCTGAGCGACGATAACAGCGCCCGCCCCGAACCGCTTTATTACTACCACGCGAACGGACCAATGGGTCAGGTCATGACATCAGAGCGCGCCGGCGATGCGAGCTCAGTCGGCATCGTCGGGCTCGGTGTCGGGTCGCTGGCGTGCTACGCACGTGACCATCAATACTGGCAGTTCTACGAAATCGATGCGCTGGTGGACAAGGTGGCCCGTACATCCGAGTATTTCCGCTTCGTGAACACCTGCACACCGGACGCGCCCACCCATCTCGGTGACGCCCGTGTTGTGCTCGCCGCACAAGAGGAAGTGAAGTACGACATTCTCGTGATCGACGCCTACAGTTCTGACTCGGTTCCGGTTCATCTGACCACGTTAGAGGCGGTGCAACTCTATATGGACAGGCTGGCCCCCGACGGGGTGCTCGTCTTCCATATCTCGAACCGGTATTACAGGATCGATCGCCCACTTGGCCGTGCCGCTGCCGAACTGGGCCTCGTGGGCCGGTACCAGAACTACAAGGGCAACGCCTCGGTTGATCCGGGCGACACGGCCTCTGTCGTCGTGACCCTCAGCCGGTCGAAGGCCGCACTTGGCGATCTGTCGGAAGACCCAAGGTGGGAGCCGCTGCGCAATGATGGCGGTCGCGTTTGGACCGACGATTTTGCCAACCTCTTGTCAATCATGGAGCGGTAACCAGCGAGGCGGACGCACGCCCCCCGCGTCACGCGACTGCTTTTGCCAACCTCGGCAGGCGCGCTTTCTTCAATAGGGCCCGCATCTCCCACGGCTCACCGGAAAGACGGCGCGCCTCTTGCAGCACGGCCTGGCACACTTGCGTCACCATGTCCGGATGCGCCTCGAATACTTGCCGCAAATAGCCGTCGGGATCAGCCCGACCTATTCCTTCTTCAGCAAGAATATGACGCGGAAAATCCCTCTTGTTGACTGTGAGGATCATGTCAGCAGACCCGGCGATGGCCGCCGCGAGGACATGGATATCGGAAGGGTCCGGCAACCATAGGCGCGCCTCAAGCGAGGGCGGCCAAGTGACCTCGGCCAAAGGCCAGTCGCGCTGCAGCAAGGCCGCCTCCGCCTCGGCCTGTATCACGCCTTCCGGCCCCAGCTTTTGCGCCGCTCGCCGCCATTCCTCTATGATCCGCGCCGACCAGAGTGGTGTGAATACGCCATGTTTCGCGACGCCCAACAGGATCTCCCGCATCACCGTCGGATAGATCACGCAGGTATCGAGCAGCGCCCTCATAGGCGAAAGAACAGCGCCTTGAGGTAGCCGGTTTCCGCCAGTTGAGGATGCAGCGGATGGTCCGGCCCCGCAAAGCCGGTATGGATCAACGGCCCTGTGCGACCCGCCCGCCCAATCCCGCGTACGCAGGCGGTGCGAAACTTGTCCAATGAAGCCGCATGCGAACACGAACAGAGCCCGAGGATGCCACCATCTGCCACAAGACCTGCGGCCAGGCGGGCAACGCGTTCGTAGGCGCGCAACCCTACATCCAGGCTTGACTTGTTCGGCGCGAAGGCTGGTGGATCACAAACTACGAGATCAAACTCGCACCCCTCCTCAGCCAATTGAGTCAGGGTGTCGAAGGCATCTCCACGCCGGATGGAGAATTGCGCAGATCGATCCATGCGGGCTGCCCCTTCGGCGGCCAAGGTCAAAGCGGGCTCGGACCCGTCTACGGCCAGAACATCGCGCGCACCGGCGGCGAGACAAGCAAGACCGAACCCGCCCACATGCGAAAAGACGTCCAGCACCCGCGCACCATGGGACAATCGTGCAGCAAAGGCATGGTTCGGACGTTGGTCGAAGAAGAGTCCGGTCTTCTGCCCCTCAACAAGATCGGCCATGTAGATGGCGCCGTTCATCGGCACGGGAATTGCGGATTGTGGTGCGAAACCTGCCAGAACGGCGTTTTGATCATCGAGGCCTTCCAACAGCCGGGCCCGACCGGAGGCGTTCTTAAGAACGGTGGTCACGCCGGTCACCGCCTGTACCTGCGCGACGAGTTCCGGCAGCATCCGCTCGGACCAGGCCGCATTGGGCTGAATCACGACAGTGTCGCCGAACCGGTCGATCACCACACCGGGCAGGCCGTCACCCTCTGCATGGACGAGGCGATAAAAGGGCGCGTCGTAGAGCCGGTTCCGCAAGGCAAATGCCGCCTCAAGCCGCGCGCGCAGCCAAGCATCGTCGATCACAGCACCTATGTCGAGGTCGAGCACGCGCGCCATTATCCGTGAGGCCGGCGTGACGGCCACGATCGCCAGCGGTTCCCGCGCGGCATCCTCGAGCAGCGCAATCGTACCTGACTCAAGATTCTTCGTGCGGCGGTCGGTGACGAGTTCGTTATCGAAAACCCAGGGGAAACCGTGCCGGATGGCGCGCGGTTGGCTCTTGGGTTTGAGGCGGATGACAGGCAAAGGGGACAGCGTCATGCCGTCCCCTTAAAGCCTTTGATCGGGCCCGAAAAGCTCAGAGTTGGTTCAGCGCGCCGATCAGCCCCAGATTGGTCGCCTGGTATCCGCCCTCGCCCGAAAGCTCGGCCTGAATGACTTGGGCCAGACGCTGAGTGATGCGGTATTTTTGGGTCACGCCACGAGCTTCGGCAGCGATGGCCGCCTGACCACCCAGCCCTTTAAAATCGGCTTTGACGAAATGCGGCTCGCCGAGGGCAACACCGGTTTCGGGATTGCGCAGGACCATGTTGAACTGGATCGCGTGCACGCCGCCGATGGTATAGCGGGTCTTCTCGCTGAGCGCGTGAAAACGCGTGACTTCGACATCAAGAATGACCGGAACGAGGCCCGGCTTCATGGTCTCGACACCTTTGCGCAATGCATTCTCGACGATTGCCTTGACCTGAGCGTGACGGTCGCCGAGAGGATCTTCGCGCCAGACGATGTCGCCACCCGGGTAGTAGCGGTTCGCCTCGGAGACCTTGAGGCTCTTAGGCACGCTCACGCGGATGTCCTGTACGTTGTATGTCAGCTCGACCGGTGCGATATCGACCGCTGCGAGGGGCGCGTTTCGCGTCGCTGTCTCGACCGAGGCGCAACCGGAAACAGCGAGCCCCATCAGGGCGATTGCCATCATTTTCTTGACTGTCATGTTTTCCTCCACGGTCAAAGCCGCCAGATTTATTTGAGGAAACATGCCCGGAAAATAGGGCCGAATTTAGACAAACTCAGTGCGTCACCGTGTTCCTTCGTGATGAAAACGGGTCTGACAGACGCGGTTTTGATCGAAAATTTTTGCTCAAATGTGCAATTTCAGGATGTTTACGCAATTACTAAGTGCGTGTTTTACGTGTGCGAAGACAATTTTCAGGAGCGCTGCAACAGCCCGCTCTACCCAATCGGCTAAGCTCCATGCAAGGCGCGATCAGCCATAACCGCAGCCGAGGTTCGATTGTCTACGCCCATCTTGTGAAAGATCTGCTCGAGATGCTTGTTGACGGTGCGCGCGCTCAGCGACAGGATCTCGGCGATATCCCGGTTCGTCTTACCGTGGGACAGCCATAATAGCACTTGCGCCTCTCGCGCGGTCAGGTTGAAGGTTCTTGCCAGCCGCTCGTCCTCGGTGCCTGCCGTATCTTCCTTGATGCGCACCACGATCTCGCCCTGAACCTGCCCCAGATAGACAAGAGTCAGACGGTCGTTGGCATAAGGCTTTGCCGCCGACATCGGCTGTGAGCCAAGCCGCGAGAGCCACGTCTGCACCGCGGCGGTGGCGGCCCCGTTTTCGACGAGACCCGCCTCCGTCACGCGTTCGACAGCATTCGGTGTGCCCCAACTGACACGACCGTCCGTCGCGAAGGCGACCACGGTTTGCCCAGCATATTGCAGCGCGGCGCGTGCCGACTGAATCGCGCGGGCGTTCAGCACATGGGTCGTGATCCGCGCCAGCAGTTCCTCGATAACCACGGGTTTGGTGATGTAGTCCACGCCGCCCGCCTGAAGTCCGCGCAGGATATGCTCCGATTCCGACATCCCCGTCATAAAAATGACCGGCGCCGAGGTGGCATTTGGCGTGGCCTTGAGACGCCGGCACGTTTCGAAACCGTCGAGCCCCGGCATCACCGCGTCCATCAGGATCACGTCTGGCTGCACACGCTGAGCGAGCGCGATGCCCTCCTCGCCGGAGCGCGCCACAAGGACGGTCACGCCGTTTTCCTCCAAAGCGCGCGAGACCAGACCGAGGGTTTCGGGCGCATCGTCAATCGCAAGCGCAATGAAGCGTCCCATGGCAATGGGATTGTGAGCTACGTCAGGCGGCATGCTGCATCATCTCCTTCAGCATTCGGGCGACAGCTGGCAGATCGAATTCGGAAAGACGCAAACGCAATAACGCGACCTGCTCGGATTCGACCTCTTGTCCAGCGGTCAGTGCATCAAGCTCGCGCGTGATCCCGGCGGCGTGGCCGATCTCGGCAAGTCGGTACATCCGCGCAAGCGCGTCTGCGGGAACCGTGTGAGTGTCTTGGCGAATTTCCTCATCGGTGATCAGGTCGACCTGCAGAAGACCCGCCATCCGAGCAAGCACGTCACTGAGTGAATATGGCTTCACGATGAAGGCATCGTAGAGCTGCTGGCGATCGATGGATTGACGTGCTTCGAGCGCGTGACCTGTCACCATCATGATCGGCGTCGAACGATGTTCAGGCCGGTCGCGCAGTGCTTGCGCCAAATCCCATCCCGTCATACCAGGCATGTCGATGTCCAGCACGAAGAGATCCGGCTTAACGTCGTTGAGCGCGCTTATCGCCGCTTCACCCGTCGGCAAAACCTGTACGAGAAATCCGAGCGGGCGCAGCATGGTTTCCAAAAGCCGCAGATGGTCGTGGTCGTCATCAACCACCATTACCGTCTTGCGCGGGCCGAGATAGCCGGTTGCGTTGATCCTCTCCCGCAACGTCCAGGCCGAACTGGGAATCGCACTATCGCGCAAGGACGGCAGCATCAAGCGGACCGAGAACGTCGTACCTTCCCCGCGCAGACTGTCGACCTTTATCTCGCCCCCAAGAACTTCAACCAGAAGCCGGGTGATGGTCAGACCAAGACCGCTTCCGCTGGATGCCTGTTGCGCGAAACGCTCGAACGGCTTCCAGATGCGCTCAATATTTTCCTCTTCGATCCCAATCCCGGTATCGCTGACCTCGATCAGCGCGACCTCGTTGCGATAGTGTAGATGCAACGTGACGGTGCCAGTGGGCGTGTAGTTGATCGCGTTGGACAGCAGATTGATCAGGATCTGACGCAGGCGCTTTTCGTCAAACTCAATCCATTCCGGCGGGTTGCCGGAGGTCCGAATGCCGAAATCCAGCCCCTTCTCTCGCGCCTGACGCTGAAACACCGCGGCAATCTGCCGAAGAAGAGCCGGCAGGTTGATCCGGTCGCGATAGATTTCCAGCCGTCCCGCCTCGATCTTGGAAATGTCGAGCAGATTTTCGATCAGCGCCGCAAGATGTTCCGAGCCGCGCCGGATCGCAAGAACGGCCTCGCGGCGTCCGGCCGGCATGTCGCGATCCTGCTCCATCAACTGGGCGTACCCGTAGATGGCGTTGAGAGGCGTACGCAATTCGTGGCTGATGCCCGCCATGTAACGCGTCTTGGCAAGGTTCGCGGCTTCGGCCTTTTCCTTAGCCGCTTGAAGTTGCGCGTCCGTTCGATCGTGGGCACGGATTTCGCGCAAGAGACGCTGAGTCTGGATGCTTGCCTCGTCGCGAGCCTTGTTATGGCTTTCACGCACAAGAATGAAGGTCCACACAACGATGCCGTTCACCACCAGAAGCGTGCAGAACAGGATCGTCAGCACCGCATCGAACTGCGGGCTTTCGGCTTTTGCCCGGATCAATAACAGAACGCCGGCGACGATCGCCGAAGGCACGGCCGTGGCAATCATGAAGACGGATAACCGCGAGGTCAGCAGATCGAAAACTGATGTCGGCAAGACGCGCCGCAGCGTGCCCACCAACATCACACCAATCGTTGCATGCGGCTTGCAACTGTCGCGGCAGGAGGCATCGAGCGTGCAACACAGCGAACAGATCGGCCCTGCGTAGAACGGGCAGTCGGTCATGTCCTCCGGGTCGAACCGGTACTCGCAAACGCAACAGGTCTGCGTACCTTTGGGCTGGGCGGCCTGAGGCTCACTGACAGGCCGCGCGATATAATATTTGCCGCCTGTCGCCCAAGCGATCATTGGGGCAACTGCGAACGCTGTCGCGAGCGCAACCAGCGCCGAGAAGGGCTGCAAGGTTTCACCAAGCCCCCCCACAAGCGTGAGCACCGAGATCAGAACAGCGGCCAGCATTGCGCCAGTACCCACCGGATTGATGTCATAAAGGTGCGCGCGACGGAACTCGATCCCTTTCGGGCTGAGGCCCAGGGGTTTGTTGACAACCAGATCAGCGGTCAGCGCGCCTATCCAGGCGAGGGCCACGTGGGAATAGAGGCCGAGGATGGACTCGATGACGTGGAACACACCAAGTTCCATCAGCATCAGCGCGATGGACACGTTGAACACCAGCCAGATCACGCGCCCCGGATGAGAATGCGTTATCCGCGAAAAGAAATTCGACCAGGCAATCGAGCCGGCATAGGCGTTTGTCACATTGATCTTGAGCTGCGACAGAATGACGAACGCCCCTGTCAGGGCCAAAGCGACGTAGGGAATGGTGATGACTTGATCGAACGCCGCGAAATACATCTTCGTCGGATCGGTTGCATCGCGCGGAGGAACGTGAGCGGAAATCGCAAGTGTCAGTAGAAAGGACCCAGCAAGCATCTTCGCTACGCCGAGAACGGTCCAGCCCGGTCCCGCCGCCAACAACGCAAACCACCAGCGGCGCCGCTCGGACGGGGTTGTAGGTTCTCGAAGAAAGCGCAGGAAATCCACTTGTTCGCCGATTTGGGCGATCAGCGACAGCACAACGCCCATCGCTGCCCCGATCATCATGACGGTAGGTCCGTCCGCGCCCCGCTCCCCGACGAAGTCGGTCCAAGTGCCAAGGTCTACGCCAGAATAGGCAAGAAGCACGAAAGGCAGGATATGTAGGACAATCCAGAATGGCTGCGTCCAGGTCTGAAAGGTGGAGATCTTGGAGAATCCGTTAATCACAAGAGGAATGACCACCATTGCAGAAAGCAGGTATCCGATCCCGAGCGGCACGCCGAAGCAGAACTCCAGCGCGAAGGCCAGAATCGCGGCTTCAAGCGCGAAAAATATGAAGGTGAACGTCGCATAGATCAGCGACGTGATCGTCGAGCCGATGTAGCCGAACCCTGCTCCGCGGGTCAGCAGATCAATGTCGACGCCATAGCGCGCGCCATAATAGCTGATGGGCAGGCAGGTCAGGAACAGGATTAGGCCGGCCAGCATGATCGCGATGATCGCGGCGTCGAACCCGTAGATCAGCGTCAGTGCGCCGCCGATGGCCTCAAGCGCAAGAAACGAGATCGAGCCAAGTGCGGTGTTGGCCACGCGCGCATAGCTCCAGCGCCTCGCGCGACGCGCGGTATAGCGCAGAGCGAAGTCTTCCATCGTTTCATTGGCAACCCAGCGATTGTATTTTCGCCGTCCACCCGTGGCACTGAAAGAAATGGCCATGAAAGGTCCCAGTTTTTGCTCGGACCATGCCCTCCCCCTGGCACGGCAATTTTGCGCAGACACACGCGCAACACACGCATGGCAGGCCGCTCGAACAGGCCCTCCCGCCCGAACGTCCAAGCAACTCGTCATGCACTCTGCAGGGTAAAAACGCCCAATCAAATACGTCATTCGACGTATACTGCATTGCAGCATTTGCTGCCAGCCTTCCGGTCAGAGGCACATTCGTCCCGTCTCACCGACATCTGCACTGACAAGGAGGCATTATGTCCGACACGAAAAAACCAAATGGTATCAATAACCTGAGCCGCCGCGCCGTTCTCGCAGGCGGCGCCGCGCTTTCGGCTTCTCTCTTCACGCCCAAGATGCTGCGGGCTTCGGATTTTCCGACCGACGTCGTTAACACGACCGGCCTCGCGGTTACGGATACAACCGTGACATGTGGTATCCTGCACTCCGTTACTGGGACGATGGCAATTTCCGAGACCGGATCGGTTCAGGCCGAAAAGCTCGCCATCGAGCAGATCAATGCGCAGGGTGGTATTCTCGGGCGTAAGGTCGAATACATTCAGGAAGACGGCGCATCCGATTGGCCCACCTTCGCCGAGAAAGCGCGCAAGCTTCTCGTGAACGACAAAGTTGCCTCGGTCATGGGCTGCTGGACCTCGGCAAGCCGCAAAGCCGTTCTGCCGGTCTTCGAACAGCACAACGGCTTCCTCTACTATCCCACCTTCTACGAGGGGCTGGAGGAAAGCCCGAACGTCATCTACACCGGCCAAGAAGCCACCCAGCAGATCATCGCGGGCCTCGACTGGGTCAACCAGACAAAGGGCGCAAAGTCGTTCTATCTACTTGGGTCGGACTACATCTGGCCGCGCACGTCGAACAAGATCGCGCGCAAGCACATCGAGAACTTCATGGATGGCTGCAAGGTCGTGGGCGAAGAGTACTATCCGCTCGGCCACACGCAGTTCAACTCGGTCATCAACAAGATCCGCCTGCGCAAGCCCGACGTGATCTACGCAATCGTCGTGGGCGGCTCGAACGTGGCCTTCTACAAGCAGCTGAAGGCGGCCGGTATCGACCCATCCGAGGAAAGCCCGATCGTTCTGACCATTTCCGTGACCGAGGACGAAATCCGCGGCATCGGCGGCGAGAATGTGGATGGCGCCTATGCCTGCATGAAGTACTTCCAGAGCCTGGAGAACGAGAACAACCAGGAATTTGTCAAGGCTTTCAAAGAGATGTGGGGCGAAGACATGGTCATCGGCGACGTGACGCAGGCCGCCTATCTTGGTCCGTGGCTGTGGAAAGCCGCCGTCGAGAAGGCCGGGTCCTTCGACGTCGACAAGGTGCGCGAGGCCAGCCCCGGCATTGAATTCACCGGCGCGCCTGAAGGCTATGTGCGCATCCACGAGAACCACCACCTCTGGTCCAAGACCCGGGTGGGTCGCGCCAAGGCGGACGGTCAATACGAAGTGGTCTACGAGACCGCGGACCTCGTCGAGCCCGATCCTTTCCCCGAAGGCTACCAGTAAGGGCTGTCTCCCCTCCGGCCCGTTTGCGTGACCGGGCCGGAGACCAGAGCCCAAACCTGCGCCGCGTTCGTCATACGCGCGGCGCAGGCCCGTCCTTCCATCCTCCCGCTGCTTCCAGACACGGAAAGACATCCCATGTTCTCAGACTATTCCATGAGCGAGCTGACCGCGATCTTTGCCATGCAGGGGTTCGCCGGTCTCATCCTGTTTTCGGTCTTCGTGCTGATGGCACTCGGCCTTGCAATCATTTTCGGCCAGATGGGCGTTATCAACATGGCGCATGGCGAGTTCATGATCCTCGGCGCCTACGTGACTTACCTGATGTCGAACCTGTTCGCCGACTACATGCCGGCGCTTTTCGGCATGTATTTTTTCGTGGCGATGATCTTCGCCTTTTTCGCGTCAGGCGCCCTCGGAATGTTGGTGGAATGGTCGCTGATACGTCACCTTTACAAACGCCCGCTCGACACGCTTCTGGCCACGTGGGGACTGAGCCTTATCCTGCAGCAGGTTTACCGTTCAGTCTTTGGCGCACGTGAAGTGGGCGTAAGTATTCCGAACTGGATGATGGGTTCTTACCCGATCACCGATCTTATCGAAATTCCGATCAACGGAATGTTCGTGATGACACTGGCCATCAGCATTTCACTCGCAGTGTACATCATGATGTACCGCTCCGGCTGGGGTAAACAGGTGCGCGCAATCAACAACAACCGTCAGATGGCTGATGCCGTGGGCATCAACACCGCCTGGACGGACCGCATGACCTTCGGCATCGGCTGTGGCGTGGCAGGCGTGGCCGGATCAGCCTTTACGATGATCGGCTCCACCGGACCAACCGCAGGTCAGCTCTACATCGTCGACACCTTCCTTGTGGTCGTGTTCGGCGGCGCGGGTAGCCTTCTGGGCACCATCGCCAGCGCCTTCTCGATCAGCCAGGCCCAGTCGATCATGGAATTCTTCCTGTCGGGCTCGATGGCCAAGGTGCTCACCCTGCTGGTCGTGGTCGGCATCCTGATGGTGCGTCCGCAGGGCCTCTTCACCCTTAAGCTGCGCAAGTAAGCGGGAGGCAAAGATGCAAAAAGCTCAAATCAAACACCCCTTCCTGACCCGGCGAGACATTATCGGGTACGCCATCCTCGCAGCCGTTATCTTCGTGCTGTTCCCCGCGATCCTCGACAGCTTTCGCCTGAATCTCTTCGGCAAGTACCTCACCTACGCCTTCGTTGCGGTCGGTCTCACGCTTTGCTGGGGCGTGGGAGGAATCCTGAGCCTTGGTCAGGGCATCTTCTTCGGCCTAGGCGGCTACTGCATGGCGATGTTCCTCAAGCTTGAGGCCTCGACGCCGGAAAACACCGCCATCCAGTCCACCCCGGGTATCCCGGATTTCATGGACTGGAACCAGCTCACAGCACTGCCCTGGTGGTGGGAGCCGTTCTACTCCTTGCCCTTCGCCCTTCTGGCGGTGGTCGCGGTGCCGGTCATCTTCGCCTTCATCATCAGCTTCGCAATGTTCACGAGGCGCGTGAGCGGCGTCTATTTCGCAATCATCACGCAGGCTGTCGTCGCGATCCTTGCCATCCTGATCATCGGACAACAGGGCTATACCGGCGGCGTCAACGGGATCACCGATTTGCGCACGCTGCTTGGCTGGGACATCCGCACCGAAGAGGCCAAGACGACGCTCTACTTCGTCAACGCGGTCCTGCTCTTTACCGTGCTCTTCGTTGCGCAGTTCGTACGCAAGTCGAAGATGGGCCGCCTTCTGATCGCCATGCGCGACCAGGAAGACCGCGTGCGCTTCTCGGGCTATAACGTCGCCAGCTTCAAGATCTTCATCTTCTGCCTCGGCGCGGCCTTCGCCGGGATCGGCGGGGCGATGTTTACGCTTCAGGTCGGGTTCATGTCGCCCACCCTGATCGGTATCGTGCCCTCTATCGAGATGGTGATCTTCTGCGCTGTAGGTGGCCGGATGTCGATCATCGGTGCGGTCTATGGCGCCCTGCTTGTAAACTGGGCCAAGACAACCTTCTCCGAAAGCTTCCCCGAGCTCTGGCTCTTCGGTCTAGGCGCGCTTTTCATCGCGGTCGTGATGGCCTTCCCGAACGGTCTGGCCGGTGTCTGGGTCGAAAAGATCGAACCGCTCATCAAGAAATTCTGGCCCGGCGGCGCGAAGGACACGGTCGCGCCCGCCGCAAAGCCTAACCCTGCGGAATGAGGTGAGCCATGCTGGACATGAACAACAAGAACTTCGTGCTGATGGTCGAGGACCTCACGGTTTCCTTCGACGGGTTCAAGGCGGTCAATGACCTCAGCTTTTATGTCGAACCCAACGAGTGCCGAGTGATCATCGGCCCGAACGGCGCAGGCAAGACAACTGTCCTTGACCTCATCTGCGGGCGCACGCGGGCCACGTCCGGGTCCATCGCCTTCAAGGGCAAAGACCTTTTGAAGATGCGCGAGGACCAGATCGTGCATGCCGGAGTTGGTCGGAAGTTCCAGACGCCTTCGGTGTACGAGGACCTCACCGTTTTCGCCAACCTCGAGCTCAGCTATCCGAAGGGCCACAGCGTCTTTGGCGCTCTCTTCTTCAAGCGGGACGAGGCAGTGCGTCAGCGGATCGAAGAAATCGCCGAGATGATCTTTCTCAGCGATCTGCTCACCCAAAAGGCCGCGTTTCTCAGCCACGGACAAAAGCAGTGGCTGGAGATAGGAATGCTGCTCATCCAGGACCCGGAACTTCTGATGCTCGATGAACCCGTGGCGGGCATGTCCGTCGCCGAGCGCAAGAAGACTGCCGAGCTGCTCAACCGCATTATCGCCGACCGCTCGGTCATCGTCATTGAGCACGACATGAGCTTTGTCGCCGATATCGCGACGCGCGTCACCGTCCTGCACCAGGGACAGGTGCTGTCGGAAGGCTCGATGGAGCATGTCCAGAACGACCCGAAAGTCGTCGAAGTCTACCTCGGTCACTGAAAGGAAAGCTGATGTTGAACGTCAAGGAACTCCGCTCGGCCTATGGCGAAAGCGAGGTGCTTCATGGCCTCGACCTTGAGGTCAAGCCGGGAGAGATCGTCGCGATTATGGGCCGCAACGGCATGGGCAAGACCACGTTGATGAAGACGCTCATGGGGCTGATGCCCACCAAGTCCGGAGCTGTCAGCGTCGAGGGCAAGACGGTCACCGATCTCAAGCCGTATCAGCGCGTCGCCAATGGCATCGCCTATGTGCCGCAGGGCCGCATGATCTTCTCTAGCATGACGGTACAGGAAAATGTCGAGACGGGTCTGACCTCGACAGGCGAAAAGACCGTGCCCCAAGATATCTACGAACTTTTTCCCGTTTTGCTGGAGATGAAGTCGCGCCGGGGCGGCAATCTGTCGGGCGGTCAGCAGCAACAGCTTGCAATTGCCCGTGCGCTCGCCTCTCGTCCCAAGGTTTTGCTTCTCGATGAGCCGACCGAAGGCATCCAGCCGTCGATCATCCGCGAGATGGCGCGCACGCTGCGCAAAATCCGGGATGAAAAGGGCCTGTCCATCGTGGTGTCCGAACAGGTCCTGACCTTCGCGCTCGACGTGGCTGATCGGGTGGTGGTGCTCGAAAACGGCACCTTCGTCCATGACAGCCCGCGCGAAGGCATCGATGAGGCGAAAGTCTCGAAATTCCTATCCGTCTGACCACAACTGAAGAGAGGACAACATGGCAGATACGCTTATCTCGGTCGATCTTTCCGAAAGCCCGCATACCAACGAGGCGGTGCACAACCGGTGGCATCCCGACATCCCGATCGCAGTCTGGGTCGAGCCGGGCGACGATTTCAAGATCGAAACCTATGACTGGACCGGTGGTCAGATCAAAAACGACAATGACGCCGCCGATGTGCGCGACGTGGAACTGGAACAGGTGCACTACCTGTCTGGCCCCATCGGGGTGAAGGGCGCTGAGCCGGGCGACC
This sequence comes from Roseovarius aestuariivivens, assembly GCF_004761875.1. Taxonomy (GTDB): domain Bacteria; phylum Pseudomonadota; class Alphaproteobacteria; order Rhodobacterales; family Rhodobacteraceae; genus Roseovarius; species Roseovarius aestuariivivens. The sequence goes on from NZ_SJEY01000005.1 coordinate 80,285, forward strand.
TGCTCAAGGTCCACATCCTCGATATCGGCGCCAAGGAAGAGATGAACTGGGGCTTCAACGGCTTCTTCTCCAAGCAGAACGGCGGCGGGTTCCTTACCGATCACTTCCCCGAGGCGCAGAAATCCATCTGGGATTTCCATGGCATGTTCACTTCGTCGCGCCATGTGCCGGGCGTGAAATATGCGGGCCTCATCCACCCTGGCCTGATCGGCTGTCTGCCTGACCGCAACATGCTGGATATGTGGAACAGCCGCGAGACGGCGCTTTTCAACACTGATCCGGACCGCACCCCTCCGCTGGCCGCGCTGCCCAATACCCAATCGGCCCATATGGGCAAGCTCACCGGCGACGAGAAAGAAAAAGCTGCCGCCGAGGCTGCCCGTACCGTTCCGCCGCGCGAACATGGCGGCAACTGCGACATCAAGGACCTCAGCCGCGGCTCGACCTGCTATTTCCCGGTCTATGTCGATGGCGCGGGCCTTTCGATGGGCGATCTGCACTTCAGCCAAGGCGACGGCGAGATCACCTTCTGCGGCGCCATCGAAATGGCCGGCTGGCTGCATATCCAGGTCGAGCTGATCAAGGGCGGGATGGAGAAATACGGGATTAAGAACCCGATCTTCAAACCCTCGCCGATCACGCCGAAGTATGACGACTACCTGATCTTCGAAGGTATCTCCGTCGATGAAAGCGGCGAGCAGCACTATCTCGACGTGCATGTCGCCTATCGCCAGGCCTGTCTCAACGCCATCGAGTATCTCAAGAAGTTCGGCTATTCCGGCGCACAGGCCTACGCGATTCTCGGCACGGCACCGGTGCAGGGGCATATCTCGGGCGTGGTGGACATCCCCAACGCCTGCGCCACGCTATGGCTGCCGAACGAGATCTTCGATTTCGATATCATGCCCGGCTCGGACGGCCCGACCAAGCATCTCGACGGTTCAGTCGATATCCCGCTCGCGCCCGATCTGTAAGCTCTTTACGGGCGGGCCGATCGCGTCCCGCCCGACCCCAAGACACGCGGAGACACCTATGCCCTATTACGACTATAGCTGCCCCGACTGCGGACCCTTCACAGGCTTCGCCGCAATGGCCGATTTCGACAAGCCCTGCCACTGTCCCAGTTGCGCCGCACAATCACCGCGCGTCCTATTGCGAGCCCCGGCCTTTGCCAACATGGACGGCACGACGCGCACCGCGATCGCAACCAACGAACGCGCGCAACATGCGCCCAAATCGACCAGGTCACATGGCCCGGGCTGCTCTTGCTGTTCCTCTTCCTCCAAGAAATTGCCCAGCCGCACTCTGCACAGGCCGGACGGTTCGAAAAGCTTTCCCTCCGCTCGCCCCTGGATGATCTCTCATTAGGGCGGCACAATGGACACAGGAGACGCACACGAAAGTGAGCAGAGTATTCCGTGGCCTTGAAACGGCCTAGTTGCGCGTCAAACGACTTTCGCCCGGAAATCGGCCGAGATCCGGGCCAATATCGCCTTAAACAGATGTTAATCTTCGTCTCTCACGGTAAATTAAACACCGGGGGAACGGTAATGGACACGATCACTTCGCGCGATCTAGCGCGCCACGCCAAGCTCTTCGAGCTGTTGCGTCAGCAGAACATGGCCAAAGCGACGCGAAAAAACCTTAAGGAAACGCGGACCACTGCAGTTTTGGAGGGTCAACGTTTTCAAGAGATGGCCGCACAGTCGCTTGCAGAACAACAAAAGAGCCTATGATCAAGCTTCGCGGCGAAACCCTGTCGCGACCACGAATTTTTCCGAGCTGTCAGAGCGGGACGCGGGCGGCTTGACATTGGCGACCTTGGCAAAACGCTGTTTGAGCAGTTTTTGAAGCTCACCTTCAGCCCCGCCGGCCAATACCTTGGACACGAAAGTCCCACCTTCGCTGAGGACGTCGAAGGCGAAATAGGCTGCCGCCTCGCACAGCGCGATAATACGCAGATGATCGGTCTGTTTATGGCCGGAAGACGCGGCCGCCATGTCGGACATCACCACATCCGCCTCGCCACCTAGCCACGCCTTCACAGCGTCGTCGGCACCGTCCTCCATGAAATCAAGCTGATGTATCTCGGCCCCGGCGATCGGCTCGACCTCCTGCAAATCGATGCCGAGCACATAGCCCCGTGCCTTGCCGGATTTCTCGCCAAGGGCGTTGACGCGAGGCACCACGACCTGGCACCAGCCACCCGGCGCACAGCCCAGATCGACCACGCGCGCGCCGGGGACCAGAAAGCGAAATTTGTCGTCGAGTTCCATGATCTTGTAGGCCGCACGCCCACGATAGCCCTCGGCTTGGGCGCGTTTCACATATGGGTCATTCAATTGCCGCTGCAGCCAACGGGTAGAGCTGGTGCGGCGGCCCTTCGCTGTTTTGACTTTGACGGTCAGGTCGCGCTGACCTCGGCCAGAGGTGTTCTTGCCGGTCGGTTTCTTGGCCATCTCACGTCCCGTTCGTTACTGTGATGCCCTCGTAGGCAAGGTCGATGCTCTCTACGGCCACCACGCTGTCCTCGACCTTTTGATCCGTGCCCAAAATTTTGACTGAAAAGGCATTATGCAAAGTCCAAGTCATGGCCGGGCTGCCGGTTGCGTCCAAAAGGGAAATCGAGGCAGGTTTGCACGCATGATCTTGTTCGTCTTGATGGCGTTCAACCACGCCCAGACATCATCGGCTTTGGGAAGGATGCCCTTCTTCAGCGTAACATTCGAATGCTTTTCGATGCCCGGCATTTTGAATGCAGAGAAGATCGGCCGATTGCCGGTGCGATGTTCGAATGTCTGAGTTTCTACATCCAATCCCGCGACCCTTTGGAATTGGGGGTCGATATCGTCAAATGACACGCGGAAATAAAACCTTGGTAAGGGCCAGACAGACCGACTTGAGAGAGAGGTGTCACCAGTCATATCTCCTCGCCTTGCGTGAGTACGCCATCGGCGGCCATTTGGGCATAAAGCATTCCTTCGCGCAGCCCCCGGTCCGCAACCGAGAGACGGTCGGTGGGCCAGCAGCGCAGCAGCGCCTGCAAAATAGCCGCGCCCGACATGATCAACGCCTGCCGATCAAGTCCGATACGCGGATCGCGCCGCCGTCCCGCAGGGCCCATCGCCAGGTAATCCCGGATCACCTTGTCAATCTCCTCACTGGTCATGCGCAGCCCGTCCACCTTGTTGCGATCATAGCGTTTGAGGCCAAGATGCGAGGCCGCCACAGTTGTGACCGTTCCGCTGGTGCCTACGATCTGGAACCCTTCTCGCGGCGGTTCATCCTTGTAGGGTGCGAACTCGGCGAGGTTTTCCTCGAAAAACCAGCTCATGAGCGCGAAGCGAGCCATGTCGTCCTCGACATCTCGGAACTGGTCGCGAAGCGTGGCTACGCCAAGCGGCACGCTGATCCAGTCAACCACCCGCGCCGTGCCGCCACTTTCGGTCGGCACAGGAAAGCCGCCGTGCATCCGCATGATTGCCCGGGCACGCTCGCGCGGTTCCACATTCTTAAGATCAATCCAGACAAGTTCGGTCGAGCCGCCTCCGATATCGACCACGAGGAGCTGCTCTGTCTTGCGACTGACGAGCGGCGCGCAGGACACAACGGCAAGCTGCGCCTCTTCCTGCGGTTCGATAATATCGAGCTTCAATCCTGTTTCGCGCTGAACCCGCGCCATGAAGTCCGCGCCGTTACTCGCACGGCGGCAGGCCTCGGTCGCGACAAGCCGCATCCGCGTAACCTTGTGGCGTTTGATCTTTTGCTGGCAAACGCGCAGCGCCTGAATGGTGCGGTAAATCGAGGAGCGCGACAAACGCCCGGATTCCTCGAGCCCTGTCCCGAGTTGAACGGATTTCGAAAAGCTGTCCACAACTTTGAACTGCGCGCCATCAGGGCGGGCAATCAGCATACGACAGCTATTCGTGCCCAAATCCAGCGCCGCATAAAGCGGACCGGATCCAGGCGTGATCAGTGCGGGGCTCTCTACCAGAGCGCGGTCTTTCGACCTAGGGGAAGCGCCCGCACCAGCAGGACGCCTGGGCGCCATGTCACGCCCTCCAATTCGAGTTGAGTTAAAGGTAGTGGCAGAAAGGTGTTCGCGCAAGCTTTGCTATAATGACAACACCATCTTGAATCATTTTCGTATTCGCGACGGTGGTACGCCGTAACGTCAGCCGATATGATGGCACTGTCGCTGGTGCACGCCGTTAAGTCGAAAAACGACGCCGTGTGTGCCCTGCCCTGCTTTAGAGAAAAGCCACCGAGACGCGAGATTCGGGACGAAAGGTCGAAAATGGTTGATGTCACAATCGTCTACTGGCGCGACATTCCTGCGCAGGTCATCGTCGGCAAAGGCCGCCGGGGAGCGAAGAAGCAGCTTCCCGAGCGCTTCGAGCAGGCCATCGACCGTGCAGCGATGAAGACCGGTGCGGCCGGAACCAACGAATATCTCGCCGAATGGCGCAAGGCTGCGCCTTACACGGTTGAAGGCGACGCCGACGACGTGGCCGCGTCTGAGGCCGCGCGTCTCGATGCGGAATATGATCAGGACCGCATCAAGTCCCTGATCGCAAACGATGGCTGGGCATGAGCCCGAATTCTCTCTGGGAGGCCGCGATGGCTCTTTTGAACTTCAAGAAGCGTGAGAAAACCGCACCCGCTGGCAATGCCGAGCTTGAGGCCTTTCTCAAGGGCTATTCGATCGAGGTGATGCCGCGCACCGCCGAGAAGGTCGAGAATTTCCGCGACCTTCTGCCCGCGGGCACGCGCGTTTACATCGCCCATATCGAGGGCACGCCCATCGAGGATATGGTCGCCACCGCCAAGCGTCTCTCGTCCGAGGGATACAACGTGATGCCGCATTTCCCGGCGCGTATCATCAAGAACAAAGCGACGCTGGAGGACTGGATTGCCCGCTACCAAGGCGAGGCTGGCGTCGAACAGGCGCTGCTGCTGGCCGGTGGCGTGACCACGCCCCATGGCGATTTCGACAGCTCCATGCAGCTTATGGAAACTGGTGCCTTTGACCGCGCGGGCTTTAAGCGACTGCACGTGGCCGGCCACCCCGAGGGCAACCGCGACATCGACCCCGATGGCGGCATGAAGAATGTCGAAGATGCGCTCCGCTGGAAGCAGGCGTTCTCCGAGCGCACGGACGCGGAGATGGCGCTTGCCACGCAGTTCGCCTTTGATGCAGGTCCGATCATCAAGTGGGCCGACAGCCTGCGCGAGGCCGGGATCACCCTGCCCGTCCATATCGGCATCGCCGGTCCCGCGAAGCTCCAGACGTTGATCAAGTTCGCTATCGCCTGCGGCGTGGGCCCGTCGCTCAAGGTCCTGCAGAAGCGCGCGATGGACGTTTCAAAGCTGCTGCTTCCCTATGAGCCGACCGAAGTTCTGACCCAACTCGCGGCGCACAAAGCCAAGAACCCTGACTTCAACATCGAAAACGTGCACTTCTTCCCGTTGGGCGGCATCAAATCGAACGCTGAATGGGCCATCAACAACGGTGGCGAGGCCACCAAACCAGCCAACGCATCCTGAAAGGCGCTTCATGACCCGCACTATCGTCGAAAGCAAAACCAAGACCGCCGTCATCGGCTTTGACGAGCCGTTCTGCGTCATTGGCGAGCGGATCAATCCCACCGGCCGCAAGAAACTGGCCGCAGAACTCGAGGCCGGCGATTTCTCGACCGTCGAGGCCGATGCCGTGGCGCAGGTCGCCGCCGGGGCGACCGTGCTCGATGTGAATGCTGGCGTGGTCTACAACTCGAACCCCAACCCGAACGAGACCGAACCGCCGCTCATGACCAAGATGATCGAGCTGGTGCAGGGCCTCGTTGACGTGCCGCTTTGCATCGACAGCTCGGTGCCCGCAGCCCTTGAGGCCGGGCTGAAGGCTTGCGAGGGCCGCCCGCTGCTGAACTCGGTCACGGGCGAGGAAGAGCGGCTGGAGTTCGTGCTGCCGCTGGTCAAGAAATACAACGTGCCGGTCGTGGCGATCTCGAATGACGATACCGGCATTTCCGAGGACCCCGACGTGCGCTTTGCCGTGGCCAAGAAGATCGTCGAGCGCGCCGCCGATTTCGGAATCCCGGCGTATGATATCGTGGTCGACCCACTGGTCATGCCGATCGGCGCCATGGGCACTGCAGGCCAGCAGGTATTCACGCTTGTTCGCCGTCTGCGCGAGGAACTTGGCGTGAATACCACCTGCGGCGCGTCGAATATCTCGTTTGGCCTGCCCAACCGGCACGGCATCAACAACGCGTTCCTGCCGATGGCTATGGGCGCCGGCATGACCTCTGCGATCATGAATCCGGTGGCTCTCCCGGTGAAACAATCCGAGATCGACGCGAAGAAGGCTGAAGCCGCCGCCGCCGGCCTCGTACTGCCGGAGGAACTGGACGACGAGACCTTCTGCCAGCTCTTTGGTCTTGGTTCCACCAAGTCGCGTCCGGGCAAGGAGATGGAGGCCATCCGCGCCGCCAACTTCCTAACTAACAATGACCCGCACGGGGCAGAGTGGATCAAGTTCAACAAGGCCCCGCCAAAGCCCGGCGAAGAAGCCGCAGGCCGCGGTGGCCGCGGTGGACGCGCAAGCGGACGCCGCCGCCGGGCCTGATCCAGAATTCAAGCGAATAAGAGAGCACCGCGTCCGTCGTGGGGCTTTTCGTTTGACGCAGCCTGTCTCGTCGTGGCCTCCTGCGCGCAAGGCAACGGGAGGTGCGCCATGACCATGTTTCACAACAAGAATCGCGAATTACAGGATCGCTATGGCGGCCGTTCAGTGGCCGACCGGATCGTCGACATGGTCGAAAGCGACGAGATCACGAGCGACTTCAAAGAGTTCATCGAAGCACAACCGTTCTTTTTTCTCGCCACGGCTTCGGCCACCGCGACGGACTGCTCCTTCAAAGGCGGCGCACCGGGCTTCGTGCGGGTCACAGGGCCGAAAACGCTGCTTTTTCCCGATTATGACGGCAATCGAATGTACAAGTCTTTGGGCAACATCCTCGAAAATCCGCAAGTCGGCCTGCTCTTCATCCGCTTCGGGGCGGAAGAGGGCCAAGGCGCGCTTTTTCTGCGGGTGCGGATCAATGGCCGGGCGACTTTGCATGATGATCATCCCGCCCTAGAAACCTATCCGGGTGCATCCCGGCTTATTGAGGTTGCGGTCGATCATATCTATCCGAACTGTCCGCGCTACGTGCCCCAGATGGACACAGTCGCGGCCTCGCGCCACATTCCGCAAGCGAACAGGGATCAGCCGGTGCCGGCATGGAAAGAAATTCCGGAAATCAAGGAGCTGCTTTAGGCCGCCGATCGATCTTCCAAAGAGCGGAAACGTCAGACGAGACCAAGGTCGCGAGCCAGCATGGCCGCATGGGTACGGTTTTTCGCACCAAGTTTGCGCGATAGCGTTTTCACGTGAAGCTTGACCGTGACTTCCTGAATGTCGAGATCCCGGGCAATTTCCTTGTTGAGCTTGCCTTCCGTGACCCCCAACAGCACGTCGCGTTCCCGGGGTGTAAGCTGAACGGTCGCGTTCTCGGTGTCGCTGTCGGCGAGGAATTCCAGCGGCAGATACACCTGCCCTGTCATCATCTGGCGTACCGCCGAGAGCATCGCCTGCGGCGTCAAGGTCTTCGGCACGAAACCCGCCGCGCCCGCGCGCAACGCGCGGCGCGCCACATCCGGCGGCGCGGTGCCCGACAGGATCGCGACCGGACATCCCGCCTCGGCCTGCATCCGGGCCACGCCATCCAGGGCCTCCATGCCAGGCATCTTGAAATCTAGCAGGATCAATCGGAACGGCCCTTGCGCCGCATTGATCGCAAGAGCGGTTTCGAAACTGTTCGCCTGCGCCACGTCGAAACCACCCTCTCGCCGCAGGTATTCCGACAGCGCTTCGCGCACCAGATCGTGGTCATCCGCCAGTAAAAGCTTGTCCATTCGCCCTTTGTCTCGTGGCACCTTCGTGAGTGTTCTCTTGCCGGTATATATTGGCTGATCTGGACTTCCAGACCAAACGATGATTTCGATATATGATCGAGGATCGGAGTACTTTGTTGATCGTGATACGTTTTTGCCTGATAAGTCTGCTCTTTGGCGCAGCAACGGCTTCTTTAGCGGCGGCCGATTGCAAAGATCAATTCGCCCTGCCTCTCAAGATGGAGTTCTCCGACCACGACGCGGAGAGTGTCGTTCTCTGTCCAGGGGATCTCGATGCGCTGCCTCAAGCAAGCTTCGAGACGACAACTCTCTGGACAAACGGCACGCAACGGTTCGAAGGCGTCTGGCTCGCTACGCTGCTTGAAGCGATTGGCGTGATCGATGGCGAAATCACGCTGCGCGCGATCAATGACTATGCGGTCACCGCCCGCGCGGAGACATTCGAAGAAGGAGGGGCTCTTCTGGCCTATCGTCGCAATGGCCAACCGATGAGCACACGCGACAAAGGGCCATACTGGCTCGTCTGGAATTACGACGCCAATCCCGACTTCAGAACACAACAGATTTATTCGCTAAGCATCTGGCAACTGGACCGGATCACGGTTTCGCGGTAGCAACAAAGAAGCCGCCGCCGCAGACGGGCTTTGTCATGCTGTCCCGCTTTCGTTTCAAACGCTTCTCGCGACGCCCTTTCGTTCTGTCGATTTTGACAGGCCTTGCGGCCGTGTTTCTACTGGGCTGCGCGTTTCTGACCTTACAGGTCTACTTCCGGCTGGACGATCTTACCGCGGCGCGTAGCGACAATATGCAGTTCACGATCTCCCGGCTGGAAGTTGAACATGTCAAACTTCAGAGTGCGGCGGAGAACCTGAATAACGCCGATCCGACCGCAACGGACACCTTCCGCCGCCGCTTCGATGCCTTCTACAATCGGGTCAACACGCTTTTGGCGAGCCCGCTTTACACAGGGGCCCTGTCCAATTCTGGGATGGCCCAAGATCTCCGGTCAATCCGGACGTCACTGGATGAAATGACCGCGCTGGTCGATCAGCCTGATGACGTGCTGAGACCGGCGAGGGACGCTCTGCTTGCGGGAATTGCCCCATTGTCCGAGACGATCCAGAGCATTTCATGGGCTTCGCTCGGCATCGCGGCCGAACGGTCGGAAGCGGAACGCGCGGCGCTGGCCCGAACCCTTCTTCAGCTTGCGGTGATCAGCCTGCTGCTGATCGCGGCGCTTGTCGCGCTTTCCTTCCAGCTCTGGACACTCTTCAGGCGCTATCGGCAACGGGCGCTGGAAAATCGCACCACGCTCAATCGGCTTAGCACGATCCTCAATACATCGCTCGACCATATCGTCGTCATTGATCCCGATAGCCGTATCATCGAAGCCAACGCGGCCGCGGATGTGGCCTTTGCCCTTTCCGGACCAGATGGCCAGCGCAAGCCGATTACGGACGTGCTTTTGCGCCGCAATGACGCAGGCACGACCGAACCGGTCAGCGGCGCGCGGCTGATCGAGGCCTGTCGCAACGGGCCGAACCGCTGCGCGAAGGTATTGGCCCGTCGGGCCGATGGCCTGCTCTTTCCGGTCGAGATGTCCGCGGCGCTTGCGTATCAGTCGGGGCGCGAAGTCTGCGTCTGCTATCTGCGCGACATCTCGCAAAGGCTTGCAGCACAAAAGGAAATCGAGGCAGCGCGCGACCGGGCTTTGGCCGGAGAGCAGGCGCAAGCGCGGTTTCTCGGCATGATCAGCCACGAAATGCGGACCCCGCTCAACGGCATTCTGGGCGTGGTGGATCTTCTGGACGAGACCGTTCTCAACGTCGAACAGCGTCGCTACCTACGGATCCTGCAAAGCGCCGGTCAGCAACTGCTCACGCAAATCAATGACGCGCTCGACCTGACCCAGGCAGGCAACGGGCGGGTGACGCTCGATCGAGGCGTTTTCGATCTGGATGCGCTCTTGGAAGAAGCCATTTCAGGGTTGATTGCGCAAGCCGGGGCGCGCGACACGCAGATCGAACTGCGTATCCCCGACGGCCCGCTCGGTCTTGTGGAGGGCGACCGGGCGCGCGTGCTTCAGGTTCTCGTCAACCTTCTTTCGAACGCGGTCAAGTTCACCGATGGCGGTCAGGTCACGGTCGAAGCGACCCGGCCCGAGCCTGCGCAGCCTTGGGTCGAGGTACAGGTCGCCGATACCGGGCGCGGAATTCCGGATGAAGATTTACCGCACATTTTCAACGACTTCGTACGCGCGGGCAATATCGCGGGCGGGGACGTTCCCGGCAGCGGCTTGGGGCTTGGTATCGTGCGGACGCTGGTTCAAGCCATGGGCGGCCGCGTAGGCGTGGAAAGCATCGAGGGCGAAGGCAGTCTCTTTTGGGTGCGCCTTCCCCTCGATGTGGCGTCCGAAAACTCAGTGCGCGCGCCGGCGCCAAGCCCGACCGGCGGCGATGTTCCCCCTTTGCGGGTTCTCGTCGTGGAGGATAACGACGCAAACCGCTTTGTGGCCACGCAAATGCTGCTCAAGGACGGACACCGGGTTAGCGAGGCGAGGAGCGGCGAGGAGGCACTGCGGCTGACGCAGGACGCCCGGTTCGACCTTATCCTCATGGATATCCGTATGCCTGGACTTGACGGTCTGGAGACCGCCCGCCGCATCCGGACCCGACCCGGACCAGCCCAGGCGGCGCGACTGATCTTCCTGACCGCGCATATTCAGACCGAAAATTATCAGGAAATCAATGATTTGAATATCGAAGCTATACTGGCAAAGCCGCTTCGCCGGACCGTGCTGCGCAATGTTCTGGCCGGGCGAATTGGCGGGGTCCCACCAGCCAACTCGCACACGGTCGATGCCCGGGTGATGGAGCAGCTGCGCGACACGCTGCCAGCCACGACGCTGGAGGCGCTTCTGGCGCGGTTTACGGAAGAGGGTGACCGGTTTGTCGACGGGTTGCAGAAGGAGATGGGTAAACCTTCTGAGGTGGACATTTCGCGGGTCCACAAGTTCGCAGGTTCCGCTGCCACCTTCGGAGCAAGCCGGTTGCAAGAACGGCTTGGACAGCTAGAAGATGCGTTATATCAAGGGGATACGCGACGGGTACGGCAGGAGTTGGCGGGTTTGCCGAAGCTGTGGCGGGATACCCGCGCGCGATTGACGGGCGCACGCGACGCCGCCTAACCCAAGGTTCAGCCTGGAAGCGCGGTTTCAGGACCCTCGGCATAGACGGCGATCAAACAACCGGTCTCGGTATAGGAACTGTGCTCGGTCCCGGCGGCGAGCCAAACCATGTCGCCTTGCCGGTATACCGTGCCATCATTGTCGATTAACTCCCCGTCCAGTATAAGAAATTCCTCGGCGCCGCCGTGGCGATGCGGGGTAGAGCGCGCCCCGGGCGCCATGCGGTAGACATAGAATCCGACATCTTTCGGCTGGTCTGGATTGAGCTTGAGAAAGCTCGTGCCGGGTTCGGATTCGGCGTCGAAGGGCTTGAAGAGATCAAGGTCGCCGATGTTGGCCACGCGCCGCTCCGAGGTATGGATCGTCTTCATCTCTGCGACACCCCCGCACAGGTTGTTTTGCTACATTTTGTACAGACTATATTTACGCAAAGTCCAATTTGTACAAAATTCGTGAGCGCCCATGACCCTCACCCGACGCCATCTTATCACCTCCGGGCTTGCCTTTGCCGCCCTTCCCGCGACGACGCTCAACGCGGCCACCGATCCTACCTTGCGCACGATCCCGTCGACCGGCGTGAAAGTGCCCGCAGTCGGGCTTGGCAGCTGGATTACCTTCAACGTGGGCAACGACCCGGAGTTGCTGCGCGCCTCGACCGAGGTGATTGCCGCTTTCCTCGACGAAGGGGGCGGGATGATCGACAGCTCTCCGATGTATGGCTCGTCTCAGGACACAATCGGGCACGCGCTGGAACAGCTTGGGCGGCGCGACGCGGTTTTTGCGACCGACAAGGTCTGGACCGGGTCCATGGCAGACGGGCCGGAGCAGATTGGCGCGACCCGAGACAAATGGGGCGTGACCCGGTTCGAGCTATTGCAGGTGCATAATCTTGTGGAATGGCGCGGACATTTGGACACGCTTTTCGAAATGAAGGCCGCTGGGCAGCTGGGGCATGTGGGCATCACCACCTCGCATGGTCGCCGCCACCGGGAGATGGAGCGGATCATGAAGGACTACCCGCTTGATTTCGTGCAGCTGACCTACAATCTGGCCAATCGCGACGCCGAAGCACGGCTTTTGCCGCTGGCGCGGGAAAAGGGCATCTCGGTGATCGCCAACAGACCCTTTGAGCGCGGGGCGCTGCCGCGGCGGCTGGAGGGCGCGCCGCTGCCCGGCGTAGCGGCAGAGCTTGGCGCGGACAACTGGGCGCAGCTCTTGCTGAAATTCGTGCTGTCGCATCCGGGCGTCACGATTGCGATCCCCGCGACGACGCGGGTGGAGCATGTGCGCGAAAACAAGGTTGCAGGGCGTGGCCCCCTGCCCGACGCCGCGCAGCGCCGGGAGATCGTGGCGCATTTCCAATCGCTGTAATGGCCGACTGGCTGTCCTACAGAGCGTCGGATTTCCTGCTTTTTTCGGAGCGCGTGTATTGGCGGCTGTTCGAACGGCTGAACGAGGCGATATGGCTGTGGCCCCTCGCCGCGACGACCGCGGTGCTGGCAGGACTGGTTCTGCTCTATCGTAGACCGAGGCATGCACAGCGCGCGATGCTGGTTTTGTTGTCCGTCTCATGGGCCGCAAGCGGGCTGCTTTTTGTCTGGCAAATTTATGCGCCGGTGCATTTGGGCATGCCGTATCTCGCGCCGTTCTTTGCGGTTGAGGCTGTGCTCTTGCTGTGCGCGGCCGCGGCAAGGACTGAAACTTGGTTCAGTCGTACGGGCCTACTCCTCATTTCCGGGGCGTGCCTGTGGCCAGTGCTGGCACCGGTTTTCGGAAGACCATTCGTACAAGCTGAAGTGTTCGGGACCGCGCCAGATCCGGTCGCCGTGGCGACGCTTGGTCTGGCTTTGTGCCTGCGGTCTGCACGGTGGCGGTTTGGGCTGATGCTGATCCCCGCGCTCTGGCTTTTGCAAAGTGCCGTGACGCTTTGGGTTCTTTCCGGCTGGGCCGCGTTGCCGCCTGCCGCAGCGGTTGCTGTCGCACTGGTCGGGGCGCTCTGGCGGACAAAAGCCCGGCAACCTGCCTAGCGAAGCGGCAGATAACGCTTCGGGTGCTGTGCGGGCCGGTGCAGGGCATTGGTTCTCTGGGGTCTTGCCTGTAAGACTGGGATGGAAGAGGAGCATTGCGATCATGCCGCTGAACCCCACCGTTGCGCGCGTTACCGAGAATATCATCGAGCGAAGCAAGCCCGCCCGTCAGGCCTATCTGGAGCGTATGAAGGCGGCGCGAGACAAGGGGCCGGCGCGCGGGCATCTGTCGTGCAGCGGGCAGGCGCATGCCTATGCCGCGATGGGCGAGGACAAGGAGGCGCTTGCCAAGGGCAGCGCGGGCAATCTCGGCATCGTCACGGCCTATAATGACATGCTGTCGGCGCATCAGCCCTTCGAGCGGTTTCCCGATCTCATCCGCCGCGCCGCGCGCGAGGCGGGTGGCACGGCGCAGGTCGCAGGCGGGGTACCGGCGATGTGCGACGGGGTGACCCAAGGCGAGCCGGGCATGGAATTGTCGCTTTTCTCGCGAGACGTGATCGCACTCGCGACCTCGGTCGCGATGAGCCACAACACCTTTGACGCCGCCGTGTTTCTTGGGGTCTGCGACAAGATCGTGCCGGGGCTGGTGATCGCCGCGCAGGCCTTTGGGCATCTGCCCATCGTCTTTCTGCCCGCAGGCCCGATGGAAAGCGGGCTTGGCAACGAGGAGAAGGCCAAGGTCCGCCAGCAATTCGCCGCCGGGGAAGTGGGGCGCGAGGCCTTGATGGAAGCCGAGATGGCCGCCTATCACGGACCGGGCACCTGCACGTTTTACGGCACCGCGAACACCAACCAGATGCTGATGGAGTTCATGGGGCTGCACCTGCCCGGGGCAAGTTTCGTCAACCCGAACACACCCCTGCGCGACGCGCTGACGGTGGAAGGCGCCAAGCGCGCGCTGAGCCTGAGTGATCTGGGAAATGACTATCGCCCGGTCTGCGACATCCTTGACGAGAAGGCCTTTGTGAACGGGATCGTGGGGCTGAATGCGACCGGGGGGTCGACGAACCTGCTTATCCACCTTGTGGCGATGGCGCGGGCGGGCGGGATCATCCTCGATTGGAAGGATTTCTCGGAGCTTTCTTCGGTGACGCCGCTGCTGGCGCGGGTCTATCCCAACGGGCTGGCGGATGTGAACCATTTCCATGCGGCGGGCGGCCTCGGCTATATGATCGGCGAGCTTCTGTCGGCGGGCCTTTTGCATGACGATACGATGACGGTCGGTGGTCAGGGTCTCGGGCTTTACACCAAGGAACCGGTGCTGGAGGGCGATGGCGTGGTGTGGCGCGAGGGGACACGCGAGAGCCTTAACGACAAGATCCTTCGGCCTGTCGCGGACCCGTTCCAGCCCACCGGCGGGCTGTCGCGGATGGCGGGGTCGCTGGGTACGGCGGTGATGAAGGTCTCGGCCGTGGCGCCCGAGCGCCGGCTGGTCGAGGCGCCCGCGCGGGTGTTCTCGGATCAGGACGCGGTCAAGGCGGCCTTCAAGGCCGGGGAGCTGGAGGGCGATCTGGTGGTCGTGGTGCGCTATCAGGGGCCGAAGGCCAACGGGATGCCGGAGTTGCACAGCCTCACGCCGATCCTGTCGATCCTGCAGGGGCGTGGTCAGAAAGTGGCGCTGGTGACGGATGGGCGGATGTCGGGGGCGTCGGGCAAGGTGCCCGCGGCGATCCATGTCTGCCCCGAGGCCAAGGACGGCGGGCCGATTGCGCGGCTGCGCGACGGCGACGTGATCCGGGTGGACGCGCAGGCCGGTGTCCTGCAGATCCTGACCGAGGGCTGGGAGGACCGCCCCCTGCCCGAGCCGGACCTGAGCGGCAATGAATTCGGGCTTGGCCGGGAGTTGTTTGCGACGTTCCGCCAGGCCGTGGGCGCGGCGGATTCAGGTGCGTCGATTTTCGGGGGCGGCGCATGACCCCGCAGGAGGCAAGCCACCGCACCGCCGAGATCTGCAGGCTGGCGCCGATCGTGCCGGTGCTGGTGATCCATGACCTGGCCCATGCGCGCCCGCTGGCCGAGGCGCTGGTGGCCGGGGGCCTGCCGGCGCTGGAGGTCACGCTGCGCACGCCGGTGGCGCTTGACGCGATCAGCACGATGGCCGGCGTGCCCGGCGCGGAGGTGGGCGCGGGCACGCTTATCACGCCGCAGGACGTGGCCGCCGCGAAAAGCGCGGGCGCCACTTTTGGGGTGTCACCCGGCGCGACCGACCGGCTTTTAGACGCGTGCGAAGCGGCGGATCTGCCGCTTTTGCCGGGGGCGGCGACGGCGACCGAGGCGATGCGGCTTTTGGAGCGAGGCTATGCGGTGCAGAAATTCTTTCCCGCCGAGGCCTCGGGCGGCGCGCCGGCGCTGAAGGCGCTTGGTGCGCCTTTGCCGCAGGTGGCACTCTGCCCCACGGGCGGGGTCAGCGCAGCCAACGCGGCGAGCTACCTTGCGTTACCCAATGTGCTTTGCGCAGGCGGAAGCTGGGTGGCGCCTGTCGAGCTTATGGCGGCGGGCCGCTGGGACGAGATCGAAGCGCTGGCGCGCGAGGCCGCAAGGCTGGGCACGGCGTCAGCCTGAGAGACCCAGATCGCGCAGGATCGACGGGATCTTCTTCTTGAGGGCGAAAAAGCCGCGGGTGGCGTGCGGCCAGACGAGATCGTCATAGCGCCGGCGGACGCGGCACAGATCGAGACCCGCCTGCCCGAGCGTCCCCTCAGCTTCGGCAAGCGCCTCGGCGACCGGCCCGACGGGCGGATAGGCGGTGACGATGCTTTGCACGCCGGCCTTGCGCGCCGCCGAGATCAGCGCCTCGGTCCAGTCGCCCGATGCGACCGGCACGGAAACACCATAGTGCTTTGCCACGCGCGCGGCGGCATCCCCAAGGGCGGCGTCGGCGAAGGCGCGGGCCTTTTGCCCGATCTCGCGCGGAGACCGCCGCGCCGTTGCACCGAGCGCGAGACCGGCGATGGGCGCGGTCGACAGCCAGGTTTCGGGGCTGCAATCCTCTTCGGTCACAAGCAGCAGAAACGGACGGTCTGGCAGCCGGTCGGCAGTCGGCAAGGACTGTTTGGGATGCTCGGCCTCATCCTCGAGCGGTTCGATCTTCGAGGCGAGCGCGTGGCCGGGATGAAACCGTCCATCGGTATACTTGGCGATATTGGACGCGCGCGCCTGATAGGCTTTGCCCTTGGTGTGCAACCCGCCGACCCAGCGCCAGCTGAGCGTGTTGGAGGCCGGATCGCCGTCCATCAAGTGACGCAGGAAGAAATCCGCCCCTAGCTGCCAGGGCAGGCCAAGCGTGAAGATCCAGATCGAGGCGAACCACATGCGGGCGTGGTTGTGCAGATAACCTGTCTCGACCAGTTCCTGCGCCCAGTGATCGAAGGCGTCGATTCCGGTGCGGCCCTCGATTGCGGCGCGGTAGTCCTCGGCAAGGCCCGCGTCGTCGTCGAGCGCCGCGAAGAGATCGTCGAGATCGCTGCGGTAATCCTGCCAGACGCTGGGACGGTGTTCGAGCCAGCCCTTAAAGTATCCGCGCCAGAACACCTCCTGCACGAATTTCTCGGCTGTGGAGGGCGCGTGGCGCGCCAGCGTGGCGCGCAGGACCTCGTCTTCGGCGATCAGGCGGTGGCGGATCCAGGGCGAGAGCGTGGAGACATATTCGTGCCGGCCCGGGCCGAAATCGTAGTTGCGCGCGCTGGCGTAACTTTTGCCCGCGCGCGGCGCGAACCCGTCGAGCCGGGCCAACCCACCCTCACGAGTCGGCGCGGTTTCGCGGGGTGCGGTCGTGTCATCAATGCCCGGCAGAAGCGGAGCGGTCGTCGAACTTTGTGCCATGTCACCCTCATTGGCTTCGTTGTCCAGCGAGTTAGGCCGGTTCGCGACGATGTCCGCGCCGAAGGCGCCAGCCGCGACACAGAGACGCTCCTGCCGGTGCAGCTGCGGCGTTTTTCCCTGATTTCCCGCTTTCCATCGCGGCGCGACGCCATAGGTTGAGGCGTGGAAAAGACAGACATGTTACTCGAACTCAGATCCCTCAAAAAATCCTTCGATACGGCAGACGGCCCGGTGCCGGTGCTGCGCGGCGTGGATATGGAGCTTGCCGCCGGCAAGACGCTGGCGCTGACGGGCGAGTCGGGGTCCGGCAAGAGCACGCTTCTGCATCTCGTGGCGGGGCTCGACACCGCGGATGGCGGGACGATCCGGCTTAACGGTCAGGAGGTGACCGAACTGGACGACGCGGGGCGGGCGAATTTGCGCCGCGGCACCGTCGGCGTGGTGTTTCAGCAATTCAACCTGATCCCGTCGCTGAGTGTGGCGGCCAATATCGCCTTTCAGGCGCGCATGGCGGGCCGGCACGACCCCGAGCGTGACCGGGCGCTGGCCGAGGCACTTGGGCTGACCGAGCAGCTTGGCAAATACCCCGAGCAACTGTCGGGCGGACAGCAGCAGCGGGTGGCCATCGCGCGCACGCTGGCGGTGCGCCCGCGTCTTGTCCTGGCCGACGAGCCCACGGGCAATCTGGACGAGGCCACCGCCGGGGCGGTTCTGGACGAACTTCTGCGCCTTGTTGCCAACACCGGGGCTGCTCTGATGATGGTGACGCATTCCACGACCCTGGCGGCGCGGATGGACCGGCGTCTGCATCTCAGCCAGGGACGGATTTCATGACACGCGCCGGGCTGGCCGCGCTCTGGTCGCATTGGCGGCGCAATCCGCTGCAGCTTTTCACGCTGATCATCGGTCTTGCGCTGGCGACGGGGCTGTGGTCGGGCGTGCAGGCGATCAATGCCGAGGCGCGGGCAAGCTATGACGCCGCCGCGGCGAGTCTTGGCGAAGGGCGCTACGATCAGCTTTTGCCGCGCGCGGGCGCACGGTTCGACCAGGAGATCTACATCGCGTTGCGGCGCGCGGGCTGGCAGGTGGCCCCGGTGCTGGAAGGACAACTCTCCGTGCCAGAGGGCCGCGTGCGGCTTATCGGGCTTGATCCGCTGACCGCGCCTGCAGGGCTTGTGCCGCAGGACGACACGGGCACCGGGAGCGCGGGGCTTGCGGCGTTCATGCGCGCCGACACAGTCTTTGCCCATCCCGGCATCGCGGACGCTTTGCGCGCGTCAGTGCCGAACGCGGTCGTTGCGGCGCGCAGGCTGGCCCCTGGGACGGCGCTGGCCGATATCGGCGCGGCGCAGCGGCTGCTGGACCGGCCCGGCCAGCTGTCGCGGCTGATCGTCCTGCCGAAGCAGGCGGTGGGGCTGCCGCCGATTGACAGCGTCGCGCCAGATCTGCGTCGACAGCCAGCCGGACAGGGATCGGATGTGGGGCGGCTCACCGACAGTTTTCACCTCAACCTGACCGCCTTCGGCCTTTTGAGCTTTGCGGTCGGGATTTTCATCGTGCATGGGGCGATTGGCCTTGCCTTTGAACAGCGGCGTGGGCTTGTGCGCAGCCTGCGCGCGCTTGGTATGCCGTTGCGCCGCCTGATCGCGCTTCTGGCGCTGGAACTGGTGGTGATCGCGCTGGTCGCGGGCAGTCTGGGGGTGGTGCTGGGCTATGTCGTGGCGGCGACGCTTTTGCCGGATGTGGCGGCGACGTTGCGCGGGCTTTACGGCGCGTCGATCTCGGGCGATCTGCAGTTGCGCCCGTCCTGGTGGCTGTCGGGCCTCGCGATCGCGCTTTTGGGCACCGCGTTGGCGGCGTCGGGGGCGCTCTGGCGAATTGCGCGGATGCCCCTGCTGGCAAGCGCGGGCGCCCGGGCCTGGGCGATGACGGCGGGGCGCGCGCGGCGCTGGCAGGCCGCGGGAGCGGCGGTGTTCCTGCTGGCGGCGTTGGCCTTGGTGTGGCTGGCCGAGGGTCTGATCCTGAGCTTTCTTTGCCTCGGTCTGTTGTTGATCGGGGCGGCGCTGGCGCTGCCGGCGATCCTCGACCGGGTGCTGGCGCTGGGGACGCGGGGGGCGCGCAGCATGCGGTGGGAATGGTTCTGGGCCGACACGCGACAGCAATTGCCGGGGCTGAGCCTGGCGCTGATGGCGCTTCTTCTGGCGATCGCGGCCAATGTGGGCGTGTCGACCATGGTGTCGAGTTTCCGGCTGACCTTTACGGCCTTTCTCGATCAAAGGCTGGCGGCCGAGCTTTACGTGAGCCCCGCCACGCCAGAGGAGAGCGCCGAGATGCAGGCCTTTCTTGCGCCGCAGGTCGAGGCGGTGTTGCCGATCCTTTCGGTCGACACGACGCTGGCGGGGCTGCCGGCCTCGCTTTACGGCGCGCGGATCGGCCCGACCTACACCGAGAACTGGCGGTTCCTTCAGGCAGGGCCCGAGCCCTGGCCGCGCGTGGCGCGGGGCGAGGCGGTGATCGTCAACGAACAGCTGGCACGGCGCGCGGATCTGTGGCCCGGCGATACGCTGCGGGTGGCCGAGGGCTTGGCGCTCCCCATCGCGGGGGTCTTCGGCGATTACGGAAATCCCGTCGGGCAGGCGATCGTTGGCGAAACGCTCTTTCGCGATCTTTACCCCGAGGTCCGATCGGTGCGCTTCGGGTTGCGCACCGGGGATCCGGACGCGATTCGCGCGGCACTTACCGAGCGGTTCGGTCTTAGCGAGGGGCAGATCATCGACCAGGCGGGGATCAAGCGGCTGTCGCTGCAGGTCTTCGAGCGGACCTTTACCGTCACTGGCGCGCTGAACGTGCTGACGCTGGCGGTGGCGGGGTTCGCCATGCTGATGAGCCTTTTGACGCTCGCCAATCTGCGGTTGCCGCAGCTGGCACCGGCCTGGGCATTGGGGCTGACACGGGCCGAACTGGGCCGGCTGGAGCTTTTGCGGGCGATCTTGCTGGCGGCGCTGACGCTTGTGCTGGCTCTGCCCCTCGGGCTGGCGCTGGCTTGGGTGCTTCTGGCGCTGGTGAATGTCGAGGCCTTCGGCTGGCGCTTGCCGATGTATCTCTTTCCGCTCGATTACCTGCGGCTGTCGGGGCTGGCACTTCTGGCCGCGCTTCTGGCTGCCGCGTGGCCCGCGCGGCGGTTGGCGCGGACGCCGCCGGCGGACCTGCTGAAAGTCTTTGCCCATGAACGCTAGGATTTTTGCGATCCTGTTGGCCCTGATGCCGCTGCCCGCGGTCGCGCAGGGCTTTGCCGGGATGGGCACCGAGGCCGAGGGCTTTGCCACGCCCGCCCCCGATCCGGTGTTCGACTTTCCCGCCGATCACGGCCCGCACCCCGCTTACCGGATCGAGTGGTGGTACCTGACGGCCAATATGACGGGTCCCGACGGCACGCCGTACGGGTTGCAATGGACGCTGTTCCGATCGGCGCTGGAGCCGGAGGAGCGTGAAGGCTGGGAGAGCCCGCAGATCTGGCTGGGTCACGCCGCTGTCACCACGCCGGAAACACACCTGAGCGCCGAGCGGTTTGCCCGGGGCGGGATCGGTCAGGCGGGCGTCACTGTCGCACCTTTTGAAGCGTGGATAGACGACTGGCGGATGGCGGGCGAGACGTTCGACGAGGTGACGCTGACGGCGCGGGGGGCCGAGTTCGCCTATGATGTGGAGCTGTCGGCGGAGGGGCCGCTGGTGTTTCACGGCGAAGATGGGTTTTCGGTGAAATCGGAGGCGGGACAGGCGAGTTACTATTACTCGCAGCCGTTCTATGCGCTCGAAGGCACGCTGACCCTGCCCGGGGGCGAGGTCGCAGTGACGGGCAATGCGTGGCTTGACCGGGAATGGTCGTCGCAGCCGCTGGCCGCCGATCAGGACGGGTGGGACTGGTTCTCGCTCAGCTTTGAGGATGGCACGAAGCTGATGGCCTTCGAGCTGCGCCAGAGCGACGGGACGAGCTATGCCTCGGGCACGTGGATCGAGCCGGATGGGCAAACGACCGCCCTACCCGATGGCGCGTTGCAGGCAACGCCGCTGGCGGGCAGCGAGGTGGCCGGGCGTGAGGTGCCGACCGAGTGGCGGGTCGAGGTTCCGGGACGTGGAGTGGATGTGACTGTGCGGGCGATCAACGCGCAGGCCTGGATGGAGGTGACGCCGCCCTATTGGGAAGGGCCGGTGACAGTGACCGGGAGCCATACCGGGCGTGGATACTTGGAGATGACGGGGTACGAGTGAGCCGCGCCATCGCGAGACCGCGGGATGGCAACCCATCCTTGGTGCAATGCACTTTATGTCCAAAAGACCGCAAAACCTGAGAAATAAGCCCCTACGTCAAACAATCGCCAGTCCGGGGGGCGGTCTGGCGATGGCGCGGCGGCCTGCGGCCTTGATGCCGCGCCGCTCCTGTCGCCTCACCGGGCCTTCAGCCGCTGCCGGTGGTATTCCCACCAATCGGCCCACGACTCTCCGGCCCGCGTCTTGCCTCGTATGTAAGCCAGTTCGCGGCGGCGCAGATCGGGGCGCACGCCCGCGCTGACCTGACCGGGATGCAGCCGGTTGAGCACCAGCGTTTCCGGCAGGATCGCGGGCGGTCCGAGCTCTGTGTTGAGCCGGTGATACATCTCGACATCCATGAGCCAGATGAGGTTTTCGTCGAAAAGACGCAAGTCGTCGGCGCGCATGGCCAGAACCGAGGGGCTGCTGACGGTGTTGCGGCCAAAGCGCATGGCCGGAGTGAGACGCGGCACCATCGGGTTGTCGGCGCGCTGCCCATCCGGCGTCGTGGCCGAGCCGCAGAGGCACCAGCGGGTGCCGGGGTCGTCAAAGGCCGCTTCGGTGAGCGCGAGCGCGTCGTCGCGCGCCAAAAGATCGTCCTGGAACAGGATCTTGAGCACCCTTCCCTGCGCATGCCGCAGGGCGTTGTTGGTATTGGCCGAGGCCTGTCGCGGGCCGTTTCGGTAATCAACCCGGCGCAGCGTCAGCCGGTCCTGAAAGCTATCGCAAACCTGTGCCACGGCGTCGGTGTCGGACTGATCGGAGACGACGACCTCGATCCCCTGCAGGGTTTGCGACGCAATCCGGTTCAACGAGGCGGCGAGGAAATCACCGCCCTGCCCGCCCATGTCGTAGGCGGGGATACAGACGGAAAGCGTGGGGGTGTCGCCGGTCATGGGCCGGTCTTGCCGCAAGCCACGGGGTCCGGCAACAGAAAAACGGGGGGCACGATGGCCCCCCGGTCAGAGTTTCGCCGCTCAAGCTCACTATTTATACCGCCCGGTTTCTGCCTGCGGCCTGAGCGTCGTCAGGGGCGAGCGCACCCGCCCCGTGTCAGGATGGGTCAGAGCGATAGTCTGCCCCCACCCTAGTCTTTAGACCTTGCGTAAAAGTTTACGCTGTTGGTCTGTCTCGTCGGGGCGGCCCGGGATGGGCCGTCCCCTGACGCCCCGGCGGGGCGCTTTTCCTTAGCTGCAGCCCGAGGTGCCGCCGCAGGTGTTGCACTTCATGCAGGTGCCGTTGCGCACCAGCGTGTAGTTGCCGCACTCGCCGCAGGCTTCGCCCTCGTAGCCCTGCATCTTGGCCTTGGTGGCCGCGTCCATGCTGGTGGAGACGGTGGCCGAGGCCATGGTGATCGTGGCCGAGGTGGTTTCCGGCACCAGTGTCTGCAGCGCGACCTCGGGGTCGGTGCCGGTGGCCAGCGCCTGACCGCCCTGCAGCACCACCAGTTCCTGAGGCAGGCGCTTGCGCAGGTAGCCGGTGGAGCTGATCTGCTTGAGCACTTCCAGCGACCGCGAGGCGGATTCGCCCGAGATCTCCTTGATGTTGCTCACGCCTTCCTCTTCGCCGCGACCGAGATCATCGAAGCTGTGGCCCTCGGGCTTCACATGCGCCAGATCGGTGCGGTCGAGGTAGCTGACCGCCAGTTCGCGGAAGATGTAGTCGAGGATCGACGTCGCGTTCTTGATCGAATCGTTGCCCTGCACCATCCCTGCCGGTTCGAACTTGGTGAAGGTGAAGGCGTCGACGAATTCCTCGAGCGGCACGCCGTACTGAAGCCCGACCGAGACGGCGATGGCGAAGTTGTTCATCATCGCGCGGAAGCCCGCGCCTTCCTTGTGCATGTCGATGAAGATCTCGCCCAGCGAGCCGTCCTGATATTCGCCGGTGCGCAGGTAGACCTTGTGCCCGCCGACGATGGCCTTTTGCGTGTACCCTTTGCGGCGCTCGGGCATCTTTTCGCGGTGGCTTGCCTTGATGACCTCCTTGACCACCACCTTTTCCACGATCTTCTCGGCGAGCACGGCGGCTTTTTCCTGTGCCGAGCCGCTTTCGAGGATCTCGGCGGCCTCGTCATCATCCTCGACAAGGGCCGAGGCGAGCGGCTGGCTCAGCTTGGAGCCGTCGCGGTAGAGCGCGTTGGCCTTCACCCCGAGAGACCAGCTGAGTTCGTAAGCCTTCTGGCAGTCCTCGATCGTGGCGTCGTTGGGCATGTTGATCGTCTTGGAGATCGCGCCCGAGATGAAGCTTTGCGCCGCGGCCATCATGGTGATGTGGCTGTTGACCGACAGGAAGCGCTTGCCCTTCTTGCCGCAGGGGTTGGCGCAGTCGAAGACGTGGTAATGCGCCGGGTCAAGATGCGGCGCCCCTTCGAGCGTCATGGTCCCGCAGACATGGTCGTTCGCGGCGTCGATATCGGCCTTGGAATAGCCCAGCGAGGCCAGCAGATCGAAGGTTGGATCGTTCAGCTTTTCGGTCGGGATGCCCAGCACGTTGCGGCAGAACTCCTCGCCCAGGGTCCACTGGTTGAAGACGAAGCGGATGTCGAAGGCGCTGCCCACGGCGGCGTCGATCTTCTGCAGTTCGTTGGGGCCGAAGCCGTGACCGGCCAGCGAGGTGTGGTTCACGCCCGGCGCGTTGCCGATGGTGCCGTGACCCACGGCGTAAGCGACGATCTCTTCGATCTGCGCGCTGCCATAGCCCAGCTTTTCAAGGGCGGCGGGCACCGACTGGTTGATGATCTTGAAGTAGCCGCCGCCGGCAAGCTTTTTGAACTTCACAAGCGCGAAGTCGGGCTCGATCCCGGTGGTGTCGCAGTCCATCACAAGACCGATGGTGCCGGTGGGGGCAATGACGGTGGACTGCGCGTTGCGGTAGCCGTGCTTTTCACCCAGCTTCAGCGCCTCGTCCCAGCTGGCCATTGCCAGTTCACCCAGCCGTGTGTCGGGCACGTTGGCCAGATCGAGCGGTACCGGCTTCACCGCCAGCTTGTCGTAGCCTTCGGTCGCGCCGTATGCGGCGTTGCGGTGGTTGCGCATGACGCGCAGCATGTGGTTCTTGTTGCGCTCGTAGCCTTTGAACGCGCCGAGTTCCTTGGCCATCTCGGCCGAGGTGGCGTAGGCGACGCCGGTCATGACCGCGGTGAGCGCACCGCACATCGCGCGGCCCTCGTCGCTGTCATAGCCGAGCCCCATGTTCATCAGGAGGCCGCCGATATTGGCGTAGCCGAGGCCCAGGGTGCGAAACTCGTAGCTGAGCTGCGCGATTTCCTTGGACGGGAACTGAGCCATCAGCACGGAGATTTCCAGCGTCACGGTCCAGAGGCGCGTGGCGTGAATATAGGCATCCGCGTCGAACCGCTCGCCGTCGTAGAAGCGCAGCAGGTTCATCGACGCGAGATTGCAGGCCGTGTCATCAAGGAACATGTATTCCGAGCACGGGTTCGAGCCGCGGATCTCGCCATCTTCCGGGCAGGTGTGCCAGGCGTTGACGGTGTCGTGGTACTGAATGCCGGGATCGGCGCAGGCCCAGGCGGCGTGACCCACGTCTTCCCACAGATCGCGCGCCTTGATCGTCTTGGCGACCGAGCCGTTGGTGCGATTGAGGAGCGCCCAGTCGTCATCGTTGCGCACAGCCTCGAGGAAGGCATCGGTGACGCGGATCGAGTTGTTCGAATTCTGGCCCGAGACGCTGGCATAGGCGTCGGAATCCCAGTCGGTGTCGTAGGTCGGGAATTCGATGCTGTCATAGCCCTGACGCGCGTAGTCCAGCACGCGTTTGACGTAAGTTTCGGGGATCGCGGCCTTTTTCGCGCCCCGGATGGCATCGCGAAGCTGCTCGTTCTTCTTGGGGTCGACGGCGTCTTCGCTGCTGCCGTCCCAGACGCGGATGGCGGCAAAGATCTCGTTCAGCTTTTGCTCGTGCATCTTGGAACCGGCGACGATCGACGCCACTTTCTGTTCCTCGATGACCTTCCAGTTGATGAACTGTTCGATATCGGGGTGGTCGACATCACAGATCACCATCTTGGCCGCGCGGCGCGTGGTGCCGCCCGATTTGATCGCGCCGGCAGCGCGGTCGCCGATCTTGAGGAAGCCCATCAGGCCGCTCGACTTGCCGCCGCCCGACAGGGCTTCCCCTTCGGCACGCAGGGAGGAGAAGTTCGTGCCGGTTCCCGATCCGTATTTGAAAAGACGGGCCTCTCGCACCCACAGATCCATGATGCCACCGTCGCCGACAAGGTCATCCTTGACCGACTGGATGAAACACGCATGGGGCTGCGGGTGCTCATAGGCGCTGCTCGACTTGGTTAGTTCGCCCGTTTCAAAATCCACGTAGTAGTGACCCTGGCTGGGGCCATCGATGCCATACGCCCAGTGCAGGCCGGTGTTGAACCACTGGGGGCTGTTCGGCGCTGCCATCTGGCGGGCCAGCATGTAGCGCATCTCGTCATAATAGGCGCGGGCGTCGTTCTCGGTAGAGAAATAGCCCCCCTTCCAGCCCCAGTAAGCCCAGGCGCCGGCGAGACGGTCGAAGACCTGCTTGGCCGAGGTTTCGCCGGTCTTCTCTGTTTTGTCCGAGGCCGGAACCGAGCGCCAGAGGAACTCGGGCACGCCGCTTTCCTTGACCTTCTTCAGTTCGACCGGCACGCCGGCCTTGCGGAAATATTTCTGCGCGATGACGTCGCTGGCGACCTGGCTCCAGCCTGCGGGCACCTCGACCGAATCGAGCTTGAATACGGTGGTACCGTCGGGGTTGCGAATCTCTGAGCTGGTGGTGACGAACTCCAGCTCGGCATAGGCATCCTGACCCGACTTGGTGAATTTTCTTTCAATCTTCATTATCGCTGCCCCATATTCAGCTTTTCCAGTCTCCGAACGCCCCAGAGCGCCCTGCAGGGTGGCGAACCGGAGAGAAAAGAAACCCCTGCCCTGCCCGCACCATGTGCCGCAACGCGTTGTCCCGTGAACTTCGGGAAAATCTTGGTGGTGTCTGTCCCTGTCCGGCTTTCTGCCACTATATCTTGTGGCTTACTGACCCGCCCACACAACCTGACGTATTCGGGTCCAGACGGTCAACGGAAATTTTACGATGTTTCCGGAAAAATTCGATTGACCGGACTTGTCCACAGGACCGGGCCCGGACCGCAGGTGATTCATCGCACCGGTCCAGATCGTCGCGCGCGCCCGGTCGATCCGAAAAAGTGCTTATTGCACGGTATTTTAGGATGCGCAGCACGCAATTTCGCGCCCTTGGGGCGCGGATCGAGGCGACTGTGCACACCACATCTGGTGTGCAAACGCAGCATTCCCACCAGATGCAGAAACGCCACGGTCAACCGCCGCCTCGGGCCACGACAGGCAGAGAATCACGCTATGAGGAGATGGTCGGGGCGGCGAGATTCGAACTCACGACCCCCTGTACCCAAAACAGGTGCGCTACCAGACTGCGCCACGCCCCGGACCATGGCCGCCCGTGTAGACCGCTTTGCGTGATTTGAAAAGCCTTGGCGTGGGATCGGCGGAACGTGGACGTCGCCCTGCGTGAAACCGGTGAGACTCGGATCACTCGTCCGGCGTCGTGCAGGACCAGGCGACCTCGTCCCCGGCGATGGCCGGGTGGCGCATTTCGCTGCCACGCGCGATGCCGAGCTGCCGGGCCAGCCCGCCATTCACCTCGAGCACATACTGGATGTTGTTGCCGCCATAAATGAGGTCCTCGCTTAGAGGTTCGGCCTCGTGGTGGACATAGCGCACGATGCCCTTGCGGTCGGCGAAGATCATGTCGAGCGGGATGAGCGTGTTGCGCATCCAGAAGCGGACGACGCGGGGACGGTCATAGACGAAGAGCATGCCCGCGCTTTGCGCCATCTCCTCGACATTCATGAGACCCTGCGCGCGCTCGGCGTTGTCGTCGGCGACGTCGACCGTGAAGCGCGCCTGCCCCCAATCGCCGCGAAGGTGGATCTGATCGTCGCGGCAGGCCGTCTGAGAGACCGCGACCGCCGGCATGCACAGAAAAAGCGCCGTCAGGACTCGCTTGATTGCTTTACCGCCATTTCCCATCCACACACCTCCGTCGCCATACGACCACGTTTACCTTCTATGACGCGGATGGCCAATGCCTCGCCCGGCTGGAGGTCGGCCAGGCCCGAGCGGCGCAGTACTTCGATGTGGAGAAACACGTCGGCCTCGCTGCCGAACGTGTTGGCGAACCCGAAACCTTTGCCCTTGTCGAACCATTTGACACGTGCCGGTTGAAGGGGGGCGGCGCGCAACTCTTCGGGGTCGATATCCTGCAAATCGGCAAGGCCGCCGGACTCGGTATCCTGGGGCGGATCGATTCGAAGAACCTCGACCGCCTGCACGCCGCGTTCGGTCCGCGTGACCTTCAGCTCGACGCCCGCGCGGTCCGCCACGGAGCTTTGGCCGAAATTGCGCAAGACGTTGGCATGCAAAAGAATATCCGGCCCGCCCTCGTCGGCAACCACAAAGCCGAACCCCTTGACCGGATCAAACCATTTCACATGGCCATGCACCTGCCGCGTTATGTCAGTGTCGTCTTCCAAGCCGTGTGTCCACCAAAGTTCCGCTATCTCCCGATCCTCTTAATTTGCGCCATAATGCATATGAGATTCAAGGAAAAACCCCTTTCAAAACAATCGACTTGCACTTTACGTGACGCGAAATTCATGGATTCAACCTATGGATAGTCCAATCCGTCTCCGGCGTCTCGCGCCGCCAGACGAAGCGATCGTGCAAGCGGTAGGCCCCGTCGGCCCAGAATTCGATCTCCACCGGCGTGACTCGGAACCCGCCCCAAAATGGCGGGCGCGGCGGATTGGGCCCCTTTGCCGCCGTGATCTTCGCCACTTCGGCCATCAGTGTCGCGCGGCTGTCGAGCGGCTGCGATTGCTTCGACGCCCACGCGCCCAGACGGCTTTTGAGCGATCGCGACTTGTAATATGCATCGGCCTCGGGGCCGTCCTCGCGGGTTACTGTACCACGAATCCGCAGTTGGCGGCGTAAGGATTTCCAATGAAGCACCATCGCGGCCTTGCCGGAGGCGGCGAGTTCCTGGCCCTTGGCGCTGTTATAGTTGGTGTAGAACCAGAAGCTATCGTCGGTGATCTCCTTGAGCAGCACCATGCGCACATTGGGAAGGCCGGTTTCGTCGACAGTGGCGAGGGCCACCGCGTTGGGGTCGTTGATCTCGCTCTCTTCGGCCTCGGCCATCCAGCGCTTTGCAATCTCGAACGGGTTGTCGCCCGCGAATTTTCCGTCTCTTTCCGCCATTTTGCACTTTCAGTCATTTATAAGGGATCGGTAGAGGGGTGTCGGACGCCATTCAAGACCGAATTTGTGTCAAGTCGGTGCCGGGACCCATCCTGCGTGACCCTTGAAGCAGGGGAACCGATCGCCTAAAGGAGGTCAGACTGCAACGTGGGCCGGGGGCATTCCATGTCAAACCAACTGATGGCGGGCAAGCGCGGACTGATCATGGGCCTGGCCAATGACAAGTCGATCGCGTGGGGCATCGCCAAGGCCTGCGCGGACGCAGGCGCGGAGCTGGCCTTTTCCTACCAGGGTGAGGCGTTGCTCAAGCGGGTCGGGCCGCTGGCCGAGCAGCTGGGCTCGGACGTGGTGCTGCCGTGTGATGTCGGCGACATGGCGTCGGTCGACACGCTGTTCAGCGGGTTGGAAAGCCGTTGGGGCAAGCTCGACTTTCTTGTCCATGCGATCGGGTTTTCCGACAAGAACGAGCTGCGCGGCCGGTATGTGGACACCAGCCGCGACAACTTCCTGCGCACGATGGACATCTCCGTCTATTCATTTACCGCCGTGGCGAACCGGGCCGAAAAGCTGATGCGCGACGGCGGTGCGATGCTGACGCTGACCTATTACGGCGCCGAACAGGTGATGCCGCATTACAATGTGATGGGCGTGGCCAAAGCGGCGCTGGAGGCGAGCGTGAAGTACCTGGCCGAGGATCTGGGCAAGGACGGGATCCGCGTCAACGCGATCAGCGCCGGGCCGATCCGGACGCTGGCGGCCAGCGGCATCGGCGATTTCCGCTATATCCTGAAATGGAACGAGCTGAACTCGCCGCTGCGGCGCAACGTGACGATCGAGGATGTGGGCGGTTCGGCGCTTTATCTTCTTTCCGATCTGGGATCGGGCGTCACGGGCGAGAACCTGCATGTCGACGCGGGCTATCATGTGGTCGGCATGAAGGCGGTCGACGCGCCGGATATCGACAAGACCTAAGCCGATGGAGGCGGGTCACCTCATCGCATTCAACCTGACGCTTCTGGCGGCGATGGCCGCGCCGGGTCCGGCGCTTTTGTTCGCGATCCGGCAATCGGTTGTGGGCGGCTTTCGCGCCGGGTTCGCGACCGGCGCGGGTCTGGGCCTTGTCGCGGCGGGATGGACCGGGGCCGCGCTTTTGGGGCTGGGGGCGGTCTTTGCTTTGGTGCCGGTGGCCTATACGGTGCTGAAACTGCTGGGCGCACTCTATCTCATCTGGTTGGCGTGGGGCATGTGGCGCGATGCGCGCAGCCCGATCGCGCAGGAAGCCGCGCCGGGCAAAAGGGCCTTTCTGGGCGGCGTGCTGGTTAACTTGAGCAATCCCAAGTCGGTGCTTTTCGCGGCTTCGGTGCTTCTGGTGATCTTTCCCGCAGGGTTAAGTGTGACAGACAAGGCTCTGATCGTGCTAAATCATTTCCTGGTCGAGCTCGTGGTCTATGCCTGTGTGGCCGCGATTCTGGCCTCGCCGCCGGCGCGGGCGGGTTATCTGCGGCTGAAACCGGTGCTCGACCGCGCTGCCGCGCTTGTCCTGGGCGCGTTGGGGCTGCGCCTGCTTTTCGACCGGACCTGAGAGGACGCATCAAAATGACCGACCGCCTGCCGCATGAAAAAGGCTTTCACGTGAGCTGGGACCAGTTGCACCGGGATGCGCGCGCGCTGGCCTGGCGGCTGCAGGACGAGGCGCCCGAGGAGGGCTGGCGCGCGGTCGTGGCGATCACGCGCGGCGGCATGGCGCCGGCGATGATCGTGGCGCGCGAGCTTGATATCCGCGCGGTCGATACGATCAGCGTGAAATCCTACGACCATCAGACCCAGAGTGAACCGCGGGTGATCAAGCGTCCCGATCCCGATCTCGTGGGCGACGGCACCGGCGTGCTGATCGTCGATGACCTTGTGGATACGGGCAAGACGCTGGAAGTTGTGCGTGCCGCCCTGCCCCGCGCGCATGTCGCCACGGTTTATGCCAAGCCGATGGGCCGCGAGCTTGTCCACACCTTCGTCACGGAAGTGAGTCAGGACACGTGGATCTTCTTTCCATGGGACATGGCGCTGCAATACGTGGAGCCCTATCGCGGTCGGTAGGGCCTGCGTTTCGTACGACATCAGACCCGGAGGATCCGCGATGAGCCCGTCCCGAACCGCGACCACGTTTTCGCCGCCCGTGATGGAGGCGCGCCGCTGGCTTGAAGGGGTGGCGTTTTCGCCCGAGCGGCCGCTGATCAACGTAAGCCAGGCCGCGCCGGTAGAGCCGCCGCCGGAAGCGTTGCGCCGCGTGGTGGCCGAGGCGGCACTGAACGATGCGCAGGCGCATCTTTACGGACCGGTGCTGGGCCGGGGCGATCTGCGCGAGGAGGTGGCGGCGCAATGGACGGAGGCCTATGGCGGCGCGGTCGCGCCCGGACAGGTGGCGGTCACCTCGGGATGCAATCAGGCCTTTTGCGCGACGATTGCGGCGCTTTGCGGCGAGGGCAGCGAGGTGATCCTGCCCGTGCCGTGGTATTTCAACCACAAGATGGCGCTCGACATGGCCGGCGTACGGGCGGTGCCGCTGGAGACAGGCCCGGGCCTTTTGCCGGACCCAGAGGCGGCGCGCGCCCTGATCGGGCCCGCGACCCGGGCCATCGTGCTGGTGACGCCGAACAACCCGGGCGGCGTGGAATATCCTGCCTCGCTTGTGCGCGCGATGTACGATCTGGCGCGGGATGCCGGTATTCATCTGTTGATCGACGAGACCTATCGCGATTTCGACGCCCGCCCGGGCGCGCCGCACGATCTTTTCACGGACGCGGACTGGGACCGGACGCTGGTGCAGCTTTATTCGTTCTCCAAGGCGTACCGCCTGACCGGGCACCGGGTCGGCGCGATTGTTGCCGCCAATAGCCTTCTGGTGGAGGTGGAAAAGTACCTCGACACGGTCACGATCTGCCCCAATCAGCTGGGCCAGATCGCGGCGCTTTGGGGGATGCGCAACCTGCGCCAGTGGCTGGCCGGGGAACGGGCCGAGATCCTGGACCGGCGTGCCGCGATCGCGGCGGAGATGCCCAAGCTTGAGGCATGTGGCTGGGAGCTTTTGGGGTGCGGTGCCTATTTCGCCTATCTGCGGCACCCGTTCGCGCGGACCTCTGACGATCTGGCGCGCGAGCTGGTGCGAGAGGCGGGCATTCTGCTGCTGCCTGGCACGATGTTCCGCCCCGCGGGCGACGCGCAGGGCGCGCGGGAAGTTCGGGTCGCCTTTGCCAATGTGAACCGGGCCGAGATCGGCACGCTTTTCGACCGGCTGGCCGGGCTGAGCTGGCCCCTTGCCCCCGCTGGGGCAAGCGCTTAGACAGGCGCAACGAGACAAAACACCGCCGTCCGACGGGGAGCGACATGGCAGCCAAGAGCATTACGAAACCGCTGGTCTGGATCCTGATGGGCCTGCTGATCCTGGGGCTTGGCGGCTTTGGGGTGACCAACCTGTCGGGCACGCAGCGGGCCATCGGGTCGGTCGGTGAGGCGGAGATCACCGTCAACGATTACTTCCGCGGATTGCAGCGCGAGCTGCGCGCCATCGAGGCGGGCACAGAAGAGCCGATGAGCTTTGCGCGGGCGCGCCAGCTTGGTGTGACCGATCAGGTCCTGGCGCAGCTGGTGACGCAGGCCGCGTTGGATCACGAAACGATGCAACTGGGCCTGTCGGTGGGCGACGAGGCGCTGGCGCGGCAGATCCTGGAATTGCGGCAATTCACAGGTCCGGACGGGCAGTTCAACCGGGAGGCCTATCGTTTCACGCTGGAGCAGGTCGGGCTGAACGAGGCGCAGTTCGAGGAGGAAATCCGCGATGAGACCGCGCGATCGTTCCTGCAGGCGGCCGTGCTGGCGGGCGTGCAGGTGCCCGAAGTCTATACCGAGGTGATGACCGCCTATCTGGGCGAGCGGCGCAGCGTCGTCTCGGCGCTGTTGACCCGTGCGGATCTGGAGCTGGGCGTGCCGGAACCGACCGACACCGACCTAGAGGCCTATCACGCGGCCAATGCCGAGGCCTATACCCGGCCCGAGACCAAGCGGATCACTTATGCCTGGCTGAGCCCGGACATGATCATCGACACGGTCGAAATCGACGAAAGCGCGCTGCGCGAGGCCTATGCCGCGCGCGAGGCGGAGTTCAATCAGCCCGAGCGGCGGCTGGTGGAGCGTCTGGTCTTTCCCGACACAGGCGCGGCCGAAGCGGCAGCGGCGCGGCTGGAGGCAGGCGAGGCCACGTTCGAGGATCTGGTGGCGGAGCGCGGGCTGGAATTGGGCGACGTCGATATGGGCGTGCAGGCCGAGGCCGATCTCGGCGCGGCGGGCGCGGCGGTTTTCGCGGTGCAGACCGGCGAAATCGCGGGTCCGGTCGAGACCGGGCTTGGCCCAGCGCTCTTTCGAGTGAACGCGGTGCTGGACGCGCAGGTGACCACCTTCGAGGAGGCCGAGCCGATCCTGCGCGACGCAATGGCGGCAGACCGGGCGCGCCGGGTGATCGAGGCGCAGATGGAAAGCATCGACGATCTGCTCGCCGGTGGGGCCACGCTGGAGGATCTGGCGCAGGAAACGGAGATGGAACTGGGCGAAATCGCGTGGCACGCGGGCATGGATGCCGGAATCGCCGCCTACGAAGGCTTTCGCGAGGCCGCCCAGGCGGTTGGCGCCGACGACTATCCCGAGGTCGAGACGCTGGACGATGGCGGGCTTTTCGCCCTGCGTCTCGAGGAGGTTGTGCCGCCGGCCCTGCGCCCGCTGGACGAGGTGCGCGCAGCGGTCGAGGCGGCCTGGACAGATGCGCAGGTGGCGACGCTTCTCAGGGCGCAGGCCGAGCCGTTGGCGGCGCGTCTCGAGGCTGGCGAAAGCTTTGCCGATGTGGGCCTTAGCGTCGATCTGGAACAGCAGGTCACCCGGCAGGGCTTTGTTGCGGACGCGCCGGACCAGTTCATCGACACGGTCTTCGGCATGGAGGAGGGCGAGGTGCGCGTGATCGAGGGGCCGGGCCGGATCTTCGTGCTGCAACTGCAGTCGATCGCCGAGCCGGATCCCGAAGATCCCGATCTGGCGCAAAGCCGGGATTTCCTTCGCGACAACGCGGTCAACGGGCTGTCGCAGGACCTGTTCAACGTGCTGGCCACCGATATACGCGCACGGGCGGGCATCGAACTTGATCAGGCGGCGATCAATGCCGTGCACGCGAATTTCCAGTAAGGGACGCAGGAGTTGGAGCTGACCCCGTCCTTCGAGGACTTCGCGCAGGGCCACGCGGCGGGCCGCAACCAGGTGGTTTATGCCCGGCTCGCGGCCGATCTCGACACGCCTGTGTCGCTGATGCTCAAGCTGACGGGCGCGGCGCAGGATGCCTTCATCCTTGAATCCGTGACCGGCGGCGAGGTGCGCGGGCGTTACTCCATCGTGGGCATGAAGCCCGACGTGATCTGGCAGTGTCACGGCAGAGAAAGCCGGGTCAATCGCGCGGCGCGGTTCGATCCGACGGCCTTCGAGGACCTCGAGGGCGAGCCGCTTGATACGCTGCGCGCGCTCATTGCGGAAAGCCGGATCGAGCTGCCGCCGGATCTGCCGGCGTCGAGCGCCGGTCTTTTCGGATATCTCGGCTATGACATGATCCGGCTGGTAGAGCATCTGCCGAACGTGAACCCCGATCCTCTGGGCCTGCCCGATGCGGTTCTGATGCGGCCGTCGGTCGTGGCGGTGCTGGACGGGGTGAAGGGCGACGTGATTATCGTGGCACCCGCCTGGGCCGGAGACGGCCAGAGCGCGCGCGCGGCCTATGCGCAGGCCGCCGAGCGGGTAATGGACGCGGTCCGCGATCTGGACCGGGCCCTGCCGCGCGAGGCCCGCGATCTGCGAGAGGCCGAGCCCGATGCCGAGCCCGTGTCGAATTTCACGCGAGAGGGCTACAAGGCCGCCGTGGAAAAGGCCAAGGACTATATCCGCGCGGGCGATATTTTCCAGGTCGTGCCGAGCCAGCGCTGGACGCAGGAATTCCGCCGGCCCCCCTTCGCGCTTTACCGGTCGCTCAGGCGTACGAATCCATCGCCCTTCATGTTCTATTTCAATTTCGGCGGCTTTCAGGTTGTAGGTGCCAGCCCGGAAATCCTGGTGCGGGTGATGGAAGGCGAAGTCACGATCCGGCCCATCGCAGGGACCCGGCCACGGGGTGCCACGCCCGAAGAGGACCGCGCCAACGAGGCCGATCTGATGGCCGATGCCAAGGAACTGGCCGAGCACCTGATGCTTTTAGACCTGGGGCGCAACGACGTGGGTCGGGTGGCGAAAATCGGCACGGTGCACCCCACCGAAGAGTTCATCATCGAACGCTACAGCCACGTGATGCATATCGTGTCGAACGTGGTGGGAGAGCTGAGCGAGGAGCATGACGCGCTCTCGGCCCTGTTGGCGGGCCTGCCCGCCGGGACCGTCTCGGGCGCGCCAAAGGTGCGCGCGATGGAGATCATCGACGAGTTGGAACCGGAAAAGCGCGGCGTCTATGGCGGCGGCGTTGGCTATTTCAGCGCGGGCGGCGACATGGATGTGTGCATCGCGCTGCGTACGGCGGTGGTGAAGGACGACAAGCTTTTTATCCAGGCCGGAGGCGGCGTGGTCTATGACAGCGACCCCGAAGCCGAGTATATGGAGACGGTGCACAAGTCGAACGCCATCCGACGCGCGGCGAAGGATGCCTCGCGCTTTTCCGGCGACGGCAACGGCTGAGCGGGCGCAAAACCTTCTCAAAACTCCCGGCAAGGATTCTCGGACATTTTTTTGGCCCTTGGATCAACGGGAGCGTTGTTGATCCATATCAAATCTGTCGAAGGGAATGCATGACATATTCTATATTACGAATATGTTTGGAAAGGACTGCCCCATGCGCACCCTGCCCCGTCTTCTCGCCGCCCCGGTGATCGCCCTTGCTCTTGCGCTACCGTTGCCCGGACTGGCCGGCAGTGGCCCGCTTGACACTGCCGTCAGCGCCGACGCTGTCGGCGAAAAGAAGCAGACAAAGTCCGGGCTCTATATTACCGCCGCGGAAGCCGGGGGCATTCTCGCAGCACGTGAAGACGTATTGCTGATCGATCTGCGCACGCCGGAAGAAACGATGCTCGTCGGGCATCCCGTGGCGGCGGATGCGAACATTCCCTTCAAGCTGATCGACTCTGCCTACAGGCTGAATCCCGAGAAGGGCAGCTATGAGATGGTGGCTAATCCCGGCTTCGTCGGCACTGTCAAAGAGTTTCTGGAGAGCACGGACCCGGCGGCGGTCGTGGTCATGTGCCGCTCGGGCGGGCGCAGCGCGGCGGCGGTGGACGCCCTCGTCGCGGCCGGCGTCACTGTGCCGCTTTATTCCATGGTTGACGGGTTCGAGGGCGACAAGACGGATGCCGGGCGCCGGGATCTCAATGGCTGGAAGAATGCCGGGCTGAATTGGACCGACAAGATTCCTGAGGGCTTTCTGAAAGGCGTCGAGTAAGGCTTGCGCCGCGCCGGACGCCGGGGCATCACTGGCGGCATGGCGCGGCTGATCCTGTTCAATAAGCCCTTTGGTGTGCTGTCGCAGTTCACCGATAAAGGCACCGAGGGCTCTGTCCGTCCGACCCTGTCGCGGTTCATCGATGTGCCGGGCGTCTATCCCGCCGGACGGCTGGACCGCGACAGCGAGGGCTTGTTGCTGCTGACCGATGACGGGCGGCTGCAGGCGCGGATCGCGTCCCCGAAATTCAAGACCGAGAAGACCTATCTCTGCCAGGTCGAAGGGGAACCGGACGAAAGCGCGCTGGAGGCGTTGCGCGTGGGCGTGACGCTCAAGGACGGGCCAACGCGGCCCGCGCGGGTGCGCAGGATCGACCCGCCCGATCTCTGGCCGCGCGACCCTCCGGTAAGGTATCGCAAGAGCGTGCCGGATTGCTGGCTGGAGATCGTGATCTCGGAGGGGCGCAACCGCCAGGTGAGGCGGATGACGGCGCATGTGGGGCATCCCACGCTGCGGCTGGTGCGCTGGCGGGCGGGAGAATGGTCTCTGGAGGGGATCGCGCCGGGAGAATGGCGCGAGATCCGTCCGGCAGGAAGGTGAAGACACGCAGCGTTCGATCCTGAGGTGCCGCGGTTTTTCGCAAAGAGACCGCCAGTTTGTTTATCGTCCTGTTGAAGATGTTTGCGCCTGCCAGACACGCGCAGGTCACGGGGATGTCACGGGCTTGTCACTTGACCCGTTGCGGACTAGCGCCCCAGCATTTGAGGAACCGGGAGAGTTCTCATGGGCGCACCTCTTTTTCGTTTCAGTCGATTTGTAAGAGCTCGCCATCGACGTTCTGTCGCAGTATTGGCCGCCGGTCTGGTGGTTGGAAGCTTGATGTTATCCCCCGCTTCGGCGCAGCAGCAGATGGAACTGCACCTCGTCCTGGCCTTTGACGCCTCTGCCAGCGTGAATGATGTCGAATTCGAAATTCAGCGCACCGGGACCGCGCGGGCCTTGCGGCATCCTTCGGTTCTGGCCGCCGTCGAGCAGGCCGATGGCGGTGTGGCCGTGTCGATCATACAATGGTCCAGCGTCAGCCTGCAGGCGGTGGGGCTGGACTGGGTGACGCTGCGCACGTCGAAGGAGGTCAGGCGCTTTGCCGATCAGGTCCAGGCTATGCCGCGCAAGCTGTCCGGTGGTGGGACGATGGTGCATACCGGGCTGGAATTCGCCGCACGACAACTGGACGCGGCCCCGGCCGCGGCGCGACGCCGCGTCATCGACCTGTCCGGCAACGGCAGGTCGGACAATCTTGATAAAATGCTCGAAACACGGGATCAGCTGGTGCGCGATGGTGTGGTGATCAATGCCTTGGCCATCGAAGAGCTCAACAACGACCTGACCAGTTATTTCTACAGATACCTGATTGGCGGCGCCGGAGCCTTTGTTATCACCGCAGATGAATTCGAGGATTTTTCCGACGCGATGCGCATCAAGCTTTATCGAGAGATCAGGGGGGATCTTTCCGCAAAGATCCAGGATGATTGTCCGGGCCAGTTCCGGCAGGTCCGTCAGGCGTCACGGTAAGGCGCGCAATGTCACGATTGTCTGTAGCAGCTCACCACGTGTGGGGATCCGCAATTGAAATCAGCTTGTGTCCCTGACACCTGTCGTCCTCACTCTGCGCTCAAAACTGCCGAGACCGGCGCCAGCGCCACGCTGGCCGCGCGGTCCTGCAGACCCCAAAGCAAGAGCGCGCTGATCGTGTCGGGGCGCAGGCGGCCCAGCATGATCACGCCGCCCGTCTCCTGCCCCGCGCGGAACGCCGCCTGATCGAGGAAGCGGCGGATGACGGTGGCGTTCTGGCCCGCGCCATCGAAATCGCGGAAGACCGGCGCGGCAGGCACGCCTTCGCGCGCGATGAGTTTCTGGACGGTATTGAGACCGTTGGGAAAGAGGACCAGACCGTGCCCGCTGTCGAGCAGGATCGGGGCCAGTTGCTCCGCCGCCTCACGGCTGGCCTGTAGTCCCGAGCCGGTGCCTTCCATGACCGCGACGGCCTCGGGGACCGCGTCGAGATAGGTGGCCATCGTGACCTCGGCGTCACGCGCGGTTGCGGTCTCGGGCAGGTTGGCCATGGCCAGAACTTCGAGACCTGCCTCGCGGTACTGACCGGCGATGCGCGCGGCATCCGGGCGCGTGGCGTCGATGGCAAAGCTGATCGGATAGGGGAAGTCGGCGAGCGCCGCCGGGCCGATGGGGCTGGTGCCGTCATCGATAAGCACGATGGACATGAGCGGCTTGCCCTCGGGGTTCTCGAAGGGCACGGCGAAGCGGTCGATGGCGCGCTGAGGCTCGTCTTCTGCAACGGCCTCGTCCTCGGGCTCTGGCGTGGCGGTCTCGGGTTCGGGCGCGGGATCGCCAACCGAAGGAAGGCGGTTGGTGGTCACGCCCTGTGCGAGATCACCGATCGTACCGGCCGCTGGGGCGCTGTCCTGTGGCGTTTCTTCGGCTGGCGTGGCCGGCGCAGGATCGGGCAAGGCCGTCGCCTGCGCCTCGGGGACGGGTTCGGATGCGGGCGCGGGGGCCGGCGCCTCGGCGGGCTGTTCGGTGGCGGTGGGCGCGGTCGGCGCGGTGTCCGCCTGCGACGGGGCGGGATCCGGGAAGGCGCTGTCTTCGGCCTCGGGCAGCACGGGCTGGGCCGGGTCGGTGGAGATCGACAGATCCTCCTCGCCGCCAGGCGCCTCGGGCGCGAGGGCCTGCGGATTGGGCAGAACCGGGTCTTCGGTTCCGACAGCGACATCGGCGCCGCCCGTAGGCGCGGCGGGCGCGTCGAGCGCCGCCTCGGCCTGGCCCGTCTCGGGCGTGCGCGCGGGCGTCGTGTCGGCGTCCTTCAGAGAGCTCAGGTCATCCGGCGCGGGGGCGGTGACCTGCGGCACGCTGTCGGGCAGCTGGGTGTCCTGCAGGGGCGAGAGCGTGGCCTCTTCATCCTCGCGTTGCTGATTGAATTCGGAGCCTGCCGGCACGTCAAGCGCTGTGGCCTCGGGCGGGGCTGCGCCCGGAACCTCGGACATGAGAGAAATCGCCCCCAGAACCACGCCCGAAAGGGCCGTTCCGGAAAGAAGACCGGCGAGTAATCCGCGTAACACTGCTATGCCCCCGTCTTTTGCTTTTTGACACTCTTGCGCCCCTTGAC
The DNA here is from genome assembly GCF_004761875.1 of Roseovarius aestuariivivens. GTDB lineage: Bacteria > Pseudomonadota > Alphaproteobacteria > Rhodobacterales > Rhodobacteraceae > Roseovarius > Roseovarius aestuariivivens. The sequence goes on from NZ_SJEY01000005.1 coordinate 119,571, forward strand.
GGTGCCGCGCAACCCTGAACATGTATACCGCGACCGCGACCCGGGCCGAAAGCCCCAACACTGAAGGGATCGGGCGAAATGCTGCTGCTGATCGATAACTACGACAGTTTCACCTACAACCTCGTGCATTACGTGGGCGAGCTTGGGGCCGAAGTGGTCGTGCGCCGCAACGATGCGATCGACGTGCAGGAAGCCATGGCGATGAAGCCCGCAGGCATTCTGCTGTCGCCCGGACCCGGCACGCCGGACCAGTCCGGCATCTGCCTGGCGCTGACGGAGGCCGCCGCCGAGACCAAAATTCCGCTTCTGGGGGTGTGCCTTGGGCATCAGACCATCGGGCAGATCTTTGGCGGAAAGGTGGTGCGGCATACCGACATCGTGCACGGCAAGATGGGCCTGATGCATCACACGGGCAAAGGCGTGTTCGCCGGCCTGCCCTCGCCCTTCGAGGCGACGCGCTATCACTCACTGGTGGTGGAGCGCGCGAGCTGTCCCGAGAGCCTGGAGATCACCGCCGAGCTTGAGGATGGTACGATCATGGGGCTGCAGCACAAGGAACTGCCCATCCATGGCGTGCAGTTTCACCCGGAATCCATCGCCTCGGAGCATGGTCATGCCCTGCTGAAGAATTTCCTCCACGTGATGAAGGTGCCCGCATGAGCGATGACCTCAAGCCGCTGATCGGGATGGCGGCCGAGCGCCCGCTGACGCGCGACGAGGCCGAGCGCGCCTTTGGCGTGCTGTTCGAGGGCGAGGCGACGCCGGCGCAGATGGGCGGGTTCCTGATGGCGCTGCGCACGCGGGGCGAAACGGTGGACGAATACGCCGCCGCCGCCGCCGTCATGCGCGCCAAGTGCAACAGGGTGCGCGCGCCGGCGGACGCGATGGATATCGTCGGCACCGGCGGCGACGGCAAGGGCACGCTCAACATCTCGACCGCGACGGCCTTTGTGGTCGCAGGCGCGGGCGTGCCGGTGGCCAAGCACGGCAACCGCAATCTCAGCTCCAAGTCCGGCGCGGCGGATGCGCTGACGCAGATGGGCGTAAACGTGATGGTGGGCGCCGAGGTTGTGGAAAAGGCGCTGCAAGAGGCCGGGATCGCCTTCATGATGGCGCCGATGCATCACCCGGCGATGGCCCATGTCGGCCCGGTGCGCGCCGAGCTGGGCACGCGCACGATCTTCAATATTCTTGGCCCGTTGACCAATCCGGCAGGGGTCAAGCGGCAACTGACCGGCGCGTTTTCCCGCACGCTGATCCGGCCCATGGCGGAAACGCTGGGTCAACTTGGATCCGAGCGTGCGTGGCTTGTGCATGGCGGCGATGGCACCGATGAGCTGAGCATCGCGGGCGTCAGTTACGTGGCCGCGCTGGAGGAGGATGGCAGCATCCGCGAGGTCGAGCTGCACCCGGAGGATTTCGGCCTGCCCGAGCATCCGTTCGAGGCGATCCTGGGCGGCACGCCCGAGGACAATGGCGCGGCGTTCCGGGCGCTCTTGCAGGGCGAGACCGGCGCCTATCGCGACGCGGTGCTGCTCAACGCGTCGGCGGCGCTTGTTGTCGCCGGAAAGACCGAGGATCTGCGGGATGGCGTGGCGATGGCCGCCGAGAGCATCGACAGCGGCGCGGCGCTGGCGCGGATCGAAACCCTGGCACGAGTCACATCGGAGGCCGCATGACCACCCCGTCCATTCTTGAGAAGATCAAGGCCTACAAGCTTGAGGAGATCGCCGCCGCAAAGGCCGAGAAGCCCATGGAGCAGCTTGAAGACGAGGCACGGGCCGCTCCGGCAGTGCGCCCTTTCGCCGAGGCGCTTTTGCAGGCCAGCAAGTCGGGCTTCGGCCTGATTGCCGAGATCAAGAAGGCAAGCCCGTCCAAGGGTTTGATCCGCGCCGATTTTGACCCCGAGGCGCTGGCGCAGGCCTATGCGCGAGGTGGAGCAACCTGCCTGTCGGTGCTGACCGATACACCCAGTTTTCAGGGCGCGCCCGAATACTTGCAACAGGCGCGCGCCGCCTGCGATCTGCCCGTGCTGCGCAAGGATTTCATGTACGATCCCTATCAGGTGGCCGAGGCGCGGGCCTGGGGCGCGGATGCGATCCTGATCATCATGGCCTCGGTCGGCGACGCGCAGGCGCGCGAGCTGGAAGAGGCCGCCGGCGCGTGGGGTATGGACGCGCTCATAGAGGTGCATAACCGCGAGGAACTGGACCGCGCAAGCCTTCTGACCTCGAAGATGATTGGGATAAATAATCGTGATCTCAATACCTTCGAGACCACGCTTGATGTTACCAAGAGCCTTGCGAAATTCGTACCCGCCGACCGGATCATCATCTCGGAAAGCGGTCTTTCCGGGCGCGACGACCTGTCCGAACTGGCACGGTACGGCGCCAAATGCTTTCTCATCGGCGAGACGCTCATGCGGCAGGAGAACGTGGAACAGGCCACGCTGGAGATCCTGTCCGCGCCGGCCTCGCCGCACGGGATGTTCTGATGGCCGGTCTAACGCATTTCGACGGCAAGGGTGACGCGCATATGGTCGACGTGTCGGACAAACCCGTCACCGACCGGGTTGCCGTTGCCGAAGGCTACGTGAAGATGGCCCGAGAAACCTTTGATATCATTGCTGAAGGCCGCGCGAAAAAAGGGGATGTCCTTTCTGTTGCGCGGCTGGCGGGGATCATGGGGGCCAAGAAGACGCCCGAGCTTATCCCGCTCTGTCACCCGTTGCCGGTGACCAAGGTAGCAGTGGACCTGACGCTGGACGCCGACCTTCCGGGCGTGCGGATCGAGGGCACGGTCAAGACATCCGGCCAGACCGGGGTGGAGATGGAGGCGCTGACGGCGGTCGGCACTGCCGCGCTGACCGTTTATGACATGGCCAAGGCCGTGGACAAGGCGATGGAGATCGGCGGCATCCGCGTGATCTTGAAAGATGGCGGGAAATCCGGGCGGTACGAGGCGTCATGATCACCGTCGAAGAGGCGCTGGATCATCTGTTCTCACTCGTTTCGCCCCTGGAAGTGGAACGCGTGCCGCTGGCCCAGGCCGGGGGGCGCGTTCTGGCCGAGGGCGCCGAGGCCCGGCGCGACCAGCCGCCCTTTCCCGCCTCGGCGATGGACGGCTACGCCGTGGCCGACGATGCGGTGCGGGTCGGCGCCACCTTCGAGGTGATCGGCGAGGCGGCGGCAGGACACGGATTTACGGGAACGGTCGGCGCAGGCCAAGCGGTGCGCATTTTTACCGGCGCCCCCGTACCCCCGGGGGCGGACCGTGTCGTTATCCAGGAGGATGTGACACGGGACGGGGACTGTGTCACCGTGACCGGCCCGCCCGACGAAAGCCCGCATGTGCGCCCGCAGGGCAGCGATTTCAAGATCGGCGACCGGATCGAAGCGCCGCGACGGTTGAGCCCGCCGGACATCGCCCTTCTGGCGGCAATGAACGTGGCCGACGTCAAGGTGCGGCGCAAGCCACGCGTGGCGCTGATCTCGACCGGCGACGAGCTTGTGATGCCCGGGGACGATCCCGGTCCGGATCAGATCATCGCGTCGAACACCTTCGGCCTGAAGGCAATGCTGGAAGAGATGGGCGCGCGGGCGCGGATCCTGCCGATTGCCCGGGACACAACCACCTCGCTGGAAACTGCATTCGAGTTGGCGGCCGGAGCAGATCTGGTGGTGACGATCGGCGGCGCGTCAGTGGGCGATCATGACCTCGTGGGCAAGGTCGCGGGCGACCTCGGCCTGCAGCGCGCCTTTTACAAGGTGGCGATGCGGCCAGGCAAACCGCTGATGGCGGGGCGCATGGGCGAGGCCGCGATGCTGGGCCTGCCGGGCAATCCGGTGTCTGCCATGGTCTGTGGCCACGTTTTTCTGGCGCCGATGATCCGCGTGATGCTGGGTCTGGGTGCCGCCCCTGCCCCGCGCCTGCGCGCGACGCTTAGCCGGGACATGGACGCCGGAGGCCCGCGAGAGCATTACATGCGCGCGGAGGTGTCAAACGGGCAAATCACTCCAGAACCGCGCCAGGACAGCGCGCTTCTGTCGGTGCTGGCGCGGGCCAACGCCCTGATGATCCGACCCGCAGGGGATAAGCCGCGTAATGCGGGAGATGTGATGGAATATATCTCCCTCTGATTGTACTGCTTTGGGTTATCCACAGACTTGTTGACACAAAACAAGAACATGCGTAGAACAAAACGAAACGCATCCCGGGCGGAGGACATCCTACATGCTGACCAAGAAGCAGCTGGACCTGTTGGAATTCATTCACAAGCGTGTACAGCGCGACGGGGTGCCCCCCAGTTTCGACGAGATGAAAGACGCGCTCGACCTGCGGTCGAAGTCCGGCATTCACCGGCTGATCACGGCGCTTGAGGAACGCGGGTTTATCCGGCGTCTGGCGCATCGCGCCCGGGCGCTGGAGATCGTCAAACTGCCCGATAGCCTGATGAGCGACATGGTCGGCGCGTTCAGCCCCCGCGTGATCGAGGGCGACCGGCCAGACACGCCGCCGCCCGCGCGGGCAAAGCCGGTGAGCACACTGGACGTGGCGGAACTGCCGCTGATGGGCAAGATCGCCGCCGGTGTGCCGATCGAGGCCATCGCCCATGCCAGCCGCAACGTTGCGGTGCCGGGCGGTATGGTTTCCGGACCGGGTCAGCACTACGCTCTGGAGGTCAAAGGCGACTCGATGGTCGATGCGGGCATCAATGACGGCGACGTGGTGATCATCCGCGAGACGGAAGTGGCCGACAACGGCGATATCGTCGTGGCTTTGGTCGAAGATCACGAAGCGACACTCAAGAAATTCTTCCGTCGCGGCAACGCCATCGCGCTGGAGGCCGCCAACCCGGCCTACGAGACGCGCGTTCTTCCGGAGGACAAGGTCAAGGTGCAGGGCAAGCTGGTGGGCTTGATCCGCAGCTACTAGAGAACTTGCTGCCGGGTAACGGACGTTCCTCAATGGTATGATGCCCCGCGCTTAAGGGCGATCAGCGGTCTTGCGTGCGAAGGATCACTGTCGGTTCCAGAGCCGGTCGCCGCTGAGGTCGCGTGCGGTGACCTCACGTATCCCGGTTTCTGTCCGGTAGAGCGCAAGCGCGCCTGTGTCGCGCAGGCCCTTGGGTGTCAGGATGCGGCAGGGCAAATCGGGCGCGGGATCGACTGTCAGCACCACCAGCGTCTCAGGCGCGCAATCGCGAAGCTCGGCGGCCGCGCGTTTACCGCGCAGGGCCAGCACCGGCCAGCCGGTGGCGGCGACCTTGTCCCATCGCGCGTGGGCGGCCTCCTGCTCGGCGGCGTCGCCATCGTTTTCCAACCAGTTCGTTGCCACGAACCCCGCGCCCCGCGCGGTCGAAAGGGCGCGGCCCGCATCGGTCATCACGCCGACCAGCCCGCCGGTTTCCGAAATCAGCACGTCGGGGCGCGTGGCCTGTCCCCAGATCACGACCGCGACACAGACCGGCATCAGGCCGATCAGCCGCGACCGGCCCTGCCAAAGGATGACGAAGAGGATCCCCAGCGACAGAAGCGGCAGAACCATGGGATCCGGCCTTGGTACGGTACCCCGCGCGCCGTCGAGGGCCGAGACCCGTGCCGCGACGCCCAGGATCCAGTCGAGGCCAAGCCCCATCGGCGCGAAGGCAAGCCAGTCGAGCCCGATCGGCATCAGCAGCACGGCCACCACCGCCATCGGCATGACAAGCACGCTCATCAGCGGTACGGACAACAGGTTGGCCACAAGACCGTAATGCGCGATCTGATTGAAATGGGCGGCCGCGATGGGGGCGGTGGCCAGCCCCGCCACCCCGGAGGAGATGACCACGGTCAGCACCGGGCGTAGCCAGCGCGGACCCATGCTCAGCCCGTTGTCCCGGATGGCGTTGAAGACGGCGACCAGGGCCGTGGTGGCCGCGAAGGACATCTGGAAGCCCGGCCCGAGCAGGGCTTCGGGCCGCAGGATGAGCATGATCGTGGCGGCCAGCGCCACGGCGCGCAGCGAAAGCGCGCGCCGGTCTGCCAGCACCGCGCACAGCATCACGGCCACCATGACAAATGCGCGCTCGGTCGCGACGTTGCCGCCCGAGAGCGCAAGATAAAAGCTGGCCACGACAAGCGAACCTATGGCGGAAAGCTTCTTGGCCGGCAGGCGCAGCGCCAGAAACGGGATCGCGGCGAAGCCGAGGCGCAGACCGCCGAAGACGACGCCTGCAAGCAAGCCCATGTGAAGACCAGAGATCGCCAGAAGATGCGCCAGGTTCGAGACGCGCAGCGACGTCAGCGTCTCCTGCCCGATGCCCGAGCGGTCGCCGGTCATGATGGCAGCGGCGAATCCACCGGTTTCGCCCGGCAGCGCCGCCTTGATCCGCGCCGAAAGTGCCATGCGCGCCTTGAAGAGCCATTGACCCGAGGCGGGCGGCGCGAAGGCCAGAACCGGGCTACGGTTATAACCGACCGCGCCCAATTTCTGGAACCAGGCGTGGCGCTGAAAGTCGAAGCCGCCGGGTTCCACCGGCCCGCCGGGGGGCGACAGATGACCTGTGAGGATCACCGTCAGACCGGGGCGCGGCGTGACATGCGGACCGGACCCATGTAGCGAAACGCGCACCCGCGCCGGAGTCTTGTCCGGATCGAGGCGTGCCAGGACCACGCGGTCAAGCGTAAGACGCACCGCGTCCGACCCCGAGCGGTCGATGCCCACGATGCGCCCCTCGACCGGGCCGTAATAGCGAAACCCGAGCTTGGCTTCGGCGAGCGTTTGCGCGCGCAACCCGGCGACGCACAGCCCGAGCCCGACCAGCGCCACGGCAAGACAGATCGGGGCCAGCCCGATCCCGGCCAGACGCGCGGCCAACGCGGCGAGCGCCGCGACCGCGAGTGTGCCGGCATAGACCGGCCAGTCGGGTTCGACCGGGAGCGTGAAATACAGCCCGATGCCGCAGGCCAGCGCAACCGGAACCCACGGGAACAGATGCCCCCGCTGCGCCATCCACACGGCGATGAGATCGGGCCGGAGCGCCAAGGCTTGTCTCCTCTTTGACGGGCCGGTAGACAGGCCTACGTCCCATCGCTGCAACGCTACTCTTCTCTTGATTACCGAAAGGTTAATGCGCGCCATGTCCAAACAGGTCGTGACCCGGTTTGCCCCCTCGCCCACGGGCTTTCTGCATATCGGGGGCGCACGCACGGCGCTGTTCAACTGGCTCTTCGCACGCGGGCGCGGTGGCAAGTTCCTGTTGCGGATCGAGGACACGGACCGGGCGCGGTCCACCCCGGAGGCGACGCAGGCCATTCTTGATGGGCTGACGTGGCTCGGGCTTGATCATGATGGCGAGGTCGTCAGCCAGTTCGCGCGCGCCGCGCGCCATGCCGAGGTGGCGCAAGAGCTGCTGTCTGAGGGCAAAGCCTACAAGTGCTTTGCCACCCAGGGTGAAATCGAGGCCTTCCGCGAGGCGGCGCGGGCCGAGGGCCTGTCGACCCTTTACCAAAGTCCGTGGCGCGACGCCGATCCCGCGACGCATCCCGACGCACCTTTCGTGATTCGCATCAAGGCCCCGCGCGAGGGCGCCACTGTGATCGCCGATGCGGTGCAGGGCGACGTGACGATCCGCAACGATCAGCTGGACGACATGGTGCTGCTGCGCTCGGACGGCACACCCGTCTACATGCTGGCGGTGGCGGTCGACGACCACGATACGGGTGTCACGCATGTGATCCGGGGCGACGACCACCTCAACAACGCGGCGCGCCAGATGCTGATCTACGAGGCGATGGGCTGGCCCCTGCCCGTTTATGCGCATATTCCGCTGATCCACGGGCCGGACGGCAAGAAACTCTCGAAGCGGCACGGGGCGCTTGGCGTGGACGAGTACCAGAAGATGGGCTACCCGGCGGCGGGCATGCGCAATTATCTCGCGCGGCTTGGCTGGAGCCATGGCGACGACGAGTTCTTTACCGACGCGCAGGCGCAGGATTGGTTCGGCCTGGACGGGATCGGCAAGTCGCCGGCGCGGTTCGACTTCAAGAAACTGGAAAACCTCAGCGGCCAGCATATTGCGGCGGCCGAGGATGCCGCACTGCTGCATGAACTGGGCGGGTTTCTGAAGGTAACCGGACAAGCAGGCTTGTCCGAGGACAAGGCCGCCTTGATGGCCGCGGGCATGTACTGCCTGAAAGAACGCGCGAAGACATTTCCGGAACTTCTTGATAAGGCGGAATTTATCCTTTCCGACCGACCAATCGAGCCGGATGAGAAAGCCGCGGCTCAACTTGATAATGTATCCCGTAGTATACTGAAAGAATTGACGCCGCGCTTGCAAACTGCTACGTGGTCGCGGGAAGATCTGGAGGCGGCGGCCATGGGTTTCGCAGCCGAGAAGGATATGAAGTTCGGCAAGCTGGCAGGTCCTATGCGGGCCGCTCTGGCAGGCCGGAGCGCCACGCCAAGTGTTTTCGACATGATGCTGGTGCTCGGTCGCGAGGAAAGTCTTGCTCGACTTCAGGATGCCGCGCAGGGGGCCGAATAGGCCCTGTGCAGGGCGCACGATATATGCAGTCCGGGCGAAAGCGATCCGGGCGAAAGCAAGGGAGACGACCATGGCCGACGGCACAACCAAGACCGCAAAGCTGACCATTGACGGCAAGGACTATGACCTGCCAGTTTATTCGCCCACCGCAGGCCCGGACGTGATCGATATTCGCAAGCTTTACGCGCAAGCGGGCGTCTTCACCTATGATCCGGGTTTTACCTCGACCGCGAGCTGCGACAGCACGATCACATATATCGACGGCGGCAAAGGTGAGCTTTTGCACCGCGGCTATCCCATCGACCAGCTGGCGGAGAAGTCGCATTACCTCGAAGTGTGCTACCTGCTGCTTTACGGTGAACTGCCCTCGGCGGCGCAGCTGGAAGATTTTGAAAATCGCGTGACACGCCACACCATGCTGCATGAGCAGATGATGTATCTCTTCCGGGGCTATCGCCGGGACGCGCATCCGATGGCGATCATGGTGGGAGTTGTGGGCGCACTGTCCGCTTTTTACCACGACAGCACCGATATTTCGGATCCGTGGCAGCGCGAGGTCGCGTCGATCCGGATGATCGCTAAAATGCCGACCATCGCGGCCAACGCGTTCAAGTACACCCTGGGACAGCCCTTCGTCTATCCGCGCAACGACCTGGATTACGCCTCGAATTTCCTGCGCATGTGCTTTGCCGTGCCGGCGGAGGATTACGAGGTGAACCCGATCCTCAGCCGCGCGATGGACCGGATCTTTACCTTGCACGCAGATCACGAACAGAACGCGTCGACCTCGACGGTGCGCCTCGCCTCCAGCTCGGGCGCCAATCCGTTCGCTTGCGTTGCTGCCGGGATCGCTTGTCTTTGGGGGCCTGCCCATGGCGGCGCCAATCAGGCGTGTCTGGAAATGCTGCAGGAGATTGGCACCGTCGACCGCATCCCGGAATACATCGCCCGCGCCAAGGACAAGGACGATCCGTTCCGCCTGATGGGCTTCGGTCACCGGGTTTACAAGAACTTCGATCCGCGCGCGAAGGTGATGAAGCAGTCGGCCGACGAGGTGCTCGACCTTCTGGGGATCGAGGACAATCCGACGCTGCAAGTGGCCAAGGAGCTTGAGAAAGCCGCGCTGGAGGATCCGTATTTCGCGGATAAGAAGCTGTTCCCGAACGTGGACTTCTATTCGGGCATCATTCTTGAGGCGATGGGCTTCCCGACCTCGATGTTCACGCCGATCTTTGCGCTTAGCCGTACAGTGGGCTGGATTTCCCAGTGGAAGGAAATGATCGGCGATCCGCAGCTCAAGATCGGGCGTCCGCGCCAGCTTTACATGGGCTCCACGCTTCGCGATTACGTGGATATGGAAAACCGCTAACCGCAACGTCAGTCTGATCCGGCGCCCCGTCTTATGACGGGGCGTTTTTTGTTGGAGAATCGCCAGGCCGGACCTTGGAAAGCCGCGTTCTTGTGTGGCCAATCGCGCGCTTTGAGCGAAACTGTTCGACTTTCAAAAACAGTCCTGACGCGCGGCCGTATCGATAGCATCTATTTTCGCCTGACTCGCAAGTTCCTTAAGACAAGAAAAAAATTTTACTTAATCTGTACGTGTTCGTGAGTATGGGGGTACAACCGACATGACAGCGCTTATCCTGCTGACCCTTTTGGGCATTGGTGCAACGGCTTTTGCCTTTGATCTTTTCGAGGATAATGATGACGACACCGGTGCCGCGACAAAGGGGGGCAACGACGACCAGGTCGCTGGGACAGAGGGGGAAGATATCCTTCGGCCAGGACCCGGTGACGATACCGTGCGCGCCGGGGCGGGCTCTGACCTTGTCGACGGTGGTTCGGGAAATGACCGCCTTTTCGGGGAAGAGGATGATGATTTCGTGGCCGGAGGTGCGGGGGATGATTTCCTGCGCGGGGGCGCCGGAGATGACGTGCTCATCGACAGTGATGGCGCAGACACGCTACGCGGAGATACGGGCGACGATTTCATCCTTTCGTCCGGATTTACCGATCAGACGACATTTATCGACACGCTAGCAGCCGCGATCGACGATCCCACCGCAACGCCGGATCTGTTCGGGGCTGACCCGGAAGACATCGGGTTTGATCCCCGTAGCGACGCGGACAGCGAGGGCGATGTAGTGGATGGCGGTCGCGGCGACGATACTTTTTTCTTCGGTCAGGATGACACGATTACCGGTGGCGAAGGCACGGATTTCTTCATTGGCGGAGAGAGCCTAACCGCCGGTAAGCCGGCGGTCATCACCGATCTTGAGGTCAATGAGGAAGCCCTGGTTCTGACCACCGAAAGCGTGCCGTCGCCAGACGTGACGGTTGAAAACGTGAACGGCGACGCCGTGGTGAGCCTGAATGGCCTGGCAGCGGTTATCCTGAAGGGGGTTGGCGCGACCTTCACGCTCAGCGATGTGAAACTGATAGACGTGTCGGCCTGATCGGGCCTGTCAGCGGCCCTCGTAGCTTGGGGCGCGTTTTTCGAGGAAGGCCAGCACACCTTCCTTGAAATCGCGTGAGGTGCCGCAGCCGCCCTGCAATTGCGCCTCTAGATCTAGCTGCGCGGCCAGGCTGTTGTCCCAGCTGCCGCGGATCGCCTTTTTCAGATTCGCATAGGCCACACTTGGCCCCTTGGCGAGGTGTGCCGCACGCGCCTTCCAATGAGCGTCGAAAGCGTCGTCGGGCACCGCCTCCCAGATCATGCCCCAGGCGTCGGCCTGTTTGGCGCTTATCGGTTCGGCGAAAAGAGCGGCCCCCATGGCCTTGGCCGCGCCCATCTGGCGCGGCAGCCAGAATGTGCCGCCGGCATCGGGAATGAGGCCGATGCGGGTGAAGGCCTGCAGGAAATAGGCGGACTCGGTGGCGATCACCACGTCAGCCATCAGCGCAAGATTGGCCCCTGCCCCGGCGGCGGGACCGTTCACGGCCGAGATCGTCGGGATCGGGCAATCGCCGATGGCGTGCAGCATCGGCTCGTATTCATCGCGCAGCACCCGTTCGAGATCGAGCGCAGACAGGTTACCTGTATCCGAAAGATCCTGTCCCGAGCAGAACGCCTTGCCGTTTCCGGTCAGCACCAGCACGCGGGCCTTGCGCGCGGCAAGACCCACAGCGTCGGTGATTTCGGCGCGCATTTGCGTGGACAGCGCGTTCATCTTCTCGGGCCAGTCCAGCCGGAGCGTGGCAACGCCCTCCGCGATATCGAGCGTGATGGTCTGGTAGTCTTTCATCGCGTCCGCGCCTCCTGTTCAGGTCCGGCGCAGTGAACCCGCCCTGCCCTGCAATTGCAATCCGGAACGGCGCGTCACTCGTCCATGATGCGGCGCAGCCGGGCGGTTTCCTCTTCCGAGAGGGCGGCAACATGAGGCTCTTCGGCCTGTCCCCGTCGGCGGATATAGACCGCCGCGAGCGAAACACCGAGAATCAGCATGCCGGGCCCTGCAAGCCACAGGATCCAGTTGGCCCCTCCGGCGACCGGGTTCAACAGAACGTACTCCCCATAGCGGTCGACGATGTAATCGACGACCTCCTCGTTGCTGTCGCCTTCCAAAAGACGTTCGCGCACCAGAAGGCGCAGGTCGCGCGCCAGTTCGGCGTTGGAGTCGTCGATGGACTCGTTGCGGCAGACAAGACACCGCAGGCCCGAGGATATGTCGCGCGCGCGCTCCTCCAGTGCCGGGTCGTCAAGCACCTCGTCGGGCTGCACGGCCAGCGCGGGCCCGGCCAAGAGCGCGAAGATGAGAAGCAGCCGCTTCATTCGGCAGGCACCTCGGCGGCAGGCGTGCGGCGACGGTTGCCGGCCGCGACCCGGTACCGGCGATCCGAGAGCGAGAGCGAGCCGCCCAGGGCCATGAGGATCGCCCCGCCCCAGATCCAGTTGGCGAGCGGTTTGTAATAGGTGCGCACGGCCCAGCCTCCGCCGACCTGCGGATCGCCGATCACGACGTAGACATCGCGCAGGAAACCGATATCGAGCGCCGCCTCGGTCGTGGGCATGGCGGCCACCGGATAGACGCGTTTTTCGGGAAAAAGCGTGCCGATCTCGCGGCCATCCCGCGCAAGCGTGACCTCGGCCATGGTGGAGCGGTAGTTCGGGCCCTGCACGTTTCGCACGTCGTCGAGCGTGAGGGTGAAGCCCGCCACGTCAAAGCTTTCGCCAATTTGGGCCACGCGGATATCCTCGGCCTCCCACGCCATCATGCCCGCCACACCGGCCATCGTGACGCCAAGCCCGGCATGGGCCACCGACTTGCCCCAGTCGGCGCGCGGCAGGCTAACGAGACGCCGCAGGCGGTTCTCACCGCGTCCCGTGCGGCTCCACAGGTCGACGGCGGCGCCGGAGACGAGCCACGCCCCGAGAAAGAGCCCTACGGGGCCCAGAAGGCTTTGACCCGTCTGCATGGCCCAGGCCAGGCCGCCGACGGCAATGGCGAGGATGAACGCCCCGCGCAGAGGTTTGATCGTGCGTTTCAGATTGGCGCGCTTCCACGGCAGCATGGCGCCCACCGGCAGGATCAGGCCAAGCGCCACCATGAAGGGTGTGAAGGCCATGTTGAAGAAGGGCGCGCCCACGGACAGCTTGCGGTCGAAAAAGATCTCGGCGATGAGCGGCCAGATCGTACCGACAAAGACGACGAAAGCCGAGACGCCCAAGATGACGTTATTGGCCACCAGCCCGGATTCGCGGCTGACGAGGGAAAAGACGCCCTTGGCCTGCATCGCCTGCGCGCGGGCAGCGAAAAGTGTAAGGCCCACCAGCATGAAGGTCGCCGTGATCATCAGCAGGAACACGCCCCGTTCGGGGTCCGTGGCGAAGGCATGCACCGAGGTCAGCACGCCCGATCTAGTGATGAAGGCCCCGATCATGGAGAAGCCGAAGGCGATGATCGCCAGCAGGATCGTCCAGCTTTTCAGGGACTCGCGCTTTTCCACAACGATGGCCGAGTGCAAGAGTGCCGCCGCGATTAGCCACGGCATGAAGGACGCGTTTTCCACCGGGTCCCAGAACCAGAAGCCACCCCAGCCAAGCTCGTAATAGGCCCACCAGGAGCCGAGCGCGATGCCGATGGTCAGGAAAATCCACGCGGCCAGCGTGTAGGGCCGGACCCAGCGGCCCCAGGCGGCGTCGACACGCCCCTCGATCAGGGCGGCCACGGCGAAGGAGAAGGTCATCGAGAGACCGACATAACCGAGATAGAGAAACGGCGGATGGAACGCGAGGCCGGGGTCCTGCAGGAGCGGATTGAGGTCCTGCCCGTCGAAGGGCGGCACGGCCATCCGCAGGAAGGGGTTAGAGGTGAAGATGATGAAGGCGAAGAAGGCAGCCGCGATCGACCCCTGCACCGCCAGCACCCGCGCCTTGAGCGTTGGCGGCAGGTTGCTGCCAAACCATGCCGCGAACGCGCCGAAAAGCGTCACGATCAGCACCCAGAGCAACATCGAGCCCTCGTGATTGCCCCAGGTTCCGGTGATCTTGTACAGCATCGGTTTCGCCGAGTGGCTGTTCGAGACGACCAGCTGCAGCGAGAAATCCGAGGTGATGAACGCCCACATGAGCGCGAAGAACGCGCCCGCCGTCAGAAGAAACTGAAGTGTCGCGGCGGGTTCGGCCACGGCCATCCAGCCAGGCCATCGCCGATGGGCCCCGATAAGCGGCACGGTGGCCTGGAAACAAGCGATGAGGAACGCAAGGATGAGGGCGAAGTGGCCTAGCTCTGTAATCATGCACCCGTTATAGAGCCCCGCGCCGCCCCATCCAACGGGATTCGGACGCGGCGCGGGATCACATTGTCGCGGGGCGCGGACCGGTTCCGGTCATGGGGCTTGCGGCCCGCGCCGGGTCTCGGTGACCTACCCTTTGCGTTGCTGCCATTCCGCGAGCGCGGGATTGTCCTCGGAGGGTGATGGCAGCTCAGGTGCAACCCGGGCCGCCGGCTCCGCTGCGCCGACTTCCAGCGAGCGCAAGCTGTCGATATTGCTGACCACCTGCGGCGTTCGGGCCATCGTGACGGCGATGGACCGCTGAAATTCCTGCCCCTTCGCCTGATGCCGGGCCCCGAAATAGAAGCTGACGATCGCCCCTAAGAGCCACCAGAGAGGTTCCGGCACCAGAGAGATTCCCTGCATCCGTTCGGAAAACCAGATCGGATCGACCATCGCGGCGACGAAAAGCCCTAGGGTGCCAAGCGCCATTGCGGGGCGCGGGATGCGGTTCAGCCCGTCGATGAAACGGTCATACCATCCCTTGCGCTCGCGCGCGAATTCGGCGGCAAGCTGATTGAGCGCCGCGCCCTGCAATTCGGCGGCGCGGGCGTCGGCGGCGTCTGCATTCACGCGAAAGACCTCAGCCGTTTCGGCAATGGCGTTGCGCCCGGTTCCGAAAACAAGCGACAGGGCGCGTTCGATCAAACCCATGTCGCCACCCGTTCTTTGAAGGCCTCGGCGCTCAGATGAAAGCGCGGCGAGATGAATTCCTCGGCCCGCCTGATCCAGCCACCCTTGCCGCCGGCGCGGGTGCGGGCGTATTTGCGCATGTTGGGGCGCCGGTCAGCCAGACGGAAATAGTAATTGCGCCGTGCGATGCCATAGGCGTCGGCGAAGTGATCGGGCGCCTGATTGTAGGCTGCGCGCGCCGCCGCGATGGTCTGCGGACCGATGATCCCGTCCGCGACGATGGTCTGGCCGAAGCTTGCGATCACCCGTTGCAGGAGAATGACCGCGCGAGCGCCGGCGTTGACATACATATCGAAAACACTGGCCTGAACCGGCTCGGGCAACGCGCCAATGCCAGGACGCTTGAAGTAATGCTCGACAAAAATCTTCTCGGCCTGCTCGCGGCTGAGCGCCTTGACATCCGCCACGCCCACGCGCCCGTCGCCGTCAAGGTCAAGCCCGAGGCGGCGCATGGTATGGATCGTCACGCCGTATTTCGTGGCCCCGCCGGGATCGTCGGGATCGTTGACATAGCCGCCTTCGCGGGCGACGATTTCTTTCGCAATCTGGGAAACGCTTGGCATCTTGCCCACCTTTCGCGCCGTTTCGGTGTGCAAAGGCTTGGGCAAGATTGGTTAATCGGACGATTAACTACCGTTCGGTGGCTGGTAGACGCCCTGCTCCTTGAGGCTTTCGACGACTTCCTTGGGCATGTAATCCTCGTCGTGCTTTGCAAGGATTTCGGTCGCGCGGAAGGTGGCGCCGTCATAGGTTCCGGTGCCGACCATGCCTTGGTTTTCTTCGAAGAGATCGGGCAACACACCTTTGTAGGTTACGGGAATGGAAGCCCCGCCATCGGTGACATTGAAGCGGACGGTTTCGCCCTCTCCGCGGATAAGCGTGCCCTCTTCGACGAGACCGCCGATGCGGAAGGTTTCCGTGGGCGCGGGCGGTTCGGCCATGATCTGGCTGGGGGAGCGGAAGAAGTTGATACCGTCGCGCAGAGCGTACCCAATCAGCCCGGTAGCGATCACCAAGGCAATGGACGCCACCGCGACGATCTGAATCCGGCGCTTTTTCTTGAGCGATTTCATAAGCCTGCCACCCTCCAAGCCTTCGATGTCACGGGAAGACCGGGGCCAGCATGAGGCCCGCAGTCTCAGTTTCACGTAACATCAGATTCGCGTTTTGCAAGGCTTGTCCACTTGACCCCTTGGTAAGGTTGTCGAGCGCGGCCACCACGATCGTCCGGCCCGGAATGCGGTCTGCCACCACTCCGATATGACAGAAATTGCTGCCGCGAATATGGCGCGTGCTGGGGACCTCGCCCATCGGCAAAAGTTCCAGGAAAGGCTCGTCGCGATAGGCGTCCTCGTACGCCGCATAGATTGCCTTGGCGTCGCCATGGACATAGCCGGTGGCGAGGACGCCGCGATTGGCCGGGACGAGATGCGGGGTGAATTGGATTTTCACCTCGCGGCCCGCGATCGCGCTGAACTCCTGGTCGAATTCTCCAAGGTGGCGGTGCGTGCCGCCTGTGGCGTAGGGATGGTAGCCCTCGGACAATTCCGCGTGCAGCAAGTTTTCCTTGAGGCTGCGCCCCGCGCCCGAGACGCCGCATTTCAGGTCGAGAATGATATTGTCGAGATCGACGACCTGCGCCGTGATTAGGGGCCGCAGCAAGTACTGCCCGGTCGCGGCATTGCACCCGGTGCCGGCGACAAGCCGCGCGTCGCGGATGTCGTCACGGTAGAATTCGGTCAGGCCATAGACCGCCTCTTTCTGAAGCTCGATCGCCGCATGAGGGTTGCCGTACCACTTCTGATAGGCCGCAGGGTCGCGCAGGCGGAAATCGGCAGACAGATCGACGATGCGCAGATCGCGCGGCAGAGCCGAGATGACCTCCTGGCTGGTCTTGTGGGGCAGCGCGCAGAAACACAGGTCGATAACGGAAAAGTCAATCTCGCCGATGGTCACCAAAGTCGGCAGGTCGAGGTGGCGCAGATGCGGGAAGGCCTGCGCCATGGACTGCCCGGCCTTCGAATTGGCCGAGAGCGCCGCGGTCTCCATCCCCGGATGGGTGGCAATGAGGCGGACAAGTTCCGCGCCGGTGTAGCCCGACGCGCCGAGAATGGCGATCTTGTGGGTCATGGGACCTCTTTCAACTGTTGCTTAGGCTTTAGGAAAAAACGGATGGAGCCGCAACTGCGCGTGGCTCAGGCGGCTGTAAAGGCAATCTCACGTCGCAGAAACTGCGTCGCGCGGTCCGATACGCGGCGCGGATCGCCGGTGGTTAGAAACCGCGTACCTTCGCCCTCGCCCACCATTTCGGGGCGACGCTCAAGGTAATCGGCAAGGCTGTCGGCCACGAGGCGTGGCTGCGAGAAGACTTGCACGTCGGGCCCCAGAGCCTGTTGAAAGACGTGTTCCATCAGCGGGTAATGCGTGCAGCCCAGCACCGCCGCTTCCGGATTGGGCATCTTTCGCTTGAGCGCGTCCACATGGCTGCGCACGAGCGCCTCGGCAAGGATCAAGTCGCCCTCTTCGATGGCATCGACAACGCCGCCGCAGGCCTGCGCCTCGACATCGACGCCTATGGCGCGGAAGGCAAGTTCACGCTGAAACGCGCGACTGCTGACCGTGGCGGGCGTGGCGAAAAGTGCTGCGTGCTTCAGCGCCACCTCGCGCGGCGGGGAATTGTCGCCCCATTGACGTTCTGTGAGCGCCTCGATCAGCGGCACGAAAACCCCCAGCACGCGCTTGCCCTTGGGCACACCCGCCTCTTGCATGCGGCGCAGGGCAGCGGCAGAGGCGGTGTTGCAGGCGAGAATAACGAGGTTGCAGCCCTCTTCGTCCCAAAGTCTCTGCACGTGTCCCCGGGTCAGCTCATAGATATCGTCTGCATCGCGCACGCCATAGGGCGCGTGGGCATTGTCGCCCAGATAGACGATCGGCAGATCGGGCAGACGCTTTTCCACCGCATCGAGCACGGTCAGGCCGCCAAGCCCGGAATCGAAGAGTCCAACCGCCATGATCGTGCTGCGCCCTGCGCGCGCCCCTACTGAAATTCAAAGCCGATCACGTCCGGATCCACCGGGCGTGTGCTTAGCTCATACGTCTTGTAACGCAGGAACGCCATGAGGGATTTCGTGTCGCCCGCCCGCGCGGCCAACTGATCGGGGTCTATGGGCCGCCCGATGACGGCGCGAACCGGCGCATCGACCCGCTTGCCGAACTCCTTGATCAAAAGCCCCATGCGCAGGGTGACATGCAGGTGGCTGGCGACCTGGAAGAGGCGGCTGTTATGCCCTTCGAAAAAGATCGGCACGACGGTCGCGCCGGACTTGGCAACCATCCGGGCCGTGAAGCCGCGCCAGCTTGGGTCCATCGGCTGCGCGAACGGCTTTGCCGCCGTACTAACCGTGCCGCCGGGAAAGATTCCGATGGCGCCGCCATCGGCGAGATATTGAAGCGCGGTCTTGCGGGTCTGCAGGTTGAGCGCGAGGGCCTCTTTCGTCTCATCGAAGCTGATCGGCAGGACGATCCGGTTGAGATCCTCCGCCTTGTTGAAGACGGAATTGGCAAGAATGCGGAAATCGCCGCGCGTCTGGCTGAGGATATGCCCCATCATCATACCGTCGAGGATGCCATATGGATGGTTGGCGATTACAATCAATGGGCCGTCGCGCGGAATCGCGTCGAGGCTGCCGGCCGCCACGTCGAGCGAAAGCCCATAGCGGTCAATCATGACCTGCCAGAAATCCCGCCCCGCCGCGACCTCTCGCTCATAGCCCGCCGCGCGCTTGATCAGGCGCATCCGACCGCTGAGCGTCTCCATGGTACGGATCATCGCCCGCCCGCCCCGTGTCTGGGCCGAGTGGGCATAGCTGATGTCACGGGCGATGTGACGGTCTTGGCGCATGGTCTGCGGGTCCGGTTTTCGATTCGCGATTTGGAGAGGTGTTTACGACAAATCTGACCGTATCGCGTGAACTTTCCGTGACGTTCACTCCGCCGCCTGCGCCAGTGAGACACCGCCGCCACGAATCGTGGCGAGTAGGGTCTCGCGCTCTTTCCCAGCTGTTTCGGTATTGGCCGCCTTGACCGGGCCGAAGCCGCGGATTTTCAGCGGGAGACGGGCCAGGGCCAGAATGGGGTCGCGGGTTTCCGAGACGAGCTTGGGCAGAACCTCTGCCACGTCGCGCTCGTACTGGCGGATAAGTCCACGCTCCATCCGTCGCTCGGCGGTGTAGCCGAAAGGATCAAGCGGCGTGCCACGAAGTGCCTTGAGCCGGGTCAGCAGGCGCATAGGTCGCTCGATCCACGGACCGAAGCGGCGTTTTTTCGGTCGTCCATCCGGGCCGGTGCGGGACAGAAGCGGCGGCGCAAGGTGGAACTCCATGTCGAAGTCGCCTGTGAAGGTCTCTTTCGCCTTTTCTCGCGTTGAAAGCAGCAGGCGCGCGACCTCGTATTCATCCTTGTAGGCCAAAAGCTTGTGATAGCCTTTCGCCACAGCCTCACGCAGCTCATCGTCCTCGATGCCGTCTACCAGCTTGCGGTACCTCCGCGCCAGCCGCTTGCCTTGATAGGCCGTAAGGTGATCGGCGCGAAAAGCGATCTTTTCATCCAGCGATTTCGGTTTCTGCAAAATGTTGGGCGACATATGCGCCTGCGCGTCGTCCGGATTCAGGACGGCCCAACGCCCGATCTCGAACGCCCGTAGGTTGTGCTCGACCGCCGCGCCGTTGAGCGTGATCGCCTGAACGATGGCGTCATGGGTCACCGGCAGAAGCCCGCGCTGCCACGCCGCGCCAAAGAGGATCATGTTGGCATAGATCGCGTCGCCCATCGTGGCGCGGGCCAGCTCGGAGGCATCGAAAAGCTGTACTTCGTCGCCCAAGCGCGTCTCAAGCGCCGCGGTCAGCTTTGCCGTGGGCAGGCGGAACTCGGTATCGCGGGTGAAGTCGCCGGTCATGGTCTCGTGGCTATTGACGACGGCCCCGGTACGACCCGCGCGTGTTAGGCTAAGCGTCTTGGCACCTGCGCTCACCACAAGATCACCGCCGATCAGGGCGTCGGCCTCGCCCAGGGCCACCCGGATCGCGCTGATTTCGGCGGGGCTGTTGGCGATGCGACAATGAATATGCACGGCGCCGCCCTTCTGCGCGAGGCCTGCCATTTCCATCATGCCCGCGCCCTTGCCGTCGATCTGTGCGGCTTGCGCCAGAACCGCGCCGATGGTTACCACACCGGTACCGCCGACGCCGGTGATGACGACGTTATGCGTTCCGGTCATCTCTGGCAGGTCGGGCTGCGGCATATCGGGCAGCGTGAGATCCGAGGCAGCCTCCTTGCGCAGTTCGGCGCCTTTGAGCGTGACGAAAGACGGGCAGAAGCCTTTGAGGCAGCTGAAATCCTTGTTGCAGGCGGATTGGTCAATCGCGCGCTTGCGGCCAAGCTCGGTCTCGTGCGGCACTATGGCGACACAGTTCGACTGCACACCGCAATCGCCGCAGCCCTCGCAGACATCCGAATTGATGAAAACGCGCTGATCCGGGTCCGGGAAAGTGCCGCGTTTACGACGGCGGCGTTTCTCAGCCGCACATGTCTGTACGTAAACGATGGCCGACACACCCTTGATTGTGCGGTATTTCTCCTGCACCTGCGACAACTCGGCCCGTGAGTGCCAGCCGATACCAGAGGGAAAATCGGCGCGGTTGGGCTCTTCCTTTTCATCGAAGACCACGGCAACGTCACGCACGCCCATGGCCTGCACCTCGCGCACGATCCGGTCGGGGCCCAGGTCGCCTTCGTTGCCCTGCCCGCCGGTCATGGCGACCGCGTCGTTATAAAGGATCTTGTAGGTGATGTTGGTACCCGCGGCGAGCGCCGCGCGGATGGCGAGGATCCCGGAATGGTTATAGGTGCCGTCGCCGATATTCTGAAAGACATGATCGCGGGTGGAAAACGGCGCCTCGCCGATCCAGTTAGCCCCTTCCGCGCCCATGTGGGTATATCCCGACGTCTCGCGGTCCATCCAGAGCGCCATGATGTGACAGCCGATGCCGGCATAGGCGCGACTGCCCGCGGGCAGCTTGGTGGAGGTGTTGTGCGGACAACCCGCACAGAAATAGGGCAGTCGTGTCGCGATCTCTTCGTTTTCACTGGCTTTCTTATCTTCTTCAATAGCTTGCAGACGGGCCTTTACGCGATCCGTTCCGCGGCCTTCCTCGACGAGGATCGTGCCGATCTTCTCCGCCACCATAACAGGATCGATGGCCATCTGGACTGGGAACAATTCTTCCTGATGCAGGCCACCGGCGCCGCCCTTGTACCAGCCATAGACGCGCCGCCCCTTCCGGTCGTCAAAGATCGCCTCCTTGATCTGGATCTCGATCAGCTTGCGCTTTTCCTCAACCACCACGATCAGGTCGAGTCCCTCGGCCCAGTCGTGAAAGCCCCTCATATCCATTGGGAAGGTCTGGCCGACCTTGTATGTCGTCAGACCAAGCCTTTCGGCCTCGGCGGCATCGATACCAAGAAGGTCGAGTGCATGGACAAGATCCAGCCAGTTCTTGCCGGCGGCGACAAACCCGATCTTCGCACCCGCTTTGCCCAAAACCCGTTTGTCGATTTTGTTCGCATGTGCAAAAGCTTCGGCGGCGAACCTCTTGTAGTTTATCATGCGCGCTTCCTGCGCAATCCAGTGATCGCCAAGCCGGATATTGAGCCCGCCCTCGGGCATGTCGAATTCGGGCGTGACGAACTGCATGCGATCCAGCGACCCGTCGACCACGCTTGTTACCTCGACCGTGTCTTTCATCAGCTTCAGACCGCACCAGACACCCGCAAAGCGGGACAGCGCATAGCCGTAAAGCCCGAAATCGAGGATCTCCTGCACGCCCGCGGGCGACAAGACCGGCTTATAAGTGTCGACCATCGCCCAATCCGACTGGTGGCAGACGGTCGAGCTTTCGCCGGTATGATCGTCCCCCATGGCCATGATCACCCCCCCATTGGGCGACGAGCCGGCCATGTTGGCGTGACGCATGACATCGCCGGACCGGTCCACGCCCGGCCCCTTGCCGTACCACAGACCGAATACGCCGTCATAGCGCCCCTCGCCTCGGAGTTCGGCCTGCTGTGTCCCCCAGAGCGCTGTCGCGGCGAGGTCCTCGTTGAGGCCCGGCTGAAACGTGATCTGTGCCGCAGACAACTCTTTTGCAGCGCGGGTCATCTGCATGTCGACCGCGCCGAGGGGCGAACCGCGATATCCGGTCACGTATCCGGCGGTGTTGAGGCCCGCCGCACGGTCGCGCGCCGCCTGCATAAGCATCAACCGAACCAGCGCCTGCGTGCCATTGAGCAGCACCGGCGATTTCTCGAGGTCGAGCCTGTCGGTGAGGGAAATTTTCTGATTGCTCATGACACACCTCCCGATTGCGTCGCTTGCCTCAGTTTAAGGCAAATATAGGTCAAAAATGGTGACCTATAAAGCGCAAACTGATAAATTCGCCGTGTGGATGGTCTTGCAGGCGCAGGTTTTCTGCTATTGCGCTGTGGTGGGTATGCGTCGACTCGGAAGTTGCGGAAATGGATTGGGACAAGCTGAGAATCTTTCATGCGGTGGCCGATGCCGGAAGCCTCACACATGCGGGCGATCAGCTTCACCTGTCGCAATCGGCGGTTTCCCGGCAGGTGCGGGCGCTGGAAGAATCACTCAACACGACGCTGTTTCACCGCCATGCACGAGGACTCATCCTGACCGAACAGGGCGAGCTTCTGTTCGACGCGACGAAAGCGATGATGAAACGGCTCGATGCCGCCACCGCGCGGATCCGCGACAGCGAGGAAGAGGTGTTCGGCGAATTGCGCGTGACCACGACCATCGGGTTCGGCACGCTTTGGCTCGCGCCGCGCCTGCCCAAGCTGTTCGCCGCGCATCCCGATCTGAACATCGACCTCATGCTCGAAGAACGCGTGCTCGACTTGCCCATGCGCGAGGCCGATGTGGCAATCCGCATGAAGGAACCCAGCCAGGCCGACCTGATCCGCAAACGCCTGATGAGCGTGCACATGTGCCTTTACGCATCGCGCGATTACTTGGAACAGAACGGCACGCCCGAATCATCGGAGGATTTGCGCAATCACCGGCTGCTGTGCCAGAACCCGAGTTCGGCGCAGGTCGGTGCGGGCGCGACGCTTGTCGGGGAATTGATGACCTATGACATCCCCTCGCTGCTTACAGTGAACAATTACTTCGGTGTCTTGCAGGGCGTGATCCACCACATCGGCATCGGGGTCCTGCCCGATTACTTGAGTCGGGATTTTCCGAACCTCGTACAGGTTCTGCCCGACATCCACTCGGTCGAGGTGCCCGTGTTTCTCGCCTATCCCGAGGAACTGCGGCATTCTCAGCGCATCGCGGCGTTCCGTGATTTCGTGCAGGACGAGATCATACTTTATCGAAAAACGATGAAAGAACAGGCAGATACATAAATTCTGCGGTCGATGCGATCAGAGCTATGCATCAGGCGCATAGCGGGCTTTCTGCAGATGCGGCATCTTATCTCTTGATCGGCCACGGGTGAGGTTCTAATTCCCGACCATGACGATGGACGCGCAAGCGGACATCTTCATACCTCCCTGTTGGACTTCGGCCGAGCTTAGTGCTCGGCCTTTTTTTTGGCGCCCGCTTGCTATGTCAAATGATGGGCAGGTCTGACGGCGCCGGCGGCGAGATTTGCCGCGCACCGGTCTCCGTGATCACGAAAACGTCCTCGTGCACCATGATGCGTCCCGATGGCATGTCGAGGCCCGGTTCCAGCGTGACCACCATTCCGGGCGTCAGCACAGTCGTGTCCGCCTCGGTCAGTGACAGCCCTTCGGTCAGTTGCATGCCGAGCCCGTGGCCAAGCCGGCCCGCCGTGTCGGCATCGCCGACCTGACGCGCCATGGCGCGCCACGCGTCACACGCCCGCGACCCGGGGCACAGCACCTCGCGCCCCGCCTCGGCAGCGGCAAGCAGACGCTTGTAGGCACTCTTGGCGGTCTCAGAAGCTGCACCGACCGCGAAGTTACGGTCAAAATCGCAGAAATAGCCGTCATAGACCGCGCCTGTGTCGAGCATCAGCAGGTCACCCGGCGCCAAGGGCGCGTCGGTCGCAGGCGAGATGACGTCGCCGTATCCATCCGGGCCCGCGCCGCCCGCAAGATAGGGCACCCAGTCCGCGCCTTCCTCTAGCAGAAGCCGCTGAAAGTCGCGAAAGGTTTGAGACAGAGGCACGCCCTCATCCGCAATTTCGTTCACCCGGGCAAAGGCGCGACCGGCGATGGCGCAAATCGTCTCAATCTTGGTCAGTTCGGCGGGGGATTTCACAGCCCGTGCGTTGGCCAGAATGCCGTGATCATGAATGAAGGCGAGGCCTGTCATCTCTTTGAGCCTGTGAAAATCGTCCAAAGGCATGCGCAGATGGGTTTCCAGATGCGAGGGTATGCCGACCGGACCTCCGATCTCGCGCAGAGTGCCGGCCAGAAGGCTGACGCCGTCATCATCCGGCACAGGTGCAGGCCACGTGCGGATATCGGCAATCCAAGTGGTGGCCATCAGGGCTGCACCTATGGACGGGATGACGGCAACCGGAGCACCACGCGCGGGCAAGATCACGAACCACGGACGTGTCGGGCTTTCCCAGAACCGCGTCAAAAAGCCGGAAACATAGCGCACATCCGGTTCACAGGTGAGCAGAAGCGCACCCAGACCGTGCCGGTCCATGCCAGTCTGTATACGCTGGACGCGCGCTTCATACTCCGCACGCGCGAAACCGCGGCTCATGCGTCGGCCATCTCGGATATGATAACGAGCGCGACATCGTCCGGACCGAGAGTACTGAGTTTAAGCGCGGCGACACCGGCCGCGCCGGATTCCGTCGTGGCCATGTCCTGGCCTGCCAGCAGGGGCAGGATCGACGCCGCCTCTTCCTCGGAGATCAGCGCGAAACGGTCCGCATCCCTCGCAAGCCCCTTGAGCGCGATGAGCGATGGCTCCTTGCAGTCGAGACGTCCCATGGCGGAAACCGGCCCGATCGTGGCCACGGGTTCGCCTGCGGAAATACTGGCGTGCAGGGCTGGCGCGGCGTGAGGTTCGACGACGATGATTTCCGGCGCGTCGCCCCAGACCTGACGAAACCAGGCCGCGCAGGCAGCGGCCAGCCCGCCCACACCGGCCTGCAGAAAGATATGCGTGGGCGGCTGCGGCATCTGGCGTGCCGCTTCGGCGGCCATCACAAGATACCCCTCCATCAAACGGTGGGGCAGTTCGGTGTATCGAGGCCAGGAGCTGTCGGAAAGCAGGATCCAATCGTTTTCATGCGCCGCGTCGTGCGCGGCCTCCATGCTGGTCTCGTAATCATTGCCTGCGCGTACGACTTCGGCCCCCTTGTCGCGCAACCTTTGCGCGAACGTGTCCGGCACCGTATCGGACAGATAGATGACCGCACGCCCCCCAAAAATGCGCGCGCCCGCCGCGACCGACATCCCGTGATTGCCTGCGCTTGCGGTGACATAGGTCTGCCCCGCGAGCGCGGTGGACAGATCCTCGGCCCCGGTTTCAGCGGCGGCGTGCGCAATCACGTAGGCTGCGCCAAGCGCCTTGAAACTGCCCAGGCCCATACGCCCCCGTTCATCCTTGGCCCAAACAGCACAGTCAAAACCCGTGAGCGCAACAAGCGGCGTTTCGCACGCCGCCGGGCATTGGGTCAGCATGGTTTCGGGGGCAGCGGCGTCGATACTTGGGTCAGGGATATCGGCAAGCATGGCGTGCGGCAGTCCCTTGCCGCGGTGGGGATTGTCGTCAATCTGCATAAAGCGCCCTTTTTGTCGGAGGACACTCAACGCGCTATCGCGCTCGGGGTCAATGCCTCGCGAAGCTCCAAGAGAAACCCAAAAAAATTTGTTCCTTTTAGGTTATTGTTATTATTAATACTTTTTGAAACCTGAACAGAAGAGTTCAAAAAACTTTTCGGCGATCGGGAACGCATGGTTCGGTATCTTGTTGTCCTGTCAGACCGGCGCGGCACTGCTGTCCTGCCGGAAATCAGAACCCAAAAGTGGTCATCAGTAACAGGAGTAACCTATGCAATTCCGTAACATTACACTCGCCGCAATTCTTACCGGCAGCACCGCGCTTGGCGCATATGCCGCCGACACGATCGAAGACGCTGGTAACAATTATGAGGATGCGGCCGAGATCTCGGGCAACTACGTTTATGACACCGACACCTACGAAGTTGGCGGCCAAGTTTATAAGAACGTTGGCGGCGAAATTCGCGGAGAAAACGAAGCCATCGCAGACGAGGATAGCGATACCCAGATGTCCGAAACCGAAGCGACTTCGGCTGAGAACATCATTGTTGCCGCAACGCCGGGTACCGCAGTGTCGTCGTCCAACGATGTCATGATCGGTACCGTCGCGTACACGCAGGAGATGAGCAACGGCTACCGCGTGTTTGTCGAGATCGACCCTGCCACACAGATTGCCGCCAACGTCATCGGCTTTTCGGTCGACAGTCTCGAAGTGAAAACCGTGGGCGAAGGCATTGAGTACGACAACACAGTCGAGCATCTGCGAGAGCGTGTCGCCGACAAGAGCTAATCGGTTCATTCGTTAACGAGTATCGAAAGGTCCGGCCCTGCGCCGGGCCTTTTCGTTCAGGCCGCCCTATCGCGGCCCCTTTTCCCCCTGCCAGTCATGCCCTAAAGAGGCACCAAGCCAGCCTTTTGGGGGACATTGCAGATGCAAGAACCGGCGATCACGCCCGAACTGATCGAGGCCCACGGCCTCAAGCCCGATGAGTATGACCGGATTCTCGAAATTCTGGGGCGCAAGCCCTCTTTCACCGAGCTCGGCATCTTTTCGGCGATGTGGAACGAGCACTGTTCCTACAAGTCCTCCAAGAAATGGCTGCGGACGCTGCCCACGGACGGCCCGCAGGTGATCTGCGGGCCCGGCGAGAATGCCGGTGTTGTCGATATCGGCGACGGTCAGGCGGTGGTCTTCAAGATGGAAAGCCACAATCACCCCTCTTACATCGAGCCCTACCAGGGTGCGGCAACCGGCGTAGGCGGTATCCTGCGTGACGTCTTCACGATGGGCGCGCGGCCCATCGCGTCGATGAACTCGCTCAGTTTCGGCGAGGTGGCTCATCCCAAGACCCGCCAGCTTGTGCATGGGGTGGTCGAGGGTATCGGCGGCTATGGCAATTGTTTTGGCGTGCCTTGCGCAGGTGGCGAAGTGCGATTTGACCCGGCCTATAACGGCAATTGCCTTGTGAACGCCTTCGCCGCGGGTCTGGCAGATAATGACAAAATCTTCTACTCCGCCGCGTCGGGCGTGGGCATGCCCGTGGTTTATCTTGGCGCGAAGACCGGGCGGGATGGCGTCGGCGGCGCAACCATGGCCTCGGCAGAATTCGACGAGTCGATCGAGGAGAAACGCCCGACCGTACAGGTGGGCGATCCCTTTACCGAAAAACGCCTTATGGAGGCGTGTCTTGAGCTGATGCAAACGGGCGCCGTCATCTCGATCCAGGATATGGGCGCGGCGGGCCTGACCTGTTCCGCGGTGGAAATGGGCGACAAGGGCGGCCTTGGCGTGCGGCTCAACCTGGACCGGGTGCCACAGCGCGAAACCGGCATGACAGCCTATGAGATGATGCTCAGCGAAAGCCAGGAACGCATGCTGATGGTCCTGCGACCCGAAAAAGAGGCCGAGGCGCGCGCGGTGTTCGAGAAATGGGATCTCGATTTCGCCATTGTGGGCGAGACCATTGCCGAGGATCGTTTCCTGATCCTACATGGGAATGATGTGAAGGCCGATCTGCCGCTGGCCACGCTGTCGGGCAGCGCGCCGGAATATGACCGGCCGTGGGAAGAGCCCGCCGCGCCGGCGCAGCTAGATCCGTCCAGTGTGCCGGGCGTCGATCCCATCGATGGGCTGCGCGCACTCATCGGTTCGCCCAACTATTGCTCGCGTCAGTGGGTCTATGAACAATACGATACGATGGTGATGGCCGATAGCGCCCGCCTGCCCGGGCTCGGCGCCGGGATCATCCGGGTCCACGGAACCGACAAGCTTCTCGCGTTCACGTCGGATGTGACGCCCCGTTATGTGAAGGCCAACCCAAAGGAAGGTGGCAAACAGGCGGTGGCCGAGGCCTATCGCAATCTCAGCGCCGTGGGGGCCAAGCCGCTGGCGACCACCGACAATCTCAATTTCGGCAATCCGGAGAAACCCGGGATCATGGGTCAGTTCGTCATGGCCATCAAGGGCATCGGCGAGGCCGTGGCCGCGCTCGACACGCCCATCGTGTCGGGCAACGTGTCGCTCTACAACGAGACTGACGGCCGGGCCATCCTGCCCACGCCCACCATCGGCGCGGTCGGTCTGATTGCGCACGAGGACGAGGCAATCAACGGGCAGGCCCGCGACGGGCATGTGGCGATCCTGGTCGGTGAGACCACCGGACATCTGGGGCAATCGGCGCTGCTGGCCGAAGTGTTCAACCGGATCGAGGGAGACGCGCCGCCAGTCGACCTGGAGGCCGAAAAACGCAACGGCACGTTTATTCGGGACAACCACACCCTGATACGGGCGTGCACCGACCTCAGCGATGGCGGGCTCGCCCTGGCCGCGTTCGAACTGGCCGAGGCGGCGGGTGTTGGCGTCACACTCGACACGGACGACACGGCCCAGCTTTTCGGCGAGGATCAGGCGCGATATCTTGTGGCGTGCAACTTCGATCAGGCCGAGGCGTTGATGGCCGCCGCGCACAAGGCCGGCGTGCCGGTCAGCTACGCGGGCAAGTTCGGCGGCGATCATGTCACGTTCGGGGCATCCTCGGCGCCACTGGCCGATCTGTCGCGGGTCTACCGCGAGACCTTCGGCGCGACCTTCGCCTGAGCCCTGAAACCCTTGTATGCATTGGGGCGCTTGCACTCGATTGCCGTGCTCTCTACATCAGGGGAAGGCAAACCAAGGAGACCCGCGCATGCCGATGCAAGCCAAGGAAATCGAGGATCTGATCCGCGAAACCTTTCCGGACGCGCAGATCACCATCACCGATCTTGCGGGGGACGGGAACCATTATGCCGCCGAGGTGATCGACGCCTCGTTCAAGGGCATGAACCGTGTCCAGCAGCAGCGCGCGGTCTATGCCGCGCTCAAGGGCAAGATGGACGGGCCTTCGGGCGATCTGCATGCCCTCGCGCTGACCACGAAAGCGCCCGGCTGAAATGAGCTGGGGCACTATCCTCTTGATCGTGCTGATCTTTCTGGCGGCGATTGTTCTTGCCGGCGTATCGCTGCGGCGAGATCCGGGACGTCGGGGAAGTGCCCCGGGCAAGGGCCACCACACGCTGCGCTCTGATTACAATTCCGGCATGGGCGGGGGAAACTCGGCCGAATGGCAGGTGCCCCGCGACCCGCAGGCCTATGCTAAACGCTTCATTCCGAAGGGAAAAACGAAATGACCGACGCGAAGACGCAAATCGAGGAAACCGTCAAATCCAATGACGTGGTGCTTTACATGAAGGGCACAAAGACGATGCCGCAATGCGGATTTTCCAGCCGCGTGGCGGGGGTTCTGAACTATATGGGCGTGGAGTTCCAGGATGTGAACGTGCTGGCCGACGACGCTATCCGTCAGGGAATAAAGGATTATTCCGACTGGCCGACCATTCCGCAGCTTTACGTCAAGGGAGAGTTCGTGGGCGGCTGCGACATCATCACGGAGATGACGCTCTCGGGTGAACTGGACCAGCTCTTTGAGCAGAACGGAGTCACCTACGACAAGGACGCCGCAGAGAAAATCCGGGAAGCGAACGCCTGAAACCTTGGTTTTGGCGTGGTTCGAGAGGCGGGGGAGACCCCGCCTTTTTTCGTGTTCGGAGGAAAGTTTTGTACAAAAAGGAGCAGGTTTTCAGACGCCCTTGTCCATTTTGTACAAAAGTTTTGGTATGGGAGGTGTTAAGGATTTGTTAACGAGTCCCGTACTCATGCAGGTGCGGACGCTAACGTTGCCGCCGCAGCCAAGCCTCAAACACTTCGAATGCATTTCGCCAGAAGCAGATGCATAAAGCGGTCCTTATCGGCTGTCTGTCCGGATGTCCGTTTTGCGGACAAAGAAGTCCTTCGGATAAGTCCGGCTTACTCGGCGCGCGTCCCATAAATTCATTATTATCCGTCAAGAATGAAAACAAGCAGTGGTCAGCACTGATACATGTCAAATTTCATCGCGAACAAAGATGTTAGCATTTTAAAAAGATATCCGAGAGGGAGGGCTGGCAGTGCGTCGTCTTTTTTGCCTTCTTCTCGCCATTGCAATCGGTTCTGCAGAAGCAGGTATGGCGCAGGAGGATTGGCCGACAGAGTTGGAAATTTTCGAAAAAGGGACACCTATTGGCACAGAAGCCATTGAAGCTCTTCTTGAATCGAATTCGGTCATTATCGAACTTACGGGAGAAGCCTTTGGACAGGGCTTCGTTCTGGATTGTCGGTCAACCAATCCGATGGTGCTTTTTTTCAATGGCGCCGCAAGCATCCGTGAGCATAACTCATCTTGCTTGATAGAGAAGTCACGCCTGTGCCTGCAAAGGACAGATATGACCCTTTGTGTCGAACCGCGCGTATTGCCTGGCGGAGAGACGCCATTCATCGCGGTCTGGGAGGTGCGCTTTGAAGACGGGTCGGTTGAACAGTTTTCAGGAACCGGATCGGACCCCGCGACACGTTTCGTGAACGTGCCGGTTTCAGCCGAGAAGCTGCTTGTCGCGACGGGCGAGATCGACCTTGGAGCGATCGCTTTCAGTCTGGACGAGCTCGTCCCTCTCTCCTTGAGCATCGCGAGGGATAACCCTTTGGCGATTTACTTCGATAGCCCGGTGTACGGAGAGCTCGAGGTTGGCGTACAGATTGTTGGCTGGCCTGATCCGCTCCGGCTACCGGGGGCGGGGCGAAAGTCGGAAGCAGGCGACGCCGCGTTGGCAAGATCCTCACTCGAGGAATTCATTTCTCAGAATGCTCCCAAAGATGATGCGCGCACTGTTTACGGCGAGTTTTCAACAACGTGGATAAATATGCAGCGCGGGCCGTGCATTCGGATACGAGATATTCAGGTTGAGACGCTGAACGCGGTGCAGGCTTGTGTCGATACCGCCGCCGGAACCATGGCCGTTCTAATCATCACGAAAAAAGCTTTCGGGGACGAAACGATTGCGCAGGTGGATGTTGACGATTTTTTGAGCCGATCGCAGAAAATCCTGGATAGCATTCGGATTGGTCCGTTGACGCGGCCGTAATCAGTCCCGCGTTTCGGGTCTTCCCCGGAGCCGAGAGCCGTGTTCTGTGTGTCGAAGCGATGGCCTGCCATGGTCTCAAAGCAGAATTTCGCTGCGATGTCTTCAAATTCTGTCTTTAAGGACCCGACCTGCCGGTTGGACATAGCCGCGGGATGGGCGGAACGCGGGAGGGCACTTTGGCGATCACGCGGTGGCGTTGGGGGCACCGCCTACGTTTGCGCAGGGCACGCCTGACCATGGGGGGCTATCGCTTTCTTGGGTAAAGCAAGGGCCAAAGCGCCCCACCCTCCCCCTCAGATATCGAGCGTGTTGTCCTTTTCCCACTGGCTGAAATGGGACATGTAGCTGTTCCACTCGTTGGTCTTGAGCTTAATGAAGGCCTGCGAGAATTCCTCGCCCATCGCCGCCTTGAGCCCCTTGTCCTTGTCATAAGCGCGCAGGGCGTCGAGCATGTTGAGGGGCAGCTTGGGGGCGCCTTTGACCTTGTGGCCTTCGGCGTACATGTCGATCTCGTGGCGCTTGCCCGGATCGGCTTTGGTGCGGATGCCGTCGAGGCCGGCGGCGATGATGACGGCCTGCAGGAGATAGGGGTTGGCCGCGCCGTCGGCGAGGCGCAGCTCGAACCGTCCGGGGCCCGGGACGCGGACCATGTGGGTGCGGTTGTTGGAGGTCCATGTCACCGTGTTGGGCGCCCATGTGGCCCCGGAGGTCGTGCGTGGCGCGTTGATGCGCTTGTAGCTGTTCACCGTGGGGTTAGTGATGGCGGCCATGGCGGAGGCGTGTTTCATGATGCCGCCGAGGAAGTTGCGGCCTTTCTCGCTGAGGCCCAGTTCCATCGCGTCGTCGGCGAAGATGTTGGTTTTCGCCTTGGCACCCGGCGCGTCCCAGACCGAGATATGCGCATGGCAGCCATTGCCCGTCAGCCCCTCGACGGGCTTGGGCATGAAGGTGGCGCGGAAGCCGTGACGCTCGGCCACCGACTTGGTCATGAATTTGAAGAAGGAATGGCGGTCGGCGGTCACCAGCACGTCGTCGAATTCCCAGTTCATCTCGAACTGGCCGTTCGCGTCCTCGTGGTCGTTCTGGTAGGGGCCCCAGCCGAGATCAAGCATGTAGTCGCAGATCTCGCGCACCACGTCATAGCGGCGCATGACGGCCTGCTGGTCGTAGCAGGGTTTCTCGGCTGTATCGAACTCGTCCGAAAGGGCGTTGCCATCGGGGGTGAGCAGGAAATACTCGGCCTCGACGCCGGTCTTCACGTGCAGCCCTTCGGAGGCGGCCTCCTCGATCAGGCGGCGGAGCACGTTGCGGGGGGCCTGGGCGACGTCCTCGCCTTCCATCACCGGGTTGGCGGCGACCCAGGCGACCTCGGGCTTCCACGGCAGCTGGATCACCGAAGACGGGTCGGGCACGGCGAGCATGTCGGGATGGGCGGGCGTCATGTCGAGCCATGTGGCGAAACCGGCGAAGCCTGCGCCCTCTTCCTGCATGTCGGCGATGGCCTGGGCGGGCACCAGCTTGGCGCGTTGGCCGCCGAAAAGGTCGGTAAAGGAAATCATGAAGTATTTCACGCCGGTCTCGGCGGCGAAGGCGGCGAGGTCTTTGGTCATGTTTTTTGTCCCCTGTCGTGTTTATTCTTTCTTGGAATGAAGCCGGGTGTTGCGCGGGTTGTCAAAGCTCCCGGCCCGGAAAGTGGTTTAAAACGCGCCTCCGGGCATGCCGGGATACCATTTTGTGCCTGCCAGCGGCACGCGGGCCATGGCGGAGGCCTCGAGCGTGAGGGCGGCGAGGTCTTCGGGCTCGAGGTGCTGCACGTGGTTCTTGCCGCAGGCGCGGGCGAGGGTCTGACATTCCAGCGTCATGACCTTGAGATAGTTGTTGAGGCGGCGACCGGCCTCGACCGGATCGAGGCGTTGGGCCAGTTCGGGGTTCTGCGTGGAGATACCCGCCGGGTCGCGGCCCTCGTGCCAGTCGTCATAGGCGCCTGCTGTGGAGCCGAGCTTCTGGTACTCGTCCTCCCATTTGGGGTCGTTGTCGCCGAGCGCGATCATGGCGGCGGTGCCGATGCTGACCGCGTCCGCGCCGAGCGCCAGCGCCTTGGCCACATCCGCGCCCGAGCGGATGCCGCCCGAGACGATCAGTTGCACCTCGCGGTGCATGCCGAGGTCCTGCAGCGCCTGCACGGCCTCGCGGATACAGGCGAGCGTGGGGATGCCCACGTGCTCGATGAAAACGTCCTGCGTGGCCGCCGTGCCGCCCTGCATGCCGTCGATCACGACCACGTCCGCCCCGGCCTTGACCGCGAGCGTGGTGTCGAAATAGGGGCGCGCCGCGCCGACCTTGACGTAGATGGGTTTCTCCCAGCCGGTGATCTCGCGCAGCTCGAGGATCTTGATTTCCAGATCGTCGGGGCCGGTCCAGTCGGGATGGCGGCAGGCGGAGCGCTGGTCGATGCCCTTAGGCAGGGTGCGCATTTCCGCCACACGGTCGGAGATCTTCTGGCCCAGAAGCATGCCGCCACCGCCGGGTTTCGCGCCCTGACCCACGACAACCTCGATCGCGTCGGCCTTGCGCAGGTCAACGGGGTTCATGCCGTAGCGGGAGGGCAGGTATTGATAGACGAGCGTTTTCGACTGGCCGCGTTCCTCGGGCGTCATGCCGCCATCGCCGGTGGTGGTGGAGGTGCCGGCGAGCGAGGCGCCACGGCCAAGGGCCTCTTTGGCCTGTGCGCTGAGCGCGCCAAAGCTCATGCCGGCGATGGTGATCGGGATCTTGAGCTCGATGGGTTTCTTGGCGAAGCGGGTGCCGAGCACCACGTTAGTGTCGCAGCGCTCCCTGTACCCCTCCAGCGGGTAGCGCGACATCGACGCGCCCAGAAACACCAGATCGTCGAAATGCGGCACGCGGCGTTTCGCCCCGCCGCCGCGGATGTCGTAGATGCCGGTGGCCGCGGCGCGGCGGATTTCTGCATTCACTTCGGGCGTGAAGGTGCTGGAATATTTGGGCAAAGTGCGCGGTGCGTGATCGTCCTTGGCCATGATTGCCCCCTTAGTACGCGTTGTCGATGTCGAAGTTGTAGAGCTGCCGGGCCGAGCCGTAGCGGCGGAACTCTTCTGGCCTGGCGTCGATCCCTGCCCGATCCAGCAGGTCGGTCAGAATTTCGATATGCTCGGGCCGCATCTCTTTCTCGATGCAGTCCGCGCCGAGGCTTTTGACCGAGCCGCGCACGAAAAGCCGGGCCTCGTAGATCGAATCGCCAAGCGCATCGCCTGCGTCGCCGCAGACCACCAGATTGCCCTTCTGCGCCATGAAGGCCGACATGTGGCCGACATTGCCCTGCACCACGATGTCGATGCCCTTCATCGAGATGCCGCAACGGGAGCTGGCGTTGCCCTTGATGACCAGCAAGCCACCGTGGCCCGTGGCGCCGGCATACTGGCTGGCGTCGCCTTCGACGATGACGGTGCCCGACATCATGTTTTCGGCCACGCCGGGGCCGACGGAGCCTTTCACATGCACGGTGGCCTGTTGGTTCATGCCCGCGCAGTAATACCCGGTTGAGCCCTTGACCGTGACCTCGATGGGGGCATCAAGCCCCACGGCGATGGCATGGCTGCCGCGCGGATTTACGACCTCCCACGCGGTTTCATTGGTCTGTTGGGCCTGGGCCTGAAGTGCTGCGTTGAGGGCGCGCAGACCGTCGGCGGATAGATCGAATGTCTGCATGTCAGTGCTTCCAGAAATAGACGGTGGCGGGTTCGGGCTCCCACACGCGGGCGTCTTCGATACCCGGCAGGTTCACCAGCGCGCGGTATTCAGAGCCGAAAGCGACGTATTGATCGGTTTCGGCCATGACGGCGGGTTTGCAGGCGATGGGATCGCGCAGGACGCCAAAGCCGTCCTTGGTGCCGACAACGAAAGTGTAAAAGCCGTCGAGATCATTAAGACCGCTTTCAAGAGCCTCGCCAAGGCTTTGGCCCTCTTGCATTTTCCAGGTCAGGTAAGCGGCGGCGACTTCGGTGTCGTTCTCGGTTTCCACCTGCACGCCCTCATGGGCGAGCTTGCGGCGGAGCGAGTTGTGATTGGAGAGCGAGCCGTTATGCACGAGGCACTGGTCCGCGCCGGTGGAAAACGGGTGCGCGCCGAGGGTGGTGACCGCGGATTCAGTCGCCATGCGGGTGTGGCCGATGCCGTGGCTTCCCGTAAGATGCGGGATGTCGAAGCGCTTTGCTACGTCCCCCGGCAGGCCCACTTCCTTATAAATTTCAATGATTTCCCCGGCGCTCATCACGCGGGTGTCGGGGCGCAGGCGCTTAACCGCTTGCCGCGCTTCTTTCAGCTTGTCCTCGGGCAGGGTCAGGACCGCGTGGGTGTCCTTGATCCGCACAGTGACCGGCGCGTCGATGGCCGCGCTCAGCTCGTCCTCCAGCCCGGCGAACACGCCCGGATCGGCGGCCTGCAGGGTAAGCTTGCCCTGCCCGTCCTCGCCCTTGGCGTAGACCGCGATACCCGCGCTGTCGGGGCCGCGATCGGACATGGTGATGAGCATTTCGGTGAGCATTTCGCCCAGCCTTGGTTCAAGCGACTTGTCCTTGAGGAAAAGTCCGACGATTCCACACATCAGCGCCTCCGCCAGAAAGTTTCGCAAAAGCTAGGACAAAGGCGGAAAGGTTTCAATAAAAGAATTTTTGTTTCATGACAGGAATGTCATGCCGAGCCGTTCTGCGGGTAGGAGATGACCGACAGATAACGCACCGGCAGCTTGGTCAGCTCGTCAGGGCCATGCGGCGCGTCGGCGTCGAAAAAGAGGCTGTCGCCCGCCTGAAGGTGAAAATGCCGGTCGCCGTGGCGGTAGCGGAACTCGCCTTCGAGGATGTAGAGCAATTCGATCCCGTCATGCTGAAACGTGGGAAAGATATCGGATTCCTCGTCAAGAGTGATGAGATACGGCTCGACTACCACACCGCTGTTATTGGCGCCGAGATGCCCTAGAAGCCGGTACTGGTGCCCGGCGCGGGTGCCGGCGCGCTCGATTTCCAGCGCTTCGCCCGCTTTTACGTGTACTGCCTCGCGCCGTTCTTCGAAGCGCCGGAAGAACGACGTGATCGGCACGCTGAGCGCCGCCGAGAGGACCTGTAGCGTGGTCAGCGATGACGAGGTCACGCCATTTTCGATCTTCGACAGCATGCCGACGGACAGGCCCGTCGCCTCGGCGAGGTCCGCCACGGTCATGCCGCGCGCGCGGCGCACCTCGCGCACCTCGCGGCCGATGGCGGTTTCGAGGTTCTTCTCGCGCGGATCGCGGACGCGGTGCGGATCCTGGTTCAATCGGGTGGTCGGCATAACACGCAGTCCACGGATGGTTTGACAACCTCCGACCATGGGCAACCGGAGGCGGTTTGACAAGCCTGAGAGGACAGTTGCGGCGGCGCGTCATTCGCGGGGGTTGCAGCGGGAATGCCCCGCCACGGGCAAAATTTCGGCAAAGTCCTGTGCAGGATGGATCGAAGACAGCGCCGGTCAGGCGCATTCTGGCCGGTCTGTTGCACCACAGGAGCAGACGTATGGTACAAGTGACCCCCCCAAGACGCCAACCCGCGACCCCGCAGAAGCGCGCACGCGCCAGCCTGCAGGCACCGGCCGCCGAAGCCCCGAAAAAGGTCAGGGCGCAGATCTTTACCGATTTCGCCGCGATCTGACCGATTTATGAGGCGCACAAAGTAAAACCGCCGCGCCGGGGCGCAGCGGTCATGAAAGTGTCGAGATAGGGCGGCGTCAGCCGACCAGTTCGAGACCCGAGAAGAAATAGGCGATCTCGACCGCCGCGGTTTCCGGCGCGTCCGAGCCGTGGACCGAGTTTTCGCCGACCGATTCCGCGAATTCGGCGCGGATCGTGCCGGGGGCGGCATCGGCGGGGTTCGTGGCACCCATCACTTCGCGGTTCTTGGCAATCGCGCCTTCGCCTTCGAGCACCTGCACCACGACCGGACCGGACGCCATAAATTCGCAGAGCTCGCCGAAGAACGGACGCTCGGCGTGCACGGCGTAGAAGACGCCGGCCTGCTCCATCGTCAGTTTGATGCGCTTTTGCGCCACGATGCGCAGGCCGGCCTCTTCGAACTTGGCGTTGATCTTGCCGGTCAGGTTGCGTTTGGTGGCATCGGGTTTGATGATGCTAAGCGTGCGTTCGACAGCCATGTGAGCCTCTTTGTTTTCAAGGGGTTTCCGCGCCCGGGCCAAAGCCAGGCGCAGGATTTGGCGCCCCGATAGCATGCAGGCCCGGCTTTGAAAAGCCGCGATTGACCGCCGACCGGCAATGCGGCATGGGAAGACCATGCTGAAGCTCGAGAACATCTCTTACTCGGTTGCCGGCCGCCCCCTGATCACGGGCGCCTCGGCGATGATTCCGGATGGCCACAAGGTGGGGCTTGTCGGCCGGAACGGGACAGGAAAAACCACGCTTTTCAGACTGATACGCGGCGAACTTGCCCTGGAAGGCGGCGAGATCAGCCTGCCGTCGCGCGCCCGGATCGGCGGCGTCGACCAGGAGGTGCCGGGCAACGAGGTGTCGCTTCTGGATACGGTGCTGGCCGCGGATACCGAACGGGCCGATCTGCTGGCCCGGTCCGAGCGCGAAACCGATGGCGAGACGATTGCCGAGATCCAGACCCGGCTTGCCGATATCGACGCCTGGAGCGCCGAGGCGCGCGCGGCCTCGATCCTCAAGGGGCTGGGGTTTACCGACGAAGAACAGGCGATGCCCTGCTCGGCCTTCTCGGGCGGCTGGCGGATGCGCGTGGCGCTGGCCGCCGTGCTTTTTGCGGCGCCTGATCTGCTGCTTCTCGACGAGCCGACGAACTATCTCGACCTCGAAGGCGCGCTCTGGCTTGAAAGCTATCTGGCGCGCTATCCGCATACGGTGCTGGTCATCAGCCACGACCGGGGCCTCTTGAACCGCGCCGTGGGCGCGATCCTGCATCTCGAAGACCGAAACTTGCAGCTTTACCAAGGCGGGTACGACCGCTTTGCCGCCACCCGGGCCGCCCGCGTGGCCGCCGCCGAGGCCGAGGCCAAGAAACAGGACGCCCGCCGGGCGCATCTGCAATCTTATGTGGACCGCTTCCGCTACAAGGCCGACAAGGCCCGCCAAGCGCAGGCGCGGATCAAGGCGCTGGAAAAGATGCAGCCCATCACCCGCCCGCAAGAAGCCGCGTTGCGCCGCTTCAGTTTTCCCGCGCCCGAGGCGCTGTCGCCGCCCATCCTGCGGCTGGAAAGCGCCGCGGTGGGCTATGACGGCACGCCCGTGTTGCGGCGGCTGAACCTGCGGATCGATCAGGATGACCGGATTGCACTTCTGGGCCGGAATGGCGAGGGAAAGTCCACACTTTCCAAACTCTTGGCGGACAAACTTCAGGTGATGGAGGGCCAGCGCACGGCGGCCTCAAAACTTCGGGTCGGCTATTTCGCCCAGCACCAGGTTGACGAGCTGCGCCTTGAAGAAACCCCTATCGACCATATCCGCCGTCTGCGCGGCGACGAGGGTCAGGCGAAGCTGCGCGCCCGCCTTGGCGGGTTCGGCATCGGCGCGGAGCAGGCCGACACGCCCGTCGGGCAGCTCTCGGGCGGGCAAAAGGCGCGGCTGAGCCTGATGCTCGCCACGCTCGACGCGCCGCATATGCTGATCCTCGACGAGCCGACGAACCATCTGGATATCGAGAGCCGCGAGGCGCTGGTCGAGGCGCTGACAGATTATACCGGCGCGATCATCCTCGTCAGCCACGACATGCATCTTCTAAGCCTCGTGGCGGACCGGCTCTGGCTGGTGAAGGACGGGACGGTGACGCCCTATGACGGCGATCTCGACAGCTATCGCCGGATGCTGCTCGACCAGAAGCCGGAACCCGCCAGGGACGCCGACGCCCCGAAAGCGCCGCCCAAGCCCAAGCGCGCCCCGCGCGACCAGATCCTGACCCTGCGCGCCGAGGTCCGCAAATGCGAGGAGCGGGTGGAAAAGCTTCATGACATGCGCGACCGCATCGCGGGCAAGCTGGCCGATCCGACCATGTATGATGACGCCCGCGCCGGTGACATGGAAGCCTGGCAGCGCAAATATGCCGAGGTCATGGACGGGCTCGACCGGGCCGAAACGCTCTGGATGGCGGCGCTGGAGCGGCTGGAAGCGGCCGAAAGCTAGGCACGGCTTTACAAGCGGCCTGCGAGACGCCAAAGGTCGCAGCCATGGATCCAAGTTTTCTCATCACCGCCTGGGTGGCGCTTTTCGTCATCATCGACCCGATCGGCATGACCCCGCTTTTCGTCGCGCTGACGCAAGGCGACAGCACCGCGCGCCGGCGGGCCATTGCGATGCGCGCGTGCATCACGGGCGCGCTGGTGCTGATCGTCTTTGCCAGTTTCGGCGAGGCGGTGCTTGGCTTTATCGGCATTTCCATGCCCGCCTTCCGCATCGCGGGCGGGCTGTTGCTGTTCCTGACGGCGCTCGACATGCTGTTCGAACGGCGCACCAAGCGGCGCAAGGATCAGGCGAGCGAAGAAGACGACCGCGAGGATCCGTCGATCTATCCGCTGGCCATTCCGTTGATCGGGGGGCCCGGCGCGATCACCACGATCATCCTTTTGGCCGGTCAGCAGCCGGGGCTCGAAGGGCTCGCCTGGGTCATCGGCGTGATGCTGAGCGTGGTGCTGCTGGTCTTCCTGCTGTTCCTGACCGCCGGAATGCTCGAACGCGCGCTTGGGCAGACGGGCATCAACGTGATCACCCGGCTTCTGGGGATGCTGCTGGCCGCGCTGGCGGTGCAATTCGTTCTCGACGGTTTGAAGGGCTTCGGTCTGGCGGGCTGAGGGCGCACCGCCTATATCTGTCCCATGACCGGAGATGATACCGCCCGCCTAATCTATCTCGTGCTGCTCGGCGGCGCGATCCTGATGTGGTTTTTCGCCCAGAACCGCGCCTCGCTTGGCAAGATGACGCAACAGGCGCTGGTCTGGGGGCTGATTTTCGTGGGCGTGATCGCCGCGGTGGGCCTCTGGGGCGACATCCGCAGCACGGTACAGCCCGGCATCGCGCGCACCGTGGGCGAAAATACCGTCGAGCTGCAGCGCCAGATGGACGGGCATTACTACGTGACCGCCGAGGTCAACGGCGCGCCAATCGACTTCGTGGTCGATACCGGCGCCACCATGATCGTGCTGACCCGCGCCGATGCCCAGGCCGCGGGGCTCGACACATCCGATCTTGCCTTTGTGGGGCGCGCGGGCACCGCCAATGGCGAGGTGCGCACCGCCCCGGTGCGGCTCGATAGCCTCGTCATCGGCCCGATCGAGGACCGCGGCGTCGCGGCGGTGGTCAATGCGGGCGAGCTCGACCGCTCGCTTCTGGGCATGAGCTATCTGCAGCGCTTCAGCCGCGTCGAGATTGTTGACGGCAGGCTCATCCTCACCCGCTGACCGGCCGCTTCATCTGGCGAAAAATACCTCGGGGAGTTTGAGGGGTGGAACCCCTCATTCCTGACAAACGCGCGCGGCGCAGCCGCTCAATCGGATTGCGTCCCCGCCTCGGCC
This sequence comes from Roseovarius aestuariivivens, assembly GCF_004761875.1. GTDB lineage: Bacteria > Pseudomonadota > Alphaproteobacteria > Rhodobacterales > Rhodobacteraceae > Roseovarius > Roseovarius aestuariivivens. The sequence continues at coordinate 160,483 of NZ_SJEY01000005.1, forward strand.
TTTTTCTCCCACCGCCCGGATTCTTCGGACCAGTATTGCGCGGCACAGCCCGCGTCGGTGAGCGCTTTCCATTGTCCCCGCGCGTGGGCCGTCGCCGCCGCGTCCGCGCCGTCGAAAAGGATGCAGGTCCGCTCCAGCGCCTGCACCTCCTCGGGCGCAACCTCGGCGCCGTCGATGCTCATGAGGCAGTGCGCGCCGTTCGGGGCGGGGCCGGCGGCTTCGGTCAGCAGGATCGGCTGACGCGCGTCATGCGGCCCGCCGGACAGGCCGTGGGGCAGAAAGCCGTCGGCGGGTTCCAGCCAAAGCTTGCCATCGAGCCAGTCCATCCGGTCGCGCGCCGTGCCGCGCACCGCGACGCGCCACCCGGCGGCGAGCGCACGGTCGAGCAGCATCGGCAGCGCGACCTCGAGCGGGCGGCGCGTCAGGTGATAGAAATAAACCGCCCCCATGGCGCCACCCTGCCCCGCGTCAGTCCTCGCCTTCGTATTGGTCCGAGATCAGCCGGTTGAGCGACATCACGCCCCAGCCGGTCGCGCCCTTGGGCGCGAAGCTGGTTTCCGCATCGACCCGCGCCGCCCCGGCGATATCGAGGTGGATCCAGGGCGTGCCATCCTTGATGTAGCGCTGCAGGAACTGCGCGGCGGTGATCGCGCCGCCCTTGCGGCCGCCCACGTTCTTCATGTCCGCGATATTGGACTTGATGAGCTTGTCATAGGCCTCTCCCAGCGGCATACGCCACGCGCCCTCGCCTTCGTTGCCCGCCGCACGGAGGAACTTGTCCGCGAAACTGTCGTCGTTGGAGAAGACCCCGGCATGTTCGTGGCCGAGGGCGACGATAATTGCGCCGGTCAGGGTCGCCAGATCGATGACCGCGGCGGGCTCGTATTTTTCCTGCGCGTACCAGAGCACATCGGCCAGCAAGAGCCGTCCTTCGGCGTCGGTGTTGATGATCTCGACCGTGTCGCCCTTCATGGACGTCACCACGTCGCCGGGCCGCGAGGCGCTGCCCGAAGGCATGTTTTCCACCAGCCCGACGAGCCCGACCACATTGGCCTTGGCGCGGCGCTTGGCCAGCGCCTTCATGGTGCCGACCACGGTGCCCGCGCCGCCCATGTCCATGGTCATCTCTTCCATGCCGCCCGCGGGCTTGATCGAGATGCCCCCGGTGTCGAAGACCACGCCCTTGCCCACCAGCGCCAGGGGCGCGTCGCCCTTTCGCCCGCCGGACCATTCCATGACCGCGACCTTCGTGGGCGTCGCAGAGCCCTGGCCCACCGACAGGAGCAGGCCCATACCGAGCTTTTCCAATTCGTCCTCTTCCAGCACCGTGATCTTGAGCCCGTCGGCTTCCAGCCCCTGAATGCGCTCGGCGAAGGCAGTGGTGGTCAGGTGATTGGCCGGCTCCGAGACAAGATCGCGGGTCAGCAGCACGCCTTCGGCGATGGCGAGCGGCGCGGCCGCGGCCTCTTCGGCCTCTGCCGGGGTCGCGACCATGATCGTCACCGGGCCGATATCCTTGCCAGGATCGGATTTGCGCGCCGTGAACGCGTAGGAGCGCAGCGCAAGACCCTGCGCGAACTCGCCGATCCGCCGCACAGGCGCGCCCAGAACCAGCAGCGGCGCGGTGCCGCGCGCCTTTGCCAGTGCCGCGCCGGCCTTGCGGGTCTCGACCGCGTCGGCGCCGCGCTCGTGGCAGAGCACATCCAGCGCCTCGGCGGCCATGCCGGTGGGCCAGGCCAGCGTCTTGACGTCGCCGGGCTTTGCCTTTTCCCAGCTGGCGCTTTCCACCAGCCGCTTGAGCGCGCCTTTGGTGAGGCGATTGGCACGGCGCGCGCCCGGCCCCATCTTGCCGCTGGGCGTGATCACCACCGCGACGCGGCCCTCGAACTCTGCTATGGCGTCAAGATCGGTCTCGGCGAAGGTGATCGGGGTCATGCTGGTCATCGGCTGCTCCGTGGTGATTGTCTGATATGTTGGCCACAGTCCTAGCGCGGTGCCCGGCCCTTGGCCAGAGCCGAGCGGATGCCCGCGAAAGGCGGGGCGCTTTAGCAGTTTTCCCCCGCTGGCAATTCGACTAAGTTCTGGTCGAAACCGGCTGCCACGGGGGGAAGCGTTTGACCAGATTCGACAGATACATGCTGTCGCAATTCATGGTGCTGTTCGGGTTCTTCGCACTTGTTCTGGTGTCGATCTTCTGGATCAACAAGGCGGTGCGGATGTTCGACCGCCTGATCGGTGACGGGCAGCCGGCCTGGGTGTTCCTGGAGTTCACCGCGCTGACTCTGCCCGGCGTGATCGGAATCGTTCTGCCGATCGCGACCTTCGCCGGGGCCGTCTATGTCACCAATCGCATGTCCACCGAAAGCGAGCTGACCGTGGTGCAGGCGACGGGATATTCGCCCTGGCGGCTGATCCGGCCGGTGGTGATCTACGGTGTCTTCATCGCGCTGATGATGTCACTGCTGAGTCATTACCTCATTCCCAAGAGCCTGAGCCAGCTGCGCCTGCGGCAGGCGGAGGTCAGCCAGAACATCACAGCCAAGCTGCTGACCGAAGGCGAATTCCTGCACCCGGCGCCCGGGATCACCTTCTATATCCGCGACATCACGCCCGAGGGCGAACTGCGCGATGTCTTCCTGTCAGACCGGCGCGACGCCGAAGACCCGGTCACCTATACCTCGACCCAGGCCTATCTGGTGCAGGAAGGCGGCGGTACGAAGCTGGTGATGGTCGACGGGCTGGCGCAGAACCTGCGGCGCAACGGCAACCGCCTTTTCACCACGCATTTCGATGATTTCTCTTACGATGTCAGCAGCCTGATCCGCCGCGATCCGACCAACCTCAACCGCGTCGATTTCGCCCTGACCGGCGATCTTCTTTTGCGTCCAGAGTCCGTGGCTGAACGCACCGGCGCGCGCCTGTCGGAAGTGCTTTACGAGGCGCATGGACGCTTTTCCGAGGCGCTGATGTGCATCGTGGCGGCCACGATCGGATTCGCCACGCTGCTTGTAGGCAGCTACAGCCGGTTCGGCGTCTGGTGGCAGATCGTGACGGCCTTTACGCTTTTGGTGATGGTCAAGATGATCGAAGGCGCGGTGTCGGGCGCGGTACTTGCCCAGGCGAGTGCCTGGCCGCTGATATACGTTCCTTCGGCGGTGGGTGCGGGCCTGACGGTAGTCCTGCTTTATCTTGCGGCCAATCCCGGCCTTTGGCAGCGGATCCGCCGATTGGGGCGCAGACCGCCCGCGACGGGGTCGGCGGCATGATCCTGCACTACTATTTCGCGCGGAAGTTCCTGTGGACCTTCGCCCTGATCGCCCTGGTCTTCGTGATCCTGCTGGCGCTGATCGACCTTGTGGACGAGTTGCAGGACTTCCCCGACCTGCCGTTCTGGGACGTGCTGGGCATCGTCCTGCTGAACGTGCCGCATGCCAATTACGAAATCCTGCCGCTGGTCGTGATCCTTGCGACCGTGGCGCTTTTCGTGCGGCTGGCGCGGTCCTCCGAACTTGTCGTGGTGCGCGCGGCGGGCCGCTCGGCGCTTCATACGCTGCTTGCGCCGCTGACGGTCGCGGCGCTGATCGGCGTGCTGGCGATCACCATGCTCAACCCGATCGTGGCGGCCAGTTCGAAACGCTATAACGACGTGGTCAATACCGCCATGGGCGGCGGATCCAGCGTTCTGGCCATCGCGTCCGAAGGCCTTTGGCTGCGTCAGGGCAGCGCCGAGGGTCAGACGGTCATTCACGCAGCCCGCGCGAGTTCGGATGTGAGCATTCTGTTCGACGCGACCTTCATCAGCTTTTCGCCGGACGGGCAGCCCGAGCAACGGATCGTGGCAGATACAGCGCGCCTGGCGCAAGGCGAGTGGCAGTTGAGAAACGCCAAGATCTGGGAGCTGGGTGTTGGCGGCAACCCCGAGGCCGAGGCGCGTGTCGAGGCCGAGCTGAGACTGCCCTCGGCGCTGACGCAGGACCGGATCGTCGACAGTTTCGGCAAACCCGAATATATCCCCCTGTGGGAGCTGCCGGCCTTTATCAACCAGCTGGAAGAGGCCGGTTTCTCGGCCCGTCGCTATGCGATGTGGTACCAGATGGAACTGGCGCGCCCGCTGTTTCTGGTGGCGCTGGTGATGGTCGCGGCGGCCTTTACGATGCGGCACGCGCGGCTCGCCAATACCGGGCTGTCGGTGCTTTTCGCGGTGATGCTGGGCTTTACGCTGCACTACATCCGGAACTTTGCGCAGATCCTGGGGGAAAACGGGCAGATCCCCGTCTATCTCGCCGCCTGGGCGCCGCCTGTGGCGTCTTTCCTGCTGGCGGCCGGCATCCTGCTTCATATGGAGGAAGGATGAGTCCGGGTTTGCGCATTCTGGCCGTTTGCCTGGCGCTATTGGCGCCAGTCGCGGCTTTTGCGCAAAGCGAGGACGTGGCGGATGCCCCCAGCCCCGCCATGCTGGTGGCGGATGACGTGTTTCTGGACGGCTCTGAGCAGCTTGTCGCCACGGGCAATGTCGAGGCGTTGTTCGATGGACAGCGGCTTCGGGCGGCGCAGATCGTGTATGACCGGACGCGCGAACGGCTTTTGATCGAGGGGCCGATCACGCTTGAAGACGAGACCGGCCGGATCCTCGTTCTCGCCGACAGCGCCGAGCTTGACCGGGAGATGCAGAACGGGCTGATGCGCGGCGCGCGGATCGTGATGGACGACCAGATCCAGCTTGCCGCGCACGAGCTGGCCCGCGTGAACGGGCGATACAACCACCTTTCAAAGACCGCCGTCACCTCCTGCCGGGTTTGCGAAACCGGGCGTCCGCCGCTGTGGCAGATCCGGGCGCGGCGCGTGATCCACGACCAGCAGGAGCGGCAGCTTTACTTCGACGATGCGCAGTTTCGGGTTTTCGATACGCCTATCTTCTACTTGCCGCGCCTGCGTCTGCCCGATCCCACGCTAGAGCGTGCAACGGGCTTTCTGGTGCCGTCGCTGCATAATTCCTCGCTTCTGGGCTTCGGTGTGCGGGTGCCGTATTTCATCCGCATCGGCGATCATCGCGACCTGACGGTCACGCCGTATCTTTCGACCAAGACGCGGACGCTTGAACTGCGCTACCGGCAGGCGTTCCGCACTGGGCGCATCGAGGTGACTGGGGCCTTTTCGAACGACGATGTGGGCGTGCAATCGCGCCGCAACCGGGCCTATCTGTTCGCCAATGGCGCGTTCGAGCTGCCCCGCGATTTCCAGCTGCGGTTCGATATCGAGGTGGTGAACGACGATACCTACCTGCTGGATTACGGCTATGGCAGCAAGGACCGGCTTGACAGCGAGATCGAGATTGAGCGCGCGCAGCGGGACGAGTACGCGCGCGCCGCGCTGACGGCCTTTCACAGCCTGCGCCCGGGCGAGAGCAACGACACCCTGCCGACCTTTGTGGTGAACGGCGAATACGAGCGCCGGCATCGTCTGACCCGAGGCCTTGGCGGGGAGGTGCGGCTTGGCCTGCTGAGCCATGGTCACGTGCGGTCGTCCAACCTGATCAGCGACGGGCCGGACTTCGATCCGTGGGCCGATGGCCGCGACGTGAGCCGCCTGACCCTGTCGGCGGACTGGCATCGGGGCTGGACCCTGCCGGGCGGGATTCTGGGCCGGGTGCAGCTTGGGCTGGCCGCGGATGCCTTTGCGATCAACCAGTCCGGCGTGACCAGCCAATCCAGATCGGTGAACCTGACACCGCAGGCGGCGGTGCAGTTGCGCTGGCCACTCGTGCGCGCAACGGGCAGCGGCGCGCGGCATGTGATCGAGCCGGTGGTGCAAGCGGCGTGGATTGGCGGCGAGAACCCGACGGTGCCCAACGACGAAAGCACCCGGATCGAGTTCGACGAGGGCAACCTGTTCAACGTGTCGCGCTTTACCGCGCCGGACCGGCGCGAACGCGGCCTGTCGGCGGCCTATGGGTTGAGCTGGACGCGTTACGGAGAGGCAGGCTGGCAGAACAGCCTTGCGGTGGGACAGGTGATCCGCGACGAAACCCAGATCGACCCCGGCGGCGGCTTTGCCTTTTCCAACTCCTCGGGTCTTCAGGAGCGGTATTCGGACCTGCTCATCGCGGGGCAGGTCAAGACCGACAGCGGGCTGAGCATGACCGCGCGAGGTCTCTTCGACGACGGGTTCGTCACCACGAAGGCCGAGGCGCGAGGCAGCTGGTACAACAACGTCGCCAAGATTGGCGCGACCTATATCTGGTTGCGCAACGATCCGGCGGAAAACCGGCCCGGCAATATCTCGGAATGGGCCTTTGACGCGTCTTATCGGCTGTCGCGGCACTGGACCGGGCAGGCCGACTGGCGTTATGACGTGGCGGCCGACGAATCCGTGCGCGCGGGGCTTGGCCTGACATACACCAACGAATGCGTGGATATCACGCTTTCGGCCTCGCGTCGCTTTACCTCTTCCACTATTCTGGTGCCGTCGACAGACATCAGCTTCACCGTGGGGCTTCGCGGCTTCACCACAAAGACACGCGACCAAAGTTACGTCCGGACATGCGAGAAATGATGCAACAGATCCAACCGCTTCGCGCGGCCCTTGCGGCCCTTGCCCTGACCCTGGCGGCCATGATCGCGCCACCGGGACCGGCCGGCGCGCAGAACCTCTTCGAGCCGGTGATCAAGGTCAACGACCTTGCCATCACCCGCTACGAGATTCAGCAACGGGCCAGGATGCTGCAGATTTTCCGCGCGCCGGGCGATCCGACGAAGCTGGCGCGTGAACAGTTGATCGAAGACCGTCTCAAGCTTGATGCGGCGCGAGCCAACGGGTTCACCCTTGACGAAGATCAGGTCACGCTTGGCATGGAAGAATTCGCGGGACGCGCCGACATGGACGCCGAACAGATGATCCGCGGTCTCGAGGGCGCGGGCGTCGATCGCTCGACCTTTCGGGAATTCGTGCGCGCGGGCCTGACCTGGCGGGAATTCAGCCGCGCGCGCTTTGGCCCGCGCGTGTCGGTCACCGAAGACGATCTGGAACGCGCCCGGCTGGCGGTATCGGGCACCACCGGCGTCCGGGTCCTGCTTTCGGAGATCATTATGCCGGCCCCGCCCCCAGAGATGGAAGCGGTCATGCAACGCGCCAACCGGATCAGCGAATACACCACCGAGGCCGAGTTTTCCGCCGCCGCGCGGCGGTATTCCGCGACGGCCACCGCCGGTCGCGGCGGGCGCATGGACTGGACGGCGATTACCGATCTGCCGCAAGCGCTGCGCGGGGTGATCCTGGGTCTCGCGCCGGGCGAGGTCAGCGACCCCCTGCCGCTGGAAGGCGCCATCGCGCTGTTCCAACTGCGCGACATCGAGGAAACCGAAGTGCCCGACCGGGAATACGAGGCCATCGAATACGCCGCCTATTATATCGAGGGCGGGCGCAGCGACGCGGCCCTTTCCCGTGCGGCGCAAGTAAAGGCCGACACCGACACCTGCGACGATCTCTACGGTGTCGCGCAGGGCCAGCCGCCGGAGGTGCTTGACCGGGGCAGCAAGGCGCCCGACGAAATTCCCACCGATATCGCGCTGGAGCTGGCCAAGCTTGATCCCGGCGAGGTGTCGACCGCGATCACCCGCGCCAACGGTCAGACGCTTGTGCTTTTGATGCTGTGCGGGCGGACCCCCAAGCTGGAAGGCGAAGGCCCGACCGCTGAACAGCTGACGAATTTCATCAGTTCGAGCCGCCTGGAAAGCTTTGCGAACGGGTATCTGGAACAGCTGCGCGCCGAGGCCCGGATCGTCGAGCTCGACCGGTGAGCCTGTGACCCTGCCCGTCGCACTGACCTGCGGAGAGCCTTCCGGTATCGGCCCCGAGATCGCCGCACGCGCGTGGGCCGTGCTTCGCGAGACGATGTGTTTCTTTCTGATCGGGGATGCCGAGCATGTGCGGGCGCATGTCGGCGAGGACGTGCCGGTGGAGGTGATCGACCGGCCCCGCGCCGCGCCGGGCGTCATGTCCCGCGCCCTGCCGGTGCTGCAGCATGATTTCCCGGGCGATCTGACGCCCGGAACGCCGAACCCTGATCACGCGCAGGGCGTCATCGACGTGATTGCGCGTGGCGTGAAACTGGTCATGGCCGAGCGGGCCGCCGCGCTCTGCACCGCGCCTATCCACAAAAAGGCGCTGCAGGACGGCGCCGATTTCGCCTATCCCGGCCATACCGAGTACCTTGCGTCGCTTGCCGGGGTCGAGCGGGTGGTGATGATGCTGGCCTCGGAGCAGTTGCGCGTGGTGCCGGCGACCATTCACGTTCCGCTGAAGGACGTGCCCGGCGCGCTCTCACCGGAGGTACTGGAGGAGACGATCCGGATCACCCGGCGGGCGCTGAAGCGGCAGTTCGCCATCGCGTCGCCGCGTCTGGCCATTGCTGGACTCAATCCGCATGCGGGCGAAGGCGGCAAGATGGGCCGAGAGGAGATCGAGATCATCGAGCCGGTTCTGGAGAAGCTGCGCGCGGAGGGCATGGACCTGATCGGGCCCTTGTCGGCCGACACGATGTTTCATGCCGCGGCGCGGTCGGGCTACGACGCGGCGATCGCCATGTATCACGATCAGGCGCTCATTCCGATCAAGACGCTCGATTTCGACCGGGGCGTGAACATCACGCTTGGCCTGCCCTTCGTGCGCACCTCGCCCGACCACGGAACGGCGCTTGATATCGCGGGCAAGGGGGTGGCGAACCCAAGCTCTCTGATCGAGGCGCTGCGGCTGGCCGCGACGATGGGCGCAGCCCGGGCGTGAGTGGCATCGACGACCTGCCCCCTTTACGAGAGGTGATCGCGGCGCATGGTCTGTCGGCGAAGAAATCGCTGGGGCAGAACTTTCTTCTCGACCTAAACCTGACCTCCAAGATCGCGCGCACCGCGGGCGATCTGACCGGCGCGGACGTGCTGGAGGTGGGGCCCGGTCCGGGGGGCCTGACGCGGGGTCTTCTGGCGTCTGGCGCGCGCCGGGTCGTGGCGGTCGAAAAGGATGCGCGCTGTCTTCCGGCGCTGGCGGAGGTGGCCGCGGCCTATCCCGGTCGGCTCGAGGTGCTGAACGAGGACGCGCTTGCGCTTGACCCGCTGGCGCATCTGACGCCGCCGATCAAGGTTGTGGCGAACCTGCCCTACAATGTGGGAACCGAGCTTTTGGTGCGCTGGCTGACCTCCGAAAGCTGGCCGCCCTACTGGCAGAGCCTCACGCTTATGTTTCAGCGCGAGGTGGCCGAGCGGATCGTGGCGCAGCCGGGGTCCAAGACCTATGGGCGGCTGGCCGTGCTGGCGCAATGGCGCACGGAGGCGCGGATCGCGATGCAGCTGCCGCCCGGGGCCTTCACGCCGCCGCCGAAGGTGTCGAGCGCGGTCGTCCACCTGACGGCCCTGCCCGCGCCCCGCTTCGAGGCCGATGCAAAGGTCTTGCAGGAGGTCGTGGCACGGGCGTTCAACCAGCGGCGCAAGATGCTGCGGGCCGCGCTCAGGCGATTGGGGCCGGATATCGAGGACAGGCTCAAAGACGCAGGCATCACCCCGACGCAAAGGGCCGAGGAGATCGGCCTGGAGCAGTTCTGTGCGCTGGCACGGGCAGTGGCGACGCGGACGAGCTAAGAGGGCATCGGGCCGGTTGGCAGCACGGCCACATCCGGCCGGAAGATGTCACTCGGCCGCGGCGGGCGGTTCGTTGCTGCCGCTGCTATCGTCGGTGTCTTCGCCGGCTTTCTTGCGCGGCTTGCGGGTGCGCTTGGGCTTGGCCGGCGGTTCGTCGGACTTGCTTTCCGGCGTCTCTACAAGGCCGCTGTCCTCGTCTCCGGAATGGGCATCCAGCACGTCGGGCTGATCTTGCCGACCGCCGGAGTTCGATTCGGACTGGTCGGAATGGTCGCCACCGTTCGATTCCCGTTCCTGGCGTTCGGCGCGTTCCTTGTCGCGCTCGGCCTGACGTTCGCGGTTCTGGCGCTCCTGCTCCTCGCGTTTCTGGTCCTGCTCTTTTTGAGCGGCCCCCAGAAGACGCAGGTAATGCTCGGCATGCTGTTGGAAATTTTCCGTGGCGACGCGGTCGCCGGCCAGCTGGGCATCACGGGCCAGTTGGTTGTACTTGTCGATAATCTGCTGCGGCGTGCCGCGCACCTTGCCCTCGGGTCCTGAGCTGTCGAACACACGGTTGACGACATTGCCCATGCTGGAGCGGTTGCGGTTGGACTTGTTCCGCGAACGTGACTTGGATGATCTCATAACTGAATTGTCAGCCCTATTGCGTTATCGCCGTTCGATCCGGGAGGCGCCCGATGCGCCGAAATGAACCGGAACTCATGTGCTGGCTTGGCGTCAGGCAGGACTGCCGCGAGGGCGTCCGACACCTTGACGTGGGTTCAGTAAACATGACGGTCCCGATTTCACAAGAGCAAAGCGCGCTTTTTCGGTAAATTCCCGCTTTTCTGTCGCGAATCCGGCCCGAATCCGCCGGCATTAGCCGGTCCAGAGGCCCAAAACCACGCGGTCGCGCCCTTCCAGATCGTGCCGGATTTCGACCGCGGCAAAGCCGGCCGCGTCAAACATAGCCGCAACCTCGGCGGCTTGCCGCCAGCCGATTTCCACCATCAGGCGCCCGCCCGGACGCAAATAGGCCCCCGCCCGGGGCACGATCGCACGATAGGCCGAAAGCCCGTCAGCCTCGTCGGTCAGCGCGCCGCGCGGCTCGAAGGTCAGCTCGGCGCTGAGTTCCGGCAGTTCTTGCACCGCGATATAGGGCGGGTTCGAGACGATGAGATCGAATGTGCCTTCCACGTTCTCGAACCAGGAGCCGCACAGGAACATCGCCCGGTCCGACACCCCGAGCCGCACCGCGTTGCGCGCCGCCACGTCAAGCGCCTTGCCGGAAATGTCGGTGCCCGTGCCGGACGCCGTGGGGCGTTCGGCCAGCAGGGACAAAAGGATGCAACCCGACCCGGTGCCGAGATCGAGGACGTGATCGAACGACGTCTCAAGCGCTGCGGCCACGAGCGTTTCGGTATCGGCCCGCGGATCGAGCACGTCCGGCGTGACCTCGAACTCATGCGCCCAGAAGGCGCGGTATCCGAGGATATGCGAGACCGGCTCTCCCTTCGCGCGCCGCCGGGCGTATTCCACATAGCGGGCGACCACCGCGTCGGTCAGCGCATCGGCGTCGAGCAGCGACAGGCGCCCCGGCGCCACCCCCGCCGCCGCGGCCAGCAACCTGCGGCGGTCGCCCGCGTCCGTGCAAGCGCCCTGGGCGAGCACGCGGGCCAGCGCGGAACCGGGTGGCTCCGCCCTTGTCGACGCGCTCATCCGTCCATTTCCGCCAGCAAGGCGGCTTGGGCATCCGCCGTGAGCGCGTCGATCACCTCGTCGAGATCTCCCTGCATGACCTGATCGAGCTTGTAGAGCGTGAGGTTGATGCGGTGATCGGTCATGCGGCCCTGCGGGAAATTGTAGGTTCGGATGCGTTCGGACCGGTCGCCGGAGCCGACCTGCGCCGCACGGCTGGCGGAACGTTCATCATGCGCCTTTTGCCGTTCGATGTCGTACAGCCGGGTCTTCAGCACCTGCATCGCGATTTCGCGGTTGCGGTGCTGGGATTTCTCGGAGCTGGTGACCACGAGGCCCGTGGGCAAATGGGTGATCCGTACCGCCGAGTCGGTGGTGTTCACGTGCTGACCGCCCGCGCCCGAACTGCGCATCGTGTCGATACGCAAATCGTTGGGGTCGATCCTGATATCGACATCCTCGGCCTCGGGCAGCACCGCGACCGTGGCCGCCGAGGTGTGGATGCGTCCACCGCTTTCGGTTTCAGGCACGCGCTGCACGCGGTGCACGCCCGATTCGAACTTGAGCCGGGCAAAGACCCCGTCGCCCTTGACGGTTGCGATGACCTCCTTGATGCCGCCAAGCTCGGTTTCGGCCTGCTCGACGATATCGAAGCTCCAGCCTTTCGCCTCTGCGTATCGCTGGTACATGCGCAAGAGGTCGCCGGCGAAAAGTGCAGCCTCTTCACCGCCGGTGCCGGGGCGGATCTCGATGATGGCGGGGCGCGCGTCGGCCTCATCGCGCGGCAGAAGCGCCAGCCGCAGGCGTTCTTCCATCGCGGGACGCTCGGCCTCGAGCGTTTCGAGTTCCTCGCGCGCCATCTCGGCCATCTCGGGGTCGTCGAGAAGCGCGCGGGCGCCCTCGATATCCTCGAGAAGCTGCCGATAGGCCCGGATTTCCGCGACCACCGGGCGCAAATCGGCGTATTCCCGCCCCAGACGGGCCAGGTCGCCGCCACCCTCGGCCATCTGCGCCTCGATATACTCGAAACGTTGCGCGATCTCGTTCAGTCTGTCCAAGGGCACCATGAAAAGTTTCGTGTCGCATTCAAGGGGTATGGTCAAGGCCCTGGCTTATGCTAAAATCCGGAACATGAAACGGTTTTTTCTGTGTCTACTGCTGGCCGGTCCCGCGATGGCAGGCGCAGCCATGGCCGACGCGACGATCGGGGGCAAGACGGTCGATTGTTACTGCACCGACCGCCAGGGTGACCGCGTCGAGCTGGGGGAAACCATCTGCCTGACGGTGGATGGCAAAAGCTTCATGGCGCAGTGCCAGATGTCGCTCAACAACCCGATGTGGCGCAAGATCTCGGACGGGTGCCTGTCGTCGTCACTGCGCGAGCCGCGTCAGCCAGGCGTCGAGACGGGCGGCGTTCACCCCAAGATCTGACTTGCCGAAGCGAAGCCGCGCGAACAGCACGATCTGCCCCTCTCGCAGGCCCACCGTGGTGTAGTCGGGAAACCCGAAGACGGTGCTGCGGGTGACATAGGTGATCTTGCCTTCCTCGACCGAGCCAGCCAGATGGGTCGTGCGGGGATGCGCGCGCGCGATGGCGTCAAGCTCGGCAAGGGTTTCACGATCGCCGTCGATTACCCGCACCGCCTGCGCCGCCCCGGTACCCGGCTCTGCCCCGGGGGGCAGGACATGCCAGCGCGCCGGATCGGACGGCACGAGGCGCATCGCGACCGCCAGCCCGACAAGCGAGAGGGCGCTGACCGCGAAAAGAGTCCAGAGCCAGTTCATGCCGCACCGCCTTTTGGGGATCCTGCCATCGTCATGCGCCCGCCCCGCGCCGGTGGCGCCAGCCCCAGAGGCAAATCAGTTCCATTACCACATGCGCCCCGGCGACGGCGGTGATGTCGCCGTGATCGAAGGGGGGCGACACCTCGACCATGTCGCCGCCCACCATCTTGATGCCCGCAAGGTCCCGCAGGATCGCAGCGGCCTGCCAGCTGGCCAGCCCGCCCCAGACCGGCGTGCCGGTGCCCGGCGCGAAGGCGGGATCGAGGCAGTCGATATCGAAGGTCACATAGGTCGGCGCGTCGCCCAGGATCGCCCGGATGCGCGCGGCGGCCTCGGCGGGGCCGGCCTCGTGCACCTCGCGCGCGGTCAGGCTCGCGACGCCGAGCGTGTCGGCATTGACCGTCCGGATCCCTACCTGGACGGACCGCGCCGGGTCGATGAGCCCCTCTTTCACCGCCTTGTAGAACATCGTGCCGTGATCGATCCGGGTGAGGTCGTCGTCGGGCCATGTGTCGGAATGGGCATCGAACTGCAAAAGCGAGAGAGGCCCGTATTTCTCGGCATAGGCGCGCAGGATCGGGAAGGAGATATAATGATCGCCCCCGATGGCGATGCTGGCCGCGCCGGCGGTCAGGATTTCCCGGATATGGGCGGTCAGGCGGTCGGGGAACACCGGCAGGTTGGCGTAATCGAAGGCGATATCGCCGTAATCCACGATCGCCAGCTCCTCGAGCGGGCTGAACCCATCCCAGTAGACCGGCGGATCGAAGGGCTGCAGGGTGCTTGCCTCTCGCACCGCGCGCGGGCCGAGCCGTGTGCCGGGCCGGTTGGTCACCGCAAGATCGAAGGGCACGCCGGTGATCGCAAGATCGACCCCGGCCAGCGCCTTGGTATAGCGCCGCCGCAGGAAGGACGGCACGCCGCCGAAGCTGTTTTCGTGGGCGAGCCCCTTCAGATCGTCGCGGGTGAAGGCGAGATCGACCTCGGTTGCCGCATCTTTCAAAGCCATGTCTGATGCCCTTTCACGCATCGGGGTGGGTGGGCGGGAGATGCGGGAAAGGGCATCATGCCGCCGGCTGGAGCCGCTCGATCAGGCGCGCGAAGAACGACGCGCCGAGAGGGGCCACCTCATCGTTGAAATCAAATCCCGGGTGGTGCAAGCCCGGACCGGGGCCCTGGCCCAGAAAAAAATATGATCCCGGCACCACATTCAGCATGTAGGCGAAATCCTCCGCCCCCATCTCGGGCGGGCGGTCTGTGTTGACGCGGGCCTCACCCACGAGCTCTGCCGCCACCGCGGCCGCGCGGGCGGTCTCGGCCTCGTCATTGATCGTGGCGGGATAGCCGCGGTCGATCCGGAGCGTGGCGGCGACACCGTAAGAGGCCGACTGGCCCGAGACGATATCCGCCAGACGCCGATGGGCCATTTGCTGCACCTCCGGCTCGAAGCTTCGGATCGTGCCGTTGATATAGGCGCGTTCGGGCACGATGTTCTCGGCGCTGCCTGTGTGGATTTGCGACACCCCGACGACCAACCGCGCGCCGCTCAGGAGATTGCGGCTGGTGATGGTCTGGATCGCCTGCACGATGCCGCAGGACGCCACGACCGGATCGCGCGTCTCATGCGGAAAGGCCGCATGCCCGCCCTGCCCCGTGACCTCGATATGAAACGTGTCGACGGCGGCCATTATCGGCCCGGGACAGGTGGCGAAGCGCCCCGCATCGATCCCCGGCAGGGTATGCAGCGCGTAGATGCGCTCGATCCCGTGGCGCGTCATCACGCCCTCCTCGACCATGACGCGCGCGCCGCCGGGCCCTTCCTCGGCAGGCTGAAAGATCAGGACGACGCGCCCGCTGAAATTGCGCGTCTCCGCGAGGTAGCGCGCCGCCCCCAGAAGCATCGTGGTATGCCCGTCATGCCCGCAGGCATGCATCGCGCCGGGTATCTCGGAGGCATAGGTCGCCCCGGTCTCTTCCTCGATGGGCAGCGCATCCATGTCGGCGCGCAGGGCCGTGACCGGGCCGTCGCCCTGCCCCTCGATCACCGCGACGACGCCCGAGGTCGCCACGCCGGTCTCGATCCGGGTGATCCCGAAGTCGCGCAGACGCTCTGCCACGAAATGTGCGGTCTCATGACAGTCAAATCCGATCTCGGGACGCCGGTGGAGCGCCTGCCGCCATGCGGTCAGGTCCTCGGCAAACCCTGCGATACGATTGATGACGGCCAAGCTCTGGACTCCTGAGAGTGGGATGGGCAGGTTCCAGTAACGCCAGAAAGGACGCCGCTGCAATGCCCGATGATGCGCTTATCCACGACCCGAAGGGCGGCATGGCCCGCCTGCGCGAGATCATGCGCCGCCTGCGCGACCCCGAGACGGGGTGTCCATGGGATATCGAGCAGGATTTCGGCACCATCGCGCCCTACACGATCGAGGAAGCCTATGAGGTGGCCGACGCGATCGAGCGCGAGGCGTGGGACGAGCTTCGGGACGAGCTGGGCGATCTTCTATTCCAGTCGGTTTTTCATGCCCAGATCGCCGAGGATCGCGGCCTTTTCGATTTCGAGGATGTGGCCAATGCGATCGCCGACAAGATGGTCGAACGGCATCCGCATGTCTTCGGCGCGGAAAGCCGCGACAAGTCCGCCGAACAGCAGACCCGCGACTGGGAGGCGGTGAAGGCCGCCGAACGCGCCGCAAAGGCCCAGACCGGCGTGCTGGATGGTGTGGCGGTGGGCCTGCCGGCGCTTTTGCGCGCGATGAAGCTGCAGAAGCGGGCCGCGCGGGTCGGGTTCGACTGGCCCGAGACGACGCAGGTGCTGGACAAGATCGTCGAGGAAGCGGGCGAGTTGACAGAGGCGGCGCAGGATCTTCCGCAGGACAAGATCGAGGAGGAGATGGGCGACCTTCTGTTCGTCATGGCCAATCTCGCGCGGCACCTGAAGGTTGATCCCGAGCAGGCGCTGCGCCGCGCCAACGCCAAGTTCGTGCGCCGGTTCACCCGGATCGAGGCGCTTCTGGCCGAGGCCGGAAGACGGCCGGAAGACAGCACGCTGGAAGAAATGGACGGCCTGTGGAATCGCGCCAAGGTGGAGGAGCGATGACCGGGGATCGGGCCCGGCGGGACGCCCTTGTGACGGCCTTCGCGGCGCGCTCTGACCTCGCGCGGCTCGACGTTCTCCTTTTGACGCCGTGAGATCATGACGCAATGACAGAGCCGGCGATGCCCCAGCCCGCCGTGACGCGCACGCCCGACACCGCGGTGGAGGTCGTTCTTCATATCGGCATGCACAAGACCGGCACGACGGCCTTTCAGAGATGGATGCAGCAACACGAGGCGGCTTTGCGCGAGATGGGTGTGCTGGCGCTTGCCTTGCCCGTCGATCTGCTGGCCGGGTATCCGGACGCCTACGACCCCGACGCCGCGCAGCGGT
Source organism: Roseovarius aestuariivivens (assembly GCF_004761875.1). Lineage (GTDB taxonomy): Bacteria > Pseudomonadota > Alphaproteobacteria > Rhodobacterales > Rhodobacteraceae > Roseovarius > Roseovarius aestuariivivens. The sequence continues at coordinate 177,004 of NZ_SJEY01000005.1, forward strand.
ATCTGGCGCAGGCACGGGCCGGGGAGCTAAATCAGATCGTCATCTCGCACGAAACGCTTAGCCAATGCGCTGTCGGGGATTTCGAGGAGCTGCGCCGCGCTTTCGGGACCGCGCCGGTGCGCGTCGTGCTTACGCTTCGGCATTGGTGCGGGTTCCTGCCGTCCCGCTGGGCGCAGAACTGTCGGCGCCGGGACACGATCCCGTTGCCGGATTTCCTCGAAGCGCTGCTGACGGATCCGGGATCATTCGATGAAACCCGTCCCGACAGAGTTGTCGCACGGGCGCAAGCGGGCGGATTCGACAAGGTTGAGATCGTGTCGTTCGACGCGTCACTGGGCCAGGATGGCCCGCTTGCGGCGTTGGTGAGGGCCTGCATGCCGACATCCGCTCTGGCGCTGTCGCGGCAAGACGCCGAAAAAGTGAACCGAAGCCTGCCGCCGCTTTCATCCGAAATCCTTCGCCTTTTCAACGCCATCACGCATGAGCACGAGGGCGGTCATGGCTGGCCAATGGGCGCCGGTCTGAGGATCAATCACGGTGGCTATCGACGTTACGATCATTTCGGCGCGTTCGTGCGGCTGCGGCGCGATCCCACCGCTGCGTTCCGCAGGTTGTCGGCATTGGTGGCGGAGACGATGGCGCCGCTGACGCTTCTGCCGGAGCAGTTCGAGGCGCTCAGGCAGCCCGTCGAAGAGCGGCTTGGTCCGCTTTGCGTCAATGCGCGGGGCGATCTTTTTCCCGAGGTGCAGTCCAAGACCATTGACGTTTCGCGCCTGACGGCCGGTGATCTTCCCGCCGATTTGAAGACCCGGATCTTCGACGCCATCGCGTGACATCCGGTCGGGTCTGTCACGCGCTAGGCGTTGAGGCCATCAAGCCCTGGCGCGGTTTCGCCCGCGGTCACGATCTCGCGGTAGAGATGCCACGTGGCGTGCCCCAAGAGCGGGAGGACGAGAAAGAGGCCCAGAAACGCGGGCAGCATCGCCAGAAAGGTGAGCCCCGCCACGATCACGGCCCAGAGAAGCATCGGCCCCGGCGAGCCTGTCACCGTCTGGAAGGACGTGATCATCGCGGTCACGAAATCCACTTCGCGATCGAGCAGAAGCGGCAGCGACACGACCGTGATCATGTAGAGCAACAGCGCGAAGGCCGCGCCCACGCCGGTGCCGACCGTCAGCATGCTCAGGCCCTCGGGCGTGGTGTAGATCTCATAGGAGGTCGACACGTTGGTCATCGTCGAAAAGCCGAGAAAGAGCGCGAAGATCATGTGCGCGAGGAAGAACCAGAAGAGAAACATCACCACGATTACCGCGCAGATCGACGGAAGCTGCCGTTTGCGTTGCTGCGCGATGACACCGAAGATTTCCGACGGGACAAGATCGCGCCCCTGATCGAGCCGGTGGCTGACCTCATAAAACCCCACGGCCGCGAAGGGCCCGATCAGGGGAAAGCCGACGGCGGCGAAGGTCAGCCAGTAGGTGTGACCGGTGATCCAGGTGATCCAGATCATGAACCAGCCGATGCCGACATAAACGCCCGAGAACACCAGGGCATAGCCGGGCGCGCGCCACATGTCCCGCCAGCCTTGCCGAAGCGCGCGGAAGATCATCTCTACCGTCACCGCACCCATGGGCGGCACGCCAAGCGGTCGTGTTTCCGACATCGTCTCCTCCCGTTCCCGTCAAGGATAGCGGCAGGGCCTGCCGCCAGCCAAGCCTTTTCCTTTCCCCGGCCCCGCCCGTGTCGCGCCGGCTCGATTTTCGGTTTGGATTGTGGTCTAGTCCTTGACGTATCAAGGGAAAGGACGACGCGATGAACTTTATAGCACCTCTTGCGGCCCTCACCATGGCCCTCTCCATGGCCATGACCGCGAGCGCGGCCTGGGCCGAGGCCTTTACCGCCGATGGCGTGGCGAAGGGACAATCATCCACCGAAATCATCGAATTGACAGGCGATCACACGGTGATGAATTCGCGGATTTCCTATTCGGCCTTCGAGATGGAGGACGAGACCAACCCGATGAATCAGCTCAAAGGGCCCTGCTTTGGTGTGCTCGAGGCGCGCGGCGCCGCAATGCAAGGCAATGGGGTTTGCGTGCTCGAAGGACTTGAAGGGGATCAGGTCGTGCTGGGCTGGGTCGCGCGCCGCATGGATCCTCAGGGGCGCATCGCCGGGTACTGGACGGTCAATCACGGCACGGGAACGTGGCTTCAGGCCTCGGGGGGCGGCACGTTCCTGTCGTCGGTCAACCCCGCGAATGGCGCCGCGACCAACACGTTGAAAGGCGCCATCACCCTGCGCTGAGCGGGTCAGAGCCCCTGCAGGACGGGCGGGCGTGTCTGTGGCCAGCGGGTCGCGCGGTGATAGGCTTCGGCCAGCGACAGCAGCCGGGCCTCGCTGCCCGGCCGTCCGATCAGCTGCACGCCCATCGGCAGGCCCGCGTCCGAAAAGCCCGCGGGCATCGCCAAGGCGGGCAAACCGATGAGTGAGGCCGGCACCACGACCTCCATCCAGCGGTGATAGGTGTCCATCTCGTGGCCCGCGACCTCGCGCGGCCAGGTCAGGTCGACCGGGAACGGCCAGACCTGCGCCGTGGGAAGCGCGACCGCGTCACAGGTCTCGAAAAGCTCCAGCGCGCGACGATACCAGTCGGACCGTTGGGTGCTGGCGTTCTGCACCTCTTGCGCGCTGAGCGCGCGGCCCCGTTCAATTTCCCAGATCGCCTCGGGTTTCAGGGCGTCGCGGCTTTCGGGATCGTCGTAAAGCGCGCCAAGCCCTGCATTGAGGCCGAAACTGCGCAAGGTGGTCCAGCTGTTCCAGAGCGTCTCTCGCGGGATGGGCGGCGCGAGATCCTCGATCCGGGCGCCGTCTTGCGCCAGCATTTCGAGAGCGGCGCGGCAGAGCGGAAGAATGCCGTCTTCCATCGGCCATGCACCGCCCCAATCGCCGAGCCACCCGATCCGGGCGCCCGATGCGGCGGGCTCGACCGGGCCGACCGGCCCCTCGGCACGGCCGAAGGGCTGATCGGGGTCCGGACCCGAGATCACGTCAAGCAACAGTCCCAGATCGCGCGGACTGCGCGCCATCGGGCCGTTGGCGGAGATCGGATGCAGATATAGATCGCCGGCGCGCGCCCCGGGCACCCTGCCCCATGTCGGGCGGAAGCCGTAGACGTTGTTCCAGCCCGCCGGATTGCGCAGGCTGCCCATCATGTCGCTGCCATCGGCCAGCGCCAGCATGCCGGTCGACAGCGCCACCGCCGCCCCGCCCGAGGACCCGCCGCAGGACCGGTCCGGCGCGTAAGGGTTGCGGGTGGCGCCGAAAACCGGGTTGTAGGTATGGCTGCCGATGCAGAATTCCGGCGTGTTGGTCTTGCCGATGATGATCGCACCCGCGGCGCGCAGACGCGCCACATGCGGGCTGTCCTGGCGCGCGGGCGTCTTGCCCAGAAGCGGCGAGCCGTTGACCGTGGGCAGGCCTGCCACATCGAAGAGGTCCTTGACCGCGATGGGCATGCCGTGCAGCGGCCCCTCGGCCGGGCCGTTATCCGCGGCGCGCGCCTCGGCCAGCAGAACGCCCGCGTCCCGCAGGGACACCAGCGCGTTGACCTGTGGATTGACCGTCTCGATCCGCGCCAGCGTGGCGCGCATGAGTTCTTCCGCCGACAGCTCTTTGCGGGCAAGCATGCCGGCCAGATCCGCCGCGTCGCAGGCCAGAATATCGTCCATGGTGTCTTCTCCGTCGCCTTGTCTCAGGCGGGCATGCGCTGTTCGACGATGCCCGCCCACCAACTGCAACCGGCGGGGATCACGTCGTCATTGAAATTGTATTCCGGATGGTGCACCGGCGCGCTGTCGCCGTTGCCGACGAGGATATAAGCGCCCGGGCGTTCCTCCAGCATGAAGGCGAAATCCTCGCCCCCCATGACGAGCGGAGCATCATCGCATTTTCCGCTGACCGTGCGCGCGACCTCGGCCGCGAACGCGGTCTGGTCGTCGTGATTGACCATAACGGGGTAGTTGCGTTCGTAGTCGAGCGTGATTTTCGCACCGAAAGCCGCGCCAACATGTTCGCACAGCGCGGCCATCCGCGCCTCGGTCATGTCGCGCATCGCCTCGTCCAGCGTGCGGACCGTGCCCATCATGGTCACCCGGGACGGGATCACGTTGAAGGTGTGCGACGAGCTTTGCATCGAGGTGACCGACACCACCGCCTGCCCAGTCGGGTCGGCATTGCGGCTGACAATGGTCTGCAGCGCGGTGATGAGATGCGCCGCGACCACGCCCGGATCGATGGTCTCGTGCGGTTTGGCGGCGTGACCGCCCTTGCCCTCGACCACGATGTCGAACTTGTCGGTGGCGGCGAAAAACGGCCCCGGGCGGATGGCGAACTGGCCCTCGGGCACGCCGGGCCAGTTGTGCATGCCGTAAACCTCCTGCACGCCGAACCGCTCCATCAGGCCGTCCTCGCACATCTCGCGGCCGCCGCCGCCGCCCTCTTCGGCGGGCTGGAAAATGACGATGCAGGTGCCGTTGAAATTGCGGGTCTCGGCGAGATACTGCGCCGCGCCCAGAAGCATGGCGGTGTGCCCGTCATGGCCGCAGGCGTGCATCTTGCCCGGAACTTTGGAGGCATAGTCGAGCCCGGTCGCCTCTTCTATCGGCAGGGCGTCCATATCGGCGCGCAGGCCCACGACCTTGCCGGACCCGGTTTCGCGTCCCCGGATCACGCCGACAACGCCGGTTCTGCCCAGACCGGTCACCACCTCGTCGCAGCCGAAGCTTTGCAGTTTTTCCGCCACCAGCGCGCTGGTGCGGTGCGTGTCGAACAGCAGTTCGGGATTTTCGTGCAGATCCCGGCGCCAGGTTGCGATCTCGTCGTGCAATTCTGCAAAGCGGTTCTTGACCGGCATGGCGTGTCCTTTTTTCAGTAGCCGCAATCGGTGATCAGCACGTGATGCCCCGGGGCCACCTCTTGGTAGGCGGACGGGACCGGGACGTGCCCGATGGGGTGTATAGGTGACGGATTGGGGCGGAAATTCAACACCTTTTCCCCCGGACGCTGACCGGGGTCGGCCACAGGCACGGCGCGCAGCAGCGCCTTCGTATAGGGGTGGCGCGGGTCGTAGAGCACCGATGCCCGGGGGCCGATTTCCACGATCCGGCCCAGATACATGACCGCCACGTCATGGGCCATGCGTTCCACCACCGCCATGTCGTGGCTGATGAAGAGGTAGGACAGGCCAAGCTCGGCCTGCAGTTCGAGCAGGAGGTTCAGGACCTGCGCCTGCACGCTGACGTCAAGCGCGCTGACGGCCTCGTCCGCGACGATAAGCGCGGGATCGAGCGCGAGCGCGCGGGCAATTGCCACGCGCTGACGCTGACCGCCCGAGAGAGCATGCGGATAGCGGTCCAGATACGACTCGGGCAGGCCCGCGCGGGCAAAGAGCGCGGCCGCCTTCGCCTCACGCGTGGCGCGGGTGCCGCGAGAAAAATTGCGCAGCGGTTCAGTGACCTGATCGCGCAGGCACATCTGGGGATTGAGGCTTCCGAACGGGTCCTGGAACACCATCTGCATGCCCGCCCGGGCGCGACGCAGCGCCGCCGGGCCGAGTGCGGCAAGGTCTGTGCCGTCCAGCGTGATCCGACCCGCGGAGGGGTCTACCAGGCGCAGGATCGACCGGCCGACCGTGGATTTGCCGCAGCCGGATTCGCCTACCAGAGCGAGCGTTCTGCCACGGTTGAGGGTGAAGGATACGTCCTCGACCGCGTGCACCTGCGCGATCCGGCGGCGAAAGACCCCGCCCCGCACGGCAAAGCGCGTGCAGAGCCCTTCGACGGTCAAAAGCGGCGTGTCGGTGCCGCGCACCGGGATGGGCGGCGCCGCACCGATCTTTGCGAACGGTTCGGGCCAGCGTTTGTCGCGCATCTCTCCCAACCGGGGGACGGCGGCGAGAAGACGTTTTGTATAGTCGTGACGGGGATCCGCGAAAATCCGGGCGACCGGCCCTTCCTCGACCTTGCGCCCGTTTTGCATCACCACGACGCGATCGGCGATCTGCGCCACGACGGCCATGTCATGGGTGATGAAGAGAACCGCCGCGCCGGTTTCCCGCCGAAGCCGGTCGAGCAGCGCGAGGATCTCGGCCTGGATGGTCACGTCGAGCGCCGTTGTCGGCTCGTCCGCGATCAGAAGGCGCGGATGACAGGCGAGCGCCATGGCGATGACCACGCGCTGACGCTGGCCGCCGGACAGCTCGTGCGGGAATTGCCGCAAGCGCCGCTCGGGCTCTGGCAGGCGCACCTGTCGCAGAAGGTCGAGCGCGCGGGCGCGCGCCCTGGACCGGCTGAGGCCCAGATGCTGACGCAGGCCTTCGGTCAGTTGTCTTTCGACGGTCAGCACGGGATTGAGGGCCGTCATCGGTTCCTGAAAGATCATACCGATCTGGTTGCCGCGGATCTTGCGCATCTCTTCGGCACTGAGCTTGGCAAGATCCGTCTCCTGACCGTTCCCGCGGTCGAAAAGGATCCGGCCGCCGGAAATGTCGCCCCCGTCGAACCCGATGAGCCGCATCAGGGCCAGCGCCGACACCGATTTGCCAGAGCCGCTTTCGCCGACAAGGCAGACCGTTTCCCCGGCCCGGATGTCGACCGACAGATCCTCGACCCCGGTCACCATCTGGCCGGACCGTCCGAAGGACACGCGCAGGTTTTCGAACCGGGCAAGGGGCTGATCCAGCATCCGGGGGCCTTACTTGGGCAAGATTATACCGCACGCTACCGGGGGTCGGGCCGCCGGTCAAACGCGCGACCTATTGGGGGATCAGGCGCGTGATCCCGACCGATGCGGCCCGGGCCAGCTGAGCATCGAGCGACATCGGAATATATTCGCCCCGGCGCCAGAGCTGGGCCAGATCGTCGTAATGACGGCTGAGGAAATGGCCGGACTGCCCGGTGGAGGAGATGAAGACGCTGCTGTCGGGATCGGTGAAATCATAGACGCCGCGATATCCTGCCCCATGCACGTTGAGAAAAGGCTCGGGCTCGGTGCCTTGGGTGCGCCCGCGCAAAAGCGTGTGATCCCCGCCCGAGGTCGATTGCCGGATATTCACGAAGTAGCGCAGGAGCGGCACCTCCCCCAACACCTGGTGGTCGTGCGTCGCCTGATGCGCATCGCCCCAGCGCAGGCTTTCCAGCGCGGTACCGTAGCGTTCGTTGATCCACACCAGCGCGTCGTCCAATGCGAGGCGCGCGATGTCGACGCAGGTTTCCTGCGCCGTGGACTGGCGCACGTCGCACCACGCGGCTGCGCCGTCAATGTCCCGGTAGACCCGTTCGAGGAAGACCGGATCAGGATGCGGAAACTCGGCCGCCAGCGGGCCGAGATCGTCGAGGATCAGCCGCTGCTGCAGCGCACGCAGCCACGCTGCGTAGATCAAGGGTTCCGGCAGATGTTCGTTCATCTCGCCATTCCAGCTTGACAGAAGATCAAGCGCGCGCTGGCGCTGGCGTTCGGGCGTGCCCTCGGGTGCGGCTTCTCCGGTGAACCAAAGATCTTTGCCGATCAGCGGCAGAAGCGAGCGCGCGGTGAAGCTTACCGTGTCGAGCTGCGCCTCGATGAAGCTGTCGCGCGTGTGCACCTGCCGGGTCTGCATCAGCCGTCGCCAGCGATAGACCCGCTGGGTGTCGCCCCAGGTATAGCTCACATGCAGCGGAAAGGGCCGGTCCACGGTCTTGTTGTTGGTGTTGCCCAGAAGGCCCCCTGCGGGGTTCACGAATTCCGGGTTCGCGGAGTAGGCGGCCGCCCCCTGCCAGCGGTTCTCGCGCAGCCAGCCCCGGCTGGGTCGCCGTCCGAGGCTTTCGTGATCGGCGTCGCGCCGCGGCATCACGCCGACCATTTTCATCGCGATCCGTCTCTCGTCGACCAGCGTCAGGTTCAGCGACGGCGCCACGTAAAGCCGCCCGGCCTCCAGCCCTTCGCGTACCGAGGTGGCGCGCATCAGGGCCATCGCCGCGCTCATCGTCGTGTCGCTGTTCGATAGCGCGGTCCAACTTAGCGCCGCCACATGCCCCGCCGGAGTGATCTCGGCCAGATCGTAATGCGTGCCGGGCAGGACCGGGCCGTTTTCGGTCCAGCGCAGGGTGAGCGTGATCGGCGCCTGATCCTTGATCCGGATGATCGAGCTTTCCGTGCGGAAGGGCTTGTAGCCTTCCGGGGTTAAATATTCCTGCGGGTTCTCAGGGTTGAGACGCTCGATGAAAAGGTCCTGGTCATCCATGTAGGACGAGGTGATGCCCCAGCCCAACTGAACCGACCGTCCGGCAAGGATGGCGGGAATGCCAGGAATCGTGCCGCCGATGACCCCGCCCGACGACAGGTCCATCCGGGCCAGATACCAGATCGACGGCGCGGAAAAGCCCAGATGCGGATCGTTCGCCAAAAGCGTCCCGCCAGAGGCCGAGCGTTTGGGCGCGGCCGCCCATGCGTTGGACGCGCCGGCGAAGGCGCGTTTGTGGAAGGGCGAAAGCGGGTGATCGGGCACGCCCGGCCCCGTGCTCTGGGCGAACCGGGTGCCAGAGGGAAAGAGGCTCGCGTAATCGGGCAACGCCGCCACGCCGGATCCCGGAGACAGCGGCAGAATATCGTCCAGCCGCGTCTCGTCCTCGAGCGCGAGCGAGGTGCGCGCGTAAAGCACCTCTTCCTCGAGATGCGCGGAAAGCTGCAGCGCCATCAGTTTCACGATGGCCAGGGAATCGGCCGGTTGCCACGGCGCCACCGGGGCGTTGAACATAAACATTTCCGGCGCACCACGCCCCAGCGCATCCTGGTTGATCTCCTGCAATCTGGCATTCACCCCCGCCGCGTAAGCCCGGAGTGCGGCCTGCGTGGTCGCATCCTGCGCCTCGACCGACGCGCCTGCCAGCCCATAGAGATCGAAACGCCGCATCAGCTTGTCGATCTCCACCGTGCGCAGGCCGAACACCTCGGACAGGCGGCCCTGCGCCGTCCGGCGCTGCATCACCATCTGCCAAAGCCGGTCCTGCGCATGCGCGTAACCGAGACCGAAAAAGGTATCCGCGTCGGTCTGACCGAAGATATGCGGCACGTTGGCATTGTCGCGCACGATCTCGACCGGCGCGGAAAGGCCGGTCACGGCCACGTCCTTGTCGTACTCGGGCAAGGAGCGCGAGAGCAGGTAATAGGCGCCCAGCACCACGAGCAGGGACAGCAGGATGAGCCCGCCCGCCAGCCGGATCAGCCATTTGAAGACTTGCGCCATGCCTGCCTCGAATTACCTTGCATCCCCGGGTCGGGATAGTCAGAAATCCGGACCGAGACAATGGGGAGAGATGAAAGATGGCGAAGCTGGCATTCCTTGGCCTTGGCGTGATGGGCTATCCGATGGCGGGACACCTTCAGGCGGCGGGGCACGATGTGTGCGTCTATAACCGCACCGCATCGAAGGCCGAGGCGTGGGTCGCCGAGCATGGCGGGCGGATGGCCCCGACCCCGCGCGAGGCGGCCGAGGGCGCCGATTTCGTGATGTCCTGCGTGGGCAACGATGATGACCTGCGCAGCGTCTGCACTGGCGAGGACGGCGCGTTCGCGGGCATGAGCAAAGGCGCGATCTTCGTCGATCACACCACCGTTTCTTCCATGGTGACCGAAGAGCTTTACGCCGCCGCCAAGGAAGCAGGGCTCGGCTTTGTCGACGCGCCCATCTCGGGTGGTCAGGCGGGGGCCGAGAACGGCCAGTTGTCGATCATGTGCGGCGGCGACGAGGACGTCTATGCCAAGGCCGAGCCGATCATGAACACCTATGCCAAGCTGTGCCGGAGGATCGGCGAGAGCGGCGCGGGCCAGACCACGAAGATGTGCAACCAGATCGCCATCGCGGGACTGGTGCAGGGCCTGTCCGAGGCGCTGCATTTCGCCGAGAAGGCGGGGCTCGACGGGCGCGCGGTGGTCGAGGTGATCAGCCAGGGCGCGGCCGGAAGCTGGCAGATGTCGAACCGCTACGAGACGATGCTGGACGATCATTTCGAGCATGGCTTTGCGGTCGACTGGATGCGCAAGGACCTTGCGATCTGCCTCAACACCGCGAATGAGAATGGCGCGTCCCTGCCCGTCACGGCGCTGGTCGATCAGTATTATAAGGACGTCCAGAAGATGGGCGGCGGGCGCTGGGACACCTCGAGCCTGTTCAAGCGGCTGCGCAAGCTGGGCTGAGGGCGGCGCGCCCTTACCTTGCTTGCCCTATGCTGGTTGGACAGGAGCGCGCAGTGCGGTCGGCAGGAGGCGTGGAGACAAGACGCGCGCTGCAGAAACCGGCGTGTTTGGGCGGCAAACGGGCGTTCAGTGGATGATCCGTCGACGACTGAGTGGGGCTTTGCGGGTTTTTGAGCAGCGTATGCGAAAGTTTGGTCGGATGCGCGCTTAGGTCGTACCGTGAGAGCATCCACAGATCACACATTCGAAAAGTGCCCGCGCCTTTGAAGTGACACTCACCTAGTCCTTTCGCCACGCGGAGGATGATCGTGCCAAAGAAGACTAGAACGCGTTTGGTCGATATTCCGACAAAGCGTTTGCCGCGTGCTGGAAAGCAGACCGGGTCAATTCCAGATCGTCGGAGCTTAGGGCCAGCGATGGGTAGAGTTTTCCCTGTGACTTAAAGACACCGTTGGCGCGCAATGTGCTGTTCCAGCGCTCGTTGATCTTCGGATCGCTGTGTTTTGCGCTTCGGTAATCTATCGGCTCCGCTTCTGTGAAGAAGATGTCGAACAGGGTCGGATCGCCACAAATGCGGTGGGTGATCCCCCGTTCGGTCAGCGCGGCGGATTGCATATCCATCAGGGTTTGGCCCAGGTCACGCAGACGCTCATATTGTCCCGGACGCCGGAGGATTTCCATCGTTTTTAGACCTGCGGCCGAGGCCACCGGATTGCCCGAGAGCGTGCCGAGCTGCATGAGCCACTTGTCCGCCCCCACAGTGGCCTTGTCGAAATGCGCCATGATCTCGGCGCTGGCGCCAAGCGCGGCCAACGGAAAGCCGCCGCCGATAATCTTGCCCAACGTGCAAATGTCGGGCGTGACGCCATAGCGTTCCTGCGCACCGCCATAGGCGAGGCGAAAGCCGGTGACGATCTCGTCGAAGATCAGGAGCACGCCATGCCTGTCACACAAGTCGCGCAGGCCCTGCAAAAAGCCGGGCCTTGCCGGGATGATACGCTGCAAGGGCTCGACGATGATGGCGGCGATATCGTGATGCTCGGCAAGCAAGGAATCGACCGCCGCAAGATCGTTGAAGGGGGCGATGAGCATGTCGTCGGCCACACCCTGCGGGATGCCCGCGCTGTCGGGCACGGGCGTGGGAAAGTTGACCTCGCGGGTGGGGGCGAGGCTCATTTGCGCCTCGGCGGACATGCCGTGATAGCCGCCCTCGAATTTCAGGATCTTCGGCTTGCCGGTATAGGCGCGGGCAAGGCGGATGGCGTACATGTCCGCCTCGCCGCCGGATGTGACGAAGCGGACCTGCTCACAGCACGGCACGGCCTCGACTATGGCCTCGGCCAGTGCGATCCCCTTCGCATTGTTGGCGAAAAAGGTCATGCCTTTGGGCAGTTGTTCCAGAACGGCCTCCATCACTTCCGGGTGGCCATGACCCAGAAGCATAGGTCCGGACCCGATCAGGTAATCCACGTATTCGTGACCGTCCTCATCCCAGACGCGGGCCCCCTCGCCCCGGGCGATGACGACAGAGGCATCGAAATTCCCGAATCCGGCAGCGGGCAGAACCTCGCCGGCGCGGGCGATCCAATCGGCTTGGGTGTATATGCGGTTCATGGGGTCAATCCAGTATCAGATCGGGCGGGCCAAGGCGGTCTTTGTCGATGGTAACGCCCAATCCCGGGCCCACGGGCGGGGCGATGCGGCCTTTCGCGCGCGTCGGAGCGTCCGGCGCAAGACGCGGGCGGACATAGCCCGAGAGGTCACAGACGTTCAGAAGACGGCTGGGTGGGGTCGCGGCCCCGAGATGCAGCGCCGCGGCGGTCACGATATCGCTGCCCCAGGTACATTCTATGCACATCTTCGCCCCAAGGTGCAGGCACAGATCGCGCGCCCTGCGCGTGGCCGAAAGCCCGCCGAATTTCGACAGTTTCAGCGCGACCGCGTCCATGATGCCCAGCCGGTGCGCCTGCAGCAGCGAGGCCGTGTCATGCGCCAGTTCATCCAGCTTCATCGGCAGACCCGTGGCCGATTGCACCCGCGCGCAATCTTCCAGCGTGGCGCAGGGCTGTTCCAGCATCACATCGAGATGCGCGGCACCCCGGCCTACGCGGATCGCATCGAGGGTGGTCGTACCACAGTTCCAGTCGCCGTAGACCAACGGACCGGGGCCGACCGCTGCGCGCACCTTTGCCAATCGTTCGACATCGGTTTGCCAGTCGCCAGACGCGCCCAGCTTGGCCTGAAACTGGGTGATCCCCTGCGCCTGCGCGTCGCGGGCCATGCGGGCCATGTCATCCGGCTCGACGCAGGTGATGGAATGGTAGAGCGGCAGTGTCTCCTGCCGCTGTCCTCCCAATAGGGCATGGACGGGCAAGCCTGCTGTCCGCCCCGTGATATCCCAAAGCGCGATGTCCAATGCAGATTTTGCATAGACATGTCCGGGCAGAAAGGCCTCGGCCTTGGCCATCAGCGCCTCTGCGCCCACAGGATCGCCCCCGAGGATCACGGGCGCCAATTCCTGCAGGGCGGGCGCCACGCCGCGGGCATAGGCGCGCAGGTAATGCGGGATCGGACAGACCTCACCCCACCCTGTCAGACCGGCATCGGTGTCGAGGGCGATGACCACCGTTTCCACCGTGTCGCAGGTTTTGCCATCGGCCATGTAATAGACCGTGTGGCTGGTCAGCGGCACATGCCAGAGGCTGAGCCGTGTGATGCGCTGCCCGGCAACGATGGTCGTCAGCGCGGGGGCGGCGATCCGGTTCACTCGGCGGGCTCCTGAACCACATCCGTGCGCGGTGCCAGGCTTTGCGGATCGTAGGCCGGCTCACCCAGCACACGGGCGGCGCGGGGTTTGCCGTGGATGATCACCTCGAGCGCGGTGCCTGGGGCGGCGGCCTTCGGTTTGATGTAGGCGAAGGCCAGGATTTTTCCGACCGTGTGACCATAGACCAAGGAGGCCGTGGACCCGACCACCGCGCCATCCAGCGTTACCGCTTCGCCGCCGTGGCCGTCGATCCGGCCGTCCGGCTCAATCTCCAGATAGGCGCAGACCCAGGGCAGATCGGTGTTCAACATCTTGTCCTTGCCAAGATAGTCCTTGTCCGTCCGGGCAAAGCGCAGCACATCGGCCTCGGCCAGCGTGACCTCGTTGGTCAGCTCGCCCGCGCCCTTGAAGCCTTTCTCCATCCGCATCACGTTCATGGCGAAGCTGCCGTAGTCGGCGATTCCATGTGCGACACCCGCGTGCCAGAGTGCGGCGTAAACCTCTGCCATCGCCTCGAAGGGCATGTGCAGTTCCCAGCCCAGCTCACCGGCGTAGGACATGCGGAAGGCCCAGACATTGTGTCCGGCGACGGTGATCTGCTGTGCCGAGAGCCAGCGGAAAGAGGCATTGTCGAGCCGCGCCTTCGTGCAGGCGGCCAGAACGTCACGCGACCGTGGCCCGTTGAGCGACAAAGCCCCCCAACTGTCCGACAGAGCGATGATCGTCACGTCCCCTGCTTGTCGCTGTTGGGTCAGGTGATCCAGCAAGCGTTGCTCGAAGAATGCCGCGCAGACCAGATAGAAGCGATCCTCGGCCATGCGCAGGATCGTGGTTTCCACCTCGATCCGGCCCCGACGGTTGAGCATGTGGGTCAACGTGATGGCCCCCACCTTCTGCGGAATCCGGTTCGCTGTCAGCCGGTCAAGCAGGCCGTAAGCATCCGGCCCCTCGACCAGCACCTTGGTAAAGGCGGTCACATCCATGATCCCCACGCGCTCACGCACCGCCTTGACCTCGGCGGCGACCATGTCGTCCACCACCGTGCGGCGGAAGGAATAGTGATCTTTCTGCGCCACGCCCCCCTTGGCGAACCAGCGGGGGCGCTCGAACCCGTAGACCTCTTCGAAGACCGCGCCCTTGTCCTTCAGCACCTCATGGAGCGGCGACGGTTTGATCGGGCGCCCGGCAAGGCGGTTGAAATGCGGGTAAGGGATTTCGTGGCGCAGGCAGTAATCCTCTTTGGCCTTAATCACTTGCCAGTCCTTGGTGGCGTAAGACCCGAACCGGCGCGGATCATAGTCGCGCATGGAAATATCCGCCGCGCCATGGACCATCCAGCGCGCCAGTTCCCGGGTCAGCCCCGGGCCCCAGCCGATCCCGATCTGGGTGCCGCAACAGCACCAGTAATTGCGCACACCCGGCGCGGGACCAATGAGAGGATTGCCATCCGGCGGGTGACTGATCGCGCCGTGAACGTCCCGGCTGATGCCAAGCTCGGCGAAAATCGGCATCCGGTTCAGGCTTTCCTCCAGCCACGGCATGACGCGGTCATAATCCGCCGCAAACAGCTCGTTCTCGGCCTCCCACGGACAGTGATCTTCCCAGACGGTGTTGGGATTGGCCTTCTCGTAGATTCCGATCAGGCCCCGTTTCTGCTCCATCCGGATATAGCCAGACACCTTGCGGTCATCGCGGATCACCGGCAGCTCCCGGTCGAGATCGCGGAATTCCGGCACCTCCTCGGTGACGAAGTAATGATGCGTCATCGACGTCATCGGAAGTTGCAGCCCAGACCATTCGCCCATCTGCCGCGCATAGGTGCCGCCTGCGTTGACCACGTGCTCGGCATGGATCTTGCCCTGCTCGGTCTCGACCACCCATTCGCCGCTGGCCGGCTGCGTGATATTCGTGGCGCGGCAGCGGCGGATGATCCGCACGCCCTTGGCGCGGGCGCCGGCGGCCATGGCCATGGTCACGTTGGTCGGGTCCACATGCCCATCGTCCGGCGTATGCAGCGCCCCCAGAACACCCTCGAGATTGTAGAACGGATGCAGCTCTGCCACGCGGTCCGGGCCAACCAATTCGATGTTGAACCCCAGCGAGCGCCCGACCGACAGCGTGTGGCGCAGCCAGTCCATCTCGTCCTCGGTATAGGCCAGCCGGAACGACCCGCAGCCGTGCCACGTCACCGCCTGGCCGGTCTCGGCCTCCAGCGCGCCGGAATAAAGCCCGATATTGTAGTCCACGCATTTGCCCAGCGAGAAGCTTGAGGTGGAATGCGTGATCTGACCGGCGGCGTGCCATGTGCTGCCCGAGGTCAGTTCGGCCTTTTCCAGCAGCACAACCTCCGGTCCCCAGCCCTCATGCGCGAGGTGATAGGCAAGTCCGACCCCCATCACACCACCGCCGACGATGACCACGCGGGCGTGACCGGGAAACTGTTTGTCCGACATCGTCGCATCCTTTGTTCGGGAGTCGCAAAACTTGTGGACAGGCTAAGTGGACATGTGTACCAATGTCAATCATGAATGGAACAAATGTATCATACTACGTTCTGGAGCGCCTCACCGAAGAGTGGGACGCCCTGACGCCCGAAGCCCAGAAGGCCGCGCGCTACGTGCTTGAAAACCCCAATGACGTCGGGGTTTCGACCGTGCGCGAGATCGCCGAGGCGGCGAATGTCAAACCCAACACTTTCGTGCGCATGGCACGGCAGATGGGATTCGAAGGCTATGAGGATTTCCGCGCACCCTTCCGCGAGGCGATCCGAAAGGGGGCCGTCAGCTTTCCCGACCGCGCGCGCTGGCTGCAGGACATCCGCAAATCGGGCGATCTGGGGGGGCTTTATGCCGACATGGTCGAGGGGGCGATCCGCAACCTCGAAGAGACCTTTGCCGGGCTTGATGCCGAGGCTCTGAAAACGGCGGCAGAGGCGATCTGGGCCAGCCGGCAGGTCTTTACGCTGGGTGTCGGGGTCAACAATGCCAACGCGCGCAATTTCACCTATCTCGCCTCCACCGGCATGGTCCAGTTTCATGCCATTCCCCGCTCGGGCTCTACCCCCACGGATGACCTGGCCTGGGCCGACAGCCGCGATGTCCTGATTGCGATGTCCATGCGCCCCTACCGCAGTGAGGTGGTGGCCGCCGTCGACGTGGCCCGCGAGCAGGGCATGACCATCATCGGCCTCAGCGACAGCCCCGCCAGCCCGATCATCCGCGCCGCGGATCACGGGTTCGTCGTGGCGGTCGATACGCCGCAATTCTTCCCCTCGTCGGTCTCGACCGTCGCACTTCTGGAAACCCTGCTCAGCTTCGTCATTGCCGTGGCCAGCGACGAGATCGTGGACCGGGTCGAGAGATTTCACCGCCGCCGGCATCAGCTTGGCATCTACATGGAGGAACCGGAATGAAGGATGAAGCAGGTCCCGTCCGGTCACTGGACGCGCGGTATTACACCGATCCGGCGGTCTTTGAGGCCGAAAAGACCGGGCTTCTGGCGCGCACATGGCATTTCGCCTGCCACGCCAGCCAGTTGGAAAACCCCGGCGACTACGTGGCTTTCGATCTGGGCGATGAAAGCCTGTTTTCGATCAAGGGGCGAGATGGCGAGATTCGCACGTTCTACAACGTCTGCCAGCACCGCGCGCATCAGCTTGTCAGCGGCGCGGGCAGCACGCGCGTCGTGGTGTGTCCCTACCATGCGTGGACCTACGAGCTGTCCGGCAACCTGCGCGCCGCCCCCAATGCCAAATCCGTGCCCGGCTTCGACGCCGCAAAAATCTGCCTGACAGGAGTGCGCACGGAGGTTTTCCTCGGCTTTGTCTTCGTCAACCTCGACCCCGACGCCGAGCCCGTGGATGTGTGGTTCCCGAACGCGCGGTCCGAACTTGAAGAGTTCGTGCCCAACTGGGCGGAACTGAAACCGCTGGAATGGGTGGAGATCCCGGAGACCTGCAATTGGAAGGTTTCGGTCGAAAACTACTCGGAATGCTATCACTGCACCCTCAACCACCCGACCTTCGCCACCGGCGTGATCCGGCCGGAAACCTACGATATCCAGCCGCAGGGTTTCTGCCTGCGCCACACGACGGACTGCAATGACCTCAGCCAGATGAGCTATGACATCGACAGCGGATTCGCCAATAACGACAAGTATTCCAGCTGGTTTCTCTGGCCGATGTTCTCGTTTCAGGTCTATCCGGGCAATCTGCTGAACACATATCACTGGCGCCCCGTCGACGCCGACCACGTGGTGGTCTGGCGCGGCTGGTATTCTGTCGGCGGCTATGAAGACGAAACCGTCCGCCGTATGGCCCTGCAGGATCGCGCCACGACGGTCGAGGAAGATATCCACCTTGTCGAGTCGGTGCAGCGCGGCCTGAAATCACGCGGGTACGTACCCGGGCCGCTGGTGGTTGATCCCGCCTGCGGGGTGAATTCGGAACACTCCGTGATGCACCTGCAGCGCTGGATGCGAGAGGCCGTGGATGGGTGATGTGCGCCCCTGATGGCAGAACCATATCGACGGCGCGCGGATTGATGGCGGGGCAGCCCTTTGTGACGTATCAGAAGCCGCGATGGACTATAGTAATCTGCGGACTGGCGCGTGACGCGGGCGCGATTTCGATATCATCTGAGTCCGCCCGCGAATGCCCGGTGGTGCTATCGAGACGATGCAGACGAGCCACGCTGCAGCAATCTCAGATCCGGTGCCGACAGGCTGCTCCTGCAGAAACTAAAGCGTTGTCCGCTCTGCGGAATTCACTGTTCCGGGCTTTGACCGGTCATTCGACGCGGGCCTGCGAGACCCTCTAAGCTGCAAAACAGGCCGTCACAGGCCCAGCTTGTCCCGCATGAAGGCCAGCGCAACGGATAGACCATCCGGCGCGATCCCGTGCGCGGTGCCTTTCATGACGTGGGCGTAGACCTCTTTCCAGCCGGCGGCCTGCAGCGCCTCGGCGGCCTCGGGCAAGGATTGGGGCGGGACCACGTCGTCGGCGTCGCCATGCACCAGCAGCACCGGCGGGCGCGACACGGCCTCTTCCTTGAGCAGCGTGGGCGACAAAAGCCGCCCCGAAAAGGCGACGATGCCGGCGATTTCATCCTCGCGGCGGGGGGCCACGTGAAGCGCCATCATCGTGCCTTGCGAAAAGCCGAAAAGCACCACCTGCTCGGGCAGCACGTCCTCGTCGACCATCAGCGCGTCGAGAAAGGCGTTGAGATCCTGCGCCGCGGCCATCAGGCCGCGCTCGGCCTCTTCCTCGGACGATCCGTCTATCCAGGGAATCGGGAACCATTGCAGGCCGGTGGGCATCATCGGGATCGTTTCGGGCGCGTCGGGGGCCACGAAAAGCGTGTCGGGCAGATGCTCGGCCAGGGGATCGGCCAGGCCCATCAAATCGGCGCCATTCGCGCCATAACCATGCAGGAAGACCACCACGGACCGGGTCGTGCCCGACAGGGGCTGTTTCTTCTGGGCTTGCAACACACGCGTCATCGGATCCCTTCCCTTTGCTTTGCCACACGGTAGTAGGCCCAGAGCTGGCGCGCCGCAACCGATCTCCACGGGCTCCAGGCCCGGGCCATGTCTCGCAACGCGCGGTCCTTCGGACGGTCCGGCAGATCGTAAAGCAGGCGCGCGGCCTCTTGCAGGGCCAGATCGCCGGGCGCGAAGACATCCGCCCGTCCGAGCGAAAACATCGCGTAGATCTCGGCGGTCCAGACACCAATGCCCGGCACCTGCGTCAGGTCGGTCACGACCTCGGCTGTCGGCTTGTCCCTCAGGGCGCGAAAATCAATGCCCGAGGCCGCCAGTTCGCGGGCATAGCGGATCTTTTGCCGGCTGAGGCCGACGGCGCGCAGATCATCATCGCTGGCCCATTTGATCTTGCGCGGGCCGGTCAGCCCGGCGTCCTTCATCCGGGTCCAGATCGCATTGGCCGACGCGACGCTGACCTGCTGGCTGACGATCGCGCTCAGAAGCTGGGCGAAGCCGTCGGGTTTGCGGCGCAGGGGCAGCGGGCCGGTCATGGCATGCGCTTGCGCCATACGGGGGCAGGTTTGTTTCAGGAATTCAACGCCTTCTTCGACGTCGTTCAGGTTAGAGATAATCCGTTCCGTCACAGCGACGCAACCCAATCCAGCGCCTCGGTCACCGTCTCGACGCGCAGCGCGTCGGGTTGCGGCGGGCGGTTGATCATCGCGACTCGCAGACCAAGCCGCCGCGCCGCCGCAAGCTTGGTATACGGCACCGCCCCGCCCGCATTCTTGGCGATCAGCCAGTCCACCCCAAGCCACCGAAACAGCGCCGCCTCGTCCTCTTCCGAAAATGGCGGTCGACCGACAAGAAACGCGCCGTTCGGGAACGGAAAAGGTCCGTCGGGCGGGTCGATCTGGCGACAGATCAGGCGGCAGTGACCGAGATTGGCGAAACGCTGCAGGGTCTGCCGCCCGGTTGCGAGAAAGACCGTGGAGCCGGGCGCGATGTGTTCTGCGGCTTCTTCTTCGCTGTCGATCAGGGTCCAGTTGTCGTCCGGTTGAGGCACCCATGGCGGGCGAAGCACCTGACAATAGGCGATGTTTTCCTCAATACAGATTCGCGCGGTCCGGTGCGAGACGCGATGCGCGAAGGGATGCGTTGCATCCAGAACCGCAGTGATCCCGGCGCTGCGCAGGTAGCGGCGAAAGCTGTCGTCACCGCCGAAGCCGCCGACACGCGTCGGCAGCCCCAGTGGCCGGGGTGCACGCGTCGCGCCCGCCAGCGAGGCGATCGCGGGCAGACCTCTGGCGGCCAACCCTTCGGCGATCCGCTTGGCCTCGCCGGTTCCGGCCAGCAGCAGTACCGTCATGCGCCGGCCCTCGCGATGATCCGGCCCTGCCGGTCGATCACGACGGTATCGGCGCGTATGGTATCCGGCAGCATGGCGCGCACGGTCTCAAGGCTTTTGCGCGCCACCCAGTCAGGCATGGTATTTTTTGCGTTTTCATAGGCTTGCAGCGCTGTGTTCATGTGACCGAGCTCGGGCAGTCCGAGCGCGTCTGCAAGGGCTGCGAAATCCACCTGACTGCGGCCGGAGTGCAGATCCCGCGAACCCTGGGCGAGCTTTGTCATCTTGCCGATACCGCCACCCACGGTCACACGCGGCACCGGGTGTCGCGCGAGATATTTCAGCATGCCGCCCGCAAAATCGCCCATGTCCAGCATCGCATGATCGGGCAGCCCGTAGAGGGCCTGAACCGCGGCCTCGCTGGTGGCGCCGGTGCAGCCGGCCACATGCTTAAGCCCGCCGGCCCGTGCGACGTCGATTCCGCGATGGATGGAGGCGATCCAGGCCGCGCAGGAAAACGGGCGCACGATGCCGGTCGTGCCGAGGATCGACAGCCCGCCCTTGACGCCGACGCGGGGATTCCACGTCTTCTGTGCCAGCGCCTGACCGCCGGGTATCGAAATCTCGATGGTGATATCCGGGCTTTGCCCCAGTTGCGCGGCCATTTCTTCGACCGTTTGGGTCATCATCTGGCGTGGCACGGGGTTGATCGCCGGCTCGCCCGGCGGAATTGGCAGCCCGGGCATGGTCACAGTGCCCACGCCTTCTCCCGCGCGGAACCGCACCCCACCCGCCGAGGCGCTGACCCGCGCGATCACAAGTGCGCCGTGGGTGACATCGGGGTCGTCGCCGGCGTCCTTCACGATGCCCGCCTCGCACCATCCCTCGCCCACGCTCCAGTCGGCGATCTCGAATGCCGGGCGTTCGCCACGCGGCAACGTGATCCGCACGCGGTCCGGTCGCGCGCCCTGCCACAGCCCCATCAACGCGGCGCGCGTCGCCGCCGTGGCGCAGGCGCCCGTGGTCCAGCCACGGCGCAAGGGGGTGTCGGGTTTGCGGGCCATGTCGCGGCGGACTATAGGCAGCGCCGCGCCCGAGGCCAATCGGCGAATTCTGCCTGTCAAAACATCGCCTTCCCGACGACGGAATGTCGCGCCAGACCCTGTCTATGGTCGCAGCCGGTCTTTCCCGGCGGAGTATTTGCGGGCATAGAGGTTTGCATGACCGACTCGCTTCCGCTTCCTACGGGCGCCTGGCCCGAGATGCAGCCCGGCTGGGTCTGGCTCTGCGGGGCCGGCCCAGGTGACCCGGGTCTCTTGACCCTGCATGCCGTCAATGCGCTGCGCCAGGCCGAGGTTGTGGTCTACGACGCACTGGTCGAGGAACGCATTCTCGACTGGGCGCCGCAGGCCGAGCATATCTATGCCGGCAAGCGCGGCGGCAAGCCGTCGGCCAATCAGCGCGATATTTCCCTGCGGCTCGTGGATCTCGCCCGCGCGAGGCGCAAGGTGTTGCGCCTCAAGGGTGGCGATCCCTTCGTGTTCGGGCGCGGCGGAGAAGAGGCGCAGACCCTTGTCCAGCATGGCGTCAACATCCGGATCATTCCCGGTATCAGCGCGGGCATCGGTGGGCTGGCCTATGCCGGGATCCCTGTGACGCATCGCGATGTGAACCAGTCGGTCACCTTCGTGACCGGCCATGACCAGTCCGGGGCGACGCCAAGCTCGCTCAACTGGCGGGCCATTGCCGAAGGCGCGCAGGTTCTCGTGATCTACATGGGAATGAAACATGCCGATCAGATCAGCCGCTCGCTGATCGCGGCGGGCCGCGATCCGGCCGAGCCCGTGGCGGTGGTGACCTCGGCCACGACACCTCATCAGGACGTGCTCGAAACCACGCTGGAACGCATGGCGGCAGAGATCGAGAGCCACGGCCTCGAGCCGCCGGCGATCCTGTGCATCGGCCGGTCGGTGCTGATGCGGCAGGTGCTGGACTGGCAGGGCATGATGGCAGGGCACGCGCCGCGCGACCTCGACCCGCTTGGCCGGGGGCGCCCCGCGGAAAGCGCGTGACCGGCGCGGTCCACCGGCTATTTTGCGCCGCCCGCCGCAGACGGCCTGTGCCCGAAACGCAAAAGGACCGCCAATGGGCCGCGGCCTGATCCTTGCGGCGCCGGCCTCGGGCAGCGGCAAGACCACTGTCACGCTGGCGCTGTTGCGGCATCTGCGCCGCGAGGGCCTCGCGGTGCGCGCGGCCAAATCGGGACCCGATTATATCGATCCGGCTTTCCATGCCGCGGCCTGCGGTACGCCCTGCATCAATCTCGACGCCTGGGCGATGGCACCAGACCGGATCAAGGCCCTGGCGGCGGGTGAGGGCCTGCTGATCGTGGAAGGTGCGATGGGTTTGTTCGACGGCGCGCCGCCCGACGGGCGCGGCGCCGTGGCGGATCTTGCGCGGCTGCTGGATCTGCCCGTGGTGCTTGTCGTCGACGCGGCCCGCATGGCGGGTTCTGTCGCGCCGCTTGTCGCGGGCTTCGCCGGATTCGATCCCGATGTGCGGGTGGCGGGCGTGATCCTCAACAAGGTCGGTTCGGATCGGCACGAGGCGATGTTGCGCCGCGCGCTTGCCCCGCTGTCATTGCAGGTTCTGGGCGCATTGCGGCGTGCGGATGGGCTGGCCCTGCCCTCGCGGCATCTGGGGCTGGTGCAGGCAGTCGAACGTCCCGATCTCGACGGATTTCTCGACCGTGCCGCCGATGCGCTTGGGCCGGGCCTCGATACGCAGGCGCTGCTCGATCTCGCAACGTCGCTTCCGACCTGTGACGCCGTGCGCCGGCTGGCCCCGCCGGGTCAGGTGATCGCGATGGCCCATGATGCAGCCTTCGCCTTTGCCTATCCTCATATGCTGCACGATTGGCGTGTTGCGGGCGCGGAGATCCGGCATTTTTCGCCGCTTGCCGATGAGGCCGTGCCGGAGGCGGATATCGTGTTTCTGCCCGGTGGCTATCCGGAGCTGCATGCCGGGCGCATCGCCGGAAACGCGCGGTTTCTCAAAAGCCTGCGCCGTGCCGCATCTGACACCGACATCTACGGCGAATGCGGCGGCTACATGGTGCTCGGCGACGGGCTTGTGGATGCATCCGGTGCGCGGCATGCAATGGCGGGGCTTTTGCGGCTCGAGACATCCTATGCGGCGCGGCGACTGCATCTTGGCTATAGAGAGCTGCAGGCCAGCGAAGGGCCCTTCGCTGGCGCCTGGGCCGGGCATGAATTCCACTATGCCACCACACTGCGCGCAGAGGGCACGCCGCTTTTCTCGGCGCGGGATGCCGAAGGGACCGACCTGCCCGCGATGGGCCTGCGCGCAGGGCGCGTTCAGGGCTCCTTTGCGCACCTGATCGACCGGCGCGATTGACCGCTTGCCGCAGGTTCGAATTCCTTCTAGCACGGCGCCATGACCGACGCCGCACACCTTCTGATCGACGATGCCCGCGCCCGCCGCAACGTGACGGTGCTTGTGCTGGCGCAGGCCCTTTTGGGTGCGCAGCTGGCGATGATCTTCGTGGTGGGCGGGCTTGCGGGGACGGGTCTGGCCAGTAACGTCTGTTTTGCCACGATGCCCATCTCGCTGATCGTTCTGGGATCGATGATTTCCGCCAGCCCGATGTCGTCCTTCATGCAGCGCTTTGGCCGCCGCGCGGGGTTCATCCTCGGGACAGCGGCGGGCGCCACGGGCGCGGGGATCAGCGGCTACGGGCTTTACCTGGCCTCCTTTCCAATCTTCCTGCTGGGAAGCTTCATAACCGGCATCTATATGTCTTCTCAGGGCTTTTTCCGGTTCGCCGCCGCCGACACGGCCAGCGACGCGTTTCGTCCCAAGGCGATTTCCTATGTTCTGGCGGGCGGGCTGGCCAGCGCCATCATCGGGCCTCAGCTGGTCAAGGTGACAAGCGAGGCGCTGGTGATCCCGTTTCTCGGCACCTATCTCGCGGTGATGGCGATCAACGGGCTCGGCGCGTTGCTTTTTGTCTTTCTCGACATTCCCAAACCGCCCGTTCCCGCAGAGGACGCGCCGCGCGGCCGGTCGCGGCTGGAGCTTCTGAAAACGCCGCGCATCGCCGTCGCGGTGATCTGCGCGACGGTGTCTTATGCACTGATGAACCTGGTGATGACTTCGACGCCTCTGGCGGTGGTCGGCTGCGGGTTCGAGGCGGCCAATGCCGCGGATATCGTCACCGGCCACGTGCTGGCGATGTATGCGCCGTCCTTTTTCACCGGCCACCTGATCGCCCGCTTCGGGGTGGAGAAAATCGTCGGCACGGGCATCGCGATCCTTGCCGCCGCCGGCGCGGTCGCGCTGAGCGGAGTCGAGCTGGAGCATTTCTTCGTCGCGCTCATCCTTCTGGGGCTGGGATGGAATTTCGGCTTCATCGGCGCGACCACGATGCTCGCCGGTGCGCATGCGCCGCACGAGCGTGGGCGCATGCAGGGACTGAATGACCTGATCGTGTTCGGCGGCGTGACGATGGCGTCGCTGTCCTCGGGCGGGCTGATGAACTGCTCGGGTGGCACGCCAGAGGCCGGCTGGGCGGCGGTGAACCTGGCCATGACGCCCTTCCTGACGCTGGCGGGCGGCGCGCTGATCTGGCTGGCGCTGCGCCCGAAAGACGCCTGACCACCCTCGTTGTCTTGGCGAAAATACTGCGGGTTGGGTCACGAGGCAGCGCCACCGTCACGAAACATGTGCGCGCCGTTTACCAGCGACCTGTCAGCGCGCGAAGGCTAAGCGACAGCCGCGAGCGAAAGGGCGGCGGAAGAAGAGTGCCGTCGGCCACGCGCGTAGGGTCGGCGGCGGCCTGCGCCAGAATGGCGTCCGTTTGCCAAAGCGCCAGCATGGCCGGGTGCGCAGGCTTGGGCAGCGTCGTCCGCCTCGCGGCGCGCAGCGCCGCCTGTCCTTCCATTGCAAGCGCCCGCACGCCCTCGGGGCGGCCATCGACCAACGGCTTGCGGCCCGCGCGCTCAAGCTCCGGCACCGCCAGGAACCAATTGGCCACGCCTTGGGCAAAACCCGCCTGCAGGACCGGTTCTTCCGGCGCTCCTCCCAACGCCGCGGCGGCGGTCAGCAAAAGGCCGCCCGAGGTGGCGCGGAGATAGCCGCAGAGATCCTCGTGGTCCTCGAACGGTTCGCGCGCGATGTCCCAGCGGCGCGCGTCGATCAGAGCGTCGAGCCGGCCCGCGCCTGCCGGGCTCAGCACATGCGCCAGCGGAACCGCGACCTCGTGCCGGCGCACCGGCCCGCCCGCGCGGATTTCTTCGAGCACGTCGCGCCACCATTGCAGCCGCATCTCGGCGATCATCGGTTCCTGCGTGACCCAGGGCGCGCGGGCGACTTCGACATTGAAGGCGTAGATCGGAAATAATCTGCTTCGCACCGGGACGGGCGCCGCCATCACGGCCGCGAAGCGGGCCGGATCGCCGCGCTCGACGATGCGCGCGCAGGCAAGAACATCCTCGTCCATCGCCATCAGACCGTCACCAGGCGGGGCCGGGCCAGAATCAGCCTGTATTCCACGTGACCGGGGGCCTGCCGCCAGAGAGATATCTCGCGCTCCGCCGCGTCGAGCACGGCTGACAGTGCGGTACCGGCGCCGTCGCGCAAAGCCGCGATGCGCGCCGACAGTTCGGCGTAATAGCCCGCCCAAGCCAGCCCCTTGATCTCGCGCGCGCCGAAAATTTCGAAACCCGCGTCATGGACCCGCGCCTCGAGCCCCGAAAAATCGGTGAGGGCAGGATACTCCGTCCAGAAGTCCCGGGCCGCATCCGGTGCGCCGGGCTCCAGCACCGGCTCCGAAAAGGCCACAGCGCCGCCCGGCGCAAGTGCTGTTCGCCATGTCCGCAACCCCTCGGCAACACCGAGGAAATAGAGCGCGCCCGCGCACCAGATCAGGTCGCAGGGCCCCTCGATCTCTGCCATGTCGCCCTGGAAAACCTGCACATTGGTAAAGCCACGCGTGGCCTCGTGCGCCTCTTGGGCGAGATGTTCGAGCTGCTCGACCCCTTCGATGCGGCCATGCGGCAGGGCCTTGGCCAGTGTGACCAGATCCGCGCCGGGGCCACAGCCCGCATCCACCACGCGCGGGGCTTCGGGCAAGGCGATCTGGCTGAGCGCCCATTGCACATCCTCGGGCGTGCCGGGGCCCTGCCGGGTCATGTCCCGATAAAGGGCCAGAAACGCCTCGTCCTCGGTCACGCCTCACCCGCGTCGCGCAGAAGCTTCCAGTTGATCGCGTCGATGAGCGCCTCGAAGGAGGCGTCGACTATGTTGGCCGAAACGCCCACGGTGGACCAGCGCCGCCCCTGCCCGTCCTGGCTGTCGATGATGACGCGGGTGACGGCCTCGGTGCCGCCTTGCGTGATGCGCACCTTGAAGTCCACCAGATGCATGTCCTCGATCGCCGCCTGGTAGCGGCCGAGATCCTTAGCCAAGGCCTGCGCCAGTGCGTTGACCGGGCCACGGTCGGTGCCCTGCTCATCGAGCGACTCGCTGACCGAGAGCTTCTTTTCGCCATCGACCTTGACCACCACGACGGCCTCGGAGAGCGACACCATCCTGTTGTACTTGTTCTTGCGCCGCTCGACCGTGACCTTGTAGCGCTTGACCTCGAAGAACTCGGGCATCCGGCCCAGAAGATCACGCGCCAAGAGTTCGAACGAGGCCTGGGCGCTGTCGTAGGTATAGCCGCGATCCTCGCGCGCCTTGATCTCTTCGAGGATGCGCGGCAAGGCGGGATCGCCGGCCTCCACCTCGATCCCCGCCTCGATCAGCCGGCGGCGCAGGTTCGACTGCCCGGCCTGGTTGGACATCGGGATAATGCGCGCGTTGCCGACCGCCTCGGGGGGGATATGCTCGTAGGTGGTGGGATCCTTCAGGATGGCGCTGGCGTGCAAGCCGGCCTTGTGCGCAAAGGCCGACGCGCCGACATAGGCGGCCTGTTTCAGCGGCACGCGGTTCAGGATCTCGTCCAGCAGCCGCGACGCCCGCGTCAACTGCGTCAGCGCCTCGCGGGTCACCCCGGTCTCGTAGAGCGAGGCGTAAGGTTCCTTAAGCAAGAGCGTGGGGATGAGCGCCGTGAGATTGGCGTTGCCGCAGCGTTCGCCCAGACCGTTGAGCGTGCCCTGAATCTGGCGCGCGCCGGCATCCACGGCCGCAAGGCTGCCGGCGACGGCGTTCTCGGTGTCGTTATGGGTGTGGATGCCCAGCCGGTCGCCGGGGATGCCCGCGGCGATCACAGCGCGGGTGATCTCGTAGATCTCTTGCGGCAGGGTCCCGCCATTGGTGTCGCACAGGACGATCCAGCGCGCGCCGGCCTCATAGGCGCCGCGCAGACAGGTGAGCGCATAGTCCGGATTGGCCTTGAACCCGTCGAAGAAATGCTCGGCGTCAAAGAGCGCCTCGCGTCCCTGATCCCGGATATAGGCGATGGAGCGCACGATATTCTCGGCGTTTTCGCCCAGCGTGATCCCGAGCGCGGTTTCCACGTGAAATTCGTGGGTCTTGCCGACCAGGCAGACGGATGAGGTGCCGGCGTTCAGGACGGCGGCCAGCACGTCGTCGTTTTCCGCCGAGCGCCCGGCGCGCTTGGTCATGCCGAAAGCCGTAAGGCGGGCGCGGGTTTCCGGAGCCGCGTCGAAAAAGGCGCTGTCGGTGGGGTTCGCCCCGGGCCAGCCGCCTTCGATATAGTCGATCCCGAGCGCATCGAGGGTTGCGGCGATGGTCTGCTTTTCCGGCGTGGAGAACTGGACCCCTTGCGTCTGTTGCCCGTCGCGCAGGGTCGTGTCGTAAAGGCAGAGGCGGGTTTTAGACATGGCGTGCGCCCCTCTCTTGCGCGGAATAAAGGCGGGCCTGCCCGCCGCCGCGCAGCGCCCGACCGCCCCCTCGGGCGGGCGCTTTGGCCACGGATGTGGTGGGCTCTGCGGTCGGAGGGGTTTGACGGGCATAAAGTGCGCCGCTCAGGACGGGGTGCGCCCCCCCGGCGGTCGGGCGCTGCGCGGCGTGGTGTCCTTCCATCATTTGAGGGACTCCAGTTTGGCTGGGTCGAAGTTTGCGCCTTGGATTAGCTTTACGTCCGACTTAGACATACGTACCTCGACGCCCGCTTCGCTCAAAGCAGCCTTCATTTGATCGACTTCTGAAAAATCTTTGCTTTGCATGGCTTCACGGCGCATCGCCTCCATTCTTTTCTCAAGAAGTTTCAAGTGATTGACGGTTTCAATTGCATCCTCCACAGCGTTCTGAAAACCATCGCGCCAATTGCGACCAAGGCCCAAAACTTCTAAGGTTGCCAGAAATCGACTTGCGTCTTCGTTGGTGTTCGCTTCCTTGAATTTTTTGTGGAGAACCGAAAGCGCCAAAGGCGTATTCAAATCATCTGCAAGCGCTTCCAAGACTTCTAAATGAGGTCTTCGGTGACGTTCCGAACCATCAGTCAATTGTCGCCACTTCCAAAGCGTGTCCTTCGCCTCCCGCGCCTTCTCTGCCGTCCAATCCATCGGCTTACGGTAATGCGTGCTGAGGAAAACGAAGCGGATCACCTCGCCCGGGATGCCCTGATCCAACAGGTCTCGCACGGTGAAAAAGTTACCCAGGGACTTGGACATCTTCTTGCCTTCGACCTGCAGCATTTCGTTGTGGAGCCACATTTTTGCAAAGCTGCCCTCGGGGTGGGCGCAGCAGCTTTGCGCGATTTCGTTCTCATGATGGGGAAACATCAGGTCGTTGCCGCCGCCGTGGATGTCGAAGCTCTCGCCCAGAAGTTCGTAGGACATGGCCGAGCACTCGATATGCCAGCCGGGCCGGCCCCGGCCCCACGGGCTGTCCCAGCCGGGCAGATCATCCGTCGACGGCTTCCACAGGACGAAATCCATCGGGTTTTTCTTGTAGGGCGCGACCTCGACCCTTGCGCCCGCGATCATGTCGTCGATCGAACGGCCCGAGAGCTTGCCATATTTTTCGCGCCAACTGTCGACGGCAAACAGCACATGCCCCTCGGCCTCGTAGGCGTGGCCCTTTGCAATCAATGCCTCGATCATCTCGACCATCTGCGGGATGTACTGCGTGGCGCGCGGCATGTGGTCGGGCTCCAGCGCGCCCAAGGCCCCCATGTCATCGAGGAACCACTGCGTCGTCTCGGCGGTGATGTCGGAAATGGCACGCCCCGTCTCGGCGGCGCGCGCGTTGATCTTGTCGTCCACGTCGGTGAAGTTGCGCACATAGGTCACGTGATCCGGCCCGTAGACATGCCGCAAGAGCCGGTAGAGCACATCGAACACCACGACGGGCCGCGCGTTGCCCAGATGCGCGCGGTCATAGACCGTGGGCCCGCAGACATACATGCGCACGTTTTCGGGATCGAGAGGCGTGAACACCTCTTTCTTACGGGTCTTGGTGTTGTGCAGTTTGATCGTCGTCATACCGTCCTCGCGCGCGGGATCCCGCGGCGGGCTTAGCAACTTCGATTGTCAGAGGAAATAGAAGACCGGCCCGCCAGAGATGTCTCAGCGGATAATGCAGATGAAAATGATGCAGGTCTTGGTCATGGCCCCGGTCTACGCGCCGCGTGCGCCCCGGTCAAGCGGCTTGACTTCCCGGACCCGCCCGCGCGACACCCGGCCCATATCCGGGCAAGCAAGGGATCGGTCTTATGCGACTCTCACGGCGGATCACGGGGCTGACGGGCGGCGGCTCGGACGGCTGGGACATCCATTACAAAGCCAAGGCGATGCAGGCCGAGGGTGCGGATATCGCCATGCTCACCATCGGCGAACATGATGTCGGCACGGATCAGAGCATCCTCGATGCGATGCATGCCGCCGCAACGGCCGGCCATGTCGGCTATGCGATGTTCAACGGCAACCGAAATCTGCGCGAGACCGTGGCGCGGCGGGTCGCCGCGCGCACCGGCGTGGCCACGACACCCGACAATGTGCTGGTGGTGCCGGGCGGTCAGGCCGGGCTTTTCGCCGCTCATCACGCCGCCTGCGACGAGGGCGACCGGGCGCTCTTCATCGATCCCTATTACGCCACCTATCCCGGGACGATCCGCGGCGTGGGCGCGGTGCCGGTGCCCGTCGCCGCCCCGCCCGACCGCGACTTTCAGCCCGACCCGGCCGATATCGCCGCAAAGGCCACCGGCGCGCGCGCCCTTCTGATCAATTCGCCCAACAACCCGACCGGCGTGGTCTATCGGGCGGAGACCCTGAACGGCATCGCAGGCGTCGTGCGGGATCATGATCTATGGCTGATCTCTGACGAGGTTTACGACACACAGGTCTGGGACGGCGCACATCTCAGCCCCCGCGCGTTGCCGGATATGGCCGAGCGCACGCTGGTGATCGGAAGCCTGTCCAAGAGCCACGCCATGACCGGCAGCCGCATCGGCTGGGTCGTGGGCCCGGAGAAGGCGATCGCCCAAATGGCCAACCTGTCGACCCACACCACCTATGGCGTCGCCGGCTTCGTGCAGGAAGCGGCGGTCTTCGCCCTCGGTCTCGGGGCGGCGTTCGAGGCCGGTATCGCGGCCCCGTTCCGCCGCCGCCGCGACCGAGTGCTTGCGCAGGTCGCGCAGTCGGACGCGGTGCGCGCGATACCGGCGGACGGGGGTATGTTCGTGATGCTCGATATCCGCGCCACCGGTCTTTCCGGAGAGGCGTTCGCACTGGCATTGCTGGCCGAGCGGCAGGTCGCGGTGATGCCCGGGGAAAGCTTCGGACACGCCGCCGCCGGTCATGTGCGGCTTGGCCTGACGGTGGCGGATGACCGGCTCGAGGCGGCGGTGGCCGAGCTTCTGGACTTTGCCGAAACCCGGGCCGCGGCACGCAAGGCGGGCTGATCCCTGCGACCGGCTGTCACGTCCGCGCGGTGCGTCCGCGCCCTATCTTCTTGTCAGTCCAAACACGAGGAGACGGAACCATGTTCAAAGGTCTTGGTCTTTCACTGGCCATCATCATCGGCGGCATGCTGGGCCTGCCGGTACTTTTCCTGTCGGCCGTCTGAGGCACATCGCAAGTCACGGCGGGCCGGTGACGCAGACCGGCCCGCCGCACCGTACGACCCCGCAGGGTCTGTTTGCGACATAGGTCGTTTTCAGGACAGATTGCCGCAGGTCGCGGGGTTAGGCTACCCTCATCAAGGATGAGGTTTGCCGTGGCGGCACGCTCTAAAATCGTTCGGATCATGCGCACCATCGGCGCCGGAAGAGGACGCGCGGCGCGCGGACGGCCTGGGCCGGGCTTCCTTTCCTGAGCCCTTCCCGACCGCCTTTCTGGACTTTCCGACATGCCCGATCTCCTGACCCGCCGCTCTGGTGGCCGCTCCGCCCGCCGCGCCAGCCGCGCGGCTCCTCTCGATGCCGCGCTGCGCCCCATACGCCCCGGCATGGAGGGCGGACAGTATCGGCCACTGTCCGAGACGGACATGGCCCGCATTCACGAGGCTGCGCTGACCGCGCTGGAAGAGATCGGGCTGGCCGACGCGCCGCCGAGCGGCATCGACGTCCTGACGCGGGCCGGGGCGATCCACGGCACCGACGGGCGCGTGCGTTTTCCCCGCGCCCTGGTCGAGGACACGCTGGCACACGCCAATCGTAGCATCACGCTGCATAGCCGCGATGGCCTCAACGACCTCGAACTCTCGGGCGCACGCGTGCACTATGGCACGGCCGGCGCGGCGGTGAACATGGTCGACCCCGATGGCCAGACCTATCGCGACAGCACCTTGCAGGATCTGCATGACGCCGCGCGGATCTGCGACAGGCTCGAGAATATCCATTTCCTGCAGCGTCCCATGGTGGCCCGCGATATTGCGGATGCGCGCGAGATGGATCTCAACACGGTCTACGCCTGCTGTGCGGGCACCACGAAACATGTGGGCACGTCTTTTACCGATGCCGATTTCGTGGCCGACGCGCTGGAGATGCTGCACATGATCGCGGGCAGCGAAGAGGCTTGGCGGGCGCGGCCGTTCGTGAGCAATTCCAACTGCTTCGTGGTGCCGCCGCTGCGCTTTGCGCCCGAGGCGTGCAAGGTCATGGAGGCCTGCATCGAAGGCGGCATGCCGGTGCTCTTGTTGTCGGCGGGCATGGCGGGGGCCACTGCGCCCTCCACCGTGGCGGGCGCGATCGTGCAGGCCTGCGCGGAGTGTCTCGCCGGGCTTGTCTACGTCAATGCCGTGCGCCCCGGACATCCGGCGATCTTCGGCACCTGGCCGTTCGGCCTTGACCTGCGCACGGGCGCGATGACCGGCGGATCGGGCGAACAGGCGCTTCTGTCGGCAGGCTGCGCGCAGATGCACAAATTCTACGGCGTGCCGGGCGGCGCAGCGGGCGGGATCGCCGATGCCAAACTGCCGGACATGCAGGCCGGGTGGGAGCAGATGTGCTCGAACGTCATGGCGGGGCTGGCCGGGCTCAACATGGTCTACGAGGCGGCCGGCATGCATGCCTCGCTGCTCGGGTTCTGTCACGAAAGCCTCATTCTGGGCGACGACCTGATCGGGCAGGCGATGCGCTGCGTGCGCGGGATCGAGGTCGATGACGACACGCTCGCGCTCGACCAGATGCGCGAGGTCTGCCTGGGCGGCAGCGGGCACTACCTGGGCACCGCCGCGACGCTCGGCCGGATGCAAAGCGACCATGTCTATCCCGGCCTGGGCGACCGCACCTCGCCCAAGGAATGGGTGGAAAAAGGCAAGCCCGACCTCATCGACAGGGCCCGCGCGCGCAAGGAAGAGATCCTGTCGCGGCGCGCCGCCGCGCGGTTCGATCCGCGCACCGACGCAAGCCTGCGCGCGCGCTTTCCCATCTATCTACCCGCGTAGCCCTCTTCATCTGGCGAAAAATACCTCAGGGGGTCTGGGGGACTGGTCCCTCAGCCGCCGTCAGCCCTCCGCGCCCAGCCGGGCGAGGATCGCGCCCGTCTCCACCGGGCCGATGGCTCCGGAACAGCGCCCTCTTTCACCAGTCAGCCGCGAGGCGACAAAGGCCTCGGCCACTGCCACGGGAGCGGTGCGGATCAGCACCGAGGCCGTTAGAAGTGTCGCAAGGCTTTCCACGTACCACCGCGCCTGCGCCTCGTCGGGCAGTTTCGGAAAATGTCGGATGTGACGGCTGAGCGCGTCGTCATAACGCCGGTCCTGTCCGGCCACCGCGCCTAGTTCCTCGCTGAGCCGCTCGCCAGCTCTGGGCGTGCGGCGCAACGTGCGCAGCACATCGAGGCAAATCACGTTGCCGGAGCCTTCCCAAATGCCGTTGAGCGGGGCCTCGCGATAAAAGAGCGGCAGATCGCTGTCCTCGACATAGCCCATGCCGCCCAGCACCTCCATGGCTTCGACCACGACCGTCGGACAGAGCTTGTTGCCCATGTATTTGGCCAGCGCCACGGCCAGCCGGGCATACTCCCGTTCCGGCTCGCCCTTCGCGTCAAAGGCGCACGCCACGTGCATCCCGAGCGCCAGCGTACCTTCCCAATCCAGCACAAGATCCGCCAGAACCGAGCGCATCAGCGGTTGATCGATCAGCTTGGATCCAAACGCGGCGCGCCCCCGCGCCCAATGCGCCGCCCGCGCCAGCGCCGCACGCATCAGTCCCGCCGGCGCAAGCGCCGTGTCGAGCCGTGTGTGGTGCACCATCTCGAGAATGGTCTGCACCCCCTGCCCCTCTTCGCCCAGAAGATAGGCGCGCGCATCGAGATACTCGATCTCGGCCGAGCCGTTGGCCCGGTTGCCCAGCTTGTCCTTGAGCCGCTGGATCTCGATCGCGTTGCGCCCGTCCTCAAGCCAGCGAGGCACGAGAAAACAGCTCAGCCCGTCCGGCGCCTGGGCCAGCGTGAGAAAACCGTCGGACATCGGTGCGGAGCAGAACCATTTGTGACCGCGCAGCAGATAGCTGTCGCCGTCCCGCGTGGCACGGGTCGTGTTCGCCCGCACGTCCGAGCCGCCCTGCTTTTCCGTCATCGCCATGCCGAGGGTCGCGCCGGTCTTGCGCGCGAGCGGGCGCGCCGCGCTGTCATAGGCCCGGCTTGTCAGTTTCGGCACCCAGCCGTCGAACAGCGTTTCACTTGCTTTGAGCGCGGGAACCGCCGCGTAGGTCATTGTCATGGGACAGCAGACGCCAGGCTCGACCTGGCTCATGAGATAGACCATGGCGGCATGTGTGGCGTGCCCGCCGCGCGCGCCCTCCCACGGCAGCGCGGCATAGCCCGCGCCGATCCCGGCGCGCATCAGCGTATAATAGGCCGGGTGGTAGCGCAGTTCGTCGAGCCGCCGACCGGCCTGATCGAAAAGCCGCAGCTCGGGCGGATGGCGATTGGCCTCGCGGCCCGCGTCGGCCATCAACGCAGTGCCCATGGTCGCGCCGAAACGCGCCAGGTGTTCTGCGTCCGCGCCGGCCGCCGTGGCATGGTCCTGCACCACCGGGTCGCTCGCCCAGAGATCCACGTCGCCCCGCGGGTCGGGCTGGTTCGTGACCTCGTGCGTCAGAAGGGCGGCGCGCGGGGGGACCTGTGACATGAAAGACTCTCCTTTGCGCAAGCTTCTACCGTTTAAGGCGAACCGGGGAAAAGGGGATTCACAACCCTCTTTCGGTATGGCAGGGTTCGCTGGCACCGTCCATCAAGAGGCGGGCAGCAAAGGCAGAGCGGCAGACCCATGACTTCGCGCAAGAGACCCGCCTTCGGTGTCCTGATCTATTTCGTCGTGGCCTTCGGGCTGAGCGCTTACTTCACCTTTGCCGCCGTGCAGGGCGATTACGGCCTCTTCCGCCGGGCCGAAATCGAGGCCGGCGAAAAAGCCCTGCGCGCCCAGCTTGATGCGCTCGAGGTACGGGTCGCGCGGATGGAAAACCTCACCAAACGTCTCTCGGACACCTATCTCGATCTTGATCTGCTGGATCAACAGGCCCGCGACGTGTTGGGGCTTTTGCGGTCCGACGAGATCGTCATCCGCTGATCGCGCCCTTGCGCGGGCGGGCGATTATGCAGCAAATTCGCTCTCGAAAATCCCGGCTGGATGCTTTAGTGACTAGTTTAACGCTAAACTATATTCCCAGCAGAGGAGCCATCCGCCCATGGCCACCCGGAAAAAGTCAGCCAAACCAAATGTTTCCGCAGACGAACTGAAGCAATATTACCGCGATATGCTGTTGATCCGCCGATTCGAGGAGAAGGCGGGTCAGCTTTACGGCATGGGGCTTATTGGCGGCTTCTGTCACCTTTATATCGGACAGGAAGCGGTGGTCGTCGGTCTTGAATCCGCGGCCGAGGAGGGTGACAAGCGCGTCACAACCTATCGCGACCACGGCCACATGCTGGCCTGCGGGATGGATCCCAACGGCGTCATGGCCGAGCTGACCGGCCGTGAGGGCGGCTATTCCAAAGGCAAGGGCGGCTCGATGCACATGTTCAGCAAGGAAAAGGATTTCTACGGCGGGCATGGTATCGTCGGCGCGAATGTGCCGCTTGGGGCCGGTCTGGCGCTTGCGGATCAATACAAGGGCAACGATCGCGTCACCTTCACTTATTTCGGCGATGGCGCCGCGAACCAGGGCCAGGTGTACGAGACGTTCAACATGGCGGCGGTCTGGAAACTGCCGGTGGTTTTCGTGATCGAGAACAACCAGTACGCCATGGGCACCTCGATGAAGCGCTCCACCTCGACGCCCGACATTCACACGCGCGGTGAGGCGTTCGGTATTCCCGGCGAGGCGGTGGACGGTATGGACGTGCTGGCCGTACGCGACGCGGGCAAGAAAGCCGTAGATCACTGCCGGGCGGGCAAGGGGCCCTACATCCTCGAACTGATGACCTATCGCTATCGCGGCCATTCCATGTCGGACCCTGCGAAGTATCGCACCCGCGAGGAAGTGCAGAAGATGCGCGATGAAAAGGACTGTATCGAACACGTGCGCGATCTGCTGCTCAGCGGCAAGCACGCCACCGAGGACGATCTGAAAGCCATTGACAAGGAGATCAAGGGCATCGTGAACGGTGCGGCCGAATTCTCCAAGGAAAGCCCGGAACCGGCGGTCGACGAGCTTTGGACCGATATCGTGCGCGAAGCGTAAGCGACAGAGATTGCAGGAGATATAACAGATGCCCACAGAAATTCTGATGCCCGCCCTGTCGCCCACGATGGAGGAAGGCACGCTGGCCAAATGGCTGGTCAAGGAAGGTGACACGGTCAATTCCGGTGACATCATGGCCGAGATCGAGACCGACAAGGCCACCATGGAATTCGAAGCCGTCGACGAAGGCACCATCGGCAAGATCCTGATCGAGGAAGGCACCGAGGGCGTGAAAGTGAACACGCCCATCGCCGTGCTGCTGGAGGAAGGCGAAAGCGCCGACGATATCGGCGAGATCAGCGCCGAGCCGCCGGAAAGCGGGGACGACGACGGCGGGGAAGAGAAAGAGGACAGCAGCGCCGAAGACGGCAGCGCCCCTGCCCCCTCTGCCCCGGCCAAGGTGGCGCAAAATATCGAGCCGGACTGGCCCGAAGGCACCGAGATGAAGAAGATGACCGTGCGCGAGGCGCTCAATTCGGCGATGGCCGAAGAGATGCGCAACGACGACACCGTCTTTATCATGGGCGAGGAGGTGGCCGAGTACCAGGGCGCCTACAAGATCACGCAAGGCCTGCTGGACGAGTTCGGCGCCCGACGCGTGATCGACACACCCATCACCGAGCATGGCTTTGCCGGGATCGGTGTCGGCGCAAGCTGGGGCGGGCTGAAGCCGATCGTGGAGTTCATGACCTGGAACTTCGCGATGCAGGCGATCGACCAGATCATCAACTCTGCGGCCAAGACGCTTTACATGTCGGGCGGCCAGATGGGCAGCCCCATCGTGTTCCGTGGCCCGAATGGCGCGGCCGCGCGCGTGGCGGCTCAGCACAGCCAGGATTATGCGGCTTGGTACAGCCATGTCCCGGGGCTGAAGGTCATCCAGCCTTACACCGCAGCCGACGCCAAGGGTCTGCTCAAATCCGCGATCCGCGACCCGAACCCGGTCGTGTTCCTGGAAAACGAGATCCTTTACGGCAAGAGCTTCGAAGTGCCCGTTCTGGATGATTTCACGATTCCAATCGGCAAGGCGCGCGTGGCGCGCGAGGGCACAGACGTGACCATCGTGAGCTTCGGCATCGGCATGACCTACGCAATGGAAGCCGCCGAAAAGCTGGCCGAAGATGGGATCGAGGCGGAGGTGATCGACCTGCGGTCTTTGCGTCCGCTCGACTATGACACGGTGATCGCCAGCGTGCAGAAGACCAACCGCTGCGTGACCGTCGAAGAAGGCTTCCCCGTCTGTTCCATCGGCAACCATCTGAGTGCGATCCTGATGCAGCGGGCCTTCGACTGGCTGGATGCGCCGGTGATCAACTGCACCGGCAAGGACGTGCCCATGCCCTATGCGGCC
The DNA here is from genome assembly GCF_004761875.1 of Roseovarius aestuariivivens. GTDB lineage: Bacteria > Pseudomonadota > Alphaproteobacteria > Rhodobacterales > Rhodobacteraceae > Roseovarius > Roseovarius aestuariivivens. The sequence goes on from NZ_SJEY01000005.1 coordinate 214,298, forward strand.
AATCTCGAAAAGCTGGCGCTGACCTCGACCGCAGAGGTTCTGGATGCCGTCAAACAAGTGACCTACCGGTAAGGAGCGCGACGCGATGCCCACAGAAATTCTGATGCCCGCCCTGTCGCCCACGATGGAGGAAGGCACGCTGGCCAAATGGCTGGTCAAGGAAGGTGACGAGGTCAACTCGGGCGATCTTCTGGCCGAGATCGAGACCGACAAGGCGACGATGGAGTTTGAAGCGGTCGATGAAGGCACCATCGGCAAGATCCTCGTCGAGGAAGGCACCGAAGGCGTGAAGGTAAATACGCCCATCGCCGTGCTGCTGGAAGAAGGCGAAAGTGCCGACGATATCGGCGAGGTCAGCGCCGCGCCGAAGGATGACGGCGGCGATGACGACAAGAGCGAGGAAAAGCCCGCCAAATCGGAAAGCGGCGGCGGTGGCGGCGGCGGTGCCAGCAAGGCGAGCCCCGAGGACGCGCCCGACACCCCTGCCCCGGCTGCCCCCAAATCCGAGGATGGCGAGCGCATCTTTGCCTCGCCGCTGGCGCGGCGGATCGCCAAGCAGAAAGGCCTCGATCTCACGCAGATCAAGGGCTCCGGTCCGCATGGCCGGATCGTGAAGGCCGATGTGGAATCCGCCCAGCCCGGCAAGAAAGCCGAGGCCGCCAAGAGCGAGGCCAAGTCCGAGGCCGCGCCCGCTGCGGCGTCTGCCCCTGCCGGGCCGTCGGCGGATGCGGTGCTCAAGATGTACCAGAACCGCGAGTTCGAGGAGGTCAAGCTCGACGGGATGCGCAAGACGATTGCCGCGCGTCTCACCGAGGCCAAGCAGACCATCCCGCATTTCTACTTGCGGCGCGACATCAAGCTCGACGCACTTCTGAAGTTCCGCAGCCAGCTCAACAAGCAGCTTGAGGCGCGCGGCGTAAAGCTCTCGGTCAACGACTTCATCATCAAGGCAAGTGCCCTGGCCCTGCAGGCCGTACCGGATGCCAATGCCGTCTGGGCCGGCGACCGGGTGCTGAAACTGAAGCCGTCGGACGTGGCCGTGGCCGTGGCCATTGAGGGCGGGCTGTTCACGCCAGTTCTCAAGGACGCGCATATGAAGTCGCTCTCGACTCTCTCAGCAGAGATGAAGGATCTGGCGACGCGCGCGCGCGACCGCAAGCTGAGCCCGGAGGAATATCAGGGCGGCAGTTTCGCCATTTCCAACCTTGGCATGTTCGGGATCGACAATTTCGACGCGGTGATCAACCCGCCCCATGGCGGGATTTTGGCCGTCGGTTCGGGCGTGAAGAAGCCCATCGTCGGCGAGGATGGAGAGCTGACCTCGGCCACCATCATGAGCGTGACGCTGTCGGTCGATCACCGGGTGATCGACGGGGCGCTCGGGGCGCAGTTGCTGGAGCAGATCGTGCAGAATCTTGAGAACCCAATGATGATGCTGGCCTGAACCGGACGGGGACACCGCGACACACGAAGGCCGGGGCAAAACACCCCGGCCTTTTTCTTTGCGGTGCGGGGCTATTGATCAGGTCAGGGCGAACACCGCCAGACCACCGGCCAGCCAACCAAATGCCAGCAAGGCCAGCCAATAAAGCACGCGGTCCAGGCCGCCGCCGTGGTCATGGTCATGATCGTGGTCGTGATCGTGCCCTTCGCGGCCTTGCCACGCCAGCCACCCGAAGACGGCTGTCAGACCGAGAAATGCCAGGTTCATCCAGGAGGTATAGTCGACCTGAAACCGCTCCGTGGGCTCGACCAGACCCCGAGATGCGCTTTGCGGATCAAGCCCCAGAAGTGCAAAGCCGTAGTGGATGGCCAAGGCCGTGAGAACCAGCGCCGCAAGGAATAGCGCCGCGATATAGGCCGCCATTTTCCAGCCATAGAACCGGGCGTGCACGCGGATCACGGGGAACACCACCAGATCGGAGAAAATGAAGGCCATGATGCCGGCCACGCTGACGCCATTCGCGAAAAGCAACCCGGCGAGGGGAATATTGCCCATTGAGCCGATGAAGGTGAAAAACGCCGCGACCGGGCCGATGACGGCATGCGACAGCACTTCGGCGAAGCTGCGGCTTCCCTCTTCTCCCGTTCCGGGAAAAAGCCACGTGAAAAAATCTGCCGGCACGAAGGCCGCGATGATCCCGGCGACCGTGAAGCCAACCGTCACGTCCTTCCAGACCATCTGCCATTCCATGAGATAAGACTTGGCCAGTTTGCGCCAGAGAGCGGGAGACTGCGCAAGATCCGCGGGATCTTCGGGCTGATCCGCGTCGCCGGCCTCCAAAGCATGGCGCACGGCCTCGATCTGTTTTTGCGGCCGCCACAGCGCCACGAGTGCCCACATCACCCCGATTAGGACGAGCCCGCCTACATACTCCGCCACCACGAAATGCCAACTGAGAAAGACCGAAATCACGATGCCCAGTTCGATCACGAGGTTGGTCGAGGCAAGCAGAAACGCCATCGATGGCACGAAACCCGCCCCTTTCGCAAACAGCGCCCGCGCCGACGCGAGCGCCGAAAAACTACAGGACGAGGACAGGAAGCCAAATACGGCCGCGCGCGAGACAGATCCGAGATTCTCGTCGCCCATGGCCTGTTGCATCCTGTCCCGGCTGACGAAAAGCTGGATCGCCGCGCTGATAAGATAGCCAAGCCCGAAGGCCCAGAACGCAACCCAGAAGAAGCCGAGCGATGTCAGAGCTGCGTCAGCCCAGCCTTGCAAAAAATCCATGAAGTCCACCTGTGCCTTTCGACAAATGAACGCTTGGGCCAAGGGCCTGTTCCAACGCACCGCAACAATGAGCCAGGATTTCCAGACTTGACGCGTGCACCGACAAGGCGCAGCATGACGCTACGTTATTTTACACCATGGCTCATTTATTTTCGGGCCGCTAAGGATTTTAGATCATGGCATTTTCACCCGCCTTTACCGTGGACATCGTATTGCTGTGCCGTGTCGTCGGCATCTTGGGATTTTCGCTTTACGTCATCGGGTTCTTTTTACTCTGCTCCGGACGGCTCGACAGCCGGGGGCCAACCTATTTCCTGTTCATTCTGTCGGCGTCGTCTTGTGTGATGATTTCCCTGGTCGTCGATTTCAACCTCGGCGCCGCCCTGATCCAGTTCTTCTATTTTATGATGGCTCTGATCACGGTCAGTCGCCATTACCGCGGCTGGCGCTTCAACAAGGCGCTTTTGCTGACGCCGTCACAGCGCGTGCGAGGCGGCGCGCTTGATCAGTCCTGACGCATTTCGCGTTGACGCATCGGCATCGCGTCGATGGTGCGCCGCAGCGTATCGACTGGGATCACGCTGTCCGAACGGAGCTTGATGCCGCCGTCCTTGCCGACCAGCAGCATCAGAAAGCTTTGGGGCGCAAGTCTCTGGCGCAAGGCGCCTTTTTCGTCCGGCGCCGTATCGGACAAGACGACGATATCTCGCTCTCTCAGATCCGGTTCGGACGCCGCCAGCTTTGCCATAGCCGCTCTATAGGTCGGGTCGTCCGGCGACGGTGCGAAAAGGACCAAGGGACGATTCTTCCAGCGATAGGGCGAAAGTGCGGTTTCGTCTGCCCCGAGCGGTCGAAACAGAAAATCGCCCGCTGCCGCACCACCACCGAGCCCGGCAGCCGCAAGACAGAACAGCGCCGAGATACGAACGAGAGATCGCATGAAAGGTGTCCCAAGTCGGTTTGAAATCGAGGCGACGCGCACAAAGTGCGCGACGCGTCGGTCAGCGCACGCCCAATAGCTGGTCCATGGCCACGGAGGGCTGCGCACAGCCAGCCTCGCCCACGATCTTTGCCGGCACGCCTGCCACGGTCTTGCACGGCGGCACCTCTTGCAGAACGACAGACCCCGCGGCGATACGCGAACAATAGCCGACCTTGATGTTGCCCAAAACCTTGGCACCCGCGCCGATCAGCACCCCGTCGCCGATCTTCGGATGGCGATCCTCTTCTTCCTTGCCGGTACCGCCAAGGGTCACGGAATGCAGCATTGAGACGTTATCGCCCACGACCGCCGTTTCCCCGATCACGATCGAATGCGCATGATCGATCATGATGCCCTTGCCGATCCGTGCGGCGGGATGGATATCGACGCCGAACACTTCGGAACAGCGCATCTGAAAGAACCGCGCCATGTCGCGCCGTTTTTGCCGCCACAGCCAATTGGCCACGCGATACGCCTGAATCGCCTGAAAGCCCTTGAAGAACAGCATCGGCAGCAGGAACCGGTCGCAGGCCGGGTCACGGTCATAGACCGCCACGATATCCGCGCGGGCGGCGTGCCCGATCTCTGCCTCGTCGGCATAGGCCATGTCGCAGATTTCCCGGAGGATCTGCTCGGGCATTTCCGTCGAGGCCAACTTGAGCGAAATGCGATAGGCCAGCGCGGATTCGATGGTCTTGTGGTGCAGGATCGACGAATGCACCAAACCGCCCAAAAGCGGTTCTTCGGCGATACTCGTCTCAGCCTCGGATTTGATCCGTGCCCAGACCGGGTCCAGTTCGGCCAGTTTTGCGTGCGTCTCGGGCATGGTTGTGCTCCTTGTCGTCGAAAACAGACTATACCAAATAAGGACCTTCGGTAAAATGCAAAGCCGTTATGGGGAAAATCACGAATATGTATGGCCAGGGCAACGACGAAATCCGCTCAGAGATCGCCGCGCGGCTTGCCGCACTGGATGATGAGGATATGCGCGGTTCAGCCGGAAAGGCGACGGTCGAACTTGATCAGCAGGCCGTGGGGCGGCTGAGCCGGATGGACGCATTGCAAAACCAGGCCATGGCACACGCCACAAGCGCGCGCCGCGAGAGCGAACGCCGCCGGCTGCACGCGGCTCTCGCCCGGATGGACGAGGGAGAGTTCGGATATTGCGAGGATTGCGCAGATGAAATCGCCGAAGGACGGCTGCGGTTCGATCCCGCAGCCGTGAGATGCGTGGACTGCGCCCGCGGCTAGGTGGGGGGAAACGCCAAAACGCCCGGTCTGCCAGCGCCGAAGCTGGCCGAAAGCTGTGCCACGTGAAGCTCGACCCCCGCCGCTGCGCCGTCGGCGATCTGCTGCGCTGCGGTATATGTCCAGCTCGGCGTGCTGACTATCGCTTCGCGCAGAACCTGCGGTCCCGACATCACGCGGACAAGATAACGCTCGTTTTCCTCACCCAAGGGGACGTCCGGTGTGTCCCACCGATCTCCGCCAACCCTTGTGCGGCGGATCCAGCTAAGCGTCACGTCCTGGCCCGCCTGCCCTGACAAGCGCAGGTGCACCGGCGAAAACGGCCGCAGTCCGACCCCTTCGAAGGCGAGCAGCGCATGGGAATAGGCAGGGTCGTCGAACGGACGCTGTGCCGGACCGATCCTGTAGTGCCGCGCCAATCCGCGCTTGGCTTCGCTAAGCTCGATCTGCCGAGGCGTGCCGTCAAGGCGCACCAGAAAGCTGCCTGCCGGCCAGGGCGTGGCACGCTCGGTGCTAGCCTGCCCGCGCAAACGGTACCGCAGCAGATACGTATCGCTGTCCACGAGTTCCGCGTCGCGAAACTGGATCAGCTCCCAACCGTTGGGCGTGCCGTCACCCACGGCGCACAGATTCGCGCCGTTGAGGAAGGCAAGGTCGCTGACGCTTTCCAACTGCCCGCTCAGCATCCGGACCTGAACCGCCTCACCCCGGTCGATCACCCCCGGACAAGCCGTCCAGAGCGGGGTTTCCAGCACGCCAACTGGCGTACGCGCCGCGACGATCTGATTAAGCTTGTAATTCGCGTCGTCGTCTGACGCATAAAGCGCCGCGGACCCCGGCCAGGGGGTCGCGGTCACGGCAAGATAGGGCGCGTGAGGCAGCTCTTCTCCGGTCAGGAGAGGCAAATCGAGGAAAAAGGGCGTTACAGGGATTGGGGCCGCGAACGGCTTTAGGAATACCACCTCGTCTGGCATATCAGCGGGGCGGTAGGTTTCCGGCTCGATCCGTACCGCCTCGACCTTTTGCGCGCCGCCCTGACTGTCGACCCGGTCGATCCGGAAATAACCCTGCCCGCCCTCCTCGGGTAAGGCCAGCACATCGCCTGCGCCGGTGCTCAGTTCTGACGGCGGCAGCGTCAGGCGGACCGTGTCGGTAGCCACGCGCGCCTCGGACAACCAGCGTTCCACCGTTTGCCGGCCCTCGGCCCGCGTCATGACGAGCGGCATTTCCGAACTGGACACGGCGTGCGTGCGGTCATCCGGCAACACCGCCTCCTCCGAGATCACCTCGAGATCGGCATCGGCCTCGATGAAGCGCAAACGCACCCGACCAGCCAATTCAACCGTGCTGCCGCGCACCTCTTCCAACACGCCGTCGATCTCGCTGTCGCGGACGAGCCGGTCTAGGTCCACGGCGCGATCCGCCACGCCGTCCCGCATGACAAAACGCAAAGCGCCGTCACGCTCGACCGCGTCGAATCCGAAACGCAGCATGAGCGGTTGAAGAGCCGCGCGCGCTTCGCCGATCTGATCCACGCTGTATCCCCGCACGAGACCGAAAAGCCGCGACGTGTCGCGCGCCGACAACCCGGCGCTTTCACAGATCTCTTCGACAAGACCGGCCAAGGTCCGTGCCGAAGCCCGCCCGTTGAGCCAATGGCCGCGCGCGTAGTTTGCGCCATCGCTCCACAATCCGCGATTATTGGGAAAGTGCGGATACGGGCGCAGATCCCACGCCCAGAGACAGGCACGGGTCATGTCGATCATCGGCCCGCCGTAGATTTCCGAAACAGGATTGCGCTCTGGGTCGCCCCAATACCCCAGCATGGCGCGGATGTACTGTATTTGCATCAGCTCGTCGCGCCGGCCGTCAGAATGATATGGCAGATTCGATTCCGAAGATTTGGGATCGAGGAACTTGTTGGGCTGGTTCGTGCCCTTGTCGATTGCGGCACAGCCGTACTCGGTGAAACGCACGGGCTTCGATTGCTGGATCCAAGGTGTCGGTGTCTCCAGCCGGACGCCGTTCACACGGTCGTGGTGTTCGTTAAGCCACCAGTTGCGGATATCCTTGTACCGCCAGACCCACGGCTCCGCATGGTCGGTGTCGGTGATGGGTGTGCGGATCTGCGCGGCGCGGGCTTCTTCGGAATGGTAATACCAGTCATAGCCTTCGCCACCCTCGATATTGCCCTGCAGGTACCCAAGCTCGTAGATCGCCTCGACCCCGCTCTGTGCGTCAAGGTGATCGCGCCCGTCCCGCCAATCCGACAAGGGCATGTAGTTGTCGATGCCTATGAAATCGATATTTGCGTCGGCCCAAAGCGGATCGAGATGAAAAAAGCGATCGCCGGATCCGTCCTGTGGCTGATAGCCGAAATATTCCGACCAGTCCGCCGCATACCCTATCTTGACGTCCGGTCCGAGGATCTTGCGCACCTCCGCGGCCAGTTCGATCAGCGCGGCAACAGCCGGAAAGCTGTTATTTGCGCCACGAATCTGTGTTAGCCCGCGCATTTCAGATCCGATACAGAAGCTTTCCACACCGCCTGCCACGGCACAAAGCGCGGCCTGATGCAAAATGAACCGGCGATACCCCCACTCATCGGGTCCGTCGTAAAACACCGGGCTGTCCTGGTGCAGCCCCTGGTAACGGAGCAAGTCCACGGCATCCGTTGTCAGCGCGGTCTTGTCCTCTAACCGCACGCCATAATCCTCGGGAAAGGCGCTTGCCGCGTAGATCGACTGGCCAAAGACCCACTCTTCGATGGGCTTCGGTCCGATGCGGAAATCTCCTGCTGAGGCGGTTCCGAAAAAGGCGGCTACCTCGGCGTCGGCGGCCGCAGTTCCGTCCGGGCTGCCGTCCTGCCCCGGCGCGAGAGGCGTGGTGATCCGCCCGCGCCACGGCAAAACCGGCTGTCCGTCTTGGCCGCCATTCGGATCGGTCAGGGTGTTGCCTGGCATCTGGGTCATCAGGATGAAGGGATAGAACAGGACGTCCTGTCCCGCCTCCTTCAGAGCGACGATCTCCTCGATCACGGACTGATCGGTGGGGGTGCCACCATAGACCTGTCTTCCATCTGCGTCGCGCGGCACCACCTCCGCGTTGGCACAGGTCAAACCGCAGACCTGCCAGGGCATATTGCCTGCCTCGTAGGTCTGCTGTTCGACCTTGGGCCGGATCGTGCACATGCCCGCCCGCAGGTCGTCGCCGAACCAGCTTACGATGAGCGAACTGGTTTTCACCGATTTCAGCTCTCCGGTCATCTGATCCAGAGACGTCAGGAAATCACTCTTTCCTGACGGCGAATTTATATTTGCGGGCGCCTGGGATCCCGGCCCGTACTGAATATTGGCCGGGGTCGTGGCCAGAGCGTACTCTCCACTGCCCGGCAAAAGCGCGACACCCTCTACGCTGTAAGCTGGATCCTCCGCCGCACCGGGCAGATCCCGGGGTGCCGGACGGCTGACCTCAAAGGTAAATTGTGGCACGCGGTTGCCGTAAGGTGTGAGATCCAGGTCCTCGATGACGACATAGGCCGTCCCGCGATAGGCCGGCACGGTGCCAGCGCCCTCGACCGCCTCGATTTTCGGATCGGGAAGCTGATCGCGGCTGCCGGTATAAACCCGCAGCGTCAACTCGTCGCCCGCCACCTCAATCCCGTCGGCCCAGATCCGGCCCACACGACTGATCTCGCCCTCGCAAAGCGCTACGGCCAGACTAACGGAGTAGCTGAAATTGCGCTGCGAGGGCCGGCTTGGGGCGCCCTTTCCGCCGCCACCTGACGTGACCTTGACCGTCTCGCGGAATCGCGTGGCCCAGATCACTTGTCCGGGCACCCGCATCCGTCCGTAGACCTGGCCGATGACGTCTCCTTCGCCGGTGCCGGTCAGGCGCAAGCGGCTGACCTTGCCGCTATCGACCATGTCCGAGCCCTGACCCAGCAAGCGTTGGTCGATGGACCGACCGATCACCGCGCCCGCAAACCGGCCCACCGCTGCCATCGACAGCCCCAAGAGCGACCCGCCCGCCGAGCCGCCAAGCGCCGCACCCGCCGCCGAAAGAACAACCGTTGCCATAACCTAGACCTCCTGAGGGAATGCAAACCGGGCCACGATGCGCCGCCGCCAGGGCGCGCTGAGCGGGCTTTCCAGTACCGCGTGACCTGAATAGGCGTGAATGAAAGTGGCGGACGGGCCCACCGCGCCTGACAGGCCCAGATGCTTGGCCACCCCGCCATCCCGCATCCGGAACAGCAGGACATCGCCCGAACTATCGCTGTTCAGGGGGCGTGGCAAAAGATGCCGGCGTGCCGCACGCCAGAGCGCTTCGTCCCGGGCGGGCTCGGACCAGTCCATACTATAGGCCGGCACCACCTCGGGTTCGGCGCCGTAAAGTGCGCGCCACACGCCACGCAACAGACCAAGACAATCTGTCCCTGCCCCCCGACAACTGGCCTGGTGCCGGTAGGGCGTGCCGATCCAGGCGCGCGCCTCTGCCACGGCGCGCTCTGCGATCCGTTTGTCGTTCATCCGCGCCGGCTCCCACCATCCAGAACGGCCGCGCGGGCAGGATCCGTGATCGACCAGTCATCACCCGGAATATCGGGAAAGCCCTGAAAGTTCAAAAAGTTGTTGAACTTCAAGCGGCACGTCTCGCTGCATTTGTCACAGCCTGCCTCCAGCCGCAGCAGGTCGCCCGGACGGATCTCGGCCCGCAGCGGATGCCAAAGTTCGATCAACCTGCCGGCGACGTCGCTCAGATCCCGCTTGATGACGCCCGACAATCCCACCGCCGGGCCCTCCAGCACCCGCAGCGCGCCGTGGCGAAACCATTCGGGTTCAAATCCATCAAGCGCCGCAAAGCGGAAGATCCGTCGTGCCTCAACCGTCTCGGCGGGCCGTTCGCTGCGATAGCCGGGCAGGCTCATGTCGAACCGGCACGACGCGTCGCCAAGAACCGCGCTGCAGGGCTTCTGAAAGACACGCCCCAATGGCAGGTTAAGCGCTTCTGTCAGCCCTCTCAGTTCTGCCTCGAAGGCGCCGCCCGCGCGCTTGATTTCCCCGATCGTTCCCTGGAACTGAAGGTGGCGTTCCTCGACATTCCGCCAGTTCACAAGCCACGCTAGCACCTCCGCGCCGTAATAGCGTCCGGCCTCGATATCGCTTTCGGTGATCGCGCCGTCTCTCAGCGCCCCCAAGGCCTCGGTATTGTCCACTGCAAGTCCGGTCGTTTGCTGCAACGCCTTGGCGCTCAACCCGGTGTCGGCACGAAAGATGTGCCCGTCAAAGGACAGATCGCAATCGTGATCGGTAAATCCAAGTGTCACACCGTCTTCGCGCAAGACCGCCCAGCAGCGGCAGGTCGTTGTCAGCCCTGTCCGAAGATGCGCTTCCAGTCCCTCGTGCAAGCCCTTCATACGCGCACCTCTACCACCGGTACATTGGGCACCTCGCCTGCCTGAAAACTGGCGAGACTGGTATGAATGCGGTCGATGTCGAAACGAACCGGAACATCGAACTCGAAGCCTGCGGTCACTCGGACACCGGCACTGACCGGGTGACTGAACCGAAGGATGCCGGTGGTCGTATCGACCTCGTAATGGATCCCTTCCTGCAACTCGGCACCGTCCTGCCCTACGCGCACGCTGCCTGCGACCGGTTTGGTGATGGGCCGGGCATACACACTCTCTCCAGAGCGATATGTCTTGATCAGTTGCACTTCGGCGGTCACATCGTCCCCGGTGCCGATGATCTGGTCGTCAAACCGCGGTTCGGTGCGTGCCCGGGAAGATTTGTAGTCGGTCCAGTCCTTCCAGCGAAAACCGTACATCTGCCCCTGCCGCGCCTCAAAAAACGCGATCAGGGTCTCGATATCGTCGAGACCACGCAGCGCGACGCCCGCGTCATAGCGGCGGCGCGAATGTTTCCATGGCGTGTTGCGTTCTTCAAAGCCGTTGGCGAGCGTGACCACATCCGTGAGCCGCTCCGGACCGCCAATCGAACCGAAGCTCAGGCTGGCGGGAAATCTTACCTCATGAAACTGCATCTCTTTCTCCTTGCCTTAACGATTGCGGTTGCCGCGCCCGATCGCCCGGCCAAGCTGCGCCGCGATCTGCGCCTGGCTGCGGCGGAACCCTTCGACATCGGGCGTGCTGACATTCATCACGACCCGGACATCGCCACCCGCTTGCGCCCTTACGCCAAGCTTGCCGTCGGCGCCGCGCGCCAACGGCATGATCGCCTCCGGTCCGGCCTCTCCCATTAGGCCGGTGCCGCCGCGCATCGGAAACATAGTCGGCCCGTTGACAATCCCGCCCGAGGCAAAGGGCTGGACCCGACCCGAGGCAAAACTGCCACCTTTTTCGAAAGCGAAAAGCCCGCCCATGAGGTTGCCGATGCCTTGGCTTAGCAGCCCGCCGACATGGTCGGTCACCGGCCGCACGGCGGAATTGAACGCCGAATTGATCATCGCAGTGGACAGATTGCGCACCGCATCCGACAGGCCGTCGCCTTCGATAACCGCGCCTCGTATCGCCTTGTTGAGACCCCGGCTGATGCCGCGGTCGAGTGCCGCCAAATCATGTCCGGTGCCCTGAAAACTGGCCCGCACTCGAGCGAGTTCGCTATTGAAAGCCGCTGCCATATCCGTTGCCGCGCCAAGGTTTTCGTCCAGCGCCGCCACCTGCTGATCAAGGTCGTCCAGCTGTTCCATCTCACTCATCGCTCGTCTCTCCATTGCCGTCCGGGTAATCTGCTAAAAGCGCGTCAAGCCGGGACCGTTTGAGCGGCGCCACCCCCGCCGGCTTGCCCAGCATCAGCTCAAGCTCGGCGGGCGTCAGCACCCAGAATTCTCGTGGGCGCAGGCCAAGCCCCCGAATCCCCGCCCGCATCAGGGCGGGCCAGTCGATGCCCGCAGGCGGCCCGTTCACGGCCCATCCGCCAGTGTGAACGCCCGCGCCAGAAGCGCAGCTGCCGCCCGTGCGGCCCCCAGGGGACCGCCCTCGATCTCGGCATGCAGAAGATCCGCCGCCGTTCCCGCCCAGCCGCCTCCGCGCAAACCTGCCACGATCAGCGCCAGAACATCGCGGCTGGAAAACGCACCACGCTCGAACCGCTCGACCAGAGCCACCAACGTGTCGTCGCCCAGGCTCACCTCCAGCTCGGCCAGCGCGCCAAGGGTCAGCTTGAGCACGCGCGGCTCTCCATCGATGCAGAGCGCGACCTCACCCGCAAAAGGGTTCGCCATCGCCTTAGATCGCCGTGAAGGTCAACTGGCCGGCAGAGGTCAGCGATAACTCGTAGGTGGCCTCACCGTCATGGTTGCCGGCGTATTCGATTGAACTGACCTGGAAAGGCCCCTCGATGATTCCAAAGTCCGGAATCACCACCTGAAAACCGGGCATCTCGCCATCGAAGAAGATCTGCCGCACACGCTCGTCGCTCGCCGCGTCGCGGAAGATGCCCGAACCGCTGATAGCAGCGCTTTTCACACCCGCGCCTGCCAAAAGTTCGCGCCAGCCGCCCGCCGATTCAAGGCTGGTGACATCCACGCTTTCGGCGTTGAAGCTTACGCGCGTCGCGCGCAGCCCCGCGACCGTCTGAAAATTGCCGCTGCCGGTCAGGTCGATCTTGACCAAAAGGTCCTTGCCGTTCTGCACTGCCATGGGATTTGTCTCCGAAGGTTAGGAAATTGGGGTGTCATCCACCCGCGCCCGGAACGTCAGGTCGATCCGGCGCAGATCGCCGGTGCCATCCCGCCGGGCGCGGGCACGAAAGAAATGCAAGGCCGGGCACTGCCCCCGGCTCAGGGCGAGCGGCGCATCTGTCAGCGCATCGCTGATCGCCGCCGCCACCTCTTTGGCCGTATGAAATCCCGCCGCGGAGCTGATCACGCTCACGGTGAAGCGGTGCCACGCGCCGCCGCCGGTCTTGTCTGAACGCACGCGCGCTTCCTCGGGGCCTAGCGTCACGTAAAGATCCGGCACGGAACCGCGCGGCAACGCGTCATAGATCGCGCCCTGGACCAGCGCGTCCAACGTCGTATCGTTCACCAGCCGTTGATAGATGGCCTCCTGAAGGGCAGCCGCTGCTCCATAACTCATAGCGCCACCTCCTCTTCGCAAAAGCAGGTGAGGTACCGGCCTTGTGCATCCCGTTCGGCCACGGCCTCGATCCGGAAAATCCTCATGCCATCCCTAAACCGCTGGCCCGGGCTTGGTCGCGATGGCGCACCAAACGGTGCCGCGCGAACAGTGACGCGAAAGCCGGTGCGCGACACGCTGGTGTCTTCACCGGACGCGTCGCGGCCCGACCGGGCCCGGATATCGGCCCAGAGCGTGCCAAGAGCTGCCCAGGTTCCCAAATAGCCGCCCGCGCCGTCGGCCTGTCTTACCTCTTCCTCAAGAACGAGACGCCGGTTCAGATGCACGCCGCCGGTCATGTCCGGCCTCCGGCAAATAGACGCACCGTGCGGTAGCGCTCGACCAGCCCCGCGACGCCCAGCGGTATCGCCGTTTCGCCGGCGCGGGTCTCATGGCGATGTTCGTAGTAATGCGCAGCCAGCAGGATGACCGCCTGTCCAAAATCGGCGGGCAACCCGTTCCAGTCAGGCGCATATCCCGCCACGAAAGAGATGTCGGCCACGCCACCCGGCGGGATGACCGGCAGACAAGAACCCGTCGGCCGCATCAGCGGGCGCTGCGTGTCCTGGTCCAGACGATAGTAGGCCGCACCGATCAGTTCTTCCTCATCTGCTCTGTTACGCAGCTTGAATGCCGTGATCTCGCGCACAGGCGCCACCGGCAGACTTTGACCGCCCTGATCGCGCCATCGCGTCAGGGTCCAGGAAAAGGCCCGCTCCACGAGGATCTTGCCCGTGCGCGCCTCAATCGCCGCGATGGCGGCGCGCAGAAACGACTCGAGCACCATGTCTTGCACGTCCCCGTCCGAGAACCCGGTGCCAAGCCGCAGATGCGCCTTGAATTCATTCACCGGAAGCGCGGCCTAGGGCACAGCGGTTTCTTCGATTAACATCATGGATTCACTCCAGAAATCCCCGGCCCCTCCGGAAGGTCCCGGCACGCGCCGCCCGCCCCGACCCGCTCGGAGGGATGTAACCGGGTGCAGACATTGGGCGACGCGCGCCATCCGGGCGGAAGAATTTCGCCCGAACCGAAAGGCCTTAGGCCACTGCGAACTTGAGCAGTTTGATCGCCGCGAAATCGCTCACGTCGCCACCTACGCGCTTTGTGGCGTAGTAAAGAACGTGCGGCTTGGCCGAGAACGGGTCGCGCAGCACACGCAGGTCGGGACGCTCGGCCACGGTGTAACCCGCGCCGAAATCACCGAATGCAATCGCGGTTGCGCCGCTGGCAATATCGGGCATGTCCTCGGCGATCAGCACGGGATAGCCCAGCAGGCGCGCGGGCTCGCCGGCGGCAAGGCCGTCGGACCACAGGAAACGGCCATCGTTGTCCTTGAGCTTGCGCACGGCACCCGCGGTCTTGGAGTTCATGACGAACGTCCCGTTGGCGCGATACTGGGCACCCACCGCGTAGACCAGATCGATGATCGTCTCGGCGCCGCCGAAATCGCCGTCCACGCCCGTGGGCACATAGCCCAGATTGCCCCAGGCCCAGACGTCATTGTCGACCGAAGGATGGGTCAGGAAACCCTTGGGCTTGTCGATCCCGTCTCCGGCGACAAAGGCCGCGGCCTCGGCACGCGCGAACTTGTCGGCGATGCGGCCCGCAAGCCAACCCTCGATGTCAAAGGCGCTGTCATCCAGCAGGCGCTGGCTGGCCTTGGGCAGCGTGCTCAGCTCGTGAAGCGGGATGGTGATGCGGTCGATCGACGGCGCGCCAGTCTCGGCGGTGTTGCCTGTCTCGGTCGCCCAGCCATGGCCGATATCGGTGTGGTCGATCAGCACGTCAAAGGACGTCGCCTCCACCTGCACCACATTGGCGATAGCCCGGATCGAAGCGGTCGAGGCCAGAACGCCCTGCACGCTCTGCGCGGTTGCCGGGTCCACGAGGTAGCCACCATCGGCCGCCACCGCGGCGCTCATAGCCTTGCCTTCCAGCTCCAGCCCGCGCAGGCCGTCGTCGTCGCCCGAGCGCAGATAGGCGTCGAACGCCTTCTGATGCGGCGCCTCGGCCTCGGCGCTCGTGGCCAGCTGCGGGCGCATCAGGCCCATGGTCTTGCGTTCGATCATCGTCATTTTCTCGTCCTGTTGTTGAAGTCGCTGTTGAATGTCACTCATGAAACCCGCCACGGCAGTCTTCACCTCGGCCACCGGAGACAGATCTTCCCCGGCCCGAGACTGGCTCTCGCTCTTGCTCATCGCTTGATCCTGTTTTGGTGTCCCGACGCCGCGCTAGGGCCGCGCCATCTCCCGGCGGGCGTCCTCGAAGGCCGCCGCCAACTCGCGCAGCTCGTCCCCTTGCGGGCTCTCGCCCTTGACTCCGACCCGCGCACTGGGCAGCATCGGAAAGGTCACGAGCGACACCTCCCACAGCTCCAGTTCCTTCAAGAGCCGCCGGCCCTTGTCATTCTTCACCGCTTGCAGCGTGCGATACCCGATCGAGAGCCCGTCGATAGCTCCCGCCGCGATCAGCGCCGCCGCCTCACGCGCCCTGGCCACGCTCTCGAGCAGCCGGCCTTTCACGAAAAGGCCGCGCGTATCCTCGCGGACCTCGTCCCACACACCGATGGGCTGCGCCGGGTCGTGCTGCCAGAGCATCTTGACCTGCCGGTCTTCCGCGGCCAGTCGCGTCAGACTCGCGCTATACGCACCAGGCTCGACAATATCGCCACCGCGATCCTCCGACCCGAAAAGACTTGCATAGCCCTCGATCAGCACACCGTCCTTGACGGTGATCTCTTCGTCGAAGCGGCAGAATTTCCGCTCAAGCTCCATATCCGTATCCATTCTCATCTCCTGCTCATCCGCCCAAAATGCCGCCCTGCATGGCGAAACTCATAAACCCGCCCAAGATCGCCGCGATGATCAGCCAGACCAGCCGCGAGATATGCCCGTCGATCTTCTCCAGCCGCCCATCGATCTGGTTGAACCGTGCCTCCATGAACTTTTGCTTTTCTTCGCTGACCGCGCGCTCTGTCTCCATCGCTGCAACCGACAGCTCGAGCGAGGTCAAGCGCTTTTCCACGTGCCGGAACATCGTCTGCGTGCCTTCGAAAGAGGCATAGATCCCGTCGAGATCGTGCATGTCCTCCATCTTTCGGCTCATCCCTCATCGGACAGCGCGGGAAGGCCCAAAGGCGTGCGCTTCTCGGCTGCCGTCAGGAACTCGGCCCCAGCAACACGCGCCCATTGCGCGTCTCGTTCCGCCGATAGCGCCGGCACCTGGTCCAGATCGGGCCGCAGCTCCAACGCTGCACCACTAAAGCCCGCAAGCCAGTCCGCCACACTCGCCGCCACACGCCCGGCCAAGGGAAGCACCGTCAGGCGATAGAAGGCGCGGTTGGCCTCCTGGTAATTCGAATAGGTCGCATCGCCCGGGATTCCCAACAGCATCGGCGGCACACCGAAGGCCAGCGCGATCTCGCGCGCGGCGCTCTCCTTGGTTTTCTGGAATTCCATGTCCGACGGGCTGAACCCCATCGGCTTCCAGTCCAGCCCGCCTTCCAGCAGCATGGGTCGGCCCGCGTTGCGCGCGCCCTGATGGTGGCTTTCCATTTCCATCACCAACCGATCGTACTGATCGGTTGACAGCGTGCCCTGGCCTTCGGCGCCCTTGAAGACAATCGCTCCGGATGGCCGCGCGGCGTTGTCCAGAAGTGCTTTGGACCAGCGGCTAGCGGAATTGTGCACATCCACTGCCTGCGCCGCCGCCTGCATCGGCGAAAATCCGTAATGATCGTCCTGGGGATGAAAAGACTTGATATGACAGACTGGGGCCGGCCCCTCGCCCATGGCAAACCGGTGTTTGCGTCCGCCCACAGCGTATTCATAAACCGCAGGCCAGCCATCTGCACCCGGCACAACGCTCATACGGTCCGAACGCAAAACGTGCAGCTCCAGCGGGGTTTCCCCGATACCGCCGCCCACGGCCTCCACATAGGCGTTTCCAGTCAGAAGAAGCTGACCGAAGATCGCCTCGAAAAGCTCGGCACGCCCCTGGGCCGGGTTCGGGCTGCGCACCAGATCCAGCACCGGGTGCGCGGCGTAGCGTTCTTTTGCGTCTTGCAAAACCAGCGGCAGGCTGGCGGCGGCCTCGGCGATCATCTTGACGCAGCGAAAGCCGACCGGATTGCCCGCAAAGCCCGCGCGAGTCAGGCTGACGCTGTCGCGCGGGGTCCACGCGACGCGGCCCGCACCCGGCCACGCGGCGATCCGGCCCACGGCGCTCGCCTTCTGCTCGGGGGCCTCGGGCGCCGTGCCGCCTTGCCGGAAGAAATCCAGAATCATCGTTGCGCTCTCCTTGGTCTCTCGCCTTGGCCATGGGCCATCACTGCCCGCTCACAAGAGGCATCAGACCCTCAAAGGTTTACGAATTCCTAACCACGCCGCGCGCGGCGCGGACCCGGCGCAACCCAAAGGAACTTTTCGCAAATCTCTGCCCGAAAGGTCGTATTTCCGCTCCACGGGCGCGAAAGCCGCGCTAAACTGGCCTCATGACAGAAAGCCTTGACGCCTACAAACCCGCCAAGATCGCCCAGCTCGTGGAAGAGGCGGGCGTCGCCAAGGCCCGCCTAGAGTTCGGGCCGATGCTCACACTCGCGATTCTGGCCGGGGCGTTCATCGGGTTGGGCGGGGCGGCCTACACAATGACCATGACTGGCCTCGATCCCGCTATCGGACCGGCCCGGCTGCTGGGCGGCGTGGTCTTTTGTCTCGGCCTTATTCTGGTGATCGTCGGCGGGGCCGAGCTTTTCACCGGCAACGCGCTCATGGTCATGGCCGCCGTCGATGGCAAGATCGCACCCGCCCGGCTGTTTCGCGCCTGGGCCATCGTCTATGCCGGAAACCTGATCGGGGCAGCGGCGCTGGCGTTCGGCATGACGCTGAGTGGCCTGCTTGACGGCCCGATGGGAGAAACGGCGACACGCATCGCAGAGGCCAAAACGTCGCTACCCCCGCCAGAGGCGTTCATGCGCGGCATCCTGTGCAACGCGCTTGTCTGCCTTGCGATCTGGCTCACCTTCGCGGCCCGAACCGTGGCGGGCAAGATCCTCGCGATCCTCTGGCCGATTTCAGCTTTTGTGCTTTTGGGGTTCGAGCACTCGGTGGCCAACATGTACTTTTTCCCTCAGGCTTGGGGGGCGGGTGCCGACCCCGCTCTTGGTGCCGCCCTCACCAATCTTGTCTGGGTAACGCTGGGCAATATCGTCGGGGGCGCGGGCGGCGTGGCGCTCGCTTATCGCTTTGCCTATCTCGCTCAACATGAAACGTAAAAGCGGCGGGTCGGCCTTCGCCGTCCCGCCGCATACGCCGCCAGACATGACCATGTCTCAGATCGAGCGCACCTGCGGGCTGCGCCAGCGCGCCGCCGGAACGATCATCAGTTCGGTCAATGCCCAGACCAACGCATCCACGCGGTCCGGACTGCCCTTGCCCTCGAAACCCTTCGCCGTCATCGCGCACATCTGATCTTCAAGCTCGGCCATACCGTGCAGGTGATGCAAACGGTCCTGCTCGTAAAGCGCGGCAACCGGCTCGGCCCGGGCCACCTTGCCGCGGCTCGCGTGCACTGACTTCACGGGCACCAGGGGGTCGACCTGGCGGATCACCTCTTCGACCATCTCGCCGCCTTGGTTGACCTCGGCCACCAGCCGTTCCGCGCCGAATTCCTCCATTGCGCGGATGGCCGCCTTGGCCCAGGCGGTGGGTGACGCCGCACTCACGCTTCTGTCGGCCAGCACATAGGCGCGCCAATCCTGCACCGGACCCTGCGTGACCGCCCCGGCCACCACGATCCCGCAGGAATCCGAACTGGCCTTGCCGGTGACCGGCGGGTCGACCGCCACCACAATCCTGTCCAGCGCCGGCGCCTTGTCCAGCCGCCCGGTCTCCAACATGCCGGTGCGCCAAAGCGCGCCATCAGCCTCGTCGATCAGAATTCCATCCAGTTCCGGGCGGCCCAGCCGGGTGCCTGCATACCGCGCCCGCACCTCGTCAAGAAAGGATTGCGCGAGGAACGCCGCGTTGGCCTCGGTCGCCGCAGACGTCACTACCGTTGTATCTTGTGCGAGCACATCTTTTAGCACACCAACATTGCGCGGCGTGGTCGTGATGCAGACCTGCGGATGCTCACCCAGCCGCAGACCAAATTGCAGCATATCCCAAGTCTCGCGCGCCTTTTTCCATTTGGCCATCTCATCAACCCAGGCCCCGTCGAATTGCGGCCCGCGCAGCGCCTCGGGATCATGCGCCGAAAACGCCTGCGCCGTTGCCCCGTTAGGCCAGATCAGCCGGCGCCGCGTCGCCTGCCACACCGGCCGCCGGTCGGGCGGAGAACAGGCAAGAATGCCGCTTTCGCCGAAAACCATCACATCGCGCACCTGGTCGATCGTCTCTCCCACCAGCGCGATGCGCGCGCATTGACCGGGATCAAGCGGTTTTGGCCCCTCGACCTGGGCTCGCACCCATTCTGCGCCTGCCCGCGTTTTGCCCGCACCGCGCCCGCCCATGATCACCCAGGCGCGCCAGTCGCCCTCGGGCGGCAACTGGTGATCCATCGCCCAGAATTCGAAAAGATACGGCAGCGCCATCAGCTCTCCGTCACCCAGGGCATCGAGAAACTCAGACTGAACCTCGTGCCCTTCTGAGACGAGCCAAGCGGCATCCGACCGCAGTTCTGGCGGCATCAAGGTCGAGCGCATAGTCGTGGACGATGCCTTTTTCGGTTTTCTTTCGTGTGGCAAGTTGAGCCTCCGCTTCGATGGCGATCTTGAGCCATTGCCGGATTTCCGACGTGGCCTTCATCGCGTTTTTCAGTTCGCCGAATTCGCCGGTCTTGATCCGGGCGTACATGCCCTCCAGCTCGGCGCGCATGTCGGCAAGCTGCCGCTCAAGCGAGTCGATGGAGGTTGTTAGGCCCGTGGGAACCGGATCCGGAACAATCAGGACCATGCGTGCTCTAGCCTCATGTTTCTTCTCTTGTTACGTGGCAGACCCCGTAACTGAATGGTGTGTCGCCCGCGCTCGTTGCCACGGCGCGACCGACGTCAAGGGATCAATGCAGACCCATGGAAATATCACGTATTACAGGGTGTTGCCGGGCTATTCTCGCCCGGATTGTTAAGAACTTGTTAACCAAGACATCACGCAAGGACGTGTCCCCCGCGCCGAACCGCCGCCTTGCATCCTGTAAAGCCAGTGACCAGGTTGTTTCTAAGTTTAACCTAAGCACGAAAGGACATATCGATGTCGCAACAGCGCTCTGTTTCCCGCCGCAACGCGCTTCTCGCAGGTGGTTCATTCTTTTTTACGGCGGGCGTTTCAGCTGTGGCGCATGCCGATGAACTTGCGCCGTCCGACAACGCGCTGCATGTCGTCAAGACGCCGACCTGCGGATGCTGCAAGGCGTGGGCGGACCTCGCCCGCGACGCCGGCTTTTCCGTGACCACCGAAGACACGCGCGATTATGTCGGGATGAAACGCGCGGGCGGGGTGCCGCAACCGCTCTGGTCCTGCCATACCGCTCGTATTGCGGGCTATACGGTCGAGGGGCATGTGCCGTTTGACGCCATCCGCAAGCTGCTGTCGGAACGTCCCGATATTTCCGGCCTGTCAGTGCCCGGCATGCCAGCCGGATCGCCCGGGATGGGTAACGATCCGACCGCTGTTTTCGACGTAATTGCCTTCGGTGGCACCGCGGGCGACGGACAAGTGTATTTCACTGCCGGTCAGTAAAAGCACTCGCACACTTGGTTACTGATTGGCCTGTTCGGCCTCCAGACGGCGATAGGCCGCGACATTCTCGTTGTGCTCTTCGAGTGTCTCGGCGAAGAGATGACCATCGCGCGGGTCCAGAGACCTGGCGACGAAGAACACGTAGTCTGTTTCCAGCGGCTGCACTGCCGCCTCAATGCTCGCCCTGCCCGGATTGGCGATGGGCGTGGGCGGCAAACCTTCAATAACATAGGTATTATAAGGCGTTGCGGCACGAAGCTCACTCTGCCGAATGCCGCGTCCCAATACGCCTTCACCCTGCGTGATACCGTAGATCACGGTTGGGTCTGTCTGCAGGCGCATGCCACGCCGCAAGCGGTTGGTGAACACGCTCGCCACCTGTCCGCGCTCTGACGCGACCCCGGTTTCCTTCTCGATGATCGACGCGAGGATCAGGGCCTCGTAGGGATCTTCGAGTGGAATATCTTCATCCCGCGCCTCCCACGCGGCGGCAAGGATTGCATCCTGCGCGGCACGCATCCGCGCGATAAGATCGTCCCGACTCGCACCGGCCACAACCTCGTAGCTGTCAGGGGCCAGACTTCCCTCCGGCGGCGTCTCCGCCACCTCGCCGTCAAGCACATCGACGGAGCGCAATGCGTTGACCACCTGCCAGCTCGTCACCCCCTCCGCCAGCGCGATCCTGTAACGCGTGTCGGCCTTTTGCCGTACCTCCTCGAAGATTGCGGGCAACTCGACGCCTTCGGCAGTCGGATCGAACTCAGCGCGATCGACAAAGCGATTGGTCGCCGGGTCAAGTTCCCGCACCTCGACCTCGAGGTCATTGATGCCGATCCGGTACACCACTTCGGTGCCGCAGGTGCTTGCACCGCCCCGCGTGATCGCATCGGTCACCTCGCGCATACTGGCGCCCTCGGGAATAAGCCAGCTGCCTGCCTTCAGATCCGCAGTCTTGTCGGCATATTCCGCACCCAGCCGGAAGATCGTGCCATTGCGCACCGCGCCCTGGTCTTCCAGACGGCGCGAGATGCTACGCATCGTGGCACCGCGTGGCACTTGCAGGCAAATGGCCTCGTCAAGCGGCCCCCGGGCGCTGTATTCGTTCTGGCCCCACAAGATCACGCCCCCAAGCAGGAACACGATCACCACGAGAAAGGTCAGGAAATTCGAGGCGATATGCCGCCACATCACCGCACCTGCCCGACACACAGGCACGCATTGGTGCCCCCAAAGCCAAAGCTGTTGGACAAGGCCACCTTGATCTCGCGCTCGTGCTTGGCGTTGGCGGCCAGGTTGAGCGGTGTTTCGACAGCCGGATTATCGAGGTTGATCGTCGGCGGCGCGACCTGGTCGCGCACAGCGAGAATGGCGAAAATGCCCTCGATAGCGCCAGCCGCCCCAAGCAAATGCCCGGTCGAGGATTTGGTGGAACTCATCGTCGCTTTGCCCGCAGCCTGACCCAGCAAACGCTCAACAGCCTTAAGCTCGATCGTGTCGGCCATGGTCGACGTGCCATGCGCGTTGATGTAATCAACGTCTTCGGACGTCACACCCGCATTGCGCAGCGCGGCCTTCATGGCCCGGTATCCGCCATCGCCATCCTCTGCCGGTGCGGTGATGTGATAGGCGTCACCCGACAGGCCATAGCCCAGGATCTCGGCATAGATCTTGGCATCACGGGCCTTGGCGTGCTCGTATTCCTCCAGCACCACAACGCCGGCCCCCTCGCCCATTACGAAGCCATCGCGGTCCGCGTCATAGGGTCGGCTGGCCGCCTTGGGGTCGTCCGCCCGTTTTGTCGACAACGCCTTGCAAGCGTTGAAGCCGGCAATCCCGATCTCGCAGATCGCGGCCTCGGCCCCGCCCGCGACCATTACATCGGCATCGCCGAACATGATCAGGCGCGCAGCATCGCCGATGGCATGCGCCCCGGTCGAACAGGCCGTCACGACAGCGTGGTTCGGACCCTTGAAGCCATAGCGGATGCTCACCTGCCCGCTGATCAGGTTGATCAGCGCGCCGGGAATAAAGAAAGGCGACACACGCCGTACGCCGCGATCACGGATCAACAGGGTCGTTTCCTCGATCGACCGCAGTCCGCCGATACCTGAGCCGATCATCACGCCGGTGCGCTCCAGATCCGCGTCTTCGGTCGGGGTCCAACCGGCATCTTCCACAGCCTGCTGGGCTGCGGCCACGCCATAGAGGATGAAATCATCCACTTTCCGGCGTTCCTTGGGCTCCATGTAAGCATCGGCGTTGAACGTGCCGTCACTACCATCGCCATCGGGCACCTGGCACGCGTATTTCGTGGCAACATTGGCAGGATCGAACCGGGTGATTGTTCCGGCACCCGACTCTCCGCTCAGTATTCGCGTCCAGCTCTCCTCCACCCCCGAGGCCAAGGGAGTAACCAGACCAAGTCCGGTGACCACGACACGCCGCATAGAACTGCCCTCTCGATTGGTTCGTTCGCTGCTCATACCGCGCCTTGGCCCCTTGGGGCAACCCCAAGGCGCTGCGCGCGCAAGCCTCCGCGTGCGGACCGTGAAGCCTCTGGAACCTACTGGAAATCTGCCACCGGCTCTCTGGCGGCACGGGCCACGGCGAGGGCCTCGGACAGGTCCACGTCACGAGACAGAAGCGACCTACCGACGAGTGCCCCGGCGATGTTGGACACGTATTTGAGCCGGGCCACGTCATCCACTGATCGGATGGTCCCGCGCGCGACAACCGGATGGCGCGTTTTAGAGGCCAGTCCGGCAATCAGGCCCAGACTGCCATCGCTTGCGTCGATATCGGCATCGACATCAGTAACGATGATTCCCGCCAGCGGCGCCGCGTCGAATGCCGCGATGAAGCTGTCGGGCGAAAACGCGCTCTTCTTTTGCCAGCCTTCGGTCATCACAGAGCCCTGAAAGACGTCGACCGCCAGTATGATCTGGTCGGGATGCCACTTGGCCAGCGCCCGAACCGCATCGGGATCATAGGCCGCCATCGTGCTAAGAACGATCCGGCCCGCGCCCTTTTCGATCCAGCGGGTTACGCTCTCGCGCGACCGGAACCCGCCGCCGAGTTGCACAGGAATGCCGACGCCCCGGATGATGTGCGCGATCAGATCGGCATTGTCTCCCTCGCCCTTGAGCGCATTGATGTCCGTCAGATGCATCCATTCCGCGCCCGCGGCAGCGTAAGCTCGGGCGGTCTCGAACGGATCGATGTGCCAAACGACCGGGTCATCCAGCCGTCCGCGCGTCAGCGTAACGCATTTTCCGTTATAAAGTTCGAGTGTGGGGTAGAGGATCATCGCAAACGCCCTTTCGATTCGCCGGACCGCCGGTACCATCGACACCATACTGTCCGTACGCGGGCACTACTGTGCTCAAATCGGCATCATATCAATCAATCCCGAACATGGGCATTTAGCGGTCGCAATGAAAAAGGCCCCCGCGCCGTGTACGGGGGCCTCATAATGCCGCTGGCGATGTCGCGTCTTACGACGCTTCGCTGATGAACTTCACCGCATCGCCGAAGGTCTGGATCGTCTCGGCGGCGTCATCGGGAATCTCGATGCCGAACTCTTCCTCGAAGGCCATGACCAGCTCGACTGTGTCGAGGCTGTCCGCGCCAAGATCGTCGATGAACGAGGCATTCTCGGTCACCTTGTCCTCTTCCACCCCAAGATGTTCCACAACGATCTTTTTCACGCGGTCTGCGATATCGCTCATGTTAATTCCTCATCTTCTTCAGGCCTTCGGCCCTAGTTCTATGCCCCTGCCCGCGCCGGGAAGCGGCTTTGATGCCCCGACGGGCGGCTCTCGTGCCCGTTAGCACGGGCGTTCTTGGCGGCAAGCGCGGTTGCCCCCCGTTCAAACTGCGCCGCCTATAGCATACGGCGCGAGATTGGCAAATGGTTTCCCCAGCCGCGCAAGAGCATGCGCATGCGGTGGCTCACAGCATCGCCATGCCCCCGTTCACGTGCAGAGTGGTGCCCGTGACATACCCCGCCTCGGGACTGGCTAGATAGAGGACGGCGGCTGCGATTTCCTCGGGCGTGCCCATACGCGCCGCCGGAATCTGGGACGATATCTTGTCTTTCTGCTCATCGCTCAGCTTGTCTGTCATCGCGGTGGCGATAAACCCGGGCGCGACCGCGTTGGCCGTGATCCCGCGGGGTGCGACCTCATAAGCTATGGATTTGGTCATTCCCACCATCCCGGCCTTCGAGGCGGCATAATTTGCCTGACCGGCATTACCCGTGGCGCCTACGACCGAGCTGATATTCACAATCCGCCCCCAGCGTGCCTTCATCATCGGGCGCATAACGCCACGGCACAGCCGCATGGTCGCAGTCAGATTTACATCCAGCACGCTCTGCCATTCCTCGTCCGACATCCGCATAAAAATCTGGTCGCGGGTGATGCCGGCGTTGTTGATAAGAATGTCGAGCGCGCCCATCGCCTCAATGGCCCGCTTCGGCAGCGCGTCGACAGCCTCGGCATCGCCAAGATCGCAGGGCAGCACATGCGCCCGTTCGCCCAAGTCTTCCGCCAGCGCCTTCAAAGGCTCTTCGCGGGTGCCCGAAAGACCCACCATCGCGCCCGCACCATGCAGCGCCTTGGCGATCGCTCCTCCGATGCCACCAGATGCGCCGGTCACCAACGCGCATTTTCCCGTCAGATCAAACATCCCGCTCTCTCCTCTTTTGCGCGTCAAATTTCCTGAAACGAAATTTGACAAGACTTTCCGAATTTTCTTGGTCCCGGCTCAGTTTGCCGCGACAGCCTCCATCGCTGCCTTGACGTCGTCCGGCGTGCCTACCGCCCGAGTGGCGATATCGCGATCGATGCGCCGCACCATGCCCGACAACGCCTTTCCGGCGCCGATCTCCCAGATCTCTGTCACGCCTTGCGCGCTCATATAGGTCACCGACTCACGCCAGCGTACCGCGCCCGTCACCTGGTCGACCAGAAGACGACGGATCGTGTCGGGATCGCTCACCGCCTCGGCGACCACATTGGCCACCACCGGCACGGCCGGTGTTTTGATCTCCACCCCGTCGAGGGCCTCCTGCATCGCCTCGGCGGCGGGCTGCATCATGACACAATGAAAGGGCGCACTGACGGGAAGCAGCATGGCCCGCTTGGCGCCCTTCTCCTTGGCCAGTTCCACGGCCCGCGCCACCGCGGTGGCCTCTCCCGACACGACAACCTGCGCGGGATCGTTGTCGTTGGCCGCCTGGCAGATACCGTCCTTCGACGCCTCGTCGGCCAGTGCGCGCACGGCCTCCAGATCAAGACCCAGGATCGCCGCCATGGCGCCCTCACCCACAGGTACCGCGCTCTGCATCGCCCGACCCCGCACTCGCAAAAGCCGCGCACAATCCGCAACGCTCAGCGCCCCGGCCGTGGCCAGCGCTGAATATTCGCCAAGACTGTGGCCGGCCACCATCGCCGCCGCAGTGATCTCGATCCCCTCGGCCTCGAGCGCCCGCATGGCCGCAAGCGACGTGGTCATCAGCGCCGGCTGCGCGTTCTCCGTCAAGGTTAGCGTGTCCTGCTCGCCCTCCCAGATAAGCCCGCTCAAGCTTTCGCCCAGCGCTGCGTCGACCTCGTCGAAAACTGCTTGCGCAGCCGGATAAGCCTCAGCCAGCGCCCGGCCCATCCCGATGGTCTGCGCGCCTTGCCCGGGGAATACGAATGCCTTGCTCATTTGGGTGATGTCCTCCCTGACGTCTGGCCCCCGATAGCGCGACAGGCCGCGCGGCGCAACGGGCAAGACGGTTGGGCGCGGCAGCCCCGCACCCTGACTGTGCAGCATTTGCAATTGCAGGCAGAGCCGCGTCCGCTACCTATCTCCCTGAGCACGCTTGCACAGGAGCCTTCCATGCCTCTGATAAATTCGCGCACCGCATACGGGTCCGTGACCAAAACGTTTCACTGGCTGATTGCGGTCTTCATTCTTGTCAACCTGCCCCTGGGTCTTGTCGCCAATGAGATGGCGCATGCCATCCGCGACCCGGCCATCGAAACGAGCGATGCTTACATCTCACGCACCGCGTTGCTCTTTTCGCTGCACAAAACGATGGGGCTCGCTGTCTTCTTCTTTGCGCTTGGCCGGATCCTCTGGGCGCTCTCGCAGCCCAAGCCAGCGCTTCTCAACGGCGACAAACCGCTCGAGGCCCATGCGGCCGAAACCGTGCACTGGCTGCTTTACGGCTCGCTGGTAATCGTGCCGCTATCGGGTTGGATCCACCACGCCGCCGTCTCTGGTTACGCGCCCATCTGGTGGCCCTTCGGACAGGGCCTTCCTTTCGTGCCGAAGGACGAAAGCATCGCAGAAACCTTCGCCGGGCTGCATCATCTGTCCAAGAACGTTCTGATCGCGGCTCTTCTCTTGCACGTGGCGGGCGCGCTCAAGCACCATGTCATCGACAAGGATGCCACACTGCGGCGAATGTTGCCGGGCCGGCTTTCGGCGGAACCGACCAGCGCGCAGCCGCGCCACATCTGGCCTTTTCTGGCCGCCGTGGTGATCTGGATGTCGGTTCTTGGCGCCAGCACCGTACAGGCGGTCATTGTAGAAGACCCCGCGACGCAAACCGCGGCGGAAGATGAGGCGCAGCTGGCCGAGGAAGAGGACGCCGCAAGCGCCACAGCGGCAAGTGTCGAAAACGGCTGGACCGTGACCGATGGCGCGCTTGGCATCACGATCCGACAGATGGGGTCGGACACCGCCGGCGCGTTCTCGGACTGGTCCGCCGAGATTGTCTACGACGAGGCCACCGGCACCGGCCAGGTCGACGTGACGGTCACGATCTCCTCGCTGACGCTTGGATCCGTCACGGATCAGGCGATGGGTCCTGACTATTTCGACACCGCCAACCATCCGCGCGCCAGTTTCAGCGCCGATATCCGTCAGGGCGATAATGGCCATGTCGCCGCCGGGACTTTGACAATCAAGGGCAACTCCGCCCCTGTCGAATTGCCGTTCGCGCTAACCATCGACGGCGATACAGCTCGGGCCGAGGGCAACATGACGGTCGACCGGCGCAACTTCGGCATTGGCGCAGAAGGCGAAGACAATGTAGGGGCTTCCGTCGGTATCTCGTTCGATCTTACCGCGACACGGCAATAAGCGCAGCCGCGTCACGTTTCGGCACAAAAAAGGGCCTGCCATGCCGGCAGGCCCTTTTTCGTTAGGCAGGTCTCGGGTCAGTCCGCCTTGGACGCCTCGATCGAGATCATGACCTCGACCTCATCGCTGACGGCGGGCACAGCGTACCCAAGGTTGAAATCCGAGCGCATCAGCGTCGTCGTCGCGTCGAACCCGGCCCAGGTCTTGCCGGCCATCGGTTGCTCGCCCGCCTTGTTAAGCGTGGCGTCGAGGACGACGGACTTGGTGACATCATTCATGGTCAGGTCACCGGTGATCTTGGCGGTGCTCTCGCCGGTCACCTCGATGCCGGTCGAGGTGAAGGTGATCATGTCCCCCTCTTCGGCGCCGAAGAAATCATCGCCCATGAAATGCTCGAACCGCTTTTCCCACCCGGTAAACAGCGACATGACGGGCATCGACACGCTGACCGAGGAATTGGCCGGGTCCGCTTGATCGAACATGATCTCTCCGTAGAACCCGGAGAACATGTTGTAGGTCGTGGAAAAGCCAAGATGGTCATAAGAAAAGAGCACCTGGCTGTGGCTCGCGTCGAGCACGTATTTCTCGGGCTCGGCCATTGCGGCGGCCGCGGCGAAGGTCATTGCTGTGACGAGGGCGAAACGTTTCATCTGTCAACTCCTACTGGTTGATTGGAACTTGCACCACGATAGATGGCGCATCCCCCTTCAGGAGCAAGCCAGCGAAAGCGAACAGACCCTGTTGAGCGGTGAACAGCCGCGCAACGACGCCCTAGCGGTGGCGCAATACCGACCGACCGCGTGCGTCGTATTCCCGCACGCGCGGTCCGTGCCGGTCCGGCGCGATATGAACATCCGCTTTTGGCGCATTCTTACGCGCATGCAGCACGTAGGCACCCCACCCCAGCAGTAGCAACGAAGCACAAAGTTTCGCCAGCTGCGCAGCCGGATCGGACGATGGCACCAGCCACAGACCAAGGCCCGCCATGCAAAGCCCCGTTCCGGCGCATCCCATGGCCAGGCGCGCCAGCGCCGAGCGCGGTGCGCCCTGCGGGGCGGCGGTCTCGTGTGCGGTTTTGCGGTGATCGGGAAACGCTACCATGTCTATGCCCTCATTCCTGCCTTTTAATTGTTTCCAGATTCGCAACGGACTGGGGCGGAATTGGGGCCAATGCGGGGCATGGCACGGGCCGAGGCGGGACGATTGCGCGGCACGGCTTTCACCCTTGCGGCACAGGGCGTTCCATCCTATACGAGCGCTTCCTTTCGCACGACGTTATGAACCGCGCAGTCTCTCGTGGACGGGCCGCGAAAGGATCAACCGGCCCGCCTTTGAAATGCGCCTTGAAAGAAGTGGACTCAACATGCCGCTCTACGAGCATGTCTTTATCTCGCGCCAGGACCTGTCCAACACACAGGCCGAAGGGCTCATCGAACATTTCAGCTCCATTCTCACCGACAACGGCGGCAAGCTCGTCGATAGCGAGTACTGGGGCGTCAAGACGATGGCCTACAAGATCAACAAGAACCGCAAGGGCCACTATGCCTTCCTTCGCACCGACGCGCCTTCCGAGGCAGTGCAGGAAATGGAACGCTTGATGCGACTGCATGACGACGTGATGCGCGTGCTGACCATCAAGGTCGACGAACATCAGGAAGGACCCTCGGTCCAGATGCAGAAACGCGACGAACGCGGCGACCGTCGCGAGCGCCGTTCGTGATCAACGCCTGAAGAAAGGACACTAAACCATGGCCGCAAAACCATTTTTCCGTCGCCGCAAGGTCTGCCCCTTCTCGGGCGATGACGCACCTGCGATCGACTACAAGGACACGAAACTGCTGCAGCGCTACATTTCCGAGCGCGGCAAGATCGTTCCGTCGCGCATCACCGCCGTCTCGGCAAAAAAGCAGCGTGAACTGGCCCGCGCCATCAAGCGCGCCCGCTTTCTCGCCCTGCTGCCCTACGCCGTGAAATAAGGAGAAAGACCCATGCAAGTCATCCTTCTCGAACGCGTGGCCAAGCTTGGCCAGATGGGCGATGTGGTTGAGGTGAAGCCTGGCTTCGCCCGCAACTACCTGCTGCTGCAGGGCAAGGCCCTGACCGCATCGAAAGAGAACATCGAATCCTTCGAGGCGCGCAAAGCGCAGCTCGAAGCTCGCAATCTCGAAACCAAGAAAGAGGCCGAGGCTCTGGCCGCGCGTCTCGATGGTCAGAAATTCGTGGTGATTCGCCAGGCCTCCGATGGCGGCAACCTTTATGGTTCGGTCTCGACCCGTGATGCCGCCATGGTAGCCACCGAAGAAGGCTTCTCGATCGACCGCAAGCAGGTCCTGATCCGTCAGCCGATCAAGACACTCGGCCTGCACGAGGTCGAGGTGCACCTGCACCCCGAGGTCGAAGCGCTGATCACGCTTAACGTCGCCCGCTCGCCCGAAGAGGCCGAGCTTCAGGCGTCGGGCCGCACCATTCAGGACGTGGCCGCCGAAGAAGAGGAAGCCGCCGATTACGAGATCGCCGAGCTTTTCGAGGATATCGGCGCCGCAGCGTCCGACGACGAGCATCTCGCCGAAACTGTCGAGGAAGTTCTGCCCGAGGACAATGCCGAAGCCTCCGAAGGCGACGACGACAAGTAAGCGAAGCGAAAGCTTCAGACAGAACTACAAAGGGCCGCGCCGCGTGCGCGGCCTTTTTTTGTGCGCTGCGGCGGATTAGCCGTCCAAGCTGTCTCTTTTGTATAATTGTTTTTCGCTGAAATCGCCGATAAGTTGAAGATTGGGGTGAGAAAGGACATTTATGCAGACGATAGACCAAGCCATCGGCGCACGGATCCGAACGTTCCGAAAAGCCCTTGGCCTTAGCCAGAAAGACCTCGCCGAACGGATTGGCGTGACGTTTCAGCAGGTGCAAAAATACGAATCCGGCACCAACCGGATCGCCGCGTCCCGGTTGTGGCGCATCGCCGATACGCTCGGCGTTTCGGTCGTGCGGCTTTTCGAGGAACTCGATGCGCGCCCGCATGTTGACACCAATGATCTGGAGATGCTCGATCTCTTTCATCGCCTGCCAACCCCGGCTCGGAAACAAGCCTTGTTCCAGATGCGCGCGCTGGTGGCGCGTCACAGTCAGCCCCGCGCACATTTGGAGGTCCAAAACGAGAAATGAAACCCGGCATGCAGCTTATTGATCTGGCGGATACGCCCGGCGAAGAGCCGGATTTCCTCGCCCAGCTGCACGGGGTCTGCAACACGCTCGGGCTGGAATACGCGTCCTACGCCTCTGCCAATCCGATTTCCGGAAAGATCCACGCCTTCACCACCTACCCGGATGCGTGGAAAGACCACTACATGGCGCAAAGCCTGCATCTTGTGGATCCGACTCTGCGCGCCGCCGCGCGCTCCATCGCCCCGGTCGATTGGCGTCGTCTGGAACATGACAACAGTTTTCGCGACGTGTTTGGCCCGGCACGTGACTTCAACCTCCCGGATACGGGCCTGACCATTCCGGTTCGCGGCCCTATGGGCGATATCGGTCTTTTCAGCGTGACCGCCACCGTCGCACCCGACGCGTGGCGTCGCCTGACCGGTCCCATCATGGGACAACTTCAGACCGCCGCAGTCCACCTGCACGACACGGTCATGCATTCTGACGCACTCACCCGCATCCTGCGCCAGCCGCATCTGTCGACCCGCGAACAGGAAGTGCTGCAATGGGTTGCCGCCGGCAAATCCCAACAGGATATCGGCGATATCCTGTCGATCTCGTCTCGTACGGTCGAGGTACATCTGCGTTCGGCCCGCGAAAAACTCTGCACCCTGACCACCGCGCAGGCGGTCGGCCGCGCCGTAAGTCTCGGGCTGATCCAGCCGCGCTAAAGCTTTAGCGGTTTACCCGCCCCATCTACGGGATTTCCCTAATTATCCTAAATTTAGGATCTTGGTAGCCTGTCTCCAGTGAAGATTGGGGAAGGAACTCACCATGATACTGATAGTAGACGCCTTGAACAGGCACCGGTTCGAGCCCTTGCTCGACCAGATGTTCCAGCTGCGTGCACGGGTATTCCGTGACCGCATGGGCTGGGACGTGACCGTGAAAGACGGCCGTGAATCCGACTTGTTCGACGAGCTTGACCCGGCCTACGTGCTCGCGCTCGACGACGACTACCAGGTCATCGGCTGCGCACGCCTTTTGCAGACCACGGGTCCGCACATGCTGTCGGACGTGTTTCAGGCTATCCTCGACGGCGAACCGCCGTTGCGCAGCGCGACAATGTGGGAATCCACCCGGTTTTGCGTCGACCGCGAGGCGCTCGCCGGCGGACGGGGGCGGCACACCGTGGCGCGCACCACCACCGAATTGATGTGCGGAATCCTGGAATACGCTCAGGCCGCCGGCATTTCCGACATCATCACGGTGATCGACCCGGTGATGGACCGTATCCTGCACCGCTCGGACAATGCGCCCTATGACTACGTGGGCCGCACCGCCGACATGGGCAAGGTCCGGGCGCTCGCCGCATTGATCGATACCTCGCAAGAAAGGATCGACCGCGTGCGTGCCTTTGCCGGGATCGATGGCGACATATTCGCCATCGAGGAAGAGGTGGCAAATGTCATCGCCCCGCCGATTGGTCTGCCCGGCGACGCGTATCTGCGTGAATACTGCCACCAGCAGATTGCCAGCGCCAACAGCCTGCGCGAACGCAATGCGGCAATCGCGCTGCAAAAGGCGCTGTCGGGCCTGCATAGCCCCGCGCGCAGCTTCGACGCGTGACGCCTTTGGTAAGCCCGCGACTCGCCCCGCTCCCCAGCGCCGGTCTTCCCTGAACAAACGGGCCGGCAGGCGAGAAACGGCAAGGGCCGCCTTTTTCAAGGCGGCCCTTTTTTAATCTTGAGCGGTTCCAGGATCAGTCCTCCAGCGCTTCGACCTCTTTCTCCAGATCGGCCTTCGAGACCTCTTTGTCGGTCACCTCTGCCTGCTCCGCGATGTGGTCGATCACTTTGTCCTCGAAGATCGGCGCGCGCAGTTGCTGGCGCATCTGCGGGTTCTGCTGCACGAATTCAAAGAACTGACGTTCCTGGCCCGGGTATTGCCGCGCCTGCTCCATGACCGCTTGGGTCATCTCGGCATCGGTCACCTCGACCTCGGCTTTCTGGCCCAGCTCGGCCAGCAAAAGACCCAAGCGCACGCGGCGTTCGGCCAGTTTCTGGTGCTCGTCGGTCGGTTCGATTTCCGGGTGATCGTGGCCTTGCACGTCCGGGTTGTCCTCGTGCCAAAGCTGATGTGCGATCTGCTTGGCCTCGGCCTCGACCATCGAAGGTGGCAGCTCGAAGCTCACCATCCCGTCAAGTTGATCGAGCATCCGGCGCTTGAGCACAGCACGCGACGCGCCCGCATACTCGGCCTCAAGCCGCTCGCCGATCTGTTCCTTCAGCGCATCGAGGCTTTCCGCACCGTATTTCTCCGCCAGCGCGTCATTGATCTCCGCCGGCACGGGCTTCTTCACCGCCTTGATGGTGCAGGTGAACTCGGCCTCTTTGCCCGCCAGATGCGGCGCCTGGTAATCTTCGGGGAAGCTGACGGTTACAACCTTCTCTTCTTCGGCCTTCACGCCCACCAGCTGCTCCTCGAAACCGGGGATGAAGCTGTTGGAGCCGAGAACCAGCGGATAATCCTCCGCCGCCCCACCTTCGAATTCCTCGCCGTCGACACGGCCCACGAAGTCGAACACGATCTGGTCGCCGTCCTTGGCCTTGGTGCCCTTCTTGCGGTCCTCGAAATCCTGCGCGGAAGACGCGAGATTTTCCAGCGCCTCGTTGACCTCGGTCTCGCCGGCCTTCACGACCATGCGCTCGACCTTGATCTGGCTGAGGTCCAATTCGGGGATGTCGGGCAGCGCCTCGTAAGACATCTCGATCTCGACGTCGTCACCCTCTTTCCAGTCGTCGTTGGTCATCTTGACCGACGGCTCGGCGGCGGGGCGCTCGCCCTTGTCCTCGAAATGCTTGGACATCGCGCCATCCACGGCTTCCTGCATGGCCTCGCCCAGCACGCGCTGGCCGAACTGCTTTTTCAATAGCGGCAGCGGCACCTTTCCTTTGCGAAAGCCCTTCATCTCGATCTCGGGCTGCGCTTCTTTCAGCTTGGCGATAACCTTGTCATCCAGCTCTTGCGCGGTGAGCATCAGCTTGTACTCGCGCTTCAGTCCCTCGTTGAGGGTCTCCGTGACCTGCATAGTCGTCCTTTCCTTGCATTTGGCCGCGGAGGCGTCCGCGACGGTCAAAATCACTGCGCCGTTCTAGGGATGGGGGATGCGCGGTGCAAGCGGAGTCTTGGGCCAACGCGACCCTTATCAGACCGCTTTCATTGCTGCGCTCATAGCTTTTCCGCCAACGTCTTCACTCGGCAGGCTCTGACATAGATCAAGGCGGCGGCGGGCCAAACCTGCAAGGCTGGCCGGATTAAGATTTCAACGGGTTAAAGGAAGTATCAGGTCACGGAAACCGGGAGGAAAAAGATGAAACTGAAACTGATTTCACACGCCTTGGCAGCGCTTTGTATCGCAAATTCAGGCCAAGCGGACGAGTCCGTGCTAATCCTCGGCAAGGGAGTTTACAAAGATCTCTGCACCAATTGCCATGGGGTAGACGGCAAGGGTGGCGGTGACATCGGGGAACTCTTCGCAGTGACGCCGCCGGACTTAACCAAAATGTCCGCGCGCAACGACGGAAAGTTTCCTTTTCCGAAGGCCTACCAGATCATCATTTCCGGTCAAAAAGTGGCAGGGCACGGCCCTCTGGAGATGCCTGTCTGGGGAGATTATTTCATGGCCGACGCGCTTCAGGATCGCGGTCTGAGTAAATCCGACTCCATCGATGCTGCAGCAGGCCGGGCTCTTTCCGTGACCTACTATCTGGAGTCCATTCAGGAATAAAAGCTTGGAAGCTGATCAGCTTAGGCCAGAAGGCATAGCGGTATCGAGATTGAGGCGACCAGACCTATCCTTTGTCTAAATACCTTTTCACGATCCGCGCCACCTCGGCAGGCGGCAGAACTGGCGGCAGCAGGGTCAGCACCTCGCCCTTCGGCGACAGAAGGTAGATAAAACTCCCATGCGCATAGATCGGGCCGTGCTCGGGGTCGTCCATGACCTTCTCGAACTCGATCCGGAACGCGTCATAGGCCACATCCAACGCGGCGCGATCCCCCGTCAGCCCCAAGATCCGGTCCGAGACCTTGGCAAGGGCCGGCCCCATCGTCTCCACGGTGTCGAGCGCATTATCGATGGTGATCATCACCGGCACCACGTCCACCTCCCGTGACACCTGATCCATCATCGGCAACGCGGCGCTGCAAATCCCCGGACAGTTGGCATAGCCGAAGAACAAGAGCTGATGCCGCCCTCCCGGATCCTCTTCCGTCCGTTCCGCCCCGGTCTGATCCACCAGCCGGAACGCACCGCCCACGTCAAAGGGCAGCGCGCCTTCGGCCAGCGCGGCACCGCCCAGACAGACTGCCGCCAGCGCCGTGAGAACTCGCATCAGAACCAATCCGCGATAAAGGCTTCGTCCACTTCAAGTCCAAGACCCAGATAACCCTCCTTCTCAATCAGCGCATTCACCTGCGGGTCGCGCCGGAACCACTCGCCCTCGCCTGCCGCCTCCGGGTTCTCCTCGGCCCAGACTTGTGTCCAGCGGTTGGCCTTCACCCACTCGCTCTCGCCTTTGGCGCGGATCGTCTGCAGCTGATAAATGTTCTGCGCACCCAAGGCCTCGTCGACGATCATCAGCCCGTCGACCTCCACCTCCTGTCCGCAATAGGGCAGAAGCTCCTGCACCGCCCCGGTGAAAAGCGGTTGGCCGTTCTTGTTGGGGAAGACCAGAACGTCATCGGCGCTGCGCACCAGCCCAAGCTGCCGCGCGCCACCGCCGCAGACCTCTGGGCAATCGCCCGACAACTCGCAGAGGATATCCACCACCGTCGCGTCGAATCGCGCCGGCACCTCGCCGGCCAACCCCCAGCTATTTGCTTCGGATCCGGCCGAGAAATCCTGCGCCACCGCTGGCATGGCCAGACAGAGCGCCGCACCCATCATGAAAACTTTCATCGCGTTCACTCCTGCGGCTCGGGGATGGCGAAGCCCGGTACGGGCCCGAAATCCTCGTGGTTGGGATTGGTGATGCCGTGATCGGTCACGACCTCCTCGACGATCAGGTACTTGAGCCCGTCCCGTTCATACAAAATGCCGTCCGCCGTCACCTCGTGACTGGCCAGCCGCATCTGGGTTGGATTGCCCGTGGTCCCCTGCCCGCCCAGCTTGAGCACCATGTAAACGGTGCCGTCCTCGGCCAGCAGGCCCACCGGGATCCCGCCTGCGGAACACCAAAGTGCACAAGTGTGGTGCGCGCTGCCCACCACGGCCTCCGGCCCGCCCATGACGCCGGAATAGTAACACCACGTATCGATGATCTCGCCGCGCACCTCGACGCGCGCGCCCTCTGCCGCCGATGCCGCCAGCGGTGCACCGGCCAGGGCCAGCGCCATTGCAACTCTTTTCATGAAATCCTCCGTCACAATCCTTTCGAAGGAGCTTCCCACGGACGGCCCTTCGGGGCCTAGCGAAACTTTTTCACCAATGCGTGACCGCCTGCCCGGGGGCCCACGGTCTCGCGCAGCGGTCGACTGTGGTCATTCACGGAGAATTGGTACCCAAGGCCGGACTCGAACCGGCACGCCCGCAAAGGCGGGGGATTTTGAATCCCCTGCGTCTACCATTCCGCCACTTGGGCACTGGCCAAGCTCTACCCAACCGCCGCGTCCGCGTCCAGTCCCGGAAAGGCCCCGCCGCGCAGATTTCCCCTCCACCGCATCTTGACCGCCCGGCCCGCGCGTGCTCAGAGCAATCCCAGCCCCAGCCGGAGCCCGACCTTGCTCAGACGCCTTTACGACCGAATGCTCGCGCTTGCCGCGCATCGCCACGCGCTGTGGTGGCTGGCGCTGGTGTCTTTCGTGGAAAGCTCGGTTTTCCCGATCCCGCCCGACGTAATGATGATCCCGATGATCCTCGCTCGCCCGTCGCGCGCCTGGCTCATCGCCTCGGTGGCGCTGGTCGCCTCGGTGCTGGGCGGGCTCTTGGGCTACGCCATCGGGGCGCTGGCGTTCGAGCAGATCGGCCAACCCATCCTGATGTCGTTGGGCAAGGCCGACGCGATGGCCGAGTTCTCGACCCGGTTCAATGACCTGGGCTTCTGGGCGGTGCTGACGGCGGGCGTCACCCCCTTCCCCTACAAGGTCATCACGATCATGTCGGGCTGGACCGCCCTGCCCCTTGGCACGTTCATCGTCACCTCGATCCTCGCGCGCGGCCTGCGGTTTTTCCTTGTGGCTGCGCTCTTGTGGAAATTCGGCGCGCCGGTGCGCGATTTCATCGAACGCCGGCTCGGACTGGTCACGATCCTGTTCGTTGCGCTTCTCTTCGGCGGATTCTATCTCGTCAGGCATCTATGACACAGGCACGGCTTTATATCCTTCTCGCTGCAGGCGGTTCGGCGGCGCTGATGCTGGCCGCGCTCGGCTTTCAGTACCTGGGTGATCTTGCGCCCTGCAAACTGTGCATCTGGCAGCGCTATCCGCATGTGGCGGCGATCGGCCTTGGCAGTCTGGCGTGGCTCTTTGGCGGCGCGCTGCTGCCCGCCTTGGGGATGCTGGCCGCGCTTACCACCGCAGGGGTCGGCGGGTATCACGCAGGCGTCGAACAAGGATGGTGGGAAGGCCCCAGCACCTGCACCTCGGGCCCGGTCGGCGGGCTTTCGACAGACGAGCTGATGGCGCAGATCATGTCGGCCCCGCTTGTGCGCTGTGACGAGATCCCGTGGGAGCTTTTCGGCCTCTCCATGGCAGGTTGGAACATGCTCGTGTCGCTTGGCCTTGCGGGGCTCTGGCTAATGGCGATCCGCGCCCGCTAACCCGGCTCAGCCCTGTTTGCGCGTGCGCAAGAGCAGGCTGGTTTCCGAGGTCGCCACCCCGTCGAACCGCCGGATCTGTGCCAGAACCGCATCGCAGGCCTCCAGCGTGTCGGTGCCGATCTCCACGATCAGGTCCCACCGGCCATTTGTGGAATGCACCGCGCGCACCGCGCTCAACCCGGTCAGTTGCCGCACGATCCGGTCGGTGCCGCGCCCCTCGATCCCCAGCATCATCAGCCCGCGCACCGGGTCGCGCAGCGTGTCCTCTCGCAGCACGACCGAAAAACCCACGATCTCGCCGGTCTGACGCAACCGGTCGATCCGCGCCTTCACGGTTGTGCGCGACACGCCAAGGGTAAGCGCCAGATCCGACAGCGACGCGCGGGCGTCATGTCGCAAGGCTGAGATCAAGTTTCGACCCACATCATCCATTTTGCACGCTTTTGGCTTCACTTTGTCTTCTATAGGTTCGAATTGAGCAAAATATCACCTTTAAAGCAAACCATTTCGCAGCCATCTACCATATAACACTAGAAAGGCGTTCGCCATGACCCCTCGCACCTGCATTCTGATCGGCGCACCCGTGGACAGCGGAAAGGCCCGCACGGGCTGCCTTATGGGCCCGGATGCGCTGCGCGTCGCCGGCCTGCTCGAGGCGCTCGGCGATCTCGGCCACGCGGTCACCGACCGGGGAAATCTGACCCCCGATGCCGCGGACACCCACGGCCTACCCGGCCACATCCACCAGCCCGAAACCTGCATTGGCTGGACGCGCAGCATCGCGCGCGCCGCAGAAGAGGCGATGCCCGAAGGGCTGCCGATTTTTCTTGGCGGCGACCACGCCCTTTCTCTGGGCAGTGTGCTGGGCGTTGCGCGCCATGCCGCCCGCACCGAGCGCAAGCAATACGTTCTCTGGCTCGACGCCCACACCGATTTTCACACGCCGCAGACCACCGCCTCCGGCAACCTGCACGGCACACCGCTGGCCTATGTCACGGGCCAGAAGGGCTTTGACGGGTTTCCGCCGGTGTCCCATCCTATCCCGATGGAGCAGATCTGCTTCCTCGGCCTGCGCTCGGTTGACGCCGAAGAACGCGAACGCCTGCAGCAGACGCCCGCGCGCTACCACGACATGCGACATATCGATGAGCACGGCATTGCCCGGCCGCTCGCCGATTTTCTGAATGAGGTCGCGCATGAAAACGGCCTTTTGCATGTTTCGCTCGATGTCGACTTTCTCGACCCCGGCTTTGCCCCCGCCGTCGGCACCACCGTGCCCGGCGGCGCCACCATGCGCGAAGCGCATCTGGTGATGGAGATGATCTCCGACAGCGGGCTTTTGACCTCACTCGATCTGGTGGAACTCAATCCGTTTCTCGACGATCGCGGGCGCACGGCGCAGGTGATGGTCGATCTTGCCGCCTCTGCCCTCGGCCGCCGCGTGTTCGACCGGCCCACGCAGGCCTTCAACCGGGAAAGGAGCCCCGCATGACCGTCCTGCCCCCCTCGCAAAAGGCCCTCGTGCCCTTCGTCAGCGTCGGCAACATGATGCGCTTCATCCACCATGTGGGGATCGAAAGGATGCTGATCGATCTGGCCGACTATATCGAGGCCGACTTCCGCCGCTGGCCCCAATTCGACAAAACGCCCCGCGTGGCAAGCCACTCCGAGATCGGAGTGATCGAGTTGATGCCCACCTCCGACGGCGTGTCCTACGGTTTCAAATACGTCAACGGCCACCCCGGCAATACGAAGTCCGGTCTTCAAACGGTCACCGCCTTCGGCCTTCTGGCCAATGTCGAGACGGGCTATCCGGTGCTCTTGACTGAGATGACCGTGCTCACGGCGATGCGCACGGCGGCCATGTCGGCACTTGCGGCGAAATATCTCGCGCCGAAGGGCGCGCACACGATGGCGATGATCGGCAACGGCGCGCAGTCCGAGTTCCAATCGCTCGCTATGAAGGCGGTCGTCGGCCTTAAATCCGTGCGCCTGTACGACATCGACCGCGCCGCCAGCGAGAAAGCCGCCAAGAACCTGCGCGGGCATGGCCTGAACGTGACCATCTGCGACAGCGCCGAGGACAGCATGGAAGGCGCGCAAATCATCACTACCTGCACCGCGGACAAGCAATACGCCACGATCCTTTCCGACAACATGGTCGGACCCGGCGTGCATATCAACGCCATCGGCGGCGACTGTCCGGGCAAGACCGAACTGGCGCCCGCCATCCTGCACCGGTCGGACATTTTTGTGGAATATCCCGAACAGACCCGCATTGAGGGCGAGATTCAGCAACTGGGCCCCGACCACCCGGTGACCGAGCTCTGGCAGGTGATCGAAGGCACCGCGCCAGGCCGCCGGCACGCCGACCAGATCACGCTCTTCGACAGCGTCGGTTTCGCCATCGAGGATTTCAGCGCCCTGCGCTACGTGCGCGACCATGTCCGAGAGACGGGCTGTTTCGAAGATGTCGATCTTCTCGCAGATCCCGACGATCCGCGCGATCTTTTCGGCATGCTGCAGCGCGCGGCGCCGTGACGCCCTCTTGCAATGCCGCGCGTTGGCGGGTATCTCGCACCTGACGGACCGATAGCTCAGCTGGATAGAGTACCTGACTACGAATCAGGGGGTCGGGGGTTCGAATCCTCCTCGGTCCGCCACTTTCCGAACCTCCAAGGACCTCCCGTAAAAAGCGGTCCTGTCACGTGGCAGATCCTGAACCTGTGTTACCCGGCTCACACGTCCGCGGGTCGCACGGCCCGCTTGTAGAGATGCCAGGTGGTATGACCAAGGATCGGCAGGGTAAAGATCAGGCCCAGAAACGCCGGCAACAGTGACACCAGCATCGTGACAGTGATGATCGCCGCCCAGCCGAGCATGA
Organism: Roseovarius aestuariivivens; assembly: GCF_004761875.1. Lineage (GTDB taxonomy): Bacteria > Pseudomonadota > Alphaproteobacteria > Rhodobacterales > Rhodobacteraceae > Roseovarius > Roseovarius aestuariivivens. The sequence continues at coordinate 255,124 of NZ_SJEY01000005.1, forward strand.
CCACCGGGTTTTCCGTCACAACGCGTATGGACGTCAGCATAGCGGTGATGAAATCAATGTCCCACTCCAACAGCATGGGCATGGCGACGACGGTCACAGAGAACAAAACAGCCGACAGAAACGCCCCCACGCAGATGCCTATGGCCAGAAATATCCAGCCTTCCGAAGTGAAAAAGACGGTGCGCACGAACCCTTCCAGATCCGAAAAGGCGGAATCCTGCAAAACGATCACCAGCACGGTGCGGAACTGGTAGAACCAGACCCATAGGATGAACAGGGTCACAAAGGCCATCCAGCCCAGTTCGCGCTTTCGTTGATTGGCCATCACGGTGAGGATGTCGGACCAGCCAAAACTTTCGCCCGTCTGCAACCGGCGGGACATTTCGTAAAGCCCGGCGGCGGCGAATGGCGCAATCAGGGGAAAGGCGATCGCGGCGGGAATGACCATCCAGATCTTGCCGAGCCAGACGAGACACCAGACAAACAGAATGCCGAAAGCCGCATAGAAAAGACCGAAGAAGCCGCTCATCACAGGACGCGCCAGGAAATCGGAAAAGCCGGCCTTCAATGAGGCGGTGATATCGGCCGCGGTCACCGTGTTGACCTCGGGCGCGGCCTTATGCTGCGGCGTCAGATTTTCCGGTGGTGTCGGACCTGCGATCTTGGATGTCATGACACCCCTCCCATAGCATCGGACCGGGCCGGCCTGTGTACCAGCATCTCCAGCGAGCCAAACGGTCTTTACGTGGAGTGCAAAGCTTGCAGGAGCCGAAGCTCAAGAGCAAGTGCGCCATCAAAGACTGACAGCGCAATCACAGACACCCCCAGACCGGAAAACGAAGGGCTTTATGCAAACCAAAACCCTAAAGTGCTGCGACGATTGGCCCATACTCTCGGGTCGAAGGTCATCGCATCACCGAAAGCCGGCGACGGCGTCTCCCACGCACGGCGCTGCAACTACGCGATACCCCTTCGGCAACACTTAGCGCCTGACACCTTAGAAGGCCTGGAAACTCGGCGCTCGAATTTCAAGCTTCAGGTTGGCGTAGGAGCTGTGCCAGGCGTGTTTCGTCAAGACACATGGCGCCAAGGTTCCAACGACAAAATCATCAACGGACACCTGTTTGATGTGGCGCAGCCCGTCCATGATTTTTCTGTTGCCTAGATAAAGCGATGACTTCCCGCGCGCATGCCTCGGCAACTGGTCACGCCGGGCTTCGGCGGACAGCCGCTGGGTGATGGTCCACAATCCACAAACGGCAATGCGCCCGTTCACCGGCGCGATTATCACGGCGATCAACATTTCGCCGGATGGCTTGAACGTCCATTGAAACACGGCGACGTCTTCTGTCATGGGCATCGTGAAGCTTCTGCTCTGCGCGTCCGCGGCCCCATATGACATCGTAACGATCAGCCCGATTGCAACCAATAGTTTCCCGACCTTCCTTCGCATTATGCGTCCCTCCCCTTGCGCAAAAAGCTGTCCGGCCTCTTTCGGGATTGCGGCCACGACCTCCAAGTCCTACCCGATCCGAACCGGCGCGGCTTTGACCCTCGTCAAGGCTTCAACTGAAAGGCGCTTTAACTTTTACAGCAGTAGCTTACGGTAAAAGGGGCGGAGACGTGCCGTCACCGATCATGGCGACGGTCCGCTTTTAGCCGATCGCGGATGCTCCGGCACACCAACTGTGGCCACGGTCGCCGCAAAACGGTGTGGCTATCCAACCACCATCACGGGTGTTATCTTGTAAATATTATCTTCGCGGGCGGTCAAACCGGCGTTGTTGAAGCTGGACCGGGCGTGGCTCTCGCACCAAAATTTTTGGAGGAGGGCAATATGCGATTGCAGCGTAACGTTATCAAAACACTCTTCGGCGTTCTGGTCATGATGCTGGCGGCATGTGTCGAGGTTCCGGGATCCAGCGGAACCGAGCCGCCTACACAGCCCACTGGCCCCCGCCCGGTCGCCGAAGTCGTCGTCAAGTCGGGCGATGTCTATATCAATGACCGCCGCGTGAGCGGCACGCGGCCCCTTTTCGTCAACGACAAGATCCGCACCGGGTCGTCCGGTTTTGCGGACATCAAATTCGACGAACAAAGCACGCTGACCATGGCCCCGAACAGCGATCCAAAATTGCTGTTTGTTTCACAGGCCGGGTGCGTAGCCGGCGAGCTTGTGGTGCGGCTATGGAACGGAACCTTCACCTATGCGGGTATTGCGGACGTCTGCTTCGATAATCCCACGCACCAGACAACGGTCGACCCCGCCAGTGCCTTCCGCGTTGTGATTTCCGACGAAAGTTTTGCGATGAACGTAACGAACGGACAGGTTCTGGTTTCGACCGGCCCGGCACGCGCGACCCGCTTCACGCTGCGGCGCGGTTTCGGGATTGTCGTGCGCGACGGGCAAACCGCGGGTCCCCAGCGCACGCTGCAATAGCCCGGCCCTCATCGGACCTTCGATTGCATGGATATCGCCGGCATCGTTAAGCAATACGCCACGGAAATCGGGCGCTTTCTGCGGCATCAGTTCCGGGTCTGGTTGGGGCTGATCCGGCAACCGGTAAAGGAGTTGGCGCAAGTCGATCTGACCTCGGGGGATGCGCTTACCTATTCGCTTGGCCTTGCGGCCTTCGTCTATCTGGTATGTCTCGCCATCGCGTTACCGCCGCAATTCGCTGGGACAGCGCCGCAACTCCCCGACGCCGCGCGCTTGGTAATCGACGCAATCACGACCTTCCTGGGCTTCGCCTCGGTCGGCGCGTCGCTCTGGGTTGCGGGACGGCTTCTGGGGTCCCGTGCCAGCGCGGTTGCCTGCTTCTCGACAGGCTTTTTCATGACCGCCGCCTGGCCCTTTCTGCAACTCGGCGACTGGGTCCTCAGCGGCGGCTGGCAAATGGCTCTTGACCCCGTATGGCGCTTGGGCCTCTTCGCGGGAGTTTTCGTCGTGGTGACCGCCTGTGCACTCTGGTGGGCGACACCCATCGTGGCCCATGTGCATCGGTTTGGGCGGGTCCGGGCCGTTCTGGCCACGCTGTTGCAGCTACTATTTATCGTGGCGGTCTGGACATTTTTTCTCGAGGATCGGTTTCCGGCCTTGGGCGCCGCCATACCCTAGGCTCCCGGGTACTGAGATCGGCACGTATGCGCCCCCCTAATCGAGGGGCGCAGAACGAATGCTCAAAGCGTCAGTATCGTGGATCCCGTGGTTTTGCGCGCCTCGAGCTGCCGGTGCGCCTCTGTGATCTCCTCCAGCGGAAAGCGCTGTCCGATATTGGCCGTCACCGCGCCGCTTTCCAGCTTTTCGAACAGGTGTTTCGCCATTTCCTGACAGCGGTCGTGATCGGCCAAGAAGGTGAAAAGCGTCGTGCGCGTCAGCTTCAACGACCCCTTCTGCGCCAGCGTCAGAAGGCTGACAGGCTCCACCGGGCCCGACGCGTTGCCAAAGGACATCATCATGCCAAGCGGCTTCAGACAATCGAGCGACTTGTCGAACGTGTCCTTGCCGACCCCGTCCATCACCACGTCCACGCCCTTGTCGCCGGTCAGCGCCTTGACCTCGGGCACGAAATCCTTCTCGCGATAGTTGATGCACTCCGCCGCGCCCTTTTCCAGCGCCAGCTTGCACTTTTCGTCGGTGCCTGCCGTTCCGATCAGGCGGATGCCCTCCGACTTGGCCCATTGGCACGCGATCAGGCCCACGCCCCCGGCAGCGGCGTGAAACAGCACTTCGGCCCCTTTCTCCAGCGGCCAGACGCGATGGAACAGATATTCCACCGTGAGGCCCTGCAACATGATCGAGGCCGCGTCCTCGAAGGACACTCCGTCGGGTAGCGGACAGACCTGCGCCGCCGGCATCACCCGCGCCTCGCAATAGGCACCCGGCGGCACTGCCGCATAGGCCGCGCGGTCGCCTTCCTTGAGATGGCTCACACCCTCGCCGACCGCCTCGACGATGCCCGCAGCCTCCATGCCCAGTGCGTGCGGCAGCTCCAGCGGGTAAAGCCCGGTGCGCTGGTAGACATCGATGAAGTTCAGCCCGCAGGCCTTGTGGCGGATGCGGATTTCGCCCGGTCCGGGCTCGCCCACCTCGCGGTCCACCAGCTTGAGCGCCTCCGGCCCGCCGGTTTCTTCGATGATCACTGTCTTCGCCATATCTGTCCCTTCCCGCCGCCGTTCCTTGGGCGGCTGTCGTTGCGTTGCGTATCTACGCCTCAAAGATAGGATACCGCGCGCAAAGACAACAGTTGGACGCGCCCGCCCTGCCCGCGTTCAACCTGTCCGAAGCCGCGCCAGAAGCGCCTCCAGCGTCGCGGCCTCCTGCGCGTCGCACGCCGCCCGGTGCGCGCGGAAGAGCGTCGCCTGACTTTGCAGGATCAGCCCATCGTCGAGTGTCTTGAGGTGATTGGCCCGAAGCGTGTTGCCCGTACTGGTGATATCGGCGATGGCCTCGGCGGTCTCGTTCTTGACCGTGCCTTCCGTCGCCCCCTGACTGTCGACCAGCTGGTAATCCGCCACGCCGTTGTCGCGCAGGAAATCGCGAGTCAAGCGGTGATATTTCGTGGCGATCCGCATCCGGAACCCGTGCGCCTGACGGAACGCCGCCGCCGCCCCGTCGAGATCATCCAGCGTGTTGACGTCGACCCAGCAGGCCGGCACCGCCAGCACAAGATCGGCATGACCGAACCCCAACACCTCGACGGTCTCGACCACGCTCTGCCAGCCGCTCAGCTTTTCGCGCACAAGATCGGTGCCGGTTACGCCCAGATGAATGCGCCCGGCGGCCATCTCGCGCGGAATTTCCGAGGCCGAAAGCAGGATCAGCTCGACATTGTCGATCCCTTCCACAAATCCCGCATACTCCCGGTCCGATCCGGCCCGGCCAAGCGTGATGCCACGGCCTGCGAACCAGTCAAACGTCTTTTCCATCAGCCGGCCCTTGGACGGCACGCCGATCCGCACGCTCATGCCCCGCCTCCCAGCTCGACCAGCAGCCCGGGGCGAATAACCCCGCCCACGGCCGGGATCTCGCGCCCCGCGCCCAACTGCCGGGTCAGGGCGTCATAGCGCCCGCCGGTGGCCACCGGCGGCATGTCTGCCCGGCCCTCGGCGTAAAAACCGAAGACGAACCCGTCGTAATACTCCATTTGGGTGCGGCCATAGCTGCCCTCGAAATCAAGCCCGCCCGTCGCGATCCCGGCGGCTTCCAGCGCCGCAAGCCGGCGGTCCAGACGCGCGACCGCCGCGGCGATCGACGGCATGTCGGCGGCTATCCCCTGCAGGTGCCGCAAGGCCCGATCGGCGCTGTCGCGCACCCCCGTCACAGCATCCAGAAGCGCCACCTCTTCGCTCGAGATGGGCGGTGCCGCCGCATCCTCGTGCAGCGCCGCGATCCGCGCCTCGATCTCGGCGCGGCTGCGCAACCCGATCTGCGGCGCGGCGCCGTCCAGCGGGTCCGCTTGCGTCAGCAGCGCGGCGCGGCTTTCGGGCATGGGCTTGGCCCCGGAAAACCGCTCCAGCAGATCGTGAAACCGTTTCGGTCGCCAGATGTGCCGCCGGAGCGCCCGCTTGCGCCGCTCGGTCGTGCGCAGGCCCTCCACGGCGGCCATAAGGATGCCGATATCGCCTGTCGCGGCGTGAAGCCCGCAGGGTTGCAGCATCCCGTAAATCACGGAAAAGACGCGCGCATCCGCCGCTTCGGGCGCTGCGCGATCGAAGATCTCGAATCCCGCCTGGAAATACTCGTTGGCGCGGTCAGGGTCGTCCTCCTGCCGCCGGAACACTTCTCCGGCATAGGTGTAACAGGCCGGTTCCGCACCGTGCGCCATATGCATCTGCACCACCGGCACGGTGAAATCCGGGCGCAGCATCTGCTCTCCGCGCAGCGCGTCCGAAGTGATATAGGCCCGCGCGCGGATATCCTCGCCGTAAAGATCCAGCAGAACCTCGGCCGGCTGCAGCACGCGCGTGTCCACCGGCACCGCGCCAGCCTCCTGGAAGAGGCCCAGCAGCCGCTCCGCCTCGGCCCGGATCGCGGCGCGGTCTGTCATCCGCCCTGCCCGTCCAGGATCTTGCGTACTTCCGTCACCAGATCGGCGCGGTCCACCTCGAACTGGCTCGGGCGTTCCTTCCATTCCTCCAATGTCGCGTTCTCGGCAATCTTCGCCCCCAGGATCAGGTCCTTGAGCTGCACCTTGCCGGCGGCGAACTCCTCGCTGCCCGCGATCACCGCCACTGGGCTGCCCCGCCGGTCGGCATATTTCATCTGGTTGCCGAAATTCTTGGGGTTGCCGAGATAGACCTCGGCGCGGATGCCTGCCTGCCGCAGCTCTCCGACCATCGCCTGATACTCGGCCATGCGGTCACGATCCATGACGGTCACCACCACGGGACCTTCCACCGTCCCGCCGATCCGCCCCTTCTCACGCAGCGCGGCCAGAAGACGGTCCACCCCGATGGACACGCCCGTCGCCGGCACCGCCTGCCCGGTGAAGCGTTTGACGAGATCGTCGTAACGCCCGCCCCCGGCCACACTGCCGAACTGCCGCTTGCGGCCCTTCTCGTCGAGGATTTCAAAGGTCAGTTCTGCCTCAAAGACAGGCCCGGTGTAGTATCCAAGCCCACGAACCACGCTGGGATCGATAACGATGCGGTCGGGGCCATAGCCTTGCGCGGCTAACAGACCGGCGATTTGTTCAAGCTCCGCCACGCCCTCTAAGCCCGTCGCGCTCTCGCCCACGGCGGCGCGCAGATTTGCCAGCGTATCAGCGGCATCGTCGGCCTTCGAAGTCAGAAACGCCAACACGGGCTCTGCCTGCCCATCGGTCAGCCCGACCCCGTCGATGTAAGCCCCCGAGGCATCCAGCCGCCCCTTGCCAAGCAGTTCCCGGACGCCATCCTCGCCCACCTTGTCGAACTTGTCGATGGTTCGCAGCACGGCGTCCCGCGTAACTTGATCCCACGCCGCTTTAACGCTTTGCCGAAGATCGTCGCCCTCTGGAAACTCTGTTAGTGGTGCTGCAGCCTCCAGCACTCCATTCAGAACCTTTCGGTTGTTCACGCGGACCACGTAATCGCCACGCGCAATCCCAACCGCTTCCAGCGTGTCGGCCAGCATCGCGCAGATCTCGGCATCCGCCGCCATGCTGGCGCTGCCCACCGTATCCGCATCGCATTGATAAAACTGCCGAAACCGTCCCGGCCCGGGCTTCTCATTCCGCCAGACGGGCCCCATCGCATAGCGGCGGTAGGGCGTCGGCAAATCGTTGCGGTGCTGCGCATAAACCCGCGCCAGCGGCGCCGTCAGATCATAGCGCAGCGCCAGCCAATCGCCGCCCTTGCCCTCGTCGTCGGTCTCCTGCCAGGCAAAAACCCCCTCGTTGGGGCGGTCCACATCGGGCAGAAACTTGCCCAGCGCCTCAACCGTCTCCACCGCGCTCGATTCCAGCGCATCGAACCCGTAACGATGATAGACCCCCGCGATCGTTGACAGCATTTCAGCGCGTTCGGTCACTTCCGTGCCGAAATAATCGCGGAACCCTTTGGGTGTCTGCGCCTTGGGACGGGGCTGTTTTTTCGTCTTGGCCATTTCAGGCTTCCTTGGCAGGGACAGTCGCCGCGCGGTCTAGCCCATGGCCCCGGTCTGGGCAAGCAGCGGCGTCCACTCGCCTCTCACGCGAACATCGCTCGGAAAACATTGACGCAATTCACGTTTTACAGAAATATCCCCGCCATGCAGCAGCTCGAAGAGAAAATTTCGCATCTGACCCGCACGGTAGAAGACCTTTCCGATGTCGTCGCCCGCCAGGAAACGATGCTGACGATGCTGAACCGGCGCGTCCAGCTCCTGATGGAGCGCGAGGCCGAACGGGAATCGCGGGCCGATCAGTTCGTGATGGGCGACCGGCCCCCGCCACATTACTGACATGGCGGGGCTTTTGCCGGTGTTACCGCACCCGACAGACTCCGACCCGGATCAACTGCTCTTGAGATCTTGGGCCAGAACCTCGCCATCGTGCAGCAAAAGGTTCTTCCAGCGCGCGTTGTTGCCGAACCGCTCGTAGATGCTCAGAAACACCGTGTCGCGTTCCAGGCGTCCGATGCGCGCCCCGCAGGGCTTGCGCTTGGACACCCGGCACACCCGCGCCTTCAGCGTCTCGTAGGCCTCGTCGGTATGGCTATAGGGCTGCACCTCGGCCGGAAGTCCGTAGCGCAATTGTTCGTGCATCGAGACCGAGCCGAACACCGCAAGCGACGCGGTGAACTGACGGGCGCAACCGTCGTCGAACCCGGTCAGGTAAAACGTGTGCGCCCCGGTGTTGCCTGGGTCGGTGTCGTAAAGCGCGAATTGCGCGCGCCGCTCGGGAAAGCTCGCGATCTTTTTGCCCATCTGTCGCGTGGGCACCCCGCAGATCACCGCGACGCGGCCATAGGGTAGTTGCATGCCGAACGCGATCTCGCTCGTCCCGGCGGCCGCGCCGCCCCCGAGGCCCAGAAACCCACCGCCGCCGCGGGGTTCTGGCGCGGGCGCGTCGCCGGACGGGGCCAAGGCGGCGGTGCGTGTGTCTGTGTCGGTGGATTTCTGCACTCCGCCTCCGAATAACCCGAAAAGGCCGCCCGCACGCCGCCGCACCGGCTTGGCTTCCGCCGTGGTGATCTCTGGCGCGCCGGCCTCAGCGCTGTCTCTGTCTTTCAGGTTTGGCGTGGACGAAGGCGCCGGGCCGGTGCTGCCGCCCCCGAAGATGCGCGCCAGAACCCCGCGCTCCATCTCCTCCGGGCTGGGCCGCGCCTCAAGCAGGGCGGCATCCTCGGGCAGGTCCTGCTCGGACAGCCGCCCGATCTCGGGCTGCGGGCTGCCACATCCGGCCACCCACAGGGACGCTATGCAAATGACGGCGACGGCTCGCACACGCTCTCCTCTCCCAAGGCTTCTTGTCATACCCCAGATCCCCCCGACGGGCCAGTGCCGGGCGCAGCGCTCAGATATCTTCGACCGTGACGACCCCGGCAAGGCTCTTGATTGCGCCCCGGATCTGCGGCGTGACGGGAAAATCCCGACCTGCAGCGATCTCGACCTCACCGGGCAGCGCCTGGTCCATCAGGCAAAAATGGATCGGTCCCCGTCCGCCGCGTGACACGGTGGTTTCGGCACCGGTCAGAACATTGGCGACCGAAGGGATCGCGTCGGCGCTTTCCACGAAAATGCGCAGCCCGCTCGCACCGGCGTCGGCCACCACAGCGTCGGCGGGCTGAAACGACCGCGCCAAAAGCTTGAGCTGATCGCTCTCCATCGTCGCCTCAACCGCAAGCACGACCTGACCGCCGGTCTCCAGCAGATCGCGCGCGGTGTCGAGCACGTCGGAAAAGACCGTCACCTCGTAGCCGCCGGTCACGTCGCTCAGCTGCACGAAAGCAAAGCGGTTGCCGCGCGCCGATTTGCGTTCCTGCCGGCCTGCGACGACGCCCGCCATCTTGGCCACCACGCCCCCGGCCCGGCCGGCCATTTCGGTCACCTCATCCAGCGTCCTGACGTCCTTGCGCCTGAGCGCGGCCATATAATCGTCCAGCGGATGACCCGAGAGGTAAAAGCCCACGGCCGCGAATTCCTCGGTCAACCGTTCGGCAGGCAGCCAGTCCTCGACCGGGCTCAGACGCGGCTCCGGCAGATCCTCTCCCGCTTCCCCGAAGAGCGACACCTGGTTCGAGGTCTTCTGCTCGAAGATCGCCGCCGAATAGCGCATCAGCGCCTCGATACTGTCAAACACCCGCCGGCGGTTGCGGTCCAGCTCGTCGAACGCACCCGCCCGCGCCAGCATCTCCAAGGGGCGTTTGCCGATCGCCTTCAGATCCACCCGCCGCGCAAAATCGTAAAGTGTCACGAACGGCTTCTCGCCCCGCGCCCCGACGATCAGCCGCATCGCCTCGACGCCGACGTTCTTCAACGCGCCCAGCGCGTAATGCAGCACGCCCTCCCGCACGACGAAGGTCGCGTCCGACCGGTTCACGCAGGGCCCGGCCCATGGCAGCTCCAGCGCTTTGCGCACCTCCTCGAAATAGACGCCCAGCTTATCCGTCAGGTGAATATCGCAATTCATGACACCCGCCATGAATTCCACCGGGTGATTGGCCTTGAGCCACGCTGTCTGATAGCTCACCACCGCATAGGCCGCCGCGTGGGACTTGTTGAAGCCGTAATTCGCGAACTTGTCGAGAAGGTTCCAGACCTCCAGCGCCTTGGCGTCGTCGACGCCGTTCTCCTTGGCGCCCGCGATGAACTTGGGCCGCTCGGCGTCCATTGCCTCCTGGATCTTCTTGCCCATCGCGCGGCGCAACAGGTCCGCACCGCCAAGGCTGTAGCCCGCCATTTCCTGCGCGATCTGCATCACCTGCTCCTGGTAGACGATGATGCCTTGGGTTTCGTCGAGGATATGATCGACCGACGGGTGCAGGTGATCGCGCTCGCTCAGCCCGTTCTTCACCTGGCAATATTTCGGGATATTCTCCATCGGGCCGGGCCGGTAAAGCGCCACAAGCGCCACGATGTCCTCGATGCAGGTGGGCTTCATCTGCTTCAGGGCATCCATCATGCCCGAGCTTTCCACCTGGAACACCGCCACCGTTTTGGCCCGCGCGTAAAGCTCATAGGTCTTTGCGTCATCTAGCGGGATTTGGCCGATATCGTTCTCCGCCCCCTCGAACGGCTCGTAGATGGTACTTCCATCCGCCGCCGTATGCAGATCGCGCCCTGACGCATGGATCTGCTCAATCGCGTTCTGGATGACCGTCAGCGTCTTGAGGCCCAGAAAGTCGAACTTTACCAGACCGGCCTGTTCGACCCATTTCATGTTGAACTGCGTCGCCGGCATGTCCGAGCGCGGATCCTGGTAAAGCGGCACCAGCTCATCTAGCGGTCGGTCCCCGATCACCACGCCAGCGGCGTGGGTCGAGGCGTTGCGCAAGAGCCCCTCGACCTTCATCCCGTAGTTCAGAAGCCTGTCCACCACCTCCTCACGCTTGGCCTCGTCGCGCAGCCGTTCCTCCTGCGCCAGCGCCTTCTCGATGCTGACGGGCTTCACCCCCTCGACCGGAATCATCTTCGACAGGCGATCCACCTGTCCATAGGGCATCTGCAAGACCCGCCCGATGTCGCGCACGGCGGCCTTGGACAAAAGCGCGCCGAAGGTGATGATCTGTCCCACCCGGTCGCGGCCGTATTTGCGCTGCACATATTGGATCACCTCCTCCCGGCGATCCATGCAGAAGTCGATGTCGAAATCGGGCATGCTCACCCGTTCGGGATTGAGAAACCGCTCGAAAAGCAAGCTATAGCGCAGCGGATCAAGGTCCGTGATCGTCAGCGCATAGGCCACGAGGCTACCCGCGCCCGAGCCGCGCCCCGGCCCCACCGGAATGTCCTGATCCTTGGCCCATTTGATGAAGTCCGCCACGATCAGGAAATAGCCCGGAAAGCCCATCCCCTCGATGATCTCCAGCTCGAACTCCAGACGCGCCTCATATTCCTCGACCGAGACCGCATGCGGGATCACCTCCAGCCGGGCCTTAAGCCCCTCCTTGGCCTGCCGGCGCAGCTCGTCCACCTCGTCATCGGCGAACCGCGGCAGGATCGGGTCGCGCCGATAGGCCCCGAAGGCACAGCGCTGCGCGATCTCGACGGTGCTTTCCAGCGCCTCTGGCAGGTCGGCGAAAAGCGTGGCCATCTCGGCGGGCGTCTTGAAATAATGCTGCGCGGTCAGGCGGCGGCGCGGATCGGACTGGTCGACATACGCGCCCTCGGCCACGCAGATCATCGCGTCATGCGCCTCGTACATCTCCGGATCCGGGAAGTAGACGTCATTCGTGGCGACAAGCGGCAGGTCCATGGCATAGGCCATCTCGACGAAACCGCGCTCGGTCAGCCGCTCCGCCTCTGGCGTGCCGTCCTCGCCCGGATGGCGCTGCAGCTCGACATAAAGCCGGTCGCCGAAACTGGCCTTGAGCCGCGCCATCAGGTCTTCCGCCGCCGGGCGCTGCCCGTTCTGCAAAAGCCGACCCACCGGACCGTCCGGCCCGCCGGTCAGGCAGATGACCGAGCCTGAATGCGCCTCCAGATCCGCCAGCTTCAGATGGGGCAGTTTGCCATCCCCGCGCAGGTAAAGCGCGGAGTTCAGCTTCATCAGGTTCTCGTAGCCCGCTTCGCTCTGCGCCAGAAGCACCAGCGGCGCGGGCGGCTTGGCGCGCTTGCCTGGCTCGGACGGCAGGTATTCCAGATCCATCTGGCAGCCCATGATCGGCTGAATGCCCGTGCCCGAGGCGGTGACGGAAAATTCCAGCGCACAGAACATGTTGTTGGTGTCGGTCACCGCCACCGCCGGCATCCCCGCCTTGCGGCAAAGATCGGACAGCTTCTTAAGCCGCACCGCGCCTTCCAGAAGCGAATATTCGGTATGGACGCGAAGATGGATGAATCGGGGATCGCTGCTCATACCAGATATCGTAGGTCAGACCCGGCTAGACCGCCAGAGGTGTCATTGCCCAAATACGCGGCACGCGCGGCTGTCATGCGCGCCGGCCCTCACGTCCGCCATTGCCGTTCGCCCAATGCCTGCGATAGGACAGGGGCACGGCAAGGACCGGGGGGGGCAGAAGAGCGAGTGTCGACCACATTGCTGAGTATTCGCGGTCTCACCAAGGCCTATCCGGGCGTCACGGCCAATGATGACGTATCCTTCGACGTGGCCAAAGGCGAGGTGCACGCGCTTCTGGGCGAAAACGGCGCGGGCAAATCCACGCTGGTCAAGATGATCTACGGGCTTGTGAAACCAGACAGCGGCGCCATGACTTTAGATGGCGCACCCTTCGTACCGACCGAGCCGCGCGCCGCGCGGGCTTCTGGCGCGGCCATGGTGTTCCAGCACTTCTCGCTTTTCGACGCCATGACTGTGGCGGAAAACATCGCGCTCGGCATGGAGGACCCACCGCGCCTGCGCGATCTCGCCACCCGCATTCGGGAGGTCTCCGATCAGTACGGTCTGCCGCTCGATCCCGCACGACGGGTGGGCGATCTTTCGGCCGGGGAACGCCAGCGGGTCGAGATCGTGCGCTGCCTGCTGCAAGACCCCCGCCTGCTCATCATGGACGAGCCCACTTCGGTGCTGACGCCGCAGGAGGTTCGGATCCTGTTCGCCACTTTGTCCAAACTGGCCGCGGACGGGGTGTCCATTCTGTACATTTCCCACAAGCTCGAAGAGATCCGCGCGCTTTGCAACCGCGCCACGATTCTGCGACAGGGCCGCAAGGTCGCCAGTTGCCTCCCTGCGGACACCACCGCGCGTGAGATGGCCGAGATGATGGTCGGCGGCTCTTTCAAAACGCCGGCCCGGGCACGCCGCGCGACCGGTGAGATCGCGCTGGAGATCAGCGATCTTTCCCTGCCCCCGGCCTCGGCCTTCGGAACCGCTCTGAAACATGTGGCGCTGACCGTCCGGCAGGGAGAGATCCTCGGCATCGGCGGCGTGGCGGGCAACGGACAGGACGAGCTTCTCGCGGCCCTCTCCGGCGAGATGCGCAGCCGCGCCGACGCGATCCGGCTTTTCGGCCAGCCGATCGGCCGGCTCGGGCCCGAGGCCAGGCGCAGGCGTAGGCTTCTCTCCGCCCCCGAGCAACGTCTCGGCCATGCGGCGGCCCCGGACATGTCGCTGACCGAAAACGCGTTTCTGACGGCTAAGGACCGCGAAGGCCTGGCGCGCCGTGGCTTTATCGGCTGGCGTGCCGCACGCGGCTTTGCGGAAAAGATCATTTCGACCTTCGATGTCCGCACCCCCGGGCCGGACACCGCCGCGCGCGCGCTTTCCGGGGGCAACCTTCAGAAATTCGTCATCGGCCGCGAAATGCTGCAACGCCCCGAGGTTCTGGTCGTCAATCAGCCCACCTGGGGTGTCGACGCCGCCGCCGCCGCGTCGATCCGACAGGCGCTTCTCGATCTCACCGCCAGCGGCGCGGCGGTGGTCTGCATCAGCCAGGATCTTGATGAACTCATGGAGATCTCCGACCGCTTCGCCGTGCTGAACGAGGGACGTCTGTCAAAGGCGCGGACGACGGGCGATCTGTCGGTGGAAGATATCGGGCTGATGATGGGCGGCGCGCACGGCATGGAGGTCGCGCATGCTCCGGCTTGAACACCGCCCCCAGCCCTCGGCGCGCTGGACGTGGCTTGCCCCGCCGCTCGCCGTGCTGATCACCATGATCGCGGGCGGCGCGCTTTTCGCGGCCCTTGGCAAGAACCCCGTCGACACGATCCGCACAATCTTCTGGGATCCTTTATTCGGAGAGTTTGCGTTCTATTACCGCCCCCAGCTTCTGGTGAAGGCGGCCCCCCTGATCCTCATCGCCATCGGGCTCAGCCTAGGCTTTCGCGCGGGCATCTGGAATATCGGGGCGGAGGGGCAGTATATCGTCGGCGCCATAACCGGCGCCGGGGCCGGGCTCGCCTTCTACCCGCTCGACGCGTGGTTCATCTTTCCGCTGATGATCCTCGCAGGCGCCCTTGGCGGCTTTCTCTGGGCGATGATCCCGGCGGTGCTGCGCGCGCGGTTCGGCACGAACGAGATCCTCGTCTCGCTCATGCTGGTCTACGTCGCAGAACAGCTCCTGGCTAAGATGGCCCTTGGGCTTCTGCGCAACCCCGAAGGCCGGGGCTTTCCGGGTTCTCGCAACCTGCAGCAATACGCCCCCGCCCATAACGCCGAGATAATCGCCAATACGGGCATTCACTGGGGCGTCCTGGCCGCGTTCATTGCGGTCATATTCGCCTATATCCTCTTGGCACGCCACGTGCTCGGCTACCAGATCAAGCTGACCGGGCAGGCGCCACGCGCCGCGCGCTTTGCCGGGGTCAACACCGAGCGCCTCGTCTTCATCTGCCTCGGGCTCTCCGGTGCGCTCGCCGGTCTGGCGGGCATGTTCGAGGTCGCGGGCCCCGCCGGACAGATCAGCATCGAATTCAACGTGGGCTACGGCTTCACCGCGATCATCGTGGCCTTTCTCGGCCGGCTGCACCCTTTGGGGATCCAGCTGGCCGGTTTGCTGATGGCGCTCACTTATATCGGCGGTGAGGCGGCGGAATCATCCCTGCAACTGCCCGCGGCGGCGATCCAGGTCTTCCAGGGTATGCTGCTCTTCTTCCTGCTTGCGGTCGATGTGCTCAGCAATTTCCGCCTGCGCCTGTCCCGGACGGAGGCCGCCTGATGGACCTGTCGTCGATCGATCCCGTCGTACTCATGGCGTCGGTCATCGTGGCCTCCACGCCTATTCTTCTGGCCGCTTTGGGCGAACTGGTGGTCGAGCGCGCGGGCGTTCTCAACCTCGGGGTCGAGGGCATGATGATCACCGGCGCGATCTGCGGGTTCGCCATCGCGGTCAACACCGGGTCCCCCCTTCTGGGGTTTGCCGCCGCCGCCGCGGGCGGCGCCGCGCTCTCCTTGCTCTTTGCCCTGCTCACGCAATTCGCCCTGGCAAATCAGGTCGCCTCGGGCCTCGCGCTGACGCTCTTCGGGCTGGGGCTCAGCGCACTGCTGGGTCAGGGCTATGTCGGCGTCAAGCCACCGCCGACGGCGGCGCTCGACTTCGGGCCGCTCACGGACCTGCCCGTTTTGGGGCGCGTGCTTTTTTCGCATGACCTGATGGTCTATGTCGCCCTCGGCCTGGTCGCGGCGGTCTGGGGCTTCCTGAGATTCAGCCGCGCGGGCCTGATCCTGCGCGCCGTGGGCGAAAGCCACGACGCCGCGCATGCGCTCGGCTACAAGGTTGTGCGCGTGCGCGTGCTCGCGATCGTCTTTGGCGGCGCCTGCGCGGGGCTGGGTGGGGCCTATATCAGCCTCGCGCGCGTCCCGCAGTGGACCGAGGGCATGACCGCAGGCGCAGGCTGGATCGCACTGGCGCTGGTGGTCTTCGCCAGCTGGAAAGCGGGGCGCGTTCTGCTTGGGGCCTGGCTTTTCGGCGGGGTCAGCGTGCTGCAGCTCAACCTTCAGGCCGCCGGGGCACAGTTTCCCGTGGCCTCTCTGGGCTGGATCACCCTGGCGGCATGTGCCGCATATTTGGGCTACGTGCTCTGGCAGCGGCAGGAAATTTCAGGGCGCACCCGGGTCATCCTTGGCGTGACAGCCTTCGCCGGCGCGGCCTTTTCTTATTGGAGACAAGGCGTTTACGTGCCGTTTCAGGTCGAATACCTCTCCATGTCGCCCTACTTGATCACCATCGTCGTGCTCGTCATCATGTCGTTCGACAAATCCCGCGCGCCCGGCTCTCTGGGCCGCATCTTTCATGCGTCCCAATAGGGGCGTTTCGTTATTCAACAGGGAGTACCCGAATGTCCGTCCCCCGCATCCTCACAAGCGCCGCCCTGGCGCTCGGCCTCGCCTCCGCCGCCGTGGCGCAGGAGAAGACCAAGGTCGGCTTTATCTATGTCGGGCCCGTCGGCGACGGCGGCTGGACCTACGAACACGATCAGGGCAGGCTTGCGGTGGAAGAACATTTCGGCGACGCGGTCGAAACCGTCTATCAGGAAAGCGTGCCCGAAGGCACCGACGCCGAGCGTGCGATCACGCAGATGGCGCTGCAGGGCGCGGATCTCATCTTCACCACATCCTTCGGCTTCATGGATCCGACGCTGAACGTGGCCGGCAAGTTCCCAGACGTGAAGTTCGAGCACGCGACCGGCTACAAGACCGCGCCCAACGTCTCGACTTATTCCGCACGCTTCTACGAGGGCCGCGCGATCCAGGGCCATATCGCGGGCAAGATGACCAAGTCGAACGTCATCGGCTACATCGCCTCCTACCCCATTCCCGAAGTGATCCGCGGGATCAACGCGGCTTACATTCACGCCCGCAAGGTCAACCCAGACATCGAGTTCAAGATCATCTGGGTCTACACTTGGTTCGACCCGGCGAAAGAGGCCGACGCGGCCACGGCCCTGATCGAGCAAGGCGCCGACGTGATCCTGCAGCACACCGACTCGACCGCGCCGCAATCGGCGGCGGAGAAGGCCGAGGGTGTGATCACCTTCGGTCAGGCCTCTGACATGGCCGAATACGCCCCCCTGCCCCGCGTAAGTTCGATCATCGACAACTGGGCACCATATTATATCGACCGCACGCAGGCGGTCATCGACGGCAACTGGGAAAGCCGGCAGACATGGGACGGGATCGGTCCGGGCATGGTCGAAATCGGCGAGATCACCGACGCCGTGCCGGCGGACGTCAAGGCCGAGGCGCTGGCGATGAAAGAGGCCATCGCGGCAGGCGACTACCATCCGTTCACCGGCCCGCTCAAAAAACAGGACGGCTCGGACTGGCTGGCCGAGGGCGAGACGGCCGATGACGGCACGCTGCTGGGCATGAATTTCTACGTCGAGGGGCTAACGGGCGAAATCCCGCAATAAGCCCCGGCACCCTATGAACAGAGACGGGCCCCGGCGCACCGGAGCCCGTTTTCTGTGCGTGGACAGCGGCGCCCGTTAAGCGAGATAGGCGCTGGCCTTTGCGACCGGGTTCGGCAATGCCGGATAGGCGTAGCGACGCCGCGCCAGGTTGGGGAAAAGGCTCATCAGACGTTCGCGCGCGGCGACGTCGACCAGATGCAGCGCCTTGGGCGACGGGCGGAAGGTTTCCACCGGCAGGCCTTCAGCAGTGATCACCTCGTGCTGGTCGAAGACGAGGTTGTAATAGGTGACATCGCTGGCGGACCGGTCGACGAAAGCCGCGTCGCTGGCCCCGGCGATGGCGTCGATTTGCATCAGGCACGGCTGCGAATCCTCGGCCCCGGCAATCTTGTAGCCCGGGATCAGCGCGCGATGACCGCTGGCGATGCGCAGGTCGCGCGCCGGCATCATCGGCCCGATCGCCCGCGGCTTGAGCCGGATCGGCGCCAACTCCGGAAAACGGCTCATATCCGCGTCCGTCGCGGTCCAGGTCCAGATCATGCGTACCGGCTGCAGCCCGTTATGCCGCGTCACCACCATGTCTCCGGGATGCAACATTTCCACCCGCCGGCCGCCCAGCGGCGTGCGCACCGTCGTCTCTCCGCACAGGCCGGTCAGAAACCGGCGATCCGGCTTTACACTCGACGTCACCGAGGACACAAAGCTCATCAACATTCTCCTGCGTCGCAATTCACTGTTAATCATTCGTGTCCAATGCGACGCATTTGAGGTCAAAAAGTGGTCGTCTCGTGAAACATGCGGTTGATCTGCGGCAACGCTTTGACACCGCTGGTGGTCGTGTCACACTCGGACTGTTCGTCACCACAGCCCCGGGCACAGATCATGGCAAGCCGTTCTTCCGCACCGAAACCCTCCGTTGCCGAACGCATGCCGGACGGCCGCCTGCACGCCCCCTCCGCCCAGCGTAACGCCCAGGCCATTCTGACGGTGCTCAAACAGCACACACCGTCCAAGGGCCGCGTTCTCGAACTGGCCAGCGGCACTGGCCAGCACGCGGTCACCTTCGCCGACGCCCTGCCCGATCTCGACTGGCAGCCCACCGAGGTGGACGCGGCGCGCCTCGCCAGCATCCGGCTCTGGGCCGCCGAGGCGGCGTTGCCCAACCTGCGCGATCCGATCCGCCTTGATGCGACGGCGCCGGGCTGGGGCGCGGATCACGCGGGCCAGGACCTGATCCTGCTGGTCAATCTCCTGCATCTCATCCCCGAACCGGCTGTCCGGACTCTGATCACCGAGGCCGCGGCAGCCCTTGCACCGGGCGGGCGGCTCATGCTCTACGGTCCCTTCCTGCGCAACGGAGAAGCGACCTCCGAAGGCGACCGGGCCTTTCACACCAGCCTGCAGGCGCAGGATCCCGCCATCGGCTACAAGGACGATTTCGATATGGCCGACTGGATTCACGCCGCCGGTCTGGAACTGATCGACCTGATCGACATGCCGTCCAACAATCTCGTCTTCGTGGCCCGCAAGGCCGGGGGCGCGGCCTGATGCGCCCGGGGTTTTTCAGCGTTCTCGCGGCGTGCCTCGCACTTTTTCTCGTCAGTTCTCCGGCCCTGGCGCAGGCCCCGCGTTTCGGCGACAACGACCCGGTTGAATGGAACGGCACGCCGCCCTGGCACTATCCCATTCACGGCATCGACGTGGCGCGGTTCCAGGAAGATGTAAACTGGGACCGGGTGGCGAAATCCGGCATCCGCTTCGCCTATATCAAGGCGACCGAGGGCGGCGACCTGCTCGATCCGAAATTCACCCGCAACTGGCGGCTCGCCTCGCGCGCGGGTCTCGCGCACGGGGCCTATCATTTCTACTATTTCTGCACCCCGCCCGAGGTGCAGGCGCAATGGTTCATCCGCAATGTTCCCAAGCAACGCGGCGCGCTGCCCCCGGTGCTCGACATGGAATGGAACCCGTTTTCACCTACCTGCACCACCCGTCCGCCGGGGGCCGAAGTGCGCCGGCAGGCGAAGATCTTCCTCGACATCCTCGAACGGCATTACGACCAGCGGCCGCTGATCTATACCACGGTGGAATTTTACCGCGAGACCGGCATCGGTCGCATGGCGGGATACGAATTCTGGCTGCGCTCGACCGCCCAGACACTCGACAAGACCTATCCGGGCCAAAGCTGGACCTTCTGGCAATATACCGGCACGGGGATCGTGCCCGGCGTGCAGGGCGGCGTTGACATCAACGTCTTTCACGGACGCCGCACGCAATGGAACTCTTGGGTGAAAACGCGCACGCGCTGAACGCCCGCCGCCGACGCGGGCGAATTCCCCTTACGTCACCCGCCCGGTTCGTGGAATGATTGTAAACACGGCAACGGCACACCGGGAGGGATCACCATGTCGATCATGAAACTGCTGCAACAGGCGCAGGGCGGTCAGTGGCTTGCCCAACTCGCGCAGCAATTCGGGCTCGATGAGAGCACGGCACAGCAACTCACGCAAATGCTCGCCCCGGCCATCGGGTCAGCGGCCAAACAGCGCGCGCAAGAAGGGGAGGCCGAGCGCGTACTCGAAACCTTTCGCGGCGAAAGCCAGGCCAATCTCTTCGACGATCCCGCCGCGGCGGCCAGCGGCGCGGGACAGGCGCAGGGCATGGATTTCCTGCAGACCCTACTGGGCGGCAAGCAAGAGGCCGAGGGGCTGGCGCAGGAGGCCGCCAACCGCGCGGGTGTCGAAAGCTCGACCGTGGCGCAGTTCCTGCCGGCGCTCGCGGCCATGGTGCAGGGCGGGCTGCAGAAAAACATGCCTGACAGCACCATCGACGGGATGGAGGCGCGACTCTCCGGAAGTGGCGGCGGTGGCCTCATTGGCATGGTCGGGGGTCTTCTCGGCGGCAAAAAGGACGCCGGCGATGACAATCCGCTCGGCCCGCTGGTGCAAATGCTCGACCAGGACGGCGACGGTTCGGTGCTCGACGACGTGATCGGCCGTTTCTTGCGTCGCTAAGGCAGAAAGGGCGGCCTTCTGGGCCGCCCCGCTGTCCCTCACCCGTCCTTGCGGATGGTCTCGTTCTTCGGATCATAGGGGCTGTCGCAGGTGACGACCGCATCCCAAAGCTGATCGAACATCTTGACCTTGAGCTTCGTGCCTTCGACCGCCAGCTCGGGCTTGATGTAACCCATCCCGATCGACTTGCCGAAATGCACCGAATAGCCGCCCGAGGTCAGACGCCCGACGCGGCTGCCATCCTCGGCATAAAGCGCCTCGCGGCCCCACGGATCGGCATCTTCCGGCCCGTCGATCAGAAGCGTGCAGCACTTCGACCGCACGCCGGTCTCTTCCAGCTTCGCCTTACCGTGGAAGTCCTTCTCCAGATCGACAAAGCGCGGCAGATCGGCCTCCAGCGGCGTCGCATCGCGGCCCAGCTCGTTGCCAAAGGCGCGGTACGATTTCTCCTGCCGCAGCCAGTTCTGCGCGCGCGCACCCACCAGCTTCATCCCATGCTTTTCGCCTGCCTTTTCAAGCAGATCGAAGAGGTAATTCTGCATCTCGATTGGGTGATGCAGCTCCCATCCCAGCTCGCCGGTATAGGCCACGCGGATCGCGTTGACCGGGCACATGCCCAGCTCGATCCGCTGCGCCGAAAGCCATGGGAAGCGCTTGTTCGACAGCGCCGTCTCGGGCTCCGCGTCCTTGATGACTTCCTTAAGGACATCGCGCGACTTCGGTCCGGCAATGGCGAAGACACCGTATTGCGAGGTCACGTCCTGGATCTCGATATAGCCGAACTCGGCCATCTTGTCCTCGGCGGCCTTGCGCAGGTAATCCGCGTCGTACTCGGTCCAGGCCCCCGCGGAGACGAGATAGTACTGGTTCTCGGCCTGCCGCACGATGGTGTATTCCGTGCGCGTGGTGCCATGCGCGGTCAGCGCATAGGTGAGGTTGATGCGGCCCACTTTCGGCAACTTGTTGCAGGTGAACCAGTCGAGGAACGCCGTCGCTCCCGGCCCCTTTACAACGTGCTTGGTAAAGGCCGTGGCGTCGATCAGACCCACGCCATTGCGGACGGCTTCGGCCTCGGCCTTGGTATACTCCCACCAGCCGCCGCGACGGAAGCTGCGCGCGTCATGGTCGAAATTGTCATCTGCGTCGAGGGGGCCGTAGTAGTTGGGACGCTCCCAACCGTTCACGAAGCCGAACTGCGCACCACGCGCCTTCTGCCGGTCATAGGCCGGCGCGGTGCGCAGCGGGCGACAGGCGGGACGCTCTTCATCCGGATGGTGCAGGATATAGACGTGCTCGTAGGCTTCCTCGTTCTTGCGCGCGGCGAACTCGGTCGTCATCCAATTGCTGGAATACCGCTTGGGATCCAGGCTCGCCATGTCGATCTCGGCCTCACCCTCGACCATCAGCTGCGCAAGGTAATAGCCCGTGCCACCTGCGGCGGTGATGCCGAAGGAAAACCCTTCGGCCAGCCACATGTTGCGCAACCCCGGCGCGGGGCCGACCAATGGGTTGCCATCGGGCGTATAGCAGATCGGCCCGTTGAAATCGTCCTTCAGACCCACCTCTTCCGTCGAGGGAATCCGGTGGATCATGCTCATGTATTCCTCCTCGATCCGCTCCAGATCGAGCGGGAAGAGATCGGCCCGGAAGCTGTCGGGCACGCCATACTCGAACCGCGAGGGCGCGTTGAGCTCGTAGGGCCCGAGGATCCAGCCGCCGCGCTCTTCGCGCACATACCACTTGGCGTCGGCGTCGCGCAGCACGGGGTGCTCTTCGCCGCCCTCTTTGCGGTACTTGACCAGCTCGGCATCGGGCTCGGTCACGATGAACTGGTGCTCGACCGGGATCGCCGGCATCTTGATGCCCAGAAGTTTCGCAGTGCGCTGCGCGTGGTTGCCCGAGGCGGTGACCACATGCTCGGCGCTGACCACGATCTGCTCGTCAGAAGGCACCAGGTTGCCGCCCTTCTCGACCATCTTCGTCAGGGTCACGTCCCAGTGATCGCCTTTCCATTCGAACCCGTCGGCCTGCCACTTGCGCTCGATCGTGACACCGCGCTGGCGCGCGCCCTTGGCCATCGCCATGGTCACGTCGGCCGGGTTGATGTAGCCGTCGGTCGGGTGATAGATCGCACCTTTCAGGTCGTCGGTGTTGACCAGCGGCCAGCGTTCCTTGATCTGCGCAGGGCTCATCCACTCGTACGGCACGCCGCAGGTCTCGGCGGTGGTGGCATAGACCATGTATTCGTCCATGCGCTCGTCGGTCTGCGCCATGCGCAGATTGCCCACGACCGAGAAGCCCGCGTTGAGGCCGGTCTCGTCTTCCAGGGTCTTGTAGAACTTGATGGAATAGTCGTGGATGTGGGTCGTCGCGAAGGACATGTTGAAATAGGGCAAAAGCCCCGCGGCATGCCAGGTCGAGCCGCTCGTCAGCTCGTCGCGCTCGATCAGCATCACATCGTCCCAGCCCGCCTTGGCCAGGTGATAGGCGATAGAGGTCCCGACGGCGCCGCCACCGACGATAAGGGCTTTGACTTGTGTTTTCATGGGCTGCGACTCCTTGCGCTCTTAGCGCGTTGTTTATCACGCCTGTGGCCGCAAGGCGGGTTCAGCCGACATAGTGAAGTGCAAAAACGACGCGCGGCGCCCGTCGGGACGCCGCACAAAAGTTTTGGTCGTTTTGTCGCGCTGCGGCTCAGTCGCAGAAGCTCCCGACGCAGCGGGTGCCGCCCGACTGGCCAGAGTTGGACAGCTGTAGGCGCGTTGGCTTTTCACCGGTCGTGAGGCCCGCGGGCTCCTGCGCGCTGAGCGCACCGCCATCGCCCTTGATCTTGCCGGTGATCTTGCCCAGAAGTCCCGCGACCGCCCCACCGCGAGTGCCGCGTGCCGCCTCGCATTCCAGCCGGTACCGATGCGCGACCCAGGCGCAGCTGTCCACCGGCAGGGCATGGCGATCTTCAAAGGCGCGCGCCACGACCATCAGTCCAAGCTCCATCTCGGCCTCGCTGGCGTCGTGGCTTTTTATGAAAGCGTCATAGCTGTCGGGATCCACGGTCATGGAAATCGCCATGCCGCCCGCCGCATCGGTGGATTTCGTGTCGATTTCCATCAGAACCTGGCCCAAATTCGCGGCATGAAGCGGCCCGTCGCGATCCGTGGCGGTCGCGTTCAAAGCCTGCGCAGAGGTCCCCGCGACACTCGGCGCGGTGACGTCCAGCCCCAGTTCGGCCGCCAGTTCCGGCGACATCTCGGGTGCCGGCGCCTCCTCGTCGAGGCTGGCCATGGCGGCGGCCTCGGCATCGGCCAGAACCACCACGGTTTCCACCATCCGGTTCACGTCCGCCTTGACCTCTGCCGCCGACTTGCCCGACCGCACGGACTTGGCCGCCACGTGATAGGCCGCGTCGATCAGCATGCCCAGATTCACATCCTGCCCGCCGGTGATGTCCATCAGATCGACCGTCCCGCCGAATTGCTGGGCGTAGGTGTTCACGATGAGCGCGTTGGTGTCGATATTCTCGATCCGGTACTGGGCCTCCCGGGCGCGCAGCGACACGAATTCGTCATGTAGCGTGTCCATCGCCAAGGCCATGTCGGCCCCAGCGATCCCGTCCGGCAGCGTGGCGTCGTTTCCCACCCCGGCCATCGGCACCGGCAAAAGCCGGTTCAGACCATCATAGTCGATCCGGCTGAGGATCTCGTTGGTCGAGGCGCTTCCGGCATTGGCGTGGACGCGCACCGTGACCTCGTCACCGAACCCGATCCGGCCTTCGAGAATCCGGTAATGGTATTTGCGCTTGCCGTCCTGCGTCAGCCTTTCGACAAAGCCCACACCGCCGATGGTGTCATAGCCCAGCCGGTCCTTGAAATGACCGAAATCCGCGCCAGTCAGCACGCTGGCGACCAGCCCGATCATCGAGTTGTTGTCAGGCTTCTCGCGCAGATCAACCTCGACGAACACCGTCTCGTTGCCGCGCTCGTAGACAAAGCTGCGCGTGGCGCGCTCCTTGGCCTCCTTGACCTTCTTCTTGCCTTCCATCTGCTGCAGCAGGGTCTCGCCCGCGCCGTCGTCCTTCTTCTTCTCGGGCGGCGGCATGATCGCACTATCGTCGCCCTCCAGAAGCGCGCGGCGCGTCCAGCCCTCGGGCGCCTCGGGCAGATACTCCGCCCCGCCCCGGCGCCAGGCAGACTTGCGCTCCTTTTCCGCCGTGGCAGCGGCGGTTTCGGCCTTGGCGGCGTTGAACCGGCCCGGCACGGTCTCGGCATAAGCGCTCAGCGGCATCTGGCCCAGCGAAAAGCCCGCCTTTTTCGACTGGTCGAAATAATCGACGCCGGCGACAAGGACTCCGGCGACCGCAACAAATCCGATGGCGTATGAGTTGACCATGTATTCCGCTCCACAAGTAACAGTGGCGCGACGTTGCCGGTCAATTTTGTCAGCAATTCGATCCGGTGGCGGCGATTTTCCGGCCCGGCGCCCTGCCGACCTCACTCGCCCAGCGCAATCCCCTCGCGCCGCGGGTCGGCCCCGCCGCGCAAACGTGTGCCAAGCGAAATCGCGTGCACGCCCGAAACCAGCGGCGACAGCAACACCTCGAACCCCAGATCGGCCAGCTCCAGCGCCAGCCGCGCGCCGGTCAGGCCCGGTTCGATGTCGAAGGGCCCGAACCGGTTGACCAGATTAGGCAGGTCGATGGCCGCTTGCACGTCAAGGCCCCAGTCGAGGTGCGCGATGATCGTCTTGGCGACATAGCCGATAATCCGGCTGCCCCCGGGGCTACCCACCACCAGCACCGGCGCCCCGTCCTTCAACACGATTGTCGGCGCCATTGACGACCGGGGCCGCTTGCCCGGCTCGACCCGGTTGGCAATGGGCCGCCCCGCGTCGTGGCTGGCGAAAGAGAAATCCGTCAGCTCGTTGTTCAGCAGGAACCCCCGCACCATGAGGCGCGAGCCGAAGGCGTTCTCGATGGTCGTGGTCATCGACAGCGCATTGCCGTCGGCATCCACGATGGAAATATGCGAGGTCGAAGGGAACTCGATCGACCTGTCATCGGCCCAGTTCAGCGAATGATCGAACTCGGGCGCGCCCGGGCTGACCTCCGGCAGCGCGTCATCTCCGCGCAAAAGCTGCGCGCGCGCCTTCAGATAGCCGGGATCGAGAAGCCCCTCCTCAGGCACCGGCACGAAATCCGTATCGGCCATGTACCGCCCCCGGTCGGCAAAGGCCAAACGGCTGGCATCGCCGATCAGCCGCCACGCCTCCGCCGCATCCGGGCCAAGCCCGGCCAGATCGTAAGGCGCCAGCAGGCCCAGGATCTGCCCGACCGTCAGCCCGCCCGACGACGGCGGCCCCATGCCGCAGACCTCGTGCGCCCGGTACGTCACGCAGACCGGCGCGCGCTCCTTGACCCTGTAAATGGCCAAATCCACGGGCATCAGAAGACCGTCCGCCGCCTGAACGGTGGCGGCAATATCCTGCGCGATTTCGCCTGCGTAAAAGGGATTTGCGCCTTCACGGGCCAAAATCCGCAAGGTCTCGGCATAGTCCGGATTGCGCAGCCGGCCGCCCGCCGCAATCGCCGTGCCGCCAGGCAGGAAATACTCCTGCGTCGTCGCGAACCGGCTCAACCGTCCGGCATCGGCGGCGACCATGGTGGCCAGACGCGGCGACACCTCAAAGCCCTCCTCGGCCAACCGGATCGCCTCGGCGAACAGGCCCGCCCAATTGGCACGGCTCCAGCGGCGATGCGCCTCTTCCAGAAGCGCGGGCGTGCCGGGCACGCCGACCGACCGCCCCCCCACGACCGCGTCGTAGAACTCCATCGGCGCGCCGTCTTCGGTCTGAAACAGACGCGGCGTCGCCGCCAGCGGCGCGGTCTCGCGCCCGTCAAGCGTGGTGATCTCGCCGGTCTCGGCGTCGTACCACAGCAGGAACGCGCCTCCGCCCAGGCCCGAGCTTTGCGGCTCCACCAGCCCCAGAACGGCCTGCACCGCGATCATCGCATCCGCCGCGCTGCCGCCAGCCCGCAGCACCGAAGCCCCGGCCTCCACCGCATAGGGGTTGGCCGCCGAGATCATCCAGTTTTCAGCTTCGACAGGACGGCCCGCCGCCTTGGCGTCCTGCGCGGCGCGCACCGCGTCGGACAGCGCCACCTGTCCCGCGCCGGCGACCTCGGGCTGCACCGCGTCCGCGGCCTGCTGCGCCCACGCGCCCGCCGCCAGCATCATCGCCACGGCCAGAGAGATCAGCAACTGAATGGCCAGCCCTCCCGAATGGCGCGTCACAGCATCGACGGCACGACCTGGTCGGGCGGGCGATGGCCGTCATCGAAGGTCTTGATGTTCAGCAACACCTTTTCGCCCATCTCGATCCGCCCCTCCCGCGTGGCCGAGCCCATATGCGGCAACAGCACCACGTTCTTCAGCTCCCGCAGCCGCGGGTTGATCGAACTGCCATGCTCGTAAACATCAAGCCCCGCGCCCGCGATCTCGCCCGCCCGCAGCATCCGCGTCAGCGCGTTCTCGTCGATGATCTCGCCCCGGCTGGTATTCACGATCACCGCGTCGGGCTTCATCAGCTTGAGCCGCCGGGCGTTCATCAGGTGAAAGGTCGACGGCGTGTGCGGGCAGTTCACGCTCAGCACGTCCATCCGCGCCACCATCTGATCAAGGCTTTCCCAGTAGGTCGCGCCGACCTCGGCCTCGACCTCGGGGCGCAGGCGATGGCGGTTGTGGTAATGGATCTGCATGCCGAAGGCCGCCGCACGCCGGGCCACGGCCTGCCCGATCCGACCCATCCCCAGAATGCCCAGACGCCGCCCCGCCACGCGTCCGCCCAGAAGGGCCGTGGGCGACCAGCCGCTCCAGTCGTCGCCCTGCATCACGGCCAGCCCCTCGGGAATGCGCCGCGTGACTCCCAGGATCAGCGCCATGGTCATGTCGGCGGTGTCGTCGGTCAGCACCCCGGGCGTGTTCGAGACCAAGATGCCGCGCTGCCGCGCGGTGTGCACGTCGATATGGTCCACCCCCGCGCCGTAATTCGCAATCAGCTTGAGCCGGTCGCCCGCCTGCCCGATGAGGCCCGCGTCGATCCGGTCGCTTAGAGTCGGCACCAGCACATCGGCGGTCGCCATCGCCCGGGCCAGCTGCTCGCGGGTCATCGGCGTATCGTCCTTGCGCAACGTCGTGTCGAACAGCTCGGCCAACCGCCGCTCCACGACCTCGGGCAAGCGTCGCGTAACGACAACACTCAGGCGCTCAGATGGCATGAAGCGTCTCCTCCGTCTTCCAAAACTCCGACCTCCCTGCCACAGTGGCGCAGGAACGTGCGGGGCACAAGAACCCCGACCCAAAGCTGAGCGGTAGAAAACCATGAAAAGCCCCTGCGCGGCGCTCTGCGCCCTTGCTATGTTCGCCGGCAGCCTGGCCATGGCCGAGGAACGCGGCCCTGTGACCAACCTGCCCCTGCCCCGCTTCGTGTCGATGAAGGCCAGCGAAGGCAATGTGCGCCGCGGGCCAAGCCTGACGCATAGGATCGACTGGGTGTTCAAGCGTCGCGACCTGCCGCTCGAGATCACCGCCGAGCACGGCCACTGGCGGCGCGTGCGCGACCGCGACGGCGCGGGTGGCTGGGTGCATTACTCGCTTCTGTCGGGCACCCGCACGGTGATCGTCGAGGCCGAAATGGTCGATCTCCTCTCACGGCCCGATCCGGCCTCGATGACGGTGGCGCGGCTTGAAGCCGGAGTCGTCGCGCGCATCGACGAATGCGCCCGGGACTGGTGCCGCCTGCAGGCCGGCGGCTATCGCGGCTGGGTGCAGAAACACCATCTGTGGGGCGTGCATCCCGGAGAAATCCTGGAGTAGCCCGACCCCGGGTAGGGAAATCGACAAGGCGCCGGAAATTTTTCGCATGCCGGGCTTGAACCGCCCCGCCGACCAGAGTAATTAGCCGCGCACAGTTGGGGTGTAGCCAAGTGGTAAGGCAGCGGTTTTTGGTACCGTGTACCGTAGGTTCGAATCCTACCACCCCAGCCAAGCACTCCTCAGCTTTAAACCGATGACCCGTGCGGGTGACACTCGGGTGAAAAGTGCCCCGAATAATGCCCCCGCGACGGGTGCCTCGGGTGACGTCCGACGAGGTGCGGCGGAGGCCCATCCCACGCGGTCGACCCGAGAGCAACACCTTCGCGCTTTCCCGTGTCCCGTCGCTTGCCGACACGCGATGCCGGTCTAGGACCTCACCCGCAGCCCCGTGGAGTGAGCAAGAACCGTGATAGTTTCGAACGCCGTCTCCTCGTCGCACTGGTCGTCGTGGTCGGCCTTCTTGCGGCTCTTGCCTCGTACACGAACGGTCAGAGGTAGTCCGGATCGACCCCGTACGCCCAGTTCGCCCAATCGTCGCGCTTGTTGTCCGCCTGCGAGCCGATCTCCAGGTGCGCAGGGTTGATGCACGTACGCTCGTGGCACCGGTGACGGACGACGTGGTCGCGTGAGGCTGCCACCTCGTTCAGGACGCAGTGGATGAAGCGATAGGCCTCCCACTGGTGCCCTCGGAAGCGGACCTTGCGGGGTTTGGCGGTGTCGGTGACCAGACAGCCGTTCTCGTCCTCACGCGCCTCTCGGATGAGCGAGAAGGCCCGTTGCCGGGCCTCCTCAAGGTGGTTCTCTAGAATGGTGCGAAGCCGTGCCTCGCTGTCGTCTTCAAAGAACGGAAATTCTGATTTCGACTGCATCAGTGCAGCTCACCCGCGAACAGATTGACGATCGACTCCGATGTTTCGTCTTGGCCCTCGTCGGGGAGGAGCGGATCGGCGATATGCTCCGCAATTAGCTGGGAGTACCCGTCCGGTCCGCGAACCTTACCCCGCTCAATCCAGAAGCCCTCTCGCACCCAGATGGCAAGCGCGTAGTCCTTGCCGTCCCACTTGGCCTTGATCTTCGACCAGCCGAGCTCGGTCATCATGTGACGCGTGGAGTTCGGGTTCTGTTTCAGGTCCTCACGAATGAGCCTCATCACGTCGGCTTCGGGCACCGCGTGCTGACGTCGTTGAGCCAGCATTTCCGCCAGCTGCGCCCTGACGGTCTGCTCGGACGCCCCTTGGATACGACGCATGATGGGCGTGGCGTCGCGTTCGACGTTCAGGGTCTTGGCGGAGAACCGATCGCCCACCTGACGTTCCATGAGCGACCGATAGAGGCCCGCGATTGCTCTTTCGTCTTCCATGAACGCGTGAAGCCGTTGAACCAGAGCCGCGAAGTCATCAGCTCGCGGGCCGGTCGCGTGGCCGTCGTGGTCAATCTCGATGACGTAGTATCGACGGTCCTCGGCCTCGATCCAAAGAGGAAGGTGGTTCGTCGTGAAGAGGAAGCAGCAGCAGTGCTCGACTTGCTCGGCGTCCTGACCCTTCCGCTCGGTCATTATCTGGCGTTCGGTGAGGTAGGTCTTGAGCGCGTTGCCTTGCGAAGAATCCTGTCGGAGATGTAGTTCCTCGCAGATCACCAGCTTTCGCGTCAGGACCGTCGCGTTGAACCGTCCCGTAAGCTTGTCCACGTTGTTTTGGGTGACGACGTTGCCCTCGCCGAACAATCTGGCCGCCATCTGGCAGAGCGTGCTCTTCCCGGAGCCCTTGGTCTTGGAATAGAGGAAAGGAGCCCAGTTTGGCTTGTCTCCCTCGTTCTGCAAGCACCACGCCAGCCAGTCGAGAAACTTCTCCTTCTCGCCCTCGCGCGTGAACATCGTATCCAAAAACTCACCGGCGACACCCCAGTCCGGGGCGACGTCTTCGATCAAACGGTAGCCCGGGCGACGCCACGAGTTGACTGCGACGGCGCCACGCTCTCGGATGGTCGATCCGTCGACGTCCGGCGCGCAGTATTCTCGACCGTTCCACACCGGGATGGTTTGTCCCGGGATCGCGTGTTTCCTTTCAATCGCTTGCTGGAAAACCGCTTTGAGCAACGGCTGAGGGAGCTCGATGTCGGAGAACTCATCCCGGAAACGATCCAAGGCAATCATTACGACGTCGTCCTTGGAAAGCTTGGTGCCGAGGCGGTTGACCTCGTAGTACTTGCTGTCTCGTCGGACGAACCACGAGCAAAGGGCCTCGGTGAGGCGTTCGAAATCGGCTTGCGCGTAGGTCTGGTCTTCTTTCTGTCTAATCATTCTCTTTCTTTCAAATATTGGGGTGTAAGAAGCCCCTCCAAGCCCCTTCCAGGAGCAAAATCTTTACGAGGAAAACTTCTACTAACGGCCCCTGGCGGAAACCGCCTAAAATCAATGACTTAGAAAATGGACATTTCGGTGGATTCTGGCGTGGGAAGGACCCCGCAAGGTCCGCTTCCGAGGGCACCAGTGGGAGGCCTATCGCTTCATCCACTGCGTCCTGAACGAGGTGGCAGCCTCACGCGACCACGTCGTCCGTCACCGGTGCCACACGCGTACGTGCATCAACCCTGCGCACCTGGAGATCGGCTCGCAGGCGGACAACAAGCGCGACGATTGGGCGAACTGGGCGTACGGGGTCGATCCGGACTACCTCTGACCGTTCGTGTACGAGGCAAGAGCCGCAAGAAGGCCGACCACGACGACCAGTGCGACGAGGAGACGGCGTTCGAAACTATCACGGTTCTTGCTCACTCCACGGGGCTGCGGGTGAGGTCCTAGACCGGCATCGCGTGTCGGCAAGTTACCGGCGGGAAGAAGCGCGAAGGTGTTGCTCTCGGGTCGACCGCGTGGGATGGGCCTCCGCCGAACCTCGTCGGACGTCACCCGTGGCACCCGTCGCGGGGGCATTATTCGGGGCACTTTTCCCCCGAGTGTCACCCGCGCGGGTCATCGGTTTAAAGCTGAGGAGTGTCTGGCTGGGGTGGTAGGAGACCCTGAAAGCCCAAGAAACCCAACGGAAACCTTAAGCGACCACTCCGATCGGGGCACTTTCCGGGGGCATTCCCCGGAGAAAAACAGAACGGAAGGGTCCCGGGGGTGGAGGCCGAGTGGGAGGCGAAGGAGGGTTTCTCACGGGGTTCGGGGGCTTTAAAGCGGACGATGGTGAGGCCGGGGTCGCGAGGGAGGTGGTGGACTGGTTGCGGTGTCGGAGGTCGTTGGGAAGCAGTCGTTCGGCGTGGCGATGGTGGATGTCGGCTGCGCGGACTAAACAGTCGCTCGCCCGAATTGCTCAAACTGTCGATTACGGCCCTTAGCTGCCATTCGTGCATCTCTCGGCGAATTACGGCAGATAGCACTTGGCGGGTTTCTGTGAAGCTGAACGCGACAAATGGTTTAAGCCCTTAGAATATTTCTATGTTTGCCGCTGTCACCGTCGCGTTTTGCTCGAAGGTGGCAATCAGCACCTGCTCGGCGGCTCCTGTGCCATCCGGATCGAACCAAAGCTGGCCCGAAGTCTGATCGAAAATGAATCGGTCCGAGGCATCTGCCGCGCCCGTGCCGTTAGCGAAGGCATTTGGGTCTAACACGCCAGCGGCCATGCCGATAAATTCTGTGGCTTTCATCAGAAGCTGGTCGCCTTCGTTCGCGTCATTGACGTTGAAGTCGATGATGCGGTCTACGTTGTTGGGGCCAATCGTGCGGTCGAAGACGAAGGTATCGGCCCCTGCTTGCCCTTTCAGCGTATCACGGCCCTCGCGCCCTATGATGAAATTTGCAAACGGAGTTCCTACGATGGTGTTGTTCAGACCATTTCCGATCCCGTTGAAGATCGCCGGATCGCCATCTTTCGTATATACCTTCTGCATGTAAAGATTCTCGACATGGGCTGGCAGGGCGTAGGAACGGTAGGCCAAGGCTGTATCGACCCCCTCGTTGAATTGTTCGACGATTGTGTCACCTGGCGCGCGGACGAGGTAACGGTCATTGCCCAAGCCGCCGACGAGCGTGTCGTTGTTCTTACCGCCATCGAGAACGTTGTCGGCCTCGTTGCCAGTGATGCGGTTGGTCAAACCGTTGCCCGCGCCAATGGTGGCTGTGCCGGTCAATTCCAGATCCTCGATGTGCTTTCGCCCCATTCGGAAATCGACAGAGGATATCACCGTATCGTGTCCAGCCCAGCTACGGCTTTCAGAAACCTGGTCACCAACTTCATCTACATAAATCATGTCAGAGCCGGGCCCGCCGATTAGAAGGTCTGCACCTGGGCCACCATCAAGAGTGTCGTCGCCGGAACGGCCACTTAAACTGTCATCAGAGCCACCGCCTATCAACTCATCTGCGCCAGCTGAACCGAGCAAAGTGTCAGAACGCGACGAGCCGATGGCGCCTTCAATATCGATCAGTTGATCGGTGCCTTCGTCGCCGATGGCCTGACGCGCGCGCAAATCAACCTTCACCCCGTAGAGGGGATAAAGGAATGGGCTAAAGTATGATACAAGATCATGACCTGAACCGCCCTCGAGCGTATCATTCCCTTGATCGCCAAAAAGCGTGTCATTCCCGGAGCCGCCGTTCAAGATGTCGTCCCCGCGGCCTCCATCTAGATCGTCGTCGCCTTCTTGACCCTCCAGGGTATCGGAGCCGTCGTCGCCAAATAGACGATCATTTTGCGCGCCGCCGTCCAGATAGTCATCTCCATCTTGGCCAGAGATGGTGTCGAGCCCATTGCCTCCGAAAATGCGGTCGTTGTCGGTTCCGCCAAAAATGTGATCATTGCCGTCATTGCCAGATATCGTATCGCGATCTGCGTATTGTGTGGTCGCAGCGTTGCTGCCTCCTTGGAGGTAGTCGTCTCCCGGCCCACCATTGATCACATCGGAGCCGTAACCACCATAAAGCCCGTCATCGTCATTTTCTCCATTGAGAAAATCGTCGAAATTGCCGGTCCATACCCTGTCTGTCCCATCTCCGCCGAAGACAGTGGTCGGACCATCGGCACGAATCCAGTCCTCGCCCCCCTCGGCATTGATGAGGTGCGGAAGTAGTCCCCGGAAATCAAAGTTGTCACCCCGGTCCGTTCCTACAAAGTTGCTTGTAAATACGCCTCCTCTATCCGAAATGCTTAACCTCACGGCATCAAAAAATAACAGATCCGTCAGCATCTGTTCGTCTTCGGCCAAGAGCGTTTTGAGAAAATCCGTGACCGGAACAAACGAACTAATGTCCCGAATGTGTTCCATCGGACCGAATGTTTCCAGAACTATAATGGTCTGGATCGAGCCCGTATACGGAAGCAACTGACCCTGGAAGTACCGAAATGGTTCGGCTGCGTTCAAAATGGTCAGACTGCCATCGCGGTTAAGAATTTCGATCCTTCCGCTGTCAGCGCTAAGAACGGAATTCTCGAAATCAATGCGCGGCAACCACTCTGGGTAGTTAGCTGCAATCGGGTAGGTTGTGTAGGTTACGAACGATGCCAAAGAATAAAATTCCCTTACCCTGCCACGCTAACGGGCACTTAGCAGGCGTTTTATTGAGGATTGTATTTTAACCTCAGCCATCCGATCCACCTTGACGCAAATCAATGGGACAAGAGTAGTGATGCGTAGCAAAAATTGCTCGCGCGCGAGGCGTATAGGTAATCACTCTACGAAAAGTTTGGATGTAGATACCTGAGGCTCTCGGCATCCTAGAATAAGGTAACGACTAGCCATGAAATGTGTAACCAACCGTGCTTTGTCAGCCCAGCAAAAATCATTCGACTTACCAGCTCAAAAGGAAGCAATTGTCCGCATAGCGCCCTTTGGTACGTAGAGTAGCGACAGACGGCTTTCCGCCCTCAGTGCCAGATGCTACACCTTGCCCACAGGTCCGCTTCGGGGCTCTCTACCGTCATCTGACGTTTTTTGTCGGATGACCTGACAAGCGCGGCAAGCAGCCTTCGGAGACGTAGAGATCGACGTTTCCGCCGTGAACGACTGCCTCTATCGACACCGGACGTTATCCGAAGTTCCGGCTATGACCTCCTTGCGGACTTTGCAGTTACTCACTCAGCTCAAGCAAATTGGAAATAAGCCTCAGAAGATCTCAATATCCGCGGCGGTCACCGTGGCGTTCTGCTCGAAGGTGGCGATCAGTTCCTGCGCGCCGGCGCCGGAGCCGTCGGCGTCGAACCAGAGCTGCCCCGAGGCCTGGTCGAAGATGAACCGGTCGGAGGCGTCCGCCGCAGCTGTGCCCGCCACGAAATCCGCCGCCGAGAGAGCGCCCGCTGCCATCCCGCCGAAGACCGTGCCCTTCATCTTCAGGATGTCGCCTTCATTCGCCTCGTTGGTGTTGAAATCGATGATCCGGTCAACGTTATCTGGGCCGATCGCGCGGTCAAAGACGAAGGTGTCGGCGCCGCGCTGGCCCTTCAGAGTGTCGCGCCCCTCGCGCCCCACGATTGTATTCGAGAAGGGCGTGCCGACGATCGTGTTGTCGAGCCCGTTGCCGATGCCGTTGAAGATCGCAGGGCTGCCATCCTTGGTGCGCACGGTCTGCATGAAGAGCTGTTCGACATGTGCGGCCAGCGCGTAGGACTGGTAGGCCAGCACAACGTCGTTGCCCTCGCCGAACTCCTCGACGATCACGTCGCCGGGGGTGCGCAGGATGTAGCGGTCGTCGCCGAGCCCACCGACCATCGTGTCGTTGTTCTTACCACCGTCGATGACGTTGTCGCCGTCATTGCCGGTGATCCGGTTCTGCAACCCGTTGCCCGCGCCGAGCCGCGCCGTGCCGGTCAGTTCCAAGTCCTCGATATGCTTGCGGCCCATGCGGAAATCGACCTCGGACACGACGGTGTCGTGACCCGCCCACTTGCGGCTTTCGGCCACCCGGTCGCCCGCGTCGTCCACGTAGATCCAATCCGATCCCGGGCCGCCGATCAGGAGGTCGCCGCCCACCCCGCCGTCGATCGTATCGTCGCCGTAGTACCCGTTGATAGTATCGTCGCCAAACAAACTATTCAGAGTATCGTTCTGTTCAGTGCCATAGATAATGTCCATGCCGGCAAAGGGGGAGTCGACCCTAACCCCTGTGCTGATGGTCGATCCGCTGCTGTCGACGGAGGTCAAGTCTCGCAGATCAACGGTCCGCGCCGGAATTTCATCGGCATTAATCCTGATAATGTTGCCGTTCGAAAAAATTCGCTCCACGCCAACCGGGTTAAAATTGCCGACTTCCATGCTTTCATCGAGGTGGATCGTGTCGATGCCTGAGCCGCCATCGAACGTGGTGCGGCCGGCGTTGACGCCCACAATAAATGTGTCGTTCCCAGCGCCTCCGATGAGCAGATCGGCCTCGAAACTCCCGATCAGCGTGTCGTCACCGTCGCCGCCATCGAACGTATCGTTGCCATAGCTACCGTTCACTATGTCATTCGAGTTCGTACCCCAGACGATGTCTGACCAGATTGATGTGTTCACGACCACGTCCGAGGGCCCAACAGTTGTCAAGCCGCGCAGGTCAATCTCGGGTCCACCGTTGATTGCAAAGCCGCCTGTGTCGATCTGTTCAACGCCGTTTGGGCGAAAGATGCCAACTGTTAGGTGCCCTTGAAGTTCGATCGTATCGATTTGCTCCCCGCCTTCGATGGAGACGCCATCGTCAAGAAGGCCGCCGAGTCGTATTGTGTCATTGCCCGCACCGCCATTGTAAGCGTCGATACCATTACCACCATCGAGAATGTCCCCGCCCGGACCACCATTCAATTCATCATCGCCAGGCCCACCAAATAGGACGTCGTCACCGTCCTCGCCGTTTATGGTGTCGTTGCCTTCTCCAGCATCGGCCGTGTCATTGCCGAGGCCCCCATTTACCAGATCGGCTCCGTCGAACGTCCACAGATTCTCATCTCCGTTGGATCCTGCGAACATGTCGTTGCCAGCAAAGAGATAGAATGAGGCGTCGTAATAAGTTCCGGTTCCGGCGATTTCAGGGAACGAAACGTTTGTGCCCGCGATTTCATAAAAAGGAACGCCTCCTCGCCATTCCTTAATACCAGTTACGGTGCCCTCCGGCAGCCCAGATGGTGGATACGTGAATGCCCCGGTGTACTGCGCGGTGCGAAACCCGTCTGACACAAGAAAACTTGTTGGAGTGGCGTTTGTCACAACGCTGAACCAAATCGGTTCTGTCATGTCAAAAGCCAGAAATGCCGTAGCGACCGCCATAGTGTGCACTCTTCTCCAAAGACGCATGCGAGATGGTATCGACCGCAAGCAATTCTTCATTGACATGAGTCAACCATGCCTGAAGACGCACTGCGCCTTGAACGAACGGCCGCTTTTGTTGCTGCACCGCAGCACATGCATTGATCGATTGCATTGCCGCGCCCGCGCGCTTTAGAAAATGACCATTTCCACTTCGGGCTCGTTCCGGCCGTTAGCTGCGTATCGCATCAACGACCGCTTTCAACCTGCCGGCGCCAGACGCCTGACCCGCTTTCCGCCCCGCGCTTCCCGTAAAAACCGAGGAAACCTCCGCATCTATAATGATAGCAACCAAGGAGGTTTCCCATGCTCATCAAAGCTTTATCCTGGCTGATCACGCCGCCGAAGAAGACCCGCGGACATGCGGGCTCTGACGACCAGTTCCGGGGCTGGGTCGTGCTGGTCCTGATCGTCGTGGCCCTCGCGCTCTGACCCGTGGCGGAGCTCAAACCCGACGCGGTGGTCGTCATCCGAGCCTTCGATGACGTCCCCGAACACCTGTTCAGGATCGAAACGGTCGAGGAAGACCGCGTGACCGGGGTGGCCCTCACCGGCCCCTTTGCCGGAGCCTACGGCGAGCCGCCGCTGGATCTGATCAAGTCGATCGCCGGCAAGGATTAACGACATCCCAGCCGTCGCCTGAACACCTTTCTTTTCAACCGAATACCGAAATGACCCCGGGGGCACTTCCCAGGGGAAGGAGCAATCATGTCCGACATCAAGTACGCCTATCTCAAGGGGCAGACCTGGCTCTACCGCCGCAACTACCCCGTCGACGTCGCGCCCGTGCTGGGTGCGCGCGCCCTGAAGCAGTCGCTGAAGACCGGCGACGTCAAGCTGGCCCGGTCCAGGGCCGCCGAAGTGAACGCCAAGTACGAGGATCTGGTTCGCCGGGTCCGATCGGGGGCCGAGGACGTCCTGAGTGACGCGGAGACGGGTTCTGAGGCCTTTGAATGGACGGAGGCATCGAAGTCCCCTCTGGCGGCTCTCCGGAGCACTCTGGAGGCCTCAGGGCCCGTCGCGTTCCACGGCAAGACGCCGTCGCCGACGGTCTCTGAGCTGTCCCGCACCTACCTGGAGCTCCGGGGCCGCGAAC
The DNA here is from genome assembly GCF_004761875.1 of Roseovarius aestuariivivens. Lineage (GTDB taxonomy): Bacteria > Pseudomonadota > Alphaproteobacteria > Rhodobacterales > Rhodobacteraceae > Roseovarius > Roseovarius aestuariivivens. The sequence goes on from NZ_SJEY01000005.1 coordinate 292,810, forward strand.
TGCGGTGGGGCGGCTTCAAGAGCGTCCGCTACTCCGTCGGCCTTTTCTCGTCGAAGTACCCGGATCGTCGGGTGACGTCTCTCAACCGTGACGACGGACGCGAGTTCCTGGGCCTGATCGCGCGGCTGTCCCCGCTGGTGGGTAAGTCCCCGAGAACCCGGCAGATGGGCCTGGATCAACTCGTCCGCTGGTCCGAGCGCGGCACCCGTCGCATCACCGCCCGAACCCGAAAGCGCATCTGGTCTCAGGTCAACCACTTCCTGGACTGGGCGGTCTACGAGGGCCACCTCCGCCAGAACCCGTTCCGGACGGTCCGCTTCGAGGGGAAGATCAAGCCCGCGCCCTACGCCGTGCCGACCGACGACGAGGTCAAAGCCCTGCTCAAGGCTCGGGACGAGGTCCTCCACCGTCCGATGCTCTTCTGCCTGCTCTCTGGTATGCGGTCCGGCGAGGCGGTCGGTCTGCTGCGCGAAGATCTTGTCTCGAAGGGCAATCTGGGCCGGTTCATCTGGGTACGTCCGAACGTCCTGCGGGAGCTCAAGACCGACGCCGCCGAACGACTGGTGCCGCTGCATTCCGATCTGGAGGCGCTCCTGGGTGATCTGCCGTCGGAGGGGCCGCTGTTTCCCGATCTGTCGGTGAATTCGGTGACCAAGCGGTTCTCGGACCTGCGGGAGAAGCTGAAGATCGACCGTCCGGGCTTGGTGTTCCACTCGACCCGGAAGTGGTTCATCACGCAGTGCGAGCGGACGGGCGTGCCGGAGCACTTCACCGCGTCTCTGGTGGGCCACAAGTCCGCGCGGTCAGAGAACGGGTTGACCTACGGCATCTACTCGGCGGGCATCTCGGACGAGCAGAAGCGCGGGATCGTGGACCAGATCCGGTTGCCGGAATGCTGATCCCGGACATCGAGGCGTTCGAGGAGCGAGCGGCGATCGCCCAGTACGACGGCGGGCTGCCACGATCCGACGCGGAGGACCTCGCGGCGCGTCAGCAGGGCTTCACGGACCGGGAGCACTACTGGCAGTGGTTGGCGGATTACGTCGTGGCGCGGAAGCTGCCCTGAGAATGGTCCCGGCTGGCGGAGGGTGGCCGGGGTCGTTGACAAAAAAGATGCGGAGGTTTCCTCGGTTTTTTGGGGTGGGAGGTGGAGAGTTGGAGAGGTGGAAGGGGTTGCCGCAGATGGGGCGGCCCGACAATGGATATCGAGCAGAGTAGAAAGCTTGGCTCAGTTGAACGCGAATTCGCATGAAAGTAACGTTGGTCGTGTTCACAAAAAATGTTGGCTGCAATGCCTTTAGAATGGTAGCGTTATGAGGTGACAGGTTCAGCTCGAGGGGGGGGGTGATGAAAATTATCGGAATTTTTGCTCTATTATTAAGTCTATGCCTAGCGGCTCCGATACAAGCTGCCACTGTAGTTACCGGCTATACATATGAGATCACACCTGCGACTACGGAGTTTGCGACGGTACAGGCTCCTTCATTCTTCACGGTTCCCGACTCGGACGGCTACTATTTAACAGTTGGTTCGACCACTGTTGGACTGGGGAGTAGTGAGGAATTGGACTTTCTAACAACGTTTGGGAGCAATCCAACAGTCTTTCAAATTTCTGGTATCGATCCTGCTCTTCAGTTAGATCCGGCTGACCCACTAGCTTTCCCGTTGGGCGTTAGCCTTACACGTGCCGCATTCTCAATTACAATTTCTATTACACCTATCACTCAGAATTATGGCACTTCCACAGTCATCCCCCTCCCGGCCGGTCTCCCGCTGCTGCTGACCGGTCTCGGCGGACTGGCCTGGCTGCGGCGTCGCCAGAAGAAGGCCGCGCAGGCCTGATCGGTCCTTCGACTTTCCGGATACGGGGCGGGCTTCGCGCTCGCCCTTTTCGTTCCGACACCGCAACCAGTCCACCACCTCCCTCGCGACCCCGGCCTCACCATCGTCCGCTTTAAAGCCCCCGAACCCCGTGAGAAACCCTCCTTCGCCTCCCACTCGGCCTCCACCCCCGGGACCCTTCCGTTCTGTTTTTCTCCGGGGAATGCCCCCGGAAAGTGCCCCGATCGGAGTGGTCGCTTAAGGTTTCCGTTGGGTTTCTTGGGCTTTCAGGGTCTCCTACCACCCCAGCCAAGCACTCTTCTAAATCCAGACCGGACAAGGTGTCCCTCGATTAGTCGCGACATATCCGCGGTTTACTGGCGTTGCGTCCTGACGCAGACGGCGAACCGGCCCGGGACATCGGCACAAATTGCCGGAAGTCTGCGATCGGCGTTTTCGCGGTAGCAGGTGTAGGTGCGGCAAATCAGAGCGTCGCGAGAAGCGCGCGCTGTTCCTGCCAATCGGAAGGCAAGGTCCGCGCCTTGCACCACTCGGACGTGAAGCCGAGGGGCTGCTTGCCCTCGAGAACATCGCGAATGATATCCGGGGCGAGGAAGGCGAGATCGATCATGTGCTGGGCGCGGCGTTTGGAGATGCCATCGGTCTTCGAGATATCGCCGAACGTCTCGCCCGCCTTGATGCGTTCAAGCCAGTGATGCGCAAGCGCGATGTTCCGGATCAGGGCTTCGTCCCTGGTACCACGAGATTCGGCCAGGATGATCTTCGTCTCCACCCCGCGCTTTCGCACCTGGAACGGCGCGTCGATCTGCAACGTAGCCGCGTCCAGCGCATCGGCGTCGATACCCAGCATCTTTGCAAGTCTCTCGGCCCCAAGGTTGACTGTGATCAGTCCCGGGGCAATCCCGATCCGTTCGACCAGCCCGAGGATGCTGGGGGTGCCCGGATCCGACGTCAGATCTGTCAGCACGCGTCGAATGCGGGCAATTTCGCTCGCATCGGATATCTCGCAGACGCGGCCTGCAAAACCTGGCTCTGCAAGATGACGACGGACCAGATCGTTGACCTGTGCCTCGAGCTGATCCGCCGGAAGACGCCACCCATCCAGCTTCTCCTCCCCGCTGCGCGCGATCAGCCGGTTCGACACGTAGTAGCGCAACCGGGTTGCCTTTTTGGTTCTGGAGTGCGACGGCGTCAGCCGGTCTCCGGTTTCATCGAAGAGCTTGCCACACAGCAGGGAGACACGGCGTGGCGTTTTGCGATGGCGCATGCGCGAGGCCGCACCTTGCAGGCGCAACTGAAGCGCCTCCCATCGCTCCGGTGCAATGATCGGGTCGTGCTGGCCGTCATGCACCTTGTCGCGGTGCCGAATGCGCCCGGCATAGATCGGGTTTGTCAGGATGTGATGGATATGCCCGCGGTCGATGGCGCCGCCACCGCGCGTCTCTCCCGATGTCAGTGTCCTGCGCCTCGTGCGCAGTCCAAGTGCATCAGCAGTTTCCTTCACTTGCCGGATGGTGCCATGCTGCTCATAAAGCGCGTAAAGAGTCAGGATCGTCTCGGCCTCGGCTTCATTGATCCTGAGCGTCCTTCCGTCCGGATCGTACCCCATCGGAACCTGGCCGCCCATCCAGAGTCCCCGACGTTTCGAAGCGGCGATCTTGTCGCGGATGCGCTCTGCCGTCACTTCGCGCTCGAACTGCGCAAAGGACAACAGCATGTTCAGCGTCAGGCGCCCCATGCTGGTCGCCGTATTGAACGATTGAGTGACCGAGACAAACGAGGCGCCTGCCGCATCAAGGATGTCGACGATCTTCGCAAAATCAGAGAGCGACCGGGTCAGGCGGTCGATCTTGTAGACGACGATCTGGTCGATCTGCCCATCCCGGACATCCGCAAGCAGGTGCTGCAAAGCCGGGCGGTCCAACGATCCTCCAGAGAGCCCACCATCATCGTACTGCCCCGGCAACATCACCCACCCCTCGTGCTTCTGGCTGGCGATGTAAGCCGCACAGGCCTCCCGCTGCGCATGCAGGGAGTTGAACTCTTGCTCCAACCCGTCTTCCGAACTTTTTCGCGTGTAGATGGCGCAACGGATCTTTTTCATCTGCTGCTCACTCTTCTGCGGGTCAGCCCGAAGAAACGCGGGCCCGACCACGTCGTGCCGGTGATATGTTTTGCGATGGCCGAGAGCGACGGCCAGTCCTTCCCGTCCAGGCGGAAACCGCCATCGGTTACCTCCACCAGGTAAGTCCGTCCGTTCCATTCCCGCACGAGATGGGACCCGGCTCGCAGGTCACTGCTGCCGGCTTCGGTAACTGGCCTGCCCTCCGCTATCTGCCGCAATGTGCGTCGGGTCGCGGCCGAAAGCCCGCCCGAGACCCGGGACTGTTCTTCATGAGCGACCGCTTTGCGCAGGAAGGCCACGGACAGGTAAGGCGGCGGAGAAGACCCGAAGGCCTCCTCCCAGGCGGCAATCGCCAGCGGGCGATCCGGATCCGGCCTACCGGGCATCGGTGGCTTGGTCTACTGCGGTGTCCCCGGCGTCCGCGGGCCATGCCACGATACGGTAGCGCGTGGGCTTGCCCTCGCCCGGCTGCTCCCCCACCACCTCGTAGCCCGCTTTGCGCAGGCCTGACAGTGCCGCCCGTGTCGTGTGCGTCTGCCAGCTGAGCGTCTTGCTGACGGCTACAAGATCGGCACCCGTTTTTGCCGAGAGCATTCGGATCAACTGAACTTTCTTGGTCCTGCGCCTTGAGCCAAGCCCGCGTTTTGCGTCCGGCGTCCGCTTTCCCGATTTGGTGGCTTTAATGGTCATGTCGGTCTCCTTTCTGAGCAGGCAGGAGCACCCTGCCCCTGCTACCGACCAGAGCCCGGACATCCGGGCGGAGACCAGCGGGTCAACCCGCCGACTTGCGTGCAGTACCGCTCGTTCGCAAAAGAAAGTCCAGTCGATTGAGCGAGGATCTTCGAGTGGAACTCGGTTTGAAGAGCGGCCGGTTACCGGGCAATAGCAGTCATCCGACAAAATGAGTCGGATGACCGGGTCGAGCCCATACCGGAAGTGCTCTATTGCTGACGCTCGCAGGTGCAGCAAAGACATCGACTGATGAGCTCAGCCGCGATGAAGCAAGAAAAGCTGCCATTCATTCACAGCGCAGCGAAAATTGGGGCGCCTACTTCCGACTTGCGGACAAACCGGCTTAATTTATACGGTCGTTCAAGCGTCAGCTTTGTCTTGCTTATAGGTAATGGTAATTTGCCGGCGCTCGTACGCGGCACTTACTCGGCCCTCAAGGTGAGAAGGATTGAGAGTACGCCCGTCCGCTCTTCCTTGGTCATATCGGGAGGGAAATTGTACATCCGGGTTCCCGGAACGGTGCCATAGACGTCGCCGAGGAATTGGTTCAATTCCTCCAGGGTCCACACCCCCTCCTGCGCCCGCATAGCTTCGGAATACTCGAAGGTCTCGATGCTGGCCTTCGGACGGCCGACTATTCCCAGCAGTGTGGGCCCTGGATAGGTTGCATACAGTTCCTCTCCCGGCTCCAACTCGTGACAGCCACGGCAGATTCCAGCTGCTAGCCAACCCGCGTCAGGATCGGCTGCCGCAGCCTCTAACTCGTTTTGCGTCGGCATGCGCACTGAGCGTGGTGAAGCACCCGCATTTCGTAAAAGCGCGGCCATCTCCGAACGATCACGGCGCAAGGCTAAATGCAAAGGCGGCTGGTCTTCCTTGTTTCTGGCGTTAACGTTCGCGCCCGATTCCAACAAAAGGCTAGCGGTTTTAGTTGCCCCTGCCTCGGCGGCCTCGTGAAGAGCTGTATTGTCAAATTCTCCGGCGGGAGTGGCCGTATCGGCACCGTATTCGAGAAGGACCGTTACGACGTCCGCATGGTCGGCTCGAGCGGCTGAATGAAGGGCCCCGCCAAAAGAGAAAGACGTGTTTGGGTCCGCACCGCGATCGAGCAAAACGGCCACCGCTTCGACATGACCACGCTGCGAGGCAAAATAAAGCGGCCTGCCAAGGGTTTCTGAATCGATTTCGATGGCCTTTGGCAGGAGTCTCGCCAACTCCGAAGCATCTCCTGAGCGTGCCGCGCCGAGGATGTCTTGTGCACATACTGATCCAGAGAAAAGGCTGAAAATAAGGCCCGCGAAACCTAAAGTCTTCACTCCAGACATTGCCACAACTCGCTCCAAGTTGTTCCATCAGTATCCCTCTTAAGCATACCACAAAGCCCTCAGATTTTCATTTCGACACATCTTCGAACTTCAAAGCAGCCATTTCTTAACTTAGCAGCATCAATCAATCTGGGCTCGAAGCGGCCTTGCGGCGATGCAGCGGTTCAAGTCCGGGCCTACTCCCGAAAGCAGCCAGTATCAAAGCAGCGATGATCCCACCTTTTCAGCAGCTTGACGCAATGCGCTGACATTCGACGTTTGAAAGCTGTCGTCTGAAAACTTCGGACTGACTGACGGCACAGAGCCCTTTCCGGAAGTGACCCACCAGAAGCCTCGCAAATGCAGCATGAACGCCTCTGAGCCTGACCGCTGCGGCTCAGAAGGAAAAGCGGTCATCCGTGACCGATGCAGCGAGATCTCAGACCTCAAGGTCCGGGTTGCGGACTTTGTAGCCGTCCATTTTACGGGCTTCACTGACCTCAGCTTGTAGCACTCACCTCTACGAAAATGTCATTGAAGGTGGGTTGCCCCCCCTCTGTCCAGTTGCTTTCAGCCAAGCGGTTCGAGACGGGCGAACCGTCTTCACAGGTGTTCCACCAGTACTTCCCTTCCAGAACCGTGGTACCTTTGACAACCGTATCTGTGACGCGGAGGGTCGCTGCCAACAAACCTTTACCATTGCCGGCCACGACCCGGCTGCCATCTACCAGTCCCAGCCGCCTGGCGTCCACAGGGTGCATCTCCAACCTCGGGTTTCCCTGTAGTCTGGCCTGTCTTGGCATATTCGCGAAGGTCGAGTTGAGGAGGTAGTGCGGCTTAACGGTAAGGAGCCTGAGTTTACCGTTCGGGACGAGGTCGCTCACGTCGAGGTCCTCCGGCCCGTCGAGACCGGTCGACATCTTCAGTGTACCTCCCATCGAAGCCGGGTCTCTCCTCGGCTGTGGCGCATAAAGCCAGCCTTGCCGATTGAGCGTCTCCCAGTCGAAGTCGGACGGTAAGCTTGAGCGGGCAATAGTCTCATCGTTGGCAAAGAGTGCGGGCTCGTCGAGCCCCATTTCTCCAGCCAAGAGGCGCATAATCTCGGAGTGAGGCTTGGACTCACCCAGTGGTGAGATAGCGGGATGGTTCAGGCCCACATAGCAATGGCCCCACGAGCCCTGAACGTCGAAGTGCTCGAGTTGTGTGGTGGACGGCAAGACGATGTCAGCATGTCGCGCGGTATCGGTCATGAAGTGCTCGATCACGACCGTGAAAAGATCTTTCCGGCAAAGCCCCTGTCTGACCGTCTCGGCATCGATCTGGTTCACGAGAGGATTGTGCCCCCAGACCATCAGTCCCTTGATTGGCGGATCGAGATCCGGCGACGTCAGAACCCGACCAAGCTGGCCCCTGTGGAGGCTTCGCGTGCCCTCGGGAGATAGTTCTGGGCATTCGGGCGCGGTGTTGTCGAAGGTCGGATAGCCCTCGATGGAAAGACCCCCGCCGGGTAGCCGCCAGTGGCCCGACAGGATTGCAAGCGCGCTAAGGCTTTTGACGAAGACTTCACCGGACCGGGATTGCTGGGGGCCGATACCAACCCGAAGCGTGCCAGGTCGGGCCGAACCGTAGAGACGTGCGATCCGCACGATGTCAGACGGAGCGACGCCTGTGATCTCGCCCACCCGGCCGGGCGTCCAGGCTTTAATTTCTTCGAGATAGGTATCTAGGTCGCAGGTTGCCGAACGCGCGTATTCGAAATCCGCAAGTCCGTCCTCGATCAACACACTAGCTATGCCTGCTGCAAGAAAAGCGTCTGTTCCTGGCCGGATGGAAATGTGTTCGTCGCATTTTGCAGCAGTTCGTGTGCGCCTCGGATCGATGCTGATGATTTTGGCGTCCCTAGCTTTTCGTGCTTCGAGGCAGAAATGCCAGTGGTGATGGGCCGTGGACAGCAGGTTCGCCCCCCAGAGTAGTATACATTCGCTTTCCGCGAGTGTCTCAGGATCGAAGCTGATCGGGTGCCCTTCCGCCGCAACTGCGTTACCGGACTGTCCGCACAGGCTTCCGTGGAGCCGGCTCGCGCCGAGATGATGGAACAGTCGCATGAGCGCACGGCGCTGCAACGCCCCGGCCGAGCCCATGTCATGCAGCGGCATCAGCGCCTCAGAACCCCAATCATTGATGATGTTTCCAAACTTGGCCGCGATTTCACGTAGCGCGTCGTCCCAGGAAATCTGCTCGAACTTTCCGCTGCCCTTGGCTCCCGTGCGGCGCAACGGATGCAGCAGACGATCGGATGCATAGGTCCGGGTCTGGTAGTCATTGACCTTGGCGCACAGAATGCCGCGGGTGAAGGGGTGCTCCTTCGAGCCGACGACTTTGGTAACCTCGCCTTCTTCCACATGCGCCACCCATGAACAGCCGTCCTGGCAATCATGTGGGCAGCATCCGGGCACCTCTGTATGTGACATATTGCAAGCCTCCCAGAGTCATCATCGAGCATGTCTTGCGTGATGGTAGCACAGATCGAGCATGTCAGCCGAGTGTCAGGATCGTGCTGTTCAGTCGATGAAAAGTCGGCGGCAACCTTGAGACCGCTTTGGGCTCGAACCGGACTACTGCGCCGCAGAAGTGTCGGTCGAACCCTTGGTTCGCAAAGCGGTCGTTGGTCGAGAGACATTAGACTGTCGGCGTCGGCGCGGTGCCGATGCCTGGTGCGGGAGGGCTGGATGGAGACCCCATCATGTCCAAAATCCAACTCCCGGCAACTAGGCAGGTACGTCCACCATGGAACAAGGGCCGACTGATCGGCCAGAAGCGTCCTCTTCTACCCAAGCAGGTTTGGTCCATTCGAGCCAGGCTGGAACTCGCGGATAACCCACGGGACCTGGCGCTGTTCAACCTTGCGATCGACAGCAAGCTCCGCGGTTGTGACCTCGTTCGTCTGCGTGTCAGTGACCTTGTCGTTGGCGGCTCAGTCCGTGACCGCGTTTCGGTCACACAGAGCAAGACCGGCAGACCCGTTCAGTTCGAAGTATCCGAGAACACCCGAAACTCGATCCTTGTATGGGTCAGGTCCCCCTCAATGATCGGTTGCAGGTTCCTGTTCCCTAGCAGGTTCCACGGTTCACCCCATCTGTCGACGCGACAATACGCCCGTCTCGTCAGGGACTGGGTGTCGGCGATCGGCCTCGATGCAAACGCCTATGGGACGCACTCCCTGAGACGGACCAAGGCCGCGTTGATCTATCGGAAGACTGGCAACCTGCGGGCCGTTCAGCTTCTGCTCGGCCATACGAAGGTCGACAGCACAGTCAGGTACCTCGGCGTCGAACTCGACGACGCGCTGAGCATCGCCGAGAAGATCGAAATCTGAGGAACTGGCGGGCGGCAGCGGTCGTCCGCCATCTCAGACCGGACATCATTCACCGTCGGCAGCAGCGGCCGCATCGAGCCCAAATTGACGTTTTCTGCAAACTGCGCGAACGTCGGCTATGTTGATTGAACAAATTGTATCAGACGACATTCTGGACGAAGCCTATGCGTGGCTTTGCCACCGGCGGCGTGACTATCCTGCGAACGCCGACATCTGGTCGTTTCGGCGCAATTGGGACGCGGAACGAAAGCGGCTCAAAGACGATCTGTCGATCAACAGCTTTCGGTTTGAAGCCCTTGATCGCGTTAGCCTGAAAGACGGCTCAATGGTGGATGTCTGGACCTCACGTGACGCATTGGTTCTCAAGGCAATGAGCCTCTGTCTGGCGCAGGTCTTGCCGGTTTCACCGCACTGCACCCACATCAAAAGCAATGGTGGGGCCAAGGCTGCCATTCGTCAGGTTGCAGAGCACTTGCCACGGCACGGCTTTGTCCTGCGGACGGATGTCAAATCCTACTATGCCAGCATTGACCATCACCTGCTTCTGGACAGGTTGGCAAACCACATCGACGACAAAGCTGTGATGAACCTGCTGGGCCAATACCTGCGGCGCAGTATCTGCGACGGTGGCAACTACATTGATATTGAACTTGGCATCTCGCTTGGTTGTCCGCTCAGTCCGCTGATCGCGGCTTTCTACCTGCATGAGCTGGATGAACAGTTCGCGCAGAGCAATCTGTTTTATGTCCGGTTCATGGACGACATTCTCATCCTCGCCCCGACCCGGTGGAAGATACGCAAAGCAATGGCGTTGGTGCAGGGGACCCTATCCCGGCTGCATCTCGCCAGGCATCCCGACAAGACCTTCATAGGTCGTATCGCAAGAGGGTTTGATTTTCTGGGGTATCATTTCCGCGACGGCGTCCTCAGCGCAGCCGGGAAAACTGTCGCCAAGATGAAAGAGTGTATCGCCCGGCTTTACGAGCAAAAGGGGCGTAGGAACCAACCTACACCCCTTGGGCAGTATCTCACACGCTGGAACGGATGGTTCCGGGGTGGGCTTGGTGGCTTAAACCTGCGCTTTCCGCTTCTTCCGCATCCGCAACCCGGCGAAACCGGCAAGGCCCGTCAGGACAAGCGGTAGGCCAGCGGGGAGTGGGACCGGGGCGAGAGCGGGAGTTATAGACAAATCAACGTCTAAGTTTGGTATGATTATGCCGTCAGAAGGGGTAAGTCCTGCTTGGGGGGCGGCGGATGATAGGGGGAAACTCTTTATCGTGAGGGAGCAGCAAGTGACACCGGAAGAAGTGTTAAGGATGCCGAAAGATGTGAAATTAGCTGAAGTCAACACGCCGGCTGCGACACTGAATGTGTTAATGGTAGGACTACCCACATACTCGCCGACGCCGAACCCATTGGCGTTGTACAATACCTCAACGCTAGAAGCCGCACCCGTCGCATTGTCATGCAGGCCGCGGATAACCCCGGAAACCATACCACCTCCATTGGCAGTATCGGTGAACGAAAAACTAAAATCGATCGTGCTAGCTTGAACCGGACCAGTCACCGTTAATGTTGTTAAAACTAAAGCCGAGAGCCACCTAGCAGTTGCCGCAAAAAAACGTCTAAAAAACATATGTATCCCCCTTTTCCATAAAGCGCGCAAAATGCCGTAGATACCCAAACGAGCTTACAAAGAAATACTCGTTCGCACAAATAAAAAGCCTGTTCTGAGTGACGCGAAAGCGCATAAACAAGGCAATACAGTTTCGGAAACCTATACATTCTGCCTAAGAAAAAGCATATTGTCATCAGGTTGGAAGCAATCGTAGGCACATCTGCAACATCAGCCCTGATTCTTCTTGAAAAGCCGACGTTCAAATTGGTGTGGGCAACGGTGGCTTTGTCCGCAAGGCAGTCATAGCCGGAAGTTCGGATAACGTCCGGTGTCGATAGAGGCAGTCGTTCACGGCGGAAACGTCGATTTCTACGTCTCCGAAGGCTGCTTGCCGCGCCTATCCTGTCATCCGATAAAAACACTCAGATGACCGGGTCGAGCCCACAGCGGAAGTGCCATTTTGCTACCGCTCGTAGATGCAGCGACAGAAGTAACCGAGTACGCAAGCTGCGCTGCAGTAGGAAAAGCTGCCATTCATTCACAGCGCAGCGAAACTTGTGGCATCTACGTCCAACTGGCGAACAGAGCCACCTTTAAGAATTGACCCGCCGATCTGCGTGATCGACGGGCCGGAAATGCTGAAATTATCCACTCACGGATAGTTTTGGGTAATCCAGCAGTGTGCAAATAACGTGACGTTATTTGGTACCTTTAATGATTTCTACGAAGTCACGCTGTGCGGATTTTGCAGTCACTCATTCAACTCAAGCCAAGTGGAATAAGTCTCAAAAGATCTCGATATCCGCCGCAGTGACGGTGGCGTTCTGCTCAAAGGTGGCGATGAGTTCCTGCGCGCCGGCGCCGGAGCCGTCGGCGTCGAACCAGAGCTGCCCGGAGGCCTGGTCGAAGATGAACCTGTCGGAGGCGTCCGCCGCAGCTGTGCCGGCAACGAAATCGGCCGCCGAGAGCGCCCCCGCCGCCATGCCGCCGAAGACCGTGCCCTTCATCTTCAGGATGTCGCCTTCATTGGCCTCATTGGTGTTGAAATCGATGATCCGGTCGACGTTGTCGGGCCCCAGCGCGCGGTCGAAGACGAACGTATCGCCGCCCGCCTGACCCTTCAGCGTGTCGCGCCCCTCGCGGCCCACGATCGTATTCGAGAAGGGCGTGCCGACGATCGTGTTGTCGAGCCCGTTGCCGATCCCGTTGAAGATCGCCGGGCTGCCATCCTTGGTGCGCACGGTCTGCATGAAGAGCTGTTCGACATGCGCGGCCAGCGCGTAGGATTGGTAGGCCAGCACCACGTCGTTGCCCTCGCCGAACTCCTCGACGATCACGTCGCCGGGGGTGCGCAGGATGTAGCGGTCGTCGCCGAGC
>NZ_SJEY01000006.1 GCF_004761875.1 Roseovarius aestuariivivens
TTGGATACCGGCCTCCCGCAACGGAAAGTATTGTCCAGATGGACCAGAGGCCGGTCATGCACTAACAATCAACCTGGACCACTCCGTGGGGGCAGTCCAGAATTTCCTTTGCAGCAGCATCCAGCGTCTCGTCCAAGTCCTCTTGCGATATGCCCAACACCGAGTTTCCGTTGTCATCCAGAATATGAACCAGAATAGGTGTCATGAGACGAGCACCAGCACTGCTCTCCGTGAGCCTCAGCCATTCCTTGTGACGAAGCGAAACTGCCTTCATGAACCCCTCACACCAGTCCATCGCAATTACATGGCCTTCCTTGGCTTGCCAGAATATTGGCTCTACCTCGGGCGGGTCTTGTGACAGGCCATAGGCTATCTCTCCGTAGAGACAAACAATCGTTTCGATCACCCAATCGGGGGTGCCTTCCACATGGCCTCCCATAGCGACCGGCATCCATTCCTCCGGCTGTATCATGACATGTGAGCAGACAACCCCATGCATGAAACCATCCAAATCCGATATACACATGCAGGAGTCCGGAGTGGCATCCGAAGACAGGTAATCGTCTAGTTCATCAAGGCTTTCCATATCGTTGCCTGCAGGACAGTGGTCTGCAATCAGTAAACCGGAGATGACGATGGATGCAAAATGATGAATGAAACAATCAGGGTCTTCATCGAACAAGGCTGGAGTGGCCACACAGGTCGTAGGTGTGTGCCAGATGATTATTAATAATGGTTTTTAAAGGCGGGTCATCGCTCAAAGTTTCACCCCCGCCGGGCGATTGGTCCCGACGAGGGCTTAGTCTTAGAACACGCTTAGGTAGTGAAATATAGATAACAGAAAACATTCAGTTGCACAAGATTATGTTATCTTTTTTAGGCAAGACCTTGGACGTTCCTGATGGTTCCGAGGAGTGTCATGGTTTGTCTGCATAGGTCACAGGTGGTTAAATTACCCCCGCCAGACGTGAATCCAGCGAGGGTAGCAACTGCTAAATGCTGACTAGGTGACACTTGACTGTGAAAACACAGTGATCGTCAGGTGAAGCGTGTGAGGCTTCCTAGGTTAAACCTGTTTCTTCTTCTTACGGGCGGCGAACCCAAGAGCGGCTAAGCCCCCCGAAAGCAGTAGAAAGCTCGCAGGCAAGGGGACGGCAGAAATTTGTCCGCGAATTTCACCACTAAGATGGTCGTTTGTGTGCACGTTTATGTATAAATTACCCGCAAGTAGATCTGGCACCGCAGACGCCAAATCTACTGTGCCTTCACCCACGTCCCATACAGCAGAGAGACTGAAGCCTGTAGCAGACTCCACAAAGCTTTCGTCTCCATCGATGTTGTTATTAAAGCCAGTCGGACCGAACCCAAACACCACAGGTCCGTTCGTACCCGCCGGTCCTTGATGGATATGAATGCCTGGGGCTCCTACTAGATCCGATAGAAAGATCCCTCGAACAAAGAGGTCAATAAACAGCTCTGTTTGACTATCGTTAAGTTCCAGCGTCGCATTGCCGCTTGCACCCGTCACAACGCGTGGCACCTCCTGATCCCCAGTAAGATTAGCCGAAAAATTAACTACAGCAGCATGTGCTTGCACAACGCTGGTAGCTAACATCACAGCTGAAAGCAGCAGTTTTCGCATTTCCGCGATCCTCTCCCATAATAATAAATAAGCACAAAGGTAAAATTTAAGCAACGATAGGATGGTTCACCGGTTAAGGGCGAGTCTCAACCTGTCACAGAAGACAAATGCGCGCGCCCAAAATGATGCTGTCATCTGTTCGGCCTCTGGCTGCGGTTCTGTTCGATAACCATTATTCACATACCCGCCGCATCGGCGCACGATCCTTCGATCATTTCATCGAATTCATCGGCGAAGTCCGTGACCTCTTCATCCCAGACGAATGTTGAAACTTCCTCATCTTCTTGGCTCATTTTTTCACCCTCTTTCTGCCTGAAGCCGTCTTCACTTCCTCCGCCTCAGCCTGATCTACCAGTTCTTGATGCTCCCAATCTGGATCGTAATACCTATGATAACCATCTGCCACTGCATCGAAGACAGGTCTCAGGGTATCGATCTGCGTGATGATGTAGCCCTCTGTCACACTGCGTGACTTGTGGTCTAGAAGTTGCCCCAGTCCTCGCACTCATACGCCAGAGCTAGCTGTTCCTGCATTTCCGTCAGCCGTTCGCCTGATCCGTATCCCCCAGCGATACTGTTTTGAGAAGCATGTCCCATGATTGCATGCTGGATGTGCTCCGGTGTTCGTACCGCTCGCAGTTTGTCCTTCATGGTGTGGCGGGCTGAGTAGGCGACCAATGCCGAGTCCTTTATCTCCATCTTCTTACGTATGATGCGATTCAGTGTCTGGCTTATTGAGTCCATGCCCCCGTCTCGTCCATACCGAGGCAACAGGGGAGCTTGTGGATCCTCGCGTTGATCGTGCTTGGCTACGTAATTTCGCAGTTCCTCCAAAGCCTCACCCACGAGTGGTAGGTCTCTCTCCGATGCATCGTTCTTGAGTTGGCGGATACGGTTATGCCGAAGCTGAATGTGCGGTGTGTTGGCATCTAACTTGATTTCACCGACGGTGAGACCTGCTGCCTCCATAGTGCGACAGCCCGCGTGGCTCATAAGGAGAGCCACCAGCTTGACCTGTTCATGGCTAGCACGGGCATGCTTGAGGTACTCGTTAAGTTCCTGAGGTGTGAATGATCGTCGGGCAGCTTGTCTTTCGCGTAGGTTGGTCTCAAGCTGCAATCCGCTGAACGGATTTTTCAGGGGAAGGTCGAAGTGATCGCAGCCACAGTTGAAGATCGCCTGAAGTCTTTGGATTTCTTTGTTTAGCGTCGCGTTTGACCAACTGGGTTTTTCCCGCCTCAGATACTCGCGGTATTGACGCATCAAAGGTTTCGAGAGGTTCTTGAGTGGGGTTTGCAGGTCAGATGACAGGTTGTACTCCAAGAAGGTTGCCAGTCTCAAAGCTGCACGCCAGTTCGCTTGTTCGAATTTCTTTTTGTTGTGCTCGGAGCGCTGCTTCTTCTCCTGATTGATCTCAAGATACAGCTTAACGCACTCTTCGAGTGTGGGCTCCACGGTTGATGGTTGCTCACCACGCAGGATCAGGGCTGCTTGATCCCATTGATCCGCCGGACTCCTCTTGGTGTAGATTGTTTCTCCTGTCGCAGGGTCTGTTCCTTCGTCTTTAAGGTCTGCGTACCTATTGAAGAATTCTGCGACCGTGTCCGCATATGCTCTCACTTCCTCAGGGCTGGCCTGAAAGTCTGGCTTTTGAAGGGGGTGTATGCCGTATCGCGTCAGAAATTCTTCTGCACTTTGTCTCGCGTAATGCACGTCGAGTACACTGGGAACTTTTACATCAGAGGCTTGGGGGTCATTCCCCCTTCGTATCTCTGCAACTCGCTTCTCGAACTTGGCGTTAACGAATGCTCCCTTCGCAAGCGCTTCCGAATGGGACTTGGTTTTCAGGGACCGCTTTTCTTCCCGTTTGCCAAAGACGTCGCGACAATCATCCGGTACCCTTCGTCGATACGAGTAAAAGCCGGTCTTCGACTTCCTGATGTAGCTCGTGACCTGTGCCATCTAATCTTTGAGATTTTCAAGTGTGTACCATATGGGTCTTATTTTGTGTACCAAATCTCTCTGAAGTTATCAATAAAACAAGAAAAATAAGGGTAAATCGTGCGAGGTGTAGAGTCCCTCACCGCCCACCATTCCCGGATACGTTGTATTGTTCAGGCGTCGAGAAGGGATTGTTTAGTCATTGGAAACATTCCGTTTTTCCGGACCATGGTCATTCCAAAAAGGACCGGTCGCTGATAGCACGTAGGTGGGGGGCGGCGTGGCCGCCATGCGCTTTTTTTGCGATCGGGGGACCGCATGAATGCCATGCGAAATTCATTGGACTTGATAAAGGTCGGGGGTACCTGTGTCTCGGCGCTGGCGGCAAGCGGACACGAGGTTGAACTGATCAGCGATTTCATCGCCGCCGAAGACCTCGTGCGCTCGATGGGCAAGGAAAGCGTGACGGCCAAGCTGTCGGGGCATTTCAACGACTTCACGGAAGAATCCGGCTTCTGGCTGGTGCTGCGCGAGCATGGCGAGTTCGCGGCGGCGGTGGCGACGCGCTTTGATCACGTGGGCCGGGAATCAATGGGCGATTACATGATTCGCACGATGCGGCGGCACTATCCGCATCCGTCCGGTGAAACGCTTTTGCAGGTCACACGGGCGCTGCCGCCGGGGTTTCACGGCCGGATGGCCTATATCGGTGAACTGTTCGTGCGCCCGGGAAAGCGCGGCTCGCGGCAGCGCCTGAGGCACCTGATGCTGCTTTTGCATTGCTGCATCGCCGGCAAGTGGGAGGTCGACTGGACCTATGCGCTGATGCGCGACCGCGACGTGATGGCGGGGTTCGCCACAACCTATGGCTTTACCGTGCAGTTGCCGGGCGTCGCGAAATGGGCGCAGCCCGCGCCGGCGGGACGCGACGACAGCGAATGGCTGGTGGCGCTCAGCGCCGATCACCAGGCCCACATGCTGCATCACTACGCCGGATCACTCCAGAGCTTGTGAATAGTTCAGCACGTATTTGTTGCCGTCGGCATCCTCGACCGGTAGCAGCAGGCGCTTATAGGTGAAGCGCAGCGGAAAGCTGTGACCGGGCAGCATGACGTCGATTTCCTGAATCGACAGCTGCGGGTCGCCGTGGCTGGCCTCGACATGAGCAAGGCGCACGCTTTCGGTCAGCTTGCCGTCGAACGTGGTGAAGAGATATTGCAGATGCTCGGCCGTCTGGATGCCAAAGCTTTGCGCCGCAAGGCTTTGCGCGCCGATCTTGAAGGGTTCGGGCAGGCGCGAATCCGGTTCGGGCGCGCGGTAGAGATCGACATGCTCGCTCAGCGCGTCAAAGTTGGCCAGCTTGCCGCGCTGCTGGTGCCACCAGGTCAGCACGTCATCCAGAAGCGGGCGCGCGCCCCGCTGGTTCAGCTTGCGGTGCGCCTCTCGGGTGACGGCGGTCAGGATACGCTCGGCTTGGGCGGTCACGATGCGGTTGTCGATCTCGCCGCCCGCCAGGCTGATCTGGTCGTTCAGCCCGGCGATCTGGTTGGGCGTGATGCCCAGTGCCGAACAGATCTTAACCACGCTGGAATAGCCGGGGTCGCTTTTGGTCGACAGAAGGTTTGAAATATAGCGTTCGCCCTGTCCGATCTCGAGAGAAAGGCTTTTGTAGTCGTAAGGCGACTCTTGAATAAACGCTTTCAGGCGTTGGTGAAAGTCTTGCACGGCAGCGCATCCTATTTAACGGACAGTAGATCACATATAAGTTCAATCGCAACTTCACGTCAATTAGAGCGCCGACATTCGGCATTAAATGTCGAGAAATTCAACAAGCTCAGGTTGACCTGATCACCAAACTCAGAACGCGTGCTACGATATAGATCCTACTTTACTTCAAAAGATTAGGCAATCTTATGGCAAATCAATAACACTAATATGGCGCTTGATTCTTCGGGACTGACTACAATGTCTTTCCATTGCCGAAACGAAACTAAGCTATTGTTTCGGTGTCATTAATAAGCTGTGTTGAGCTGAATGCGGGTTTTGGGAAAAACAGTGTTTCTGAGGCATCTTTGAAGGCGGTTTTTGACCTGTTGGGAAATGCGTATAGGAAAGCAGAAAAGCTGCGTCTGAATGCTTGACGGCGCCGGACGCGCAGACTAAACCGCGCCTTACGCCGGGCGACGCCCGCGCGTGAGCAGCGGGCGGTTGTAGCTCAGTTGGTTAGAGTACCGGCCTGTCACGCCGGGGGTCGCGGGTTCGAGCCCCGTCAACCGCGCCACTGCTGCTTACGACAACCTTTGCGCGGTTGTAGCTCAGTTGGTTAGAGTACCGGCCTGTCACGCCGGGGGTCGCGGGTTCGAGCCCCGTCAACCGCGCCACTTCCCTTCAGTTTCGTCACTTCCCGGGTATGGAACGGCCTTGTGCCGTGGACTGTCTTGCATGGCCGCTGTCAGGACGCTGCCCCGGTTGGTCCGGGGCAGGTCGTGACATGTTTGGCGTGCTCTGAGGGCTTAGCCGATCGGCAGATCTCCAAGGCCGAAGGGTCGGTCGGCATCGGTCGCCGTTCCGTCGAAGAACAGCTGCGCGAGATCGTAGGTGTCCGAGCCGGTCGTCCGACCTAGCTGCCGCCCGAAAAGGTCGCCATCGGTGAAATGAATGCCACCATAGAGCCGTGACAGCCCGGCCTCGTCCGCCGCGTCGCTGAACGTATCCCAGGCAAGCGTCGTCTCTTCGAAGGGCACGCCCTGCTCGAAGATGGTCGAGCCGGGCGCGAAGGTCACCGAGCCACCGAAATCGTCCGATCCGGTAACCAGCCTCAGCACTTCCGCACCCGCCGCGCTGAATCCGGAATGGCCCGAGGTGTATTCCGCGAAGGGCGGGGAGACGTTGCCGCCGGGAAGCTGGAAGGTGATGAAGTTCTCGGCCAGGATCGTGCGCGTGCCGTAACCGGTGCCGTCGGGCGCGATGCCGCCGAAGGCCTCGATCACATAGCCGGTTTCGCCGGTCAGTTCATCGACACCCATTTCGCCGATCAGGCCAAGTTCGCCAAGATCGCGGATCGCGCGCACCGGGCGAGCGTAGTCGTATTCGACCTTGGATTGCCAGGTGGCGATGCCGGCGTCCATCACCGCATTGCCCATCATCAGGAACAGCTTTGCGTCCTGTTCGATCGTGTGGTTGTCGCGTGCCGACACGAATTGCGCGAAAGAGATGAAGGTGCCCGGCGGAAATGCCGTGCCGCCGCCGTCTTCCCAGAACTCGGCGATGATCTTTTGCTCGTCGGTCAGATTTGCGGAATAGGCGACCACCTCTTCTGCCTGATCGATGAAGCCTTGATTGATCACGTCAC
This sequence comes from Roseovarius aestuariivivens, assembly GCF_004761875.1. Classification (GTDB taxonomy): domain Bacteria; phylum Pseudomonadota; class Alphaproteobacteria; order Rhodobacterales; family Rhodobacteraceae; genus Roseovarius; species Roseovarius aestuariivivens. The sequence continues at coordinate 6,936 of NZ_SJEY01000006.1, forward strand.
CGATCAGGTCCTTGCTGACCGCGATCACATCACCGGCGATATAGGGGACGCCGCCGATGGTCGCGTCGCTGCCAAGTGTGATGGACTTGGCCGCGAAATTCAGCGTGGCGTCGGAAAAGGCCGCGGTAAAGAACGCGTCGGGTGGCGGCGGCAAAGTGTTCGAGAAATCGGTTTCCCCGTCGGGATTTTCCGCCAAGGCAAAGCCTTCGACTTCCAGCCAGTGAGGTGTCAGGAAGGTCTGTTCGGGATTGTTGTCCTCGGGATCGACCGGCACGTTTTCAGGGGTCCAGCGGGTGATGTCGTTGATCTGGTTCGGCCCGGAATTGAACGGCGTATAACCGGTCGTGTCGGTATATCCGCCCGCCTGGTTCGACCCGTCGACAAGACGCACGGCCAACAGGTCTTCTGCCGCATCGATACCGATTTGCGCTTCGAGACTACCGTCATCGCTCAGCGGGAAGCCAAGATTCTCCGCCATGACCGTCTCAAAGAGAGGCTCCATATCCGGGAAGAGCGCGCGCAGCACGGTGATGGCGGCAAAGCTCATCGCCTTTTCCTTTTGCGCGTCGGTCCCGGTGGTCTCGATATTGTCGCCTTCCAGGTCGAGAGACACGTGAGTTGCTGTCGCATCGAATGCCGACCACGCATCGTAGATTGCCGTGTGCATCATCGCATAGGCGCGCGAGGCCACGGTCGGCCCCGTGGGCGAACTGGTTTCGATCACCGATTGCTGCACGACCCGGTCCCAGATCACGCTGATCGTCGGGTCGATATTGTTGACCGTCACGGCCTGTGTGCCGCCGGCGACCTGGATATATGGCGCGGCGTCAGGACCGAAGGCTTCGGTAAGTTCCCCGATATCGAAGCTGCGATCGGCAAAGGTAATCTGTTCGAACCCGTCCGCCGTCATTTGCTGGCCCGAGAAGCGTTCGATCAAGGTGATCGTGCCGTTCGAGACGGCGATATCCAGCGCACCCGCGTCGAAAGAGAAGATGAGCTCGTCGGTGCCCAGACCGCCATCCGCGTATGCGACGAGCTCATCGAGGCTGAGGACGTCGTTGCCGAGACCGAGATCGACCGTTCCGCCGCCGGAATTGAGCGTGACGTTATCGTTGTCGTTCCCCGCGCTGACCTCGTAGACGAACGCGTCGGCGGTGAAGATGTCGTTGCCACGTCCCAGGTCCACCTCGTCGGCCCCGCCCTTGAGCGTCACAACGTCGTTTCCACCCCCGGCGCTGAGATACCCGACGAAACCTTCGGCCATTAGCAGGTCATTGCCGTTTCTGAGCGACACGTAGCCCGCGTCGCCCATCAGCGTCACGTCATCGTCACCATTCCCGGCATCGAGCATGCCGACCCAGCCTTCGGCGAGAAGAGTATCGTCGCCTTTTCCAAGGATCACCCGGTAGGCGTCGTCCTCAAGGGTCACGGTGTCAAAGCCGGCCTTCGCGTTGAGGAGCCGGATCGGATTGGACACGACAAGCGTGTCATCGAAATTGGTGCCAAAGACAAACTGCTTGGGGATTGGAAAGGCGGCCCCTTGCAACGAGGAGGATCCGAGAAGGGGAAACAGGCGTGAATTGATCTGCATTTTTGCAAAACCTTTTTGAGAATGCGGAAGAAAAAATACACACTACGGCGAAAAGCAACTCTCTGAGTGTTTCAACACCGGGGTGATCGGTCAAATGATATAAAACATTTTAAATCAGTGTCTTAGGGTTATTTTTCGGAATTTTTCCAGTCAGGCGATCGTGGTGTCAACCTGAGCGTGCAGGGCAAAGCACGCTTCACGCGCCGAAAAAGCTTTGCAGCGCTTCGGCTGTCTCCTCCGGGGCGGTGTCGATGAAGAAATGCCCGCCGGGAATGGATCGGGCCATCATGTCGGTACATTTCCCTTCCCAGGTCGCGGGCACGTCATAGGCTTTGGCCATCGCGCCCGTGCCGCCATAAAGGATCAGCGTGGGGCAGGTGACACGCGCCGACAGATCCTCGGCATCGTCGTGCACATCGTGATCCAGCGCCGCGCGATAATCGTTGCACATGCCCCGGATCGTATCGGGGTCGCGCCACGCCCGGCGATAGGCCTCCAATTGATCCGCGTCGAAATCCTCCAGCTTGGCCCCGCCCCAGCCCAGAAGGCAGGCGTGATAATAGCGGTCCGGATCGGCGGCGATCATCTCTTCGGGAAAGGGGGCCGGCTGTGCGAGGAAGAACCAGTGGTAATAACTGCGCGCGACCGGGAAGGTCAGATCGGTCAGAAGGGTATGGGTAGGCACGATGTCCATCAGGCAAAGCCGCGTCACCGCCCCCGGCGCATCGAGCGCCAATCGGTGCGCCGTGCGCCCGCCCCGGTCATGGCCCGCCAGCGCGAAAGACGCGTGCCCCAGATGCGCCATCAGCGCGACCATGTCCCGCGCCATTTCGCGAAAGCTGTAGGCGGCGACCGCCTCGGGCTTGGAGGATGCGCCATAGCCGCGCAGGTCGGGGCAGATGACGGTGTGCGTCTTGGCCAGCTCGGGCGCCACATGCGCCCACATCGCGCGGGTCTGCGGAAACCCATGCAGCAGCAAAAGCGGCGGGCCGTCCCCGCCCATGCTGAAAGCGATCGAGACGCCGTTGACCTGCGCGATGTGATCGGTAAAGCCGGGGATCGTCACCGGCCTAAACCGAAGCCAGCTTGTCGAGCACGCGCGCCCAGCTTCGAATGCCCTTGTGGAAGCTTTCGACGTTATACTTTTCGTTCGGCGAATGGATCGCGTCGTCGTCCTGCGCAAAGCCAATCAGCATCGAATCAAGGCCGAGAATCTCTTTGAAATAGCCCGCGACCGGGATCGACCCGCCCATGCCGGAGAACACGGCCTCGCGGTTCCACTCGGCGGACAGGGCTTGACGCGCGGCCTCGAACTCGGGGCGGTCAAGGTTCATCACCGCCGCCGGCGAGCCGTCGAGATCCTGATTCCACGTCACCGATGCGTCGACCGGCAGGCGGTCTTCGACATGTTTGCGGACCTTCTGACGCAGTTTGTCGGGGGCCATGTCGCCGACCAGCCGGCAGGTCAGCTTGCAATGCGCCTCGGCGGGGATCACGGTCTTGGTGCCCGCGCCCTGATAGCCGCCCCAGAGGCCGTTGATTTCCAGGGTGGGCCGCGCCCATTGCTGGACCAGCGCGGAGTAGCCTTCCTCGCCATGGGGTTTTGTGAACCCGACGGAGTTGAGATAGGTTTTCTCGTCAAAGCCGCAGTTTTCCCACTGCTCCAGCAATTCGGGCGGCACCTCGTGCACGCCCTCATAGAACCCGTCGACCGCCACCCGGCCGGTTTCATCGTGGAAAGACGCGATGATGCGCGAAATTTCCTTCAGGGGGTTCAGGCCCGGCCCGCCGTAATGGCCCGAATGCAGATCGATGCGCGGCCCGTGCAGCGTGAATTCGTCCTTCAGCATGCCGCGCAGCTGCGAGGCGATGGACGGCACGCCGGGCGAGACCATCGAGGTGTCGCAGATGAGCGCCAGATCGGCCGACAATTCCCCGGCGTTCTCCTTGAGGAAGGGGATGAGTGAGGGCGAGCCTGATTCTTCCTCGCCCTCGAAGAAGAAGGTGATGCGGCAGGGCAGCGACCCGGTCACATGTTTATAGGCGCGGCAGGCCTCGACAAAAGTCATGAGCTGCCCCTTGTCGTCCGAGGCGCCCCGGCCCCGGATGACGCGGCCCTGTTCGGTGTCCTGAATCTCGGGCTGGAACGGGTCGCTTTTCCATAGCTCCAGCGGATCCACCGGCTGCACGTCGTAATGGCCGTAGAAGAGGAGATGCGGGCCGCCGTCAGCCGGCCCGTCGACATGGCCCACGACCATCGGGTGACCGGGGGTGGCGCGCTTCTCGGCCTTGATGCCAAGGCTTATGAGATCCTCGACCAGCCAGTCGGCGGCCTCTTCGGTGGGGCCCTTGTAGGCCGGATCGGTCGAGATCGACGGGATGCGCAACAGCGCCATGAGGCGGTCCATCGCCTCGGGGATCTGATCGTCGATACGGTTCAGGATGGCGTCGATGGACATGGGCGGGCGGGCTCCTAGGTTTTGGGTGGCCGGAAGGTAGCAGGCCGCGCGACGCTGTCCAGCCGCTTGACCGGGATCAAAGTCTGTGCCCGTGGCAATATGTAACCTGTTGCCGTATGCCGATGGATTCTATATCCATTGCATAAATTGAATATGTGGCGGACCAACCGCCATGGAGGAGAACAGGCAGGGGCACCTGCCGGAAGAAAAGGCGGGTCCGTCCCGCCGGGCCACCCAGGTCTGACTGCGAAGGAAGGGAATGCCAGTGGATTATTCCGCAAAGATCGACGCGGCGCTGAACCGGCTGCACGAAGAAGGCCGGTACAGGACCTTCATCGACATCGAGCGCAAGAACGGGCAATTCCCGCACGCGACATGGCGCAGGGCAGACGGCTCTGAGCAGCCGATCACGGTCTGGTGCGGCAACGATTATCTGGGCATGGGCCAGCATCCTGCCGTGATTGCGGCCATGCACGAGGCGCTGGATGCCACCGGCGCGGGCTCGGGCGGGACGCGCAACATTTCCGGCACCACCGTCTATCACAAGCGGCTCGAGGCCGAGCTGGCCGATCTGCATGGCAAGGAAGCGGCGTTGCTCTTTACCTCGGCCTACATCGCGAACGACGCCACGCTGTCGACGCTGCCGAAGCTCTTTCCGGGCCTCATCATCTATTCGGATGAGCTGAACCATGCCTCGATGATCGAGGGCATCCGCCGCAATGGCGGTGCCAAGCGGATCTTCCGGCACAACGATCTGGCGCATCTGCGTGAGCTTCTGGAAGCCGACGACCGCGACGCTCCCAAGCTCATTGCCTTTGAATCCGTCTATTCCATGGACGGCGATTTCGGCCCGATCGAGGCGATCTGCGATCTGGCCGACGAATTCGGCGCGCTGACCTATATCGACGAGGTCCACGCGGTGGGCATGTACGGCCCGCGCGGCGCGGGCGTGGCCGAGCGCGACCGCCTGATGCACCGCATCGACATCATCAACGGCACGCTGGCCAAGGCGTTCGGAGTGATGGGCGGCTATATCGCGGCCAGCGCGAAAATGTGTGACGCGATAAGGTCTTATGCGCCGGGCTTCATCTTCACCACCTCGCTGCCGCCAGCTGTGGCCGCCGGTGCCGCGGCCAGTGTCGCGCATCTCAAGCGGGACCCCGCGCTGCGCGACCAGCACCAGACACAGGCGAAGATCCTCAAGACGCGCCTGAAGGGGCTTGGCCTGCCGCTGATCGACCACGGCAGCCATATCGTGCCGGTGATCGTCGGCGATCCGGTGCACACCAAGCAGCTTTCGGACATGCTGCTTGAAGGTTATGGCATCTACGTGCAGCCGATCAATTTCCCGACCGTGCCGCGCGGCACCGAACGGCTGCGCTTCACGCCGTCGCCGGTGCATGGGCCCGGAGAGATGGACCATCTTGTGCATGCGATGGATGAACTTTGGAGCCATTGCGCGCTGAATCGTGCCGAATTAACTGCCTGAGCTTGCCGCAGGTGCATTCGCACTTGCTCTGTGGTAACGTATGCCTAATCAACAGAGCAGTGCGCGAATCGGGATCTTGCGCACAGGCGAAAGTGGCACAAGGCAGGACGTGTTAGGGGCAGGGCACATGATTGGATTCCGATCCAAAAGACAATCTGTATCTGCTGACGAGGAACCACGCGGGTTCGATGCGTTCGAACTTCGCCTCGGTGACGTAATGCGTGGCGAACGCGCGACCTTGGGCAAATCGCTGCTCGACGTGGAACGCGAGCTGCGCATTCGCGCATCTTACGTTGCCGCCATCGAAAATTGTGATCCCGACGCCTTCGATACCCCCGGTTTCATCCCCGGTTACGTGCGGTCCTATGCGCGCTATCTCGGCATGGATCCCGACCGGGCCTTCCAGAATTTCTGCCACGAAAGTGGGTTTTCCATCGCCCACGGCATGTCCGCTGAGGCGTCGAGCATTCGGCGCAGCGATGCGCCCCTGACCAAGCGCAGCCCGCGCAAGGACGACCCGCTCGGCATTCCCAACACGCCCTTCGTGCCCGCCGGGGATTCGTTTCTCGCCCGGATCGAACCCGGCGCAATCGGCTCGGCCATGGTTCTGGTGCTGCTCATTGGCGGCATCGGCTATGGCGGCTGGAGCGTGCTGAACGAGGTGCAGCGCGTGCAATTCGCCCCGGTGGAAAACACGCCGAATGTACTGAGCGATCTCGATCCGCTCGACGGTGCAACGCCGATGGCGTCGGGCGGAACGAATGATCCCGCAGCGCCCGATGTGGCCTTCGACGCTCCGCGCGATGACCGGCTTGACCGTCTCTACCGCCCCGAGGCGCTTGATGTGCCGGTGATGGTCGCGCGCGACGCGCCGATCTCGACGCTCGATCCGTCCGAAGTGGGCACCTTCCGTCCCGATCTGCCCCAGACGGATCGCGAATCGATCGACTACGCCGTGGCCACCGCCGGCATTGAAGAGCCGGCCGCCGAAGACGGGGCGCTGCCCAGCCCGCAGGTGCTGGCCGATCATCCCGAGGGCGTCAGAATGGTTGCCGTGCGCCCGGCATGGGTGCGGGTCCGCGCCGCCGACGGCACGGTGATTTTCGAAGGCATCATGAATGCCGGCGATACCTGGGACGTGCCCGTGACCGAAGAGGCGCCGACACTGCGTGTGGGCGAATCCGGGGCAATCTACTTTGCCATGAACGGCCAGCATTACGGCCCCGCCGGCCCGCGCGGGCAGGTGACCTCGGGTCTGCCGCTGGATGCCGACATGCTGGCCGATGCGCTGGTCGTGGCCGATCTGGATCAGGATCAGGACCTGATGCAATACGTCGCGCAGTTGCAGGCCGCACCCCCCGCCCAGGACTGAGCCGCAGCGATTGCCACCGGCCGCATGGCCCGGTAATGTCAATCCAAGCTTACACCCTCTGACCGACGAGGAGCGCAGCGCGATGTCGCTCAATCCCATTCGACCCTGGCGCAACATCTATCGCCGCAAGAGCCGGCAGATCATGGTCGGCAACGTGCCGGTGGGCGGGGATGCCCCCATCACCGTGCAGACCATGACCAACACCGCCACCACCGATATTACCGGCACCATCGCGCAGGTGCAGGCCGCCGCCGACGCGGGCGCGGACATCGTGCGCGTGTCCGTGCCGGATCAGAACAGCGCGAAGGCGCTCAAGGAAATCGTCCGCGAAAGCCCGGTGCCGATCGTCGCGGATATCCATTTCCACTACAAGCGCGGCATCGAGGCCGCCGAGGCGGGCGCGGCCTGCCTGCGCATCAATCCCGGCAACATCGGCAGCCAGGACCGAGTGCGCGAGGTCATCCGGGCCGCGCGCGATCACGGCTGTTCGATGCGCATCGGCGTGAATGCCGGGTCTTTGGAAAAGCACCTGCTGGACAAATACGGCGAACCGACGCCCGAGGCGATGGTCGAATCCGGGCTCGACCATATCAAGGTGTTGGAAGATAACGACTTTCACGAGTTCAAGATCAGCTGCAAGGCCTCGGACGTCTTCATGGCCGCCGCCGCCTATCAGGCGCTGGCCGAGGCCACGGACGCGCCGATCCACCTTGGTATCACCGAGGCGGGCGGTTTGACCTCGGGCACGATCAAATCGGCCATCGGGCTGGGCAACCTGCTGTGGATGGGCATCGGCGATACGATCCGCGTGAGCCTCAGCGCCGATCCGGTGGAAGAGGTCAAGGTCGGCTACGAGATCCTAAAGTCGCTGGGCTTGCGCCATCGCGGGGTCAACATCATTTCCTGTCCCAGCTGCGCGCGGCAGGGTTTTGACGTCATCAAGACGGTCGAGGCGCTGGAAGAGCGGCTGGAGCATATCAAGACGCCCATGAGCCTCAGTATTATCGGCTGCGTGGTCAACGGGCCGGGCGAGGCGCTGATGACCGATGTGGGCTTTACCGGCGGCGGGGCCGGGTCGGGCATGGTCTATCTGGCGGGCAAGGCCAGCCACAAGATGTCCAACGCCGAGATGATCGAGCATATCGTCGAACAGGTCGAAAAGCGGGCCGCCGAGATCGAGGCGGACGAGGCCGAACGGCCAGCGGCGGAGTAGAGCGCGCCTCGCACTCACTCAGCCAGATACCGCTCCAGCACCGGCACGGGCATCCAGCCCTGAAACATCCGGTCTTCGAATACGTAGGCCGGGACCTGCTCCAGCCCCAGATCGCGCAGTAGATTGTCGTGTTCACCGATCACTAGGCGCGTGAAGGTCACGCCGTAAGATTCAGAAATATCGTATAATTCTGTCTCTGCACGCCTGCAGTCGGGACAGCCTTCCGCCACAATCAGCGCCAGTTTGGCCCCACCGGCAAACAAAACGTCCCGATGCGCGGCAATGCGGGCAAGATCGCTTTCCACCGCCTCGGCATAAGGGTCCGCAATGACCACCGGTGGCGCATCGGGCAAAAGCTGAGGCACATCCAACAGCGCCGCGCGGATCTCTGCGTGGAAGATCGCGCGCTCGGCCTCGGACAGTCGGGTAAAATCCGTCTCGGCCCATGCGGGCAGGGCGGCGGTCAGCGCCGCCGCCCAGATCAGCCTCATCCCTCTTCGCGCAGCTCGGCCGCGACGCGCTGCATCTCGTCGAGCGGCAGGTAGCCGCGCAGCATCTGATCTTCCATCACGAAGGACGGCGTGCCGGAAATACCGAGCTTTCGGCCCAGCGCGTGATTGGCGTCGATCACCTGCGCCACCTCGTCGCTTTCCATATGCGTCACGATCTCGTCGGCGGGCAGGCCCAGATCGCCCGCGATGCGGCGCAGCGCGGGTTCGGTGATGTCGCCGCTGAAGGCCATCAGCGTGTCATGCGCGGCCTTGTAGGCGTCGTCGCCCGCCTTTTGCAGGACCGCCACGGCAAAGCGCGAGGCCATCACGGATTGCTCGCCCAAGATCGGGAACTCCTTGACGATCAGGCGGATATTGCCGTCGAAGTCCAGCAGATCCGCCACTTGGGGTGCAGCGCGACGGCAATAGCCGCAGCGGTAATCCATGAACTCCACCAGCGTGATATCGCCCTCGGGATTGCCCCCGACCCAGGAATGGCCATCGTCGAAGATCGCGTCTTCATTGGCGGCGACCAGCGCCTCGTCGGCCTGCGCCTGCTGATCGGCCTGGCGCTCTTCCAGAACCTCGACGGCCTCCATGATCACCTCGGGATTGTCCAGCAGGTAGCTGCGGATCTCGCCGCGAAAGGCCTCGCGCTCGGCCTCGCTCATGTTTTCGAGATCGAAGGCCTGTGCGGGCAGGGCGGTCAGACCGGCGGCCAGCCCGGCGCTTAGGGCCAGGGCGGGAAAAAGGGGACGTGTCATGTGTGTCTGCTCTCCTTGAAAGGCGTGTCGTGTCGATGGGTCACTTGCGTTGTTTCTCGGCCCGGCGCGCGGCCACGAGGATATCCTGCGCCCGCCGCCAGCCCGCCGAGCCGCGCGGCAAAAGCCCCGAGGCGCGCTCGGCATGGATACCGGCATCCTTGAGACGGCCCTGCATCGCATACCGCTCGGCGGTTACGACCGAGGCCATGCCGCGATTGCCGCTTTTGGCGTGGGCGGCGGCCAGATCGCGCAGCACGCGCGGGTCGCGCCCGTCACGTTGATGCGCGCGCTGAAGGTATTGCAACGCCGACCCGGTTTGTCCCTGCGCCAAAAGCGCCCGGCCATACGCCCCGAGGATAAGCGCATTGCGCGGGGCAAGCTGGGCCGCGCGGCCATAGGCATTGGCGGCGGCGCCGAATTGCCGGCTTTCCATCAGGATCTGGCCCTTCAGCTCGTAGTAAAAAGGGTCGTTCGGGCGATACGAAATCGCCTGGTCGATCAGCGGCAGCGCGCGCTTGAGGTTCGACCGGCGGTGCCACGCCACGGCCTCGCGCATGGCCTTGATGTCGGCATAGCCGCTTTCGCCCGCCCGGCGCAGCGTCCACTTGGGCGCGCGCTGAAACGCCGAAAGCTTGCCCTTGGCGCGGAAGAACCAGTAGCGCGCCTGCGGATCCTCCTTGGCGCGACCCTTATATGCCTCGGCCAGACGCTGCACCACGCGGTAGCGGTCCTGGCTGAGCGGATGGGTGCGCGCATAGGGGTCCTGACGGCCGCGCGATAGCACCTCCTGCCCGCGGAAGATGTCGAGAACCTGAAGCGCCCCGGCGGGGTCGATCCCGGCATTGGCGAGATAGCGCAGACCGGACTGGTCGGCGGCGTTCTCCTCGGCGCGGGTATGCACGAAGAAAAGCCGCTGCGCCGTGGTCTGCGCACCCAGCGCCACCGCACCGGCGGCCTCTCCTGCTCCCGCGGCCACCGCGGCGGCGGCAGCGAGCGCCGAGCCGATGCCCGCGGCGGTGCGCGCGTTGCGCATGTTGATGGGACGGCGCACCAGATGACCGTTGGCGATATGCGCGGCCTCATGCGCGATCACCGATTGCAGCATCGCCGGCGTTTCCATCCGTTCGATGAGGCCCGCGTTCACGAAGATCGAATTGCGGTCCACCACGAAGGCGTTGAGCCCGCCATCGTCCACCACGAGAATCTCCACATTGGCCGAGCCGAGCCCCGCCTGCGCCAGCACGGGCGCGGCAAGCTGCCGCAGCGCGTATTCGATATCCGGGTCGCGCAACAGTCCAAGCGCACGCGCAGGCTGCGCGAGCGTCAGCGCCAGAAGTGCTGCCAGTGCCAGAAGCCGTGTCAGATGCATTGACCTTGTCGCCGTTTCCAAGTCACAGGAGGAAGGATAGTGCGGCGCAGCTTAGGGGGAAGAACATGCGAAACTCAAGGCGATCCGGGGTCGATCCCTTTATCGTGATGGACGTCATGGAAGCCGCCCGCGCCGCCGAGGCGGCGGGCCGCGAGATCATTCACATGGAGGTGGGTCAGCCCGGCACGCCCGCGCCGGAAGGCGCGCGCGCAGCCCTGGCCGCGTCCATGGGCCAGGACGCGATGGGCTATACCGTCGCGCTTGGCCTGCCAGAGCTTCGCACGCGCATCGCCCGGCTTTACGGCGACTGGTACGGGGTGGATCTCGACCCGGGCCGCGTGGTGGTCACGTCCGGGTCCTCGGGCGCGTTCATCCTGGCCTTCACGGCGCTCTTCGACACCGGCGCGCGGGTGGGAATCGGCGCGCCGGGCTATCCCAGTTATCGCCAGATCCTGCGCGCGCTCGATCTGACGCCGGTCGATATTCCCACCGAACAATCCGCGCGCTATCAGCCGGTGGCGGGCGATATCGCGGCGCACGATCTGGACGGGCTTCTCGTCGCCAGCCCTGCGAATCCGACGGGCACCATGCTGGATCACATGGCGCTTTCGGCGCTCATCGGCGCCGCCCAGGACGCGGGCGCGGCCTTTATCAGCGACGAGATCTATCACGGCATCGAATACGACCGCCGCGCCGTGACAGCGCTGGAGATCAGCGACGAGGTTTACGTCATCAACTCGTTTTCCAAGTATTTCTCGATGACTGGCTGGCGCGTGGGCTGGATGGTGGTGCCCGAGGATCACGTGCGCGTGGTCGAGCGGCTGGCGCAGAATCTTTTCATCTGCCCGCCGCATGCGAGCCAGGTCGCGGCGCTGGCGGCGATGGACTGTCACGAAGAGCTGCAGGCGAACATGGATGTCTACCGCGTCAACCGCCAGATGATGCTCGACGGTCTGCCCGGTGCCGGTTTCGACCGGATCGCGCCGCCCGATGGCGCGTTCTACGTCTATGCCGATGTGCGTCACCTGACCGACGACAGCCGCGCCTTCGCCGCCGAGATCCTGGATAAGGCGGGCGTCGCGGTCACGCCGGGGCTTGATTTCGACCCTGACCGCGGGGCCGGGACGCTGCGCTTTTCCTACGCACGGTCGACGGCGGATATCGCGGAGGGGCTCACGCGATTGAAGGCCTTTATGGCTCAGAGGTCGTAACCGGGGCCTAGCCCCGGACCCCGGGAAATATTTGCACGAAGAAACCCGGTTGTGGGCAAGGGCCGCCGACTCGTGTAACCTGAACCGCAATCAAGACCGACAACAGCGGCGAGCAGCATGATACGGGCAATTCTGGCTTTGATACTGGCGATTTGGGCCGGCGCGGGCATCGCGCAGGGCTTTTCCGGGCTGGCGCGGGTCAACCCCGAAGCCACGCGGCTGAGCGACACGCGCGACGGCATGCGGCTTGAGATCGGGCTAAGCCAGGGCGTTCCGTGGCGGGTCTTCACGCTCGACGGGCCGCCCCGGTTGGTGCTCGATTTCCGCGAGGTGGACTGGCGCGGCGCGGATCCCGCGCTGATCGACTGGGCCGAGGGCGCGAAGGCGGTGCGCATGGGCGCGTTCCGCCCGGGCTGGTCGCGGCTGGTGGTCGACCTCAACGGGCCCTTCGCGGTGGCCGAGGCCGATATGCGCGTCGAGGAAACGAGTGGCGCGGCGCGGCTGCGCGTCGATCTGCAGAAGGTACCGGCCGAGCGGTTCGCCGCCGTCGCCGGCGCACCGGCGCTGCCGGGCTGGGCGCTGCCGGGCGAAGGTCTCAAGGCGCAGATCCGGCCGCGTCAGCGCGGCGAGGCGCCGCTTGTCGTGGTGATCGACCCGGGCCACGGCGGCATCGACCCCGGCGCCGAGCAGGAAGAACTTGTCGAGAAGGACCTGATGCTGACCTTCGCGCGCGAACTCAAGGACGCGCTGACGCGCGCGGGCGGTTTCGAGGTGGTGCTGACCCGCGAGGCGGATCTTTTCGTGTCGCTCGAACGGCGCGTCGCCATCGCCCATCAGACCGGCGCCGATCTTTTCCTGTCGCTCCATGCCGACGCGCTGAGCGAGGGGCGCGCGCATGGCGCGACGGTCTATACCCTGTCCGACAGCGCGTCGGACGAGGCCTCGGCGGCGCTGGCGGAACGGCACAATCGCGCCGACATGCTGGCGGGCATCGACCTGACTGGGGTCGATGACGTGGTGGCCGACGTGCTGATGGATCTCGCGCGGCAGGAAACCCAGCCCCGCGCCGAGGAAATCGCGCGCGCGCTCAAGCTGGGGCTGGCCGAACGCGGTCTGCCGCTTAATTCGCGCCCCCTGCGGTCCGCGGGGTTTTCGGTGCTCAAAAGCCCAGATATCCCGTCGGTCCTGCTCGAGGTCGGCTTCCTGTCGAGCCGGCGCGACCGCGAGAACCTGCGCGATCCGGCCTGGCGCGCCACGATGGCGCAGGCCATCACCGAGGCGATCTCTGCCTGGCGCATCGCGGATGCGGCCCGCGCCGATCTGGTGCGGCAATGAGGCCCGCGCGGATCGGCGGGCGGCTGCCGCGCGCCGAGATGTGTTTTGACCGCGCTGCGCGCGATCCTTATATGATGGCTGACTGACAAGGACCTAACCCACGTGCTACGCCCGATCCTGACCTTCTTCGGCACCATCTTCAGCCTTATGACGCTGATCGTGATGCTTGTGGCACTGTCCGTGGGCGCGGTGTTCCATATTTACGGCAAGGACCTGCCCAGCCACGAGAGCCTGGCCAATTACACGCCCCCTACGATCAGCCGGATCTATTCGGGCGAGGGGCGGATCATCGACGAGTTTTCCCGCGAACGACGCCTCTTCACCCCGGCCGAGGATATCCCCGACCTCGTCAAGCAGGCCTTCATCAGCGCCGAGGACAAGAATTTCTATTCTCACCAAGGCTATGATGCGCGCGGGATCGCCGCAGCGGCGGTCGAGGCCGTGCGCACCCGCGGCCAGACCGTACGGGGTGCGTCGACCATCACGCAGCAGGTGATGAAGAACTTCCTTCTTTCCGGCGACCGGCGGCTGGAACGCAAGATCAAGGAAATCATCCTCGCCACCCGGATCGAGGACACGCTGAGCAAGGAAGACATTCTTGAGCTCTATATGAACGAGATCTTTCTCGGGCAGAACTCCTATGGCGTGACGGCCGCCGCCCAGACCTATTTCAACAAGCCGCTGCGCGACCTGGCCCCGCACGAGGCGGCATTCCTGGCCTCGATGCCCAAGGCGCCGTCGGACTATCACCCGGTGCGCGAGAAAGAGCGTCTGAAGACCCGTCGCGATTTCGTGCTCAAGGAAATGTACGAGAACGGCTATCTCGACCGGGCCACCTACGAGGAAGAAGTGGCGCAACCGCTGCGCTCGGTCCAGAACGGCGATTTCGAACCTTTCTCGGCGCAATTGCCGCCGCGCGACTATTTCACCGACGAGATCCGCCGCCAGCTGAGCGAGAATTTCGGCGAGGGCGAGTTCTTTTCCGGCGGTCTGACCGTGCGGGCCACCATCGATCCCGAACTGCAGGAAGAGGCAGCCTTTGCACTGCGCCAGCAGCTGGAACAATATGACCGGGGCCGGGGCCGCTGGCGCGGAACGGGCGAGGTGTTGCCCGCCGAAGCGCTGGAAAGCGAAGAGGCCTGGCGCGCGGCGCTGGCCGAGGCGGACGTGGCGCGCGACATCGACTTTCAGGGGCGCTGGTATCCGGCGGTGATCGTCGAGATAGGCGATCAGCAGATGCGTCTTGGCATCGAGGGCGTCGAGGAGACGGAGGCCGAGCCGCATGTCGTGCCGCGCGCCGATATCGCCTGGCTGCCCGGCAATTTCCAGCAGACCTTCGAACGCGGCGAGGTGGTGCATGTGCGCCGGATGACCTCGGACGAGGACGGCAGCTTTCTGCGCTGGACGCTGCGACAGGTGCCCGAGGCGCAGGGCGGCTTCGTGGCGATGGACGTCAATACGGGGCGCGTTCTGGCCATGCAGGGCGGGTTTTCCTACCAGAACTCGGTCTTCAACCGCGCGACCCAAGCCAAGCGGCAGCCGGGCTCGAGCTTCAAGCCCTTCGTCTATGCCGCCGCCCTCGACAGCGGGTATACGCCCGCGACTATCGTCGTGGACGCGCCGATCGAGATCAACACGCCCCAGGGCCTCTGGCGGCCGCGCAACTCTTCGAACAAGTTCTATGGGCCCACGCCGCTGCGCACCGGCATCGAACAGTCGCGGAACCTGATGACCATCCGCCTGGCCGAGGAGATCGGCATGGACGTGGTCGCCGATTACGCCGAGCGGTTCGGGGTCTATGACGACATGGGCCAGTTCCTGGCCAACTCGCTGGGGTCCGAGGAAACCACGCTCTACAAGATGGTGGCAGCCTACGCGATGTTCGCCAATGGCGGCGAGCGGGTGGAACCCACGCTGGTCGACCGGGTGCAGGACCGCTACGGCAAGACCGTCTATCGTCATGATCCGCGCGCCTGCACCGATTGCGACGATCCGGGCATTCCGCGGTCGCGCGGCCCGCGGATCGTGTCGGACCGCCAGCAGATCATGGACCCGGTGACGGCCTATCAGCTGACCTCGATGATGAAAGGCGTTGTGGATCGCGGCACCGCGGCAGGCGCGATCAACCTGCCGGTGCCGATCGCCGGCAAGACCGGCACCACCAACGACGCGCGCGACGTGTGGTTCGTGGGCTTTTCGTCCACCATCGCCGCGGGCTGCTATATCGGCTACGATCAGCCGCGCGGCCTCGGCCGGGGCGCCTATGGGTCGTCCATGTGCGGGCCAGTGTTCCAGTCCTTCATGCAGAAGGCGATCCAGAAATACGGCGGATCGGACTTCAAGGTGCCGGAGGGCTGCGACTTCATCAAGATCGACCGCTTCACCGGCGCGCGCCTCTCTGATGACGCGTCGGGCAATTACGTGGTCTCGGAATGCTTCCGCGAGGGCGAAGAGCCGGTCTTCGGCATCACCTTCGACGGCGGCTTTGCCATGGGCGGGGATTTCGAGATGTACGCGCCCGGTCAGGGTGAAAACGTCCGCGAGGTCACCACTTCGACCGGGGAAAAGGCGCGGGTCGGCAACAAGTCGAGCTTCGGCAACATGAGCTCAGGCGGGCTTTACTGACCTGACGACGGGCAGGGCGCGCTGAAGCACGCCCTACGGGGCCGCGCTCCCGATCTTGCCCGTGCGCCTGACGCTTGATATCAACCCGTTCTGAGCAGACCAAGGACCCCCAGAATGCGCGCCGAGATTCAAACGCTTGTCTCCGAGATCGAAACCTCGCTGGAGCTTCTCCGCCAGCGTCTGGGCTGGGAAACGGCCCAGCACCGGCTGGAGGAATTCAACGCGCGCGTCGAGGACCCGCAGCTTTGGGACGATCCCGAAAAGGCGCAGAAGCTGATGCGCGACCGGCAGGCGCTGGTCGACGCGATCGAGACCCATGATACCATCAAGGCCCAGCTTGAGGACAATACGGGCCTTATCGAACTGGGCGAGGCCGAGGACGACGCCGAGGTGGTCAAGGAGGCCGAGGACGCGCTGCGCGCCCTTGCCAAGCTCGCCGCCGCGAAAGAGCTCGAGGCGCTTCTGGACGGCGAGGCGGACGCCAACGACACCTTCCTTGAAATCAACGCCGGTGCGGGCGGCACCGAAAGCTGCGACTGGGCGGCCATGCTGGCGCGGATGTATGTCCGCTGGGCCGAGCAGCACGGCTATACGGTCGAGCTTCAGTCCGAAAGCCCCGGCGACGAGGCCGGGATCAAATCGGCGGCCTACAAGATCTCGGGGCACAACGCCTATGGCTGGCTCAAATCAGAATCCGGCGTGCACCGCCTCGTGCGCATCTCGCCCTACGACTCGGCGGCCAAGCGGCACACCTCGTTCTGCTCGGTTTGGGTCTATCCGGTCGTCGACGACAATATCGAGATCGAGGTCAACCCGTCGGACATCCGCCTGGACACGTTCCGCAGTTCCGGCGCGGGCGGCCAGCACGTCAACAAGACCGACTCGGCGGTGCGGATCACCCACCACCCCACCGGGATCGTCGTGACAAGCTCCGAGAAATCTCAGCACCAGAACCGCGAAATCGCCATGAAGGCGCTGAAATCGCGGCTCTACCAGCTTGAGCTTGACAAGCGCAACGCCGAGATCAGCGCCGCCCACGAGGCCAAGGGCGACGCGGGCTGGGGCAACCAGATCCGGTCCTACGTGCTGCAGCCCTATCAGATGGTCAAGGACCTGCGCACGGGCCACGAGACCTCGGACACCAAGGGCGTGCTCGACGGCGACCTCGACCCGTTCATGGCCGCCACTTTGGCGATGGATGTGTCCGGCAAGTCCCGCGCCGAGGCGCAGGGCGAAGACGTTTAGAAGCCGCGCCCGGGCCCTATAGCCCCACCATCGCCCGGATATCCTGCGCCGTCCTGCCCTGTTCGCGGTAAAGCGACAGCGCCCGCGCGTCGTCCCGCTTGGCGAGCCTCTTGCCCTCGTCATCCCGGATCAGCCGATGATGGTGGTAGCGGGGCAAAGGCTTGTCCAACAGACGCAGCAGAAGCACCTGGATCGGCGTGAAGTGAAAGAGATCCTCACCCCGCACCACATCCGTGATCCCCTGGGTTACGTCATCGAGCGCCGAGGCCAGGAAATAGGCCACGATCTCCTCGCCCTTGCGCGACACCACCACATCGCCGATCCGGGCCAGGGCGAAATCCGGCTCGACGCGATGCGTGCCCGCCCATCGTTCGCCTGTCTCTTCAAACGCCGGCAGCGCGCCGTCGAACCACGCCAGCGTCCTGTCCAGATGCAGGCGTAGCGCATCACCGGGGTGTCGGCTGGCCATGTCGCGGTGCCGGCACGTGCCGGGATAGACATCGTGGCGCACCCCCTCCTGCGGGGCGGTCTGTGCGGCCTGAATGTCGCTCCGGCTGCAGGAACAGGGGTAGAGCAGGTCCATCTCCTCCAGCCGCGCGATGGCCGGCTCGTAATCGCGCAGATGCTCCGACTGCCGCCATACGGGACCGTCCCAGGACAGCCCGAGCCACGCCAAGTCCTCGAGGATCAGCGCATCCCATTCGGCCTTCGAGCGCTGCAGGTCCGTATCCTCCATCCGGAGCAAGAAACGCCCCTCTGCCGCGCGCGCCATGTCATGGCCCAAAAGCGCCGAAAACGCATGGCCCAGATGCAGCGGCCCGGTCGGCGACGGGGCGAAACGCGTGGCGAACGTCACTTCTTTTTTTCAAGCACGTAGACAAAGGCCTTGATGTTCTGACCGGGCAGATGGGCCCCGTATTTGCGCATCAGAAGGCCCGCCGCGCCGCAATCGATCCACTGGTTCAGCGCGGTCTCGTATTCGCGCGCGGCAATGGCGTGATCGTTGAGGCTCAGTGCGAGATACCCGCCCTTGGGCAGCGCGCGTAGAACAAGATCGACCGTTCCCGCCGGCGCCGCGCCGGGCCCGATGACACCGGCGCAGACGATGGCGCGGTAACTCTCGGCCGGAATGGGTTTGGGATCGTCGAGATCCATCTCGTGCAATGCGCGGTAGACGCCCTTGGGACGCGCCTGTGCCAGCATATCGGCGCTGGGGTCCATGCCATCGACATTGGTAAACCCCGCCTCCTGCAGGGCGACCCCGGAAAGACCCGTGCCACAGCCGTAATCCAGAACAGGCGCGGCCTTGTCGTCCAGATACCCGGCCAGGGCCCGGGCCACGCGGCCCGGCGTGGCATAGGCGTTCTCGGCCACCTCGGTCTCATAACTTGTCGCCCACGCATCATAAAGCGCGCGGGTGTCCTCGGGGCTGTTGACGTCGTAAACCTTGTCGAAAAACTTATCGGGCATGGCCCGAAGCTAATCACACCGGCGCGGGAATGTCCATTTTTGCCCCCTGCAGCCATTCCGACCACGCGGCCTTGGCCCGGTCGGTATAGGCCTTGTAGCGGTCCCGACGGCCCCGTCGCCCGCCCTTTAGGCCGTCCACAGGGCGAAAAAGCCCGAAATTGACGTTCATCGGCTGAAAGGTCTTCGCCTCGGCCCCTCCGGTGATGTGATGGATAAGCGCGCCCATCGCGGTGTCCTGCGGCGGCGTCTGCAAAGGGCGGCCAAGGATTTCCGCGGCGGCCAGTCGCCCGGCCAGAAGGCCCATGGCGGCGGATTCGACATATCCCTCGACCCCGGTGATCTGCCCGGCAAAGCGCAGGTTGGGCCGCGCGCGCAGACGCATCTGGTCATCAAGCAGCGTGGGCGAATTCAGGAACGTGTTGCGGTGGATCCCGCCAAGGCGCGCGAAACTTGTGTTCTCAAGCCCGGGAATTGTCTTGAAAACAGCCGCTTGCGCGCCGTACTTCATCTTGGTCTGAAAGCCCACGATGTTGTAAAGCGTCCCCAGGGCGTTGTCCCGGCGCAGCTGCACCACCGCCCAGGGTTTCACATCGGGCTGATGCGGATTGGTCAGGCCCACCGGTTTCATCGGGCCATGGCGCAGGGTTTCGCGGCCCCGTTCGGCCATCACCTCGATCGGCAGGCAGCCGTCGAAATACCCGGCCGTTTCCCCCTCGTGAAACTCGGTCTTCTCGGCGGCCAGCAGCGCGTCGATGAACGCCTCGTACTGGTCGCGGTCCATCGGGCAGTTGAGGTAGGCCGTGCGCTCTTCCTCGGTCTCGCCCTTGTCATAGCGCGACTGCATCCACGCCTTCGACATGTCGATGCTGTCGGCATAGACGATGGGCGCGATCGCGTCGAAAAACGCCAGCCGATCCGTCCCGGTCTCGCGCGCAATCGCCTGTCCCAGCGCGGCCGAGGTGAGCGGCCCGGTGGCAAAGATCCAGCGCCCCTCGCGCGGCAGGTCGGTGATCTCGCCCGCCTCGACGGTCACGTTGGGAAGCGCGCGCAGCGTGGCGGTCACGTCGCGGGCAAAGGCCTCGCGGTCCACTGCCAGCGCGCCGCCAGCGGGCAAGCGGTGCCGGTCGGCCATCTGCATGATCAGCCCGCCCGCCTGACGCATTTCCCAATGAAGCAGCCCCACCGCGTTCTGTTCGTCATCGTCCGACCGGAACGAGTTGGAGCAGACCATTTCGGCAAGATCGCCGGTCTGGTGGGCAAAGGTGCCGGTTGCGGGGCGCATCTCGTGGATCACCACGGGCACGCCAATCTGCGCGGCCTGCCACGCGGCCTCGGACCCGGCCATGCCGCCGCCCACGATATGAAGTGTCTCTGTCATGTGCCCGATCTAGGGGATCGCGGGCGATTTGGAAAGGCTCAGCTGCCGTTCTCTCCGGTGCCCGGCACCGGCAGGCCCGAGGGGACGGTTTCGGGCACGCCGAGCCGGCCCTCGCGCGACACCGGATCGGTCAGCGCGCCGAGAAAGGCCACCAGCGCGGCGACCTCCAGCTCGGAGAGCGGCGCGCGGGGCAGGGTGTTGGCGGCATAAACCGCCAGCAATTCGTCCACGTCCTCCATCGCCGGGTGCGCCGGGCCCTCGGCGGGATGCGAGGCAAGACCCGCGCCGGGGTCGGCATGGTGGCGGATCATGTCCGCAAGCGTCTCATAGGCCCCGTTATGGCCATAGGGCGCGGTCAGCGCGACGTTGCGCAGGCTGGGCGTGCGAAACCGATACCGGTCCTTGGTGCGCCCGGTCACATGGCCCAGCCCGTGATCGGCAAGGCCCCTTGGCCCGTGGCCCTTGCCCGGCCCGATCGGCGGCACGCCGATGGCATGCAGCCGGTGATCGGTCTGAAACGCGCCCGCATGGCAGGCATCGCAGCCCGCCTTGCCATAGAACAGCGCCATGCCGCGCAGTTCCTCGTTGCGCAACGCCTCGTCCTGCCCGGCCAGAAAGGCGTCGAACGGGCTGTCGGTGGCGCGAAACTCATAGGCGATGAAATCCGCCAGGGCGCTTGCGATATGGGTGATGTGCAACGGTTCGTCCGGCCCGATAAGCCATGTAAAGCGGCGGCGATAGTCGGGAATATCCGCGACCCGCTCGGTCAACTTTTGCCACGCGCCGTCCAAACCCGCGATCCGTCCTTGCGCGACCGCGTCGGCGATCACGTTCTCGCCGGCCTCGCCGGCCATTTCATGCGGTGCGACCAGCGGCAAAAGCGCCTGCGCGGCCAGAAGCGACACAGGCCGTTCCAGCCGGTGACCCTCCGGCATGGCGATGCCGAACCGCGCGTCGGGGGCGCGCGCCAAACGGCCATCGTGGAACAGCCGGTCGAATTCGCCCGCCGACAGGTTGAAAAGGGCGGGCGTGTTCCGCGAAAGGCGGGCGGCAGACCCCGCGACGGGCACGTGACGGGCCGGACCAAGCCCTTGCGCGCCTTCCCCCAGCGACAGCGCTACGCCGTCCGATGTGCCGAAACGCGGATTGTGGCAGGTGCCGCAGGCGATGTTGCGATTGCCCGACAGGATCGGGTCGTAAAACAGGTCGCGCCCCAGCAAAACCGACGTGGCCCCCGGAATGGGGAAATCCACGCGGTTTGCCGGGTCGGGCAGGTCAGCGGCCAGAGAGAGAGTGGCCTGGAGGGACCAAAGGCCAAAAGCGGCCGCCCATCTTCGCATCGTACAACATACCCCCACCAAGGGTGCCCCGCCTGTCAGGCTACCCGAAGGAACTGTGGCGGAAAAATGGCAAAGGTGGAAAAACTATGGCACGAATATGGAAACGGCGCGGCAAACCCGCCGCTGGGACGGGCGCTTGGGCCAAGACAGATCTGGGCCTCAGCTCTGGTTCCAGTCCGGTGCGCGCTTCTCTATGAAAGCGTTGATGCCTTCCTCGGTGTCGCGCCAGAGCATGTTTTCCACCATCACGTCGCGGGTATAGTCATAAGCTGCCTCGAGATCCATCTCGAGCTGACGGTAGAAGGCCTGCTTGCCGATCTTGACCGCCGCACCCAGCTTGCCGGCGATGGTCTCGGCCAGTTCCATCGTCGCCGCCTCAAGGATCGGGTGGGGCACCGCGCGGTTGATCAGCCCGATCTTGCGGGCGCGGTCGGTGTCGATGAAATTGCCGGTCGTCAGCATTTCGAAGGCCTGCTTGCGCGGCACATTGCGGCTCAGCGCCACCATCGGGGTGGAGCAGAAAAGCCCGATATTGACCCCGTTCACGCCGAATTTCGTGCCTTCCGCGGCAATCGCCAGATCGCAGGACGCGACAAGCTGACACCCCGCCGCCGTGGCGATGCCATGCGGCGCGGCAATGACCGGCTGGGGCAGGTCGCGGATCGCCGTCATCACCTTGGAACAGCGGGTGAAAAGATCGGCGAAATAGGCCTTGCCCCCATCTTCGGCCTGCCGTCCCCGGGTCATTTCCTTTAGGTCGTGCCCCGCGCAGAACGCCTTGCCCTCTCCGAAAAGCGTGACGACGCGGATCGAACTGTCTTCGGTCAGGTCGGCGAACGTATCAGCGAGCGCGGCCAGCATGTCGTCGGACAGCGCATTGAGCTTTTCGGGGCTGTTGAGCGTCAGTCGGGCGACGGGCCCATGATCTTGTCTTTCGAGGATTGCCATCTTGTCTCTCCCTTGCGCTTGTGATTCTTGTATCGTGGACGGACCGAGGAGGAAAGCATGGGCCTGAAACTGTCGGCGGCCGAGGTGGCGGAGTTCCTGACCGAGGTTTTTCCGCAGGTGAAGGACGATTTCACCATCGAAGAGCTCGAGGAGATGCGCGCCACGGTCCGGCTCAACGTCGGAGAGCGGCACCTGCGCCCTGGCGGCACGGTGTCGGGCCCGGCGATCTTCGCGCTGGCGGATGTGGCGATCTACATCACCATCCTGGGCATGATCGGGCGCGAGGCGCTGACCGTCACGACCAACTGCTCGATCGACTTCATGCGCAAGCCTGCCGCGAACACAGATCTCGTCGCCGCCTGCCGGCTTCTGAAACTGGGCCGCAGCCTTGCTGTCGGAGAGGTGCTGGTGTTTTCGGATGGGATGGATCAGCCGGTGGCGCGCGCAAGCCTGACCTACGCGATCCCGCCGGCCAAAGCCACCCGGGCCTAACCGCCGGGCATCCGCAGACGGGTTGCGCTGCCGCCGCGCGCCAGTACGACCTCGCCTTCGCCGATGGCCATCACCCGCGCGCCATCGATGCGGTCGCCTTCCATGATGCTTTCGATATTGCCCGAGGGCGTCCGGACCAGCGCTTCCGCGCCGCCGGTCTTGAGGAACGTCCCCAAAAGCGCGAGGCCGCGCCGCGGGAACACATTGTCCTCGGTGGCCGCCTCAAGCGTCTCTTGCGGTGTTTCTGTCACGTCTGCCATTTGGTTTTCCCGTCATCTCAGCGCGCGGGACATATGCCGGACGTTACTGGGGGGAAAGCCCGGTCTACGGGCATCGGCAAGATAATGCTGCAGTGCGGCGAAAAACCGGCGGCGTGCCGCCGATGGGCCTATTCGGCGGCCTTGAGCTCGAAGCCCTTCTCTATCTGGTCGGTCGGCGCCACGGGATAATCGCCCGAGAAACAGGCGTCGCAATATTGCGGGCTGGCGTTGTCGCGCCCCTGCGCCTCGCCCACGGCGCGGTAAAGCCCGTCGAGCGAGATGAACTTGAGACTGTCCACGGCCAGGTGATCGCGCATCTCGTCTTCGGACATGGTCGCGGCCAGAAGCTTCTCTCGATTGGGCGTGTCGACGCCATAGAAACAAGGCCACGCGGTGGGCGGGCTCGCGATGCGGAAATGCACTTCCTTGGCGCCCGCATCGAGGATCATTTCCTTGATTTTGCGCGAGGTGGTGCCGCGCACCACGCTGTCATCGACCAGGATGATCCGCTTGCCCTCGACCAGCGCGCGATTGACGTTGAGCTTCAGACGCACGCCCATGTTGCGGATCTGCTCGGTCGGCTCGATAAAGGTCCGGCCCATATACTGGTTGCGGATGATCCCCATGGCGAAGGGGATGCCCGACTGCTGGCTGTAGCCGATCGCACCCGGCGTGCCGCTATCGGGCACCGGACAGACAAGATCGGCCTCCACCGGGCTTTCCTTGGCCAGCTCGATCCCGATCTGGCGGCGCGTCTCGTAGACCGACTGCCCGCCGATGATCGAATCAGGGCGCGAGAAATAGACATGTTCGAAAATGCAGAACCGCGGCTTTTGCGGGCGGAAGGGGTGGTGGCTTTCCACGCCCTTGTCCGAGATGACCACCATTTCGCCCGGGGCCAGTTCCCGCACGAAGCGCGCGCCGATGATGTCGAGCGCGCAGGTCTCCGAGCTCAGCACCCAGCCATCGCCGACCTGGCCCAGCACCAGCGGGCGCACGCCCAAGGGGTCGCGCACGCCGATCAGCTTTTCCGAGGTCATCGCAACGACCGAAAACGCGCCTTCGACCCGGCGCAGCGCGTCTTCCATCCGCTCGGGGATCGTGCGCTGCAGGCTGCGCGCCATCAGGTGAATGATGCATTCGCTGTCGGAATTGGACTGGAAGATCGAGCCGCGCTCGACCAGTTCCCGGCGCAGCGCGTCGGCATTGGTGATATTGCCGTTATGCGCAATCGCGGCCCCGCCCATGGCGAATTCGCCGAAAAAGGGCTGCACGTCGCGAATGACCGGCGCCTTGCCCCCGGCGGTGGAATAGCGCACGTGGCCAATCGACAGCGGGCCGGGAAGGGTTTCCATCAGGCTCTGGCGGGTGAAATTGTCGCGCACATAGCCGAACCGCCGGGCCGAGTTGAAGCCCTGTTCGGCATCGTGGCTGACGATTCCGCCGGCCTCCTGGCCGCGGTGTTGCAGCGCGTGCAGGCCAAGGGCCACGAAATTCGCGGCGTCGGTCACGCCGATCACTCCGAAAATACCGCACTCCTCGCGCAGCTTGTCGTCATCGAACGGATGGGCGGGGGGCATTTTGTTGTCGGACAAGGCGGCAGCTCCGAATCCCTGATCGCTTGGACCCCTAGATAGGGGTTAGGGGCAGGTATGTCACGAAACTATCATATCCAAGGCCCGGTTGTCCGTGACGTCGTGTCAGAACCGCGACAGAACCGCCCCCGCCGCGACCAGCACCGCCGCCATAACGCGGGGCAGGGAAATCTCGCGCGGCAAAAGACCGAAAGCGCCGAAATGGTCGATCGCCAGCGACGCCGTCATCTGGCCCAGGATCAAGAGGGTGGTTGTGGTCAGAACGCCAAGGATCGGCACCGCCCAAAGCGACGACCAAACAAAGACCGCCCCCAGCGCACCGCCCACCAAAAGCCATTTCGGCACCGCGCCGACCCGGGGCAGGGAGGCCCCGTCGCCATAGGCCAGCGTGATCCCCAAAAGCACGACAAACCCCACGCCGAAGGAAATGCAGGCCGCCGCCACAGAACTTTCGATCTGCCGGGCGAGCATGGAATTGATCGGCGCCTGCATGGCGATGAGAGCGCCACCTATGGTGATGATCAAAGAGGCAAGAAGCGTGGCTTGGGGCATGGGCATCCGGGCGCGATAAAGAAGGAACGATGTCACCCGACGCGGTACAGAAACGCGCGCCCCTTGTCATCCGTCTTCGCACAAAGCTTTGCCCAGTCCGCGCCATGCAGTCGCCCCATGCGCATCAGCCACCGCGCCTCCCTGTCGGGCAGAATAGGACGCGCGGGGGCCATCGTGATGTCCGTCAGGCGCGCCTGGGCCCGCCGTCCATCCTCCAGCAGCGCGCACAAATGCTGCGTCTAGGGCGTCACCAAAAGGCTTTCGCTAGCCAGCCCGTGCGACAGCAGGATCTCGTGCCGCGCGAAGAGCAGGTGATGGTATCGCCAATGCTCGGGCTGCCGCCCGGCCAGATCACTTCACTGTCGAGATAACCTGGGTAGTCAAAGATTGGCATTCGGCTTGGTCAGTCCCGCAATGAGGACTGAAAAAACCCGAAATTATTGTACAAATTGTTATTTCGGCCGCCAAGTTTTGTACAATTTGTACAAATATCGCGTCAGTTCGGTGCGTCGCAGGCTGAGACAAGCTCTTCATATTGCTGCGTGATCCAACCCAAGGCTTCCTCGGGATTCCCATCCTCGACCCGGTCGGTCAGCCGGGCAAAGACCCGCGCCGACCGGCTGTCGTCGATCATCTGGATATCCTGGCTGGTCACGACGGTTTCGTAGACGAAATAAGCGATCGCCACGAGCAGAACGCCGCGCGCCACGCCGAAGAGAAAGCCAAGCCCCTGGTCGATCCCGCCCAGGGCCGAACGCTGTACGAGCGACGAAAAAAGCGGCGTTATCAGGGATGTAGCGATTAGAGCGACGGCGAAAATGGCGGTCGCGGCGGCGATCATGCTCAGCTCGCAACTATCGGCTATAAAGTCGCCAACCACCGGCACTTCCTTGACCAGCGGCTCGACCTGCGGGGCGAAAATAAAGGCCAGGATCGCCGCAATGACCCAGCCTGCGATCGCAAGCGCCTCTCTTACAAGCCCGCGCGAATAGGCCAGAAGCGCGGAGAGCACGATGACCAGCGCCACGATACCGTCGATGATGGTAAACCCGTCCATGCCTGTTTCGCCCTTCTAAGTGCTTCAACCCGCACCGAAAATTTCGCCCACGAAGCCTGTCAAATCGCCCATGCGGGTCAGTGTCAGGCCACCCGTCCCGCCGGGTTTGCCCCCCGTCGGAATGATTGCGGAGGAGAAACCAAGTTTTTTGGCTTCTTTCAACCTGTTTTCGGTCTGCGACACCGGCCGAAGCGCGCCGGACAGGGAAATTTCGCCGAAAAGCACGGCCTGCGCGGGCAGGGCGGTATCCTCCCTCGCGCTCAGAAGCGCGGCGGCAACGGCGAGGTCAGCGGCCGGTTCCGAGATCTTGATGCCGCCCGCAACATTCAGGTAAACATCTAATCCTGCGAAAGGAATCCCGCATCGCGCCTCCAGCACGGCGAGGATCATCGCAAGACGCGCGCTGTCCCAGCCGACCACGGCACGGCGCGGTTGCGCATGCGGCGTGGGCGCGACAAGCGCTTGCATCTCCACCAGCACGGGCCGCGTGCCTTCGATACCGGCGAAAACCACGGATCCCGGCGCCGGATCGCCCCGCCCGGAGAGAAAAAGCGCTGATGGATTAGGGACTTCGGCCAGTCCCCGCCCCGTCATCTCGAAAACACCGATCTCGTCGGCGGGGCCGAAGCGGTTCTTGACCGAACGCAGAATTCGAAACTGGTGCCCGCGTTCGCCTTCGAAATAAAGCACCGTATCGACCATGTGCTCGACCACGCGCGGCCCGGCGATCTGGCCTTCCTTGGTGACATGCCCGACCAGAATGACCGACGCCCCCTTGCGCTTGGCGAAGGTCGTCAGTTCATGCGCCGCCGCGCGCACCTGCGCGACAGACCCCGGCGCGCTGTCAACGTTGTCGGCCCACATGGTCTGGATCGAGTCGATGATCACAAGACCGGGTTTTTCCGCCTCGAGCGTCGTCAGGATGTCGCGTAGGGCGGTGGCGGTGGCCAGCTTCACCTTAGCCTCGCCCAATCCCAGCCGCTGCGCGCGCATGCGCACCTGCGCGCTCGCCTCTTCGCCCGACACGTAGATCACCGGCAATCCGGCTTGCGCAAAGCGCGCCGCGGCCTGAAGTAGAAGCGTTGATTTGCCAATGCCGGGATCGCCGCCCACCAGAGTTGCAGAGCCGGGTACAAGCCCGCCGCCCAGAACGCGGTCAAGCTCGTCCATGCCCGACCGGGTGCGCGGCGGCGGCGTCTCTTCGGTCGCGAGGTCCGAAAGCACGATGGCCTGGCCGCGCTTGGCCCCGAGGGACTTGCCTTTGGGCCCGGTCGACAGCGGCGCATCCTCTATGATCGTGTTCCACTCGCCGCACGCCTCGCACCGCCCGGACCATTTGGAATGGACGGCGCCACAGGCTGTACAAGAGAAGGATGCGGGTTTTGCCATGGCCGGGTCATGCCCCAACCGTCAGGCCAGGTCAAACCCGTTCGCGCGCGCAGCGCAATGGGCGTATTATTCCGCTGCTTTGGCCGGTTGCTGCAGGTTCACCACCGATGCCCCTTCGAGTGTCTCGACCTCGCGGTAGCCCAATTCGGGCAGGATATCCCTCAGATCTTCGCGCAGGCGCTGAAGCTGGCTGACGGCGACGCTTTCCTCAAGCTCCACATCCTCGGCCCATCGCTTTAACCGCAGCGTGACGGCCTTGGCATGGTCGATCCGGCGGTTGAAAAGCTCGATCTCCTGCTGGCGCTGCTTGAGAAAGGCGCGGGCGCGGTCGACCTTGTCGTCGGAATAAATCTCGGCCAGTTCGCGGCTCAGGAAAGACATCTGCGCCGCCACTTCCATGATCTGGGGTTCGAGGCTTTCCAGATCGGGATGCTCGCGCATATAGGCGAGCCGTTCACGCACGGCGTCGAATTCCGACTGAACCTGAAACATGCCCGCGCGGTCCGCCGCATGAGCGGCGGCATAGGCGCGCGCCACATCGGCCATGCCGATGTGAAAACGCCGATGAGAGTTTTCCAGCGCCATGATCCGGGCGTTGGTCGGCAGGTAGATACACAAGAGGACCGCCAGAAGCGTGACGCAGGATTGCACCGCGAGACCCGCCTGCGGATAGACCGTGCCGCCGAAGGCCAGCGGCATCTCGAGCCATGGCCAGATACCGGCCACCGCAAGGCCAGTGGCGACGATCAGGCCAAGAGCAACAAGCAGAAAAACGAGTGTCGCAAGGCGCTGTAAGACAAATTGAACCAAAAAAATGGCGGACCGAACGGTATCGGACATCACTTCCCCCCAGAAAGCGTACCCCGGAAAACATCGTTAAGTGTACGCAATGCGCGGCATTTCGCCTAAAGATATTTTGAACCTTACCGTCCTGATCCGAAGAACTTTGCCACGCGTTCCGCCATACTGTTTCTCAGCGGGCGACAGTCGGATCCTTTCGTCCAGATTTTTCGGTCAGCATGCCAAGCACCAGAGAGATCAGAATACAGGCGGTGAAAAGATAGAGGCCCCATGCCGTCTCGATCCGCCCGACGCCGATTCCCTTGGCGACGGTTATGTAAAGCGCGATGAGAAAAATATCGGCCATGGCGAGCTTGCCGAGGATCTGCAGCACGGGCAGAACCTTGCGGCGGAGCAGGCCGAAGTGAATGAGCGCAAGACCAATCGTCTTGGTGTAAGGCGCGAAAAGCGCAAAGAACGTCACGAGGAGTGCGAGAACGGCATCGCTCTCCCAAAGCCTTTGCAACCCGGTGATAACGGAGATTTCCTCCAGCCCGAAGAGCGGCAGGAGGCCCGCGCGCATCAGGGGCGCGAACCAGGCCACGGGATAAAGAACCAGAAGAGCAAGGTTGAGGTATTTGATCATGGCGGATCCGTCGGCCGACTGATCCACAGCCTAGCCGGTTACACCGCGTTTGGCACCCGCGTATGCCGTCGCGATTATGCGGGTCATCGCACCGCCTCGATCGGCCCCTCCGCCGAGCCGGTCACGAACTGTTCCAGATAGGGATCGCCGGACTGATCCATGTCGGCGACCAGCCCAGTCCACTGGATCACCCCGTCATGCAGCATCGCCACGTTATCTGCGATGGCCCGCACGGAGGTCATATCATGGGTAATGGTCATGGCCGTGGCGCCCATTTCGACCACGATTTCGCGGATGAGTTCGTTGATGACACCCGACATAATCGGATCCAGTCCCGTCGTGGGCTCATCGAAAAAGATGATTTCCGGCTCTGCGGCGATGGCGCGGGCGAGGCCCACGCGTTTCTGCATGCCGCCCGACAGTTCCGCCGGGAAAAGATCGGCCTGCTCCGGCTTCAGACCCACACGGCGCAGTTTCTCGATGGCGATCTCGCGCGCCTCGTCGCGGGGTCGCTTGAGCGAACCGCGCAGCAGGCGGAAGGCGACGTTCTGCCAGACAGGCAGCGAGTCGAAAAGAGCGCCACCCTGAAAGAGCATGCCGAACCGCGCAAGAAACGCGTCCCGGTCTCCGGTGGTCACGTCCTGCCCATCTAGCGTGATCAGACCGCTGTCGGGCTGTATCAGACCAAGGATACACTTCAAGGCGACGGACTTGCCGGTGCCGGACCCGCCGATGATGACCATCGACGTGCCCGACTCGATCCTGAGATTCACGCCGCGCAGGACCCGGTTGGATCCGAACGCTTTATGCACATCGCGCAGTTCGATCATACCGAGAAGAACACCCCCGTGAGCACGAAATTCGCCGCGAGAATGAGGATCGCCGCGGCCTGTACCGAGCCTTTCGTCGCACGCCCGACCCCCATGGCGCCGCGTCCGGAATGCATCCCGAAATAGCAGCCCATGACAGCGGCGATCACGCCGAAGGCCGCGCCCTTGACCAGGCTCGAGGCGATATCGCGCATCTCCAGGAAATCGACGGTGTTCTGAAGATAGGTCGCGGCGTTGAAGTCGAGCTTTTGAACCGCCACGGTATACCCGCCCAGAATGCCGATGATGTCGCCCACGCCCACCAGCAGCGGCACGGTCAGAAGCGCGGACAGCACACGCGGCGCAACGAGGTACTTCATCGGATGAGTCGAGAGCGTCACGAGTGCATCGATCTGCTCTGTTACTTTCATGGTCGCGATTTCGGCGGCGATGGACGAGGTCACACGCGCCGCAATCATCAGGCCGACGAGGACCGGGCCAAGTTCGCGCACCATGCCAATGGCCACGATCTGCGGCACGACCGCCTCAGCGTTGAAGCGCGCCCCGCCGGCATAGATCTGTAGGGCCAGGGCGCCGCCCGTGAAGATCGCCGTCAGGCCCACAACCGGAA
Source organism: Roseovarius aestuariivivens (assembly GCF_004761875.1). GTDB lineage: Bacteria > Pseudomonadota > Alphaproteobacteria > Rhodobacterales > Rhodobacteraceae > Roseovarius > Roseovarius aestuariivivens. The sequence continues at coordinate 37,447 of NZ_SJEY01000006.1, forward strand.
GTGAAAGCCAGCCGATCTGTAGCAGCGCGTGCATCACCTCGCGCGGGTAATAGGGCGGGCGCAGAATATGGCTGAAGGCCGTCACCGCGAAGCTGCAGATGCGCCCGAGAACCGCGAGACCTGCCAAGGTGTTGCGTCCGAGCGCGGCGAGAGGCGACAAAACCACGCTCATCCGCCGATATACCGGCGATCGTAACGTGGGCCGAGGGCAGTTAGAATTTCGTAACCGATAGTGCCAGCGTTGCACGCCAGATCATCGACACCCTGCTCGGCCCCCAGCAGGCGCAGGCTCTTGGGTTCGAACCCAAGCTCGGTGACATCCACGCCGATCAGGTCCATCGAGATGCGTCCCGCGACGGGGCAGGGCGTGTTTTCGGCATAGAGTACCGTTTTAGGCCCCATGATGCGGTGGATTCCGTCGCCATATCCCGCCGAAACCGTGGCGATCCGCGTTTCCCGTTTGGCGGTGAAGGTATTGCCGTAGCCGACCGTTTCGCCGGGTTCCAGCAGGCGCGTCTGGATCACGGGGATGTCGAGCGTGACGACCGGCTGCGCATCTTTGAAGGGCAGGCCGCCGTAAAGCCCGATGCCGGGCCGCGTGAGGTCGAAATGATACTCCTCGCCCAGAAGGATACCCCCGGTGGCGGACAGCGACAGCGGCACACCGGTCTCGACGGTCATTTCGCGAAAGGCCGCCAGTTGCGCGGCGTTCATCGGATGATCGGGTGTGTCGGCACAGGCCAGATGGCTCATGATCAGCGCCGGCGACTGGCCAAGCGCCACCTCGCGCACTGCGGCCCATTCCGCCGGCTCCATCCCGAGACGGTTCATGCCGCTATCGAGCTGAATGCCGAATCCGTGGCCGGGCAGGGCCTCGACATGTCGAATGAGCTGATCGAGAGAATTGATCATTGGGATAAGACCCAGATCGCCGATCATGTCCGCGTCGCCCGCCATGTGACCGGAAAAGACGTGGATTGCAGGCCCTGGTCCGAGCGCGTCGCGCAGGGCCGCGCCCTCTTCTGCGACGGCGACGAAAAATTGCCGCGCTCCGGCCTTGGCCAGCGCACGCGCCATACGAGCCATGCCAAGCCCGTAGCCGTCCGCCTTGACCACGGCGGCCGTTTCGCACGATGTGCGCGCATCAAGTGCGCGCCAGTTGGCCACGAGGGCATCGAGGTCGATGGTAAGTTTGCCGGTGCTCATGGGGTGGGGTTTTGACAGGAAGTCTTGAACGGTCAAGCGAAAACCGGCTGCAGGCGGCGTCTAAACTCACAGAGCGAAAAAGTGACCTGTGACGACCCCGCTTTGGGTTCTGAAGAACCGGTAAAATGCAGGCGCGCTGCTTCAGAGCGGATCGAGCTCAGAACTCCTGATCGCCCTGCTGCCAAGGTTTCACAAGATTACCGAACCGGGTGAAGCGGCCCTCGAAGCTCAGCTCGACGGTGCCGATGGGACCGTGACGCTGCTTGCCGATGATGACTTCGGCCTTGCCATGCAGCTTTTCCATCCGGGCCTGCCATTCGGCCATTTTGTCCAGCTGGTCGTCGCCCGGCTTTTCCCGCTCGGCATAGTACTCCTCGCGGAAGACGAACATCACCACGTCGGCGTCCTGTTCGATCGAGCCGGATTCGCGCAGGTCCGACAGTTGCGGGCGCTTGTCCTCGCGGCTTTCCACCTGTCGCGAGAGCTGCGACAGGGCGATCACGGGGATATCGAGCTCTTTGGCGATAGCCTTGAGGCCCTGAGTGATTTCGGACACCTCGTTTACCCGGCTATCTTTGGCCGAGGCAGGGCGGACCAGTTGCAGATAGTCCACGATGAGCACGTCGAGACCGTGCGTCCGCTTCAGCCGCCGTGCGCGTGCGGCCAGCTGGCTGATTGGGAGGGCAGGCGTGTCGTCGATGTAAAGCGGGCAGGATTCGAGTGTCTTGGCAGCCTCGACGAAGCGCCGGAATTCGCCCTCTGTCATGTCGCCCCGGCGGATTTGTTCGGACGGCACCTCGGACGCTTCCGAAAGGACCCGCGCGGCGAGCTGTTCGGCGCTCATTTCCAGGCTGTAGAAACCCACGACCCCACCTTCGATCGCGCCCTCGTTGCCGTCGGGGCGCTGCCCGCGCTTGTAGGCCTTGGCGATGTTGAAGGCGATGTTGGTTGCAAGTGACGTCTTGCCCATCGACGGGCGCCCGGCGAGGATCAGCAGGTCGGATTTGTGCAATCCGCCCAGTTTCTTGTCCATATCGATCAGGCCGGTCGAAACGCCGGCCAGCCCGCCATCGCGCTGATAAGCCGCGTTCGCGACGTTAACTGCGTCTGTTACTGCCTTGAGAAAGCTTTGAAATCCTGACTCCGACTGCCCTTGCTCACTCAGCTTGTAGAGCTTTTGCTCGGCCATGACGATCTGATCGCGCGGCTCTGAATCGACATCGGCGCGGGTGGCGTGATCGGCGATTTCGTGGCCCAGCCCGATTAGTTCGCGCCGGATCGCCATGTCGTAGATCATCTGAGCGTAATCGCGGGCTGCGAAAGCGGAGATCGCGGCGCCTGCCAGCTTAGCAAGATAGGCGGGGCCGCCCAGTTCTTTCAGGCCCTCGTCATCTTCGAGAAAGGTTTTGATCGTCACGGGAGAGGCCAGATTTCCCTTGGCGATGCGCGCCGCAGCGACTTCGTAGATGCGTTCGTGCACGGGATCGTAAAAATGATGCGGCTGGATGATGCTCGCAACGCGGTCATAGACATCGTTGTTGGTCAGGATCGCGCCCAGAAGCTGCTGCTCAGCCTCGATCGAATGCGGCATTGCATCCGTGCCTGTGGCGTTGAAGCTCGTGACCTCGTTCATCGCTCATCCCCCATGTGCCTGTGGGTGCCGTCTTTACAAAAGCGCGCGCCGACCGGGCAAATGGTATGTTTGTGTGGATTGCCTGTGGATATCTCCCATCGTCCACATCTTGGATTACAAAGCAGCAAAGCGTCAAGATTTTGTGGCCGGTGTCGATCATAGGAATGCAAGCGTGGCCGCAATGACGCAAGGTTATTTTTTTGCTACGGCAGACGAGGTGGATCGGATCAGCCGCGCGCGGCCTGCCAAGCGCGTGGATCACGCATGAACGATTCTACCCCGTCCAACGTGGCCGCCGAGAAGCTGCCCTGCGCGCGCGCCTCTTCGAGGACATCCCACCAAGTGCAAAGGTAATGCAGCTCCACCCCGTGATCACCAAGTGTTCTGAGCGTGTCGGGGAAAATTCCGTAATAGAATATCACCGCCGTATGACTGCAGGTCGCGCCGGTTTCGCGGATCGCATCGACGAAGCTGAGCTTCGAGCCGCCATCGGTCGTGAGATCCTCGACCAGAAGGACACGCTCCTCTTCCGTCATTGCGCCTTCGATGCGGGCGTTGCGACCGTAGCCCTTGGGCTTTTTGCGAACATAGGTCATTGGCAAGGCCATGCGTTCGGCCACCAATGCGGCAAAGGGAATGCCAGCCGTTTCGCCGCCGGCGACGTTGTCGAAGGCCTCGAACCCGGCGTTGCGCATGACGGTGATGGTTAGGAAATCCATCAGGGTGGCGCGGATGCGCGGGAAGGAGATGAGCTTGCGACAGTCGATATAGGTCGGGCTCGGCAGTCCGGAGGCGAGGATAAAAGGCTCTTCGGCATTGAAATGCACCGCCTCGATTTCCAAAAGCATTCGCGCGGTCAGCCGGGCGATTTCTTTCTGGTCAGGGTAGGTCGCGGGGATCATGGCGGGGTCCTTCGTGGCGGAGGTCGGAATTTTGGGAAAAAGAAGATCGGTCAGGTCACGCGCCAGTGCAGCGGCATTTGCGGATCGAAAAGCGTGATCGGGCCGTTGCCGGTGTCGATCTTTTCCGGGTAGGTGACGGGATCGCCCTTGCTGAGCGTGATCGTGTCTTCGTTGACCGGCAGCCCGTAGAACCGTGGCCCGTGTTCCGAAACAAAACCGGCCAGACGGTCAAGCGCACCGTCTTGCTCGAACACTTCGGCGAGGATCGAAAGAGTGTTCGTCGCAGTGAAGCAGCCCGCGCATCCGCAGGCCGTTTCCTTGTTCGGGTCGGTATGCGGCGCGCTGTCGGTGCCGAGGAAGAAGCGCGGGTCGCCTGAGGTTGCCGCCTCTCTCAGCGCCAAACGGTGTTCTTCGCGCTTGGCCACAGGCAGACAGTAGTAATGCGGCCTGATCCCGCCCACCAGGATATGGTTTCTGTTGATCACGAGGTGATGCGTCGTGATTGTGGCGCCGAGGTTCTCAGCCGCGGATTTGACGTATGCAACGCCGTCGCTCGTGGTGATATGCTCCATCACCACGCGAAGTCCCGGCGTGGCGCGCCGCAGCGGATCGAGCACGCGGTCGATGAACACGGCCTCACGGTCGAAAATGTCGATCTCGGCATCGGTTACCTCGCCATGAACGCAAAGCGGCAGACCGATTTCGGCCATTTTTTCAAGCACACCGCGCACCCGGGTGAAATCCCGAACGCCGGACGCCGAGTTGGTCGTGGCGCCCGCAGGATAGAGCTTGACCGCCGTCACCAGACCCGAGGCGTGTGCCGACGTCACATCTTCCGGGTCTGAATCCTCCGTAAGGTAGAGGGTCATCAATGGGGTAAAAGCCATCTTTTCCGGCAGCGCGTCGAGGATGCGATCGCGATAGGCCGCCGCATCTGCGGCGCTCACCACCGGCGGCACAAGGTTAGGCATGATGATCGCGCGCGCGAAATGGCGGGCTGTTTCGGGCAGAACGGCCTTCAGCACCGCGCCATCGCGCAGGTGTAGATGCCAGTCGTCGGGGCGGGGCAGGGTTAAGGTCAGGGTCATGTTCCAGCGCTTTACACCAGCGCCGCGGTCTGATCCAGACGCGGTGTTAGTCGGCTTCGCGTGGGGGCATCTCGATACCCAATTCCTCGGCGCGCTCGTAGGCAGCACGAAGGCTGCGGCGGAACCGCGGCCCCGGGGTGGTGCGCAGGACATGTTGCGTCAGACGCGCGACGAGCCGCAGTCGCCCGTCATCTTCCAGCCGGTTGAGGACGGCCTTGAGATAGGGCACATCCCGGCGGCGAGCCCGGAAAAGCTGAGCAAGGCTGAACGCCGACAGCTTGCCGGCGCTCAATTGCGCCAGCATCCGCAACAGCAGGTTCATCCGGAGCAGGCCGCGATCCAGGCGCGCGCCCATGAACCGCATGCGGACCCGTGTGACGTTCGAACGCGCGAAGAGGGCCGCGTGCATTGCGTCGAACTCGATTTCCGGATCGTAAAGAACAAAAGCTTCGTCGGCTGCATCGAGCATATCCGGTGCATATCCATAACGAGTCGAGAAATCCGTCCGACGCATGGCGCGAAAACGATCATCCCACTCGGTCATGCGCGGATCGAGTGTGGCCTGCGGCTGGATCGCGAGTACTTTTGCACCCGGCGCGGCCACCGAAAACGCGGCCGCGGCATAGCCGCAGGAACCCGCGCCGTAAAAGATGACCTGGTCGAATTCCTCGAAAAAACCGTCATCGACGAGACGGTCGAAATAGCCGAAGACACGCGGGTCTCGGAACCAGGTTTCGCCGTGACAGGCCAGGCAAAGATGCGACCAGCCAAGCGCGCGGGCCAGTTGCCAACCCATCGGCTGCGACTCCGGCGTCAGAACACGCAGCGACTCAAATGGTTCGAAACTGACCAGCAGAGTGGCGTTCTGTTCCACGAAGATCGCGCCATGCGATGCGCCCAGCCGTTCGACATATCCGTCGGCATCCGTGGCTTCGTCTAGTCGATCAAGCCAATCGGCCCAATCCAGGCCATTCAAAGCCGTGTCCAGCGCTTTGGAATACTCGGCGGTCATCGCTCGGTCCTCAAGATATCGCGCCGCTTGACCACGGCTTCTTTCGTGTTCGACGCTATGCGGAAATCTGGGCGAAATTTTGGTAAATTAAAGAGGTTTTGGCGCGACCGCCGAAAGACAGCGAAAGCCGGCGCAACCACCACGGGCCTTGACGCCGGGCCGGACGCATGCAGTTCTGATCCGTGAGGAGGCCTGATGAGCACATTCACTTCTATCGACGACGTACAGGCAATGCTGGCGGCGCAAGGCTATGTTTGCGACCGGGCGCTCGGCACGGTTGTCTATCTCGCGCTGCGTCTCGGACGGCCACTCTTTCTCGAGGGCGAGGCCGGTACAGGCAAGACCGAAATCGCCAAAGCGCTCGCGGCAGGTCTCGGACGACGGCTGATCCGTTTACAATGCTACGAGGGGCTCGATGCCTCGTCTGCGGTCTACGAATGGAATTTTGCCGAGCAGATGATCGCGATCCGGGCGGCGGAAGCCGCTGGCGGCGTCGACCGCGCCACGCTGACGCATGAGCTTTTCACGGAAGAGTTCCTGATCGAACGCCCCTTGCTTGAGGCCATGCGCACGCAGGAGGGCGGACCGCCGGTTCTTCTGATCGACGAGCTTGACCGGACCGACGAACCGTTCGAGGCATTTCTGCTGGAGGCGCTGAGCGATTTTCAGGTGACGATACCCGAATTGGGCACCATTTCCGCGCCGGAGCCGCCGATCGTCGTATTGACGTCGAACCGCACACGCGAAGTGCATGACGCGCTCAAGCGGCGGTGTCTGTATCACTGGGTTGATTACCCGGATTTCAGCCGCGAGATCGAAATCCTGCAGGCCCGCGCGCCGGAAGCCGCAGAGGCGCTCAGCCGTGAGGTCGTGGCCTTTGTCCAGAAATTGCGCACCGAAGACCTGTTCAAGAAACCCGGCGTGGCCGAGACAATCGACTGGGCCAAGTGCCTGCTGGCGCTCGACGTTATCTCACTCAGCCCCGAGGTCATCGCCGATACGCTCGGGGCGATCCTCAAATACCAGGACGACATCGTCAAGCTGCAGGGTTCCGAGGCCAAGCGTCTTCTTGAAGAGGCGCGGGCAAGCCTGGAGCCTGCGTAGTGCTTCATCTGGCCCGAACTACCTCGGGGGTCCGGGGGCAGAGCCCCCGCCGTTCGCCGGATGCCTGAATACGCCGCGCTCGACCTTCCCGAGAATCCGAAACTCACTCATAACATCACCCATTTCGCCCGCGCCCTGCGCAAGGCCGGGTTGCCCGTCGGCACTGGGCGTGTCGTTGATGCCATTCGCGCGGTCGAGGCGGCGGGTTTCACCTCAAAAGCCGATTTCTTCTATACCCTGCGCGCCTGTTTCGTGACCCGGCCCGAGCATCGGGCGGTTTTTGCACAGGTCTTCCGTCTTTACTGGCGCGATCCGCGTTACATGGAACACATGATGGCGCTTATGCTGCCGGCCATTCGTGGTGTGCAGGAAGACCGCACCGCGCAGGCCGCCGAAAAACGCGCCGCCGAGGCACTGTTGGACGGGATCGAGCCCGACATGCCCGAGGCGGAAGCTCAGGGAGGCGACGAGGAGACACTGATCGAGATCGACGCCTCGCAGACCATGTCACGAGAAGAAAAGCTTAAGACGCTCGATTTCGAACAGATGAGCACCGCAGAGATTGCGGAGGCCAAGCGGATGCTGTCTCGCCTCAGCCTGCCAGTAAAACCCTTTGCCTCGCGCCGCGCCATGGCCAGCCATACCGGGCACAGGGTCGACGCGCGCAAGACCTTGCAGGCCGCGATGCGGCGGGGCGGCGAAATGGGCCGGATCCACCTACGCAAGCCACGCCCGCGCTGGCCAAACCTTGTGGCAATTTGCGATATTTCAGGTTCAATGAGCCAGTATAGCCGTATGGTTTTGCATTTTCTCCATGCTGTGGCCAATGAAAAAGGCGCCGGATGGGCCAAGGTGCATGCGTTCACCTTCGGAACGCGTCTCACCAATATCACCCGCCATCTTGCCACACGCGACGTTGACGCGGCCCTGCGCGCGGCTGGACAAGAAGCGCAGGACTGGGAGGGCGGCACGCGCATCGGGGCATGTCTACACGCGTTCAACAGGGATTGGTCGAGACGGGTCATGGGGCAGGGTGCCGTGGTGCTGCTGATCACCGATGGTCTGGACCGTGACGATTCCGAAAGCCTTGAGCACGAGATGCAGCGTCTTCACCTTTCGTCCCGTCGTTTGATCTGGCTCAATCCTTTGCTGCGATGGGATGGATTCGCGCCAAAGGCGACCGGCATCCGGGTCATGCTGCCGCATGTGGATTCCTTTCGCGCCGGCCACTCCATCGCCACGCTCGAGGATCTGGCCAAGGCGATCTCGCAACCTGATGACAGCGGTGAAAAGGCGCGGCTGATGGCCCTGCGTGACGGGTAAGAAAGGGCCGGCGCGCGGCCGGCCCAGTCGAAGGAGACCCGTCGGGGACGATCAGGATCTCCAGAACCATTTGCGGGACTCGTGAAACGCGTCTTCGGCGGTCAGCCCGATATCGCGCAACAGGTGACTGTCGAGTCGCGCCAGATCACAGCGGCTTTGACGGCGCTGCGACCAGATCAGGAAAAGCCACGCCACCTGAACCGCAAGACGCGACGGCACGGGCAGCGTTGTGCGGGCGCTCAGCTGCTTCAGGGCCTGTGTCTCGGGGCGGGTCAGGGTGTACATGGTCTTAACTCCTGTATTGTATTGGTACAATTTGCATGCTACGCCCTATTTTTGTACGCATTTGCGCTTTGTTTCGCTAGGAAAACATTGTGATGGATACAACTTGGCCACCAGACCTATCACAGACGTCAGAATCGAAGTATATTGTATTGATACAATCGTTACGCGCTGCCATCCGTACCGGCGTGCTTGAGCGCGGTGCAAAACTGCCGCCAGTGCGTGAACTGGCGTGGGATCTCGGGATCACGCCGGGAACTGTCGCGCGCGCTTACAAGATGGCCGCCGAGGAGGGCTTGGTGGAAACCGGCGTGGGCCGCGGCACATTCGTGGCAGGCGGGCTGGTCAGTCCGGCGGCGGATATTCCACTTATGAACCTGCCGCAGCCGGGTCATCTCGATCTGCGCGCCGTGCGCGTTCCCGATGTCGGGCAGGAGGCGCAGATCCGGCAAATACTTCAGGAACTCGCGCGCACAAACGTCCACGGCTACGTCGATTATCCCAACATCGAAACAGACCACGGCGCGCGTGTCGCCGTAGCGCATTGGATCGGACCGGACCGCGCCGGGCGCATCGCCGCCGAGGACGTTGTTCTGGGACTCGGCGCGCAGAATTCGGTAATGATGGCCCTTCAAACCGTACTGCACGGCACAACGCCTGTGATCCTGACCGAGTCGCTCGCTTACCCCGGCGTGCGCCACGCCGCGCGGCTTTTGAGAGCCCAATTGATCGGCGTCGACATGGACGCTCACGGTGTTCGCCCTGACCGGCTGGAAGAGGTATTGCGCCGTCATGGCGGGCAGGTTTTCTTGACGTCACCCGAATTGCACAGCCCGACCACGCTTCACACTCCGGCCGCGCGCAAGGCCGAGGTCGCCGCAGTGGCGCGCCAATTTGAGTTGCAGATCATTGAAGACGATTGTCATTGCCTGACACGGCCCGAAACGCCGGCCTACCGGGCGCTTTGTCCCGAACGTGCTTGGTTCATCTCGTCACTGAGCAAGACCGTGTCGGCGGCACTACGCTTTGGCTATGCGGTCGCGCCGAAGGGGCAGGGCGCGCAGGCGCGCCAGGTCGCGCAATCCTCGTTCTACGGCATGCCGCAACCGATCGTGGACCTTGTCACATCGCTTCTGCGGTCCGGCGCTGCGGAAGAAACCCGAGCGAAGGTCGAAACCGAAATGGCGCGCAAGGTGCGCATGGCGGTAAATGCGCTGGGGGGCTGGGACGTGCAATGGCGCGAGGATGCGCCGTTTCTCTGGTTGAAGATGCCGCAAGGCTGGCGCGGCTCCACCTTTGCGCGGGCCTGCGAAAGCAAGGGCATTCGCATCAAGCCCGCCGACGAGTTCGCCCTGCCAGACGGGCAGGCGCCCAACGCGGTCCGTGTCAGCCTGAACCCCTATATCCCCGAGCCGGAGCTGGAAGCCGCCTTGAGTACCATGTCGGCGCTGCTGGCGGTGCCGCCCCTGGCGGTGGATATCTGAGAGACGGCTGTCTCGCGCGCTTTTCTTCGCTGCAAACTTATGGGGTAAAATGATACCATATTTTTAAGATATTGAAATCGCGCATTTATTTCGAAAATATCGGCCTTGATTTGGACGGGCGGACCTGTATAACCGCGCAATCGAATGCGACCCTCAGTTATCAGGGACAGACCTATGAAAACCTATTCTGCAACTCCGGCAGAAATCGACAAGAAATGGATCGTGATCGACGCCGAGGGCGTCGTTCTGGGCCGTCTCGCCTCGATCGTTGCCACCCGTCTGCGCGGCAAGCACAAGCCGAGCTTCACCCCGTCCCAGGATATGGGCGACAATGTCATCGTGATCAACGCCGACAAGGTGCAGTTGACCGGGAACAAGCGTATGAAGCCGAACTATTGGCACACGGGCTATCCGGGCGGGATCAAATCGCGCACTACCGGCCAGATCCTCGAAGGCGCGCATCCCGAGCGGGTCGTGACGCAGGCGGTCAAGCGCATGCTGCCCTCCAACCGGCTTGCCAAGCGGCAGATGACCAATCTGCGCGTCTATGCCGGGGCCGAACATCCGCATGAGGCTCAAAGCCCGGAAGTGCTGGATGTGAAATCCATGAACAAGAAAAACACGCGGGTGTAAGAGACATGGCTGAAGAAATCAAATCTCTCGAAGGCCTGGAAGCCGTCGCAGACGGTGCCGAGGCGACCGCGACCGAGGTCGAAACCCCACGTGAGCCGGTGCGCGACGATCTGGGCCGGTCCTATGCCACAGGTAAGCGCAAGGACGCGGTCGCCCGTGTCTGGATCAAGCCCGGCTCGGGCAAGGTGAGCGTGAACGGCAAGGAAATGAACGCCTACTTCGCGCGTCCGGTGTTGCAGATGATCCTGCGGCAGCCCTTCTCCGTGGCCGGGGTCGAGGACCAGTTTGACGTAATGGCGACCGTCAAGGGCGGTGGTCTGTCGGGCCAGGCCGGCGCGGTCAAGCACGGTATCTCGAAGGCGCTGCAGCTTTACGATCCGTCTCTGCGCGGGGCGCTCAAGGCAGCCGGCTTCCTGACCCGGGACAGCCGTGTTGTCGAGCGGAAGAAATACGGTCGCCGCAAGGCGCGCCGGAGCTTCCAGTTCTCGAAGCGCTAAAGAGTTACAGAAAATGGACTTTTTCGAAGGGCTGCGGGAAACCGCGGCCCTTCTTGGTATGCAGGCCAGACCTTGCTGCGCGGATAAAAGACGCTACTTGTGTTGGCGCAGAGAGAGGTTCGTGCATGTCAGACACTTCCCCGAAGGCCTATAACCCCGAACTTCTGGCGCGGCTGGAGCAGCCCGATGAGGCACAAAAGGCGCGCCCCAAGACACGCGACCTGCGCGGGCAGGTGACGACAGCGAAGGATGCGTCGGAGCATCGTCGCTATGCGTGGCTATACGAGGATCTGCTGAACTGACGCCTTAGCGTCCAAGCTCTTTCATGCCACGCTCCAAACCGGCAAGCGTCATGGGCACCATGCGATCTTCGAAGATCTCGCGGATCATTTTGATCGAGTGGGTGTAGCCCCAATAAGCCTCGGGCACCGGATTAATCCAGAGATTGTCAGGCCATTGCGCGCGGGCGCGGTCCAACCAGACCTGTCCGGCTTCGGCGTTCCAATGCTCGTTCGCCCCTCCGGGATAGGCGATTTCGTAAGGCGACATCGATGCATCGCCCACGAAGATGCACTTGTAATCTGAACCGAACGTGCGCAGCACCTCTTGCGTTGGCGTTTGTTCGTCCCAACGCCGGCGATTGTCACGCCAGACGCCTTCGTACAGGCAATTGTGGAAATAGTAGTATTCCAGATGCTTGAATTCTGCCCGGGCGGCGGAAAAGAGTTCTTGGACTGCCGCGACATGCGGATCCATCGATCCGCCGACGTCGAGGAAAATCAGCACCTTGACTGCATTTCGCCGCTCTGGCCGCGTTTTGACGTCCAGATATCCATGCTCTGCCGTTGCGCGGATCGTGCCATCAAGGTCAAGCTCGTCCTCCGCGCCGTCACGCGCCCATTTCCGCAGACGTTTCAGTGCGACCTTGATGTTGCGCGTGCCCAGTTCGACGCTGTCGTCGAAATTGCGAAACTCCCGCTTGTCCCAAACCTTGACCGCCCGTCGGTGGCGGCTTTCCTGTTGGCCGATGCGCACACCTTCGGGATTGTATCCATAAGCGCCGAAAGGGGAGGTTCCCGCGGTGCCGATCCATTTGTTACCGCCCTGGTGCCGCCCCTGCTGTTCCTTCAGACGGTCCTTGAGCGTCTCCATTAGCTTGTCGAAACCGCCAAGCGCTTCGATTTCGGCCCGCTCTTCCGGTGTGAGATGTTTTTCGGCCATCTTTTCCAGCCACTCGGCAGGCAGGTCGATGGCGTTGAGCATATCGGCGCTGCTGATCGCCTCGAGCCCCTCGAAACTGGCGGCAAAGGCCCGGTCGAACCGGTCGATATGCCGTTCGTCTTTCACCATGGCGCTTCGGGCGAGATAGTAGTACCCCTCGACATCATAGGTGACCAGCCCGGTGCCCATGGCTTCGAGAAAGGTCAGGTATTCCCGCAGGCTGACCGGCAAGTCCGCTTTCCTGAGGTTCTCGAAGAAAGGCAGAAACATCGTCGCGCCTTAAACGGACATGCGATGGATGATCAGTGTGACAAACAGCCCGGCCAGTGTGAACACCAGCCCGAAAACGAAGGCGTATTGCAAAATGTCGGCGGTGCTGCCCTTGCGCCGGCATGCCGTCAGCGCGCCCAGGCTTGCGCCCAGGATGGCCCCCAGAATGACGATCATGTAACCCCCGTGGTCAACCTTTCAGGGGACTGAGCGAGGCGATTTCTCGAAGTTTCGCGCGCACAGCCCAGTCCGCGCCGAACCCGTATCGCGCCCAGCCGACGCTGTCCAGCCGGACGGCCTGCGCCTCTGCGACGCGGCCGGTCAGATCGAGCGCCTCGGCACGCAGCATCATCAGCGTCGCGAGAAGGGCCGCGTTTTCGTGCCGCTCGGCCGTGGCGAGATGCCGCGCGATTATTTCAAGCGCTACATCGCCGCGTCCCTGGCTTATCGCATAAGCGGCCAATTGCGAGCCGGTATAGGCGCGATGCAGATCGGTTCCGGGCGTCATGCGGTAAAACCGGTCGGCCATGAGAAAATGATCATGGGCGTAGTTCGGATCGGACGCCTGCGTCAGCCGGCCCATAGCAAAATGCGAGAATGCCCGGCGATGGTCCCGCCAGCCTGCGGTCTGCGCGATGCGCAAGGCCTCAGAGGCCGCGGACATACGCTGCGTATGGCGAGCCCCGGGACCAAGCGCGGTTTGGATCGCATTGATCCACGCGCGCGGCGTAGACGATGCCGGGCGCGGCGCAAGAGTTTCTCCTCGTGGATTGAGGCGAGCGAGAATTGCCGGCAGGCGGGCCGCCACTTGTCCGCGCGTCATCCCGGATCGCAGTTCCGGCGCGTAGTAGGCCCGGAGAATCAGCATGTCGAAGCCTGTCAGGACAGTGTGGACATTGTCGTCGTTGAAGACGCTGTCGGGCAAGTGGTAGAGATCGTTGAGCGGGCCGAGCGCCTGCGCCAGTTCCTCATGCAGACAATCGCGCACCTCTTGCGGTGATGCGTCATTCGGCAGGAAGATCGCGATCTTCTCTCGGTGCGTGAGAAGGCTCCAGTTCGTCAGACGGCTGTGACGGGCGGCGCGGTACTGTGACAGACGGCTGATGTTGGGCACGACGAAACAGGCCGCCTTGGGAAGATGGCGGCGAATCTCACTGCGCGGCACGGCCTCGATGGTGATGTTCGCGGACTCGCCCCGGACGCGCGCAATGTCGATACCGGCCTCAGTCCGCAGGCGGTGAACGAGGCGATTGAGATCGGACATGAGGCTGGGAGGCGGATTTCCGGTGACGCGGATCGACACCGGTCCTTCGAAGCGCGAGAAACGGGGCAGGGTCCGACCGGATTCCAGCTGGAAAGAAAGCTCCAGAAAATCGCGAGCGATATCGGTGTTAGAGCGGATCGGCGGCAACGGCTTTGGGGCCGAAAACGTCCGCATCGATTGCAGCATCGTTGGCTGCTGGGTGGCGGCCCGGGTGGGCGGTTCTGTAGGCGGGCCGGGTACGCAAGCGCCAAGCATGAGACAGATGGGAAGAATTACGCGACGCATGAGCCACCCGAAGTCTGTATTGAACCATGCAAAAGCGCCACCATATCGGCGGCGTTCCGCTGTCCTGCTTCGGCGATGCGCGGATGGTTGCGCGTCTCTTCCGCGCGCGTGTCTTCCGCCCTGCTCGATGCCGCTACCGGACCGAAGGGAGATTTGCCTCTCATTCGGTTCGATGTAAGGAGCAATAAAGGCAAAAATGTGGCCACGGACATGGTCAAACCGAAGCGTAGTCCTGATGCTGAACTTAGAATTCAAATTCAATGACATGCGCGATCCTGAAGACATGATTCTTCCGTGGCCTTCAGGCCGAGTTTACCCAATTCAGACCTTCTGCGCGTGCCTGCTCAAGCCTGGCATCAACCGCCGCGTTGCCGCCGCGCCATGAAGGCCAGACGCTCGAAAAGATGCACGTCCTGTTCGTTCTTGAGAAGGGCGCCATGAAGCTTGGGCAGGGCGTCGGCTCCATCGCGCTTGAGATCCTCTGCGGAAAGATCCTCGGCAAGGATAAGCTTGAGCCAGTCCAGCACCTCGGATGTGGAGGGCTTTTTCTTGAGCCCTGTCTGCTCGCGAATGTCGAAGAACTGCGTCAGGGCCTCTGTCAGAAGCTTGTCCTTGATGCCGGGATGATGCACTTCGACGATCCGGCGCATTGTGTCGGCGTCGGGAAAACGAATGTAGTGAAAGAAACAGCGGCGCAAGAACGCATCCGGCAGCTCTTTTTCATTGTTCGAGGTAATAATCACAATCGGCCGCTGTCTGGCCGTGATGGTCTCACCGGTCTCGTAGACATGAAATTCCATCCGGTCGAGTTCTTGCAGAAGATCGTTCGGAAACTCGATATCCGCCTTGTCGATCTCGTCGATGAGCAGCACGACCTTTTCCCCAGCTTCGAAGGCCTGCCAAAGTTTGCCCTTGCGGATGTAATTGCGCACGTCGTTGACACGCTCGTCGCCAAGCTGGCTATCGCGAAGGCGGCTGACCGCATCGTATTCGTAAAGACCTTGCTGCGCCTTGGTCGTCGATTTGATGTTCCATTCCAGCATCGGCACGCCGAGACCCTTGGCCACTTGCCGCGCCAGTTCGGTCTTGCCGGTGCCGGGCTCTCCCTTGACCAGAAGCGGCCTTTCCAGCGTGACGGCAGCGTTGACCGCGATCGTCAGATCTTCTGTGGCGATGTAGGCGTCTGTGCCTTCAAATTTCATCTCTGGGGTTTCCTAGCTTGGCGCAAAGCGGCGCAATTCGGCGGCACACTAATGCGGGTGCGAAAACACATCAATGCGGCGTGATTGTGTAGTGACAATCGCGTTTTGCCCGTGTAATCCGCACCAACGGGAGCCAGGGAGACAGAAATGGACGATGCTGGCCGAGAAGAGGGTACCGATATGAAAGCAGAGGTCTTTCTCTCCGAGGATTACACCCCGGCGGAAGACGAGCCGTTCATGAATGAACGCCAGCTCGAGTATTTCCGTCGGAAGCTGATCAACTGGAGGAATGAATTGCTCGAGGGCAGTCGCGACACGATCGAGGGGCTGCAAGACAGCACCCGCGCGATCCCTGACGTGGCAGACCGCGCAAGCGAGGAAACCGACAGGGCGCTGGAACTGCGCACGCGGGATCGCCAGCGTAAGTTGGTCGCAAAGATCGACGCTGCGCTGAGACGGATCGAAGAGGGCGAGTATGGCTATTGCGAGGTGACCGGCGAGCCGATCAGCCTCAAGCGGCTGAATGCCCGTCCCATCGCTACCATGAGCCTTGAGGCACAGGAGCGTCACGAGCGCCGCGAGAAAGTGCACCGCGACGATTGATCGTGCAAGCAGCTGCAACCAGATCAAAACGCCGGGGCTTTCGTCCTGGCGTTTTTTCGTTCAAGCACATCCTATGGATATAAAGGGTCTGGAGTGCCTCATCCTTGGCGGGGGAATCGGCGGGCTTGCCGCAGCGCTTGCCCTGTCGGCGCGCGGGGCACGCTGCCGAGTGCTGGAACAGGCGCCCGCATTGCGCGAGGTCGGCGCCGGGCTTCAGATTTCACCGAACGGCTTTGTCGTGCTCGAAGCACTCGGACTTGGCGAAGGTTTGCGACAAGCGTCGGTGCAGGCAAAGGCGGTAAGATTGTGCGATTATTCGGGACGCGACGTGGTCCGGCTCGACCTCGATCAATTGGAGCGTCCGTGGTATTTCTTTGTGCACCGTGCCGAGTTGCTTTCGCTGTTGGTGGAAGCCACGGCGCGTATGGGAATCCCGATCGAGACGGGTCGTCGCATCCTGAAGGTCCGGTCCGGAGCTCGCCCGTCCGTCGAAGATCAGACCGGTGCCGTTCACGCGGCGGATCTGATTATCGCCGCTGACGGGCTGCATTCCGTTGCGCGCCCCGTACTCAATGGAGAGGCCACGCCGTTCTTCACGGGCCAAGTGGCATGGCGGGCCGTAATCGACAGCGACAGTACCGCGCCCGAGGCGCAAGTCTTCATGGGACCCAAGCGCCATCTGGTCACCTATCCGCTTTCGCGCGGTCGCCGTAATATCGTCGCTGTAGAGGAGCGTCGAAGTTGGCAGGCCGAGAGTTGGAGCCAGACAGACGACGCCGAGAACCTGCGCAAAGCCTTCGCCGATTTTGGTGCGCCGGTGCGGGACATGCTGGCGCGGGTCGGACCAGTGAACCTGTGGGGCTTGTTCCGTCACCCCGTGGCAAGGACATGGCATGCGGACGGCGTCGCGCTGGTCGGTGACGCGGCCCATCCGACGCTCCCGTTCCTGGCGCAGGGTGCCAATATGGCGCTGGAAGATGCCTGGGGTCTGAGGCGCGCGCTTGACGACGCTTCTAGCCTGACCGGAGGGCTTGTCGCGTATCAAGAGTTACGGCAGGCGCGCGCCGAGCGCATCGTTTCAGCGGCCAGCAGGAATGCCTGGAAGTACCATTTGTCTTTTCCGCCTTTACGCATGGCGGCGCATTTTGCCTTGCGGCTGGGTGGGTCGGTCGCGCCTCGGCGACTCACCGGCCAGTTTGACTGGCTCTATGGCTATGACATCACGCACGATTAGTCGTCGCATCTGGTGACGCGGTAAGGCTTCGTAGCTTTGGAGTGCTTCCCTGCGCAGGCCTTAGTGCGGCAAGGGCGGCGTCATACGCTGCAATTCAGGCAAAATGGCGGAGAGACAGGGATTCGAACCCTGGGTGGGCTTGCACCCACAACGGTTTTCGAGACCGCCCCGTTCGACCACTCCGGCACCTCTCCGCGGGGGTCTGGTGGGTGCGTTTAATTGCCTTTGACAGGGGCCGCAAGGGGTTTGGCATTGTTTGGCCAGAGAATCTGCCTAGGTTGGGATCGAGCAAAATAACGAGGTGCGTGTGTGATACGACATGCTGATTTCCGACATCTGGTCTTGGCGACGCTGGCAGGGCTCACGCTGGCCCTTGGAGCGATGATGCCAGCCCGCGCGGCCGACCGCGACCGGGTCGAAGCGTTTCTGACCGTGACCGGTTTTGACGTGGCGCTTGAATCCATTGCGCTGTCGGCCGCCGACGCGCCTGCCATGCTGGGCATGCAGCCCAATGAGTTCGGGTCAGACTGGCGCGAAAAGTCGGCAGAGGTGTTCGACACCGATTTGATGCACGGCATGGCGCTGTCGATTCTGGAGGAAGCCCTGAGCGACGATCTTCTGACTCACGCGGCGGCATTCTATGCCTCGCCTCTGGGGCAACGCCTGGTCGAGGCGGAGAACGCCTCGCACATGGTCGAAGACGATGTCGCCAAGCAGACCGAGGGCGGCGAGGTGGTGGCATTATGGACACAGAATGACGATCCGCGCCTCGATATCCTGCGCAGTCTGAACAAGGCCATTGATAGCGCCGACACGGCCGTGCGCGCGGTGCAGGAGATTCAGGTGCGGTTTTTGATGGCTGCGTCCAATTCCGGTGTTCTCGAACGGCGTCTGGATGAGCAGGCTTTACGGGCTGCCTTAAAGGAAAACGAACCGGAATTGCGCCGCTCGCTACAGGTTTCGGGCCTTACGGCGGCAGCCTACACGTATCAGGATTTCAGCGAAGAAGATCTGGCGGCATATCTCGTCGCACTGGAGCATCCCGATATGCAGCAGGTCTATGAACTTATGAATGCCGTTCAGTACGAGATCATGGCAAACCGCTTTGAGGAACTGGCGCGGGTTATGGCAGACATGCATCCCGGACAAGAGCTCTGATGCGTCTGGTTGTCTCACTGATCACCGGACTCTTCCTTTCGTGCGGGGCTGTTCAGGCCGGCGAGGCCGAGGATATGGACGCCTTGCTTGAGGCCCTGCGCATAAATGATGCGGTTGAGATCATGCGCGCGGAGGGTCTTGTCTATGGCAATGAAATCGCTGCGGACATGCTGCCCGAAACAAGCGAGGATGCCTGGGCTGCCCAGCTTTCACGGATTTATGATACCGACCGCTTGGCAGGCCAGGTTTCGACCAGGTTGGCGGAAGCGCTTGCCGGAACCGACCTTGCGCCGCTGGTGGCCTTCATGACGTCCGAGACCGGCCGCGAGATTGTGGCGCTTGAAATCTCCGCGCGAGAGGCTTTTCTGGATCCTGCGACCGAAGACGCAGCATTCGCAAGTTATGAAGCGGCGAAAGAAGAGCAAACAATTCTTTACCGTAAGGTGCAGGTTCTGATCGAGGACAGCGCACTTGTGGATTTCAACGTGATGGGCGCGCTCAACGCCAATCTCATGTTCTACCGCGGTCTGGAAGACGGCGGCGCCATTGAGATGGGTGAGTCGGAAATGCTGAAGGATGTATGGGCGCAGGAAGACGCCGTGCGCGCCGAGTCCGAAAGCTGGCTCGGCGCCTTCCTTATGATGGCGTACCGTCCGCTCGATCCCGACGCGCTCGAGGCGTATACGGCGTTTTATCGAACGCCCGAGGGCCAGGCGCTCAATGCCGCGATTTTCGAGGCGTATGACGGGATGTACGAGCAGGTGTCCTACCTTCTGGGCCGGGCCGTGGCACGCCAGATGACAAGCGAGGAACTGTAGCGCTCGACGTCAGACGGATCGCTGGAATATTGCACCCAGTTCGGTCTTGACAGGTCCGCCTATCCTGACCATAAGCCCGCATCCCGACGAGGTTCGCTCGCGCGGGTGTGGTATCAATGACGCTCACTTAGCTGGGCGCGCTGTCCGAGGCAGGCCTGAGAAGGCCGCAACACGGGAGACGATCCCGAGGCCACAGGACGCGGGATATGAAAAGGAAGACTAGGATGTTCGCGGTCCTCAAGACCGGCGGCAAGCAGTATAAAGTCCAGTCGGGCGATATGCTCCGCGTGGAAAAGCTTGCAGCAGATGCCGGTGAAAAAGTTCAATTCAACGAGATTCTGATGCTGGGCGGTGATAGCACCGTGATTGGCACGCCTTTCGTCGACGGCGCTGCTGTGCAGGCTGAGGTCGTCGATCAGATCAAGGGCGACAAGGTCATCCACTTCGTCAAGCGCCGCCGCAAGCACGGATCGAAGCGCACCAAGGGCCACCGTCAGCAACTGACCGTCCTGCGTGTGACCGAGATCCTGGAAAAAGGCGCAGAAAAGTCGGGCGTGAAAGCAGCGATGGGCGCAGGATCCGCCGCGGCTGTTGCCGGTCTTGGCGACGCAAAGCTCGCCACAAACAAGGCCGAACAGGCCGACATGAACGCCCGCATCAAAACAGACGACAACAGCGCCAAGGCAAAGCCCGTGGCAGAGGCCGGCGTAGCGTCTGGCGCTGCGGACGATCTCAAGCAGCTGTCGGGCGTTGGCCCTGCGCTTGAGAAGAAACTCAACGAAGCCGGTGTGACAACGTTTGCCCAGATCGCAGCATGGACCGAAGAGGACATTGCTGCTATGGACGAGAAATTGTCGTTCAAAGGCCGGATCGAGCGTGAAGGCTGGGTCGATCAGGCCAAAGAGATCGTCAAAGGCTAAGGAGAAGCGAGATGGCACATAAAAAAGCAGGCGGTTCATCCCGCAACGGGCGCGACTCGGCTGGCCGCCGTCTTGGCGTCAAGAAATACGGTGGCGAAGCCGTCGTTCCTGGCAATATCCTCGTGCGTCAGCGCGGCAACAAATTTTGGCCGGGCGACAACGTTGGACAAGGCAAGGACCACACGCTTTTTGCCACGGTTGAGGGTTCTGTTCAGTTCCGCAAGGGACTGAAGGGTCGGACCTTCATTTCGGTTACGCCGGTGGCGGAGGCCGCAGAGTAAGCCGACACCAAAAGGTCTGACACACCAACGGGATCGGCAAACCGCCGGTCCCTTTTCTTTTGGGCGGCCTTTGCGGGAAACGAGATTGAAAGTCATGATACGGGATCAGGTGGCATGAGCGTGGCGGGCGTCACGAATTCCGCTTCTGCCGGAGCACCCGCCTTGCAGGCGACCGCAACAATCGCCATCTGATTTCTGCTACTGCACTGCCTGCGGCACCCCGTCTGGACATACGGAGGAGATCAGATTGCTGAGGGTGTTGCGGGTACGTCGGCGGAAGCGATTTTAATGTGGACGCTGGCGGTGCTGACCGTCGCATCCGTGGTATTCGTTCTTTTCGGAGGAGAAGGCATATGAAGTTCGAGCATATTTCCAGCCAGCCGGTGATCGACGCGGGCCGCTTCATGCTGCGCCCTTTGCGTGGTGCTGATGCCGGTCTGATCGAGATGTATGCCGGTGACGAGAGGGTGGCCTGGCGTACCACGACCATTCCGCACCCGCTTCCCCCCGGCGTTGCCGAAGCGCTGATCGCCCGGTCGAACGATCCTATCCATTCCGAAGATGTCTGGGCGATGGACGCCTCCGCGTTTGGCGGGAGCGCGCTCATGGGGCTTATAAGCCTCGAACGTCTTGAAATGAATCAATCCGAGATTGGCTATTGGGTGGCGCCGGCGTTCTGGAACGCCGGCATCGCCTCGGCCGCGGTAGAGGCGTTGGTTTCAGCGAATCCGCACCGCGCCCGCACCATTTTCGCCAGTGTCTTTCAAGATAATCCGGCCTCAGCCCGGGTGTTGATCAACTGCGGCTTCGCATATCTCGGAGATGCGGAAAGCTTCTCGGTGGCGCGGCACGCCAAAGTCCCCACCTGGACCTACTCAAAAAAACTGGATTGAGCCGTTAAGGGCCTTTCGCGTAAGGAGACATCATGAAATTTCTCGATCTCGCCAAGGTCTATATTCGCTCGGGCAGCGGCGGGAACGGGTGCATCAGTTTCCGGCGCGAGAAGTTCATAGAATACGGCGGTCCGGATGGCGGCGACGGCGGTGGCGGCGGATCGGTCTGGGTGGAGGCCGTGGACGGGCTGAACACCTTGATCGATTTCCGCTATCAACAGCATTTCTTTGCAGAGAACGGACGTCCAGGCATGGGCCGGCAGCGTACGGGTGCGGATGGAAAAGATATTGTGCTGCGTGTCCCCGTTGGCACCGAGATTCTTGATGAGGATCAGGAAACGCTTCTGGCCGATATGACCGAACTGGGCCAACGCGTGTGCCTTGCAAAAGGCGGAAACGGAGGGTGGGGTAACCTGCATTTCAAGACCTCCACCAACCAGGCACCGCGTCGGGCCAACCCCGGGCAGGAAGGGATCGAACGCACCATATGGCTTAGGCTGAAGCTGATCGCGGATGTGGGGCTTTTGGGCATGCCGAATGCGGGCAAGTCAACTTTTCTTGCCGCGACATCAAATGCTCGGCCTAAGGTGGCTGATTATCCCTTTACCACGCTGCACCCCAATCTGGGCGTCGTTGGCGTCGATGGTGTGGAATTCGTGGTGGCGGATATTCCCGGCCTTATTGGCGGCGCGTCTGAAGGCAAGGGGCTGGGTGATCTGTTTCTGGGTCATGTGGAGCGCTGCGCGGTACTTTTACATCTTGTCGACGGCTCGTCGGGCAGTCTGATCGAGGATTATCATACCATAATCCGCGAGCTTGAGGCTTATGGCGGCGGCTTGGCCGACAAACCCCGTGTCACCGTTCTGAACAAGATCGACACACTTGATGACGAGGAGCGCAGTTTCCTGCGCGAGGAACTCGAAGCCGCGTCAGGCGGACCGGTGATGACGATGTCCGGTGTCTCGGGTGAGGGCGTGCCGGACGTTCTGCGCGCGCTCAGAGCCCAGATCGACGATGACCGCCTGCGGCAACGCCTTGCCGAAGAAGAGCCTGAGCCGTGGCAACCGTAGCGAACGCCAAACGTCTGGTCATAAAGATCGGTTCGGCGCTTCTTGTGGATCGCCACAGCGGGCAGTTGCGCGCAGACTGGCTGCGCGCTCTGGTCGAGGACGTGGCGCGCATTCGCACGCGCGGCACGGATGTGATACTGGTGTCCTCGGGTTCTATCGCACTCGGACGCCGCTTGCTCGGTTTGCCGGCGGAGGAACTTAGCCTCGAGCAAAGCCAGGCGGCCGCCGCGGTTGGTCAGATTCAGCTGGCCCGCGCCTATGCCGAGGCCCTGGCCACGCATGGGATTACCGCCGCTCAGGTATTGGTGACGCTGGAAGACAGCGCAGACCGCCGCCGCTACCTTAATTCTCGCGCCACCTTGGAACAGCTTTTGCGTCTTGGCGCGGTCCCCATCGTCAACGAAAACGACACCGTTGCCACGGACGAGATCCGCTATGGAGATAACGATCGGATGGCCGCACAGGTTGCCGTGACTGCAGGGGCCGACCAGTTGATCCTATTATCGGATGTTGACGGTTTCTACACCGCCAATCCTGCGCATGATCCGAGCGCTAAACGTTTCGATGTGATCGACGCCATCACGCCCGAGATCGAGGCCATGGCGGGCGAGGCGGGCTCGGGCCTCTCGAAAGGCGGCATGAAGACCAAGCTGATGGCCGCGCGCACCGCCACCGCGGCGGGGTGCGACATGGCGATTACCGAAGGCTCTGGCCTGCATCCGGTGCGGGCTTTGGAAGAGGGCGCACCGGCCACCTGGTTCACTGCGCAAGGCGACCCGCAACAGAAGCGGAAGCAATGGATTGCGGCGATGAAGCCAAAGGGAAGGTTCGTAGTCGATGCCGGTGCGGCCAGCGCCCTTGGCAGGGGCTCAAGCCTTTTGCCGGCCGGCGTTGTTTCCGTTTCGGGGCGGTTCGGACGCGGCGATGCCGTGGAACTGGCCGACGAGACCGGCCGCGCCCTGGGACAGGGGCTGACCCGGTATGACATGGCGGATGCCACGCGTATCCTTGGGCGGCGGTCCGCCGAAATTAAAGAGCTGTTGGGCTATCCGGCGCGCGGGCCGCTCATTCACCGCGACGATATGGCGATATGATCCGGTTTGCGTGTAGACTGCGCCGACCGCAGGAGGGTTGAACGATGAAGGATCTGGACAATATCCCCGCGCTGATGGCCGAAATCGGCAGCCGTGCGCGCGCTGCGGCCACCACACTGGCCACGGCCACGCCGGAGGCGAAGCGGCAGGCACTCGAGGTGGCAGCCGATGCTGTCTGGAACACGCGCGCCGACATTATCGCGGCCAATGCGAAAGATCTTGAGTTCGGACGCGACAAAGGCCTGAGCGAGGCGATGATGGACCGTCTTATGCTGAACGAGGCTCGGATCGAGAGTATTTGCGACGGCCTACGTACCGTGGCAGCGCAGGACGACCCTATTGGCGAGGTTCTTGAGGAATGGGACCGTCCTTCTGGTCTGCATATTCGCCGGGTGCGCACGCCGCTTGGTGTGATCGGCGTAATCTACGAATCCCGGCCCAACGTCACAGCGGATGCCGGGGCGCTCTGCCTGAAATCGGGTAACGCCGTTATCCTGCGGGGCGGGTCGGAAAGTTTCCATTCTTCCGCCGCGATCCATGCCTGCCTTGTCGAGGGCCTCCGCCAAGCGGGTCTGCCCGATGATGCGATACAGCTCGTGCCGACGCGAGACCGTGCGGCGGTGCAGGAAATGCTGACGATGACCGACACGATCGACGTCATCGTACCCCGCGGCGGCAAGGGACTCGTCGGTCTCGTGCAGCGCGAAGCCCGCGTGCCGGTTTTCGCCCATCTTGAAGGCATCGTGCACATCTACCTCGATGCCCAGGCGGATCCGGAAAAAGCCCTGCGCGTCGTGCTGAACGCGAAGACCCGGCGCACTGGAATCTGTGGCGCGGCGGAATGTTTGCTGATCCACGAGTCGATCGTAGATACGATCGGCCAGGGTGTACTTAAGGCCTTGATCGAAAAAGGGGTCGAAGTGCGTGCGGATGCGCGCCTTCAGATGGTTCCGGGTACCATACCCGCCAGCGAAGACGATTGGGGGCACGAGTATCTGGACATGATTGTCGCCGCGAAATGCGTGGCGTCTCTTGACGAAGCCATCGATCATATCCGCACCTATGGTTCGAACCACACCGACTGTATCATCACCGAAGATGACGGCGCCGCCGCGGAATTCTTCGCACGGCTAGACAGTGCGATTCTCATGCGCAACGCGTCGACCCAGTTCGCGGACGGCAGCGAATTCGGCATGGGCGCAGAGATCGGCATCGCAACCGGCAAAATGCACGCGCGCGGTCCGGTCGGGGCGGCCCAATTGACCAGCTTCAAGTATCTTGTCGAGGGGGACGGCACGACGCGCCCGTAAGCGTGATCGTTGCCTCATTATCACCGAGATCCGTGGAAATCTTAATGTCCGCTTCCGCCGCCATGGCGGGAAGAAGCGAAAACTGGACAGTGGCCGGAACCGGCGTGCCGATCATTGGCGATCCGTTCAGACGCGCCCAGAGATCCGGATCGGGGATCAGCTGGGAACCACGTGCCGTGACACACCACTGGCCATCCTGAATATCAACGGCGATCTCGCCGCCTTTTGGGATCGCCTGTTCACCGCAGAGGACCGCCAGCAACACAATGCGGACCTCTTGCCGTGCAAAAGAGCCCGCCGGAAAGCCCTTAATTCGCACGCGGCCATCGGCGAAAAGCCCCATCAGGATCGCGGAAACTTCTTCTCCGCCGATCATCTGGCCTGACGAGGCCAAGCCAAACGCGACTCTGAAAAACCGGATCCGGGCATTCGCATGCGCCACGCTTTCGGCGACAAGCTTCAATTCCGGTGTTTTCGGAACACCGGACATTTCCAGAAGCTCCAGACCGTTCGTCACGGCCCCAATCGGGCTTACCAGATCGTGGCAGATACGCGAGCCTATCAACCCGGCCAAGGTGCTGGTATCGTGTCCCATCGACGATCGTCCTTTCCTAGCACCGGAGCCGTGATGTCCGACCTGAATTCCATCCTCGAACCCGGCATGCTGGTTCAGCACCCGGGACAGCCGGACTGGGGCACCGGCCAGGTCCAATCCAACGTGGGCGGCAAGATCACCGTGAATTTTCCGGATTTCGGTAAGGTCGTGATTGACGGATCCCGTGTTGAGCTTTTGCCGGTGATAGAACCATAATCTTGGTTAGCGAATGATTAACAGGGGCAAGCACCAGCACAGCTTCCGGATGGGCAGGGGCGTTGCCTTGACGCCGCGCCTTGCCTAAAAGCCCTGCATGACAAAAGACGCAGTCCAGACACAGTCAGACCAAGCACAGTTCAGCGTGCGTGTTGCGAAGGATGCCGAAGACCTTCGCAGGGCACAAAGGCTACGCTACGACGTCTTCGTTGAAGAATTGGGCGGCGACGGTCCGCTTGTCGATCACACCGCCCGTCTGGAACGCGACCGTTTCGACGAGATTTTCGATCATCTGATCCTAGCCGACGAAATCCGTCACGGCGAAATTGTCGGCGTCTACAGGCTGATGCGCGACGATCAGGCGCGGGAAACCGGGCAGTTCTACTCCGAAGACGAATATGACCTTAGCGCTCTGAAGTCCTCGGGCCGGCGATTGATGGAACTGGGGCGGTCCTGTCTGGCCAAGGGATACCGTGGCGGGACCGCCATGTACCATCTCTGGACGGGCCTTGCGCAGTATATCGCGAAACACGAGATCGAGATCTTGTTCGGCGTAGCCAGCTTTCACGGCACCGATGCCAAGGCTTTGGCACAACCGCTATCGCTGTTGCATCACCGGCATCTTGCGCCGGAAACGTTGCGAGTCAGGGCCCTTGCACCGCATTTCCAGCGCATGGACCTTTTGCCCGAAAATGCGATCGACAGACGCGCGGCGATGCTGCAGGTGCCATCGCTGATTAAGGCCTACTTGCGGCTAGGCGGCTTCGTTGGAGAGGGGGCGTTTATAGACCACGCGTTCAACACGACAGATGTCTGTCTCGTCATGGACACGGCGCGCCTAAGTGAACGTCAGAAAAGTATTTATTCCAAAGGTGTTGGTGCGTGAGCTTCACGTGGAATTCGGACGACAGACCGGCAACTTTGCGCGTAACGCCGACGGGTTGGATCCGGGTTGGCCTGCGCGGGGGCGCGATCGTGACCGTGCTCGGTCTCGGCGTGCTGGTGTCCGCTTTGCTACGTTTGCCAGAGCGTCAGCTGCACGGCACGCAAAGACCTTGGACAGCACCAGTGACCCGACACGCAATGCGAACCATCCTGCGATGCATCGGTCTGCCTTTGCATCAGCAGGGCTCGCCAATGAAAGCCCATGGCGCAGTGGTGTCCAACCATATCTCTTGGCTGGACATCGTGGCGCTGCACGGCTGTCAGCAAGTTGTGTTCGTGTCAAAATCCGAAGTCGCCGGCTGGCCCGGGATCGGTTTTCTGGCGCGCTTCGTGGGGACCGTTTTTATCCGGCGCGATCCGAAAGAAGCCCGCGCACAGCGCGACCGGTTGGTGCGGGCAATGGACGAAGGCGCCAAGCTGATGCTCTTTCCCGAGGGCACATCAACAGATGGCATGAGGGTTTTGCCTTTTAAATCAGCGCTTTTCGATATGATGTTTACGTCGGAGATGCACAAGGATCTGTTCGTGCAGCCGATCAGCCTTGTCTATGCTGCCCCGCCCAGTTCCAGTGATCCGCGGGTCTACGGATGGTGGGGCGACATGGATCTTGGGCCGCATTTGATTCAGGTGCTGGCACGCAGGCGACAGGGTGCGGTGCAGGTGACATTCCATCCGCCTCTCGCGGTGAGGGATTTCGCCGAAAGAAAGGCGCTTGCCCGGACCTGCGAACATATGATCCGTGAGGGTATGCCCAAAAGCCAGCGCGGGACGAACTAGGGGAAGACCGCGGCCAGAAGAGCCGCAAGCGCATCCTCTGGTGCCTCTGCCGACCAGATCTCGTCACCGATGCCGAAGAAATCGGTCACCGGAGCCAGACGGCGGACAAGTGCCACATCCAGCGCGCCTTCAGCTACGACCGGCACCTCGATCATCTGCGACCACCATTCAAAAAGTTCTGCTTCCGCCTGTGTGCCATCCCCTAGCGCCGTAGCACCCACTGGACCAAATGAGACATAGTCAGCGCCGGCCTCTCCGGCGGTCATGCCTTCGTGCCGAGACGCGCCGCAAAAACTGCCGACGATGGCATCGGACCCCAAGGCCTTGCGTGCGCGACGCACCGATCGCGCCCCATCGGTCAGATGCACGCCGTCAAGGCCCAGTCGTTCGGCCAGCACGAAATGCGTATCGATCACCAGCGCCACGTCCCGCGCCGTTGTCACCTCGCGGCAGGCATCGGCGGCGCGGCACAGTGTGTCTTCTTCATGGCTGGACAAAGCCAGACGGACGCACGCAGCCTCTTGCGCATCAAGCACGCGGGCCAGCTGGTTCGGAAAGCGCGACAGCTCGATTTCGGGTGGTGTGATGAGGTAGAGGCGGGGCGGCTCTTGGTCAGCCATCTGTCGTTGTCCTGTCTGTTTGGCGTTCCTATACCGGCTCTGCCGCTCAGAGGCCAGCACTCGGATGACCCGCAATCAAGTGACAGGAAATCTGGTCATTGATGGAAGCTTGGGGGCTTTTCCCTTTTCGGAAGAGAGCCTAAAGGGTCAGGCAGGAGGGCTTTGAATGCCAAGTGACAGCAATCAGCCGCACTTTGTTCTCGTGCGCCCGCAGATGGGTGAAAACATCGGCGCGGCGGCGCGGGCGATGTGGAATTTTGGTCTCGACCGTATGGTGCTGGTCAGCCCCCGGGACGGATGGCCCAATCCGCGCGCCGTGGCGATGGCCAGTGGCGCGGGTCGCCTTTTGGATGAGGCGGTGCTGGCGACGGATCTGCCTGAGGCGGTCGCCGGGGATCATTTCGTGATGGCCACGACAGCGCGGGTGCGCGGGCTGACCAAGCCCGTGTTCAGTCCCGAAGAAGCGATGCGGCAGGCTGCCGACCGCCTGGGGCGCGGCGAACGAGTGTCGGTGCTTTTCGGTCCCGAGCGCGCGGGGCTTGAAAACGAGGATGTGGCGCGCGCAAATGCGATCATTTCGGTTCCGGTAAACCCCCAATTTCCTTCGCTTAATTTAGCCCAATGCGTTTTGCTTTGCGGTTATGAGTGGCGACGCGCAACGCAAGATGTTGCCGCCACTCGGACCGATATGGGTGGCACCGAGTGGGCCAGTCAGATCGAAATCGAAAAGCTTGCGGACCATTACGAAGACAGGCTCGATCAGGCAGGGTACTTCTTTCCGCCGGAAAAAGCGCCCGGCATGCAGGTGAACCTGCGCAATCTCTGGAGCCGGATGCCGTTGACTCGGGCCGATGTGCAGATGCTGCACGGCGTGCTGCGGCAAATGGTACGCTGGAAGGAGCGCGGTTGAAGCGCGGGCGCGAGGCGCGTATTTCTCGCACCAAAACCGTTGGAAAGGCACAGCGATGAGTACCAAGCGCGGCATTTTCGAAGAGGTCGGCGAGGGCACGGCGAAAGCTCAGCCGCCCAAGGGCGGCATGATCGATGCGGGCCGGCGCGGTGCGCGGGGCGCGGTGCGGATCTGGTTGATGATCCTTTTCGCGCTGGTGGTGGTGATGATCGCGGTAGGCGGTCTGACGCGGCTGACGGATAGCGGATTGTCGATCACGGAATGGCGGCCGGTGACCGGGGCGCTGCCGCCGATGGACGCGGCCGAATGGGAAAGCGAGTTCGAAAAGTACCGCGCAATCCCGGAATATCAGTTGCAAAACAAGGGTATGTCACTGTCCGAGTTCAAGGTGATCTATTGGTGGGAATGGGGTCACCGACAGCTGGGCCGGGTGATTGGTCTGGTGTGGGCACTTGGATTCGTTGGCTTTCTGGTGACGAAAAAAAACCCGCCGGGCTGGACCGGCAGATTGCTTTTGCTGGGCGCGCTCGGGGGCGCGCAGGGTGCGATCGGATGGTGGATGGTGTCCTCTGGCCTCACCGGCGAGATGCTTGATGTGGCGAGCTATCGGCTTGCCACGCATCTGGGCCTTGCCTTTGTTATCCTTGGATTTATCGCGTGGTATGTCATGGCGCTTGGCCGTGAGAAACGCGAGTTGATGCAGGCCCGGCGGTCGAAGGACCGGAAGCTTTTCGGCATGACGACGGGCCTGATGCACTTTGCCTTCCTGCAAATCCTTTTGGGCGCGCTGGTGGCAGGGATCGATGCCGGGCGCAGTTACACCGACTGGCCGCTGATGGCGGGCGGCGTCCTGCCGCCGGATTTCTGGATCGCCGAACTTGGCTGGCGCAACCTTTTCGAAAACCCCGGTTTTGTACAATTTGTACATCGTGTGACAGGCTATTTGCTCATTTTGTACGCCTTTGCCGTGTGGCTGAATAGCCGGAAAAGCGCGCATCGGATCACCGCCGGCGCGGTCACGGTCGCCTTCATGGCGCTGATCCTGCAAATCGTGCTGGGGATCATGACGGTGCTTTACATCGCGCCCTGGCACCTGGCGATCCTGCACCAGTTCACCGCCGTGGTGCTTTGGGTGTTGATCCTGCGCGCCCGGTTCCTGAGCCTTTACCCGCGCGCGCAGTCGGTAAGGGGGTAGGCCATGACCGCGTTTGACGAACTGATGGTTTTCGAGCGCGAAACGCAGGCGCTGGCGCGGGTGGCCGGGCGGCTGAGCTGGGATCAGGAGACCGTAATGCCCCGCGGGGCGGTCGGACAGCGCGCCGAGGAATCCGGCGCGATGGAAGCCGTGCTTCATGCCCGGCGCACCGATCCGCGCGTGGGCGCGTGGCTGGGCGATGCCCGCGCCCCGGACGCGGCGGGCGAGGCGCAACTGCGGCTGATCCGGCGCAGCTATGAACGAACGGTAAAAGTGCCGGCCGATCTGGCCACGGCTCTGGCCAAGCTCACGAGCCGGTCGCAAGGGATCTGGGCGGGTGCGCGCGCCGCAGATGACTTCAAGGCCTTTGCGCCGACGCTGGAGGAGGTCGTCCGCCTGAAGCGCGAGGAGGCCGCCGCGCTGGCGGACGGGGGCGATCTATACGACGCGATGGTCGACGATTACGAGCCGGGTGCCAAAGCCGCCGATCTTGCCGCGATCTTCGACGAGATGCGCCCGCGGCTGGTCGCGCTGCGCGAGCGGGCGCTGGGGGCGACCGAGGTGGCCCCGGTCCGCGGCGCGTTCGAGACCGACAAGCAGCTGCGCCTGAGCCGCGATCTGGCGGCGCTGTTCGGATATGATTTCGAGCGGGGGCGGATCGATCTTGCGGTGCATCCGTTCTCGTCCGGGTCGGGCGAGGATGTGCGGATCACCACGCGCGTGTCCGAGACCGATCCCTTCAATTGCCTTTATTCGACGATCCACGAGGTCGGCCATGCCTGTTACGAGCAGGGGATCGACCCCGCCTATCAGCTGACGCCCGTGGGGCAGGGCGTGTCGATGGGCGTGCATGAAAGCCAGAGCCGGATCTACGAGAACCAGCTGGGCCGCAGCCGGGCCTTCTGCCACTACCTTTACGGCCGGATGCGCGAGGTCTTCGGCGAGATCGGGGTGAAAAGCGAAGAAGATTTCTACCGAGTCGTGAACCGGATGCACCGCGGCTATATCCGGACCGAGGCCGACGAGGTGCAATACAACCTGCATATCATGCTGCGCTTTGACCTTGAGCGCGCGCTGATCGCGGGGGATCTGCAGGTTTCGGACCTGGAGGCTGCGTGGAACGACCGTTTCAAGGCCGATTTCGGCTATGCGGTCGACCGGCCCGCCAACGGGGTGCTGCAGGATGTGCACTGGTCCGTGGGGCTGTTCGGGTATTTCCCGACCTACAGCCTTGGCAATGTCTATGCCGGGTGTCTGCACGCGGCGCTGCGGCGCGAGGTGCGAGACCTTGACGGCCAGTTGGCGCAAGGGGATCTGTCGGCGGCAACGACCTGGCTGCGCGCGCATGTGCAACAACACGGCGGACTTTACCCGCCGCGCGAGGTGATTGCCCGCGCCTGCGGGGCAGAGCCGGGGGCGGGCCCGCTTCTGGACTATCTCGACGAGAAGTTCGGCGCGCTTTATCCCTGAGCCGTAAAAGCCCTGCGTCGCGCGGTGTGCGTTGGTCTTAGTAGCCGTTGGGGTTGCCCGGCAGCACGGTGCCTGTTCCAAGGTCTTCGCCATCCTTGATCCAGGTCACGGTTTCGCCGTCGATCTTCAGCCCCCAGCATTCTGCCGGGCCTTCGCCATAGTCGAAACACATGGTGTCGCCTTCGATGCTCCACGCGCCGGTGTAGCTTTCGGCGCGGATCGTGCCGTCGGATTGGTAGAACTCGGTATAGGCCCCGGAACTGTCCATGCTGCCCTGCACGGTGTTGCCGGTGATCGTGTCCGCGATCTGCGCGCCTGTGGCCAGCTCTGCGGCCCAGAGTGGCGTGGCGAGGAGGGCAAATGGCATAGCGAGACGTGTGACTTTCATAGCATTTCTCCCTTTGGATATTCCAAGGAAAGATGCGGCGGCATGCCCCGGGATCAATAGCCCGAGGCCTTGTGCCCGAAAAACACCTTGGTCAGATCCTCGGTGATCTGCCACGTGACGCGGCTTTGATCGCGAAGGAAAAGCGTCGTTCCGGGGGCAAGCGGCTGGGTCGTGCCGGTGGCGTGATCGGTCAGTGTTCCCTTGCCCGCAAGCACGGTCATCAGCTCGTCGCCCTGTTCGGTGCAGGCGAATGTGCCGGCGGTGCAGTGCCAGATCCCCGTGCGCGTGGCATGGCCCGGCCCGCCCGCGTCGAGCCGGCCCGAGGCGCGCGGCGCGCCGCAAAGGATCTCGTAGGCGCTTTCAGGCGCGTCGAACGGCCATTGCGTGAGCGAGGCGGGGTCCGGGACGGTGTCGTAGCGGATCATGGTCATTGCATCCGCAGCGCGCCGTCGAGGCGAATGACCTCGCCGTTGAGATAATCGCATTCCACGATGAACCGCGCGAGGGCGGCGTATTCCGCCGGATCGCCCAGCCGCCGGGGGAAGGGGACATCGGCGGCCAGCTGATCCTGCACCTCTTGCGGCAGGCCCTTGAGCATGGGCGTGGCGAAGATGCCCGGCGCAATGGCCATGACGCGGATCCCCTCGCGCGTCAGATCGCGCGCCATTGGCAGGGTCAGGCCCGCGATCCCGCCCTTCGACGCCGCATAGGCGGTCTGGCCCTTCTGCCCGTCGAAGGCGGCGATGGAGGCGGTGTGGATGATCACGCCCCGCGTGCCGTCGGGGGCGGGCGGGTTGTCGGCGATCGCCTGCGCGGCAAGCCGGGCAACATTGAAAGAGCCGGTCAGGTTGATGTCGATCGTGCGCCGGAAGGCGGCGAGGTCGTGCGGCCCGTCGCGCCCGAGCGTTTTTTCCCCGGTGGCGACGCCCGCGCAGTTAATGGCGGCGGTGATCCGGCCCATGGCGCCCGTGGCGGTGGCGATCGCGGCTTTGACCGAAGCCTCGTCGGTCACGTCGGTCTCGACAAAGGTCGCGCCGATCTCTTCTGCAAGGGCCGCGCCTCGCGCCGCGTCGCGGTCGAGCAGCGTGACCGCCGCGCCCTCGGCGCGGAAATGGCGGGCGGTGGCCTCGCCGAGGCCGGAGGCCGCGCCGGTGATCACGGCGGCGGTGTCGGTGATGCGCATGGGCTGTCCTTTCGGAAGGAAGATGACCGGTGCCTGCAGGTAGCCCGCCCGCGCGAGGCTGTCAAAGACGCGCGCGAAAGCGGCGTGCGGTCAGGCCGAGGCCCAGGACGGTGATCACGATTCGGAAGATATGATGCAGGGTGACGAAGGCCGGGTTGGCCTGCAGCGACAGCGCGACAAGCGCCATCTCGGTCACGCCGCCGGGGGCGAAGCTGATGAGCATGACATCGACCGGCTGATCGAGCGGGCCGGCCAGCACGAGCGCGAACGCTGCCGAAAGCGCCATCATCCCGGTGACCGAGACCAGCGTGAGACCGAGCCCGCGCAGGATGAGCCCGCGCGACAGCCCGGAAAACCGCATGCCGAGCGCGGTGCCGACGACGACCTGCGCGACATTGACGAGCCATTGCGGGATGTCGAGCTGCGCCAGGCCGGTCAGGCTCAGGAGCGCGGCGACGGCGAGCGGCCCGGTGAGCTGTTTTGCCGGCAGGCGCAGCGCCCGGCCAAGCGCGAGCCCCGCCGCCCCGGCGGCCACGATGATCGGCAGGGCCGACCAGGGCACCGCGCCGCGCGAAAGAGTCATGCCGGCGGAACTGCCGACCGGCTCGCCCAGCCACAGGGACAGACCGATGGGCAGGCAGGTCACGACGACGATAATACGCAGGAACTGATGCAGCGTGAGCCGCGCGGGATCGGCGCCGGCCTCTTCGCCGAGCGCGATCGATTCGAAGAGCCCACCCGGCGTGGCCGAGTAGAAGGCGGTGGGCCGGTCATAGCCGCCGAGATGTCGCAGCACCGCGTAGCCAAAGCCATGCGCCAGCACCGCGAAGAGCGTTAGCGCGGCGAAACTGAGCGCCAGGCGCGGGGCCGCCGAGAAAAGCTCGGACGTCACCTGCGCGCCGATCATCAGGCCGATGACGGCTATGAAGACGAGCCGCAGCGCGGGCGGAAAGCGATAGCCTTCGGGCAGGCGATGGGGCAGGCCGGTCGCCACCGCGCCCGACACCAGCAGCGGCCCGATGAGGAAAGGCAGCGGCAGCCCAAGCCGCGCCGCCGCGAGCCCGGCGAGACCGGAAAGGGCCAGAAGACCAAGAGTGGCAAGGACGCGCGTCATGGCGTCTATCAATCACCCGCGCGCGCCGGGAGCAAGAGCGGCAGAAAGACCGTCCGCGCCGCCGGGTTTGGCGGAATATGAGTGTTTTCTCCGCGACGAAGGCGGGGCGCCGCACGTTTTATCACTCTGTACAGGCCCTGGCGGGCAGGCTGTCAGGCGAAAGAGACGGTCTTGGAGAACGGCATCTCGCGCAGGCGCTGCCCCGTGACCGCGAAGATCGCGGCTGCCAGCGCCGGGGCGGCGGGGGCCACGGGCGGCTCGCCGATGCCCTTGACCTCGGGGCCGGTCTCAAGACCGCGCACCGCGATCTCGGGACTTTGCGGCAGGCGCAGGGACGGGTAGGTGTCGAAATTGTCCTGTTGGGCGCGGCCCGTCTCATAGGTGATTTCAGAGAACATCGCGTGGCCGAGCCCGAAGATCACGCCGCCCGCGACGAGATTCTCGAAATTGACAGGATCGACGACGCGGCCCACCTCGGCGGCGACCCAGACGCGCGACACGCGCAGGCCGCTGTCGGTCTGACGGACCTCGACCACCTGTGCGCAGGGCACGCCGAAGGAATGCGTCAGCGCCACGCCGCGCCCGAGGCCCGCGCCGGGGACCGGGCCTGACCAGTCCGACATCTCGGCCACGGCCTCGAGCACCGCGCGGGCGCGGGCATCGGTGCAGAGACGCAGGCGTTCTTCGAGCGGGTCGGCGCCCGCAGCATGGATCAGCTCATCGAGGCCGGCATTATAGAAAAACCCGTTCGACGACGCCCCGACCGAGCGCCAGGAGGAGATCGGGGCCAGCTCCGGCGCGCGGTAGCCGGTGACGCGGTGATGCGGGATCGAAAACGGCTGCTCGAACGCGCCCGCCACGATCTGGCTGTCGGGGCCTTGAAAGGGCATCCCCTGACGCGACAGTTGTGATGCAAAGACAGAGGGCATGGCGATAGACAGATCGAACGCCTCGACCCGTCCGTCCGAGACCGCGCCGCCCATCCGCGCCATCGCGATCTGGCGCGGGAAATCGTGGGTCATGTCCATTTCGCGGCTATAGGTCAGCTTGATAGGCACGCCTTTCATCTGCAGCGCAATCTCGGTGGCGTGCTTGACGACCTCATCCTCGAGCCGGTGGCCAAAGCTGCCGCCGATCATCTGGGCGTGGACGGTGACGGCCTCGGCCTTCAGCCCGGCGAGGCGGGCGACATTGGCCTGCACGAAACGCGGGATCTGCGTGCCGGTCCAGACCTCGGCCTCGGTGTCGGTCACGCGCACGACGGCGCAGAGCGGCTCGAGCGGCGCATGGGCGAGATAGGGCGCGCGGTACTCGGCCTCGATCACCTCGGCCTCGGCGAGGGCGCTCTCCACGTCGCCGTCATCGCGCTTGCGGCTGTCGAGACGGTCTTCGGTAAAGCTGTCCGCGAGGGCCTGCCAATGCGCCGCCATGGTTTCTGGCATGGGCGCTTCGGGCCAATCGGCCGCGATCGCCTTTGCCCCCTTGAAGGCGTGCCACGTGGTGTCTGCCACGATGCCCAGACCGCCGGTGATCTCGATCACCGATTGCACTTGCGGGATCTCGAAGGCCTTGGCGGTGTCGTATTTGCCCAGTTCACCGCCCTGAGCCGGATTGAGCAGCACGGTGGCGTGCATCATGCCGGGCACGGTTACGTCGATGCCGTAGGTCTGCGTGCCGGTGGATTTTGCACGGATGTCAAGCCGCTGTGTCGGCTTGCCGATCAGCCGCCACTGGCCGGGCTTGCGCAGCGGCACGTCCGTGACCGGGTCGATCGTGGCGGCGGTGGCGGCAAGATCCGTGTAGGGCAAGCGGGTTCCGTCGGGCAGGAGCACCGCACCGCCCGCCGTGGTGAGCTGCGCCAGCGGCGTGCCGGTCGTCTGGGACGCGGCGCGCTTGAGCGTTTCGCGGGCACTGGCCCCGGCGGCGCGCAGAGGTGTGAACGCATCCGGAATAGTGGTGGAGCCGCCGGTGATCTGCAGGCCGAGGAATTTCGACGCGGCCGCGACGGTCGTGGTGGCGGCGCCGTGCAGGATCCCGTCGCCGGGTGCGAGGAAGGCCGCGGCCTCATCCGCCAGGGCGCGGTTCCAATAGGCCACCGAGGGCGTGCCGGGATCGGTCGCGATCTGGTCGAGATCGACATCGAGCTCTTCTGCGATCAGCAGCGCCTGCGCGTGCGTGGCACCCTGGCCCAGATCGGCCCGGGGTGTAATAAGCGTGATCCCCTGCAGCGTTATGAGCACGTAAGGCGTCAGCGCCGCTTCGCCGTCGTTGAGGCTGGCCAGAAGCGGGTTGCGATAGGGGGTGTGATAGCGCCAGACGCCGAAGGCGATGCCGCCGGCAAGAGCGGCGCCCCCGGCGAGAAACGTCCGGCGAGCGATCTTTTTCGCGCGGCTCATGTCTTCTGCTCGCGCATCTTGGCGGCGGCGAGGCGCACGGCGGCGCGAATGCGCGGATAGGTGCCACAGCGGCAGAGATTGCCTTCCATGGCGCTGTCGATGTCGTCATCGGTGGGATCCGGGAGCTCGGCCAGAAGCGCGGCGGCCTGCATGATCTGGCCCGACTGGCAATAGCCGCACTGCGCAACCTGGGTTTCGATCCAGGCGGCCTGAACCGGGTGGGGGGCATCGGGCGTGCCAAGGCCCTGAATGGTGGTGACGGGCCCCCAGACGTCACCCGCCGGCACCTGGCAGCTGCGCACGGCCACGCCGTCGATATGCACGGTGCAGGCGCCGCATTGGGCAATGCCGCAGCCGTATTTGACGCCGGTCAGCCCGAGAAGATCGCGCAGAACCCAAAGCAGGGGCATGTCGGGATCAGCGTCGACCTCGACGGTGCGGCTGTCGATCTTCAGTTGCATCAGGCCCTCCGTATACCCGCCCCAAGATAAACCGTGCGGTTCAGTTTTCCAAGTGCCGCGTCGGTCTAGCGCACCAGAAGATCGAGCGGTTGACGTGAGAGACGTTCGCAGCCCGTCTCGGTCACCAGCACGCAATGACCCGGGCACATGGCCAGTCCCGCGTCGGCATCCATCAGGATCATGTGCAGAAAGAACACCTGCCCGGCCTGCATGGGCAAGGGATTGCCGTCGTAGAACATCGGGAAATCGACCCAGATCGGGTTGTAGACCGCGCCCATGCCATAGCCGCAGGCCTGCATCCGGGCCTCGTTCAGGCCGTGGGCGTCAAGCGTCTCGGCATGGGCGGTGAAGACGTCGCCCATGGGCGCGCCAGGCCGGATCGCGGCCTCGCAGACCTCGAGCGCGGCGGTGGCGCCCGCGTGCATATGGCGTTGACGGTCGGAGGGCGTGCCGATGATGACGGTGCGCATCATCGCGGCGTGATAGCGGGCATAGGCCCCGGCCCATTCCCAGGTCATCTGGTCCTGCGCGTCGAGATGGCGGCGGCCCGAATGGTACCGGCTGAGCAGGGCCGAGGGACCGGACCCGAGGATGAATTCATTGCCCGCATAGTCGCCGCCGCCGCGAAAAACCGCGCCCTGCATGGCGGCCAGGATATCGCCCTCGAACGCGCCGGCGCGGGTTTCGGCGAGGCCTGCATCCATCGCATCATCGGCCAGTTCGGCGGCGCGGCGGTGCATGGCGATCTCGGCGGGCGACTTGACGCGACGCAGCGCGCGGATCAGGCCCGAATGATCGATGATCTGGGGCAGGGCGGCGCGCAAGAGGCGGCCATTGTGATCGGTCAGGCCGACGGTGTCGCCCTCATACCCGAGGCGGGCATCCGCGAGGCCTAGATCCGACAGCAGGTTGCGCAGATGCGCCGCGGGGTTGGAGCCCTCGTATTGCGGCCAGACATGGATCTTGTCCTCGGCCAGTGTCGAGGTCAGCCGCGCCTGAAGCCGGTCGGGCATGCGGGTCAGAAGGCGGATGTCGCCCGAGGCCGTCAGCACCATGGCCTGGAACATCGCGAAGCCGAACGTGTCGTACCCGGTCAGCCAGAAATGGCTTTCGGGAGCGAAGAGAATCAGCGCGTCGAGGCCGGTGTCCTGCACGGCAGCCGTGGCGCGGGACTGACGGGCGGCGTATTCCTCGGCGTCGAAGTGAAAGGGCATGGTGTTTCTTTCGGACTGTGAAACGGTCGTGGGGCGAGCAGAGCGCGATTGCGGCGCGCAATCAACGGGCAAATGCGGTCAGCGCACCGGAAATCCGTGTCTGCCCGGGCGCTCTGGCTTGAAGCGGTCTGAGACCTGTGGTTATCGGGCATCTGCGCGCACGGTTCAGGCAGGAGACAGATCATGACGCAAATGCAGGACCCGGTCGCGCCGCAGGCGGTGCGCCTGATGGACAAACCCAACTGGGTCTACCTTTTGCGGGAATTCGAAACGCTTTACCGACATGGATCGAACGGCGGCAGCGTGGCCATCCGCAGCCACCGCAAGAGGGTGCGCGACCGGTTGTCGGCGGTGCTGACGCGCAATCCCGAGATCCTGTCGCGGGAGCGTGCGCAAAAGCCGGTGACGGCGCATTTCGCACGGGCGCTCGACCTGGGTGAGCGCGGAGGCATGCAAGGCATGGCGCGCGCGCTGCGCGAGGTGCGCACCGCGCTGACCTGGGAATACGGTTACGACAAGGTGCCGCGCGGGCTAAGCCAGAAATACGCCTATTGCGAGATCCTTGGCCCCAATGGCCCGGTTATGGCCGGCGACCTGGTGCTGGGGTTCGTGCTTTTCGCCCCGAAAACGACCTATCCGCAGCACAGCCATCACGAAATCGAGGAAAGCTATATCTCGGTCGCTGGCGCCTGGTCGGAAAACAACGGTGCGGTCTATGCGCCCGGATCGCTGATCCTCAACCGGCCCGATCACGAACATCGGATCACCACGGGCGAGCGCGAACCGGTTCTTTTGGCCTATGCGTGGACCGGCCCGCCCGAGCGTCTGGCGAATCCGGGCATGAAGCTGACCATGGGGCGCAAGCCGAAAGGATAAGGGCGGAGTTGCCAAACGGCCGCCTGGTGCGTCACAGTGGGACGATCCAGCAGAAGGAATGCACTATGCCCTCGTATCGGATGCCCCTGATTTTCGCCCTCATCGGCGCGTTTGCCGGGGCCGTCGGCTATGGTCTCTCGACCCTTGCGGGCCGCGATCTTGGCGCGTCTTTCCTGACGATTGTGCTTGCCGGGTCGATCGGCGGGATGATCGGCGGTTGGCTGCGGCAGCGACGCGAAAAATAGCGCCTTAGCCCGAGCAGCTGGCCCCGCCTAGAACGCAGAACTTGGCGCAATGCGGATGATTGAGCGCCACGTCGCGCTCGGCCTCTTCCAGGGTCGTGCCCATCTCGAAACGGCTGTCATAGGGCAAAAGCGTGCAGGCCAGCACCGCAGGCGTGTCTGCGCCCTTGCGTTTGACCACCATGCGCGAGGACGCGCACATCACGCTTTCGGGCGATTTTCCCAGGATGGACCAGCAGGCTGTGGTGATCTCAGGCACTTCGGCGGCTTCATCCATTTCCGGGAAAAGAACCGTCATTCCGGGGTCTTGCGCGTCGATTTTGAAGTTGTGACGCGCATAGAGCGCGGCATAGGAGGCGCGGCTTTCTTCTTCGGTTTCGCCCCAGACGGTGCGGCCCGCCACGGCCATGCGTGCGCCGATGTCGCGCAACCATTGCATGCCTTCCAGCGTGCGGGCGAAGGCGCCCTTGCCGCGTTCCGCGTCATGGTTGGCCTCGTCCCAGTGATCGACCGAGACGCGCAAGGTGAGCTTGTCGCCGTAAGCCGTGACAAGCTCTTGCAGGCCGGCCTTCACGCGCTTGCGCATCATCGGGCGCATGGCGTTGGTGAGCACCAGCACGTCATAGCCGCGCTTGAGGGGCGCGCGCACAATCTCGATAATATCGGGGTTCATGAAGGGCTCGCCGCCGGTGAAGCCGATCTCGGTCACGCCCCAGCCGCGTGCATCCACCTGGTCAAGATAGTCTTCGACCTCGGCTGTCGTGATATAGACAAGCCGGTCATTGTCGGGCGAGCTTTCGATATAGCAGTTCAGGCATTCGATATTGCACAGCGTGCCGGTGTTGAACCAAAGCGTCTGAGGAGCCGTCAGCGCCACCCGCGCCCGTGCCGAACCGTCCGCGGTGACCTCGGGATCGTTGAATTTTCCGGCATTGGCGCCCGGATCGGCGGCGTCCTTCATCGATTAGGTCCCGAAATCATTTGCTTTCCGCGCGTAACCTGTAATTTCTTGGCACAAAAGTCGAGACGGGCGTGGTGACAGTGTCGTGAACCGCACCAAGACGCCGTCCAAGGGAGATTTCATGGTATCGCGCGTCATTCCGGTGGACAGCTTCGACCTGGTGATCTTTGGCGGCACGGGGGATCTGGCCCGCCGCAAGATCCTTCCCGGGCTGTTCCGGCGGTTCCGCGCGGGTCAGATGAGCGCCGAGTCGCGGATCATCGGCGCGGCGCGCAGCGAGATGGATGCGGATGGCTATCGCGCCTTCGTGCGCGAGGCGGTGGCGGAATTCGATCCCGACAGCGAAGGCGATGCCGAGCATCTGGAGCGGTTTCTGGCGCGGCTCGACTACGTGACGCTTGACGCCAAGGGCGAGGAG
Source organism: Roseovarius aestuariivivens (assembly GCF_004761875.1). Lineage (GTDB taxonomy): Bacteria > Pseudomonadota > Alphaproteobacteria > Rhodobacterales > Rhodobacteraceae > Roseovarius > Roseovarius aestuariivivens. Next base: position 78,215 of record NZ_SJEY01000006.1, read on the forward strand.
GGCTGGACGGATCTGGCCGGGCTGTTGCGCGCCGGCGTGGTGCGGGCGTTCTATTTCTCGGTGGGGCCGGCGCTTTTCGGGGCGTTGGCCGAGCGGCTGCATGCCCACGAGATTGCCAGCCCGGACTGCCGGATCGTGGTCGAGAAGCCCTTTGGCCGGGATCTGGAAAGCGCGCGCGCGCTGAACCGGACGCTCGCGCAGCATTTCGAGGAAACACAAATCTACCGGATCGATCACTACCTCGGGAAGGAAACGGTGCAGAACCTGATGGCGATCCGGTTCGGCAATATGCTGTTCGAACCGCTTTGGAACAGCCAATACGTGGATCACATCCAGATCACCGTGGCCGAGGAGGTGGGCGTCGGCGGGCGCGGGGAATATTATGACCGCTCGGGCGCGATGCGCGACATGCTGCAGAACCACATGATGCAGCTTTTGTGCCTGATCGCGATGGAGCCGCCCGCGAAATTCGCCCCCGATCCGGTGCGCGACGAGAAGCTGAAGGTTATCCGCGCGCTCGACCCGGTGGCGCGGGAGGACGTGGTGCGGGGCCAGTACGAGGGCACGCGAGACCAGAATTCGTATCGCATCGAGGTGGGCAATCGCGACAGCCTGACCGAAAGCTTCGTGGCGATCCGCGCACGGATCAGCAACTGGCGGTGGGCGGGCACGCCATTCTACCTGCGCACGGGCAAACGACTACGCGACCGCGCGAGCGAGATCGCGGTGGTGTTCAAGGACGCGCCGCATTCCATTTTCGGCGCCAAGGCGGGCCATCACCGCAATATCCTGACGATCAAGCTGCAACCCAACGAGGGGATTGAGCTGGGTGTGACGATCAAGGAGCCCGGACCGGGGGGTATGCGGCTGGTCGATGTACCGCTCGACATGACCTTTGCCGACGCGCTGGGGCCGGAAGAGGCGGATTTCCCGGATGCCTATGAGCGGCTGATCATGGACGTGATCCGGGGCAACCAGACGTTGTTCATGCGCGGCGACGAGGTGGAGGCCGCCTGGGGTTGGGTCGATCCGATCATTGCGGACTGGACCGAGGCGGGCGAGGCGCCGCTGCCCTATGCCACGGGCAGTTCGGGCCCCGATGACGCTCTGATGCTGATGCATCGCGACGGGCGGCGCTGGCGGGAGATCCGGGCATGAGACTGATCGAGTATGCCGATGACGAGATGATGGCGATGGATCTGGCCAACGCCCTGGCCGAGGACCTGACCAGCGCGCTAGACCATGAGGACCGCGCGCTGTTGTGCGTGGCAGGCGGCAGTACGCCCGGGCCGGTCTATGACGATCTGTGCGATGCCGACCTGGACTGGAGCCGCGTCGATGTGATGCTGAGCGACGAGCGCTGGGTCCCCGAGGATCACGCGCGGTCCAACACCGCGATGATCCGCACGCGCCTGCTGACCGGGCGGGCGTCGGCGGCGACCTTTCTGCCGCTCTACATGGCCGCAAAAACGCCCGAACCTGTTCTGGCGGAGCTGGAAACCAATATCCTGCCGCGCCTGCCCATCGCGGTTCTGTTGCTGGGCATGGGGGCGGACGGGCACACGGCCTCGCTCTTTCCCGGTGCCGACCGGCTGGAGGAGGCCCTGGCGCCCCGCGCGCGGGTGCTGGTGCCGATGCGCGTGCCGGGGCAGGAAGATATTCGGCTGACGGTGTCGGCGCGGGTGCTGAACGGGGCGATGGCCAAGCATATCGTGCTGACCGGATCCGAGAAGCGCGCCGTGCTTGACCATGCGAAGGGGGCTGACCCGAGCGAGGCCCCGGTGGCGGCGCTTCTGGGGGACGCGCTGGTGCATTGGGCGCCGTGAGCGCGGACGCCCGGGCGACGACACCGCGACCCGAAGCTGCGCATGGGATGAACGGGAAGATCAGGAGCCGCATATGTGGGAGACACTGAAAACGGAAACCGGAAGCCGCATTTCGGCATTGCTGGAAGACCCGACGCGGGCGCAACGGTTTTCGGTCTCAGGCGACGGCATCCTCTTTGATTATTCGAAGACCACGATGACCGACACGGCGCGCGCGGCCTTGCTTTCGCTGGCCGAGACGCGCGGTGTTCCGGCGCGGCGCGACGCGATGTTTTCGGGCGAGATCATCAACGAGACGGAAGGCCGCGCGGTCCTTCATACCGCGCTGCGAAAGCGTGACGCCGGACCCGTGACCGTCGACGGCGAGGACGTCATGCCGGGGGTGTGCGCCACGCTGGCACGGATGGAGAGCTTTGCCGGCGCGGTGCGCGATGGCAGCTTTCGCGGGCAGGGCGGCGCGATCACGGATGTGGTCAATATCGGCATCGGCGGATCGCATCTTGGCCCGGAGATGGGCGCGCTGGCGCTGGCGCCCTATCATGACGGGCCGCGCTGTCATTTCGTGTCGAATGTCGACGGGGCGGATATCGCCGATTGCCTGGAAGGGCTCGATCCGGCGACGACGCTGGTCATTGTCGCCTCGAAAACCTTCACCACCATCGAAACGATGACCAATGCCGAGACCGCGAAGGCATGGATGGCGCGCAAGGTTAGCGATCCGGCGGCGCAATTCGCGGCCCTGTCGACGGCCGGCGACCTGACCGCAGCTTTCGGGATCGACCCCGATCGGGTCTTCGGCTTCGCGGATTGGGTCGGCGGGCGCTATTCGATGTGGGGTCCCATCGGACTTTCCTTGATGATTGCGATCGGACCTACGCGGTTCACGGAATTCCTGGCCGGGGGCGCGGCGATGGACACCCATTTCCAGGAGGCGCCCCTGGACCGGAACATGCCCGTGATGCTGGCGCTGACCGGCCTTTGGCATTCCCATGTCTGCGGCTATCCCACCCGGGCCGTGCTGCCCTATGACCAGCGGCTTTTGCGACTGCCGGCCTATCTGCAGCAGCTGGAGATGGAGAGCAACGGAAAGAGGGTGACAATGGAGGGCGCGCCGCTTGACCAGGGCGGGCCGGTTGTCTGGGGCGAGCCGGGAACGAACGGGCAGCACGCGTTCTATCAATTGATCCATCAGGGCACGCAGGTGGTACCCTGCGAGTTCATGGTCGCCGCCCAAGGCCATGAGCCGGATCTGGCGCATCATCACCGGCTGCTGCTGGCCAATTGCCTGGCGCAGTCCGAGGCCCTGATGCGAGGGCGCAGCCTGAGCGAGGCGCGCGATATGATGGCCGAGGCAGGATTTGAAGGCGATGAGCTGGAACGGCAGGCGGCACATCGGGTCTTTCCCGGCAACCGGCCGTCGAGCACGCTGATCTACGACCGGCTGACGCCTTACCGGCTGGGCCAGATCGTGGCGCTCTACGAACACCGGGTGTTTGTCGAGGGGGTTATCCTTGGGCTCAACTCTTTCGACCAATGGGGTGTCGAGCTTGGCAAGGTGCTGGCCACGGAAATGGCGCCGCTTCTGACGGGCGACCCCGCGGACGGGAAGGATGGCTCGACCCGCCAACTGATTGACTTCGTGCGAACACACACAGGCAGGTGAGCCATCCAACGGCGCGTTGCGAGCGCCTGGCCGGTCCGATTCCGGACGGGCTTGCCTATAAGCACGAACGAGCGCCGAAAAGGTTTCAAAAAACTTTAATTTTTTGTCGCGGATCAGGCGCGGGGTATGTCGAAGCCGTCGGGTGCGAGGGTGAAATTCTCGAACTCGAAGCCCGGCGATACGGTACAGCCGACCAAAGTGAAGTCGCCTGTCGAGCGCGCCATCTGCCAGTGATGGGGTGGAACAAGGATTTGCGGCATCTGATCCTCGGCAAGGTCGGGGCCGAGCACATGATCGGTGGCGAGGCCGTCATCCGTGGCCGAGATCGACAGAACAAGCGGCGCACCGGCGTAGAAATGCCAGATCTCGCCCGCGTCGACCTTGTGCCAGCGATTGTTGTCCTGTCCGCGAAGCAGAAAATATATCGCTGTGCCGGTGGCACGTCCCGCGTTGTCCGCCCGCCAGGTTTCACGAAAGAACCCGCCCTCTGGATGTGGGGCGAGGTTCAGGCGGGCGATGATCTCGTCGGCGGTCATGATGGTCGGGCTCCTGTGCAGCTTGATCCGTGGCGAAGGCCGCTATGTTCTTGTGCAAGGAGAGCTAGCATGACCGAGGACGAGTACAGAACCCGCATTCTGACCATGGCCAAGCAATGCGCCGTCGAGGAAGAGGACGACCGGGCCGCGGCGGTGCGGCGCGGCTGGCTGGATGATGACGGGGCTTCCACGGCGTCGGGCCGGGCCCTGATCGACGAGCTGGACGGGCAAGTCGGAGCACGCAGCGTGTTCCGCCACGTGCCCTGACGCATCAGCGCAGAATCGATCGACCGGCGTATTCGGCCGTCTCGCCAAGCGCTTCTTCGATGCGGATAAGCTGATTGTACTTGGCCAGCCGGTCGGAACGCGCAAGGCTGCCGGTCTTGATCTGCCCGCAGTTGGTGGCGACGGCCAGATCCGCGATGGTGGCATCCTCGGTCTCGCCCGAGCGGTGCGACATCACGTTGGTGTAGCGGGCGCGATGGGCCATGTCGACGGCTTTAAGAGTTTCCGTCAAGCTTCCGATTTGGTTGACTTTTACCAGCATGGAGTTGGCGACGCCGCGCTTGATCCCGTCGGCAAGGCGCGTGGGGTTCGTGACAAAAAGATCGTCGCCCACAAGCTGCACCTTGTCGCCGATCTTGTCGGTCAGAAGCTTCCAGCCGTCCCAGTCATCCTCGGACATGCCGTCCTCGATGGAGATGATCGGATAGTCGGAGACGAGCGCAGCGAGGTAGTCGGCGTTCTCTTCCGGTGACAATGATTTATCTTCTCCAGCAAGGACATACTTGCCGTTCTTAAAGTATTCCGTCGCGGCGCAGTCGAGCGCAAGATAGATGTCTTCGCCCGGTTTGTATCCGGCCTTTTCGATAGACTTCAGGATGAAATCCAAAGCCTCGCGGGTGGAGCCGATATTGGGGGCGAAGCCGCCCTCGTCGCCGATGCCAGTGGAAAGACCGGCCGCCGACAGCTCTTTCTTCAGGGTGTGGAAGACCTCGGCCCCCATGCGCACGCCGTCGCGGATCGTGTCGGCGCTGACAGGCATGATCATGAATTCCTGAATGTCGATCGGGTTGTCGGCATGTTCGCCGCCGTTGATGATGTTCATCATCGGAACGGGAAGAATGCGCGCCGAGGTGCCGCCCACGTAGCGGTAGAGCGGCTGCGCGGTGAAATCGGCGGCGGCCTTGGCCACGGCGAGCGAGACGCCCAGGATGGCATTCGCCCCGAGGCGGCCCTTGTTGGGCGTGCCGTCGAGTTCGATCATGGTTTCGTCGATGGCAACCTGCTCGGTCGCGTCGAACCCGGCCAGGGCCTCGGCGATCTCGCCATTGACGGCGGCGACGGCCTCGAGCACGCCCTTGCCCATGTACCGGGCCTTGTCGCCGTCGCGCTTTTCCACGGCCTCGTGCGCACCGGTGGACGCGCCCGACGGCACGGCGGCACGGCCCATGGTGCCGTCTTCAAGGATGACATCGACTTCGACGGTCGGATTGCCCCGGCTGTCGAGAATTTCGCGCGCGTGAATGTCGAGTATGAGACTCATGGAAAAAGGCTCCGGCTGGTAAGGTTGGCTGTGGTCTAACAGCCTGCGGGTATATTGCAACGGGCATGATAGCGCTAACGGCCATATGACGCAGGCTATGGCGCGGCCCGCGCAAGCCGGCGCTCGCGCAGGAAGGTATAAAGCCCAGTGGCAATGATGAGCGCCGCGCCAAGCAGGGTCAGGACATCCGGGCGTTCGCTAAAGATGACGATGCCGACCAGCAGCGAAAACAGAAGCCGCGTGTAGCGAAAGGGCGTGACGACCGAGGCATCACCGATGCGCATGGCGGTGACGATGCAGTAATAGGCCGCTGCACCGAAGAGAACGGCGCAGGCAAGCATGGCCCATCCAAGCGTCTTGGGTGCAACGGGGGCGTCGCCGGTGATGGCCAGCAGGATCAGACCGGCGGGTACGACGATCGCGAAGCCCTGGAACGAGATGACGGTCGAGGGGACCGTGATGTCTATGCGCCGGGTGATGAGGTCGCGCGTGGCGACCATCACGACCGAGACCAGCACGAAAAGCGCCTGCGGCTCGAACCCGTCAAGGCCGGGGCGGATGATCAGCAGAACACCGGAAAAGCCGAGGATAATGGCCGTCCAGCGGCGCCAGCCGACGTCTTCGCCTAGAAAAAGGGCGGCGCCCATCGTGATGGCGAGCGGCGTGGTCTGAAAGACCGAGGCAACGATAGAGATATCGACGCGCGAGAGCGCCGTGGCAAAGAAGATCGCCGCCAGCGCCTCGCACAGGGCGCGCACCAGAAAGGCAGGCCGCCAGGCCGCACGGGTCAGAATTCGGTGGCCGCTGAGACGGGCGACACCAGCGAACACACAGGCGCAGCCGAAGCCGAGAACGATCAGGATCTGGCCGACCGGCATATCCTGTGACAGCCGCTTTATAAATGTGTCCTCGATCGTGAAGGCCGCCATGGCGACGACGACCAGGATAATGCCGCGCAGGTTGTCCATCGGGCCTCCGGTCAGATGCATGACGCAGACCGCTTAGGCCCTGACCCATCGGAACACAAGCCGCGCTCAGCGTTTGCGGATCGGCACACCGTAGAGTTCGAGCCGGTGGCCCTTGAGCTTGTAGCCAAGCTTTTCGGCGATCTTTTCCTGCAGTGCCTCGATCTCGGGATCGACGAATTCGATCACCTCGCCGGAATTCATGTCGATGAGATGGTCGTGATGATCACGTTCGGCATCCTCGTAGCGCGCGCGCCCATCACCGAATTCCAGTTTGTCGAGGATCCCGGCCTCTTCGAAAAGCTTCACGGTGCGGTAGACCGTGGCGATGGAGATGTTGGGATCGCGGCCCGAGGCGCGGGCATAGAGCTCTTCGACATCCGGATGATCCTCGGAGTCCTCGAGCACCGAGGCGATGGTACGCCGCTGATCGGTCATGCGCAGGCCCTTGGCCTCGCAACGGTCGGTGATAGTGTCGGACATCGGGAGGTCTCCGGCGTTGGTCGGCCTGCGGTGTAGGCTATTTCGCGGCGAATCGGAAGCCCGTCTCAGAACCATCGCTTGTAGCGGAATAGCAGGGCCAGAACCGCCGCCGCGACGACCGAAACGCCAAGCAAAAGCCAGAAGGCCGGCGCCCAGTTGGTGCCCGGCATGCCCGCGACGTTCACGCCGAAAAGGCCCGACACAAAGGTGAGCGGCAGGAAAATCGCAGCGATCACCGACAGAAGGTAGCCGTTGCGCTGTTGCCGGCTGGCGGCGGTCATGTCCAGGTGTTCGGCCAGCGCGGTGAGACGGTCGCGGGCGGCTTCGAGTTCTTCCACGGACCGGGTGGCGCGGTTGGCGGTTTCGGCCAGTTGCGCGCGGGCCGCCTCGGCGGTGCCATTAAGGGCGGGCAGAGCGCGTGCGGCTTCGTGCAGGGCCACGGCCATGGGCCCGACATGACGGCGCATCCGGATGGTGGCGCGGCGCATCTGCGCCAGATCGGAGATATCTGGCGTGGTTTCATGCGCGCCGTCGAAAACGCGTTCTTCCATCTCGTCGACCCGGTCTTCGAGATCGAGGCTGACATCCTCGATCCGCTCGATCAGCTCGTGCGAGAGCCGCAGGAGAAGATCCGCGGGCGAGGCAGGCGCGCGGCCCGCCTCTGCATCCTCCAGCACGGCCCTGAGCGCGAAGACTGGACGGTGGCGCAGGGTTATGGCGAGGCCGGGTGCAACATAGGTGCGCAGCGACACCATGTCGTCCACGTTCTGTTCGGGATTGAGGTTCACCCCGCGAAGAATCATCAGCATGCCATCGCCGGACACCACCGTGCGGGGCCGGGTTTCGGCCTGCAAAAGCGCCTGCGCGACAAGGGAAGGCAGATGCGCGCGGCACCAGTCCGCGATCTCGGGATCCTCGGGCGAACCGACGATCCAGAGATAATCGCCGGGCGCACCGGGATCGGCGGGATCATGGGCACGGGCATGCCCATCGGGCGAAACGAGAAGGCGCTGGATATCGGTCATGGGATGGTGGGGTCCGCTCTGGCTTTTTCCGCGTGGCATAGGACGAGTGTCGGGGGCGGTGCAAGCAGGTTGGGCGTGCTCAGGCGGCCGGGGTGAATTCAGCCCAGACCGGCAGGTGATCCGACGCGATCTGCGCCGGATTTTCGGCATGATGGTCGAAGGCCTGCACCTGCAGGCGGTCGCAATGCGCGATCCGGTCGAGCCGGGCGACAGGACGCGGCGCGGGAAAACTGGGCGGGGTGGGCAGGAAGCGCAGACCCGGGGCGGCCCGTTCGAGCCAGCTTGAGCGACGCCATTCGTTGAAATCCCCCGCCAAAACGGTGGGCATGGTGGGTGCGCGGTCCAGATAGCGCGTGATGGTGGAAAGTTGCAGCCGCCGATACCGGCGGACCAGCCCCAGATGCAGGCCAACCACCCGCAGCGGACCGACCGGCGTATCCAGCTCGGCCAGGATCGCGCCGCGCGGCTCGAGCCCCGGCAGGTCGAGATGGGCGGTGCGGATGATGTTGAGACCGGGACGCGCGAGCATCGCGTTGCCGTGCCATCCGATGGAGCCACCGGGCGCCCCGAAAGGCAGAATGCGCCATCCCTCGGCCTCGGCCATGTCGTGGGGCAGGGCGGCCGGACGGGGGGCGAGACGCTTGTCAGCTTCCTGCAGGACGACAAGATCGGCCCCGGTGGCGGCGATCACGTCAAGCGTACGCCCGGGACGCCGGCGCATGTCGAGCCCGACGCATTTCTGAAGGTTGTAGGTTGCAATTCGGACCGCCGGGGCTTTCATGGGGACAGATTACCAAGTGCTCGGAAGGATACCACCCGGTGTTTGCCGAACAGACATGGCTGGCGCGGATCATCTGGATGGCGCTTCTGGCCGTTGCCGGATGGGCGCTTTTGCAGTGGCGGCTCGAACTGGCCTTTGTCGCGCTGGCGACGCTGGTGGTGTCGCTGATGCCGGTTGTGGTGGCCCGCTGGACGGAAATCCACGTGCCGCCCAGCTTCATCGCCGCGGTCGTTCTGTTCGTCGGCGGGACGTTGTTTCTGGGAGAGGTCTTTGACTTCTACGAACGTTTCTGGTGGTGGGACGTGGCGATGCATGGCGGTTCGGCGGTGGGATTCGGCCTGATCGGGTTCGTGCTGGTCTTCATGATGTTCCAAGGCGACCGGTTCGCCGCGCCGCCGCTGCCGATGGCGTTTCTGGCTTTCTGCTTTGCCGTGACGATCGGCACCGCGTGGGAAATCTTCGAGTTCGCGATGGACCAGGCCTTTGGCCTCAACATGCAGAAATCGGGGCTGCGCGACACGATGGGCGATCTGATCGTGGACGTGATCGGCGCGGTCACTGGCGCCGCCGTTGGCTATGCCTATCTCAGGGGGCAGGCCCGGGGCGGTCTGGCGGCAATCATCGACGAGTTCGTCGAGCGCAATCCAAAGTATTTTCGCCGCCTGCGGAAGAAGTGACCTGTCAGGTGCCGCAGAAGGTCTGGTGCACCACCTCGTCCGGCGCGGGCGGGTGGCGCAGATCCGACGTATCGGGATCGTCCACGAAGGGCTGCGAGAGCGCAAGGTTGAGCCGCGCGAAGGGCGCGAAATCGCCAGCGACGGCCGCGTCGATCATCTCTTCCACACGGTGATTGCGCGGGATCAGCACAGGGTTGGCCGCGCGCATCGTGGCGAGCGGATCGTCCTCCTGCTCGAGCCGGGTGCGCCAGTCCGGCTCCCAGTCGTCGAAAAGGGCCGGGTCGGTGAATTGGTCGCGTGGTTTTCCGTCACTGAGCGCGCGGAAGGTGTTGGTGAAATCGGCCTGACCGTGCGCCATGTTGTTTAGCAGGTCGGTGATGAGGGTTTCATCGGCCTCTGATATCGCCGATAGCCCGATCTTACGGCCAAAGGCCTGACGCCAGTAGTGATGGGTCAACTCTGGCATGGCATGTACGGCCTTCGTGAATTTCTCCACCGCTTCATCCTCGTCTGTCATGAGCGGCACCATGGCCGTGGCTAGTTGCGCCATATTCCAGACAATCACGTTGGGCTGATTGGAAAAGGCATAGCGCCCGCGCATGTCGATAGAGCTGAAGACCGTGTCGGGATGATATGTATCGAGAAAGGCACAAGGGCCATAGTCGATCGTCTCGCCCGAAAGCGTGGTGTTGTCGGTGTTCATCACCCCGTGGATGAAGCCCACGGACATCCATTGCGCCACGAGCCGCGCCTGCCGATCGATCACGCGGGAGAGCAGGTCGACAGGGTCGGTCGCGTCCGGATAGTGGCGGTCGACCACATGAGCATAAAGCGCCTTGAGCGCGTCGAGGTCGCGGCGGGCGGCGAAATACTGAAACGTTCCCACCCGGATATGGCTGGACGCCACCCGAGTCAGGATCGCGCCCGGCAGGCCGCCCGGTTCGCGATAGACGGTTTCGCCGGTGCTGACTGCGGCGAGCGCCCGGCTGGTGGGGACGCCAAGCGCGTGCATCGCCTCGGATACGACGTATTCGCGCAGGACCGGCCCCATCCAGGCGCGGCCGTCGCCCATGCGAGAGTAGGGCGTGGGGCCAGAGCCCTTAAGCTGGATATCCACGCGGCGCCCGTCATGCAGAGCTTCGCCCAGAAGGTTCGCGCGTCCGTCGCCCAGTTGCGGAGAGAACCCGCCGAACTGGTGACCGGCATAGGCCTGGGCCAGCGGCTCGGCCCCGACAGGGATCTCGTTGCCGGCAAAGATTCTGGCCATGCTGGCCTCGTCGCCGGGCGTTATGCCAAGCTCGGCCGCCAGGGGTGTGTTGAAGGCGATGAGGTGCGGCTCTCGCACCGGCACGGGCGACATTCGTGTGAAAAAACGGTCGGGCAGGCGGGCGTAGCTGTTGTCGAACGGAATATGCAGGCTCATGGTCGCAACATAAGCGCCATGGCGGGGAATGCTAGAGCGTGCGCGACATCAGGAGATAGCGTTCGCGCGCGGCAAACCGCTGCTTGCCGTAGAATGTCCGGGCGCGGTCGTCTTCTCGGTCGACCTCGAGATGCAGCGCCTTTACGCCAGCCGCGCCGAGCGCTTTGGGCAGGCTTGCGAGGATCTCGGAGCCGATGCCGCGCCCGCGCACGCCCGAGCGGATGTAGATCTCGTCGAGAATGGCGTCGAGTCCGCCGTATTCGATGGACCAGCCGAAGGAAATCACCACGTAGCCAATGGGGGCACGCGCGGGGCCTGCAAGGTAAATGCAGCCATGCGGGCTTCCGTCGAGCAGCGGAGTCAGAGCCGCGCGGCGCGCGGCGTCATCCTGTGCGATATTCTGCTCGGCGTGGAAATCGGACACGAGCCGCAGGACGCGATCAAGGTCGTCGGGTCCGGCCAGGGTGAGCTTGGTCATAGGCGTGCGAGCCTTTCGGTGAGAAGGGAGAAAAGGGCGTCAGCGTCCACCTCGGTCAGGAAGGTGGCGTTGGGCGCGCGGGTGGTGACGCCCCACCAGTCGGCGACGGTCATGCCCAAAGTAAGGTCGGACCCGGTCTCGACCTCGACATTGATGTGGCGACCGCGGAAAAGGTCGGGCCGCAACAGATACGTGATGGTGCAGGGGTCGTGCAGGGGCACGCCGGGCGCGCCGAATTTCTCGGTATTGTGGCGGTGCGGCGCGTCGGTCAGCGCCGCGACGGCGGTTCCGACGGGCGTGCCGATGTCACGAAACGCGGTAGTTCGGGCGGGCGTCACGAGCGCCTTGTAGGTCACGTCGAGCGGCAGAACGGTTAGCGGCGCCCCGCACGCGAAGACCAGCTTGGCCGCGTGCGGATCCACATGGATATTGAACTCCGCCGCAGGGGTGACGTTGCCGCCTGCAAAATGCGCCCCGCCCATCAGCACGATCCGCCCAAGGCGCGCCGAGATGTCCGGCGCGCGTGTCAGCGCCGTGGCGACATTCGTCAGCGGACCGATAGCCACAAGCGTGACCGTGCCGGGCGCCTCGCGGCGCACGGTGTCGACGATGAAATCCACCCCGTGGCCCTTGGCCAGCGGCATCGAGGGTTCTGGCAGGTCGGGCCCGTCAAGCCCCGACGCACCGTGCACCTGTTCCGCCGTGACCAGCGGGCGCGCCAGTGGGCGGTCGCACCCGGCATAAATCGGCAGGTCCGGCCGGCCCGCCAGCTCGGCGATCTTGCGGGCATTGCAGGTCGTGAGATCTAGCGGCACGTTGCCTGCAACGCACGTCAGGGCCAGCACGTCGAGTTCCGGCGACGCGAGCGCCAGCAGGATCGCCACGGCGTCGTCCTGTCCGGGATCAGTGTCGATAATGATCTTGTGCGCGGCCATGCGGGCCATGTGTCACGAAGGCAGGATCATGTCCACCGGGCTTGGGGCGTGCCGGCCGATCCGTGCCGCTGTGGCCCTGGCGGCACGGTTGTGCTACCTAAGACCGCTGTAGAACCGACGAAACCGATTTTCCCATTGCGACCGCGCGGCGCATCGTTTTGACCATGGGCGAGGGCGCGGGAATGCAAAATCGGGGACGTCGGGGACAGGATGAAATACAGGCGCGAGATCGATGGGTTGCGCACGGTCGCCGTGGTGCCGGTGATCCTGTTCCACGCCGGGATCACCGTCTTCAGCGGCGGCTATGTCGGGGTGGACGTGTTCTTTGTCATCTCGGGCTATCTGATCACCACGATCCTGATCGACGGGCGGGAACGCGGCACTTATTCGCTCTGGCGTTTCTACGAGCGCCGGGCGCGCCGGATCCTGCCCGCGCTCTTTGTCGTGCTGGCCGCATGTGTGCCCGTGGCGTGGCTCTACATGCCGCCCTATCTCTTCGAAGAATTCGCGCGCAGCATGGCCTTCGCCGCGCTTTTCGTATCGAACGTGCATTTCTGGGAAAACGCAGGGTACTTCGCGCTTGAGGCCGAGCTGCAGCCACTGCTGCACACGTGGAGCCTCGCGGTGGAGGAACAGTATTATCTGCTGTTCCCCCTGCTTCTGATGGCCTTGGGGGCGTTCCGGCGCTGGCGCTTTGCGCTGGTCTTCGGGATCCTTGCGGCGATGTCGCTGGCCCTGAGCGAATGGGGCTGGCGGAATTATCCCGACGAGAACTTCTTCTTCACCTTCTCGCGCTTCTGGGAGCTTCTGGCCGGCTCGCTCTGCGCTGTGTGGCTCTACCGGCGCGACATGCGCCCCAATGAGGTGCTGGCCGGCTTTGGGCTGGCGCTGATCGTCTATGCGATCCTTGCCTTTGACGCGCTGGTGCCTTTCCCGTCGCTTTACGCGCTGGTGCCGGTCGTGGGCGCGATGCTGATCATTCTGTTTGCCGGGCCAAGCACCGTCACCGCGCGGGTTCTGTCGCTGAAGCCGATGGTGGGGATCGGCCTGATTTCCTATAGCGCCTATCTTTGGCATCAACCGCTGTTCGCGTTTGCGCGCATCCTGTCGGCCGATCATCCGTCTTTCGCGGTGATGCTGGGGCTGGCGGCGGCCTCGCTGGTGTTAGCCTGGCTCAGTTGGCGGTTCGTCGAGCAGCCGTTCCGGAACGCCAAAAGGCCACTTCTGCCCCGGCGCGCCGGTGTGTTCACGGCGAGTATCGTAGGGATCGCCGGTTTCGCCGCCTTCGGTCTTGCCGGCTTTCACAGTGGCGGGTTTCAGCAGCGGCTGGACGGCAGCCTGACGCCTGAATTCCGGGAAACGCTGAAAAGCTTTGACGAGCGCAGTGACTATGGCGGCTGTTTTCCCGGCACGGATCATGTGACGCGGTGGGCGAAACTGTGCGAGGTGTATCGTCCGGGCAGCCCCACACGGGTGTTCGGCCTGATCGGCGACAGCCACGCGATGTCGCTTCTGACGGGCCTTGCTCCCGTGTCTGAGCGCTTTGACGCGACCATCTTGGGCGGATCGGTTCCGGCCTGTCCGCCGCTAATAGGGGTGACCACATCGCTTGGCCCGAAAGAGAGCGATATTTGTCGTGATGCGGTCGAGACGCAGATTGAGGGGTTCAAGGCATCCGAGGTCGATCTGGTGTTTCTCGTGGCGCGCTGGTCGCTTTACGCAACCGACGATTATGACGCGCCGACGCTGGATCACGTGCTCTGGGCCGACGGAACAGAGTTCGAGCGCAGCCCTGAGGCGGCGCTTGAGGCCTTGCGCGCGGGTCTTGAGACGACGACGCGGGCCCTGACAGAGGCCGGTATAGAAGTGGTGATCGTGGGGCAGGTTCCTGCGCAACGCGTTCTGCCGCGGCAGGTTTTCGAACGCGTCGTTCTGCTGGGACGCGACCGGGAAAGAACCTTGGCCATGATCGAAGACAGCTACGTGACAGCCGCGGCGCACGAGCGCTTGCAGGCGCGGGCCTATTCCGTTCTGCGCTCGGTCGAGCGTGACATGGTGACCGTGGTCACGCTCGATCCGGCCTTTGCGCAGGGCGATCGCTATGGCTGGCTGTCAGAGGGTCAGGCGCTCTATGTGGACCGCGATCATCTGTCGGTCGCGGGCGCGCATGTGGCCGCGCGGTACCTGGCGTCACAACTGGAAGAGATTGTACCGCGCTGAGCGGATGACGGATCAGGTATCGGGTGGCAGAAGGCCAAGACCGCGCAGGTAGACTCCGATGCCGGATTCCAGGATATCCTCGGGCGAGAACGGCGATTGCGTGCCCGGAGAGTTGCGCGCGAAGAGCTCGACCACGCCGTGGCTGAGCGCCCAGATATGGGCCGAGAACATCGCCGGGGGCGGGCGTTTCTCGGGCGGGATATGCTGGCTGAGATCCTGCGCGGCCTGTTCCAGCACGGCGCGGGCGCGGTTGGCGACGGCGGCCAGATCAGGATCGCTGTTGACCGAGATTCCGCTTTCGAACATCGCGATGTAATGCCCGGGATATTTGCGTGCGAAGGCGAGATAGGCGCGGCCCGTCGCCTCGAACGCGGCCAGCGCCGAGGGCTGACCGGTGTCATAGGCGTATTGGACGACATCGGCGAAGATCTCGTAGCCCTGCCGCGCGGCCTCGGCGATGAGCGCCTCTCGTCCGTCGAAATGCCGGTAGACCGCCGCCGGGGTGACACCGGCCTTCTTCGCAGCCTCGGTCAGGGTGAATCCGGTGGGACCTTTTTCTTCGATAAGCGCGAGCGCGGCCTCGACCAGCGCCTGCCGGAGATTGCCGTGATGATAGCCGCGCTTAGGCATCCCAGATCTCAGGCCCGCCGCAGACCTTCGGATCGGACTGTCCGACTGCCTTGGGATCCTTGCGGCCATAGTCGATGGAGGTCAGCACGTGGCGGATCGCCGCGAGCCGCGCGCGGCGCTTGTCATCGGAGCGGATCACCGTCCAGGGCGCGTGGGCGGTGTGGGATCTGTCGAGTGTCTCGCCAATGGCCGCGGTGTAGGCATCCCATTTCTTGAGACCTTCGACATCGATCCAGCTGAGCTTCCATTGCTTCAGCGGGTCGCCTTCGCGGCCAAGAAAGCGGCGCAGTTGTTCGGCGCGGCCGACATTGAGCCAGAACTTGAAAAGGTGAATGCCCTCGTCCACCAGCATCTTCTCGACATCACCGACCTGATGGAAGAAATGCTCGCGCTGCTGGTCGGTGCAAAAGCCAAACACCTTTTCCACGACCGCGCGGTTGTACCATGAGCGGTCGTAGAACACCATTTCGCCCGCCGTTGGCAGGTGGTCGATATAGCGCTGGAAATACCACTGGCCCTGTTCGGTCTCGGTGGGTTTGGGCAACGCCACGACACGCGCCCCCCGGGGATTGAGATATTCGCGGAAACGTTTGATCGTGCCCCCCTTTCCGGCGGCGTCACGGCCTTCGAAAACGCAAACGATCCGCGCGCCGCTTTCCTTGACCCAGCCCTGCATCTTGGCCAGTTCGGTCTGCAGCTTCTTGAGGTCCCGTTCATAGGCCTTGCGCGGCATGCGTTCGGAGTGAGGATAGGAGGCGTCGATGATATCGCCCTTGTCGCCGCGCCGGATCGCGTTGCGCACCGCCTCGGGCGCCTCGGATTTGAAGAATTCGGTGATCGCGCCGTCGAATGGCAGCTCCATGGGCCTCTCCTTTTTGGCGGGCACTATGGGGTGTTACGGGGCAGGGCGCAATCCGGCGCGGGCGGCGGCGCGATGGATCGCTGCGACGATCTCGTCGGGCTCGGCATGGTGGGGCATGTGGCCGGTGCCCGGCAGCAGCACGAGATTGGCGTTGCGGATCTTCTTGGCCAGAGGCTGGGAGTGGATCGAGAGCCCAACGGTGGTATCGGCGGTGCCGTGCAGGATTTCCGTTGGCACCTTGATGTCCTCGTAATAGGGCACCATGCGTTTGATTTCCGACAGCAGGCTGGCGCGTTGTAGCGCGTTGGCGCGCAGGCTGCTGCGGCGCAGGGTGAGATCCGCGGCGAAATGGGCGAAGTATCCCTCCGGCACGTCATCGGGCTGGAACACCTCCGCGATGGCCTCCTGCACCCGCGATTGCGGCACGAAAGCGGTCAGCGGCGGGATCACAAGCGGCCCGGCCACAGGATGCGAAAGCAGGCGGTAATAGGTCGATAGCCCCGTATCCCAAGGGTGCGAGGCAGCCGAGACGGCCACCAGCGCGGCGAGGTGATCGGGGTGGTTGATCGCCCAGGCCAGCGCGACGGCGCCGCCGTAGGAATGCCCCAGCACGACAGGGTTTCGCGCGCCAAGCCGCGCCGCCGCTTCCTGCAGCACGGCGGCCTGCCGGATGACAGATGTTCCGTCCTCGGCCACCCGGTCCGTGTATCCGAGACCGGGCCGGTCGAAGATTATGACGCGGTAGTCTTGCGCCAGTTCGGGACCCAGACGGAAGGTCCAGTCGGTGAAATTGCCCGATGCGCCGTGAATCAGGACCAGATCGGGCGCCTCTCCGGCCTCGGGGCCCATGACAACCGCGTGGACCTGCTGGCCGTCGACCTCGATCAGCTCGCCCCGGGGAGGGTGCGCGGCGACGGCCACGGCTTCCTGCGCGCGGGCGCGGTGCAGCACGACGCCCCAGGCAAGGGCCAGCGCCAACAGAACCGCGAGGGCGATCTTAAGCCCCATTGCTCTGATGTCCGATGCGGTCCATCTCGAACGGGGTGGTCTGGTAGATCTCGTTGATCCAGTTGCCGTAAAGCAGATGGGCGTGACTGCGCCAGCGGTTCTGCGGTCGGCGGGCCGGATCATCGTCCGGATAGTAGTTGCAGGGCACATTGATCGGCGTGCCCGCCTCGATGTCACGGTCGTATTCCTGCTTGAGCGTATCGCTGTCATATTCGAGGTGGTTGAAGATATAGAGCCCCCGCCGCGCGGGATCTTCCACCAGGCAAGGCCCGACCTCATCGCTGTCGAGCAGAATATCGAGCCCGCCCGCCGCCTCGATCTCGGCGCGCTTCATCTCGGTCCAGCGGCTGACGGGGATCACGCAATCGTCCGAAAACCCACGCAGATAGGGCGAGGCGGGGGCCATGTTGCGGTGACGGAAGCACCCGAAGGCCTTGGCGTCGAGCATGTGTTTCTGCACGCCATGGAAATGATAGATCATCGCCATGCCACCCCAGCAGACGCCAAAGGTGGAGTGGACATGGGTTTGCGTCCAGTCGAAGACCTGTTGCAGCTCGTCCCAGTAGGTCACCTCTTCGAAATCCAGATGCTCGATCGGCGCGCCGGTGATGATGAGACCATCGAATTTCTCGCCCGTTGCAGCCACTTCGGTGAACGGACGGTAGAAGCTTTCCATATGTTCGGCGGCCGTGTTCTTGGTGCGATGCTCGGACATGCGGATGAGGCTGAGATCGATCTGCAGCGGCGTCGCGCCGATCAGGCGGGCGAACTGGTTTTCCGTCTGGATCTTCTTGGGCATAAGATTCAGCAGCCCGATGCGCAACGGGCGGATATCCTGCCGGGAGGCCAGATCCTCGTCCATGACCATCACGCCCTCACGGGTGAGGACGTCATAGGCGGGGAGGTCTGAGGGAATCCGGATGGGCATAAGCAGGCTTTCGGGCGGTTGGCCTAGTCAGATAGGCGTCGGCGCGGGCCGCGCAAGGGCGGTCGCGACAAGCTCGACGAAGAGATCTTCTGTGGTGCAGGCGGCAATCTCTTCGGCGGTGACCGTCACGCCCCATTTTTCCATGGCCGCGTAACGCGGTTCCCGGTGAGCCAACGCGCGCGCATAGGTCCAGCGGATGAAGGCGTCTGGATCAACTTCGTCTTCCAGGCATTTATTTTCACGAAGGTATTCCGCCCAAGCCATGTCCAGAAACTCGGGCTGATAGCACATCGGTTTCGGGGCTCTGTCGAAGCGGCGGATCAGTTCTTGGCGGTGCGCGTCATTGCCCTTGATGTGAACGAGCAGGCAGTGCCGCGTCAGTTCGGTCAGGATCGCATCGTCGGGATCGTCGCCATCGACCCATTCGCAGATGGACCCGCCGGTGTCGCAAATGAAATGCGGGTAACCGTAGAGAGCCTCGGCCCGGGAGATAAAATGGCTGGTATCCATCAGCGCGGCGATCTCTGCGCGGCGGAACTGATCCTGGCGGATGCGGAACTCCTCGATTGGCAGACCGCCCTTGGACGGATCACCCGGCTTTCCGAGATAGGTGGAGACCGGCGTGAGATTGTCGAAGGTGATGTTGGAGCCGATATAGATCGAATCCGTCAGTAGGAGGTCGCGCAGGAACGGCACCCTCATCGCGTGCGCCTTGGCGTTATCGGCAATGAGTTCGCCCATGTAGCGGGTACCGATGCGGTAATCGATCGAGTAATGGAACCACGCGCCGGATTTGCGCAGCATGTTGGATACATGCGTCTTGCCCAGCCCCGACATGCCATAAAACAGCACCCGCTTGTGCGGAGCATCGCGCCAGTCCTTAGCCGAAGAATAGATCATGAGGCACCTTTTGGTCTTGGGCGACGTGGTAGCCACAGCCGCGGCGGCGGTCAAACCCCAAACCTGCCGGGACAAATTAAAAAGCCCCGCCTGGTAGAGGCGGGGACGATCATCTTAGCGGCGCGCAAGGCCTAAAAGCGGAAACCCAGCTTCATGCCGAAGGCGAGAGCGTCGTTGCCCGAAAAGTTCGCGCCGATACCTGTCACGGCGTCACCCAGTTCAATATAGCGAATGCCTGTTGTCACATCCCAGCTCTCGGTCTGATACTTAACGGCAAGACCGTAGCTAAAAAAGCCGTCCTTGCCCGACAGGTTGCCGACCACGTTGCCCTGATCCTTTTCGTAGCCAAGGCTGACCGCGCCTGACCAGTTCTCGGAAAAGCGGCGCCCGACGCCCAGTTCATAGGTCCAGATATCCGAAGCGCCGCGCGCAATCGGAACGAGGCCGCCGACATAATCGCGCGGAGCGATCAGGAATTTGGTCCATTCCTGCCAGCGCACCGAACCGAAGACCAATGTGTTCGCGGCGATGCCCGAGCGGGCGTGCAGGGTGACGGCCTGGGGCGTCTTGATGTTGAAGGACGTCCCGGTATTGTCGCGAAAATCGTGCTTGATCTCCGACTCGTAGGTCAACGCGACCTTGAGCGCGATGTCGGGCCGCTCATACGCGCCGCCAAGCACGTAGCCGACCTGATAATTCTTGTCGACGGTCAGCGTGTAGAGCGGGGGGATCGTGGGCGGCAGACCGGCTGTCTGGATGCGCAGGCTCCCATCCATCGTCTGCACCCGCAGGCCGCCATAGGCGCTGAAATTGTCGTTGAATTGATACTTCAGCAGTCCCGTTACCGCGAATGTGTTCAGTTCGGCGGTTGTGCCGGAGAAAGGGTAAAAGGTACCCGCAGCGTAATTGACGTCTGCCCCATAGGGCTGATTGGCGATGATCGCATAGGTCAGCCTTTCGTTGATCTCGCGTTTATAAGCGAGCGAATAAGTCTGAAAATTCTCAACCATGTTGCCGGACGGGATGGCGCCGAAAGGTGAATTCACTGAGCCGCTCACGTCCGGTGCGACGACCGTCGCGGAAAACTCCAGGTAGTTTTTTCCGTTCTCGTAAAGAACCTGCGACCGATCCGAGTCCCTTTGGATCTCGCCGGCATGGCCCGCTGTCGCAGCCAGCGCCAGTGCAGCGGTTGCTCCTGCAAATACTCTCATATCCACCCCGGCCTGCGTTCAACTTAAGAAATACTAGGGTGTCGCAAGGACACGCTTGGATAAATCGATACTGCTGTTGTAAAAAATAATAAACCCCGCCCAGAAATGGGCGGGGTTCCAGTTGCCGAACTGCACCGGCTTAGAAGCGGAAGCCAACCTTCAGGCCCACGGCCAGCGCATCGTTGTCCGAAAAGTTCGACCCAATCGTCGTTGTGGTCGCCGAGCCGAGATCGAAGTACTTCACACCCAGGGTCACGTCATAGCTTTCGGCGGTGTACTTCATCGCGACACCATAGCTCATGAAGCCGTCGCGGCCTTCAAGGTTGCCCACAGGTTTGCCGCTGTCGGGTTCATAGCCGAGGGTCAGCGCACCCGACCAGTTTTCCGAGAACTTCCGGCCGACGCCAAGCTCGTACGTCCAGTAGTCGTCTGCGCCGAAGGCAATCGGCAACGGCGACCGGACGCCGGTGAAGTCGGACGGTGCAACCTGGAACTTGGACCATTCCTGCCAGCGGGCCGATCCGAAGATGATCGTGTCGGCGGCAATTCCGGTGCGCGCATGCAGGGTAACAGCCTGCGGGATTTCCACGTCGAACTTGGTTCCGGTGGTGTCGCGGAAGTCGTGCTCGATTTTCGATTCATAGGTGAGCGCGACACGGAGCGCGATCTCGGGGATCTCGTAAGCACCGCCGAACACATAACCTAGCTTGTAATCGTTATCAACCGACAGCGCGTAGCGCGTGGCGAACGGCGGGCTGGGCGGCAAGTTCACGCTGCCACTCAGCGACTGCACCCGCAGGCCGCCATAGACGCTGACACGGTCGTTCATCTGGTACTTGAGGTAGCCGGTGACGGCGAGTGATTTGATTATCGCGGTCGCAGAAGCAAACGGATAAAGCTGGAGCGGATAGGAAATGTCCGCGCCGACCGGGTTGTTGGCCACGATGGCAAACGTGAGACGCTCATCAATCTCGGTTTTGTACCCAAGGCTGAACGTCTGGTAGGTTTTTGCAATATCGCCAGACTGCAATCCGGCCAACGGCAGCACAGCGTTCGTGCCGACACCGCTGACGCTCGGCGCAACGTTGACGACCGAGAATTCCAGATAGTTCTTGCCCGCTTCGTACAAGATCTGCGAGCGATCTCCGTCGCGTTGAATGCTGCCTGCGTGCGCGGTGCCGGCGGCAAAACCGAACGCAACGGCTGCGAGTGCGAATTTTTTCATGTGACCCAACTCCTCCAAGGTTGGCGCGACATTACGCAAAGGCGCAAGACCGTCAATTTTGACGCGGCGTCACAAAACTGTGTGCCGTGGGGGCGTTGTTTTTAAGTCATAGTGCGCGATCACGACCGGCGCGTTTGCGACCATAGGTTTAGATAGTTTGCGCCAAAAATCACCGCCGCGCCCAGGATCACGAAAATATCGATCGGCTCTTGGTAGAGCAGCAGACCAACGACGGCGATCACCGGCAGTCGCAGGAAATCCACCGGAGAGACAAGCGTGGCGGGTGCGATGGCCAGGGCCGAGGTGATGCAGACATGCGCCATCAGCCCGGCAAACCCAATGGCCACGATGAAAGGCGCGGTCGCCAAGGATGGCAAGGCGATGTCACCGTCCAGCCCCGCGCAGACCAGCCCGAACAAGGTTTGCGTCGCCGTCATCCAAGCGAGAATACAGATCAGCGTTTCGGTGCGGGTCAGCTTTTTCGTGAAGATTATGGAGCCCGCGAAACCGATAGCGGCGGCAGCGGCGCTGAGCGTTCCGACATTGATCGTCTCGACGCTTGGGCGGGCGACGATCAGTATGCCGACGAACCCGATCAGGGCGGCGAGAACTCGGACCGGGGTCAGCCGTTCGCCCAAAATGAGCGGGGACAGCATCAACACCCAAAGCGGCGTGGTGAATTCGAGCGCGAAGACCTGTGCGAGAGGAATAAGGGTGATGGCATAGAACCACAGGTTCTGACCAGTAAAGTGACAGACGTTGCGCACCACATGAACACCCGGCGAGCGGCGCGTGATCTGACCAAGACGCCCGGTCAGCGCCCCCACACCCAGCACGATCGCCAGGCCGACAATACTGCGATAGGTCATGATTTCAAAGGTATCGAGGGCGAAGCTGACCTCGCGCCCGGCGACGGCCATGATCGAGAAAGAAGCCACCGCGCCCAGCATCCAGAGCGCCGCCTTGAGGACCTCTACCGGCTCGCTCGGACCCGGTACGGCGCTTACTCCCATTCGATGGTGCCCGGCGGTTTCGACGTGATATCGTAGGTCACCCGGTTGATACCCTTCACCTCGTTGATGATCCGGGTCGCCGTCTCACCCAGGAAGTCGTGGGTAAAGGGGTAGTAATCGGCGGTCATGCCGTCCACCGACGTCACCGCGCGCAAAGCGCAGGCGTAATCATAGGTGCGCCCGTCGCCCATCACGCCGACGGTGCGCACCGGCAGGATGGCAACGAAGGCTTGCCAGATCTCGTCATAGAGACCGTGCTTGCGGATCTGGTCGATATAGACCGCATCGGCCTTGCGCAGGATCTCCAGCTTGTCGCGCGTGATCTCGCCGGGGCAGCGGATGGCGAGACCCGGGCCGGGGAAGGGGTGGCGGCCAATGAAGCTGTCAGGCAGGCCCAGTTCGCGGCCAAGCGCCCGGACCTCGTCCTTGAAAAGCTCGCGAAGCGGCTCGACAAGCTTGAGGCCCATCTTTTCGGGCAGGCCGCCAACATTGTGGTGGCTCTTGATCGTCACGGACGGTCCGCCGGAAAAACTGACTGATTCAATCACGTCCGGGTAGAGCGTTCCCTGGGC
Source organism: Roseovarius aestuariivivens (assembly GCF_004761875.1). Taxonomy (GTDB): domain Bacteria; phylum Pseudomonadota; class Alphaproteobacteria; order Rhodobacterales; family Rhodobacteraceae; genus Roseovarius; species Roseovarius aestuariivivens. Next base: position 101,122 of record NZ_SJEY01000006.1, read on the forward strand.
GAGAAACGACGCACCCTCGATCCTGTCGGCGTGTTTCTGGAACACGTCGATGAAGAGGCGTCCAATGGTTTTTCTCTTTTCTTCCGGGTCACTTACACCTTCAAGCTCACCCAGAAAAAGATCGGATTCATCGGCGTGGATGAGTGGAATGTTGTAATGGTCGCGGAACATCGTCACGACCTCTTCGGCCTCGTTGAGGCGCAAGAGACCATGATCGACAAAAACACAGGTCAGCTGATCGCCGATGGCCTCGTGAATGAGCACGGCGGCCACCGAACTGTCGACGCCGCCCGAAAGGCCACAGATCACCTTGGCGTCGCCGACCTGGTCACGGATCTTGCGCACGGCCTCTTCGCGATAGGCATCCATCGTCCAGTCGCCCTTGAAACCCGCGTCGCGCACAAAATTCTCGTAAAGCGTCTTGCCGTTGGGCGTGTGGTGCACCTCGGGATGAAACTGCACGGCCCAGAAGCGGCGCTTGGGGTCGCCGGTGATCGCGAAGGGCGCGCCGGGCGAGGTGCCATAGACCTCGAACCCCGGGGCGATTTCGCTGACGTGATCGCCGTGGCTCATCCAGACCTGTTCGCGCTGCGAGCCATCCATGAACCAGCCGGTGAGCAGATCCGAGCGCGCCTCAGCGGGTTTCACCCAGGCGCGGCCGAACTCGGCGGTGGCGTGCTCGCCCGCCTCAACCTTTCCGCCGAGATCGTGCATCATCACCTGCTGGCCGTAGCAGATGCCGAGGATCGGCACGCCCATCTCGTAGACGGCACTGGGCGGGCGCGGGCTGCCGTCGCGCATCACCGAATCGGGGCCGCCCGAGAAGATCACGGCCTTGGGCGCGAAATCGCGCAGAAAGGACTCGGTGACGTTCTGATACGGATGGATTTCGCAGTAGACATTCAACTCGCGCAGGCGGCGGGCGATCAGCTGGGTCACCTGGCTGCCGAAGTCGATGATCAGAAGGCGGTCGTGGATGTCGGTGCTCATGATCTGGCAATAGGACGGGGTTGCGAAATGCGCAAGGGCAAGGGCGGTCCGGCGGGCGGGGAATTGAGCGCGCGGAATGTCGTTCCTGCGCCTCAGATGGCGCAATTCTTCCCTGTCGGACTTTTGCCCTGATGTAAAAGACGCGCAACGGCCCTTTTGGGGGCAAGGCATCTTCAAGGGATACAGCAGCATCATGGTCGAAGCAGCAGAACGCAAACGAGGCCGCGGTGGCGGCGGCGCGGCACGCCGGGCCGAACGCACGGCGGTCAGCATCGAGACCGCGAAGTATATCGAGCGCAATATCCCGAATTTCGAAGTGCTGACCGAAGAAGCGCTGGAGATCATCGAGCAGAACGCAGAGACGATTCTCGAAGAGGTCGGTGTCAATTTCGTCGATAATCCCGCCGCCCTGGCGCGCTGGAAAGACGCGGGCGCCGATGTCACAGGCGAGCGTGTGCGTATTCCGCGCGGCCTGGCGCGGCAACTGATCTCGACGGCGCCCTCGCAATACACACAGCACGCCCGCAATCCCGAGCGCAGCGTCGTGGTCGGCGGGCGCAACATGGTCTGCGCGCCGGTTTACGGCCCGCCCTTCGTGCGCGATGTCGACGGCGGACGCCGGTATGCGACGATGGCGGATTTCGAGAAATTCGTGAAGCTGGGCTACATGTCGAAATGGCTGCACCATTCCGGCGGCACGGTCTGCGAGCCCACGGATATCGCGGTGAACAAGCGCCACCTCGACATGCTGCGCGCCCACATGGTGCTGTCGGACAAGCCGTTCATGGGCTCGGTGACCGAGCCCAGCCGCGCACAGGACAGCGTGGATATGTGCGGCCTGCTCTTCGGGGAGCAGTTCGTGCAGGACAACACGGTGATGACCTCGCTCATCAACATCAACTCGCCGATGACCTTCGACGACGTGATGATGGGGGCGATGGAGGTCTATGCGCAGAACAACCAGGCCTGCATCGTCTCGCCGTTCATCGTCGGTGGCGCGATGGCGCCGGTGACGGTGGCGGGAACGCTGACGCAGGTCATGGCCGAGGTTCTGGCGGGCATCGCCTATAACCAGCTTTGCCGTGCTGGCGCACCGGTGGTGATGGGGGCCTTCGTGACCTCGATCGACATGAACTCTGGCGCGCCGACCTTTGGCACTCCGGAGGCCGCGCAGATTACCTATGGCGCGGGACAGATTGCGCGGCGCCTTGGACTGCCCTACCGGTCGGCGGGGTCCTTCACCGGCTCGAAGCTGCCCGATGCGCAGGCGGCCTATGAAACGGCGAACAGTCTGAACATGGGTCTTCTGTCGGGCGTGAACTTCATGCTGCATTCCTGCGGCTGGCTGGAAGGGGGGCTGGTGTCATCCGTCGAGAAGTTCGTGATGGATGCCGACCAGCTTGGCATGCTGCACCAGTTCGCCAAGGGCGTCGACCTGAGCGAGAACGGACAGGCGATGGACGCGATCCGCGAGGTCGGACCCGGCGGACATTACCTGGGCTGTGCGCACACGCAGGCAAATTTCAAAAGCGCGTTCTGGCGGTCGAACCTGCTGGATTACAAGCCCTTTGAGACCTGGTACGAAGAGGGCGCGCGCGATACGATGACATTGGCGCAAGCCAAGGTCGAGCATACCCTGAATACCTACCAGCAACCGCCCCTCGATCCCGGGATCAAGGAGGCGATCGACGCCTTCGTTGAGACGAAAAAGGCGTCGATGCCGGACGCGTTCAGCTGATCGCGGCAGGGCGGGCGGGCAGCGCGATTTCGCGCGGCTCCGCCCGGTTGCTGCACCGAAGAATGCGCGCCTCCCCCATCATGGCGATCAACAAGCCCAAGTGGCGCGCCGCCGAGTAGCCTGTGCGGCGCGCGCTCTACGGCGCGCGTTCATCTCTTCCTCCAGAACCAAGAGTTGCAGCAGCGCCTCCCGGCTGCGCGGACAACGCTGCCCGCCGAGATGGCGCGGCAAATGTGTCTCTCGACGATAATCCATCACTCCGATCCGGGCGGCGTTGATCAACAAACGCGGGCGTTTGATCGTATCGAGCTGGGCAAGCGCATCTTTCATCGGGGTCTCCTGAGTGGCTGATTTCCCTCTTTGCATTGCACAACCTAAAAGGGTGCTTCGTGATCTTACGTCCATGCGTTCGCTGCCGATTACAATTGTTTACGTTTTGCAAGCCATTGTTGCAAATACGTTTACAGATTAACGGACTGGTAAGAAAAACACTCATCGGTTGCGCGGCATTTGTGGAAAAGTCTGTGGACAACCAGACATCCACGGTGTGATGCGGCGAGGCGAAAAGGAGGAGAGTGCCCCATGCAAAAGGGTTTTCTGTCGGATGAGACGAGCAGCGGGGCGATGGGCTGGGTGCCGCGCGCGGCCCTCAACTATCTCGCACATACCGAAGGAGGCACCTCGATCCGGGCGCTGGCGCGCAAGGCCGGATGCCACGCCTCGACCGTTTCGCGCCAGGTGCGCGCCTTCGAGGCACGGCGCGACGACCTGCTTGTCGATGAGGCGCTGCGCCGCCTCGGCAAGCAGGTGGCCGAGATCGCGGGAACCGGTTCACCGACAAAGGAGACCCCGATGCCTTGCAGCCCCGATCGACCCGATACCGCAGAAAACGCCCTGACCAAAACCCGTTTGCACACGGAAGCGCGGCGGGTTTTGCGGCGCTTGTGCGAAAGCGGTGCGCTTCTGGCCGTGGCCGCGGACATGGACAAAGCCGTTGTGCTGCGCGAGCAGCCGCACGGTTCCAGCCGGACCGCGATCGTCGACCGGGACGTGGCCGAGGCGATGGCATTGAAGGGCTGGATCACCTGTGATGCCCCAGGCCGTGTGTCGCGCTATCGTATCAGCGGGGCAGGGCGCACGGCACTGGCACATCTTCTGGCGGAGGTGGAAAACGAGCTGCAGGCCCGTAAGGGGCGCGAGCCCGCGCCGGCCCTTTTCGACGATGAGGAAGAAGAGACCGCCGCACGGCCCCGCATGCGTTATGGCGCGCCGGAGTCGCCGCTTGTCTGTCTGGCGCGGCGGCGCGACAGGGACGGCGCGAGATTTCTATCCGATGAGCTTGTGCGGGCGGGCGAACGGCTTCGCGAGGATTTCGAGATAGCCCAGATGGGACCGCGCACCGGGCAAAGCTGGGACGAGTTCCTGAGCGATGCGACGCCTCTGCCGGTGCCAGACAGCCGCGCGCGCAGTGAAGCGGCGGCGCGTGCGCGGGTTACCGGCGCGCTGCGCGATCTGGGGCCGGGTCTGGGCGACGTGGTTCTGCGCTGTTGTTGCTATCTCGAAGGGCTGGAAACGGCGGAAAAAAAGATGGGCTGGTCGGCGCGCTCGGGCAAGATCGTGCTGCGGATCGCACTGCAGCGGCTCAAACGGCATTACGACGCCTTGGGGGACGCGGCCGGTTTGATGGGTTAGCCGCCGACGAGCCAGCCGACACCGAAGGCCACAAAAGCGCAGACAGTTCCGACCGAGACGGTCTCGCTGACGCAGCGCAGAATTCGTTCGCCGGTTGCGTTCCAGCGCAGCATTCCCAACGCGACAAGTGCCGAAAAGGTCGTAACGACGGACAGAAAGAAGGTCTGCTGCGTTGGCTCCATCAGGAAATAGGGCACGAGCGGGATCGAGCCGAACATCACGAACGATCCGAAGGTGAAAAGCCCGTTCAGCACCGGGCTTTCCTCGTCGGGGTCCTGCATCCCGAATTCGTAGGTCATCATAAGGTCCGCCATGATTTCGGGATGACGCGACAGGATGCCGGCGGCGGTATCGGCCTCTCCGGCGGGCAGGCCGCGCTGGCGCAGGATTTCGAACAACTCCATGCGTTCCTGTTCGGGGTTTTCCTGGATCTCGCGCAATTCGCTGGCGCGGCGCGAGCGGTAGAGATCGTGCTGAGAGCGCGCGGAGAGAAATTCGCCCATGCCCATGCTGACCGCGTCGGCGAAAAGGTTGGCGAGACCGAAGACCAGCACGGCCATGCCACCGATCTGCGCGACTCCGTCGGCCTGCGCGCCGGCGAACCCCGCGACGATGGCAAAGGTCGTGACGATCCCGTCATTGCCGCCATAGACGATCTGCTTGAGGAATTCCTGCGTTTGATTGAGCCTGTGCGCCTCGCGCCTGTGCACCTGCCAGTCCATGTCATCCCCGTCGCGACCGCGTGGCCTAGAATAACGGCTGCGGGTCGGACCGCAACGGCGATCCGACCTGAAAAAGGCCAAGCGGTGGGTACTCGTTACATGTAAACGCGACCTGTCCGCGCAGGATCTGACCGCGCAACTGGTACTTCCCACCGCCGATGACTATAGATAAAGGATCTTACCAAACGATTTGCGGGGAATAAGCCGTGCGAGACCTCAAAATCCCCGGACAGCGTCACCCCGAAAAGGCGCACCGTCCGGACAACGCGCAACCCAAGAAACCCGACTGGATCCGCGTCAAGGCGCCCACGTCGAAAGGGTATCGCGAGACGCACAAGATCATTCGCGAGCATAAGCTTGTGACGGTCTGCGAAGAGGCGGGCTGTCCCAATGCCGGGGAGTGCTGGGCGCAGGGTCATGCAACCATGATGATCATGGGCGAGATCTGCACGCGCGGTTGCACCTTCTGCAACATTGCGACCGGCAAGCCGCAGACCCTCGATGTTTTCGAGCCGGGCCGCGTGGCGGATGCGGTGGAGAAACTGGGGCTTAATCACGTGGTTGTGACGTCGGTCGACCGGGACGATCTGGAAGACGGCGGCGCAGAGCATTTCGCGCAAACGATCCGCGCGATCCGGCATCGCAGCCCCGGCACGACGATTGAGATCCTGACGCCCGATTTTCTTCATTGCGCGCCGTCGGTTCTGGAAATCGTGGTCGAGGCGCGTCCGGATGTGTTCAACCACAACCTCGAAACCGTGCCCGGCCTTTATCCCGAGGTAAGGCCCGGCGCGCGGTATTTTCACAGCCTGCGTCTGCTACAAAGGGTCAAGGAGCTTGATCCGACGATGTTCACAAAGTCGGGAATCATGGTTGGCCTTGGCGAGGACCGGCAGGCCGTACATCAGGTCATGGATGATATGCGTGCGGCGGATGTGGATTTCCTGACCGTTGGTCAGTACCTTCAGCCCACGCCCAAGCATCACGCAGTCGACCGTTTCGTCACGCCCGAGGAGTTCGCAGCTTACGAGAAGGCTGCCTATGGCAAGGGATTCCTCATGGTGTCCGCCACACCGCTGACGCGATCCTCCTATCATGCCGGAGACGATTTCGCGAAACTGCGCGAAGCGCGGCTCGCGCGTTTGGGATAGTCCCGGCACGGGACAAAACGTTCGCGACAAAGAAAAACACCGGTCAAACTGCCGGTGTTTTTTCATGTTCCGTCGTCGGTTGACGGGATCCTAGCGGCCCCAGCTGCGGACCGGACCGCAGTCCATATGAACGAAATTCGATCCCGAGTAACGTCCGACGCCACCGCCACGGCAGGACACCGCCGCACGATACATCTGGCTGACCGAGCGCGAATTGAGCCGTAGATCCGCCGCTTGGCCGCGCAGGTGCCGCGAATTCTTCGCCACACCGCTCGAGCGGGCGCGCAGCATCGCGTTCGTTTTCGGGCTGCGATATCCGGAAAGAAGCAAATAGGGCTCGTTCACATCCATCAGGTTGTGAGCAGCCGCCATGATGTCGAGGGTGCGAAGGTCGATGTTGTGCACATCGTTGGTTCGCCAGTCACGCATGAAGAGATTGATCTCGCGCACCGCGTCCTTGATGTAGTCGCCTTCGATCCAGTAAATCGTGTCGATTTTCTCACCGGTTCGGGGCGATGCCATTTTGAGGCGGCGAATGTCTCCTGCACCTCGAAGGAACCCTGCTGCGTTGCTGAATGTCGGGGCTGCGGACACTGCCGTTGCTGCAAAAGCGCCCAATAACGCGCGCCGCGTCATGCCCAAAGAGCTGTCGTCAGTCATATATCTAGCGCCTGTCCCGTCGCTTACCTGTTTTGCCGCTTTGCGCGGCACTGCCATCTCATCCCCAGATGTGGAACTTCTATGCCATATCGAGAATCGGTTACCAAGGGGTGAAGTTGGCACACGCGCCGAGAGCAACAATTTTCGGCAGAATCTTGCGCATTTTTTCCGCAGTCGTGTCCGAATTGCGTGACACCTGCGACCCTGCTACCGCAGGAAGGTCAATGATTTCAGTACGCAAGCAAATTTGATTGGACAAGTTCGGCCGCAATAGGGACTCATGGTCGAGCGCCGTCATTCGCGGCACCTGAGTATGTTGAAGAAGAGGGATCATGGGTCATTCACACGAGTTTGCCGCATCGCGCGCAACCATTGGTAAAGCGTACGGACAGTCTGCAACCCCGGTATTTCAGCGCAAGACGCGCCAATTCGCGCGAATTCTGACCATTTTGGTATTTTCGATCGGGTTTTTGGCGCTTCTGGCCCTTCCGGCCTTTGCGCAGGTCACGGCATTCAAACAGGCGGTCGCCGAGGCCGCGTCGGACGACCGCGATCTCGCCGCCTTTTATCAGGCCAATGGATATGCCGGTATCTGGACGGATCCGGACGCCGATCGGGGACGTCGACAGGCGCTCTTCCAGGCGCTGGCAGATACGCCGGCGCACGGGCTGCCCGCCGCGCGCTATGAGACCGACGCGCTGATGGCGCAACTTCGGGACGCCCGCAGCCCCCGCGATCTCGGCTTTGCCGAAGTGGCTATGAGCAAGACCTTCCTGCGGCTTGCCCGGGATCTTCAGACCGGCGTGTTGATCCCGTCGCGCTTGGTCGGCGATATCAAGCGCGAGGTGCCTTATCGCGACCGCCAGACCTATATCACCGGCTTGCTCGATAGCGATCCGTACGCCTTTTTCCGCGCCTTGCCGCCGAAGACCAATGAATATGCGCGCCTGATGAAGGAGCGGATGCGTCTGGAGCGTCTCGTGGCCGATGGCGGGTGGGGCGAAACCGTCGCTGCTGCATCACTGGAACCCGGTGCCCGGGGCGCGTCCGTCGTGGCGCTGCGTAACCGGCTTTTGCGCATGGGTTTCCTGTCGCGGACCGCGACGCAGACCTATGACGCCGATATCGAGGCAGCCGTGCGCGCGTTTCAGGAGGCCCATGGTCTGGAGGCGGACGGCGTCGCAGGCTCCTCCACCATCGACGAGATTAACACGCCCGCAACCGAGAGGCTCAAATCGATCCACGTGGCGATGGAGCGGGAGCGCTGGCTCAACCTGCCAGAGGGTCGGGGCAAGCGCCACATCCTTGTAAATCTCACGGATTTCACGGCCCGGATCATGGACGACGATCATGAGACCTTCCGCACGCGTTCTGTGATCGGCAAGAATTCCGACGGTCGGCGCAGCCCGGAATTTTCGGACGTCATGGAGCACATGGTGATCAATCCGACCTGGCATGTGCCACGGTCGATCGCGGTCAAGGAATACCTGCCGATGATGAAGCGCAACCGCAACGCCGCGAGCCACCTTCGGCTCGTGGATTCGCGCGGACGCACGGTCAATCGCGGGTCGGTGAATTTCTCTCGCTACAATGCGCGGAACTTTCCCTTTGCGATCAAACAGCCGCCCTCAAGCCGAAACGCGCTTGGTCTGGTGAAGTTCATGTTCCCGAACAAGTACAACATTTACCTGCATGACACGCCGGCGAAGAACCTCTTTGAACGCGAAATGCGCGCCTACAGCCACGGCTGTATCCGGCTCGCGCAGCCGTTCGAGTTCGCCTACACGCTTCTTGCCGCGCAGGAGGATGACCCCAAGGCCGCGTTTCACCGTGTTCTGAACACCGGGCGCGAAACCCGGGTCAACCTCGAACAGCACGTCCCGGTTCATATCATATATCGCACGGTCTTCACGCAGGCAAAGGGACCGGTGAATTACCGCAAGGACATCTACGGGCGGGACGCGCGCATCTGGTCGGCTTTGAGCCAAGCAGGGGTTTCGCTGGCCGACGTTCGGGGATAAACGGAACCCCGAAACAAGGGGTGACGCATGTCCTATTCCATCCGCGAGATCGCCGCGTCGCTGGGCGCCACGGCCCTTGGAGACGATAGCATCGAGATCGACGGCGTGGCCGAGCCCGCCGATGCCGGGCCGCGGGACCTCGCGCTGGCGATGAAACCAGCTTATGCAGAAGCGTTGCCGCAGGGCCAGGCGCGCGCGGCACTTGTCTGGGACGGAGCCGACTGGCAGAGCTTCGGTCTTTCAGCCGCGATCGTCGCGCCGCGGCCGCGCTATGTGATGTCCGGTCTCACAACCCTTTTCGACCCTGGCCAAGGTTGGGAGACAGGGATCCATCCGTCCGCCGTGATCCATGACACCGCCGAGCTGGGCGAAGGCGTCTCGGTCGGGCCGATGGCGGTGATTTGTGCCGGCGCGCGGATCGGCGCGGGCACTGTGATCGGACCACAAGCTTTTGTTGGTAAAGACGCGACCATCGGCGCAGACGGTTTTTTGCGCGAAGGGGCGCGGATCGGCGCACGGGTCACGATCGGCGACCGATTCATCGCACAGCCCAACGCAGTGGTAGGCTCAGACGGCTTTTCCTACGTGACGCCGGACATCTCGGGGGTCGAGCGCGCACGGCAGACCCTTGGCGACCAGGGCGAGATCGCCGCGCAATCCTATGTGCGCATTCACAGTCTCGGCGCAGTGCGCATCGGCGACGACGTGGAATTGGGGGCGCATGTTTCCCTCGATCGGGGCACGATCCGTGACACGGTGATTGGCGACCGGACGAAAATCGACAACCTCGTGCAGATTGGTCATAACTGCGTCATCGGCGCAGATTGCCTGATCTGCGGGCAGGCGGGATTGGCCGGGTCGGTGACCGTCGGCAATAACGTGGTCCTGGCCGGACAGACGGGCGTGGCCGACAATATCTTCATCGGCGACAACGTCATCACCGGCGGTGGCACCAAGGTGCTGGCCAATGTGCCGGCTGGTCGGGTCATGCTGGGCTATCCCGCGATGAAGATGGATGCCCAGATGGACGTCTATAAAGGACTGCGCCGTCTCAAGAGGCTTTTTGCGGATGTGGCCGACCTGAAGAAAACGGTTTCAAACCAACCGCGGAATGACTAAATCCTCCGCGACGAAGCAATCGGGATACAACGCATGGACAGCAGCGCCGTCAACATCAGAGACCGCGTGATCGACATCATCGCCGAGCAGGCCGTGCTGGAGCCTTCGGATGTGACGATGGACAGCACGTTGGAAGATCTGGGAATCGACAGTCTGGGCCTTGTGGAAAGCATCTTCGCCATTGAAGAGGCGTTCGACATCTCCGTGCCGTTCAACGCGAACGCGCCGGAAGAGAGCGAGTTCGACATCTCCACGGTGTCTTCCATTGTCGCGGGCATCGAGAAATTGGTGGCGGAACAACACACGTGAAGCGGGTTGTCATCACCGGCGCGGGTACGATCAATGCGCTGGGACAGAATGTGTCGGCCACTCTTGAAGCGATGCGGGAAGGGCGCTGCGGTATCGGGCCGCTGGAATTTCCCGATGTTGACCGGCTTTCGATCAAGATCGGGGGGCAGGTCAAGGGCTATGACCCCACCGATCGGTTCAACCGTCAGCAACTATCGCTTTACGACCGCTTCACGCAGTTCACGCTGATCGCCGCGCGCGAAGCCATCGGGCAGGCCGGTCTGGAATTTTCCGGCGACCTGGCGGCTCGGGCCGGTGTCGTTCTGGGAAACTCGGGCGGCGGTATGACCACGCTCGACGAGAATTATCGATCTGTCTACGAAGACGGTAAGAACAGGGTGCATCCCTTCGTGGTGCCCAAGCTGATGAACAACGCCGCCGCCAGCCATGTGTCGATGGAGTTCAACCTTAAGGGACCGTCCTTTACCGTCTCGACCGCTTGCGCATCGTCGAACCACGCCATGGCGCAGGCCTTCCAGATGGTGCATGGCGGGCTGACGCCGGTGATGGTCACGGGTGGGTCTGAATCGATGCTGTGTTTCGGCGGGGTGAAAGCCTGGGAAGGTCTGCGGGTCATGTCGAAAGATGGCTGCCGGCCGTTCTCGGCCAACCGCAACGGCATGGTACAGGGCGAGGGCGCAGGCGTGTTCGTGTTTGAAGAACTTGAACATGCAAAGCGGCGCGGTGCCGAAGTCCTCGCCGAAGTGGCGGGGTTTGCCATGTCCTCGGACGCCGCCGACATCGTCATGCCCTCGAAAAACGGTGCGGCGCGGGCGATCAAGGGCGCGCTTCAGGACGCACGTATCGCACCGGGCGAAGTTGGATACATCAACGCGCATGGCACCGGTACGGCCGCCAATGACAAAACCGAAAGCGCGGCCGTGGCAGACGTGTTCGGCGCGCATGCTGACCGGCTGCTGATCTCCTCGACCAAGTCGATGCATGGCCATCTGATCGGCGGTACCGGCGCTGTAGAGCTTCTGGCCTGCATTATGGCGCTGCGCGACGGGATCGTGGCGCCCACCATTGGCTATGAGGAACCCGATCCGGAATGTGCACTGGACGTAGTGCCCAACGAAGCGCGCGAAGCCAAGGTTGAGGTGGCGCTGTCTAATGCCTTCGCCTTTGGAGGCCTCAACGCCGTCCTGGCTCTCAAGCGATTTAGCTGATTGCAAGCTCTGGATGCGCCACGCGGGCCTTAGCGACTAAGGGCGCGGCCCGCAAAACTTCCAAGCTACCGGCCATAAAAAACGCCGCCCCGGTGAAAGGGCGGCGGCATGTCTTGGTCAAGGGCTGGAAGCCTCAGTTCTCGATAACGGAGGCTTCATTATAGGCTGCGGTGAAGCCGTTGAGCGAGGCCTTGATCGCAACTGTCTGATCAGGTGCCTGCGCCGGAACAATCACGAGCGTCGCTTCTGCGCCTGCCTTGAAGGCCGCTACGTCCGCCGCTGTGAACCCGATGCGCGCAAAGCAGCCCGCCATTGAACAGAACGAGAAGTTGTAGCCCTTTGCCGGGCCGCTATCCACGGCAATCTTCAGCCCCTCGGGCAGCAGCGTGCCGAGCGGTACGGCGATGGTTGCCCCGGCCACGGCCTGGCTATTGCCCGGTAGCTTGAAGAGGCTGAATTCGGCCACTGGATTCCCGCCTTCCTCGCGCAGAAGCTGGTACATCTGACAGGGGTCCTCTCCGGCATCGGTCCGGAAACATTGCAGCTGCCAATCGCCGTATTCGTCGCGGATATAAGAGGGATCCTCGGCGACCTCCTGGCCCATATCGAGTTCTTGGGCAGGATCGGACTCGGGTGTTTCGGTCTCCGCTGTTTCAGACGCTTCCGGCTCGGCGGCAGTTTCCGCCTCGGGTGCGTCGGTCGATGGGGCCTCGGCGTCTTGCGCCCAAAGGGCTGAGCCGAGGCTCAGCAGGACGAGAACGGGCAGGGTACGGATAAAAGCGGGCATGTTGTCCCCTAAAGATTGCGTAAAAAGGAAGTGGCAGGGGCGTCGGGCCGACCCCCCGCCGGCTGCGCAGATAAAACCTCAGCCGCCGCGGGGTTGCAAGGCGGTTTTGCCTGACGGCGCGGTCTCGGGAAGTTGGTCGATAAGGAAGAAAAAAGGAAGAGTAACCCGAAGGTCGCTCTTCCTCTTTTCTCCCTGTCGGACTGGCCGACTTAGTCATTGATGGTGACGCTAGGACAGATCCGAAAGACCGTCAACAGGGAAGATCAAAAAAAGTGATGACATCATCAATGCAGGAACTAAGCGTCTGAAAAAGAGGAGCATTCGGCGCAGATGCGAACTGTTTTGTGCCGCCGCCAATGGCGAAAAAGGGCCGCACCACAAGGGCGCGGCCAGTCTGACAGGGAGGAAGTTGCCCCGAGACCAAGAGGACATGAGGCCCGGAGCGAGATAAATACTGGCAGGAAATCGTTAAGTTAGTATGTTCACACCGTGAAAACTTCATGGCGGGAGAGAAAAGCGTTGGAAAACAAGGTATTCGTGGGCGGAGGCGGCGAGGAATACGCAACGCCCCAGGGGCTGACGCTGAAATACGCCAACCGGCACGGGCTGATCGCGGGCGCAACCGGCACCGGCAAGACCGTCACGCTACAAATCCTTGCCGAAGGGTTTTCCGCAGCCGGCGTGCCCGTTTTTCTTTCCGACGTGAAAGGGGATTTGTCCGGTCTCGCCGCCGCGGGATCGCCCGAGTTCAAGCTACACGATGCCTTTCAGAAGCGCGCGGGGATCATCGGCTTCGACGACTATCGCTACGAGGCATTTCCGGTCACGTTTTGGGATCTCTTCGGCGCGCAAGGCCATCCGGTGCGCGCCACCGTGGCTGAAATGGGTCCTCTACTGCTGTCGCGGCTCATGGAGCTGTCGGACGCGCAGGAGGGCGTGATCAACATTGCCTTCCGCGTGGCGGACGAACAGGGTCTTCCGCTGCTGGACCTCAAGGACCTGCAGGCGCTACTGGTTTGGGTCGGGGAGAATGCCAAGGAACTCAGCCTGCGCTACGGCAATGTCTCGTCGCAATCAGTCGGCACGATCCAGCGGTCGCTTCTGGTTCTCGAAAACCAGGGCGGCGCACAGTTCTTTGCCGAGCCGGCGCTCGACCTGGATGATTTGCTGCGCCGCGCTCCGGACGGGCGCGGGCAGATCAACATCCTGGCCGCGGACAAGCTCATGGGGGCGCCGCGGCTTTACGCAACCTTCCTGCTCTGGCTTCTCAGCGAGCTTTTCGAAACGCTGCCCGAGGTCGGGGACCCTGACAAGCCGAAGCTCGTGTTCTTTTTCGACGAGGCGCACCTTCTCTTTGAGGACGCCCCGAAAGCGCTTGTAGACAAGGTCGAGCAGGTGGCCCGGTTGATCCGGTCCAAAGGCGTTGGTGTCTATTTCATCACCCAGAATCCGGACGATGTACCCGAAGATATCCTCGGCCAGCTTGGCAACCGCTTTCAACACGCGCTGCGCGCGTTCACGGCGCGGGACCGCAAGGCGCTCGAAAGGGCGGCGGAAACCTACAGGCCCAACAGCCGGTTCGATACCGCGGATGCGATCCGCGATGTGGGCGTGGGCGAAGCGGTGACCTCGATGCTGGAAGACAAGGGCGTGCCGGGCATCGTGGAACGCACGCTGATCCGCCCGCCGTCCTCCAAACTTGGGCCGATCAACGACGCTGCGCGCGCCGAGGTACTTTCAACCTCACCGGTTGCGGGCAAGTACGAGACGCCGCTCGACCGTGAATCGGCGTTCGAAATCCTGGCGGAACGGGCCGAGAAGGCGGCGCGCGACGCCGCCCGCGCAGAAGAGCAGGCCGAAGCGGCAAGCGCCGCCGAGCGCGAGTTCAACGCAGGCCGCCGGTATTCCGGCACCAAGGTTGAGCGGTCGACCTCGCGCGGGCGCGGCAAGACCGAGAGCTTCGGCGAGGCCGTGGCGAATGTCGTTTTAAAAGAGCTCAAGGGTACCACTGGTCGCAGAATTGTGCGTGGCATACTCGGCGGCTTGTTCAAGGGCCGCTAGCACCGCGACGCCGAAATGCAGACGTGCATTTCCCACCGCACCTGCTAGCGTTGCGCGAAAATGGGGGATGATAAGCCATGACGGAGTCTGTTCAGACCGATACCGGAGGCGTTGTCACCTTCGGTATCCGGATTGACGGTGCGGAGATTTCCGACACCTACAAAGTGATCCGTGTCACCACCGAAGCAGGGCTGAACGCCGTTCCCAGTGCGGAGGTGACGCTGGCCGACGGGGATGTTTCCGAAGCCGACTTTCCTCTCAGTGCCACGTCGCAATTCGCACCCGGAAGGCGGATCGAGATAGCGGTGGGATACTCGGGAAAGAATACGCGGGCCTTCGCGGGCGTGATCCTAGGTCAAAAAATCTCGCTCACAGAGACTGGCGCATCCACTCTGACACTGAGCTGTCACGATGAGGCGCTGAAAATGACGCTATCCGGCCAGGCGGCGCAGTTCCACGATAGCACAGACGCCGACGTCATGGAGGCCATGATCACGAATGTTGGATTGCAGGCCGACATTTCAACGACCGGGTTGGTGCGGGAACATCATCTTCAGGGCGAAGCGACCGATTGGGACTATGTCCAAGGCCTGGCCCGCGCCAACGGTCACATCGTGCGAGTCGAAAACGCCATGGTGCATGTCGGTCCCCCGAAGTTTGATCAGCCACAGCTTTCCGTGGAGTACGGACGAACCCTTATCGAGCTCGATCTCGACCTGGATGCGACGTTTCAATGGGCGAGTGTTTCCGCCTCTGCTTGGAACCCCGTGTCCCGCGCCACCGAAACCGGCACGGCATCGGAGCCGTCTGTCAATGCACAAGGTAATCTCACCGGACAGGCTTTGGCGCAGGTGCTCGATCTGGAGGATCGGGCGCTCAGATCGTTCAGTCCGATTGGTCAGGAGGCCCTGAAAGCCTGGGCTGACGCGACGCTGCTGCGAAGCCGTCTTGCGCGCATACGCGGAACCCTGACCTGCCCTGGCAATTCGGGGCTTGGCGCCGATACGCTTCTTGAGATCAAGGACCTCGGCGCCCGGTTCAACTGGGCAGGCTACATTTCGAAAGTCGTTCACACCGTTTCGAATGGTTTCTGGACCAGCGCCGTCACACTGGGTCTGCCGCCTGACGCAGATACGTCGCGGCAGGGCGAGCGGCACGCCAGAGCTCCTGGCCTTCAGATCGCCAAGGTACTGCAGACCCACGAAGACCCCACCGGCGAACGGCGCATCAAGGTGGCGCTGCCCCTGATGCCCGACGCGCAATCGGGGATTTGGGTCCGCCTTGCCGCTCCTTACGCCAGCAGGAACGTGGGGTTCGATTTCCTGCCAGAGATTGGTGACGAGGTGGTGCTTGGATTTCTCGACGGAGATCCGAATGCCGGGATTATTCTGGGAGCCCTTCACAGGTCGCAATGGCCCGCACCCCTCACACCGGACGAGGCCAACAGCCGCAAGGCGATCGTGACGCGATCACAGATGACCATTGCGTTTGACGAGAATGACAAGGTGATGACCCTGAGCACCCCGGGCGGACACATGGTCAGGCTGAGCGACAAGGACGACCGCCTGACGTTGACCGACGGCCATGCCAATTCCGTCGAATTGCATCAGAAGGGGATCACGCTATCTTCGTCGCAGGATATCTCCATTCAGGCAAAAGGGGCCTTGCGGCTGTCTGGAACGGAAATCAGCGTCGAGGG
Organism: Roseovarius aestuariivivens; assembly: GCF_004761875.1. Taxonomy (GTDB): domain Bacteria; phylum Pseudomonadota; class Alphaproteobacteria; order Rhodobacterales; family Rhodobacteraceae; genus Roseovarius; species Roseovarius aestuariivivens. The sequence goes on from NZ_SJEY01000006.1 coordinate 117,279, forward strand.
TACGAACGTCACTGTCGAGGCCAAGGCGCGTCTGACCGCGACAGGCAGCGCGAGCGCCGAGCTCAGCTCGGCGGGAGACACCACCGTCAAAGGCACCACGGTGATAATCAACTGAAGCGGGAGAACCTGCATGCCACCAGCCGCACGACTGACAGACCAGCATAGCTGCCCGCAGGTAACGCCCGACGCGGTCCCTGTTCCCCATTAGGGCGGCGAAATCCTCGGCCCCGGAGAGCCGACCGTGCTGATCGGCGGATTGCCTGCGGCGACAACTGGTGACACCGCCGCCTGCGTCGGACCGCCCGATACGGTCACCGGCGGATCCACGACCGTTCTGATTGGGGGACGCCCGGCGGCTCGGGTCGGCGACGCGACCGCCCATGGCGGGACGATCGTATCTGGCTTTGCCAACGTGCTTATTGGCGGGTGATCGCGCGCCTGGATCGTTTAATCGCCGAGATGCTCTTGCAGAAACGCAGAGAAGGCGGCCCAGCTTTCGCTTTCGGCCCGTTCCTGGTACCGGTCACTACCGAAAACCGTGAATGCGTGCGGCGCACCGGAATAGACCTCAATCGTGTAAGTATTTCCTGACGCCTCAAGCTCTTTCGAGAACCGCGCGACATCGTCCATGGTTATGGAAGTGTCCGCACCGCCATGCAGGACGAGCACCGGCGGTTCATCTCCGTCCCATCCCTGACCTTCGGGCGTGGCAAGCCCGCCGTGGAAGGTGGCAAAGCCTGCCGCCATTTCGGCCCCGTCGCTGCGCGCCATCTCAAGCGTGACGGCCCCGCCGAAACAATAGCCCATCACCACCATGCCGGATGTATCCGAGCGCGCCTGCGCCTGTGCGATACCTTCATTCAACAAGGTGCGCATACGGTCGCGATCCTGATAAAGCGCTCCGGTAGCGGCGCGCCGGTGTTCGACCGTCTCGGTGGGCGTGTCTTGGCCGAACATGTCGAGCGCGAAGGCGTCATAGCCTATATCGGCCAACATGTCCGCGCGCCGCCGCTCATAGTCGGTCAGGCCGTCCCAATCGTGTACGATTAGCACAAGACCTTTCGGATCTTCCGCAGCAGCGAAATAGCCCCTAAAGGCCTCGCCCTTCATGTCATAAGACACATCCTCGGCCAAAACGGGCGTCGAAATGAGGCTGGCGATCGTGAGAGCGCGATACATCAGGCAAGGCCTCTTTTTTCTTCTAATAAAAAAATAGCTCGCCCGCGCGAAAGAACAACACGCAGCCCTTTACGAGAAAATGTCTGCGATTCCCATCGCCGTTCCCAACAAAGATGAACGGACCTGTCTCGAAAGTTCTGTGCGATTACCTTTTCAGGCAGTAGCGCGCGCCGCCATATATCACCGGAGCATGCTTGGGACAAAAGCCACTCGCACGTTCGACCGGACGCTCGATGACCTCGGAGCTGCGGCCAAGTTTCTGATCGGCGCAGGAGTTGATCCAGGCCGCATCCTGAGCGTTGACATTCGCGCCGGGTTCAATCCGGAGGAGGGTTTGCCCGCCCCACGGCTTCTCCACATAGCTCGCTTTGAACGCAGGCCATCCGCCGCGCCCAAGCTCGAACTTGCAATCCACCAGCGCTTCGCGCTGTTCGGTGACCGACAGGTAGCCATCGTTCCGCGAGCCGTCGACCGCGAGCGCCCCCTGCATCGACAGAAGAAACGTTGCGGCGGCAAGCTTGAAACAGTGTTTTCCTACCATGAAGGCCTCCTTTAAATCCGTTCGTCAAACCTCGTCCGACCATAGAGCGATCATCGCGGCGAATAAAAGCCTTAAAAGTGAATATTCTACGACGCTGCGCAAGCAGATCGCGTGTCGGGCAGTGTCAGCCTCTGATCTGCTGCAAGTCCGTCAGCAGCGCCTCGGACATCGCGCGGGCGCGCCGCACGCGACTGTTACTTAGCTTGCGGGTTTCGGCGCGGATCAATGCCTCGATTCCGAGAAAGAAAGGCAGGATCAGGCGGCGTTCACGATCGGTCAAGGCAAAGCTTTCCGCCATGGCGTCGAGACCGTCGGCATCCACTCCGAACCGCGAGCGTCCCGACGGTATCATGCCGCGCCGGCCCATATGCATCAGGAAGCGCGCCATATCCTTGTAGATGGGCAACGGACGCGATCCGCCGCAGTCGATGCCGGTCAGGCGGGTGCCCGCCGCGATAAGGTTGTTGGGATGGAAATCCCCGTGACTGATCGCAGCGCGCCACTTGCCGCCGTCAATGGTGGGCGCGAGACGTTTCAGTTCTTCCAGGATGGGCCGCTCGACGCGCCGCAAACGATTGAATGCTTGCGCTTTCGCGGCGCGCTCGGCGCGGGTAAGCCAACCGCCCGGCGCCGCGTCCACCTCTGATTCCGAGCTTTCGGTATAGGCGCGCAGCCACCGCGCAGCAGGCTGCAACCATTGCGCACGTTCTGGCGGATCGATGGCGTAGAAATGCTGCAAAAGCGGTGTGCCTGACACCTCGGCGACCGCGAGAACGCCGGCGCGTGGGGCATGGGCCAGCGGGGTACAGACCTGCGCGTCGCCTTCGCACATCATCGGCCAGACCCTGCGCAATTCAGCCCAGTCGCGCGCACAGGCGCCGGTATCGCCAAAATAGATGCGAAAGATCGCCGCCTCTTCCCCCAGCCGTCCGCGCAGCACAGCGCGCTTTCCCTCGACATAACGGATGACCTCGTAGGGTTCCGCCGGCGCAAGCGCCGGCGCCTCTTCCGCGGCGGCCATCAGGCGGGTCTGCACAGCCTCCAGCGCCGCCAGATCGGGCAGGGCCGGGGGGGTATCTCCGGTCTTGTCGGGTTGCGCCATGGCACGCATCCTTCCGCAACCCATTCGGGGCGTCAACCGAATTGAACCACTGCGCACAGATCGCTAAAGTGCCCGGACACGTCAGCAAAAGGACCGCCCCGCATGAGCGAGAAACCGATCACCGAGATGTCTTTCGAAGAAGCGATGAAAGCGCTCGAGGGCGTCGTCACACGGCTGGAACGGGGCGATGTGCCGCTGGAGGAATCGATCGATCTCTACGACCATGGTGCGCGGCTGAAGAAGCATTGCGAGGCCAAGCTCAAGGACGCCGAAGAGAAGGTCGCGGCAATCACGCTTGATGCAGATGGACAGCCCACGGGTACCACGCCTGTCGAGGGCATGTGAATGCTGCAAGACGCGCTGAGGCGCGACGGCGCGGCGATCCGGGCGTGCTTGACGGACATCTTGCCGGGCGATGCGGCCCTTGTGGCCGCGATGCGGCACGCGCTTTTCGGGGGCAAGGCGCTGCGCGGCTTTCTAGTGATGGAAACCGCACGCCTGCATGACATTTCCGAAGCCAGCGCGGTGTTTCCGGCCGCCGGGATAGAGGCGCTGCACGCCTATAGCCTTGTACACGATGACCTGCCCTGCATGGACGATGACGACCTGCGCCGCGGGCAGCCGACGGTTCATATCAAGTGGGACGAAGCGACCGCCGTGCTGGTCGGCGATGCCTTGCAGGCACTGGCATTCGAGCTGACGCTCGACCCGCGCGGACCCGCCGACGCGGCAGCACGGGCCGAACTTGCGTTGCGGCTGGCGCGCGCCTCCGGCAAGGACGGTATGGTCTTGGGCCAGGCGCTTGATATCGCAGCCGAAACCGCTGATCGCCCCTTGGACCTTGCCGAGATCACGGCGCTTCAGGCTGGCAAAACAGGGGCCCTGTTCGTCTATTCCGCAACGGCCGGCGCGGTGATGGCGCGGACCGACCCTGCGCCATTGGGCGGCTATGCGCGCGCGCTTGGACTTGCCTTCCAAATTCAGGACGACGTGATTGACGAGACGGGCGATGTGGACCGTGTTGGAAAGGCCGTGGGCAAAGACGCCGCTGCGGGCAAGGCCACGTTCGTCTCGCTTCTCGGCCTCGACGGGGCGAAGCGCCGCGCCGAAGAGCTTGTGACAGAAGCCTGCGACGCCCTATCTGAGTACGGAAAGCGCGCAGAAACCTTGCGGGCGCTGGCCCGCTTCGTTATCTCGCGCGAGATCTGAGCCATTGACCGCCAAGGAGGGCCCGATGACCCGGCCCCAGACCCCGCTTCTCGACACCGTCAGAATACCTGCCGATCTCAAGCCGCTCTCGGACCGGCAACTGGTGCAGCTGGCGCAGGAATTGCGCTCGGAGACGATCGCGGCGGTTTCTGAGACCGGCGGACATCTTGGTGCGGGACTTGGTGTGGTGGAGCTTACAGTGGCGCTGCATCACGTGTTCGATGCGCCGCGCGACAAGATCATCTGGGATGTCAGCCACCAGTGCTATCCGCACAAGATCCTCACCGGGAGGCGGGACCGGATCCGCACAATCCGCCAGAAGGGCGGGCTGTCGGGCTTCACCAAGCGCGCGGAGTCGCCCTATGACCCGTTCGGGGCGGCGCATAGCTCCACATCAATTTCCGCCGCGCTGGGATTTGCGGTCGCGCGTGATCTTGGAGGGGTATGCGAGACCGGGCATGGCGACGCCATCGCCGTGATCGGAGATGGCGCGATGTCCGCCGGCATGGCCTTCGAGGCGATGAATCACACGGGGCATCTGGGCAAGCGCCTGATCGTGATCCTCAATGACAACGAGATGTCGATCGCGCCGCCCGTTGGCGCGCTGTCATCCTATTTGTCCCGCCTATATGCCGGTGAACCCTTTCAGGAATTCAAAGCGGCTGCCAAGGGCGCGGTGTCTTTGCTTCCCGAACCCTTCCAGGAAGGTGCGCGTCGCGCCAAGGAAATGCTCAAGGGTATGGCCGTCGGCGGCACGCTTTTCGAAGAATTGGGCTTTTCCTATGTGGGTCCGATCTACGGGCATGACATGGATCAGCTTTTGCCGGTACTTCGCACGGTCAGGGCGCGCGCGACCGGGCCCATGCTTATCCATGTGCTGACAAAGAAAGGCAAAGGATACGCTCCGGCCGAAGAGGCGATGGATGGCGGCCATGCCACCGCCAAATTTGACCTTGTCACCGGAGAGCAAAAGAAAGCCCCGTCGAACGCCCCGAGCTATACCAAGGTTTTCGGCGAAGCGCTGGTCGCGCATGCCGCCGAGGATGACAAGATTTGCGCGATAACCGCCGCGATGCCGGGCGGGACGGGCATTGACCTGTTCGACAAGCGATATCCGTCACGGTGTTTCGATGTCGGCATTGCCGAACAACATGCGGTGACCTTTGCCGCCGGACTTGCCGCGGGCGGGATGAAACCGTTCTGCGCGCTTTATTCGACCTTTCTTCAACGGGGCTATGACCAGGTGGTCCACGATGTGGCCATTCAGAATCTGCCTGTGCGTTTTGCCATCGACCGTGCAGGGCTGGTGGGCGCCGATGGTGCGACCCACGCGGGAAGTTTCGATATCGCGTACTTGGCCTGTCTGCCGAATATGGTGATTATGGCCGCCGCAGACGAAGCTGAACTCAAACACATGGTCGCCACCGCTGTCGCGCATGATCAAGGCCCGATTGCCTTCCGCTATCCTCGCGGCGAAGGCGAAGGCGTGACCATGCCCGAGCGTGGCGAAGTGCTTGAGATTGGCAAAGGCCGGATCGTGCAGCGGGGCGGGCGCGTTGCAATCCTGTCCTTCGGGACACGTCTTGGCGAAGTGATCAAGGCGGCCGAGGCATTGTCTGCGCGGGGCATTACGCCCACGATTGCGGATGCGCGGTTCGCCAAGCCGCTCGACACTGAGATGGTGCTGGATCTGGCCGCACAGCACGAGGCCTTGATCACCATCGAGGAAGGGTCGGTCGGCGGGTTCGGCAGCCATGTGGCCCAATGCCTGGCCGAAGCGGCGGTGTTCGATACCGGGCTCAAGTTTCGCTCGATGGTCCTGCCGGACGCGTTTCTGGATCAATCAAGCCCGCCGGACATGTACGCCACCGCCGGTCTGCAGGCAAAAAACATCGAGGCGAAGGTGCTCGAGGTTCTGGGTGTGTCGCGCATCGACAGCCGACGCGCCTGAGCCCGGCGTCAATCGCCGTCGGATACCGTTTTCGTTTGCACTTCACCGGACAGGGCGGTTGCCAGAGTATCGACGCTGCTTTGCGCCGCGCCGATCGCCGCGAGGCTCATCCAAACGACGGCTGCACTCATTACGATCCAATCCACCGTGACCGCGCCATCTTCATCCGCGAGAAATGTCTTCAGCAGCTTGTACATTGCATAACCTTCCAAGGTCTTGCGTTACGTTTCGGACGCTGGCCGACACCGGTGAGCGATGCTCTGTCCCCCCAGACGTTCGGAGCCGGCCAGCATTAAGACATATTTCGTGTCGAAATCTGGCAAAATTGAGGCAATCCGGCCCGAACCGGTCTGGAATGGGGCGAAAACGGGGCACTCGACCTTGCCGGATCTGCCAACGAAGAAATGACGGCTTCGCCCAGAGGTTCGCACTTTAATACACTGAAATAGTTTCGTTTTTATTGAGCAGAATTAAAATTAGTTCGCGCCGCAGAGAATTTTCTTCTTTAGATTCCTCCAAAACGCGACTGCCATTGCGATATTGAAAACGCTAGGGAAAATAGAGCGGAATTGGGTATTGAGGCTTCCGCTAACCCCATAATTTAATGAAATTTTACAAACTCTTAGGCTTCAACGCTTTAAGTATCTTCGGTTGAGACCCATCTCAAATGCGGCAAAAACAAGGCAAATGCGGTCAGAATTCGGACTCCGGCGCGATGCACCGCCATATCTTCGCCACAATTTTTTTGCTTTCGGCACCAATCCACCGTTGTCGGGCTGAACTGATCCTGACTGCGAAACACACAAAATCAATCGCTGACAGGCCCCGCCCGATTTTGGCCGCACGATTCGAATCGTTTGTGGCAAAAACAGGTCACAGACCGGCGACACGCCCCCGAGGTTCGAATGAGCTACGCAAGCTCAGACCGGCTGTGCACCCTTGCGGCATTGGCCAATTGCGTTGCCTTCGATGGGCCGACCTCGCGCATCGATCGCAAAGATTTCGCCGCTGGACGAGACCAGTATCGCGCTGGAATCCGGCAGGCTGTACCGGCGAGCGAAATTATCCGGCTGGACCTCGAGTTGTTGAGGACGGGCCGCGCCGGCCTCCAGCATCATGACAAAAGGCCTCAGGTTCGTCTGCTGGCGTTGCACGAAGAACTGGGGAGGATAATTGCCTGCCTTCTCCGAAAGAGTGCAGTCCCAGATAACATTTTGCCCGAGCGACGCCGCAAGCGATGCGTGACTTGTCACACGCTGAGTAGGTTTTACCGCCGCGCCCGTCCCTGTGCCCTGGCACCCTGCCAAGGCGATGAGAGCGCCAATTGCTAGTGTCCGACCTTTCATGGGATCCCTCCAAGGCTGCGTCTCTGCCGCAGTGCACATCGTGTCAAACTTTCCCGGGACGGTGCGTGCCCGGCAATCTATCTAACTGTTCAATAGCATCAGACACGCAGGACAGGCCACCTCGTCTTTGAGGCACCGGATGACTCAATCCGGTTCCACCGGATTGAGTGCCCCGAGCGCCTTGATCGTCCAATCTGCCCGCGCCGATGCGTCCGCCTCGGCATCGGAGGTGATGAGGATCATCATGAGGCCATCCCGGACTTCGACACCGACGGCCACACCCCAGAACTGCGCGGACCCCGGTCCGGGATGGATCGCGGTGAATTGTTGCGCCACTGCAGGCGTGCCCCGATGACGAAACTCGTAAAGCTCGGCCAACGTCGCGCCCTTGCTTTCCAGTTGGCCGAGATATGCCCGGCGATAGTCGGCCAGTGTGCCGAACTCCTGGTCCGTTCCGTTTGCGATGTATGTTACGCTTACAACACCATGATCCGCCGTATCGAGCCGCATGTCGATCAACCGCGGGGCTGTCGCCGCGGTAGCGGAGGCAGTCGGACGGGCGGGGCGCAATTCCGGGCCGGCACAGATCTCGGCGGCGACCATCGTTTTTTGGCAGGCGGCCGCATGCAAGGCGCCGCTCGTGCTCAACACAAGGCATAGAGCGCCTGCCACACTGCGCGCGACGCGCGCCGCCTTTGGGACGGCCGCCATCACGCTCTGCCAACCGAGGCCGCCGTGCCCGAACCTGATGATCGTCATGCCGCAGATCATTTGTTGGGATCTATTCGTTGTTTCTTGCAGACCGCTTGAAAGTCACAGCCTAAGCCGCCCCGGAACGAACACAAGACCAAAGCCCGAAACCTTGACCGGTCGATCCCGCAACCCAACCTATGCAAGGCCCGGTCATCTTTCGGAGGTTCACCATGCACCGTCGCCGTCTGATTCTGTCCTCTCTAGCCGCGCTGACGCTGTCGGCACTTCCGGCGAGGGCGCTTTCCACCAGCGCGGGTGAGGTGGTGGTAGACACCGTCGTGACCGGTCTGCGCGATCCGTGGGCCTTGGGATTTCTGCCCGAGGGCGGCTTGCTCGTGACCGAGAAATCCGGCCGCCTTCTATATTTCAGAGCCGGGCAGAGCCATGCCGTGGCCGGACTGCCACGGGTTGCAGCGCGCGGGCAGGGTGGACTGCTCGACGTGCTGGTCCCACGCGATTTCGCCCGCACCAGGGATCTCTACTTTACCTATGCCAAGCCGCAAGCGGAAGGCGCGGGCACCGCCATTGGCCGCGCCCGTTTGTCAGAGGATGCCCGTCGACTTTGGGATTGGCGCGATGTCTTCGAATTGACCCCCGGATCTTCAGGCGGGCGGCATTTCGGCTCACGCCTGGTCGAGGGGCCCGATGGCCTGATCTACGCCACCGTCGGCGAACGAGGAGACCGCCCATCCGCGCAGGATCTTGGACGCGAGAACGGCTCAGTCATCCGGATCGCGCGCGACGGCTCGATCCCCGCTGGCAATCCCTTTACCAAAGTCGCGGGCGCACAACCCGCGATCTATTCTTACGGCCACCGTAACCCGCAGGGTGCCGCGTTCGACGCCGCCGGAGAGCTTTGGGTCGTGGAGCACGGCGCGAGAGGCGGTGATGAGCTCAACCAGATCAAGAGGGGCGCGAATTACGGCTGGCCAATAATTTCCTATGGACGACACTATTCGGGGGCACGCATCGGCGAAGGCTCGGCCAAGCCCGGCATGGAACAGCCCGCGCATTACTGGGACCCCTCGATCGCACCTTCTGGTCTGATGATTTATTCCGGGCGGCTCTGGCCGCAGTGGCGCGGTGCGTTCTTCACCGGGTCGCTTAAATTCGACTATCTCGCGCGGCTCGACGCGACGACAAAGCGCGAAGTCGAACGGTTGGAGGCACCCGAGTTCCGACGCCTGCGCGACGTGCGGGAAGGGCCCGACGGGGCGATCTGGATTCTTTCCGAAGGCACGGGCACGCTTTTGCGAATGACGCCCGGCTGAAAGTCGCAGGCGATACTGGCGCAGACGCGATGGGACTGTCATGCTCGCCATAACATCTCAGGAGCGTATCGCCATGACCTTCGCCATCAGAACCGCCGCGCTGATCCTTATGACGACGCTTGCGCTACTGCCCGCTCGGGCGCAGGAGACGCTGCCGGACGCCGTGTTCCGGGACTACGATCACATGCGCGATGTGCTGGAAGAAACGGTGATGGCGCGCCGGATCGCCGATGTCATGCGCGCCTTCGGCGGTTCGGACGAGATGACAAAGGAAGAACTGGCGGATCTCGAAGCGCGGGTACGCGGCATCTACACCAGCGATTTCGAGCGCGTCGATCTTGTCACGCGCCTTAACATGAACGCGGGCTGGGCGCGCGAGCTTTATGCCTTTTCGACCGGGATTTCCTATTTCTACGTCATGGTCCTCTTTCACCAGCGGGACGACGCGCTTGTGGCGGTACGGTTCAAGTTCAATACCGATCCTTTGCCACTTTTGGCCGAATTCTGAGGTGACGACAGCTTGGCAGGGCGGTCACGCGTCCGCATAATCCGACCCGCAAGCAGGCCGTCAGACCGTGAGGCGGGAGCTTTGCGTGCCGCGTTCCCGATACGGCGTGGTGTTGTAATGCGCCCGATAACACTTGGAAAAATGGCTGGGCGAGGCAAAACCGCAGGCCAGCGCCACGTTGATGACGGTCATATCCGTCTGCATCAGAAGATTGCGCGCCTTTTGCAGACGCAGTTCCATGTAATATCGCTTGGGTGAGCGGTTCAGATACCGCCGGAACAGCCGTTCGAGCTGTCGGGTCGACATTCCGACATCCTTGGCAAGGATCGAGGGGCTGATCGGCTCTTCGATATTCTGCTCCATTTTCTGGATGACCTGGCTCAGCTTGGGATGGCGCACTCCGATCCGCGTGGGCACCGAAAGGCGCTGCGTATCCTGGTCGGTGCGGATCGAACTGTAGATCATCTGATCGGCCACAGCATTGGCAAGCTGCTCGCCCTGATCGTCGGCGATCAGCTTGAGCATCATGTCGATCGACGAGGTGCCCCCGGCGGTGGACAGCCGATTGCCGTCGATCACAAAGACCGATTTCGTCAGCACGACATCTTCGAACTCCTCAGCGAAGCTGTCTTGGTTTTCCCAATGGATGGTCGCACGCTTGCCATCCAGAAGCCCCGCGCGAGCAAGAACATAAGAGGCGGTGCACAGCCCGCCCATGATCAGCCCGCGCCGCGCCTCGCGCCGCACCCAATTAAGGATGCGTTTGGACGTGGCGGCCTGGATGTCCGTCCCGCCACACAACAGGATCGTGTCTTCGCGCTTGAGCTCTCCCAGTCCCATATCGACCTGAAACCGCGTTCCCGCCGAACAAGTGACGGTACCGTCCTCATCCGTGTCGCCGGTAATCACCCAATCGTAGATCTGTGATCCGGCCATGCGATTGGCGATACGCAGACAATCAAGCGCGGACGCAAAGCTCAGCAGTGTGAAATTATCTAGCAAAACAAAGACGAAGCGCCGCGGAGCGGCGTTTGCCCGGCTACCAGCACTGGATGCGTCCTGCCGCATCTCGCCGACCTCCAATTTGTCAAACCTATCCGGGTGTTTCACAAAACCCTTGGACTTGACAAGAGCGGGCATTCCCTGTTTCCCGCTTTTTCCGTGGCCGCGATATGGCCACTGGCCCGGCTTTTGCCTATAAGACGGGTCCGACACGCCTTTAGGCAGGAGAGACGAAAGATGAGCGACTGGCAGAAATCCGACTGGCGCAAGAAGCCCCGGGTACAGATGCCCGATTACACCGATCCAGAGGCGCTCGCCTCGGTCGAGGAAAAGCTTTCGGCCTATCCGCCCCTGGTTTTCGCTGGTGAAGCGCGCCGCTTGAAGCGCGAGTTGGGTGCCGCGTCGCGTGGGGAAGCGTTTCTTCTTCAAGGCGGCGATTGCGCCGAAGCCTTTGATCAATTCTCGGCCAACGCGATCCGCGATACGTTCAAGGTGATGCTTCAGATGGCGATGGTTCTGACCTATGGCGCCAAGGTTCCCGTCATCAAAGTTGGCCGGATGGCAGGCCAGTTCGCCAAACCGCGGTCGGCACCGACCGAGACGGTGAATGGCGTAGAGTTACCGTCCTACCGCGGCGATATCATCAACGAGCTCGACTTCTCGCCTGAGGCGCGGATCCCCAATCCAGGCAAGATGCTACAGGCCTATACGCAAGCGGCGGCCACACTGAACCTTTTGCGCGCCTTCTCGACCGGCGGCTACGCTGATGTGCACGAAGTACATAGCTGGACGCTTGGCTTTACCGAGGGCGAAAAGGCCGAACGCTATCGCGAAATGGCCGCACGGATTTCCGACACGCTCGATTTCATGAAGGCGGCGGGCATCGACAGCGACAACGCGCCGACGCTGAAGACGGTGGACTTCTACACCTCGCACGAAGGCTTGCTTCTGGAATACGAGGAAGCACTTTGCCGTCTCGACACGACCTCGGGCAAATGGCTTGCAGGGTCCGGTCACATGCTCTGGATCGGCGACAGGACACGTCAGCCCGACGGCGCGCATGTGGAATTTCTGCGCGGCGTGCTGAACCCCGTGGGTCTTAAATGCGGACCGACGATGGAGGTTGACGACCTGAAAAAACTGATGGCCACGCTCAATCCCGGTAACGAGGCGGGCCGGCTGACGCTGATCGCGCGGTTTGGCGCTGGCAAGGTCGCAGAGCACCTGCCGCGTCTTATCAAGACCGTGCGCGAGGAAGGCGCCAACGTCACTTGGGTCTGCGATCCTATGCACGGCAACACAATCAAATCCGCCTCGGGATACAAGACGCGTCCTTTCGAAAGCGTGCTGCGCGAGGTTCAGGAGTTCTTTGCCGTGCACCGCGCCGAAGGCACGATCCCGGGCGGCGTTCATTTCGAAATGACCGGACAGGACGTGACCGAGTGTACCGGCGGGGTCTATGCCGTGACCGACGAGAACCTGTCGGATCGCTATCACACCGCATGTGACCCGCGCCTCAATGCGGCGCAGTCGCTTGAACTGGCATTCCTCGTGGCCGAGGAATTGTCGGACCTGCGCAGCGCACGCGCCAACGCGAAGGTAGGCTAAGTTCGAAAGGGCGCGCCAAGAACGCGCCCCAGGGAATCTTTTTCGGAGTCTTGAAATGGACTTACGCCGCGACCGCCGGCGGCGGTCTGTCGATCAGGTTCGAACCAGCCGCAGATAGGGACGCTCGGACGCGAACTCCGGGGCGGGCGTGAACGTCGCGGGGGCTTCGGCGAGACCCGGGGCAGGGACAGGATCTGCCGGCGCGGTGATGTCGAGCGGCGTCACCTCGCATTCTGTGATCCGAAAGCGGCGCGGCGTGGTTCCGATCGATCCTGTTGTCACCAAACAGCCCAAGGCCCGCGAAATGTCCCCCAGATCCGAACGCAACGGCAGAATCAGCATCGTGCCGGTCATCGGCGCACGGCGGATACCACCTGCGGACGCCAGATCGAGCCGGACCGCGGCCGGCCGTTCGAAAAGTTCAACCAAGGCATCCGACAAACGAGGCCGGTCGGCAATATCGACGAGCGAGGACAGCGGCATGCCGCGTACCTCCATGCCCATCAGATCCGACAGATGCAGCCCGGCAATGCGCAACCGCGCGAGGCCCGGCGCGATCTTTTCGGCGATGAACGCCTGACTAAGCAGGCCTTCGATACCACGGGGATCGATCTCGGATCGCAACGGGACGTCCGCGCCACGGCGCATGCTATGCCAGTAGGCGCGAAAAGCCATCAGGTCACCTTCGCGACGGCGTCCGCCTTGCGTCCGCAATCCTACGATCTTTTCGGTCTCGCCCTCAATCTGATGGTCGGCCATGATCCACTCCACCTTCTTCGTGCTCATCTCACCCCGGCGCCGGAAAGAGCACGTCCGCACGCCGCTTCACTCTGACACGCGCCCCAGGCCTTCGCCAGTCCTGCGACAGGCCCACGGGCGGCATTGAGAAGAGATTGACACAATTCTGCCCGATTTTCTTCTTAATTCCTTCTGAATGGTTAACTTACGGCTCGAGACATCCCGTAGTGTGCCACCTCGGGCGCTTGCGCCGGCCAGGTCAAATGGCTAGGACAAGGGGCGTAGCGAGGAGAGGCCCCGGGTGCTGAAGTCCATGACCGCCTTTGCGTCCCGCACCGGGGCAAGCGACCGCTTCACCTGGAGCTGGGATTTACGCGCTGTCAATGGCAAGGGACTCGATCTGCGCCTGCGGGTGCCGGACTGGATCGACGGGCTCGAAGCCGGATTGCGCGCTAGGCTGGGCAAGGCGCTTGACCGTGGCAATGTCACGGTTTCGCTCCGGCTTCAGGCCGGGGAAGCGACGCAAACAGCCAAGCTTGACGAAGCCCATCTGGAGGCCGCGCTTGACGCCATGGCCGAGATCGAGGCGCGGGCGATGACGCGTGGGCTGTCTCTTGCGCCGGCCACCGCCGCCGATCTGCTCGCCGTGCGCGGCGTGTTCGAGCCCGGCGGAGAAGCGGAAACCGACACCGCTGCCTTGTGCGAGGCGTTGCTGGCGGATTTCGAACCCGTGCTCGCCGATTTTCTAGACATGCGCGCTGCCGAAGGCCAAGCGCTGTCGGACATTCTTCTGGGGCAAATCGCGCGGATCGCGACGCTGACCGAAAGCGCCGAAGCCGCAGCCGAGGCGCGCCGGCCTCAGATGGAGGCCGCCTTTCGCAGCGCGATGGCCCGCGTGCTGCAGGACGGCGCCGGCGATGAGGCGCGGATCGCGCAGGAACTCGCGATTCTGGCCGTTAAGGCGGACGTGACGGAGGAGATCGACCGACTGCACGCCCATGTCGGCGCGGCTCGCGACCTGTTGGCCCAAGGCAGCCCTGTGGGTCGCAAGCTCGACTTTCTAAGCCAGGAATTCAACCGCGAGGCCAACACGCTATGCTCCAAGGCGCAGAATACCGACCTTGGCGCGGTCGGTCTTGACTTGAAGGCGGCGATCGAACGGATGCGTGAACAGGTGCAGAATGTGGAGTGAGCGCCGTGCGAAAAGCAGGGCAGGGGCGCCGCCCCGTTTAGCCTGCGCCCAATTCACTCCGAGCTTTTTCCGGCCACATAAAGCAGGCTGGGGGGCCCGATGACACGGCGGGGTCTTCTGATCATTCTCTCATCGCCGTCGGGCGCGGGCAAATCGACTTTGTCGCGCCGGCTGCGCACGTGGGATCCGGAGATCGCCTTCTCGGTCTCGGCCACCACGCGCGCACCGCGCGACGGGGAAGTCGACGGTAAGGATTATCACTTCCTGTCCGAGACGCGGTTCAAGCAGGAGGTGGCTGCGGGTGAAATGCTGGAACACGCGCACGTGTTCGGCAATTTCTATGGCTCGCCGCGCGGCCCGGTCCAAACCGCCATCGATGCCGGGCGCGACGTGCTTTTCGACATCGACTGGCAGGGCGCGCAACAGATTCGTAATTCGGTGCTGGGCCCGCACACGCTTTCGATCTTCATCCTGCCGCCCTCGATCGCGGAATTGCATCGTCGACTGGAGTCGCGCGGACAGGACACGCCCGACGTGATCGCGCGGCGCATGCAGAAAAGCTGGGACGAGATCAGCCATTGGGACGGCTACGATTTCGTACTGATCAATGACGACCTCGACGAGACCGAGCGAAAATTGAAGACCATCGTCGAGGCGACGCGCCTGCGGCGCAGCCAGCAGCCCGGCCTGACCGACCACGTGCGCCGCCTGCAACAGGAATTCGAGGACAGATCATGACGATTTACGCGTTGGACGAGCATGAACCGCAACTCTGCAAAAGCGTATGGGTGGCCCCCGATGCCAATGTGATCGGCAAGATTGTCTTGGGCACAGGCGTGTCAATCTGGTTTGGCTCGACACTGCGCGGAGACAACGAAACGATCACCATCGGCGAGGGCACGAACGTACAGGAAGATGTAGTGATGCACACCGATATGGGGTATCCGCTGACAATCGGACCGGGCTGCACCATCGGGCACAAGGCGATGCTGCACGGCTGCACGATCCGGGGAAACACCTTGATCGGCATGGGGGCGACCGTGCTCAACGGGGCGGTGATCGGCAAGGATTGCCTGATCGGCGCGGGCGCACTTGTGACCGAGGGCAAGGAGATCCCCGATGGCAGTCTGGTGATGGGCGCGCCAGGAAAGGTCGTGCGCCGCTTGCAGGAAAGCGAGCTTGATGCCTTCCAGGCGACCGCACGGCACTATCAGGAAAACGCGGCGCGCTTCCGCGACGGACTGCGCAAGATCGACGAGACATGAACCAGGGGCATATTGCCTCTCTCCTGCAGGCGATCCCGCTGCCATCGGTCCTGATCGGACGCGGAGAGCGGATCCTGGGGGCGAACGCGCGCGCGCACACCCTGCTGGGCGACGGAATCGAGGGGCGGCATTTCATAACCGCGATCCGGCAGCCTTCGGTTCTCGACGCTGTGGAAAATTGTCTGCGCGACCGCCAGACGCGCGAGACGCGGTATCTGGGATCGGACGGCGGACAGGATACGACCTATACTGTCACCTGCAGCCACGTGGAGACCGACGCCGGATCCGGTGTGCTTGTCTGCTTTGAAGATATCACGCAAATGGAGCAGGCCGGGCAAATGCGCCGCGACTTCGTCGCCAATGTCAGCCATGAATTGCGCAGCCCTCTGACCGCGCTTCTCGGCTTTATAGAAACGCTGCGCGGACCTGCGCGGCAGGACCCCGACGCGGTCGAACGGTTTCTTGCAACCATGCAACTTGAAGCGAGCCGGATGGAACGGCTGGTCAAGGATCTACTTTCGCTGAGCCGGGTAGAAGCGCAGGAGCGCGTGCGCCCGACAGAGGCGGTGAACCTTACACGTTTGCTGGGTGCTGTGCGCCATGCGATGCGGCCTATCGCCGAGGAAACGAACGTCTCGCTGGCGCTGGACCTGCCAGAGGCGCCCGTGACGGTAACGGGCGATGCCGATCAGCTGCAGCAGGTGCTGACCAATCTCATCGAGAACGCCGTCAAATACGGTGGTGCGGGCAGGACCGTGCGTATCGCCCTGACCACCGCGTCCGATGACGGCGCGGTGCGCGGTCCCTCGGCCTCAATCTCGGTACGCGACGAAGGGCCGGGCATCGAGCCGCTGCACATCCCGCGCCTGACCGAACGATTTTACCGCGTCGACAGCCACCGTTCGCGGGCCATGGGCGGAACCGGGCTTGGCCTCGCGATCGTCAAGCACATCGTGTCCCGTCACCGCGGCAGGCTGCGAATCCTCTCGGAACCGGGCGAAGGCAGTGAGTTTCGCGTGATTCTACCACGCCAGACGGTTTGAGCGCGGCCAAAGCCCCGACCTAGTTAAACATATCAGCCTGATTTCGCGCCGTTTTCCGGCTGTCATGAAACCGTTACAAAAGCGTAACAAAAGCGTCGCCAGCAAAGCTTAGCAGGACGAACAAGGTCAGTCCGATGACCGAACATGCAAGCAGGAGTTCCAAATGCTTTTGATGAAAACGACCGTCTCGACGCTGGCAATCGCAGCGCTTTCGGCCACGGCCGCAGCGGCCCGTGACAATGTGCAAGTGGCCGGATCCTCGACCGTACTGCCTTATGCCTCGATCGTGGCGGAGCTTTTCGGCGAGAACACCGACTACCCGACCCCGGTGATCGAGTCGGGCGGATCCTCGGCCGGCCTGAAGCGGTTCTGCGAGGGCGTCGGCGAGAATACGATCGACGTTGCCAACGCCTCGCGCGCGATCCGCGAAAAGGAAATCAAGGCCTGTGCAGAGAACGGCGTGACCGACATCATCGAAGTGCGTATCGGTTATGATGGCATCGTCTTCGCCAGCCAGCAGTCCGGTCCGGCTTTCACCGCGTTTGAACCCGCCGACATTTTCAACGCGATCGGCGCCACGGTCCTGAAAAACGGGGAACTGGTCGAGAACCCTCACAACACCTGGGACGAATTCAACAGCGACCTGCCGAGCGCCGAGATCGCAATGTTCATCCCCGGCACCAAACACGGCACCCGCGAAGTTTTCGAGGAGAAAGTACTGCTGGAAGGCTGTGAGGCCACCGGCGCAATGAAGGCCATGATGGACAGCGGCATGGACGAAGACGCCGCCGAGGACGCTTGCCTTGACGTCCGTCAGGACGGACGGTCGGTTGATATCGACGGCGACTATACGGAAACACTCGCGCGGATCGACGCTAATCCTGACGGCATCGGCGTCTTTGGTCTGGCCTTCTACGAAAACAACACCGACAAGCTTAAGGTGGCGACGATGGGCGGTATCGCACCTTCGACCGACACCATTGCGTCGGGCGAGTACCCGGTGTCGCGCCCGCTCTTCTTCTACGTCAAGAAGGCACATATCGGCGTGATCCCGGGCCTGAAAGAGTATGCTCAGTTCTTTACCGCTGACGAGATCGCCGGCCCCGGGGGCCCCCTGTCGAACTATGGCCTCGTTCCGGATCCTGAACTGGCGAAGACGCAGGCGATGATCGCAGACGAGACGACGATGGGTGAAGGATCCTAAGGCACTGGATCGGTATTCAAGCTTGAGGGGCGGCGGCGTACGCCGCCCCTGTTGCGCTCCTTAGGGGCGTAAAGACTGACGACGCGGGGGATCGGAATGCCATTGCAATGGCTCTTTTTGATTGTGTTGGCCATTGCCACGCTTGGCTATGTCATGGGCAGGCGCCGGGCCTTGGCGGCTGCGCATCACGATCGTAGAAGGCTGCATTCTCTGCCGTCCTATTATGGCGCGAACGCCGGGCTGAAGGCCTTCGTACCGGCGTTTCTTTTTGCGGTTATCTGGCTGCTTGTGCAGCCGCTCGTGGTCACCAACACAGTATCGAACATGCTTGGCGCAGACGTGATCCCCGACACATCGTCACGCGGTCTTGTCATGTCCGAAGTGCGGCGCGCCGCCGACGGTCTCGACGCGGCTGTAGCACAAGGTTTCATCACCAAAGATAGGGCCCGCAGCGCCGATGCCGATCTGAACGAGGTCACCGAAAGCCTTAAATCCGCAGGACAGATTATCACCTCCGAGCTTACCCGGCCCATCCTGAACGCCGCACAGCGCTATCGCGCGATGACCGGCGCGGGGGCGTCGATCATGTCTGGGCTCGTGATTCTCATAGCGCTTGCGGGGGCACTTTGGGGGATCTGGCAGGCGAAGGCCGAGTTTCGCGCCCGAAACGTCGTCGAACAGGGCATTCGCGCGCTTCTGATCGCGGCGGCCTCCATCGCGATCCTGACAACACTGGGGATCGTGCTCAGCCTGATCTTCAACACAATCGAGTTCTTCCGCCTTTATCCAGCCGCCGATTTCTTTCTTGGCCTGAATTGGGCCCCAAGCTTTTCCGGGCGAGGCGGGTCCTCTGACCTGGGCGTGCTGCCGCTTCTCTGGGGTACATTGTATATCTCTCTTGTCGCGCTGTCAGTCGCGGTGCCCATTGGCCTTTTCGCCGCGGTTTATCTGTCTGAATATGCCAGTCCTCGCGCCCGGGGGATCGCAAAGCCGCTGCTGGAGATCCTCGCCGGTATTCCGACCATCGTTTACGGCCTTTTCGCGCTGCTGACGGTCGGACCGCTGTTGATGCAGGTTTTCGGGGAAGATGGTCTGGGCTGGATGCAGGCCGGAACGGCGGTGATGACCGCGGGCCTCGTGATGGGGATCATGCTGATCCCGTTTGTCAGTTCGCTCTCCGACGACATCATCAACGCGGTTCCCCAGGCGATGCGGGACGGCTCCTACGGGCTTGGTGCCACGCAGTCGGAGACGATCCGACAGGTTGTGCTTCCCGCAGCGCTGCCGGGGATCGTGGGCGCAATCCTGCTCGCAGCCTCACGCGCGATCGGCGAGACGATGATCGTCGTGCTTGGGGCAGGGGCGGCGGCCCGACTGTCGCTGAACCCGTTCGATGCCATGACGACGGTCACGGCCAAGATCGTCAGCCAGCTGACCGGCGACGCCGATTTCGCCTCTCCCGAGGCACTGGTGGCCTTCGCACTCGGCATGACGCTCTTCGTGATCACCCTCGCACTGAACGTGTTCGCGCTTTACGTCGTGCGCAAATACCGGGAGCAATACGAATGACCGAAACGGCACTCAATCCGCGCCCAATGCCCGTCAAGAAAGATCTGATGGTCGAGGACGCGAACACCAGACGGCGCAACGCTGCTGAGAAACGCTTTCGCGCCTACGGTCTCGCGGCGATCCTGATCGGGCTTTTTTTCCTGATCGTCCTGGCCGTATCGATCCTGCGCAACGGCCTGCCGGCCTTCACACAGACCGTGGTCAGCGTGGAATTCACGCTGAAAGCAGCGGATCGCGACGCCGCCGAAAGCCAACTCTTCAAAACCAAGGCCTATCAGGATCTCTTCATTGCGGAATTGGCCGGCAAGCTTGACGAGCGAGGCGTCGAGGTGGTTTTCGATGCAGCCACGATCGAGCGGCTGCTCGGCAAGATCGGCGGCGACTTGCGAGCCTTCTACCAGGCCAACCCTGATCGGGTCGGCGAGCCGGTCTCGTTCGAATTGCCTGCGTCGTCGCGTGTCGACGGGTATTTCAACGGCCGGGTGACACGCGAAACACTTCAGGACAGCCGCTTTCTGATGGCCGCGGATCTCGACCTCGTCGACGCGATGCAAGAAGCGGGAATCGTTCAATCCAGCCTGAACTGGACCTTTCTGACCGGGGCCGATTCTGGCGTCGACAATCCCGGCGGTGCCGGCATCGGCGCATCGGTTATCGGCTCCTTCTTCATGATGCTGGTCGTTCTTGTGCTGTCCCTGCCGATCGGCGTCGCCGCATCGATCTATCTCGAGGAATTCGCACCGAAGAACCGCTTTACAGACCTCATAGAAGTCAACATTTCTAACCTTGCCGCTGTGCCCTCCATCGTGTTCGGCATTCTTGGCCTTGCCGTCTTCATCCAGTTCATGCACTTGCCGCAGTCAGCCCCGCTGGTGGGCGGGCTGGTGCTGACGCTGATGACCCTGCCCACGATCATCATCTCGACGCGCGCCTCGCTCAAATCAGTGCCGCCATCAATTCGTGATGCAGCGCTTGGTGTGGGGGCCTCGAAAATGCAGTCGGTCTTTCACCATGTCTTGCCGTTGGCCATGCCCGGCATCTTGACCGGCACGATCATCGGCCTCGCTCAGGCTCTTGGCGAGACCGCGCCGCTGCTGCTGATCGGTATGGTGGGATTTGTCGCGCGGGGCTATCCGGACGGTTTCGTCGCCGGCTTTACCGAGGCAAATTCGGCCATGCCTGCGCAGATCTACACGTGGGCCGCCCGCGCCGATGCCAGCTTCTATGACAAGGCCTGGGGCGGGATCATCGTGCTGCTCGTCTTTCTTCTCAGCATGAATATCCTCGCCATCCTGCTTCGCCGCAAATTCGAACGCCGCTGGTAAAGCGCACCCCGATCAAGGATACCCAAGATGTATGATTCCCCCATCTCGGAGAGACAATTGACCCAGCAAGAGATCAAATTCTCGGCGCGCGGCGTACAGGTCTATTACGGCGACAACCACGCCATCAAGGGTGTGGACGTCGATCTCGAGGACAAGACCGTGACGGCCTTCATCGGTCCGTCAGGCTGCGGAAAATCGACCTTTTTGCGCTGTTTGAACAGAATGAACGATACGATCGATATCTGCCGGGTCGAGGGCACGATCACGCTGGACGACCAGGACATTTACGACAAGCGCGTGGATCCGGTACAGCTTCGGGCGCGGGTCGGCATGGTCTTTCAGAAACCCAACCCGTTTCCGAAATCCATTTACGACAACGTTGCCTATGGCCCGCGTATTCACGGCATGGCCCGAAACCGGGACGAGCTTGACAGCATCGTTGAAAAATCGCTGCGGCGCGCGGCGATCTGGGATGAGGTGAAAGACCGCCTGAACGCACCCGGCACCGGACTGTCGGGGGGCCAGCAGCAGCGTCTTTGCATCGCACGTGCCGTCGCAACGGAGCCCGAGGTTCTTCTGATGGACGAACCATGCTCGGCGCTTGACCCCATCGCCACGGCGCAGGTCGAGGAACTGATCGACGAATTGCGCCAGGATTATTCCGTCGTGATCGTCACGCATTCCATGCAACAGGCGGCGCGCGTAAGCCAGAAAACCGCGTTCTTCCACTTGGGTCATCTGGTGGAATTCGGCGAAACAAGCCAGATTTTCACCAATCCCGAAGACAAACGGACCGAAAGCTATATCACCGGCCGGATCGGCTAAGCGAGGCAGACATGAAAGAAGAACATATTTCCTCCGCCTTCGACCGCGATCTGGAGTCGGTTCAGGCCCTGATCATGAAGATGGGCGGGCTGGTGGAAGAGGCGATCATGAACGCCGCCATCTCGCTTGAGCAGCGCGACGAGGAGATGGCCGAGCAGGTGCGCCGACGCGATCGCGATATCGACGAGCTGGAATTGCGCATCGACGAGGAAACAGCCCGTATCATCGCCCTACGCGCACCCACGGCTATCGACCTGCGCGTGATCCTGACGGTCATGAAAATGGCCTCGAACCTGGAGCGCATCGGTGACTATGCCAAGAACATGGCCAAGCGCACCACGGTACTCAGCCAGATGACGCAGATCAACGGCTCCGCTGCATCGCTGCGGCGCATGGCGCGCGAAACCGAACGCATGCTGCGGGACGCACTCGATGCGTATATTCAACGCGACGCGGTTCTGGCGCAGGAGGTCATGGAGCGGGACGCGGATGTTGACCAGATGTACAATGCGCTCTTCCGCGAGTTCCTGACCTTCATGATGGAGGATCCGCGCAATATCACGCCTTGCATGCATCTGCACTTTATCGCCAAGAACATTGAGCGGATGGGCGATCATGTCACCAACATCTGCGAACAGGTGATCTATCTTGTCACCGGCGATCTGCCCGAAGACATCCGCCCAAAGGAGGATCGCACCTCGGTCGATCCGGATGTTTCTCCGGAAGTTCTGAGCTGACCGGAGACACACCATGACCGCCGAGATCCCCACGGTGCTGCTGGTCGAGGACGAGCCATCGCAGCGCGAACTTCTGGCCTATAACCTCAAGGCCGACGGATTTGCGGTGACCGAGGCGGAAAACGGCGAAGAAGCGTTGTTGCTCGTCGATGAAACAGCACCGGACGTGATCCTTCTGGACTGGATGCTGCCAAATGTGTCCGGAATAGAGATTTGCCGGCGGCTCAAGTCGCGACCCGAAACGCGGGGCGTGCCCATCATCATGATTTCCGCCCGGTCAGAGGAAGTCGACCGGGTGCGCGGTCTCGAAACCGGCGCGGACGATTACGTCGTCAAACCTTATTCGGTGGTCGAACTGATGGCCCGCGTGCGTGCGCAACTGCGCCGTACGCGGCCCACGACCGTCGGAGAGAGACTGGAATACGAGGATATCGTGCTCGATTCCGAGACCCACCGCGTCACTCGAGATGGCAAGCCGCTAAAGCTCGGGCCGACCGAATTCCGCCTCCTGTCGACATTCATGGAAAAACCCGGGCGGGTTTGGTCGCGCGATCAGCTCCTCGACCGGGTTTGGGGACGCGACATTTACGTGGATACGCGAACCGTCGACGTCCATATCGGCCGGCTGCGAAAGGCGCTTTGCCAGCATGGGGGCGCTGATCCGCTACGCACCGTGCGCGGCGCGGGCTACGCGCTCGGATAAGCGGTCAGCGGGGCAGGGGGTCTTCTTCCGCGACCTGATCGGCAAGCCATGTACGAAACGTCATCAAGGCCGGTTGACGGTCCCTGTCCACCGGCCAGACGAGATAATACGCCCCGGGCATCTGCGTTCGGTCCCCCCAAACCGGCACGAGGCGCCCTGTCGCAAGGTCCTCTTCGATCAGGTAATCTGGCAGCAGCGCCACGCCCAGCCCATGCAGCGCGGCCTGCGTGATTGTTGAAAACTGATCATAGATCATGCCCGCGCTCGGCGGATCCTCGGTCAAACCGTGGGCCGCGAACCACGCCTGCCATGCTTCGGGACGCGTTTCGATATGCAATAGCGGCAGACCACGCAAATCCTGCGGGCCACGCAAACGCCGGTCGGAAATTAACTCGGGGGCGCAGACCGCGATCACGGCCTCCCGCCTCAGCAGAAGAGACCGCGTATCCGGCCAGCCGCCAGAGCCATAAAATATCGCCGCATCAAAAGGTTCAGAGGCAAAGTTGAAGTCTTGTAAGCGGGTCGAAAGGTTGAGCGTAACCTCTGGATGATCCCGCGCGAACGCCGGCAGACGCGGCACAAGCCAGCGCATCCCGAAGGTGGGTAGAATGGCAAGGGTCAGCGCCCCAACCGTCCGGTTCGTGGCCACTTTCATGGAAGCTTGCGCAATCCGGCTTAGCGCGGTTCTAATTTCCCGTGCATAATCAATTGCTTCGGGGGTAAGGTGCAAGCGGCGGCCCTGCCGCACCATAAGCTCGACACCCAGCTGGTCCTCCAGCGTCTGCAATTGCCGGCTGACAGCGCCTTGTGTCTGGTGCAATTCATCCGCGACAGCCGTGGCACTCCCAAGTCGGTCCAGCGCTTCAAGTGCGCGCAGGCTTGCTATCGAAGGCATGAATCTGCGGGGCAGGGACATAGTATGCGCTTTACTCATATACGTTTGCGGATTAGGCGCTGTTTTATGAGGTTTTATTCACGTATGCTATAACCAAATCAGAATTCTACGCATAAGGAGAGCGCTATGAGCCTCGATAGCCCAAGTCTGCGTGACAAAGACAAACCCGACCTTTCCAGCTTCGAATGGTCGGATCCCTTTCTCATTGACGCACAACTTGAGGAAGACGAACGTCTTATCGCCGATAGCGCGCGCAGCTTTGCACAGGAACACCTACAGCCTCGTGTCACAGAGGCTTATGCCGCGGAAAAAACCGACAGTGCGATTTTCCGTGAAATGGGCGAGATGGGCCTTCTTGGCACTACGATTCCCGAAGAATACGGAGGTCTTGGCGCGGGATACGTGACGTATGGCCTCGTCGCTCGGGAAATCGAGCGGGTCGATTCCGGTTACCGTTCGATGATGAGCGTGCAGTCGAGCCTCGTGATGTATCCGATCTACGCCTACGGCAGCGAGGTGCAGCGTCAGAAATACCTGCCGGGCCTGGCCAAAGGCGACCTCATCGGTTGCTTTGGACTGACCGAGGCGGATGCCGGTTCCGATCCAGCAGCGATGAAAACGCGCGCGGTCAAAACGGCAGACGGCTACAAGATCAGCGGGTCCAAGATGTGGATTTCGAACGCACCAATCGCCGATGTGTTCGTCGTTTGGGCGAAATCCGAAGCTCACGATGGGAAAATTCGTGGCTTCATCCTTGAAAAGGGCATGAAGGGTCTTACAGCGCCCAAGATTGAAGGCAAGCAGTCGCTGCGCGCCTCGATCACCGGTGAGATCGTCATCGACGGCGTCGAGGTTGGCGAAGACGCGCTCTTGCCCAACGTTCAAGGCCTCAAAGGGCCGTTTGGGTGCCTGAACCGTGCGCGTTACGGCATTGCGTGGGGCGTGATGGGCGCGGCCGAGTTCTGCTGGCATGGCGCGCGGCAATACGGACTTGACCGCAAACAATTCAACCGACCTTTGGCACAGACGCAGCTTTTTCAGAAGAAGCTGGCGGATATGCAGACCGAGATCGCGCTCGGGCTGCAGGCGGCGCTTCGGGTTGGGCGCCTCATGGACAGCGCGCAAGCCGCACCCGAGATGATTTCACTGATCAAGCGCAACAATTGCGGCAAGGCGCTCGACATTGCGCGTCTGGCCCGCGACATGCATGGCGGCAATGGCATCAGCCAGGAATTTCAGGTGATACGCCACATGATGAACCTGGAAACCGTGAACACCTATGAGGGTACGCATGACGTGCACGCGCTGATCCTCGGGCGGGCACAGACCGGACTTCAGGCGTTTTTCTGAAACAGGGCAAGCTGCACCGGTCCTGGAAGAACCAGTTTCGGTGCAGCTTCGATTACCTCAAGAACGCGCATAATCAGTATTATGTTAATACCGCGCGTTAGCGAGATCGGCGACTCCAATCCGTTTTTCCCCGATTTTAAAATACCATACCGGCAACACTTCATCCGCCGAACTGATCTTTCACACCCGTGTCAGGCTCTCCGAAGTCAATTTGGAATTGAACTCCTTGTCGACAATGCGTCCCTCTCCGGTTTACAACATCGCAAAAGGACGCCGCGTCAATGACTTCCATCCTGATCCTCAGTGGTCCCAACCTGAACCTGCTGGGTACGCGCCAGCCAGAGGTTTACGGACATGCGACACTTGCAGATATCGAAGCGATGTGTGCAGCCAAGGCCAAAGAGCTGTCGCTCGCCCTCGCCTTCGAGCAATCCAATTCCGAAGGTGCACTGGTTGATCACATTCACGCCGCGCGCGGCACGCATGATGGCCTGATCCTGAATGCCGGTGCCTATACTCATACATCTATTGCGCTCATGGATGCGATCAGCAGCACGGAAATCCCCACGATCGAACTGCATCTGAGCAACATTCACGCCCGGGAGCCTTTCCGTCAGCAGTCCTACATCGCCAAGGTAGCCGTCGGTCAGATCTGCGGCTTCGGCCCGGCAGGATATCCCCTCGCGCTGGAAGCGCTCGCCACGCATCTCGGTCACGCCGCATGATCCCGGCCGCGCATCTCAACGCGCTACTGAATGCGCCGAGCATCGAAGAACTGTGGGAGATGCACACATCCCGCATGGCGCAATACGGATTCGATCGGCTGATTTACGGCTATACGCGCTATCGCACGGCGACATCACTGGGCGATCCGGATGACTTTGTTCTGCTGAGCAATCACGCGCGCGAGTATCTCGACGTGTTCATCGGCGAAGGTCTTTATTTCCATGCGCCAATGGTCCGCTGGGCACTGGAAAACGAAGGGGCCTGTTCCTGGTCGGTTCTGGCAAGAATGATCGAGACCGAAACGCTGACCCCCGAAGAACGCAAAGTGATCGAGTTCAACCTCAGCAAAGACGTGCGCGCCGGCTACTCGATCAGCTTCAAGTCGGTTTCGCCGCGCACCAAGGGCGCCATCGCCCTGACTGCCAAGGCGGACATGACCCAGGATGCCGTCGACGCAATCTGGGCCGAACACGGCGAGGATATCGTCCTGCTCAACAACCTCACGCATTTGCGGATTCTGTCCCTGCCCTATACGGCGCCGGGCCGGACTTTGACCAAACGCCAGAAAGAAGTCTTGGGTTGGGTCGGCGATGGCAAGACGATTCAGGACATCGCCATGCTGCTCGAACTGACGCCTGCAACCGTGGAAAAGCATTTGCGACTGGCCCGCGAGGCCCTGAGCGTCGAAACCACCGCCCAGGCGGTTCTCAAGGCCGCGTTCCAAAATCAAATGTTCGTTCTGGATACCTGATTTCACAGGGATTTCCGGGATTTACCATTTGGTAAGGAATCCCATACTTCCATTACGCGACGTAAAGTCGCAATATGCTCGTGTTCCGTGAGTGGTGGCTTTTAGAGCCTTGGAACAATCCAGGTCGGAAATCCCTGCGATTATAGGGTGACCCGGTCTGCCGGTCCTACCGGATGTTGGCCGATGGTCCTATTCTTCGGGCTATCGGTCAACGCTTCCTGATCGCCGTCTCATCCCCATGTCGGGCGATCCCAGGAAATGACGGTGTCGTCCGCCCGGGCGGCACCGTTTTTCCTTTTTGCCAAGAGAAAAACGCCCCAGCCAACGGCCAGGGCGTTTCTTTTGACGGGCCCGGAATCGGGCGTCTGATTGCGTCAGCCTTGTGCGGCCTTGGCGACTTCCTCGGCGAAGTTCTCTTCTTTCTTTTCAATCCCCTCACCCACTTCCATGCGGATGAACCCGGTGATCTCGGCGCCCTTCTCGGCAGCGGCGGCCCCGACGGTCTGATCGGGGTTGATCACGAACGCCTGGTTCACAAGCGTGATCTCCGACATGAACTTTTTCATGCGCCCCTCGATCATCTTCTCGATCACCTGCTCGGGCTTACCACTCTCACGGGCGATGTCGATTTGCACCTGACGCTCTTTTTCGATCACGGAGGGATCCAGCGACGCCTCGTTGAGCGCGGCAGGGTTCGTAGCAGCGATGTGCATGGCCACCTGACGGCCAAACGCCTCGTCGCCGCCGGTCATCGCGACCAGCACACCGATCTTGCCCATGCCGTCGCCGGCTGCATTGTGGATGTAGCTGACCACCGTGTCGCCCTCGATCTTTTCCATGCGGCGCAGGCCCATGTTCTCGCCGATCGTGGCGATCTTGTCGGTGATGGTGTCGGCCACGCTCTTGCCGCCAAGATCGGCGTCTTTCAGCGCGTCGATATTGGCCGCGCCGATTGCGGCAGCGGCGATGCCCGCCACCATCTTCTGGAAATCAGCGTTCTTGGCAACGAAATCGGTTTCGGAATTGACCTCGACCGCAACGCCAGTGCCCCCGGTCACGCTGACGGCAACAAGGCCCTCGGCCGCGGTGCGGCCCGACTTCTTGGCGGCTTTGGCCAGACCCTTGGTGCGCAGCCAGTCAACGGCCGCCTCCATGTCGCCTTCGGTTTCCGTCAGCGCCTTCTTGGCGTCCATCATCCCTGCGCCGGTCTTGTCGCGCAGTTCTTTCACTTGTGCAGCGGTGATCGCCATCTTGGCTCTCCTGATATCTTTGGTCCGGTTCAGGCGCGGCATAGGCCGCGCCCGGCTCAGTTTCATGACACGTCCGCAGCGCGGATCAGCTTTCGGCCGGGGCCTCCGCGGGGGCCTCTGCCGCGGCCTCTTCGACCGGGGCGTCAACCATTTCACCCACATCGACACCTGCGGCGTCCATCTGTGCCGACATACCGTCGAGCGCCGAACGGCTTACCAGATCGCAGTAAAGCGCGATGGCGCGGGCCGCGTCGTCATTACCCGGAATGATGTAGTCGATCCCGTCGGGCGAGCAGTTGGTGTCAACCACCGCGACGACCGGGATGCCCAGCTTGTTGGCCTCGGCAACGGCCAGCGCCTCTTTCTTGACGTCGATCACGAAAAGCATGTCCGGCACTCCGCCCATCTGGCGGATACCGCCCAGTGAAGCCTGCAGCTTGGCCTGATCACGCTCAAGCCCAAGGCGCTCTTTCTTGGTCAGGCCACCGGCGCCGGCCTCCATGATCTCGTCGATCTCGTTGAGACGCTTGATCGACTGGCTCACCGTTTGCCAGTTTGTCAGCGTACCGCCCAGCCAACGATGGTTCATGTAGTACTGCGCACATTTCTCGGCGGCCTCGGCAATGGGCGCGCTGGCCTGACGCTTGGTGCCGACGAAGAGCACGCGGCCACCTTTGGCAACCACCTCGCGCACGGCGTTGAGCGCGGCGTCGAGCATCGGCACGGTCTGGGTCAGGTCGAGAATGTGAATGCCATTGCGCGCGCCATAGATGAACTCGCCCATGCGGGGGTTCCAGCGTTGCGTCTGGTGGCCAAAGTGAACGCCGGCTTCAAGCAGCTGACGCAAAGAGAACTCGGGAAGAGCCATAAGTCGTTTCCTTTCCGGTTTAGCCTCGGCACGGGGTGAGAAGCGTCGCTTCAACCGGTGGACCGCCGGGGATGTCTCCCCCGATCAGCCCGCCCGTACCTGCGGGATTGAATGGCGCGCGTATACCCGCCCCACTCGGTACAGGCAAGAGTCTTTCTCCGGCACGTTTGCCGAACCAGGTCACGGTGCCCAAGCGGATATTCGGGTCAGGAACCTTTACGCAGAAAAACCAGTGTTTGGCGCAAGCTTGCCTTGTCCTTGATCGACAGGAATACCGTGGCATCGTCGATTTGGAAACGGCGCAGTTGGTAGCTGTCGGGATGGTTAACACTGTCATCGAGAGCAAGCTCACGCCCGAGGCAGAGCTCCAACAGCGCCCCAAGACGTTCGAACCGGTCGTGCGCGGCCTGGTCCCGATATCCGAATCGCCACATGCACACATCGTCTTCGCACGCCGCGAGATCAAACTGCGCAGGGTCGCGGACGAAGTGCGCAATATCATCGCAATCCTGCGCGACCGCCGGCACTGGACCGCACAGGCAAAACAGCATCGAAAGGATGACCCTACGCATCGGATTCACATCCTTCTTTCAAAGCAAGCGGCACGTCGGCAAGCTCTGGCAAGGCTGTCGCCAGCAAACCGTTGAACGCAGACGTTCCGACCGGCGCGTAAAACCAGTGCTCCATGTCCCAGACGACAAGCCAGTTTTCGCACGCGGCGTCATCGCCATTCGATGTTTCCGTTCCTGATTTCACATGCGCCCAGAAGAACCCCGCCACCTGACCATGCGGCGCGCCCTTCGGCAACTGAAGCGGCGCGGTCGTGGTCTCGAACGGATCGTCGCGTTGCGGATCAATCAGTCGTCCGCGAAAGGCTTCGGGTGTCATACCTTCGGCGTCTGCATGTACGGAGAGCAGCGCCGGAGGGATATGTTCCAGTCGTTCTTGACGCAAAAGCCTGAGCCGCTCATTGCGCACCAGCCAGTCGGCCTTGATCGGACTTTCCGGAGGGTCCGACCCGAGATTGATAAAGTCTGACAGGACCTCAGACGTCCTTTCTTCTATGGATTGGCCAAAGATCCACGCGCGCGGCATGTTGGCCGCGATTGCGGCAAGACCCACCACAAGCAGCACGACAAGGGCACGACGGGTCAACATGGCATCACAAAGGCTCGGCTATCTTTTGTATTCTGGTCCGGCTTACGCAAGGCCGTTCCAGCCGTAAAGCCCGTGCGGAGATCGCGCACCCGTTGCCACGCTCCCGGACCGCGCCTAGGCTGCAGGTGAACTCCCCACCATCCAGACGGAGCGCACAGATGCCTTTCCCCCCGTTCTTCAGCGAATTGCCAGAGATTGACGTGCCCTTCGCCCCGGATGTCGTCACCACCCGCGCGATCGCCTCGCCCGAGGGTCTGGCCGTTTTCTTCGATATCCACCAGAACACAACGCTTTCCCCGCACCAGCATGGCGATCAGTGGGGCACCGTCATTCGTGGCAAGCTGCACCTGACCATGGACGGGACAACGAAGACCTACGGCCCTGGCGAGGATTATTTCATTCCCGCAGGCACGGTGCACGGCGCGGAAATCCCGGCAGGCACGCAAATCCTCGACGTATTCGCCGAGCCGGACCGCTATGCGGTCAAACGCGATTGAGGCGGCCCATGACCCCTGCCCTGCCCCTGAGGCTTTCGCCCGAAGTTGATGCCGCACGGGACGCCGGCGCGCCGCTGGTCGCACTGGAAAGTACGATCCTCACCCACGGCATGCCGTTTCCACAGAATCTTGACACCACCCGAACGGTAGAGGCGACAGTACGCGAGGGCGGCGCGGTTCCGGCAACCATCGCCGTGCTGGACGGCGTTTTGCATGTGGGGCTTGTTCCGGATTTGCTCGAAACCCTTGCGCGCAGAAAAGACGTCGCCAAGCTCAGCCGCGCCGATCTCGCCGTTTGCCTGGCGCAGCGTGGCACCGGGTCGACGACAGTGGCCGCGACGATGATCGGGGCCCGCCTTGCCGGGATCGAGGTCTTCGCCACCGGCGGCATCGGCGGCGTGCATCACGGGGCCGAGCACAGCTTTGACATTTCCGCCGATTTACATGAGCTGGCACAAACGCCCGTAACAGTCGTATGCGCCGGGCCCAAAGCTATACTCGATCTACCAAAGACGCTCGAAGTGCTGGAAACGCTCGGCGTGCCCGTCATCGCCTTCGGGCAGGACAGTCTACCCGCCTTCTGGTCTGCCACGTCCGACCTCAAAGCGCCGCTGCGCCTTGACGATCCGGCCGACATTGCGCGCGCGCACCGCCTGCGGACCGCGCTTGGCCTGCCGGGCGGTCAGCTTGTCGCCAACCCGATCCCTAATGGTGACGAGATCCCGCACCATACGCTCGCGCCGCTCATTGCCCAAGCAACCGCCGAGGCCGAGACAGCCGGCATTTACGGCAAGGCGCTGACGCCCTTTCTTCTGTCACGCCTCTTCGATTTGACCGAAGGGCGCTCGCTTTCGGCCAATATCGCTCTGGTGGTGCACAACGCCCGGCTTGCCGCGAAAATAGCCACTTCTCTTGCGGGCTTGCGCTAAGCGCTTGCGCAGGGGCGGTTCGGGATTGTGGACGCTCGTCAATGCGCTTAGATACCCTGCAGACCGCAAAAGCAGACCCTAATGAACACGCCTTTCGACGAAGAGCCGCCTCACCCCAAGCGCCCCGGCCGTTTCGCGGGTCTGCGCACGAGCTTCCTGACAGGTATCATCGTGATCGCGCCCGTCGGCCTGACCGTCTGGCTGATCTGGTCACTGATCGGATGGGTGGATGGGTTCGTGCTGCCCTTCGTGCCAGACACCTATCAGCCCGAACAGGTCATCAACCGCTGGATTCTCGGCTATGACAGCCCTGCCGACGAGGGCTGGATCAACATCAACATCCGCGGTGTCGGCGTCATTGTCTTTTTGTTGTTCACGCTCTTCGTGGGCTGGATCGCCAAGGGCCTTATCGGCAAATCCCTGATCCGTTTCGCCGAATCCCTGGTCGATCGTATGCCGGTCGTCCGGTCGATCTATTCCGGCGTGAAACAGATCGCCGAAACGGTCTTCGCGCAATCCGAGCGTAGCTTCGAAAAGGCCTGCCTGATCGAGTATCCGCGCAAAGGCATCTGGGCGATCGGGTTCATCTCCACCAACGCCCGTGGTGAAGTGCTTGAAAAAGCGCAGGTCAGTGACGAGCTTCTTTCGATCTTCGTGCCGACCACGCCGAACCCGACCTCTGGCTTCCTGCTCTTCTTTCCTAAGGAGGACGTGATCGAACTCGACATGTCGATCGAAGAGGCCGCCAAGCTCGTGATTTCCGCCGGTCTGGTCTATCCGGGCATGCCCCCAAGAGAGGTGTGATAGCCGCGCCGATCACCCATAGGTGCGTTCGAGATCGACTGTCCCACAGCTGTTCAGGTCGTCCCAATGCGCCTCCAGAAACCGATCCGCCGCCTGCCGACCGGCCGCCTTCAACTGGCTCAGCACATAGGGCGTCGGCACCAGTTTCGTGGCCACAGACAATTCGCGCATAAGCGCGTCATCGGCGATCATGTGCACGAAAACCCGCTTGAGACGATCTTCCGCAACGGCGCCGCTCTCCAGCAGTTCCTGAGCAAACCGGATCGCGCGCAACTCTCGCAAGAGCGACGCGTTGAAACTGATTTCGTTGATCCGGTTCTGGATATCCTGCGCACTTGTGGGAACGTCGGGACGGTGCAGCGGATTGATGTTGACGACCACGATGTCCGGCGGCAGATCGCGATCGAAAAGCGGGAAAAGCGCCGGGTTACCGGCATATCCGCCATCCCAATAATGCGCCTCTCCGATCTCGACGGCTTGAAAGAGGGTCGGCAGGCAGGCCGAGGCCAGAA
The DNA here is from genome assembly GCF_004761875.1 of Roseovarius aestuariivivens. Lineage (GTDB taxonomy): Bacteria > Pseudomonadota > Alphaproteobacteria > Rhodobacterales > Rhodobacteraceae > Roseovarius > Roseovarius aestuariivivens. The sequence continues at coordinate 150,090 of NZ_SJEY01000006.1, forward strand.
GGCTGTCGGTACTGATCTCGTCGCCGGCGAAAATCCGGATCTTTCCGTCATGCACATTCGTGGCGCCCACGAAGAACTTCGGACCGGCCGTATTGCAGACCCGGTCATAGGCGAATTGCTCGACGATCCGGCTCAGCGGATTGCTGTAGAAAGGGCCGTAGGCATAGGGCGAAACCACCCGGCTCATGGCGTCCGCCATCATGTAAGGCGGCGAGAGTTCAATCGCGTCGCTGACCGCGCCCACGCCGGGCAGCGCACCGGTCATCCAGACAGGCATGCGCATATCTCCCAACGCGCCCATCTGCGCCCAAAGCCAGTCGAGGTTCTCCCTTGCGCCCTCGCGGCCACCCGCCAGCCAGCCTGATTTGAACGCTGCGCCGTTCAACGCGCCGGCCGACGTGCCCGAAATGCCAGCGATCTCCAGCGACTCCTCGTCGAGCATTCGGTCCAGAACCCCCCAGGTGAAAGCGCCATGCGCCCCGCCGCCCTGAAGGCCCAGATTTATCCGTTTTGTGCCAGCCATTCCGACCTCTTTCTCTTGGCGCAGATACTCCGGGGTACGCAATGGGCAGCGCCCTTCCCTCCCGGTCGGATCGTCATCGGCGATCCGGTCTTGTCCTCACCGCCGGCGGATCACCAAATCCGATCCGCTTCCCGTCACAGCGCCGTCCATCCGCCGTCGACGCTGATCGTCGTGCCCGTGATCTGATCCGCCGCCGGGGAACACAGGAACACGACCGTACCGCCCAGCTGCTCCACCGTTGCCATTTCCTTCGAGGGCTGGCGGTCTAGGATGACCTCGCTGATCACCTCATCGCGGTCCATGCCATATTTTTCCATCGTATCGGGGATCTGCGATTCGACCAGCGGGGTCATGACATAGCCCGGACAGACCGCATTGCAGGTGATCGGCTCTTCCGCCGTCTCGAGCGCGGTGACCTTGCTCAGCCCGACCAGACCATGTTTTGCGGCGACATAGGCCGATTTGAACGGGCTTGCGGTCAGACCGTGCGCGCTGGCGATATTGACGACCCGGCCCCAGCCCGCCGCCCGCATCAACGGCAGCGCGGCGGCCGTGGTATGAAAGGCGGAACTCAGGTTGACGGCGAGGATCTGGTCCCATTTCTCGCGCGGGAAATCCGGAATGGCGGCAACGTGCTGAATGCCGGCGTTGTTGACGAGGATATCGCAGGCGCCAGCCTCTTTGATCAGCGCGTGACAGGCGTCCGGATCCGACAGATCGGCCGCCACCAGCTTGACCTCAACCCCGAAGGTTTCCGCGATCTCGGCACGATGGGCGCGCGCCTCGTCCGTGGCTTTGCGCCCGTTCAGCACGATATTGGCCCCAGCCTCAGCAAGAGACCGGGCGATTCCCAGCCCGATTCCCGAGGTCGATCCGGTCACGACGGCGGTTTTTCCCTTCACGGACATCTCACACTCCTAAAGTTGCATGAGACCGATGCTGCCATGCGGCGCGAACAAGATAAATGCTCTTCGCACGCCACGGTCAGATTCGCAGCCGTGCGAGACGCGGATCGAAGGGCCGGGCGCGCGCGTTTCACCGCGCCGTGAATGCCCTTGCACAGAAGGCCGATCCGGATAAAAAAAACGCCGGCACAAGGCCGGCGTTAAGTTATTGAGGCAGGTTTCATACAGGCAAGAAACCTATCGAGCAGTAACCTCTTTATAAGCAATTCCCGGCTCCCTTCCAAGTTAAAAGTTTGAAAAGACGAGAATCCGTCTTTACCTTCACCCCCAGACAAACAAGGGCCGAGCAGGATTGTTGCCCATATGACACCAGTTTTTTTCTCCTCCGTGCTTCGCGCGGCGGCGGTATCCGCGACGCTCTGGCTGGGGTCTGGCGCAAGCGCCGAACCAAGCCACGCCATAGCTATGTATGGCGACCCCGCCCTGCCACCTGATTTTGTGTCACTGCCCTATGCCAACCCCAATGCACCCAAGGGCGGGCGCGTGGTCACGGGCAATGTTGGCGGCTTCGACAGCCTCAACGCCTTCATCCAGAAAGGCGAGGTACCCTGGCAATTGCGCCACCTCACTCACGAGGCGTTGATGGGCCGCTCTTATGACGAACCCTTCACGCTTTACGGCCTTCTGGCCGAATCGGTCGAGACCGGGCCCGAGCGCGAATGGGTCGAATTCACCCTTCGCCCCGAAGCCCGATTCTCCGATGGCAGCCCGGTCACCCTCGAAGACGTGATCTGGTCCTACGAGACCATCGGCACACAAGGCCACGGGCGATATCGCGGCTTCTGGCAAAAGGTCGACCGGATTGAGGCCACGGGCCCGCGCTCGGTGCGCCTGACCTTCAACACCGTCGACCGCGAACTGGCCCTGATCGCCGGGATGCGACCAATCCTGAAAAAGGCCCAGTGGGAGGGCAAGAATTTCGCGGACGCGCCGATCGAGGACATTCCCATCGGATCCGGTCCCTACGTGGTGTCGGATTACGAGGTTGGGCGTCACGTCACGCTCAAACGCAATCCTGAATACTGGGGCGCGGCCCTGCCCTTTCGGCGCGGCACGCATAATTTCGACGAGATCCGTATTGAGTTCTATGGGGACGACACGGTCCTGAAAGAGGCGTTCAAGGCCAAGGCCCTGTCTTACGTGCGCGAACTCAACGCCGAGAGATGGGCCACCCAGTACGATTTCCCAGCCGTACAGGCCGGCGAGATCACGCTGTCGGAGATCCCGCATTCCAAACCGTCGGGCATGACCGGTTTCGTGTTCAATACCCGCCGCGCGCCGCTCGATGACTGGCGCGTGCGCGACGCACTCCTCCACGCGTTCAATTTCGAGTTCATCAACGACACGCTCACCGGCGGTCGTCAGCCGCGCATCACCTCGTATTTTTCCGGCTCCGAACTCGGCATGCGCGATGGTCCGGCCACGGGCCGCGTGCGTGCCCTTCTGGAACCTTTCGCTGATGAACTCTTACCCGGCGCCCTGGACGGCTATGCCCTCCCCCGAAGCGACGGCACCAAGCGGAACCGGGGCAATATCCGGCTGGCTATGTCCCTTCTCAACGAAGCCGGCTGGCAAGTTGTAGACGGAGTGCTCCAAAATGCCGACGGTCAGCCTTTCGAGTTGACCGTCCTGCTGCGCCAGGATGGTCTGGTCCAGCAGGCGCAGGCTTACATGCAGATTTATGCTCAGGCCCTCGAAAGGCTGGGCATCGCCCTCTCGGTGGAAACCGCCGACAGCGCGCAATACGCCGAACGCGAGCGGAATTTCGATTTCGACATGACCTTCTTCCGCCGGGCATTCTCTCTCAGCCCCGGCAATGAACAGTCCTACTACTGGGGCGCGGCCTTCGCCGACCAACCCGGAAGCCGCAACCTGATGGGCATGCGGTCTGAGGCGGCAGAGGCGATGATTGCGGAAATGCTCTCCGCGGAAAGCCGCGAGGATTTCACCGCCGCGGTGCGCGCACTGGACCGGGTGTTGATTTCAGGTCGCTATGTCATCCCGATTCATCAATACGCCATCGGCCGCATTGCCCATCTGTCCGAGCTGGCCTATCCTTCTGACCGGCTTCCGATCTACGGGGACGGAATTTGGTTTCTCCCCGAGGTCTGGTGGTCAGAGGCAGAGTAAAACACCGCCAAAAGTGCGGAAACCAAAAGATCGAAGGCAGGTTCAAATGAAGAAGATTGCCCTTGTCGCGCTGATCGCGGCCCTTGCGGGCTGCGCCACCGTGGATGGCATCGGTCAGGATATCTCCGGCGCATCGCGCGGCATCCAAAGCTGGTTCTGATCCGGCACACCGGGCTACGGCCCGCAACGGTCTTGAAAGATTTGCACGCCTCGGCTACGCCTTGAGGCATGAATATTCTTTGTCTCGGTACCGGTAATTCGGCCCGCTCGATCCTTCTTGAAACGATCCTCAACGAAGAGGGCATGATGCAGGGCATCCGCGCCTTTTCCGCGGGTCAGTCCCCCGTCGAAAAGGTCAATCCTCACGCGCTCAAGATCCTTGAGGAAAAGGAATACGACATTCTGCCGCTTGAGCCGCAGAGCTGGGACATCTTCGCCGGGGACGAAGCCCCGATGATGGATATCGTCATCACCGTCTGCGACGCCGCAGCCGAAGCCGCGCAGCCAGAATGGCCGGGTAATCCGGTGGTGGCTCACTGGCCGGTACCTGACCCATCCAAGGCCTCCGAAGCCGAACAAGAAAAAGCCGTGCGCGCCGCCTACGACCTGCTCAACCGCCGGGTCGAGGCGCTTCTGGACCTGCCCTTCGACAACATGGAACAGGGCGAATTGAAGGCGACGCTGGACAGGGTCGCCGGACAGGTCACCTGAGCCTATGCCACTGATCGACATCCAGGTCATGGAAGGCGTGTTTTCCGACGAGGAAAAGGCGCAGCTCATTCAGGAGACCGCGAAAGCCTTCGGCAAAGTCGCCGGTCAGCGCATGCAAGAGCTGACTTCTGTCCGCGTGCACGAGATCAAAAGCGGCCATTGGGGCGGCGCCGACAGCGTCTGGACCACCGAGCGCGCGCTTCAGGAGAAAGCCAAGGGCTAAAGCCCGTCGAACTGCGCCTTTTGCGTCGCGTTCCACCGAACGGTCAGATGATGACCGTCCTCGTCCTGCGCCTCATTCTCGACAAGCCCCTTCTCGAAAAGCCACGCGCGCTTGCGGCCCTCGTCAAAGCCAAGCGTGATCCGCTCGACATGCGTCGTGCCAGCCAGTCGGGCAACGATGGCGTCGCTCAGCGCCTGCATGCCCTCGCCGGTCATCGCCGAAAGAAGTTGCACATCGTCCCTGCGCGCAGCGCGATTCTCCGCCTCCAACCGCGAGTCCGGCGGCAGGCGATCAATCTTGTTCCAGACCTCGATCTGCGGCACCGTCTCTGTGACGCCGAGACTCTCGAGGATGGCGCGCACATCCTGCGCCTGCTCTTCTGTCTCGGGATGAGAGATATCTCGCACGTGGCAAATCAGATCAGCCGCCAGAACCTCTTCCAGCGTCGCCCGGAATGCCGCGACCAACTCGGTCGGCAGGTCACTGATGAATCCCACCGTGTCAGACAGGATCACCTCCGGCCCACCGCCCGGCAGCGGGATCTTGCGCATCGTGGGATCAAGCGTGGCGAACAACATGTCCTTGGCCATGACCTCGGCCCCGGTCAACCGATTGAACAGCGTGGATTTGCCCGCATTTGTGTAACCGACAAGCGCCACGATCGGAAATGGCACCTTGGCGCGCGCCTCGCGATGCAGGCCGCGCGTCTTGGCAACCTTTTCAAGCTGCCGGCGCAGCCGCACAAGCTGTTCGTCGATGGCACGCCGGTCCGCTTCGATTTGCGTCTCGCCCGGGCCACCAACGAACCCCAGACCGCCACGCTGGCGTTCAAGGTGGGTCCAGGCCCGCACCAGCCGTGTCCGTTGATAGCTGAGCGCCGCCATTTCCACCTGCAATACACCTTCCCGCGTGGCCGCACGATCCGAGAAAATCTCGAGGATCAGCCCGGTACGGTCCAGCAGCTTGACCTTCAGCGCCTTTTCAAGATTGCGCTGCTGCACCGGCGTGACAGGCCCGTCGATCAACAAAAGCTCCAGCTCCTGTGCCTCGACCAGCGCGCGCAGCTCTTCGACCTTACCTTTCCCGAACAGCATCCCCGGATGCGGCTTTGCCAGCCGAACCACCGTGCCGCCGACCACATCGAGCCCGGGCAGCGCATGGGCCAGCGCCACGGCCTCTTCCAGCGCATGCTCCGGTGCGCGCAGCTGATCCTTGCTGGGGATGTCGGGATGCAGAACCCAGGCGCGGGTGTCGTCAGCCTTGGTCTGCGTCAAGACGCGTCGTCACCGTCATACAGATTGACAGGCTGTGACGGCATGATGGTCGACACCGCGTGCTTGTAGACAAGCTGCGACTGCCCGTCCCGGCGCAACAGAATGCAGAAATTGTCGAACCAGGTGATCACGCCCTGAAGTTTCACACCATTGATCAAAAAGACGGTAACGGGAATTTTGGTCTTACGAACCTGGTTAAGAAATGCGTCCTGCAGATTCTGTCTGTCTGTCGCCATAGTCAATCAAAGCCTTTGTTCTTACGCGCGCCGCGAACCGGCGCCACCTCTCCCTCGGGCGGAGTATGAAGCGCGCGCATCGGAGTTTCCAGCCCAAAAATCAAATCCTTGAGGGCGCCCGATATGCGGCTTTGTCAGCTGCGCCAGAGCCCGGGGTTCAAGAGGGCGATGATTGCCAGCGTCTCCAACCTGCCGACCACCATGGCGCCCGCGAACACAAGCTTTGCGCCGGCACTCAGCTCCAGAAGCGCGATGGGCGCGTCGGCGGCGATCTGCGTCAGCGGCCCGGCGGTAGACAGCGCCGCGATAGTCAGCACAAGCGCGTCCTGGAATTCCGCGCCAAAGGCGGCCATGACCACCGTGATCAGGGCCAGCGACAGCGCGAACAGCATGAAAAAGATCCAGGCGATGAATGCGCCTTGCCGCCGGATCCGTCGGCTTGTCGCGCCGGCGCGGCCCACCGACGAAGGGTGCACCAGGCGCTCCATTTCGCGCTGGCCGTTGAGATAAAGCGCGTAAACCCGCAAAAGCTTTACCCCGCCCGCCGTCGTGGCCACTCCGCCGCCCAGCATCGCAAGGCCCAACAGCAACAGGCCGGGTGTCTCAAGCCCTGACCAGACCCGCGCATCCTCCCACGCTGCACTTTCGAATCCGCTCGTGGACAGGAAAGACAAAACCGTGAAAACAGAGCCCCAAAGCGCCCCCAGCGCGAGCTGCAGGTTTTCCACCTCTCCTGCCCCGCCATCCTCGAACGTGGCCAGCCAGTGACGGGAGAAGAGCAATAGGGGTACGCCGATTACGAGGGCGATACCGATACGGAATTCCGGATCCTGCAAAAGCCCTGTCTGACGGCTCGACACCGTGTCGGTGGAAAATGTCAGGCGCGACAGCGCGAACAGCATGAAAAGAAAGATCACCGCCTCGCCGCCAAAGCCCGATCCGGCGTTCTCGACGCCACCCACCGGCGAAATGCCGCTCGTGGCCATCGTCGACATCGCATGGATCGCGGCCACCAATGGCCGATCTCCTCCGATCAGAAGCATCACCCAGAGCATGCCGCTCAACCCGGCATAGATCGGGGCCAGCTCCCACGTGGCCTGTGCCAACCGACGTCCCGAACTGGCTCTCTCGAACCGGTCGAACCGCGCATCCGGCGCGCCCTGCCCCGGTTCGGCCGACACCGTCACCTCGAAGCCCCCCAGATTGAGCGGCGCAAGCACCGCCGAGGCCATCACCCAGATCAAAAGACCGCCCAGCCACCCGACAAGCCCGCGCCAAAGATGCAGGCTGTCGACGAGCCGGCGCGCGTCCTCGAAAAGCGTGGCACCGGTCGTCGTCAGGCTCGAGACCATCTCGACATAGGCATTGAGATACCGCGTCGTCTCCAAACCCTCGTAGAAGGGCAGCGCGAGGTACAGCGGCAGCGCCGTGTAGGCGAGAAAGAGCGAGGCGAGGTTTTCCAGATCGGTCCGGTCTCTGGGCGGGCGTCCGGTCATGGCAAGCCCGACGATGGCCACCCCCGCAAGGCCGAGAAGAGCTGCGTAAAAAAAGGCTTGCGCAACGCTGTGATCCTGCTGGTAAAGCGCATGCAGTGCGGGCACGAGCATCGCCAGCGCAGCAAGACCCGTCAACAGCAGGATCAAAGGCAGCTCTTGAAGCCGCGCGGTCATGCTCCGCCCTCGCGCATCAGAAGAAATCGATCGAGACCTGCAGCAACTGCTCGACCGCCGATACGTCATCGGCTAGCGAGAACAGAACCACCACGTCGCCGGCCTCGATCCGCAGACTGCCGCTGGGCTTCTTGATCACACCGTCCTTGAGCACGCCGCCCACAAGCACGCCTTCGGGAAAGTCGATGTCGCGGATGGCTGTGCCCGCGATGGACGAGGTCGACATCACCTCGGCCTCGATCACCTCCGCTTCCGCATCGCCCAGCGAATAGACCGACCGCACGCGTCCGCTGCGGATATGGCGCAGAATCGAACTGACGGTGGTGGCCCGCGGGTTGATATACGCGTCGATTCCAAGCGGATCCATCAGCGGCAAAAGCGTGGGATCGTTGATCAGAGCAATGGCATAGGGACAGCCCGCTGCCTTGGCCCGAACCGCCGCCAGCATGTTGGTCTTGTCGTCATCGGTCACCGCCAGCACCGCATCGGCGCGGCTGATCCCCGCCTCGTCCAGAAGCCGGCTGTCCAGCCCGTCGCCGTTAAGCACGATCGTGCGTTCCAGCACGTCGGCGGCGCGCTCCGCGCAACGCCGCTCACGCTCGATGACCTTGGTGCGGGTGCGCTTGCCGCGCTCTTCCAGCGCGCGCGCCACCGCGAGGCCAATATTTCCCCCGCCGATGATCACAAGCCGCTCCTGCTTGCGCTGCTCCTTGCCGAAAACCTCGACCGTGCGCGGGATGTCCTCGGTCGGCGCGAAGACATAAGCCTCGTCGCCCGCGAAAAGCTGGTCACCCGACTCCGGCGCGAAAAGCCGCCCATCGCGCCGCACGCCGACGACCACAGCGCGCAGGGTGGAAAAGAGATCGGTCAATTGCCGCAAGGGCGTGTTGACGATCGGGCAATCCTCCTCGACCCGCAGACCAAGAAGCTGCGCTTTGCCGTCCATGAAGGTTTCCGTATCGAATGCCGCCGGTGCCGCCAGCCGTTGCAGCGCGGCCTCGGCGACCTCGCGTTCGGGGCTGATCACCACGTCGATCGGCATATGGTCACGCCGGTAAAGATCCGAATAGATCGCATCGAGATAGCTTTGCGAGCGCAGCCGCGCGATCTTGCGGCTTATGGCGAAAACCGAATGCGCCACCTGGCAGGTCACCATGTTGACCTCATCCGAGTATGTGGCGGCAATGATCATGTCGGCGTCGCGCGCGCCGGCATTGTCCAGAACGTCGGGATAGCTGGCAAATCCGGTGATCCCCTGCACGTCGAGCGTCTCGGTCGCGCGCCGCACAAGATCCGGATTATTGTCCACCACGGTGACGTCGTTGCGCTCTCCGGAAAGATGCCGCGCGATCTGCCAGCCCACCTGACCGGCCCCGCAGATGATCACCTTCATGGGTTCAGCCTCTTTATGCGTCCCGAAAGCGTGGCATGACAGAAGCCCGCGCGCCGGTCAATTCCTTTGTCCCGCCCGCGGCGACGCGCTAGACTGCCTACATGCCCGTCTCGCGCGTCCTCCTTATCCTTGCGGCCTGTGCCCTGCTGTCGGGCTGCCTTCCGGTTCCCTTGTATTACCGCGAGGGTGCGGCGGTAGCGCAGATAGACGCGGCCGAAACACGCTGCCGGGTCGCAGCGCTGCGCGAGGTCCCCGAGGCCCGGCGTACGCGCTACATCCCGCCGACCTACAGCTATCCAACCACCTGCAATGCCGCCGGTGTCTGCCGCACGACGCCGATCCTGATTTCTCCCGGGCGCTGGGAAACATACGACGCGAATGAGGGCCTGCGCGCCGAGACCGCCAAGCTCTGCATGGCCGAAAAGGGATATGCCCGCATCCGTCTGAAGCCCTGCGCACCCGCTGTAATCGAGGCAACGCGGCTCACCGCCACGCAGGTGCAGCCGGCGCTGACCGCGCGCTCCTGTATCATCCGTCTCAATACCGGTCGCTACAAGATCGTCACGCCCTGAGGCATCGCGCGGACGACGTCCGCCCAAGAAACCTGTGGGCGAAGCGACGCCTTTGGATCACCCCGTCACGGAGGCGCTCTGGTCCGTTGTTTCGCCCGATGCGCCCTTTGCGCCGGTCACCACGCCGAGGCTTTTGAGCTTTCGGTGCAACGCGCTGCGCTCCATGCCCACGAATTCCGCCGTACGGCTGATATTGCCGCCAAAGCGGTTGATCTGCGTCATCAGGTACTCACGTTCGAAGGCCTCGCGAGCCTCGCGCAGGGGCATCGTGGCCACCGTGCCCGACAGCACCACGCGCCCTTCCTCGGCGGGCGCGGCGGTCTCACCCGGCATTTCGCGGGCAGTGATCTCGCCCGTGCCCTCGCCCAGGATCAGGACCCGCTCGATCACGTTGCGCAGCTGGCGCACGTTGCCGGGCCAGCGCATCGTCTGCAGCAGGGCTCCGGCCTCCTCACCGAGGTGGCGCAATGGCAAGCCCTGATCGCGATTGAGCGCGGCGATGAAATGCTCGGCCAGCGCCGGGATATCCTCGCGCCGGTCCTCAAGGCTCGGCACCTTGATCGGCACGACATTCAGTCGATGATAAAGCTCGCGGCGAAACCTTTCGGCGGCGATTTCGGTTTCCAGATCGCGGCTTGTCGACGAGATCACCCGCAGATCGACTTGCACCTTGTCGCTGCCGCCCACCCGAAGGAAGGTCTGATCGACCAGCACCCGCAGGATCTTGGACTGGGTGCCAAGCGGCATATCCGCCACTTCGTCGAAATAGATTACGCCACCATTGGCCTCTTCCAGCAAACCGGGCACCACGCCCGCCTCTTCGCCCTCGCGCCCGAACAGAACCTCCTCCATCCGGTCGGGCTCGATCGAGGCGCAGCCGACACAGACGAACGGACCGCTCGCGCGCGCCGAATTGGCGTGGATATAACGCGCCGCCAGTTCCTTGCCCGCGCCCGGAGGACCGGACAGCATCACCCGACCGTTCGACTTCGTGACCTTGTCGAGTTGGCCCAGCAACGTGCGGAAAGCGGGGCTTTCTCCCAGCATTTCCGACGGCGCGGTACCCTGCTGCTTCAGGGCGATATTCTCGCGCCGAAGCCGGCTTGTCTCCATGCCGCGCCGGATCACGACCAGCAGTTGGTCGATGTTGAACGGCTTTTCGATAAAGTCATAGGCGCCCTGCTTGATCGCGGCGACGGCGATCTCGATATTGCCGTGTCCCGAGATGATCACCACCGGCACTTCGGGGTAGTCGCGCTTGACTGCCTTCAGAATGTCGATCCCGTCCATCTTGCTGTCCTTCAGCCAGATATCGAGAATAAGCAGGCCCGGGCGCTCCGCCTCGATCTGCGCCATCGCCTCATCGGAATTGCCGGCCAGACGGGTGGTAAATCCCTCGTCCTCCAGAATGTCGGAAATCAGTTCGCGGATATCGCGTTCGTCATCAACAATCAGAATGTCGCTCATATGATCCTCATACCGCTTGTCGTTCGTCTGCCGGCACTGCCGCCGCGGCCGCAAGCGGAAGCCGAAGCACCGCCATTGCGCCGCGATGCGCGCCGTTTTCAAAGGGCGGCGCATCTTCCAATGTCAGCGTGCCACCATGTTCCTCGATGATCTTCTTCACGATGGGCAGGCCAAGGCCGGTGCCCTTTTCGCGCGTCGTCACGTAAGGCTCGAACAGCCGCGATCGATCCTCGGGCAGGCCGATGCCGTTGTCGGCGATGCGAATGGTCGCAAAACCGTCCTCTTCCACGCTGGAAACGCGGATCTCCGGCTCATGCGCGTCTGGAGCCTCTTTTTCATAAAGACTTTCAATGGCTTCTCCGGCGTTCTTCATCAAGTTTGTCAGCGCCTGACTCAGCATCGTGGCATCCACATCCGCCAAAAGCGGATCGTCGGCCAGATCGACCACGAACCGCACGCCCGGCTGCCCAGCTTCCTGCAGAAGCACCGCCTCGCGCAGCAGCCGCGTCAGGCTTTCGGTCTCAGTCTGCGGCTCGGGCATGCGCGCGAACTTGGAAAACTCGTCGACGATCCGGCGCAGATCATTGGTCTGGCGCACGACGACGTCGGTCAGCTGTTCCAGGCTTTCGGCCTGCTCCTCATCCAGAAGCCGCGAGAACTTGCGCTTGATCCGCTCGGCCGACAGCTGAATGGGCGTAAGCGGGTTTTTGATCTCATGCGCGATACGCCGCGCCACGTCGCCCCAGGCGGCCATACGCTGCGCGGTAACAAGGTCGGTCACATCGTCAAAGGCCACCACATATCCTTCGCGCCGGCCATCCTCGTTGCGCCGCGTCGACATGCGCACCAGCAAGCTTTCCATGCTTCCTCCGCGACTGACCTTGATTTCCTCCTGCACAAAGCCCGAGCTCGACGCCCGCAGCTTTTCGAACAAGGTGCCGAACTCGGGGACGGCCACGCTCAACGCGACGGATTGCTGATCCTCCTGCCAGTCAAGCAGCCGCTCGGCGGCGCGATTGACGAAGGTCACCCGCCCCTTGGTATCAAGCCCGACCACCCCGGAACTCACTGATCCCAGTACGGAATCGAACAACCGCCGCCGCCGCTCGATCTGTTGCGTGTTGGCCAGAAGCCGTTCGCGCTGCTGCTTGAGCTGGCGTGTCATCTGGTTGAAATAGCTCGACAGCATGCCGATTTCGTCGCCGCCGTCCTCTTCATGGACCTGCACGTCAAGATCGCCCTCGCCAACACGCTGTGCCGCACTCGTCAGACGCCCCACTGGCCTCGACAGACGTTCCGCGAACCACATCCCCAGCCAGATCGCCGCGAGGATCAGAATGACGGCGAACCCCAGATAAAGCACACCGAACTCGAACAGAACCCGGTCGCGCTCATCCTCGCGCTGTTGATAGAACCGCGCGGTTTCCTGTGTTTCGTCCAGCAGGTTGAGGATATCGCCGTCGACATTGCGACTGACATAAAGATACCGGTCGGGAATCTCCTCCAGCGGCATCAGAGCGCGGAATTCGTTGTTATCCCAATCCTGGATGACCACGACCCCGGTATCGGCAGCTTCTTCGATCTGGGCGCGGCTTGGCCTCTCGTAATCGAACAGATAGGACCGCTCGCCCCGGGCGCGCAGATCGCCCGTACCGTCTATGACAAAGGCCTCACGCAGCCCGCGCTGGATCTCGCGCTGACCGCGCGACAGGATCTGGCGAATGTCCCCATCGTCCAGAAACACCGCCGCGCGCTTTGTGGCATTGATGAGCGACGCCAGCGCCCGCGCATCCGTCACAAGGTCTCGGCGGTGCTCGTCCTCGTAGGCTTGCGCGGCGGCAACCGAACTGTCCACCACCCGTCCGACCCGGTCGGAAAACCACGCCTCGAGCCCCATGTTGACCGACAGCGTGGCAAAGACCGCCACGGTGATCGTCGGCAACAGCGCCATCACCGCGAAAACACCCGTCAGACGAAGGTGCAGGCGCGACCCGGCGGATTTGCGGCGACGTGCGGCAATCATCTGCGCCACACGTTGCAGCACCATCGCGGCGATCACGATGATATAGACCATATCCGCCAGCAGCACGATGCGCAGGATATTCGAGCTCGTGCCCTGATCGAGCGGACCCATGACGGCGTAGGTCAGAACCGCCAGAACCGGCCCCATGAGAACCAACCCGAAGGTCGCTACATTGCGTACCTTCTGAAGCCGCCGCAGGCGGTTGACACGCTCCCAAGACCAGCTGCGTGCTTTCGCGGTCACGCATATCCCCCATCAGGTTGTGGCGCCAATCAGCGCCAACCCCAGATGTGGCTCAATCTGCCGGGGCTGCCCCCTATCGGCCACAGTGATGTTGCAGTTTTACATCAACTTGCGGCGGCGTGTCACGCGAATATCCAGATCGGTGATCTTCTTGCGCAGCGTATTTCGGTTGATTCCCAGCAAATCGGCGCATTTGGCCTGGTTACCGCCCGTCGCATCCAGCGCGATCTCGATCAGCGGCAATTCCATCTCTTTGAGGATTCGCCCGTAAAGGCCCGGCGGCGGCAATACGTTGCCATGCAGATCGAAATACCGGCGCAGGTGCCGCGCGATGCTGTCGGAGAGATTCTCTCCGGTGCCGCGTCCCATCACCGGCGCCGCCTCGGGCTGGTTGCCCAGTACGGCCTCGACCTCGGCGCGGCTGATCTGATCGGCCCGTGCGGTCAGGCCAAGCCGCTGCACCGCATTCTCCAGCTGGCGCACGTTGCCGGGCCAGCTATAGGCGCGCATCAGTTCCATCGCGTCGTCAGACAACCGGCGTGCGGGCTGGCCGTCGCGCTCGGCCCGCGCAAGGAAATGCTCGGCCAGAAGGGGAATGTCATCGACCCGGGCGCGCAAGCTCGGCACCTCGACCACGGCCCCCGACAGCCGGTAATACAGATCCTCGCGCAGCCGACCCTCCTCGAGCCGGTCGGCAAGCCGCCCCAGGCTTGTCGCCATGAAGCGTGGTACGTGATCACCGGGCGCGTCCATCATCCGCACCACGCGCGCCTGGGCGTCCATATCCAGATCGCCAACCCCATCGAGCACGATCGTGCCGCCCTTGGCGCGCGCCATCACCCGGCTCGGCCCTTCCAGATCTGCAAGATCGCCGGGCGTCACCGTCACGAAGGGCAGCGTGCGGCGGTCGGAAAAGTCATGGATCGCCCGCGCGATCAGGGTCTTGCCGGTACCCGACTCGCCGGTGATCAGCACCGGCAGATCGGTGTTCATCAGCCGCGCCACAACCCGGTAAAGCGCCTGCATCGCCGTGGTGCGCCCCACCAGCGGCAACTCGTCCGGCCGCTCCTGCGCGCCGCTGGACGTGCTTGTGCTGCGCGTACCGCGCGACTCGAGCGCCCGTGCCGTCCGCTTCATCAAGTCCGGCAGATCGAATGGCTTGGGCAGGTAATCGAAGGCCGCCGCCTCCTCGGCCTGAATCGCAGTCATGATCGTGTTCTGCGCCGAAATGACGATCACCGGCAGCCCGGGCCGGTCCGCCCCGATCTTGGGTAGCATCTCAAGCCCGTTGCCATCTGGCATCATCACATCGGTGATCACCGCATCGCCCTTGCCCTCGCCGACCCAGCGCATCAGCGTCGTCAGCGAGCTTGTCGCATGAACCCGGCACCCTGCCCGGGTCAGCGCCTGTGTCAGGACCGTGCGTATCGTCCGGTCGTCATCGGCCACGAGAACCGTGCCATCCATCAGTCGTCCTCCATTTCCTTTTCGGCCCTTGGCAATGAGATGCGAAAGACCGTCCTCCCCGGCACCGAACTCACCGAGATCCACCCGTCATGGTCTGAGATGATCTTGGCCGCGAGCGCGAGACCAAGACCGGTACCGTTTTCCCGGCCCGACACGAACGGGTCGAACACATCGCCCGCAATTTCGGGCGGAAGGCCGGGACCATTGTCAATTACTTCAATCTGCAGCGGCAAAGACCGCCCTCCGCCATCGCCCCGTCGAACCCGCAGCGACTGCTGATAATAACTGTGCAGCGTAATTATGCCGCCCTCTTTACCCGCGGCTTCCGTCGCATTCTTCAACAGGTTCTGGATCACCTGCAAAAGCTGGTCAGGATCCCCCACCGCCAGCGGCAGCGACGGGTCGTAATCCTCCAGAATGGTCATGTTTGCCGCGAACCCCACCAGGGCCGAACGGCGCGCCCGGTCGAGCACATCGTGCAGATTGACCGCCCGCAGCTTCGGCTTGGTCACGTTGCCGAACTGTTCCACCTGTTCCAGAAGCCCCACGATCCGGCGGCTTTCGCTGACGATGAGATCGGTCAGTTCCAGATCCTGCTGGCTGAGGTTCATCGACAAAAGCTGCGCCGCCCCGGTTATGCCCGCCAGCGGGTTCTTGATTTCATGCGCCAGCATCTCGGCCATGCCGATCGCCGATTTCGCCGCCGATTTCACGGACTGGCTCTGGGTGACCCGCCCGGCCAGTTCCCGGGGCGAGATGAGCAGGATCATATGCCCGGGCTGGCCGGACAAAGGCGCGATCTGAAGGTTGCACTGCAATGGCGCGCGGTCGCCGGTGCCCACGTCCACGTCATTGACGAAAAGCGGCGCGTCCTTCTCTCTCGCGCGTTCCAGCGCCTCCTCAAGCGGTGCATCGACCGCCAGGCGGTCCCAGACCGGCTGCCAGCGGATCGATTTCGCCGACGTCATGAAAAAACCTTCCGCCGCCGGATTGATCTCGACGATCTTGTCTTGCCCGTCGAGGATAATCGCGGGCACCGGCAGGGAGGTCCAAATCGAGTCTTCGATTTCGGTCATGCCGCTCGCCGCTCCCCGGCCCCGAGCGCTTCGGGCAATAGCGCCAGCACCTCGCCCGGCGTTCCGGCCGTGAGCACGCGCTTGCGCAGGCTCATCGGCGTGCCCGCCTCGTCCATGTACCAGCCCAGATGCTTGCGCGAGACACGCAGCCCAAGCTCTGCACCGTAAAACCGCAGCATATCTTCATAGTGATCTTGAACCATGCGCGTGAAATCCGCCCCGGCTGGCACCGCGGGCGACGCACCGTCGAACAGCGCCGCCGCGACCTCGGCAAGGATCCAGGGCCGGCCCTGCGCCCCGCGCCCGATCATCACGCCATCGGCCCGCGACTGCGCGAGTGCCTCCCTCGCGCTCCGCGCGTCGGTGATGTCTCCGTTCGCGACGACCGGGATGCTGACCGCGTCTTTGACCATACGGATCGCGGTCCAGTCCGCGCGACCCTTGTAGAATTGGCACCGCGTACGCCCGTGAATGGTGATCATCTGCACGCCCGCCGCCTCGGCGCGCCGCGCCAATTCGGGCGCGTTGCGGCTGTCATCGTCCCAGCCAAGTCGCGTCTTGAGCGTGACCGGCACGTCGACCGCCGCGACCACCGCGTCGATCAACCCCAACGCATGGTCCAGATCGCGCATCAACGCCGAGCCGCTGGCCCCCGCACCGCTGGCGCTCGTGACCTTCTTGGCGGGGCAGCCCATGTTGATATCGATGATACGCGCTCCGTTATCGGCGACCTGCCGCGCCGCTTCGGCCATCCAATGCGCCTCGCGGCCCGCCAACTGCACGGCGGTGTTTTCCACGCCAAAGCCCAGTTCCGCCTTCTCGCGCACCCCGGGCTTGCGCTGCACCATCTCCTGGCTCGCCACCATCTCGCTCACCACAAGCCCCGCACCGAACCGCGCCACCAGGGTGCGGAATGGCAGATCCGTAATCCCCGCAAGCGGGGCTAGAAGGACGGGCGGATCAAGGGATCGGTCAGTCAGCGACAACATGGTGTGGTTCCTCGCGAGCACGTTCGTTCTACGGCCTGCCAGCGCCAATGACAAAGGTCTTACGCACAAAATAGAGGCGTGAAGGCCACACTGCCCAATATTTAATCAAACGTAGCGAAAGAATGCGCCGGCGGCCATATGGTTTCCGCTGCTCGGCCCTTTGAAAATCATTCAATTCCAAGCCCTGTCGCCATTGCCAGCGACGTGGCCCGCGCGTAATCAGGACCCATGAATGCGTGCGTTCTCATTGTGGCCGCCGGGCGTGGCACCCGCGCCGGAGGGGCAGAGCCCAAGCAGTGGCGACCGCTCGCCGGGCGTCGCGTGATCGACTGGACGCTCGAGGCCTGTCTCGCCGTGCCCGGGATCGATCACGTCGTGGTCGTCCTGCACCCCGACGAAATGGATCGAATGGCACCCGCGCCGCGTATCGTGACCGTGCCCGGCGGCGAGACCCGCGCACAGTCCGTGCGCAACGGCCTGGAACACCTAGCAACTCATGCAGATCCCCCCGGCCACGTGCTCATCCACGACGCCGCGCGCTGCTGCGTCACGCCCGACCACATCGCTGAAATCCTGCGCGCGCTGCAGACCGGCACGACGCCGGCCGTCGCCCCCGCCCTGCCCGTGACCGACGCGCTCTGGCGCGGCGCAGACGGCATCGTCACCAGCACGCAGGACCGCGCTGGACTTTACCGCGCACAAACGCCGCAGGCCTTTGACTTCGCCGCGATTCTCGAAGCCCACCGCACCCATACAGGCGCCGCCGCCGACGATGTCGAGGTGGCCCGTGCCGCCGGTCTGGATGTCGCCATCATGCCAGGCCACGACACCAATCTGAAGATCACTACGCCCGAGGATTTCGCCCGCGCCGCCGAGATCCTGCGTGCCCGGAAGGAGACCACCTTGATCGACATTCGTACTGGCACCGGCTTTGACGTGCACCGCTTCGGTCCGGGCGACCGTGTCACGCTGTGCGGTGTCGAGGTCCCGCACGACCGTGGCCTGCAGGGGCATTCGGATGCCGATGTCGGTCTGCACGCGCTGACCGACGCGATCTACGGCGCGCTGGCTATGGGCGATATCGGCCGGCACTTCCCGCCCTCCGATCCGCAGTGGAAAGGCGCGGCCAGCCACATCTTTCTGCGCCACGCCGTCGAACTTGCCGACAAGATGGGCTTTGCCATCTCGAACGTGGACGTGACGCTGGTCTGCGAGCGCCCCAAGATCGGGCCTCACGCGCCCGCCATGATCGCGGCTCTTTCCGAGATCACCGGGCTCGATCCCGCGCGGATCTCGGTCAAGGCGACCACGTCCGAGCGGCTGGGCTTCACCGGCCGCGAAGAAGGCATCGCCGCGCAGGCCGTCGCCACGCTGGTCAAGCCATGACCGCGTCCCATCTCATCGCGACCTTTTTCGGCGTGGGCCATCTGCGCCCCGCCCCCGGCACATGGGGCTCGCTTGCGGCGCTGCCCGCCGCGGCGCTTCTGCATGTTCTTGGTGGTCCGGTCCTTCTGGCGCTGGGCATTGCCGCGTCATTTGCCTTCGGATGGTGGTCGACCGCACTGGAGACGAAAGGAAAAGACGATCACGACCCCTCTGAGATCGTGATCGACGAGGTGGCGGGCCAATGGCTCGCCCTTCTGCCGGTATCTATCGGCGCGACCCATGCCGGGGCTGGGCTTTTTGCGCTTTGGCCCGGCTGGATTACGGCTTTCGTGCTCTTTCGCCTCTTTGATATCTGGAAGCCCGGCCCCATCGGCTGGGCCGACCGGCGCGGTGACGCGCTGGGCGTGATGCTCGACGACATCATCGCGGGGCTGTTCGCCGCCATCGGCGTCATGGCCTTCGCGGGCCTCTCTCATGGGCTGCTGGGGCTATGAGCGCGCAAGAAATCCTTGAAAGGGCCAAGGCGCAGGGCCTCATGATCGCCACCGCGGAATCCTGCACCGGCGGCATGGTCTCGGCGGCGCTGACGGATATCGCGGGCTCCTCGGCGGTGTTCGAGCGCGGCTTCGTCACCTACACCAACGCCGCCAAGATCGAACTGCTGAGCGTGTCACCGGCCACGCTGGAGGCCCACGGCGCGGTGTCCGAGGAGGTCGCCCGCGAGATGGCCGAGGGCGCGCTGGCGCAGTCCCCGGCGCAGTTGGCCGTTGCCATCACCGGCATCGCCGGCCCCGGCGGTTCCGAACATAAGCCCGAAGGACGGGTCTGTTTCGGTCTTGCCCGAACCGGACAGCCAACGCGCACCGAAACGCAGGAATTCGGCGCGCCGGGCCGCGCCGAAGTGCGTGCGCGCGCCCGCGACCACGCGCTGACGCTGTTGCTGCGCGGGCTCAACAGCCCAGGCTAAGCCGGCGGCTCAGCCCCGCCCGTAAAGCGATTGCGCGCGCTTCTCGAACGCGCTCACAACCCGCTTCATCGCCTCATAGAAGAAAAGCTCGGCCGCCGATTGCAGCAGCCGGCTGCGCAGCTTGAAATCCACGTCAAACTGCACCTCGCAGCCACCGTCGGGCAGATCCCGGAACACCCAGTTCGACCGCATATGCTCGAACGGGCCATCGAGATACTCGGTCTCGATACGCCTCTCGTCGTCCCACAGCACGACCCGGCTGCCGAACCTTTCCCGAAAGACCTTGAAGCTGATGACCAGGTCGGCCTCCATCTCGCGCGCGCCGTCGGCCCGCTCGGTGATCCGGCGCACCCGCGCGGCCGCCGTCCAGGGCAGGAACTTGGGGTAATTGCCCACATCGGCCACCAAATCGAACATCTGCTCTGCGCTATAGGGCAGATGGCGGGTTTCGGCATGCGACGGCATCGGCGGGTCTTGGTCCGTTTGGCTTGTGGGCGTCGCGCGGTATGTCCTAAACTGGCCGCTGAAATGCAAGGAAAACTCCGCGAGTCGCGCCATAATATCCGGTCATGCTGTCCCCGATCGGGGCGTCGATGAATCACCGCTGGCTCTTTCGTATGGCGCGCTGGGCGCAAAACCCGCCCAGCGAAGGCCGGGTGAAATTCGTCTTCACCATCATCCTCGCCTGTCTCGCGTTGTTTGCGATCGAATATGTCTGGGGCCTGCCCGACTGGATGTCGCTGGAGCCGCGCGGCCTCCGCTACCGGCCCGAGTGAGCCCGCGCCTCACCCCAACGGATCAGGGCAGCATCATGCCGCGGATCATGTAGAAGAACATCGCCGCCAGGATCGCCGCGACGGGCACGGTGATGATCCACGCCGCCGCGATCCGCAGCAGCAGGTTGCGCTTCACCAGCTCCACCCGATGCACCCGTCCAAGACCCCGACGCTCCTGTTTGCCCAGCAGCCGATCCGCCGCCGCCTGCGCCTTCATCTCGCGCAGCATCTCGCCCTTGATGGCCACATCCGCCGCTTCGAACTCCGCAAGGAAAACTTCCACCGCCTCTGGATCGCTCTCGGCGTGATGGTCGCGGATCTCGTCAAGCATCCGCGCGTAGCTCGACTTGATGTACTCCCGCAGGAAGCCCACCCCGAAAACCCCGCCAACCGCGATATGAGTCGAACTGACCGGCAGGCCCAGCTGCGACGCTATGATGACGGTGATCGCCGCAGCCATGGCGATACAAAAGGCCCGCATCTTGTCGAGCTCGGTAATCTCACTGCCGACGGTCCGGATCAGCTTCGGTCCGTATAGCGCCAGCCCGAGTGCGATACCAAGCGCCCCCACGGCCATGACCCAAAGCGGAATGCCGGCCTTGGTCGACACACCGCCCTGGGCGATGGCCTCGTTGATCCCGGCCAGGGGGCCGACCGCATTGGCGACGTCATTTGCGCCATGCGCGAAGCTCAGCAAAGCCGCGGCGAAGATAAGCGGGATCGTGAAAAGCTCGTTGACGCTGGACTTGTGGTTGTCCAATTGCGCCGTCAGCCGCGCGATATAGGGCCGCATGATGACGAAGATGACCGACGCCGTGGCAAGACCGATCAGGACGGCCACCGGAAACGACACCGACACGATCTTCTTGACCCCCTTCAGCATCAGGTAGGTCGAGAACGCCCAAGCCATCACCGCCACAAGCACCGGAACCATGCGGTTCGCCGCCGTCAGAACATCCTTCTTGTAGGTGATCGTGCGCTTGATGACGAAAAGAAAGCCCGCCGCAATCAGACCTCCCAGAAGCGGCGAGATTACCCAGCTTGCCGCGATCTGCCCCACCACGGACCAGTCCGCGATGCGCCAGCCTGCCGCGGCGATACCCGCGCCAAGCACCCCGCCGACGATGGAATGCGTGGTCGAAACCGGCGCGCCGACGGCGGTGGCGAAGTTCAGCCAAACGGCCGCGGCCAGAAGCGCTGCGATCATGATCCAGATGAACGTATCGCGGTCGGCCACAAGGCCGGGATCGATGATCCCGCTCTTGATTGTGCCGACGACGTCACCTCCGGCGATCAGCGCGCCACCGGCCTCGAAAAAGGCCGCGATCAGGATCGCTCCGGTCAGCGTGATCGCATGCGATCCGACCGCCGGGCCGACATTGTTGGCCACATCATTGGCCCCGATATTCATCGCCATGTAGCCGCCGATCATCGCCGCGGCCACAAGCAGCGTGCCGTCGACGCCGCCATCGGTCCGAACGATGGTGAAAAGCATGATCCCGACGATGAAGAGCACGCCCGTCCCGAAACGGAACAACTCGTCACGGTTGCGTTGCGCAACGGTCTCGATTTTTTCGGTTCTCAACACGGCACGGTTCCCCCCGTAGATGACCTTTGGTCGACGACCCCATGATCGCGCCCCGGTTCCCCGCGCCCATGAGCCATGTCAAGGACAGGTCATGGCGGGCTAGTATGTTTCCCTATTGCAACAGGTGAAAGGATCCGCGCGCCATGGCGGCAAGAACAGGGTACGGGCGACCAAGACACTGTGTTCGACACGGGCGGCCGTCTCTAAGCAGGCTGCAGCCCCGAAAAGGCGTCCGAAGATGACACGCTTTTATCTTCCGGTCGCGCTCGGCGCGCTTCTGCTGACTTTCTGGATCAGCCCGGACGCTCAGGAAATCGCGGCGGGCGTCGCGATCTTCCTCTTCGGCATGCTGATGCTCGAGGACGGTTTCAAGCTCTTCGGCGGCGGCGCGCTTGAACGGCTTCTCGAACGCGCGACCGGCTCGACCCCGCGGGCGATCGGGTTCGGGATCGTCTCGACCACGCTTTTGCAATCCAGCTCGCTCGTCTCCGTCATCACCATCTCCTTCCTTAGCGCCGGCCTCATCTCCCTGATCGGCGGGGTCGGCATCATTTTCGGTGCGAATATCGGCACCACGACCGGCGCGTGGCTAGTCGCGGGACTTGGCTTGAAAATCAACATTGCCGCCTATGCCATGCCCATGATCGCGGTCAGCATCGTGCTGGTCTTCCAGAAATCCAAACCCCTGCGCGGCATCGGGTATGCGCTGGCCGGGCTCGGCTTCCTGTTCCTGGGCATCCACCACATGAAAGAGGGCTTTGAGGCCTTCAAGGACCAGATCGACCTGACCCGCTTCGCCCTTACCGGTCTGCTGGGCCTCTTTGTCTATTGCCTGATCGGCACGGTGGCCACGGTCATCATGCAATCGAGCCACGCAACGATGGTTCTTATCCTGACGGCGTTGGCGGCGGGCCAGATCAGCTATGAAAACGCGCTGGCGCTGGCGATCGGGGCCAATATCGGCACCACGATTACCGCGATCATCGGCTCGCTCAGCGCCAATTTTCAGGGCAAGCGGCTGGCGCTCGCCCACCTGATCTTCAACGCGGTGACGGCGCTCGTGGCGCTTGTGCTGATCTCGCCCCTGCGCGAGGCCGTGGACTGGATCAGCGATCTCGTGCGGATCGCACCCACGGATTACGCCATGAAGCTCGCCGTCTTCCACACGATCTTCAATGTGCTGGGCGTCGCGCTCATGGTGCCGCTGCTTCCCCGGCTGATCCTTTTTCTTGAAGCCCGCATCGTGGAACCGGTGCCCGATGTCAGCCGCCCGCGCTACCTGAACGAGGCGGTCGACGAGTTTCCCCAAACCCTGGAACTGGCCCTGCGCAAGGAGGTGCATCATCTTTACGAGAACGCGGTCGAGCTGATCCTTCACGGGCTCAACCTGCACCGCGATGCACTTTTTGCGACCGACGACGTGGCGGCCCTCGTGCGCAAAAGCCGCCAACCCTTCGACCTCGATCTCGATGAGGCCTATGAGCGGCGCGTGAAGACGCTCTATTCAAGCATCGTGGAATTCACCACCCGCGTCGGCGACAAACGGGTGCCCCCCGAAATCGCCGAGCGGATTTATGCCCTCAGGGACGTGTCAAGCGAAATCGTCCAGGCTGTGAAATCCGTGAAACACCTGCGCAAGAACATTCAGCGCTATACCGTCCGCCCGCACGGCGCAACGACCGAGCTCTACGATGCCTTGCGCACCGAGATCGCGCGGATCGCGGTGGAAATCCGCAAGCTCGACCTCGCCGAACCGGAAGACCGCAGCACGCTCTGGCTGGATCAGGAACGGTCCCAGATCGAAGAGGACGCCCGCTCGACCACGCTGCGCGTCGACGCCATGATCCGCAAGGGGGCGCTGAACGCCACTGCGGCGACCTCGTTCCTGAACGATTCCGGTTACGCCTACGCGGCGATGCGCGGCCTGATCGAGGCCGCGCGCAGCTTCTACATCGAGCGTGACGGCGCCATGGCCGAGGTGGAACGCCTGCTGTCGCTGGATGAAGAGGAACTTGACGAGGCGCGGGCCGAACCCGAAAAGCCGGCACAGCCAGCGGACGCATCCGTCACACCGCCGTCATGAACGGAAGGAAAACTACCGCGCAGCGGTCAGGAATGGAGAATCGAAGATGGGTCTAAAAAAACTGGCCTCGAAAGTGGAAGACTACCAAGGCCGTCTCGAAAGCGGCAAGGCGAGCAAGATCAAGCCCGCCCATGTCGAGAAAGTTCTGGCCAAGCTGCGTGCCAAAGCGGTCGAACTCGAGGCCGAGATCGCGGCAGCCCCGTCCCCGGACAAGAAAGCCCGGCTCGAGGGCAAGCTCGGGATCGCGCGCACCCACATCGCGCGCGCGGAATGGCTTTTGAACGAACTTACCTGACCCATGTCGCGCAGACAGCGTCCTTCACTGAGCATCGACATCGCCGTAGCTGTCAAATGGTCAACTTTTGGTGGGAATGGCGCACCTGAGAGGATTCGAACCTCTGGCCTCTGCCTTCGGAGGGCAGCGCTCTATCCAGCTGAGCTACAGGTGCATCTGCCCGGGTCTATAGCGGCTCTGCCGCCACCCCGCAATCAGGAAAACCACGCTGCGAAGGGCTCAGGCAAAGAGATCATGCGCCAGTTCGAGCGCGTCGATAAGCGCGTCGACCTCGGCCTCGGTGTTATAGGCCGCGAACGACGCCCGGCACGTCGCAGTCTGGCCCATATGCTCCATCAGCGGCCCGCAGCAATGTTGCCCGGCGCGCACCGCCACGCCCTTCTTGTCGAGGATGGTGGAAATGTCATGCGCATGCGCCGCCCCATCCAGCGTGAAGGAAAAGATCGCCGCCTTGTCCGGGGTTGTGCCCTGCACCTGCAGCCAGTTGAGCCCGCCCAGCCGGTCCACCGCATAATCGCGCAGCCGATCCTCATGCGCGGCGATATTCTCCACCCCGAGATCCATCATGTAGTCCAGCGCCACACCCAGCCCGATCGTCTGCACGATCCCGGGCGTGCCGGCCTCGAACTTCATCGGCGGATCGTTATAGGTCACGCCGTCCTTGGTGACCTCGCGGATCATGTCACCGCCCCCCATGAAGGGCCGCATCTCGGCCAGCCGTTCTTTCTTGACGAAGATTGCGCCGGATCCCGACGGCCCGTAGAGCTTGTGACCCGTGATGGCGTAGAAATCCGCGTCCAGCGCATCGAGGTTAAGCGGCATGTGCACCGCCGCCTGAGAGCCATCGACCAGCACCGGCACGCCCTTGGCATGCGCGCCGTCGACGATCGCCTTTACGTCGACCTTGGTGCCCAGCACGTTCGACAGATGCGTGACCGCCACCAGTTTGGTTTTCGGCCCGATGGCGTCGATCACCTTCTGCGGGTCAAGCTCGCCGGTGGAATCCACGTCGACCCACTTCAAAACGACGCCCTGCCGCTCGCGCAGGAAATGCCAGGGCACGATATTGGCGTGGTGCTCCATCACCGACAGGACGATCTCGTCGCCGGCCTCCATTCGCGGCATGGCCCAGCCATAGGCGACCATGTTGATGCCCTCGGTGGTGCCGGAATTGAGGATGATCTGATCCTCGTCCGCCACGCCAAGAAACCGCGCGATGGTGCCGCGCACGCCTTCGTATTTCTCGGTCGCGAGATTGCTCAGGTAATGCAGCCCGCGATGCACGTTGGCGTATTCCTCGGCATAGGCGCGGGTGATCGCGTCGATCACCACCTGCGGCTTTTGCGCGCTGGCGCCATTGTCGAGATAGACCAGCGGCTTGCCGTTCACCTCGCGCTTGAGGATCGGAAAATCCGCGCGCACTTTTTCAACGTCGTACATTTCAAACCCCTCCGGTCAGCCCGACAAAGAGCGACAGGATCACTCCCATGATGATCGAAAGCCCGATCAGAACGCCAAGCACCGACATCGCCAGAACGCCGAACGCCTTGATCGGGCTGTTGAGTTCGTGCGCCTCGTCGAGAAACCCGACCACGGCCCAGATCCACCAGACGAAAAAGGCGAACATGCCCAGTGTCGTCACGAAAGGTAGGATCACGCCCACCACGGTCAGCGCGACGATCACGCACAGGCCCACGATCTGCAGCCAGGTGATGACCGCCAGCACATCCTTCAGCCGGCCCTTCCCGCCAAGGCTCTGCCCCACCCAATTAAGGACGAAGACCGACAGCACCGCGCGCCCCCACTGCATCAGCGCAAAGACCAGCGGCGAGGAATAGCCGGGCGAGTTCCGCGCCATCTCGCCCATTTCCGTGTTGGGCAGTTCCACGATCTGAAGAATGCCCGCGAACATCAGCGAGGTCAGCACCGACACCAGCGACAGCGCCATCCAGAGCGCCTGTGGCGGCAGGTCCATCTGCAGCACGAGACGCGCCGCCGCGCGCGGGTTCTTCAGCGTCAGCACGAAGAGCGGCTTGAAGGCATCGGGCGTCATGCCTCGCGCTCCCAGCCGGCGACGTAAAGATTGCTGAGCGTGAACCACGCGAAAACCGCCAGCCAAACCGCGCCGACCGCGAGCAGCCCCGGACCGGGGCCGACAAAACCCGCCACCAGCCCGTTGAGAAGCATCAATGGTGCCGCGGCAAGGAATGCCCAGAAAAGCGCCAGCCGGGCGCCATAGGGCGTCATCTGCGCGGCGCCGGCGACCCGGCTGATCAGGTAGGCGAGAAATGCCAGAAGGTAGAAGACAAGCGGCATGATGAAGATCCACGCCATCAGCGCGCCCCCCAGCATCGGCTGCAACTCCTGATCGCTCAGATGCGCCTCGCGCGCCAACCGGGGCCATTGCGCGATGAAGGTCAGCAGGCACCCGGCCATCAGAATGGCCAGAACCCGCCCTTCCCGCGCGCCCATGTCCAGAAGCCGGCGCATGACGCGCCTTGGCCCCCGATAGGCAGCCACGATGTCTGTCGTGACTGGCATCAGCCGCGCCGCCGCTCCAGCCAGCCGCTCAGCTTCTCGACCATGTCCGAGCGCAGCGCCTCGTCCTCGATCTCCTCGACCGCCTCGGCCAGAAAGGCGAGCGTCAGAAGATCGGTGGCAATGGGCTTCGGCACACCGCGCGCACGCAGGTAGAACAGCGCCTCCTCGTCGATCGCGCCCGAGGTGCTGCCGTGCGAACACGCCACGTCATCGGCATAGATCTCCAGTTCGGGCTTGGCGAGGAACTCGCTGTCCCCATCCAGAAGCAGCGATTGGCTGATCTGGTAGCCATCGGTTTTCTGCGCGCCTTCCTTCACCAGGATCTTGCCCTGAAAGACACCCACCGCGCCGTTGCGCAAAACCTTCTTGAACACCTGACGGCTTTCGCAGTTCACGGCGTCATGGGTGATGAACACGGTGTCGTCATGGTGGAAATCCCCGTCGCCCACGCAGGCGCCCGCGACATGCGCTACGGCATCGTCACCGGTCAGTTCGATCACACACTCGTTGCGTGTGAGGATCCCGTTCGCGGTCATCGTGAAGGACTTGAACACGCTCTCACGGCCCAGCCGGGCAAACACATGCGTCACCGCACGCCGCTCGTGGTCGCGGCCCTGCGTGCGCACATGGTTAAACCGGGCGGTGTCCGCCACGTCCACCTCCATCGCCTTGTTGAACCGCGCCGCTGCCGGCCCGTTTTCCAGCACGGTCAGTTCGGCCCCTTCATCAAGCTTGATGACATGATGCAGGATCGCATCGGAAGACTCTGATTTATGGTGATAAATCAGATTGACGGGTTTCGCCGCCTTGCCGGTCACATGAATGACCACGCCATCGGTGGCCATCGCC
Source organism: Roseovarius aestuariivivens (assembly GCF_004761875.1). GTDB lineage: Bacteria > Pseudomonadota > Alphaproteobacteria > Rhodobacterales > Rhodobacteraceae > Roseovarius > Roseovarius aestuariivivens. Next base: position 177,537 of record NZ_SJEY01000006.1, read on the forward strand.
GTGTTCAGCGCGGCCAGCGGGCGGGCCACCGGCGTCTGCCCGTTGGTCTCCAGCGCGCCGTAAAGATCGCGCGCCCAGTGGATATCGGCCTTTGCCACATCCGCCAGCCGCTCGATCGTGACCCCTTCGAGGCTCAGATCGTCGCTGGCCTCTGCGTCGAACACCCCGTCCACGAACACGATCTTGAGCCGGTCGGTGGCGTCGAAGGCCGGCGCGTCGTCATCTTCGAACAGCGCCGCCTGCGGGGCGTCCGCCGACACAAGCGTATCGGGCTTGGTGAATTTCCAATACTCGTCTCGCGCGTGCGGAAGACCCATCGCCCGGACCCGCTCCAGCGCCGCGTCGCGCGCCGCCGTGGCCCACGCACCGCCCTCGGGCCGCTGCATGGACGCCAGCCGCGCCTCGGTTGCATCCAGTTTTGCCTGCGGCAACGCCATTACGCCACCTCCGCCTTGATGTCCGCGTATCCGTTTTTCTCGACCTCAAGCGCCAGTTCCGGCCCACCGGTCTTGATGATCCGGCCATCGGACATGATGTGCACCACATCCGGCTTGATATGATCGAGAAGCCGCTGATAGTGCGTGATCACCAGAAACCCGCGTCCGGCGTCCCGCAGGGCGTTCACGCCTTTCGACACCAGCTTCATCGCGTCGACGTCGAGACCCGAGTCGGTCTCGTCGAGGATGCACATCTTGGGCTCCAGCACCGCCATCTGCAGGATCTCGTTGCGTTTCTTCTCACCGCCCGAGAAGCCCACGTTCACAGGGCGTTTGAGCATGTCGTTGCTCATCTCCAGCGTAGCGGCCTTTTCACGCACCAGCTTGAGGAAATCCGCGGCGCTGATCTCCTCCTGCCCGCGCGCTTTTCGCTGCGCGTTCAGCGCGGTGCGCATGAAGGTCATGTTGCCCACGCCGGGAATCTCGACCGGGTATTGAAACGCCAAGAAAAGCCCCGCCGCGGCGCGCTCTTCGGGCTCCATGTCGAGGATGTCCTCACCATCAAGCGTCGCCGTGCCGCCGGTTACCTCATAACCGTCGCGCCCCGAAAGCACATAGCTTAGTGTCGACTTGCCCGATCCGTTCGGACCCATGATCGCGTGTACCTTTCCCGCCTCGACGGTCAGGTCGACGCCCTTCAGGATGGTCTTTTCTTCATCTTCAAGATCGACCTTCAGCCCTTTGATTTCCAACATATTTCTTACCTCTTCTTCTGTTTCGGTCCGACACGCCCCTCAGGGCCGCGTCATCATTTCCACGATATCCAGCAGCCGCGCCGGATCCGGCAGCATCGGGGCCACCCTGAATTCGGCCAGACGGCCCGTCATTGTCGGCGGCCCCACGAACTCCTCGACGCGGTGATACGCCTTTCGCTGCTTGTAGTCGTCGACGAACACCGTGACCGGTTTCGCCGTGCGAAATGCCGCCGCCATCACGCAGCCCGCGCGGAACCGCCCATCGACCAGCACCACGTCGGGCTGCTGCAAACCTTCCATGTCCCAGACCGCCAGCGGATAGCGTGCGAATTGCAGGTGCTTTGAGGCTTTCCGGGGATGACCCCATTCCTTGGTCGGGCCAATATCGACCCAGATGATCTGCGCATCGCTTCCCGTCGCCGGCGGGTTAAGCTCGAACCAGCCCAGCATCATTTCGGCCCAGTCGCGGTCGCTTTCCACCGCGTAGATGGTCTTGCCCGGCATCTCCGCGGCCAACACCGTAGACCCGCCAGACCCGTATTCCAGGATCACGCGCGCATCACGATAGGCCGCGCGCAGCCTCGCCGCCTCCGCGTCGGGCAAGGTCAGTTCGGGCCGGGATATGCCGGTCTGTACCGTCACTCCAGCACCACCGCCGTCCCGCTGGCCGACACCATCAGCATCGAGTCGCCCACGACCTCGTAATCCAGATCGACGCCCACGACCGCATCCGCGCCCAGCACCGCCGCGCGCTCTTCCAGCTCACGCATCGCCGTGTCGCGCGCATCCTGCAACTTGGTTTCATAGGTGCCCGAGCGCCCGCCCACGATATCCGTCACCTGCGCGAAGAAATCGCGAAAGACATTCGCTCCCATGATCGCCTCGCCCACCACGATGCCGCGGTAGTCGATGATCTTGCGCCCTTCGATGCTTTGGGTGGTGGTGATGATCATGGATTCGAACCTTGTGCCGGTTGGATTTTCCGATGTGTCACGAGCAGGCTGAAATACATGTAGAGCACATAAAGGGCCACGAAGGTGATGCCGCCAGACATGACCGATACGACCTTCCAAAGGCCCGCCCCGTCGGAACCCGGCCAAAGGACCAGCGCCAGCTTGGCCGGCAACAGGAAGGAAATGACCAGCAATACTCCGCATAAGGCCTGTGCCTTGAGGTCAGGTGGAAGCAACCATGTGCGCAACGCCCGCCACATACCCTAGCCCACAGACCCTTCCAGTGAGATCGCCACAAGCTGCTGAGCTTCCATGGCGAATTCCATCGGCAGGGCCTGAAGCACGTCCTTGCAGAAGCCGTTGACCACCAGCGCCACGGCCTCTTCCTCATCCATGCCGCGCTGACGGCAATAGAAAAGCTGGTCGTCATCCACCTTCGACGTGGTCGCCTCGTGTTCCACCCGGGACGAGTTGTTCTTGACCTCGATATACGGCACCGTATGCGCCCCGCATTCCGAGCCGATCAGCAGGCTGTCACATTGAGTGTAGTTCCGGCTGTTCTTGGCCTTGGGGTGCATGGACACGAGTCCGCGATAGGTGTTCTGCGCGTGCCCCGCGCTGATCCCCTTGGACACGATCCGCGACCGGGTGTTCTTGCCCAGATGGATCATCTTGGTGCCCGTGTCGGCCTGCTGATAGTTGTTGGTGATGGCGATGGAATAGAACTCGCCCTGGCTTTCCTCGCCGCGCAGGATGCAGCTCGGGTATTTCCATGTCACGGCAGAGCCGGTTTCCACCTGCGTCCACATCACCTTGGCCCGGTCGCCCCGGCAATCGGCACGCTTGGTCACGAAGTTGTAGATGCCGCCCTTGCCGTTCTCGTCGCCCGGGAACCAGTTCTGCACGGTGGAATACTTCACCTCGGCGTCTTCCTCTACGACGATCTCGACAACCGCCGCGTGCAGCTGGCTGGTGTCGCGCTGCGGCGCGGTGCAGCCTTCAAGGTAGCTCACGTACGATCCCTTGTCGGCAATGATCAGCGTCCGCTCGAACTGGCCCGTATTCTCGGCATTGATCCGGAAATAGGTCGACAGCTCCATCGGGCAGCGCACGCCCGGCGGCACGTACACAAACGACCCGTCCGAGAAGACCGCCGAGTTGAGGGTCGCATAGAAATTGTCCTGCACCGGCACGACCGAACCAAGATATTTCTTCACCAGCTCGGGATGTTCACGGATCGCCTCCGAGATCGAGCAAAAGATCACGCCCGCCTTCTTCAACTCCGCCTGGAACGTCGTCCCGACCGACACGGAATCAAACACCGCGTCCACGGCCACCTTGCGGCCCTCCGCCGGTGCGGCCTCCTCGGCGCCCTCGACACCGGCCAGAATCATCTGCTCCTTGAGCGGAATGCCCAGCTTTTCATAGGTCTCCAGCAGCTTGGGGTCGACCTCGTCCAGCGACTTGGGCTTCACCTCCATGCTCTTGGGCCGGGCATAGTAATACTGATCTTGGAAATCGATCTCCGGATAATCGACCATTGCCCAGTCGGGCTCTTTCATCTGGAGCCAGCGCTCATAGGCCTGCAGACGCCACTCGGTCATCCACTCGGGCTCTTCGTTCTTCTCCGAGATCAGCTTCACGATATCCGGGGTCAGGCCCTTCGGCGCATAATCCATCTCGATATCGGTGTTCCAGCCGTGCTTGTAGGTGCCAACCTCGCGCACCGCATCGACGGTTTCCTTGTCGACGCCATCCTTGACCTGTGTCTCGTCCAGTGCAGCCATGGGGCCACCTCCTCTTTTATGCTCCTGCACACCGGGGCGGATCAGGCCGCCCGGGCGCGAAACTTCTCGTATTGTGCCAGCCACGCCGCAGCGAAGCGGTCTATCTCGTCTTCCGTCGTCTCCGGCCCCAGCGACACGCGCACGGCGCTGGCCGCCTGCGCGTCGTCGAACCCCATCGCGCGCAGCACCCGGCTCGTCTTCACCTTGCCGCTTGAACAGGCCGATCCCGCCGAGACCGCAAATCCGGCGAGATCCATCGCCATCACCTGCGTCTCGCCTTTCCAGCCCGGCGTCAGAAAGCAACTCGTGTTGGGCAGACGTGGTACCGATTTCCCGACAAAAATAGTCTCGTTTGCGGAATGCTCAAGCCTTCTTTCTAGAATGTTTCTAAGTTTTTCGACCCGGCGCCAGACACCCTGCTCCAGATCGCGCTGCGCCGCCTCTGCGGCAGCGCCAAAGCCCGCGATCCCCGGAATATTCTCAGTCCCCGACCGCCGGCCCATTTCCTGACCGCCCCCAAGGCTTAGCGCGGGAATGTCCACGCCCTGCCTGACGATCAGCGCGCCCACCCCCTTGGGCCCGCCCAGCTTGTGCGCCGACAGCACCGCAAGATCCGCGCCCAACCACGCAAAGGAAAACGGCACCCGTCCCACCGCTTGCGTAACATCGAGCAACAAAAGCCCCGCACCCGCCTCCGGCTCCGTAATCACCCCGGTCTCGGAATTGGCCAGCCCCATCGCCCGCACCTGCGGCGCACCCTCACCCGGCCGGTGATGCGCCCAGATCGCGTCATGCGCCGTCGGGTCCACCTCGACGCGGCCATACCCCGCCAGCACCCGCGCCGCTTCGGTCGCACCCGAGGTAAAGACCACCTCCTGCGGCTTGCACCCCACCGCGGCCGCCACCTGCGCACGCGCGCGCTCCACTAGCGCTTTCGCCGCGCGCCCCTCGCCATGCACCGACGACGGATTGCCCACCACATCGAGCGCCGCGATCATCGCCGCGCGGGCTTCCGCGCGCAGCGGTGCCGTGGCATTGTAATCGAGATAGACCCGCGACCTCAAAACCAACCCCCAGACTTCATCTGGCCAAAAATACCTCGGGGAGCGTTGAAATTCTGAAGAAACTCCAACTTGGGGCAGCGCCCCGCGTGCCGCGACGCCGCAGGCGGCGCAAACCCGAAACGCCGCACCCTCATGGCTCGTCCACCACCGCGAAAAGCGTCGGTACCGCCGGACAGGGCGCAAGACTATTGCCCACCACGTCGCTCAGTCGGGTCTGGTGCAGGAAGACATAGACATGCGCGCTCAACCCCTCCCAAAGCCGGTTCGTCATCGACTGCGCTTTGGAGCCCGAGGCCGCGCCAGACGCGCCCGCGCCCTTGTGCAGCGCGTCCATCGTTTCATCCACAGCCGCCAGAATGTCGATCACCCGGATTTCCGTCGCGGGCCGCGACAGCTTGTACCCGCCGCCCGGCCCGCGCACTGAGGTCACCAATTCGCCCCGGCGCAGCTTGACGAACAGCTGTTCCAGATAGGGCAAGGAGATATCCTGCCGGCGTGAGATATCGCTCAGCGTCACAAGCCCGTCGCCCTGCTGCAACGCGATATCGACAAGCGCCACCATGGCATACCGCCCCTTGGTGCTGAGTTTCATGGGCCATCCCCCGGCGAATAGATTGACCTTGCCGCGCACAGCGCCTATCTCGTTGCGACACTGCGGCAGCGGCTGCGGTGAAAAGTTAGAATAATTCTAAGGTGCTTGAGCAAATCCGTCAAGAATTTGCCGGCCCGGACAGCAGAGCAAGGGGACATGCATGCCCGAGGTCATCTTTCCCGGCCCCGAAGGCCGGCTCGAAGGCCGCTATCATCCGCAAAAGGAACGTGACGCACCGATCGCCATCGTGCTGCATCCGCATCCACAGTTCGGCGGTACGATGAACAACAAGGTCGTGTATAATCTGCACTACGCCTTCCATCGCATGGGCTTCACGGTGCTGCGCTTCAACTTCCGCGGCGTGGGCCGCAGCCAGGGCGAGTACGACCAGGGCGTGGGCGAGTTGAGCGACGCCGCCTCGGCGCTCGACTACCTGCAGTCCATGAACGCCAATTCCAAGCATTGCTGGGTCGCGGGCTTTTCCTTTGGCGCGTGGATCGGCATGCAGCTCTTGATGCGCCGCCCCGAGATCACCGGCTTCGTCTCGGTCTCACCGCCCGCCAACATGTACGACTTTTCGTTTCTCGCCCCCTGCCCCTCCTCGGGCCTCATCATCAACGGGGCGAACGACCGCGTGGCGCCGCCTGCCGACACCCGCGCGCTTGTGGGCAAGCTGCATGAACAGCAGGGGATCACCATCACCCACGAGGAAATCGAGGGGTCAGGCCATTTCTTCGAAGAGCCTCACATGGACACGATGATCGACAGCGTGACCTCTTACGTGAAACGCCGCCTGACGGAAAGTACGCGCTAAGCCATGGGTGTTGCCGAGGATCTCGCGGACGAGCTTGCCCAGAAGGTGATCCAATATGTGGACGCCTCGGGCGATGACGGCGTGATCACCGATATCGTCAATATCCTCGGCGCCACATCGCAAACCGCCGAAGAGGCGTTTCTCACCTCCATGCGCGTGCGCCGGGCCAATCAAAAGGCCCGCGCGCTTTTGCTGGAACGTGTGCGCAAATTCCAGACCGCGCAAAAGGCCAAAACCGCCGCCGCCGCGGGGGCTGCTGCAGACGCCGCTGCGGACGCGGACACGGACGTAGACGCTAAGGCCGACGCAAAAACGGACCCCGGCGCCTGACCACGCGGCGCTCTCAGTTCCACATGTGCAGAACCGTCTTCCAGGCGCCGTCGTCCTGACGCTCGTAGACATTGACGACCTTGCCGCCATAGGTCTTGCCGTCCGCGCCCACGCCGCTCCAGCTTCCGGTCTCGTAGATCAGCCCGTCCTGCCCGTCGACAGTATCGAGCACGATCTCGTGCTGACCAAAGCCGCTGTCGATGAATTTCTGGAAAAGCGCCCCGATATTGTCGGCGCCATCCACGACCATGCCATCGCCGGTGACCACGCGCGCATCTTCGGCATACATCTCCGCAATCGCGCCGGCGTCGCCCGCGTTAAAAGCCGCGTCCCACGCCGCGTTCATCCCGGCCACCTTGGCTTGCATGTCCTCGGCCACGGCACTTTGCGGCCCGATCATAACCAACAGGCACAAAACGGCGCAAATCCGCGCGAAACTCTTTGTCATCGTTTCCATATCGTTCTCCCTGCTTTGCGGGGATCGCCCCCGGACGAGAGTATAGCACAAATCACCACCCCGCGTCGGGCGCCCCCGCCTTCGGTGTGGGCGCGGCCGCGCAAGCCGCGTAGACTGCCCGGCATGACAGCAACACGGATCCACACCGCGCCCGGTCTCGTCGACGTGAACCACCGCCCCGACCTGCGGGCGGTCTATCTCAAGTGGCACAGCGAATATGACGCGGGCACGCGGGTGCGCGACGCGGTGCACGCCGCGCTCGCCTTCGTGCGGGCCCACGACGTCCCGCATTGGGTGGTGGATGTCTCGACCTCGCCCGACGCGTTGTCCGAGGCCGATTATGCCTGGGTCAGCAGCGCCGCCTTCCGCGACGCGATCCTCGCCTCGCCCTTGCGCCGCTTCGTGCTGCGCCCGCCCGGTCCCGAAACCGGACAGGACACCGCGTGGGTGGCCGAGTGGGAGGCCAGCACACTCTCTAAATTCGGCGACCGCATCACCGCACGGGTCTGCCCGACCGAGGCCGCGATGCGGGATTTTCTGGTGGGTTCAACCGGCGATTGACCTGCGCATTTTCCTGGCGCCCCAGAGGCGCAAAGGTCAGAACTTGCGCGAAAACCAAACATTGATAGCCTGCCTCCATTCATAAGAAGGAGGGTATATAGATGAGTGATTTCAAAGAATTCGGCGATCGCGAACGCGCAGGCTGGACGGATGACGCCATCGTCAACGCCTATATCTCGCATTTCGGGCCCGTCACCGATCAGGCCGGCGCCGCGATCCTCGACCGCCACGTGCAGCCGGGCGACCGCGTGCTCGACCTCTGCTGCGGCCAAGGCACCCTTACCGCCCGCCTTGCCCGGGCCGGGGCCAAGGTGACCGGCCTCGATTTCTCGCCCCAGATGGTCGGTCTCGCCCAAAAGGCCGCACCCGACGCCCAGATCCTCGAAGGCGACGCCGCCGCCCTCCCCTTCGAGGACGCAAGCTTCGACACGGTGGTCTGCAATTTCGGCATGATGCACCTTCCGGATCAGCCAAAGGCCCTGCGCGAGATCGCCCGCGTGCTGCGCCCGGGCGGCACCTTCGTCATGGCGACGTGGATGGCCCCGCCCGCCTCACCGGCCTTCGGCGCCGTCTTTGGCGCGCTGAAAGAGCACGCGGATTTCTCCGGCGCCCCGCCGCAGCCCGATCTCTTCACCTTCGCCGACGAAGGTCAGGCCGCCCGCCTGATGGCCGAGGCCGGGCTCGACATGACAAGCCACGGCGCGCTTGCCTCGGCCTGGACGGTCGACGCGCCGAAGGATCTCTTCGACATCTTCCTGACGGCCACGGTCGGCGCGCGGATGCTGATCCTCAGCCAAAGCGACGAGACCGTGAACAAAATCGCCGACACCGTCGCCGCCACGGTCGCGCAGAAATTCGCCACCGGTACCGGCTACGAGATCCCGGTCAACATCGCCCTGATCGCCGCAACGCGCCCCGCGTAACCGCGGCGATCACGCCTTCTTGCGGGTGATCGTCCCCGCCTTCTCGGCCAAGTCGCGCGCGATGGCAAAGGCACCCTTGATCTTGTCGGCGTCCTTCTTCCAGTCGCGCCGCACCACGATCTTGTTATCCTTGACCTTGGCCAGCCCCTTCTGGTCCTTGATGAACTCCACCAGACCCTCGGGACTGGCGAACTTGTCCTGGTGAAACTGGATCGTGGCGCCGCGCGGCCCGCCATCGAGCTTGGCAATGCCTGCCCGCTTGCACATCGCCTTGATGCGCACGACCAGCATCAGCGTGTTGACCTCTTTCGGCAGCTTGCCGAACCGGTCGATCAGCTCTGCGGCAAACCCTTCCAGCTCCACCTTGGTCGACAGCGCCGAAAGACGCCGGTAGAGCCCCAGCCGCACATCCAGATCCGGCACATAGTCTTCGGGGATCAGCACCGGCACGCCCAGATTGATCTGCGGCGCCCACTGCTCGTCGGCGTCAGAAAGCCCCTCCAGCTCGCCCGCCTTGATCTTGGCAATCGCCTCTTCAAGCATCGTCTGGTAAAGCTCGTAGCCCACGTCGCGCATCTGGCCCGACTGTTCCTCGCCCAGAAGGTTCCCCGCCCCGCGAATGTCCAGATCCTGGCTGGCCAGCGTGAACCCCGCGCCTAGCTGGTCGAGCGACCCCAGCACCTTGAGCCGCTTTTCCGCGCTCGCCGTCAGCTTTGCCCGCGGCTTGGTGGTTAGGTACGCATAAGCCCGCGCCTTCGACCGGCCCACGCGCCCCCGGATCTGGTAGAGCTGCGCCAGCCCGAACATATCGGCGCGGTAGACCACCATCGTGTTGGCTGTCGGAATATCCAGCCCCGATTCCACGATGGTCGTCGCCAGAAGAACATCGTACCTGCCGTCGTAAAAGGCGTTCATCCGGTCATCGAGGTCTTTCGCCCCCAGTTGCCCGTGCCCCACGACAAAACTGACTTCCGGCACCTGCTCGCGCAGAAACTCCTCAATCTCCGGCAGGTCGCTCAGGCGCGGCACAACGAAAAAGCTTTGTCCGCCCCGGTAATGCTCGCGCAAGAGCGCCTCGCGCACCGTGATCGGATCGAACTCGCTGACATAGGTGCGGATCGACAGGCGGTCGACCGGCGGCGTGCCGATGATCGACAGATCCCGCACGCCACTCAGGCTCAGTTGCAGCGTGCGCGGAATGGGCGTCGCCGTCAGCGTCAGCACATGCACCTCCGAGCGCATGGACTTCAGCTTTTCCTTGTGACCCACGCCGAACCGCTGTTCCTCGTCGATGATCAGCAGGCCGAGGTTCTTGAACCGGACAGTCTTGGCCAGAAGCGCGTGCGTGCCCACCACGATATCGACCGTACCATCGGCCAGCCCGGCGCGCGTCTTGGTGGCTTGGCTTTGCGGCACAAAGCGCGACAACGCCCGCACGGTCAGGGGGAAACCCCGGAACCGCTCGGTGAATTCCTGCGCGTGCTGCCGCGCCAGAAGGGTCGTTGGCGCGATCACCGCCACCTGGACCCCCGCCATCGCCGCGACAAAGGCAGCGCGCATCGCCACCTCGGTCTTGCCGAACCCCACATCGCCGCAAACCAGCCGGTCCATCGGCGTGCCGCTCGCCAGATCTTCCAGAACATCCTCGATCGCGCGCAGCTGATCGTCAGTTTCCTGATATGGGAAGCGTGACGCGAAGGCCTCCCACGCGTGATGCTCGGGCTCCAGCACCGGGGCCTTGCGCAGCGCGCGCTCGGCGGCGATCCGAATGAGGCGATCCGCCATTTCGCGGATGCGCTCTTTCAGCTTGGCTTTCTTGGCCTGCCACGCGCCCCCGCCCAGCCGGTCGAGCATGCCTTCCTCATGCCCATAACGGCTCAGAAGCTCGATGTTCTCCACCGGCAGGTACAGCTTCGCGTCCTCGGCATAAGTCAGAAGCAGGCATTCATGCGCCGCCCCCGCCGCCGTGACGACCTCCATACCGGTAAACCGCCCCACGCCGTGATCGACATGCACCACCAGATCGCCCGCGCTAAGGCTCTGCGCCTCGGTCAGGAAATTCTCGGCCCGCCGCCGCTTCTTGGGTGAGCGGATCAGCCTGTCGCCCAGCACGTCCTGCTCGGCGATCACGGTCAGCTTGTCGGTTTGAAACCCGTGTTCCAACCCCCAGACCGCCAGATGCAGCCCATAGCGGTCGATGGCGTCGGCATGTTTCACCGTCACCGCGCCCAAGAGGCCCTCGTCTTCCAAAAGTCCCTCAAGCCGCTCGCGCGCGCCTTCGGAATAGGCCGCGATCAACACCGGCCCATGCGAAAGCCGCGCTTGAACATGGTCCTTCAGAACGCTGAAAAGGTTTATCTTTTCCTGCTGGCGCTCGGGCGCGAAATTGCGCCCGATCCGGCCGCCTGCATCTATCACACCGGGTCCCGGCGCTTGGGCCAGCGGCGAAAAGGCCAGCACCCGCCGGTCCCCCACCGCCGCGTCCCACGCCTCTCCGTCAAGGTAAAGCCCGGACGGCGCGAGGGGCTTATAGACGGTCTCGCTCCGGCCCTTCTGCGTCATCGCGTGGCGGCGCGCTTCGTACTGGTCGGCGACCTGCTCCCACCGGGCTTCGCGCGCGTTTTCCACCTGATCGTCCAGCGTCACCGGCGCACCGGGCAGGTAATCGAACACCGTTTCCAGCCGCTCATGGAACAAGGGCAGCCAGTGTTCCATGCCCGCGTGCTTGCGCCCCGCGCTCACCGCCTCGTAAAGCGGATCGTCACTGCCCGCCGCGCCGAACTCGATCCGGTAATTCTGCCGGAACCGCCGGATCGCGGCCTCGTCCAGAATAACCTCGCTCACCGGCGCCAGCTCGATCCGGTCAAGCTTCTCGGTGGTGCGCTGCGTCGCCGGATCGAACCGCCGCACGCCGTCCAACATATCGCCGAAAAGATCGAGCCGCACCGGCCCGCCCTCGCCCGGCGGATAGACGTCTATGATCCCGCCTCGGATCGCATAATCGCCCGGCTCCATTACCGTGTGCGACTGCGAAAACCCCATCCGCACCAGAAACGCCCGCAGCGCGTCCTCGTTGATCCGGGTGTCGACCTGCGCGGCAAAGGCCGCGTCCTTCAGAACCTCCCGCGCCGGCACCCGCTGCATCGCCGCGTTAAGCGTCGTCAGCAGCACGAACCGCCCCGGCGCGCCATGCATCAGCCCCGCCAGCGTCGCCATCCGCGCGGCGGCGATATCGGCATTGGGCGACACCCGGTCATAGGGCAGGCAATCCCAGCCCGGAAACCGCAGCACCGGCATGCCCGGATCGAAAAACCGCAGCGCCTCTTCCATCGCCGCCATGCGCTTGTCATCGCGCGCCACGTGGATGACCGGCCCGCCTGCCTTGGCGATCTCCTTCAGGACAAGCTGCGCGTCAAACCCTTCCGGCGCGCCGCCGACCCTGATGCGCTCTGCGTTGCCCATGCCGCTCACCCGAGCGCGCCGGCGGTCATGTTCTGCAGCATGCCCCACATCGCCGTCGCGAAGATCGACAGCATGCCGATGATCTGGGTGATCAGGCGATGCTTGTGCAGCCGCTTGTAAAGCGCCTCACCCTCAAGCCCGCCTGCCCGGATCGCCTGCGCCGTACCGATCGACAGAACCGCGATCAGGCTCATTGGAAAAGCCAGCAGAAAGACCGCCTGGCTGAACTGGTTGTCATAGACAAAGCCCAGCAGGAACAGCGAGGTCAGCACGAAGCACAGGAACCCGGCCAGAACCAGCCCGGTTTCGGTGGCGATATATAGAATACGGTTGGTGCTGATCCGCACCATGTCCTGCAAGTCCTCGATCCCCTCGGGATCGCCCTTCTTGGCGCGCAGCACCATGTCCCACGGCACGCCCAGCACCCAATGGCTCACCGTCGACCACATCACCGCCAGCACGATCCAGAACCACAGGTTGCTGAAGCTGCGCATGTCGATCAGCTCGAAGATCTCGTTGATCAGGTCCACCGCTCAGGCCTTTTTGTTTTCCGGCAACCTCATAGCGCCGCCGATTGGGGATTCCTACCCTTGAGATGCGGGAATTTCCATGCCACTCAGGGACAAATGCCCGCAGCCGAGGACCCCTGCCCCATGCGCCCGACGCAAGCCCCGTTTCCCCAGACCCGCCTGCGCCGCACAAGGCGCTCCCCGGCACTCCGGGCGCTGGTGGCGCAGAACACGCTCAGCCCCGGCGATTTCATCTGGCCCGTCTTCGTGCGCGAGGGCGAAAACGTCGAGGAACCCGTGCCCTCCATGCCCGGCGTCCTGCGCCGCTCGGTCGATCGCGTGGTCGAGGCCGCGCGCGAGGCCCACGCCCTCGGCATCCCCGCGATCTGCCTTTTTCCCTATACCGATGCCGCGGGCCGCACCGAAGATTGCGCCGAGGCTTGGAATCCTGACAACCTGTCCAACCGCGCCACCCGCGCGATCAAGGACGCGGTGCCGGATATCGCCATCATGACCGACGTGGCGCTCGATCCTTATTCCGACACCGGGCATGACGGGTTTGTCCGCGACGGCGAGATCGTCAATGATGAGACCGTCCAAGCGCTGGTGCGTCAGGCCCTCAGCCAGGCCGAGGCGGGCGTCGACATCATCGGCCCGTCGGACATGATGGACGGGCGCATCGGCGCGATCCGCTCTGCGCTGGAGTCAAACGGGCACCACAACGTGCTGCTCCTGTCCTATGCCGCCAAGTATGCCTCGGCCTTCTACGGCCCGTTCCGCGATGCCGTTGGCGCCTCGGGGGCGCTCAAGGGCGACAAGAAGACCTATCAGATGGACCCCGCGAATTCCGACGAGGCGCTGCGCTGCGTGGCGCGCGACCTTGCCGAGGGCGCGGACATGGTCATGGTCAAACCGGGCATGCCCTATCTCGACATCTGCCGCCGCGTGAAGGACGAATTCGCCGCGCCCACCTATGCCTATCAGGTGTCCGGCGAATACGCGATGATCCAGGCCGCCGCCCAGCAGGGCTGGATCGACGGAGAGCGCGCCATGGCCGAAAGCCTGATGGCCTTCAAGCGCGCCGGCTGCGACGGGATCCTGACCTATTTCGCGCCGACGATGGCCCGCGCCCTTCAGGTCTGACCGCGACCGCACGCAAGAACCCGCCAAAACACCACAATCTGTGGTGACACCCCGGCTTTACCCCTCTATAGTGTTGCCCAGACCGGCATCATCAAAAAGACCGGCCCATATCAGGCAACGAACAGGCAGTCTCATGAGCAAACTATCCCGGCGCAGCTTCACCCTCGGCGCGCTTGCCGCCTCGCCGCTTCTGGCGGCCTGCGGCAACGGCGTGGGCTCGACCGGCGCGCAAAAGATCGACGCGCGCGTCGACTCCACCCTGAACTATCTCTTCACCCAGTATCCCAACACGCAGGACCTGGCCGCGAAATCCACCGGCATGCTGGTCATGCCGCTGGTGACCGAGGGCGGTTTCATGATCGGCGGCGGTTACGGCCGCGGCGCCCTGCGCGTCGGTGGCGTGACCGTCGATTTCTATTCCGCCACCAAGGGCAGCGTGGGCCTGCAGATCGGGGCGCAGCAATTCGCGCATGTGCTTTTCTTCATGACCGACGACGCGTTGGCGCGCTTCCGGCGCTCCTCGGGCTGGGTCGCAGGCGCGGATGTGGAATATGTCTTCAACGACAATGGCGGCAATCTGCGCGCTGACACCACCACCGCCACGGCGCCCGTGGTCGCGGTGATCTTCGGCCAGGCCGGCGCGCTCGCGGGCATTTCGCTCGAAGGCATGAAATACACGCGGATCATCCCCTAAGTCGGCAAGCGGCGCGGTTTCAATGCGTGGCGCGCCGCGCCGCCGCGCCATTGACGCCCCGGCCCGCCGGCGGCGTAGCCTTATTCCCAGGCCTTCGGATCCAGCAGCTCCGACCACGGGCGCGAGGTCTCTACTTTCTCCTCGTCCTCGATCTCGCGCTGCTGGCGCAAAAGCTCCATCTGCCGGTCGAGATACTTGGCAAAGCGCGGCCCCGCCGCCTCTTCGTCCCAATGCGCGCTGATCTTGCCCTCGATCAATCCCAGCCAGTAAAGCCGCAGCACCTGGTTGATCCGTGTCTGATATCCCGGCCCCAGCTTGCGAAACCACCGCACCATGTCGGCGTCCAGCCGGATCGTCACCCGCGTCTTGGCTCGCGCGATGGGTTCGCGGCTCTCCATCCCGCTCCACTCCTCGGGAAGGGACTGGTCGATCCAGCTTTCGGTCAGATGCTCCTGCAGGCGGCGAAGCTCTTCCATCATCTGAATGCGCGCCTGCATCGCGCGGCTGCGGGATAAGGTCATGCGGGCGGTCTCCTGTCGGCCGGATCATGGGAACCGGCGCAGTTTTCCGCCTGAAGGTTAACGCGGCCCTCCGCCGCCGCGCGGTGTACGGGATGTGCACGGCCTGTGTACGGGGTGTGACCGGGTCAAACGCCCCGTTGCGCCGCTTTCCTAACGCCCCGCGCTAATGCAGCGTGAACTCGCCCGTCACCTGCCGCCACTCGCCCGGGCTGATCATTTTCCGGTGGATGAACTTCACCGAATGCAGCGGCCCTTCGATTTCGTCCTTCCAGTAGTCGATGAACTTGAAAAGCCGCGGATGGTCCGGCGCAATGTCATAGTCCTGCCAGACGAAGGTATTGAGAACATGGGCATAATCCGGCATGTGATAGTAAAACTCGGCCGTGGTCAGGCCGTACCCCTTCAGCATCATCTCGGTTTCGCTCATTTCCATATGGGCACTCTCCTGTTGGTGTTTCTGCTCCTCCCTGATTCAATGATGCCCAGAAAAACTTACTTTTCAATAAAAACAGTGTGTTAGCAGGACCATCCAGTGGCTGCCAACGGCGCCGGGCATGAGGCATTGCACCCCATATCCGGCCTCTGGTATAGTTTTTTCAACAAGATATAGAGTCATCCGACAGGACGGGCAGCCAGATGAGCGACACGCCGGAAACCCCTGAAAACGAAGACGAAATGCCGCCCGAACGCCCGGTTTACGAGGGGCCAAAGGTCTCCATCACCGACGAGATGAAGACCTCCTATCTCGACTACGCCATGTCGGTCATCGTCTCCCGCGCCATCCCCGACCTGCGCGACGGCCTGAAACCGGTGCACCGCCGCATCCTCTACGCGATGCACGAAACCGGCAACACGCATGACAAGCCCTACCGCAAATCCGCCCGCCCCGTCGGCGACGTCATGGGTCAGTACCACCCCCATGGTGACAGCGCGATCTACGATGCGCTCGTGCGCATGGCGCAGGATTTTTCCATGTCTTTGCCGCTACTTGACGGGCAAGGCAACTTCGGCTCGATGGACGGCGACAATCCGGCGGCCATGCGCTACACCGAGGTGCGGATGGACAAGCCGGCCAATTATCTTCTGGCCGATATCGAGAAAGACACCGTCGATTTTCAGGACAATTACGACGGCAAACAGCAGGAGCCCACCGTCCTGCCCGCCCGCTTCCCGAACATGCTCGTCAACGGCGCAGGCGGCATCGCCGTGGGTATGGCCACCAACATCCCGCCCCACAATCTGGGCGAGGTCGTCGACGCCACGCTGGCGCTGATCGACGATCCGGACCTCTCCTCGGAACAGTTGATCCGGTATATCCCCGGCCCCGATTTCCCAACCGGTGGCCTCATGCTCGGCCGGTCCGGAGCGCGAAAGGCCTATCTCGAGGGCCGCGGCAGTGTCATCATCCGCGCCAAGACCCGGATCGAGGAGTTGAGGAAAGACCGCTATGCCATTGTGATCGATGAGATTCCCTATCAGGTGAACAAGGCCGCGATGATCGAGAAGATCGCGGAAACCGTCCGCGAGAAAAAGATCGAGGGCATCGCCCATGTGCAGGACGAATCCGACCGTCACGGCGTGCGCGTGGTTGTCGAACTCAAGCGTGACGCCACTGCCGAGGTGGTGCTCAACCAGCTTTATCGTTTCACACCCATGCAGACCTCTTTTGGCTGCAACATGCTGGCACTCAACGGCGGCCGGCCGGAACAGCTGACGCTCTACGGGTTCCTCTCCGCCTTCATCAGCTTCCGCGAAGAGGTTGTCGCACGACGCACCGCCCATGACCTGCGCAAGGCGCGCGAGCGCAGCCACGTGCTCTGCGGACTTGCGGTCGCGGTCAGCAATGTCGACGAGGTCGTGGCCACCATCCGCGGCTCCGCCGACGCCGCTGAGGCGCGCCAAAAGCTGATGACCCGCCGCTGGCCCGCGAAGGATATCCTTGAATACATCGCGCTGATTGACGACCCGACGCACACCGCCAATGAGGACGGCACGTATAACCTGTCCGAAACCCAGGCCCGCGCGATTCTAGATCTGCGGCTTCAACGCCTGACCCAGCTTGGCGTCAAGGAAGTCACGGACGAGTTGCAGGAGCTGGCCGGCAAGATCAAGGAATACCTCGCTATTCTGGCCTCGCGCGAGCGCATCATGGAGATCATCTCGGACGAGCTGCGCGAAGTGAA
This sequence comes from Roseovarius aestuariivivens, assembly GCF_004761875.1. Classification (GTDB taxonomy): domain Bacteria; phylum Pseudomonadota; class Alphaproteobacteria; order Rhodobacterales; family Rhodobacteraceae; genus Roseovarius; species Roseovarius aestuariivivens. The sequence goes on from NZ_SJEY01000006.1 coordinate 194,722, forward strand.
AGAGCTGTTCGCCGTGCCCCGCAGGACCGAGATCGTCGACTGGTCGGGCGACATGGAAGACGAGGACCTGATCGAACGCGAAGATATGGTCGTGACCGTCACGCAGGGCGGCTACATCAAGCGCACGGCACTGGCCGATTTCCGCGCGCAAAAGCGCGGCGGCAAGGGTCTCTCCGGCATGCAGACCAAGGAAGAGGATGTCGTCACCAACCTCTTCGTGGCCAACACCCACACGCAGCTTTTGTTCTTTACCACCGACGGCATGGTCTACAAGTTCAAGACGTGGCGTCTGCCGCTTGGCGGGCGCACGTCCAAGGGCAAGGCGATCGTGAACATCCTGCCCATCCCGTCCGGGGTCAGCATCGCGGCGATCATGCCCGTCGACGTGCCCGAAGAGGAATGGAACAACCTGCAGATCTTTTTCGCGACCTCGGCAGGCGATGTGCGCCGCAACGCACTCAGCGATTTCACCAATGTCAAATCCAACGGCAAGATTGCGATGAAACTGCCCGACGAGCACACGCAGCTGGTGAATGCGCGGATCTGCTCGGAAGACGATGACGTGATGCTTGTCACAAGCTCGGGCCGCGCCATCCGCTTTCAGACGACCGATGTGCGCGTCTTCAAGGGACGCGATTCCACCGGCGTTCGGGGGATTAAACTTTCTGGTAACGATTCCGTCGTATCCATGTCGGTGATCCGGCATTTCGACGCTACGGCGGAAGAACGCGCCACATATCTCAAGATGCGCCGTCAAATGGCCGGCGCCACGGACGAAACGGAAACCGACGAGGAAGAACAGGCAGAGGGATCCATCAGCCCAGAACGTTTCGAGGAAATGCAGGCTGCGGAAAACCTGATACTGACAATCACCGAACAGGGTTCGGGCAAGCTCAGTTCAAGCCATGATTACCCGGTCCGCGGACGCGGCGGCATGGGCGTTCAGGCAATGGACAAGGCGATGCGCGGCGGCGCGCTCGTGGCGTCCTTCCCCGTCCAGCTTGAGGATCAGATCATGCTGGCCACCTCGCGCGGCCAATCGATTCGCGTCCCGATTGATGGGATTTCCTTCCGCTCGCGAAGTGCGGGTGGCGTCAAGGTGTTCAATACCGGCAAAAACGAGAAAGTCGTCAGCGTTGCCTGGATTGCGGAATCCGACGATGAAGAGGCCGAGGCCGATTCAACGCCCGCGGGTGAATAAATCGGTCCTAAAAAAGTGAGCGCAGGCCGGGTCTGCGCTTCATTTACATGATTTTGCGCAAATTTTGCCGTATTCCGATGCGATAGCACACCTATTGCGCCTGTTTTCTGCGCAAGAAACTGGAACGAGTGGCCCGTGCAAAGACAACAACGCTGGATTGATTATACCGGTCTGAACCTAATCCGAATCGTGATCGGGTCCTATTTCATGGCCATTTCGCTCGACCTGATCGAAGGCAGCGATCCGCGCGTTTTGTTCCTGCCCATCTTCGACCCGCAAACAGCGGACCTCGTCACAACTGTGTTGCTGTTTTCCGTTACCGCAGCCTTCATGATCGGCCTCTACCTGCGCCTGACCTCGCTGATACTGGCGATCTTCATGATGGCGTCGTCCTACGTCACGAATTTCATGCTGCCTCAGACCGCACAGGTGGCCGATTTCTGGCGAGACCTCACCCTCGTCTGCGCCGTGCTTCTGTGTTACTCGTGCTTACGGCGCAATGAGGTGCGCAAGGCCGCGCTTGTGTGGCGGCGCCGCAGCGAACGCATCCCCGCGCACACGCACGAATCTGTCACACCGCGCCGCGTGTCCAGCCCGACGGCCGCCCGCACCCCGCGAGAACCCACGACGGCCCAGTACCAGAACGCTCTGGAACCGCTGATCCGGCGCCCCCGCCCCGTGGTCGCGAGCCCCGCCCCGACGTCACCGCCGTCCCTGCGCAGCATTCCGGCAGCGCACTACTTGTCCGTGATCGAGGACGACGACGAGGATCAGCCCGAAAACATCTTCAAGGCGATCTGAGCAGGAACAGCAGGCCCACACGTGGCCCGGTCACTTCGATCTAGTTGGTGGCGTTGTTCACCGCGCCAGTGACACCGATCACTGTGCCGAAAAGACCGATGATGGTCGAGGCCGCATTGATCGGCGACTCCGTTGCAAGAAGCGTGTCACCTGGCTGCACAAGGAATTGGCGCGCTGCAAACAGCCCATCCGCAGAGGTCAGGTCCAGCGTGAATACGACCTGCTGTTTGTTGGGTCCCGCAAAGCCCGGCTTGAGGTCGCGCGGATGGTAATCGCGCAGGATCAGCACACCCTCCAGATTGGCCCGGCTCGCATTCAGACCGCCGGTGCTCGACAGCGCCTCCATGACGCTAAGCCGGTCCTTATCGAAATAGACCAGTTGCTGCTGACCTGTCGCACCAAGCGCGTTAAAGCTCCGGTCGTCCTCGACGACGATGATCTCGTCGCCGCCGCGCAGCCGAACATTCCGGCCTGCATCTGCCAGAATGGCGTCGACCCGGGTTTCATACGTGCGCCCGCCGCGTTGAAGACGGATCAGCGGGTTGCGCAGTCCGGGATCCACCCCGCCGCTCTGCGCCAGAATACCCAGGATCTTCGTGTTGCGGCTTTCCAGCTCGTATCGGCCAGGCGCACCAACGCCGCTGACCACATCGACCGAGTTGTTCCGTCCGGCCGTCACCGAAAGCTGCACCTGCACCGATGGCAGGATCTGCTCGAACTGCTGTTGCGCCCGCCGTCGTGCGGAGTCTTCGGTCAGACCGCGCACGGAAATCTCGCCCACATAAGGCAGAAAGATCTTGCCCGAAGACGATACCTTTTGCTGGGCGATGTTGGCGTAACGGCCATTGTCACCGGTCAGAAGTGAATTTTCGTTGTTGTCCCAGACGACCATGTCGATCACATCGCCGGTCTGAATGGTCGAAGAGTCGGGACCGCGATCCGCGGAAAGCCAGTGATAGTGGCCATGCCAACCGCTGCGCGGCCATTTCGCCAGAAGCGGTGTGGTGTCGCGCGTGACCTCGACCACCTGAAAGCTTGGTGCCTCGGAGCGGCTTTCCTTCAGGACCTCGGACTGCACCGCTGCTCCGCGTGGTAACGCACAGGCGCTCAGCAATGTAAGGCACATGGCCGCAAGGATCAGCTTGGCTGTTCGCATCCGGTTTGCCCCCGATTTCTTGTTCACGCAGACTGACTAACCCGTTAGCAAGAGGCGAGACAATGCCTTTATTCCCGAAAACGATCTTCGCAGGAAACTGAAGCAAATTTGAATCACGTCACACGCATATTGATCACAGGATCCGGCGGACGGCTCGGAGCTTTACTCCGCGCCGCGCGCGACCGCGATGGACCGCAGAGAGCCGAGATCGTCTTTCAGTCGCGACGCCCGGGCGCGGATCTGCAATGGCGTCCGGACGAACCCGCTTGCCACCTGCCCTCCTGCAAGGCACTCGTGGCGCTTTGGGGGCTGACCAACGGCAGCGAGCACGAGCTTGCCACCAATGCAAGATTGGTCGATCTCACGACGGACATCGCCAATGCCTGCGGAGCGGACCGGGTTTTTCACATGTCCAGCGCAGCGGTTTACGGCCCCGGCGCAAACCTGTCGGAAGATCAGGCCCCCTGCCCCATAAACCCCTACGGCCGCGCCAAGCTGGACATGGAGCGCCGGGTGGCAGAGCTGCGCGACAATTCCCGGTCGCATCACGTCATTTTGCGGTTGGCGAACGTGGTCGGCGCCGACAGTCTCGCGCCGGGATTGCGCGCAAACCTTGCGGTAAAGCTCGACCGGTTCGACGACGGGCATGGCCCTCGGCGCAGCTATATCGCAGCAAGCGATTTTCTGCGAATCGTGACCCGCCTGACCGAACTGGAGCGGCATCACTGCCCGGATATTCTGAATATCGCGGCACCGCAGCCCGTGGAAATGGAGGGGCTTTTGCGAGCCGCGGGCCGTGAGGTTCTCTGGTGCCCGGCACCTGCCCGCGCAGTGCAGGATGTCACGCTTGACGTTGGCCGGCTTGGACGACTACTGCCTCTTCACCAACTGATGTCAAAGCCCGCTGATCTTGTCGCAGACTGGCAGGAGCTGGAGAGACGAAGATGACGCCCGGCAAACGCGCGATGGACCTCGCACTCGCCTTGTTCCTGAGTGTGGTACTCGTCCTGCCGATGATGCTGATCGCCGTGATGATCCTCATGATCGACGGCAGGCCCGTCTTCTACACCTCACAAAGGATGAAAAGCCCGACGGTTCCCTTTCGTCTCTGGAAGTTCCGCACGATGCGGCCCCGGGTCGAGGATCACACCGTATCCGCCGGCTACAAAAATCAAAGCATCACACGGACCGGCCGTTTCCTGCGCCGCACCCGTCTCGATGAATTGCCTCAGTTGCTCAACATCTTGCGTGGCGACATGAGTTTTGTGGGTCCCCGTCCTCCCTTGCCACGCTACGTGCAGCTTTTCCCCGAAATCTACGGTGCGGTTTTGCAAAAACGTCCCGGCGTCACCGGTCTTGCAACCTTGCGGTTTCACCGACGCGAGGAACAACTTCTGGCGCAGTGTATGACGGCCGAGGAGACCGATACGACATACCGGCGGCGCTGTATCCCGGCAAAGGCCCGATTGGATCTCATATGGGCTCAGAACCACTCGCTCTGTTTCGATCTAAAGCTCATCCTCGAAACGGTGAAAAAGGTATTTGGACTGGGAAGGCGTTCTTGAGTGTGCTAGTTATTTAGCGATCTGATGAAAAAATGCGCGGTATTTCGCGACCGCAGAAAAATCCAACTTGTTTGACCCATTATCGATACGCTACCGTCTCAAAGCAGGGTGATATCGCTGGATAGATGATCCTAGCACTACAGGTGTGTGCCTGGCAGGGGCTGAGCAGTAAGCACTCTACTCCAACCGCAGAAATTGGATTGCCATGCTTTACCGAATAGCAGTTTCACTAAGCCGACAGCAAAAACGGCTGATGCTTCTCGGGATAGACGTTCTGCTCATTGCCGTGGCGCACGCGCTGGCGACTTCTTTGCTGATCGGATATATCGGCTTTGTGAACATGCTCGACAGCTTTCTTGTCGGCGCATGCATCCTTATGGCAGTCGGATTGGGCCTGATTGCCTTTCTCGGACTCCACAAGATCAAGCTCAACGCCTACCAGATGCAGGGGGTGGTTGAATCCGCCTTTGTGGCCGCCGTGATTACGGGCTCCGGAGTTGCATATTCTGTCATCGCCACGCCCCCGTCCTTTCCCGCCCCGCTTTATGTCGTGACGGGTATGCTTTTTCTGATCCTGTCAGTTACGTCACGACTGTTCATGCGCCAGGCGCTTTTGATGATTTATCGCCGCGGAAACCCACGCGTTCCGATCATCATCTACGGCGCGGGCCAAACGGGGCAGCAGCTTGCAACGGCTCTGGCTGTGGATGACGCGGTAGAACCGATCGCGTTCGTGGATGATGACCGGCGTCTTCAAAGCCTTACGGTCGCCGGACTTCGCGTTTATGCGCCGGTGGAAATCCAGGATCTCGTCGACCGCTACGACGTGCGCCGCATTATTCTTGCCATGCCAAGCGCGAAACGCGCGGTCCAGACGGCGATCACACGGCGCCTGGTCGAAAGCGGATGCGAGGTTCACGCGCTGCCGTCGTTTTCGGACCTGATCGCCAACAAGGCGGACAGCCTGTCGGACACCAAGCCCGTCGACGTTCATGATCTGCTTGGGCGGGAAAGGTTGGAGCAGGAACTGCCAGGCGTCAGTGGAAGCTACCGCAACCGGAATATTCTCGTGACCGGCGCCGGCGGCTCCATCGGTTCGGAACTCTGCCGGCAGCTTGTCGGTTGTAAGCCAAGTAAGCTGATCCTTCTCGATCACAGCGAACTGGCGCTTTTCGATGTGCATCGCGAACTGGCGACGCTGTCGCCGGAAACCCCGATCGTACCGATCCTCGGCTCGGTCTGCGAACGGGGTCTGGTGGTCGACGCCATGGAGCGCAACAAGATCGACGTCGTACTGCACGCCGCCGCCTACAAGCATGTGCCGCTTGTCGAGGAAAACGCGCTGGAAGGCATCCGGGTGAACGTCTTCGGAACAAAGACCGTCGCCGATGCCGCCCGACTGACCGGGGTCGAGCGGTTTATTCTCGTTTCCACCGACAAGGCGGTGCGGCCGTCCTCTATGATGGGCGTATCCAAACGGTTTGCCGAAATGGCTGTGCAGGATCTGGCAACACGGTCGACGACGACCCGCTTTTCCATGGTGCGCTTCGGCAACGTGCTTGGATCGTCCGGCTCCGTTATTCCGCTATTCCAGGAACAGATCGCTCGGGGCGGTCCGGTGACGTTGACCCATTCAGACGTGACCCGCTTCTTCATGACAATCCCCGAGGCCGTGCGCCTCGTACTACTGGCGGGCTCGTTCGCGCGCGGTGGCGATGTCTTCGTGCTCGACATGGGTAAGCCGGTTCCGATCCGGAAACTGGCCGAGAAAATGATCCGGAACGCCGGCTATTCCGTGCGCGATGCCGAGAACCCGGAAGGCGAAATCGAGATCGAGATCACCGGCCTTCGACCTGGCGAGAAATTGCACGAAGAGTTGTTGATCGGCTCGGATATGCTGACAACTCCGCACCCGAAGATCCTTCGCGCGCAGGAAAGCCATCTGTCCGAAATCGAAATGGCCAATGCCCTGCAAGCCTTGCGCCAGTCGCTCGACACGCGAAGCGAAGACCTGCTGAAGCAGACACTGGATCAGTGGATCGAGCGCCAAGGCGACGACAAGGTGGCATCGCGCTCGGTCAATCTCTGAGCACTACTGCCCGAGCGCCTCGGCCTTTTCAGCGAGCTCCAACCAGTCTTCTTCTGCTGCTTTCAGCGCAGTCTGCCGTGCGCCAAGCGCTTCGGTGGCCTTGGTGAACTTAGCCGGCTCGCGCCTGTAGAGATCTGGATCTGCGAGTAGACTTTCCAGCTTGGCGATCTCGCCTTCCAGACGAGCAATCTCGTCCGGCAAGGTGTCGAGCCGATGTTTTTCCTTGAAACTCAGCTTGCCTGAACCCGACCTTGGGGCGGTCTGAGCTGCGGTGGCCTTATTGGGGCTCGCCGGCGCGGTTTTCGGCCGTTCTGCTGGTGCCGGAGCCTCCTGCCGCTGCGCCATGTAATCCGACCATCCGCCGGCATAGACCACCACCTGGCCACGTCCCTCCATCGCGACGGTCGTGGTCGCCACCCGATCCAGAAAGTCACGATCGTGACTGACGAGAAGCACGGTACCATCGTAGCTGTCGAGCAACTCCTGAAGCAAGTCCAGCGTCTCGATGTCAAGGTCGTTGGTCGGCTCGTCCAGCACCAGAACATTGCTTTCCCGCGCCATCAGCTTGGCCAGAAGCAGACGCGCCTTTTCTCCGCCGGAGAGCGAACGCACCGGCGCGCGCGCCTGCCGCTCATCGAAGAGGAACTCCTTGAGATAACCGACCACATGCTTTGGCTGACCGCGAACAAGGATCTGGTCGGCCTTGCCAGAGACACGCATCTCCGGATCGCCGGTCAGACTGTCCCAAAGAGTCATATCCGGATCAAGGCGCGCGCGCGCTTGATCGAATACAGCTGGAACGAGGTTTGTGCCGTGCCGCACCTCTCCGTTGTCCGGTTCGATTTCCTTCATCAAAATCTTGAGTAGCGTTGTCTTGCCGACGCCATTCGGCCCGACAAAGGCGACACGGTCCTTGCGCTGTACGGTCAGGTCGAAATTTCGCACGATCGGTCCATCGCCGAAACTCTTCGAAATCCCGCGCGCCTCAATCACCTTGCGGCCGCTTTGTGGTCCGCTTTCCAGCGCCATGGCCGCCGTTCCCTGGCGCTTGATCTGCGCGGCGCGTTCGGCGCGCAAGTCCTGCAAGGCACGCACCCGGCCCTGGTTGCGCTTGCGCCGCGCACTGATCCCTTCAACCGCCCAACGAGCCTCCTCGGCGATCTTCCGGTTCAGCTTGTGGCGCGCCATGTCCTCTTCTTCCCAGACCTTGTCGCGCCAGGCCTCGAACGCGTCAAAGCCCTTTTCCTGCCGGCGGACCGAACCTCGATCTATCCAAAGCGTGGCGCGCGTCAGCGCGCGCAGGAAGGCGCGGTCGTGACTGATCAGAATAAACCCCGCCTTTGTGGCGCGCAGCTGATCCTCGAGCCAGGCAATGGCGGTGATGTCGAGATGGTTCGTCGGCTCGTCCAGCAACATAAGATCGGGGGCCTCGGCCATCAGCTTGGCGAGGGCCGCGCGGCGGCGCTCTCCCCCCGAGGCTGTTGCAACGGGGCGGTCAGGATCGAAAGCTAGGCCCTCGGCCGCCATTTCGATGCGGTACTCTTCGGCGGGATCCAGCTCGCTCGCGGCGAAGTCTCCCAACGTGGCGAAACCTTCCATTGTGGGGTCCTGCTCCATGTACCCCACGCTCATGCCCGGGCTGACGACACGCGTACCCCGGTCTGGCTCGACCAGGCCAGCCATCACTTTCATCAGCGTGGATTTGCCGGACCCGTTTCGGCCTACGAGCGCCACCCGGTCGCCGGGCTGAACTACCAGCGACAGATCATCGAAAACCGGTTCTCCGCCAAAGGTCAGAGATATATCAGAAAGCTGGAGAAGAGGTGCGCGCGCCATGGCTGCGGGCTAGCCCGCCCCCCGCGTCGCGTCAAGCGACCTCTTGCGCCACCGCCCGCAACAGCCGCTTTCGGGTGGCCGGAATCGCCTTGATCTCGACGCCCGTAAAGACGTGCAGCGTGTTCATCTGCCCGTCGACCACCGCATGATCGCTGACCCATCCGCCCATCATCAGGTAAGTCCGCAACAGAGGCGGCATTCCCTGCAATGCCCGCCGTGTGTCCGGCCGACAGCGGCGCAGCGTCTGCGCAAAGCGAAACACGTCGGGTGCCTTGACACGCGGCAGCCAACGACGCGGCGCAAGATGCCGGTCCTTCAGCATGGCGAACGCGTCTCGGTAAGTGCCGGCGTCCGTGCCTTTGAAAGAGGAACAGCCGAAAAGAAGCTCGACGCCGGTGTCATCCACAAACCTTGTCACCGCAGCCCAGGCCACCCGAAGGATATCCGGGTCGCGCGCTGCGGGATGGATGCAAAAGCGGCCCATCTCAACCATCGGCCCCTCAAAGCCCTGCAACGCGGACAGCTCGTAGAACTGGGCGGAATAGCTGCGTCCGATCTCCGTGCCTCCCTTTAGTGGCAAAAGGCGAAAGCAGCAGACGAGCTTGTCGGCCAAGATGTCCTCGATCAGAAAATGAGTACAAAGAGCATCGAACGCGTCACAATCGGCAATATCGGCCCGGTCCTTTCCGTGGAAAGCCTGGCCGCGCAGGTGTTGGGCGGCGCAAACATCCTCCACCGTCTGTGCAACGCGCGCCCGATAGCGTCCTTTGCTGAACATCCGATCACGCCCTTCTGAGCCCTTGCATAACGCTATATGCGCCATGTGTGGCACACAAGCCGCGACAGGTTCGTGACGAGATCAGTTGAAAATCTGGCTGGGGTCGATATTGCCGAAATTGCCAAGAAGCTGCCGCAGGATCCCCTTGTCGACAACAGACGAGCTTGTCACCCGACGGGTCAGAGGCACGACGTTCCCATCCGCGAGGCTGAAGCTTTCGATATTCGCGATAGTGTCATCCTGGGCGAAGCTGATGGCCAGCACCTGCCGCTCCACCACCTCGGGCCGAAACGCGCCGTACTCTCGTACACGGCTGCGCACGTAATAATAATCACCCTCGCTCAGAAGACCCGCCGCTGAAGGTGCGCCAATGACGTCGTCGACCGTTGCCCGCGTGTCCACGCCCACCACCAGGGAATTGATGTCTTCCTGGTTGGGCACATAGCCGTGGTTTCGGTATGAGGCCGCGCAGCCCGCAAGCACCGAAATAAAGCCCAAGAGCGCCGCCAGTCTGGCAACCCGATTGATCATGTCACCCATCATCGTCCTCTTGAGCATTTTGCCAGCAGGCTTTCACCCCGCTTACAACAAGGTAGCATCGAGGTTCAAGAAAGGATAAGCCGCGGCCCATGACCCAGAACAGTGAAAACTCCGGCCGTGTCCGTGTGGCCACCCTGAAAGCTGCCCAAGAACATGCGTTCGAGATCGTGCCCGACGAAATGTCTCTGGCGCGCATCGCCAAAGAATTGAACCTTCTGGATCTCCGCAAACTGCGCTTTACGGGGCATATTCTGCCCGAAGGCACGGCGGACTGGCGCGTCGAGGCAGAGCTTGGCGCAACCGTTGTTCAACCCTGTGTCATTACGCTCGAACCGGTTACAACCCGTGTTGAGGAACAGGTCACACGGCGCTTCTTGCGCGACGTGCCCGCGCCGCTTCCGGAAACCGACGAGGTCGAGATGCCGGAAGACGACACGATAGAACCCTTGGGCGAAGTGATCGACCTGCACGCGGTCATGCAAGAAGCCCTTGCGCTGGCTTTACCACCCTATCCCAAACGCTCAGATGCCGAACTGGAAAAAACCGATTTCGCACCACCGGGCGCAACGCCACTGCGCGACGAAGACGTTAAGCCCTTCGCATCTCTTGCCGCCCTAAAACGCAAGCTTGAAGGTGGCGACGGCGACAGCGGCTGAGACCATAAAGAATCGCTTGCCAGAGCACGATTTCCCTGTATTTTCGCGCTTCCACCGGATTTGGGGTTGAACCTGCGGCGCAGGACCGAGTATCAGCCGCCCAAGAGTTGAAACCGGGCGTATCCGCCCACCAGACCTGAGGTTGTGACATGGCTGTCCAACAGAACAAAGTTTCGAAATCGCGCCGCAACAACCGTCGTGCGCATGACGCGCTCGTGGCGGCCAACCCGAATGAATGCCCGAACTGCGGCGAACTAAAGCGTCCCCACCACGTCTGCGCGGCTTGCGGCCACTACGCCGACCGCGAGATAGTGGCAATGGTCGATGACATTGATCTGGAAGACGACGCCGCCTAAGCACCTGCGGGGGCCTCGATCCCATGACTTCACAGCAGGATCAGGGCAAGCCGCGAAACGGTAAAATCCTTATTTCCGTCGACGCCATGGGCGGCGATCTGGGGCCGGCGACCGTTGTCGCCGGCATTTCCTATTCCGCGAAGAAGAACCCGGACATTGGATTTATCCTGCACGGCGACAAGGCCACGCTGGAACCGCTTGTTGCGCGCCGCAAGACCCTGAGCGGCCGATGCGAGATTCGGCACGCCGACGACATCGTGTCGATGGAAGACAAACCGAGCCAGGTTGTGCGGCAGGGCAAAACCACATCGATGTGGTCGGCGATTGAATCGGTGCGGGCCGGCGAGGCATCGGTATGCGTTTCCTGCGGCAACACCGGCGCCCTGATGCTTATGTCCGTCATTCGCCTGCGCAAACTGCCCGGCATCTACCGGCCGGCAATCGCGGTTCTCTGGCCGTCCCAGAACCCGCAAAAGCATAATATCATGCTCGACGGTGGCGCGGATATTCGCGCCGATGCAAAAGACCTGATGCAGTACGCCTTGATGGGCACGTCCTACGCGCGCAACGGCTTCGGCCTCAAAAAGCCGCGTGTCGGCTTGCTCAACGTTGGAACCGAGGAACACAAAGGGCGGGCCGAACTGAAAGAAGCGCACGATCTGATCGCGGCCAACGCCCGCAACGGTGATTTCGAATTCGTGGGCTTCGTCGAAGGCCGCGACCTGCCCGGCACCGTGGCCGACGTGATCGTGACCGACGGCTTCACAGGCAACGTCGCGCTGAAGACCGGTGAAGGGACCGCCAAGCTTATCCGCGAGCTTTTACGCGATGCCTTCATGCATTCGCCTCTGTCCCGATTGGCCTCTGTTCTCGCCTATACGTCGCTGCGCCGCTTGCGCAAACGCATAGATCCCAGCCGGGCAAATGGCGGCGTCTTCCTCGGACTCAACGGCACAGTTGTCAAATCGCACGGCTCCGCCGACGCAACGGGCGTTTCGGCGGCGGTCAAGCTGGCTTTCCAACTGGCAGAAACGGGCTTTTCCGAGAAGCTTGCCGCACGGGTTGCTTCGGCCAATCTGCCCGAGCAGGAGGGCGAAGACAAAGCCCGGGACAACGGTGAACAGGAATGAAAATGCGTGCCGTTGTCGAAGGCGTAGGCCATTATCTGCCAGAGCGGGTCGTGCCCAACAGTCACTTCGAAAGCTTTCTCGATACATCCGATGAGTGGATCAAAAGCCGGTCCGGGATCGAACGCCGGCATTTTGCGGCCGAGGATCAGACAACATCCGACCTTGCGGTATTCGCCGCGAAAATGGCATTGGAAAACGCGGGCTTTAGCGCAGATGACATCGACGGCATTCTGGTCGCCACCTCGACGCCGGACCTGACTTTTCCCTCTGTCGCCACCATGGTGCAGTACGAACTTGGGATGACGAGTGGCTTCGGTTTCGACGTACAAGCGGTCTGTGCGGGGTTCATATACGCGCTGGCCAATGCCAATGCCCTGATTGTCTCCGGCCAGGCGCGGCGCCTTTTGGTGATCGGTGCCGAAACGTTCAGCCGGATCATGGATTGGACCGACCGCTCGACCTGCGTTCTTTTCGGAGACGGCGCGGGGGCCATTGTGCTTGGCGCACAGGAAGGCACGGGCGGTCCCGAGGATCGTGGCATCCTGTCGACAGACCTGAATTCCGACGGCCGCTACCGGGACATGCTCTATGTCGATGGGGGTGTGTCATCCTCGGGCACTTCGGGAAAACTGCGGATGCAGGGCAATCCGCTTTTTCGGCAAGCCGTTGAAAAGCTGACGTCCACGGCGGAGGCCGCGCTACAAAAAGCCGGCCTTAATGATAAGGATGTGGACTGGATCGTACCGCACCAAGCCAACATCCGCATCATTCAGGGCACCGCCCGAAAGATGGGCATCCCCATGGATCACGTCATCGTCACCGTACAGGATCACGGCAATACCTCTGCGGCATCCATCCCGCTCGCACTGTCGGTGGGCGTCAACGAGGGCAAGATCAAGCGCGGAGACCTGCTCGTGTCCGAGGCGATTGGCGGCGGGCTGGCTTGGGGGGCGGTGGTTTTACGCTGGTAGCGTAGAACAAAGCGCTAAAACACCGCCTAAACTTCTGCGGACAAGCCATTGAGATTGACTCGGAATTTTCTTCGCGCCTAATGTCTTGAAAACACCGGAGGGTTGGGTGATGGCGAACAAGACATTGACACGCATGGATTTGAGCGAAGCGGTGTTTCGCGAAGTAGGCCTCTCGCGCAATGAAAGCGCGGACCTCGTCGAAAGCGTTCTGGAACATATGTCCGACGCACTCGTAAAGGGGGAACAGGTCAAGATCTCGTCCTTTGGTACGTTTTCGGTACGAGAGAAATCCGCACGCGTGGGCCGCAACCCGAAGACCGGCGAAGAGGTGCCTATCATGCCCCGTCGCGTCCTGACGTTCCGCCCCTCGCATCTTATGAAGGATCGTGTCGCCGCAGGGAACCGACGCTAGGATACCGGTCCGATGCCCAAATCCGCAGACGCGTTCCGCACCATCAGCGAAGTCGCCGAGTGGCTCGAAACGCCCGCTCATGTGCTGCGGTTCTGGGAAAGCAAGTTCAGCCAGGTCAAGCCGGTGAAACGCGCCGGCGGTCGGCGCTACTATCGTCCGACGGATATGAAATTGCTGGGCGGCATCAAGAAATTGCTGCATGACGACGGCATGACGATCAAGGGCGTGCAGAAAATTCTGCGCGAACAGGGCGTGTCGCATGTCGCGGAACTGTCCCAACCGCTCGGCGATGCAGCCGACGACGTGGTGATCGAACATCCCGAGACAGCGAAGACACATGCGTCGCCAAAGGCAGAGCCTGCACCGGCGCCCGCGCCAGAGAGCGCGGCGATGCCGCAAGCAGAGCCTGAAACCGAATTGCCGCCACCTCCTCCTCCGGAAGAGGTGACCGAGCCGCCAGAACCCCTGCCCGGCCCGCAGCAAATGGACAGCGCGACGCCACAACCCACCGACGCGCCAGATCCGGAAACGCCGCAGGAGCAACTGAGCTTTTCTCGTCGCGCATCGGACACGGAAACTGCGCCGGATACCGAAGCAGAGGCAACATCGAACGCGTCACAAGACGCTGAAGATCCTCTTGCGCCCTTGCCCAGTTTCCTGAAGCGGCGCGAGGAGAACGACACTCCATCAACCGCGACTGAAACTCAAGACAGCGCGACACCGGACCTCGGTCCTCGACCAAGAAAGATCGAAGTGCCCGACGATCCTGCCGACACGGTAGCGGCGGAACCCGGCCTTCTCAGCCGTCTTTCCCGGCTGCCTACGCCCTTGTCTCTGGCCCAGGCAAAGCGCCTTGAACCAGTGCTTGAAGAGCTGAAACAGACCCTCCGATCCGGTCGCGACAGCCGGGGGTAAAAGTGGGATTTACCCCTTGTTCTCTGCGCCAAAACCAGTATGTAGCAAGCCAAGTCGGGCTATGGCGCAGCCTGGTAGCGCGTCCGTCTGGGGGACGGAAGGTCGCAGGTTCGAGTCCTGCTAGCCCGACCAAAATCACGCGTGAGCCCAGCAAGACGACACCGGTCAGCGTCCCGGTTTGCAAAACTCGGGGGACGACATGACCGGCGTTTTGGCGAGCCAGCAGATCGCAGCCCTTATCGCAGACGGCCGCATTTCCTCTCAGCAAAAGATACTGTCAGAGCAGGTGCAGCCGGCCTCACTTGATTTGCGGCTTGGCGCGGTCGCCTACCGCGTACGCGCGTCCTTTCTGACAGGTGCCGGCGCCACGGTCGAAGCAAGGCTTCAAGAGTTCGAGATGCACCGGATCGACCTCAGCCAAGGCGCTGTGTTGGAAAAGGGGTGTGTCTATGTCGTGCCGCTTATGGAACATCTCGATTTGCCGTCCGATCTTCAGGCTGTCGCCAACGCAAAGTCATCGACCGGCCGCCTGGATCTGCTCACCCGGGCCATCACCGACGGCGGCGAGGAATTCGACCGCGTTCCCACGGGCTATTCCGGTTCTATTTACGCCGAAATCTGTCCGCGCTCTTTTTCGGTCCTGGTCCGTCCCGGCATGCGGCTCAACCAGATCCGCTTTCGCCGGGGTCAAGCCGTGCTTGACGATGCCGCGCTTGCCGCCTTGCATGCTGAAAGCCCGCTGGTTGACGGCGAGGCGGTCATTGGCGATGGTCTGGGATTTTCCGTAGATCTCAAGCCAGAGACAGGCACGTTGGTTGGATACCGCGCGAAGCCACATACCGGTTTGATCGATCTGGATCGCATCGGCGGCTATGCCGCGGAAGACTACTGGGAAGAGGTTCATACGGAAGCAGGCCGTATCATCCTGGATCCGGGTGCTTTCTACATTTTGGTCAGTAACGAGGCTGTCCATATCCCGCCCAGCTACGCGGCGGAAATGGCCCCTTATTTAGCGATGGTCGGAGAGTTTCGCGTGCACTACGCTGGCTTTTTCGATCCCGGGTTCGGCCATGCAGCGGCAGGTGGCAGCGGTTCACGCGGGGTTCTGGAGGTGCGCTGCCACGAAGCACCGTTCGTTCTCGAACACGGTCAGGTCGTTGGCCGATTGGTCTACGAGAAAATGGATCAGGTGCCCGAGCAATTGTATGGCGCGGGCATTGCCTCGAACTACCAGGGACAAGGTCTGAAACTGTCCAAGCATTTCAAGGTTTGAGCGGCCTTAAAACCGGCTCAACCGTCGTCCGGCACGCAGCGCTTTCTTGGCACGTTGCGTTGTCTTACGCGTATCCGGCCCGCTCTGATGATTGGCTCGCGCGTCTTCTGCGCTATTAGCCTGCTTGCCTTTCGACATGCGGTTTCCGACGGCGTTTATACTCGCATTAACGCCCGATCGCAGAACGCGCCGAACGACCATCCGCACGACCATGTTGATAATTTGATTGGCGTTCATTGCGCCCTCCTCTTCTGCCTCGCGAAGTTTATAATCGATGAATATGCAATTTTCAGGGCGTCACTGACAACTATAGCACTAGTCCTCGAAGAGCTCGCTTTGCCCTTTCTGCAACGCCTCTTCGGCGTCTTCATCGCCGTCTCCCATCTGAGGCACCGTTCCCGGTGGAGGGCGGTTTTCAAGCAGTCCGGCAGCTCGCAACTCCTTGAGACCTGGAAGGTCGCGTGCATTCTCAAGCCCGAAATGATCCAGAAAGCCCTGTGTGACCACGAAGGTCACAGGCCTGCCCGGCGTCATCTTTCGCCTGCCAAAGCGGATCCACTCCATTTCCAAGAGCTGATCCACTGTTCCACGGCTGACGGACACACCACGGATCTCCTCGATCTCGGCGCGAGTCACCGGTTGATGGTAGGCAATAATCGCCAGTGTTTCGATCGCGGCGCGACTGAGTTTGCGGATTTCCACGGTTTCCTTTTCCATAAGGAAACCGAGATCGGGCGCGGTGCGCATGGCCCACGCGTCGCCCACCTTCACCAGCCGCACGCCACGCCCGTCATAGCGCCTGCGCAGATGCACAAGCGCCTCCGCGGCGTCGCAGCCATGCGGTAGTCGCGTCTCGAGTTCTCGAACGGTTACAGGCTCGGCGCTTGCGAAAAGAATGGCCTCGCACATGCGCTCCTGCTCGGCGATCGGAGGCGCCTCAAAGAGGCTTTCTTCTTTTTCTTCATGTACATCCGACATGATGTTAATCCTTCCGCCGCAGCTCGACCGGGGCAAAGACCTCTGCTTGGCGCAACTCCACTTTGCCCTCTTTAGCCAATTCAAGCGCCGCGGCAAAGGTCGACGCGGTGGCCGAGCGCCGCCGCGCAGGATCGGCAGTAAACCCATCCGGAAGGTATCCAGAAATGTCGGTCCACGTTCCCGCGAAACCGATCAGCCCCCGCATCCGCTCCAGGGCCTGCTCCAGGGTGAAAACCGCCTCGCGGTCAAAGGCATAGGGTCGAAATTCGTCCTTGGTCCGGATACGGGCATAGCCCTGCATCAGATCCAGCAACGTCGCAGTGTATCGCACTGTCCGAATGCGGGTCACATCCTCGGTCAACCCTCGGGCAAAGAAGTCCCGACCCAGTTGGTCACGCGCCATAAGTTTTGCCGCTGCATCGCGCATCGCCTGCAAGCGCTCCAACTGAAAGGCAAGATGCGCAGCCAGTTCCTCACCCGATGGGCCGTCCTCGCTTGGATCGGGTGGCAGAAGAAGACGGGATTTCAGGAAAGCCAGCCATGCGGCCATGACGAGATAATCCGCCGCAAGTTCCAGCCGCAATGCTTTGGCGCGCTCGACAAAGGCCAAATATTGCTGCGCCAGCTGCAGAACAGATATTTTGCGAAGATCCACCTTCTGCGTGCGGCTCATCGTCAACAACAGATCAAGCGGTCCCTCATAGCCGTCAACGTCAACGATCAGGGCTTCCGCTGCGAGGCGATCGCTGACGGTTTCAAACCGCTCCGGCTGTTCATCGAATGCGTCGTCAGACATGGCCCCGACCGTGTGAAAGCTCGGCCAGCTTTGCCTCAAGCTCGGAAATGTCAACCTCGACGGGGCTCCGGCGCGTCGCGAGGGCGCGGTGTGCCCGATCTAGCGGACGACCAGACAGTGTCCCAGACGCATCTGCGACCACGACCATCTCTTCGAATTGGCCATTGCAGTGCAAAACCACATCGCACCCGGCCGATCGTGAAGCTGCGGAGAGTTCGCCAAGATCGCCCTGCAACGCTTTCATGGATATATCGTCGGTCATGATCAGTCCATCAAAGCCGATCTCATTCCGGATCAGCCCCATCACCTTCGAGGAGATCGTCGACGGGCGATGGTCGAACGCGGAAAACACCAGATGGCCGGTCATACCAAGAGGCAAGTCATTCAAAGCCTTGAAGGGTGCAAAATCTATTTTGCGCAGATCCTCTGGATCGGCCTCCACGGTTGGCAGGTCAAAGTGACTGTCGACGACGGCGCGCCCATGTCCCGGCATGTGCTTGACGACCGGCAAGACGCCTCCGTCCAGCAAACCATTCGCCACCGCACGTCCAAGCTGCGCCACCGTATGGGCATCCCGACCGTAACAGCGATTTAATAGAAACGGGTGCGTATGGCTTTCAGCCACATCCACGAGCGGGGCGCAGTTCGCGTCGATACCAAGGTCTAGAAGTTCGTGAGCGATCAGGCGATAGCGTGTGTACATCGCATCTTCGGCCCGCGCGCCTGCGCGCTCCACTTCCTCCAACGGCGGCAGCCACTCCCGGCCAAGTGGAGGACGCAGGCGTTGCACACGCCCGCCCTCCTGGTCGATCAGTATTGGCGCATCGTGGCCTGCCGCATCGCGCAGTTCAGCACACAAACTGCGCACCTGAGCCGCCGTGTCAATGTTTCTGCCAAACAGGATAAAGCCGAAGGGCGCGACACGCGCATACAACCTTTGTTCCCGTTTGGTCAGGTGCAGTCCTTCCACCCCGAGAATGCACGCGCCGAGTTCGCTCACCTGGTCACGACCGGAATGCATTCCGCCTTTTCGGCCACCAACGCCGAACAGAACCGCCGTGCATCGCTGAGGTCGGCAAAGCCCATGGCTCTGAGCCTGTAAAAGGTGCGTCCGCCGCTCTGTGCCTTTTGGATAACGCGGGTTTTGTCCGCAAGGTATTCATCAAAGCGTCCCGACAAACGTTCCCACTCCTTTTCGGCGACGGCAGCGCTTTCATAGGCCCCGAGTTGGGCCAAGCGAGTCCCCGAAGGAATTTTTTCCGGGTCAACAGGGGGCTCAGCCCGGGCTGCCACGGCCTGCGCCACAGCCTCTTCAACGCTCGCGATGCGAGCGGGCCGTGCCTTGGGCCGCAATGATCGCGCCAGCCCGGGTTCCGTCACGGCAATGGCCGGCTCCGGCTCGGGCACAACAGCAGCGTTGGGCTGGGTTAGGGCAGGTTCTTCTTGCTCCGCCGTAAGTTCGGGTGACGCCTGTATTGGCGGCACGCCTTCGGAAAGCTGGTCTGCCAGAAGCTGCAAGGCGGCCAAACGCGTATCATCCTCGGGTGAGGACGGAACTGGCTCGTTTGCTTCCGCCTGAGGGCTGGCTTCCGAAGGTATGAGATCCTCGGCGGATTGCGTCGGCTCGGGCGAAGAGACCTGTTCGATCTGGGTGATTGGCTGGTCTTCCAGCGTCAGGTCGAGCGGTTCAGGCGCCAGCACCAATCGGTCCGCCGGCTTGGACGCCGTGCCCTTTGCCGCCACGTCGTTGACCGCGAAGCCCTGATGCAGGGCTTTCTGTCCGCCCGGATCTTCTGGCTGAACGCGGATCGGACCTTCGGCGGCCTTTACGACCGGCACGCCACTTACGTCCCGCACGAGAATCTTGTAGCCCCAAACGCCGATGCCCACTATCAAAGCAAGCGATACGGCCGCTCCCGCCATATTGGTCAGCTTCTGAAAGTTGGACGACCGCTCTGGCGCAGCGCCATGCTGCACGCTTTGCATATCTGCCATGTCTCGCCTCTTGTCCTCCGGCGATACATGGCCGCCGGGATACTGTACTGCCTCGTCCCCGGCGTTCCGTAAATCTGGATACGTTCAGCGCATCTCGTCCGCCGGAGTAACTCCGAGAATACCAAGACCTGCGGAAATAACAACGGTTACGGCCCGGGCAAGGGCGATTTTCGCCTGCGATGCCGCCGGATCGGTCTCGTCGAGAAACCGCAAGGACGGGTCGTCATTTCCACGGTTCCACAAAGCGTGGAGCTCGCTGGCCAGATCATAAAGGAAAAAGGCGATGCGATGCGGCTCGTTGGTGCGTCCCGCAATCTCGACCTGCCGTGGCCATTCCGCAATCTTTCTGGCCACGCTTAACTGCGCTGGATCGGTCAACATCGACAGATCGATCTGCGAAAGCGTTCCGTCTTCGACATCAATGCCCGCCTCGCGGGCCTTTCGCAGAACGGAAGAAATCCGCGCGTGCGCATACTGCACATAAAACACCGGGTTTTCCTTGGATTGCTCGAGAACCTTGTCGAAATCGAAGTCGAGCGGTGCGTCGTTTTTGCGCGTGAGCATTACGAAGCGGGTCACGTCGGAGCCGACCTGATCGACCACGTCCCGCAGCGTCACGAAGGTACCTGCCCGCTTGGACATCTTGAAAGGCTCACCATTCTTGTAGAGCTTAACAAGCTGCGTCAGCTTGATATCCAGCGGAACTCGCCCATCGGTCAACGCGCTGACCGCCGCCTTCATCCGCTTGACATACCCACCGTGATCTGCGCCGAAGACGTCGATCAAAAGGTCATAGCCACGGCTAACCTTGTCGTAATGATAGGCAATATCGGGCGCGAAATAGGTCCAGCTGCCATCGGATTTCTTGACCGGACGATCCACATCGTCGCCGTGATCCGTTGACCGAAACAGTGTCTGCTCGCGCGGCTCCCAGTCCTCGGGTGTCTTGCCCTTGGGCGGTTCCAGAACGCCCTCGTAGATGAGGCCTTTCGCCTCAAGGCTGGCAAGCGCTTCCTCAATAAGCCCGGTGCCGTACAGCGACTTTTCACTGAAAAACACATCCATCTCGACGCCGAGCGCCTTGAGGTCGGCGCGGACCAGATTCATCATCGCGTCGGTGGCAAAGTCGCGCACTTCGGCCAGCCAGACCGCTTCCGGCTGATCGACATAAGCGTCGCCAACCTCCGCTCTCAGTGCCTCGCCGACTTCGATCAGGTAATCGCCCGGATACGTCCCGTCCTCGAACGCAACCGCTTGGCCGTGTGCTTCGAGGTAGCGCAGGTAGACCGACCGCGCCAGCACATCGACCTGCGCCCCACCGTCGTTGATGTAGTACTCGCGCGTCACATCATAGCCCGCGAAATCAAGCAAGCTGGCCAAGGCATCCCCGAACACCGCGCCGCGCGTGTGACCGACATGTAGCGGCCCGGTTGGGTTGGCAGATACGTATTCGACGTTGACCTTGCGCCCCCGGCCCATGTCCGAGCGTCCGAAATCCCTGCCCTGTTGAAGCGCCGCGCGCAAAACCGCCTGCCAGACTTCCGGCGACAGGCGCAGATTCAGAAACCCGGGTCCCGCCACCTCAGCGCTGGTGACCCAGCTATCGTCGGCAAGCTTCGCGGCAAGCGCTTCTGCGATGTCGCGTGGCTTCTTGCCGGCCGGTTTGGCCAGCACCATTGCGGCGTTCGTGGCCATGTCCCCGTGCGCAGGATCACGTGGCGGTTCAACCGTCACGTTGTCCATATCGATCCCCTCCGGCAGATCGCCAGCCTGCTGCAAAGCGGTCAACGCGCCGAGCACTTGTGCGCGGATCTCAGTGAACACATTCATCGGTCTGTCCTTGCTATTCCGGCGCCGGTTTATCACCGCAGACTGGCAGGTCAATCGGATCACGACGCCTGGCGCAGTAGCCGGCGAGGAGTTTGCCAGACCGCTTTCCGATATAGAAGATCAGTCGCCGGCAGTGTCCGCTTCGGCCCTACTTTGCGGTTTGTCATCGCGTGACGGACCAAGCCAGATCATCTTGACACCCTTTTTGTGGTACGGCTGCTCTTTTGGGGTCATGAAGAAGAGGCCTTCCGAAGGATGGACAAGCCCGAGGGGAACAGCGTCTTGATGGCACTCTTTCCACGCTTCGAAGTCGAAATCCTCGGTCAGTGATGTCACACGCACATCCCATCCCTGCGCCATTTTGCTGCCAATCTCGAGATAGCTCAGTCCGCCGGCAAATACCTGACCGCCAAGGCTGTTGGGCAACGCGTGTCTGCGGCTTTCCTGCTTGGCCCGGCCAAGCTGAAATACGTTGTCGCGCCCAAACTCTGGTCCAAGATCGGTCGCGACGAGCGTGTTATAAGCATCATTATCACTGACCGCGAGCACGCGACCGTAGTTCATAATCTCGACGCTGTGCTCCGCAGCCTCTGACAGGACATCACCGAAAAACACCGGAACGCCCATGTCGCGCGCCGTACGAAGCCGGGCGCGGTTGGTATCGGTGACAAGCACCGGTACATCCACGCTTTGAAACGCCTGAGCCAGTGCCGCCGAGAACCGCGATCCGCCGGTGATGATGACCCCGGGCGTGCCCGATCCCGCAAGGCCCAAGATACGGGCCAGCGGCGCAAGAGAAAAACCGTGCAGAACGACCGTTGCCGCGACCAGAGCGAAAGCAAGCGGCGTCAGCGCGGCGGCGTCCTCGAAACCCTCGGCCACGAGCCGTTCGCCAAAGAGCCCTGCGACGGCCACGAGAACCACGCCGCGCGGGCCGGTAAGACCGACAAGAAGGCGCTCCTTGAAGGGAATGTTTGTGCCAAGCAAGGAAACAAGCACGGTCGCCGGGCGCACGATAAATATCGTCGCCACAACAAGCGCCAGGGCATTCCAGTCGAGACGAGCCAAGGTCTCTCGATCCATGCTGGCAGCGAGAAGAATGAAAACGCCGGACACCAGCAGGACAGTGGCGTGTTCCTTGAAACGCCGCAGCTCGGTGTAGCTCGGCAGATCCGCGTTCGCGATAACGACACCCATGACGGTCACCGCCAACAAACCGCTTTCGTGCAAAAGCTGGTTGGTCAGACCGAAAATGCCAAGCAAGGCAGCAAAGACCACCGGCACTTTCATGAATTCCGGTACGAAAGCCCGCCGGAATGCCTCGCTCAAAAGCCATCCGGCAGCATAACCTGCCACGGCCGCCACTGTGATTCCCCGCGCGATTTCCCATGCAGCATGGCCCAGGCTACCTGCGCTGGCTGTAACGATGACGACCTCAAAGGCCAACACGGCGGCCAAAGCGCCGATGGGGTCGTTAACGATCGCCTCCCATTGCATAAGCTGCGCCGGTCTTCGGCTGAGGCGGGCCGTTCGCAAAAGCGGCGCAATAACAGTCGGGCCGGTCACGATCATAATACCGCCGAATACCGCCGCTGTCGGCCAACTGAGACCGGCCATGTAATGCAATGCCAGGGTCGATCCCACCCAGCCCAAAGGTGCGCCGACCACGACCAGCCGTTTAACACCCTGTTCAGCTCCACGCAGGCTCTGTAACTCAAGGGTCATACCACCTTCGAAAAGAATGATGGCAACGGCCACGGATATCATCGGACCCATCAACGTACCGATGTCACGCTGCGGGTCAAAAAGACCCAGCCCCGGCCCTGCAATCAAACCGGCAACCAGCATAAGCACAATCGCCGGCATGCGAAGTCTCCAGGCCAGCCACTGCGAACCCACGCCAAGCGCACCGACCATGGCGACCGCCATCACCGGATCCAACGCACCACCGGCGACATCTGTAGCCATGATCTAAACTCCTTCGCGCTCGGCCATACCTCCCTGCCCACCCAGAAGCCGCGCGTGGCTTTCAAGGGCGAACCGATCGGTCATGCCGGCGATGTAATCGCTGACAAGGCGCGCCAGATCGGAATCTGTCTCTGCGCGCCGGACATCCTCTTGCCACCGCTGCGGCAAGTGTTCTGGATTAGACATATAGAACGGGAAGAGTTCGTCGACCACTTTCGTCACGCGGTCCCGGACCTCCATGACTTTGGATGCACGGTACATGTGACTGAACAGAAATGAGCGAATCTCGTTCACGTCCCGCGCCATCTGATCGGAAAACGCGATTACAGGCTGTCCAAGGTTGCGAATGTCGTCGACCGTCTCGGGACAAGCTGCCTCGAGTCTGGCCCGAGAAGTCTCAATGATATCCCCGACCATGTCGCCGAAGACGCGCCGCAGCGCTTCGTGCCGCCGTCTATAGGGGTCCAGCCCGGGATAAAGGTCCTCGACCGCATTGTAACAGGGTCCGACGACCGGCAGCACACGAATATCCTCTTCCGTGAACAGCCGGGCGCGCAAACCGTCGTGCAGATCGTGGTTGTTATACGCGACATCGTCCGCCAGGGCCGCAACCTGCGCCTCTGCACTGGCATAAGTACCAAGCTCAAGATCATGCCGCGCATTGTAAATTTCCAGCGCATAAGGCAGCGCGCCGATCACAGGACCGTTGTGCTTTGCCAGTCCCTCCAGCGTATCCCAAGTCAGGTTCAGACCGTCGAATTCAGCATAATGCCGCTCAAGCGACGTAACGATCCGGATCGCCTGAGCATTGTGATCGAACCCGCCATAAGGTGCCATCAGCCGGTCGAGTGCGTCCTCGCCGGTATGTCCGAACGGCGTATGGCCAAGGTCATGCGCCAAGGCCACGGCCTCGGTCAGTTCCGCGTTCAAACCGAGCGCGCCGGCAATGGTGCGCGCGACTTGCGCCACTTCTATGGAATGCGTGAGACGCGTCCGAAAATAATCGCCTTCGTGCTCGACGAAAACCTGCGTCTTGTGCTTGAGCCTTCGGAAGGCACTGGAATGGATGATACGGTCCCGATCACGCTGATAGCAGGAGCGGAACGCACTCTCTTCCTCCTCCGTCAGGCGGGGCCGCGCGTGCCGCGGATTTGACGCATAGCGCTGCTGGTTCACGATTTGCGGCCTGCCTTGCCTTGTGGCCTTGTCCCAACGCTCATATATTCCAGGCCGTTGAGGAAGCAAAGCGTCAGGAAATAGGTTATGCAACTGCCTCCGAAAGTAACCGAACGCGCGTTCGAACGTCTCGCCGAGATTGGCGCGGGCTCTGACGGTCAGGCCTTGCGCGTCGCTGTCGAGGGCGGAGGATGCTCGGGGTTCCAATATGATATTCGTCTCGACACGCCGGCCGAAGACGATCTGATCCTTGAAAGCCAGGGTGAAAAAGTCGTTGTCGACAGTGTCTCGCTGCCGTTTTTGCAGGGCGCGGTCATTGATTTCACCGAAGAGTTGATCGGCGCGCGCTTTACCATCGACAATCCCAACGCCACCAGTTCCTGTGGCTGTGGCACGTCTTTTTCAATGTAGAGCCCGTTACTCGGCCGGTACTTGCGCTGCGGTTGACCGCGGGCTCGTTTCGTCCAGCACCAGCCAGACACCGGCAGAAACTACGAGCAAGGCCCCGATCAGAACCGGCGCGCCGGGCATCTCTCCGAAAAATATGGCGCCGAGCAGAACCATCCAGACGAATTGCAGGTTCATCAGCGGCGTAACCACGTAGGCCGGAAGCGCACGCAACGCTGCAACCAAGACCCACCTGGCCATAAAAAGAAGCAGCGCATAAACTACGGCCCATCCCAAGTCGGTCAGCGGCATTGGCCGGTACACGAACGGAAGTACCAAAGCCATTGTCAGCATCAGAGCGAGGTTAGGATAGAATACCTGAACCAGAAGCCCTTGGTCTCTCTGGCCGATATAGCGCGAAGCGACCATGGACACGGTACCCAGCATCACCGCGAGCAAGGCCATACCATGTCCCATGGTAAACGCACCGAAACCGGGCTGAAACAGGCACCCGACGCCGAGTACGGCAACCCCTAGCGCACACCAAGCCTGCGGGCGCACCCTTTCGGATAGCACCGGGCCGGACAGAAGCGCCGCCATCAGCGGGATGAGCGCAATGAACAAGAATACGTCCGCAAAAGGCAGAAGCTGAAACGCGTAAAAAAACGCGATGGTGCCAAGCACGGTGGCCACCGCACGGACCGCCATGGCTTTGGGGCAGGTTGTATGTAGACCAAGTGACCTGCCGCGCCGGTCCCGATTGGCCAAAAGGCAGAACAAAACGACCAGGCCACCCGACAGCGCAAATAGTTGCGGTGGCGCATAATTGGCCGCGAACTGCTTGGTGATCGCATCAGCGCCCGAAATCAGCAGTGTGTAGAGGGCCGTCAGGGCGACGCCGCCGATCACGGCGCCGGGGATAGTGGCATGTTTCAACGCAAACCCCCAAAGTCTTGGCCGGGCTGGGCGGCACGGGCGAAGCCTGCGAAAAACGCTTCGAAATCGACCGCTTTCTCAGCTACATCCACCACCGCGAGTGCTTCGTCTGATAGTGTTTCACCAAGACGGTCGCGCATACGATACCAGTCCGCACACCGCACACCATCTTGCGCAAGCAAGCCTTCCGACAATTCCCGCAGGGGCGAGACATGTGGACGCGGCGCGCGGAAGCAAATCGGCCCCTCGGGGATCTGCGCACCAAATCCGCCCTGACCGGCAACCGACAATGCCCAGTTCACCATCAGGTACGGATGGTAGTCATCCTGTGCCCATCCCAACTCGCCCGCTTCGACAACGAACCGACGCGCCTGGGAAAAAAGCCAGTCTTCCCATTCGAATGGTGGCGTCTCACCCGCAAAACGCAGGGCGATGCAGAATTCCGACAACAGATCAGTGTTCAGCTCAAGGAATGCAAGCGTTCCGGCATGAAGAAGGCTTGCGACAGTACCCGGGGCAAGATCCGGCATCGCGCGACCATATTCGGACAGGTAAAAAACGATGTGGGTCAGTTCGTACGCCGCTTTCTTATTCGGAAGTGCGAACGTCTCTTTTTGCGAAGCAAATCGGCGCAGTCGCGTGTCAAGAGCACCGTCCCCGTTAACTGGGTCAATACCGCGGCGAAGGCAAAGCCGTCGCGCTTCGGCGCGCTGTAGGTCGGACAGTTCGGCTGTAACCAGACCCTGCTTTGCGACCCACGCAACGGCTTCCTCGCCTTTCCCGCCAGGCAGTCCAAGGTCCTCCAGATCGAGGCACAGTGACAACAGGAAGCGGTAGTACTGAGGAAAAAAGCCGAGGCGCTTTTCAAAATCACCGTAGAATGCCTCAAGTGGAGCAAGCGCGAAATCATCGAGCTTGGCGTTGGTGCAATCCAGCAGATTTAGCAGTTCGGCATTTTCCTTAAGCCAGAACACATCATTGTCCACGCGGCGTTCCTGCGCAAAACGCTGGATCATGGCCGATTTACGCGCCGCAGGAGTGGTTTGGCGGAACGGAACGTCAAGGTGAAGAACGGATCCCATATCACTGACCTTTCTTTTGAATTTCCATTCCGCCGGAAGCGCTCAGAGGCTAGAAGTGAACATCTGCACCGCATCACCTGCATCGCTTTGCGCGGCACGGACCGGGCCGAGGCTCGAGGTGAAAAGTTCTACGGCGTCGCCTTCCGTTCCGCTGGTTGCGGCACGCACCAAGCTCGAGGTATACATCTCGACCGCTTCACCGGTCGCGATTTCGGTTGAACGCGGTGTAAGGCTCGAGGTGAAAAGACCGGCCGCGTCGCCGTCCATAATGTCGGATCCGGCGCTCGGCATAAGCGATGACGTGAACGCCTCGACAGCAGTCCCGTCATGAAGGTTTGCAAGCGGTGCAGAAGCAGTATCGTGGAAGGTCTTGATCTTGAGGTTCGAGCTCATTGGAGCACTCCGTTTAAGGTTAACAGTTCCAAAACGGTTACACGCTATGCGGGTTTTTCCAAGGTAGTTTTCTCGCTTAAGAATTATCCACAAAGCTATGCACACCCCGGTTCCGGCCCGCCGGTCCTGAATTGCGGATCGCCCACTCAGATTTCCACAGGGAGAAAAAATGTTATCCCCAGATGCTCTCAACTCATTTCGAACGGTTCGCGCGAGTTCAAATTAAGAAATCAACCTTAAGATGATTCGCCTGAAGCAACTTCTCGCCTCTTGCCTAAGCCGCCGCGCTGCGCGACAAGACACCAACGACGGGAGACAATCATGAAAATCGCCAGTTTCAACATCAATGGCATTAAGGCCCGTTTGCCCGCTCTGACCGACTGGTTGGACGAGGCGCAACCCGACATCGCGCTTTTGCAAGAGATCAAATCTGTGGACGACGGGTTTCCGCATGAACCATTCGAGGACCGCGGATACCACGTGCATACCCACGGTCAGAAAAGCTTCAACGGGGTTGCGATCCTGTCAAAATCCCCGCTCGAGGACATAAGCCGCGGACTGCCCGGCGACGACGAGGATGAGCAGGCCAGATGGATCGAGGCGACTGTCGTGCGTGACAAAGCCGCCTTGCGGATCTGCGGGCTTTATCTTCCGAACGGCAATCCCGCCCCTGGGCCAAAATACGACTACAAACTCGCATGGATGGACCGTATGCGCGCCCGAGCGCAGCAGCTTCTGGACGCCGAAGAGCCGTTCTTGATGGCCGGTGACTACAACGTCATCCCTCAGGACGAAGACGCCAAGCGACCCGAAGCTTGGAAAGAAGATGCGCTTGCCCTGCCCCAAAGCCGCGCCGCGTTCCGCCGTCTGCTGCACATGGGTTTCACCGAGGCGTTCCGCGCAACGATCACGGCGGGCGGGCATTACACATTCTGGGATTATCAGGGCGGAGCGTGGAACCGAGACGACGGCATCCGCATCGACCATTTCCTTCTTAGTCCGCAAGCCGCCGATCACATGACCGGATGTGGCATCGACAAGGAAATCCGCGGACGGGAAAAGCCGTCGGATCATGTACCGATCTGGGTCGAAATGGATATCTGACGGCCCGATCCGGGCCGAATTCGGATCATGGCGCGTGATCATTTTGATCGCGTTGACGGGACATGCGACGAAATTGAACGGCGGCGCGCTTTTGACACTTCGCCATGTTCGATGGCTATTCCCCTACCGCGTCATTCTGAACGTGGCCGGGAACGCCATCCGCCGCGCCGTTTCGGCGCCTGCGAAGCCTGAAGCCCCTCCTGCAAAACCTTGGTCATAGGATGGTCCGGATGGTCCTCGCCGTAGCGCGCGATCAAGCCTGCGATATGACCGAGATGATCGTCGGCCTCAATCGACAGCGCCCAATCCAGAAACACCGACCGGCATTCCCCCGCCGAAATTCCTTCCATGCGATAGGCCTCGCGGATCAGGCCCTTCGGATCAATCGGGTCAGCCATGGCCTTCTTTCCCTTTGGGCAGACGCGCGAGACACGCATCTATGACATCTGCTGCGCGTTTCGTC
Organism: Roseovarius aestuariivivens; assembly: GCF_004761875.1. GTDB lineage: Bacteria > Pseudomonadota > Alphaproteobacteria > Rhodobacterales > Rhodobacteraceae > Roseovarius > Roseovarius aestuariivivens. The sequence continues at coordinate 223,509 of NZ_SJEY01000006.1, forward strand.
ACTTCACCCAGTCTGTCTTCCAGTGCTGACAAGGTTTGGCACCCGGTCTGGCGGAGCAGGAAAGCCTGCCCTCCTTCGCCAAGAGTCTTAGCCTCCAGCGGCTTGTCGCTGAGAAGGCGCGCCACCTGCAGCAGAGTCCAGCAAAGCGCATAAGCCTCTACAAGCGCTGTGCCATCCGCGTCGCTCAGCCAACCGATTGCGACGCCCGCATCAATGCCTCGAGAGACGCCCCGATCGGGAATACCGGCCATAAGCGCCCCGGCTTGCGCCACAAGCTCGATCTCCTGCAGTCGCCCCGACCCAAGCTTGGTGTCCCAGAAGCCCGCTGGAGATTTCGCCTCGTTGATCCGTGTGCGCATCTCCACGACCTCTTCAAGAACGCGTGCAGGCGTCCCTTTCCGGGTCATCAAGTGTCGGCGAAAGGTTTCCACATCTTCGGCAAGATCGGGCGGACCGGCCATCACCCGCGCACGCGTGAGCGCCAAGTGTTCCCAGACCCAGGCTTCCGATTGCTGATAGGACTGAAACGCGGCCCAGCTCGTGGCCACCGGCCCCTGATTTCCGGACGGACGAAGCCGCATGTCCACCTCATAAAGCCGGCCCTCGGCCATGGGCGCAGTCAACGCGGTTATAAGCGCCTGCGTCAGGCGCGCATAATAGGCCCGTGCATTGAGCGGCCTGCGCCCCTCTGATGTAGAATCGCCCGGTGCGTCGTAGATCACGATGAGGTCCAGATCCGATCCGGCATTTAGCTTGCCCGCGCCAAGCGATCCCATGCCAAGAACAACTGCGCCGCGCCCCGGCGCCGCGCCATGCTTTTCAGCGAACTTTTCCTGAACGGCATGCCAGACCGGCCCGAGAACGGCCCCTGCCAGATCGGCATACTGAGCCCCCGCGGTATCGGCGTCGATCAAACCGCGCAGGTGATGAACCCCGATGCGAAAGTGCCATTCCTTGCGCCAGCGGCGTGCGGCATCGAGTTTACGCTCGTAATCGGCTTCGGGCTCTAGCACTTTCGCAAGACTATTCTCCAGCGCCTCCCGTCCCGGCCAATCAGCGAAAAAGTCACCGGCAATCACCGCGTCGAACACGCCAGCATGGCGCGACAGATACGACGCCAGAGCAGGAGACGTGCCCGCAATATCGACCAAAAGGTCGATGAGGTGCGGATTGGCCTCAAAAAGAGAAAAAACCTGAACACCCGCCGGCAGGCCGGCGAGAAAGCCGTCGAAGGCCAGAAGCGCCTCGTTCGGGTTTGCGCTGCGTGCGAGTTGACGCAGGATTTCGGGGCGTAGACGCTGAAAAATCTCCACCGCGCGGTTCGACCGCAGGGCAGGATACGATCGCCAGCGTGCGATGACCCCTTGATCGAGGTCCGCAGGCTCCACCGGTTCCGGCGTCTCTTCCGGCGCGAAAAAGCTCTCGATCAGCTCGTGCACCGCGGTCAGGCGCGAAAGAATTTCGTCCTTAAGCTCTGCGGTGTCACGGTCACAGAAGGCTGCTAGCCGGTTAAATTCGGACTCTGATGTGGGCAAGGTTTGCGTCTGAGCGTCTCGCAGCATCTGCAATCGGTGTTCGATCTCGCGGTGGAAGCGGTAGTGCTCCGTCAGCGTCCGCGCGGCATCGTCTGGCACCCAGCCTTTCTCGGCAAGCCGGGCAAGACCCTCGACAGTCCCTCTGACGCGCAGATCCGGATCGCGCCCCCCCGAGATCAGTTGCCGGGTTTGCGTGAAGAATTCGATTTCGCGGATACCGCCACGGCCCAGCTTCATGTTGTGTCCCGGAAGCGTCAATGGGCCCCCAAGACCCTTATGCTCGCGAATGCGCAAGCGCATGTTGTGCGCGTCCTCGATGGCCGCGAAATCCAGGTGCCGGCGCCAGACGAAAGGGCGCAATGTCTCGAGGAACCGCTGTCCCGCCGACAGATCGCCCACGGCCGCTCGCGCCTTGATATATGCGGCGCGTTCCCATGTGCGACCCAAGCTTTCGTAATACGTTTCCGCCGCGGCCATCGCAAGGCAAACCGGGGTGACACTGGGATCAGGACGCAGCCGAAGATCGGTGCGAAAGACATATCCCTCGGCGGTTCGGTCGCTCAATGTGGCCGCCATCTTGCGCGTCGCGCGTACGAAGGCTGCGCGCGCCTCACCGAAATCGTCCGGCGCGAACCGGGTTTCATCGAAAAGACAGATAAGATCGATATCCGAGCTGTAGTTCAGTTCATGTGCGCCCATCTTGCCCATCGCCAGAACGACCATGCCGCACGCATTGTCCAGCGCGCTCTCGTCCATGCCGGGAACCTTGCCGCGTCGCAATTCTGGCAAAAGCGCCGCACGCAACGCCTGTCTTACCGCCAGATCCGCGAACCGCGTCAGCGCGCCGGTGACCGTTTCAAGGTCCCAAACACCGCCCAGATCCGCCAGCCCGATTAAAAGGGCCACCCGCCCTTTGGCGCGGCGCAGCTCACTTGTTACGGAGTCAAGAGGCGCCGCCGAAACGTCCGAATACAGCTTCTCAAGGGCCGCTTCGGGATCGTCGAAAGCCTCGCTTATCCACGTCGCTTCCCGGTCGCAAAGGGTGCAAAGGTACGGGCTGCAGCCCACGGCGCCTGCAACGAGGTCGCGCAGCTCGGGGGCGATCCCCTCCAGCTTGGCAAGCGGGGCTTCACCTTGCGCGCTGTCAAAGGCTCTTGGGGCGCGGGTCATGCGGGCGGCAAATGTCATGCTACTCTCATACCGCGCCGCAACGTGCGGTCAATCCTTGCCGCACCAAGCGTTGGGCATGACAAGGACGCCAAGATGTAAAAAACCTTAACATCACCCCTTGCACGCTGAGATTTGAAGCACCATCTTCCCAATGTGAACGGCATTCACATCAACGAAGGTCTCTCTTGGAAGAAAGGACAGTTCCTCATGACCACAGTTACCCACGACACGCCGAGAACGGGCTTTACGGGTTGGATCCTGCGCATCGAAACCTGGCTCGATGACAAGGGCACGCCCGCGTGGATCGCGGTACTTGTGCTGACATTGATTCTCGCCTGGCCGCTTGGCCTTGCCCTTCTCGCCTACATGATCTGGAGCCGCAAAATGACATGCACTTCGCGCCGCTCGACCTCTGGACGGCACTCGATGTCTTCCACCCGCCCTAGCGGAAACAGCGCTTTCGATGCCTACCGTGAGACGACCCTGCGCCGTCTGGAAGAGGAACAGCAAACCTTCGAGGCCTTCCTGGCCCGTCTGCGCGCCGCGCGGGACAAGGCAGAGTTCTATCAATTCATGGAAGAGCTGGCCGGCGCCGCGGCAAACACCGAAGAGACCGATCCGAACTTCGGCCGCGCCTGAACTGACTGCGCACGCGACCCTCGCGGCCCGGGGGCTTTCACCCCCCGGGCCAGTCCCTTATATGACCGTCATGACCGATAGTAGCTGGCACCTTCCCGACCCCCAAACGCAGCCCGAATTCTACGCGGACGTGCCTCTTAAGCGTTTGCTGGCATGGGGTGTGGATACGGTCGTGATCCTGATTGCGACCTTGCTGATTTTGCCTTTCACCGCCTTTACAGGTCTCTTCTTTCTGCCGCTTCTCTTTCTGACGGTCAGTTTTGCTTATCGGGTTGTCACCATCGCGCGGAGCTCGGCGACCTGGGGCATGCGGCTTTTGGCGATAGAGTTCCGCACCGCGACGGGCGCACGTTTCGACACCGCACACGCCCTGATGCACAGCGCGGGATACACGTTTTGCTGGATGGTTCCCCTACTTCAACTTGCGTCGATCATCCTGATGGCCACGTCAGAGCGCGCGCAGGGCCTGAGTGATCTTGCCCTTTCAACCGTCGTGATCAACCAGCGGGCGGCGTCGTAAACCGAACCGGGTATTCGGCCTTGGCCCAGCCCCGCTTCGTTGCTATCGTGACGCGAAACCCGGACTGATCTTCACATGCGCCACACTCTTCCGATAGCGCCGCAATTCTATGTGACGGCCCCGCAACCTTGCCCGTATCTCGAAGGACGGCTTGAGAGAAAGCTGTTCACTGCGCTGCAGGGCGACGGTGCGCAAAAGCTTAACGACACGCTTTCGAAACAAGGCTTTCGCCGGTCGCAGAACGTGCTTTATCGGCCATCTTGCGCGGATTGTGCGGCCTGTCTGTCGGCGCGGATCAATGTCGCCGCGTTCGAACCGTCGCGCGGACAGCGTAAGACGATGCGCCGCAACGCCCATCTGGAACGTCGGGCCACGTCACCTTGGGCCACCGAGGATCAATACGCACTTTTCCGCCGATATCTGGAAGAGCGCCACGCCAAGGGTGGCATGGCCGATATGGACAGCTTCGAATTCGCCGCGATGATCGAGGAAAGCCCGATCCGGACCCGGGTGATCGAGTATTGCGACCAGAACAGCGGTGACTTGCTTGCGGTGTGTCTTACGGATGTTTTCGACGACGGCGTGAGCATGGTCTATTCGTTCTACGATCCGGATGAGAGCCGATTGTCCCTTGGCACCTATGTCATTCTCGATCACATCGAGATCGCCCGCGAAGCAGGTCTGCCTTACGTCTATCTGGGCTACTGGGTGCCCGGCAGTTCCAAGATGGGGTACAAGGCGTCGTTTTCCGGGCTTGAGGTCTATTCGAACGGTACGTGGCAAGTCATGCGCAACCCGGCTGATTACGACGTCACACGCCATCCGCTGTCCAACGATCCGATCGCCGAGCAGGTTGCCAACATCTCTCTGCCCGACAGCCGCCCGTTGCGCGGCACGCGCGGCTGATCCCGGTCAGTTTCCGATCAGGTCCGGCAGAATTGTCACGATGCCCGGGAAAAACCACAGGATCGCCAGCCCCAGCACCTGAATCACCACGAATGGCGCCACGCCGCGATAGATGTTGCCCGTCGTGATCCCGGCGGGTGCGACCCCTCGCAGATAAAACAACGCAAAACCGAATGGCGGGGTAAGAAAGCTGGTCTGAAGGTTAACGGCGATCATGATCGTCACCCATTTGGGGTCAAAGGTTCCGCCGTAAATCACCGGACCGACGATAGGGATCACGATGTAGATGATCTCCAGAAAGTCGAGAACGAAACCCAGCACGAAAAGAACCAGCATCACGATGAGGAAAACCGTGAACTCGTTGTCAAAACTCTTGAGAAATTGCTGGATGTAGTGCTCTCCGCCAAAGGAGATGACGACAAGGTTCAGAAGTTGCGAGCCGATCAGGATGGTGAAAACCATGCTCGTGACCTTCGCCGTTTCGCGCACCACAGGGGTCAGAACGCCGCCTGCGAACAAAACCCAGGCCGAAAAGAGAAGACCAAATAGTGCAAAGAGATAAGCCGCCTGCGCTGCAATGAACGCCAAGACGGTTTCGGTGGACACATCCTCGACATTCACGCGCAGATCGAAATTGATCCCCAAAAGGATCGCCGCCACAATCGCAAGCGTGGCGCCTATGATAATCCGGGCCGAGCGGTCTTCGTCGCGCAGTTTGCGATACGCCGCGAGCATGATCGCCCCCCCTGCCCCAAGCGCCGCGGCCGGGGTCGGGTTCGTGATACCGCCAAGGATCGACCCAAGTACTGCGACGATCAGCACGAGCGGAGGAAAGACCACACGAATGAGCTCGTTCCCGGCCAGACGCCGCGCCGCCGCCGCGCATCCGTAAAGCGCCAGCGCATGGGGTAAAGCAAGAATAAGCAAGGCCTGGCCCGACGACATCAGCGGGCCGATCAGCAGGATATCGGCAAGATAACCAAGCACGACCCCCAAGCCCCCGACCAAAAGGGGCGTGGATGGCGCATCAGGCTGAACGCCGCGCGCCGCCACGAGAACCAGCGAGAGCACGCTGAGGATTGTCGCCACTCCGGTACCGATTGGAGCCGCTGCGGCGATTTTCTTCGTCAAACGAGCGGACTGTTCATCCTCGCTCAAGGCAACGGAAGGCGCGGTTCCCCCGGCCGCCACAATGGCGCGCTCTTCGGCAACGGCGCGATCCCACGCCGCCTGACCGTGCAAATCAATCATCGCGGCGCGGCAATCCTCGCTGACATTGGTGCGCAAGCTCGCGGTCTCGCCGCGAGTCGAATAGCTGTCGACAGTAACGTCCTGCGAGCCGACGACACCGAGATTGCCAAGAATCAGCACCCCGGCAATCAACGCAGCCGGTGCACCGATGAACCAGGTGAACGCCTCTCCACGTGTCACAGGCGCGCCTGTCGAGCCGCCCGCACGGACCGCCGGCGCGCGCGACGGATTCAATATCGCGTAGATAAAGGCATATCCCGCATAAAGGAATGCCAGCAGGACCCCCGGCAAGAGCGCGGCCTGAAAAAGCGTGCCTACGGACACGACAGCCGGTTCGCCCAGATAGGTCAGCGCGTCGGTGCAACCGGCTTCGCGCGCGCGGGTTTCCTGCGCGACCGAGTAAAGATCGCCCGCCAACGTGCCCAGTAGCACGATCACGATTGATGGTGGGATGATCTGGCCAAGGGTGCCAGACGCCGCGATGACACCTGTCGCGATCTGGGGCGAATAGCCGTGTCGCAGCATCGTCGGCAGGCTTAAAAGCCCCATGGTCACAACGGTGGCGCCGACAATGCCCGTAGAGGCCGCAAGGAAGGCACCGACCACAACAACTGACACCGCCAGCCCCCCGGGCAAGGGACCAAAGACCCGGGCCATCGTGGTCAGCAGGTCATTGGCGATGCGCGAGCGTTCCAGCGTGATACCCATCAGCACGAACATCAGCACGGCCAGCAGTGTTTCGATGGATTGCCCCGCGAAGACGCGTTCATTCATGCGATTGACGATGAAGCTGACATTCCGGTCCAGCGCGACTTCCCAGCCCTGCGGAAAGACCGGCGTTTCAGTCCTGGGCAGGTCCGGATACCGAAAGACCGAGATCGCGTCGGATCGCACGCCTTCGGCCACCATTGCGCGGTAGGCGTCGCTGCCCGTATCGATAGCCTGATGAATCAGAAGACCCGCGTTGTCGAGCGCGGCGATGATCCCGAAGGATAGGACCCCGGCCCCGCCGATCGCGAAGGCCACGGGAAACCCCGACAGGATCGCCCCGAAAAGGCAAAGAAACACGATGATCAGGCCGATTTCGACGCCATCCAGTCCGAAAAGCATGGCAGGCGTCCCTTCTACCTTGCAGCCTCGGGCGCGGTCTCGCCCGAAGAACCGGTCTGGTCACTGTCGAGATACCGTCCCGCGCTTTCCTCACCTTCGGACCATTCGAGATACGATCGGAAAAGAAACGCCACAGCCTGAATGAAGACCATGCCGGCAAAGGCCACAAGCAGGATCTTGAACAGGAAATAGCCATTGAAGCCGCTCGGGCTGAAACCGATGGTTTCTACATTCCAGCGCAGCGCGCGGGATTTCATCAAAAGCCGGTCGAGGGTGTCGCTGGCCGAGGGTTTCGGCGTGATGAGGTGTCGCCACATGAAATACCAGCCATACATCCACACAAGCACCGCCACTGGCATCATGAAAAAGACACTGCCCAGCATGTCGATGACCCGTTTCGTGCGAAAGCTGACGGCGGAATAGATCAGATCGACCCGAACGTGACCGCCCTGCACGAATGTGTAGGTGCAACACAGCGCGACGACCAGTGCGTTGTGGAACTTGAGCATCTCGGCCCACCAACTGATATCTTTGGTCAGGGTCATCCCGAACCCGAAGGCAATGTCGGGACGGGCAAAGATGCGCTGGATGAAGACGATCACGATCTGCTGGAACACCATCAGCAGACCGGCCCACGCGAAGAACCGCCCGGTGATGTTGGCAAAGCCCTCCATCACCCGCACGCAACCCCACATGAAACTTCGTTGCCACAGCCCCACACCGGTCAGTATCAGAACGCCCGTAAACACGACGAAGAAAAACTCCACCGAGCCGCCGTAATAGACGACGCGCATGATGGCGTCCTTATCGGACCAGTTCAGCCAGCTTGCCGGACGGGTGAGCGCGTAGGCGAAATTGTAGAACGCCAGCGCGATGTTCTGGAAAACCCAGAGCAGAGCGTCGAGCATGTCGTCCCCCACACCGTTATTCCGAAATATGTCCCGGCAATTATCCGGGCAGCCCCATTAGGGGTCTGCCCGGCCGGAAAACCACGTCTCAGCCCAAAACCCGATTACGTTGACGCGTGTAAACTCCGTCCGCCTTTTCGATCCACGACGACGAGGCGCGCAGCGAGTCCATGTAATCCTCGTAGACACGCTTGTAGATGTCGTCGTCCATGTTCTCGGAATGCACCTCTTCGGATGCTTGTCCAAAGGCGTCCCAGACGCTGTCGGGAAATTCCAGTGCTGTCACACCCGCCGATTGCAGACGTGCCAGGGCAGCCCCGTTATTCGACAGGAACTGCGCCAGGTTCCACTGGTGGGCCTCGGCGCTGGCGATCTCGATCATCTTCTGCTGCGACGGCGTAAGGCTGTCGAAAACATCGCGGTTCATCGCAACCGATAGTGCCGGACCAGGCTCATGAAAACCTGCCGTGTAGTAGAATTTGGTAATCTCCTGGAACCCAGCCTTTTCGTCCGCCCAAGGGCCGATCCACTCGGTGCCATCGATCGCGCCAGAGGCGAGCGCCTGATAAACTTCGGCCCCTGGAAGGGTTTGCACACTTGCGCCCAGCTTGGCCAGTGCCTTGCCACCCAGCCCCGGCATCCGGAATTTCAGCCCGTTAAAATCTTCGGGGCCCGTAATCTCCTTGGCGAACCAACCGCCCGCCTGCGCGCCTGTGTTGCCACCGAGAAAGGATTTCAAACCGAAGATCTGGCCCAACTCGTCGTGAAAGGCGTGACCATTGCCATGATAGTACCAATTCACCAGTTCCTGCGCCGTCATGCCGAAAGGAACAGATGTGAAGAAAGCGTACGCCGGATGCTGACCTACGAAATAGTAATCAGCCCCGTGATACATATCCGCCTGGCCCGCGGTGACCGCGTCAAAAACCTCAAATGCACCGACAAGCTCCCCTGCGCCCAGAACCTCAACCGTAAGCGTCCCGTCGGCCATAGCGTTGATGTTATCGGCGACCTTTTGGGCCGCGTCAAAAACCCCGGCAAGCCCCCGCCCCCATGTCGTGACCATGGTCAGCTTGCGGGCGCCCTGAGCCAGTGCAGGTGCAGCCAAGGTGCCAGTCGCTGCGGCAGCGCCGCCCAAAGCGGACTTCTTCAAGAAAGATCGACGATCCATGCAGTGTCCTCCCATGTTTACCGTAGCGCCCGCCAGCCGCCTTGATCTGCTTACCCGCGGGGCGCGGATTGTTCCTGTGGCTCCGACCCTAGCTGGCGACCTTCCAGTTGGAAATAGCAACAGCGCTAACCTTGCGTCACCTGCCAGAGTTGTGCGGCATTTCGCCCGCCTTGCACGGCACATCCCCGAAAATGACCGCGCCGCGCAACAATCGCAAAGCCTGCAAGGCATCTTGCGATATTTCTCTGTTCGTTTGCGGTTGACGCGTCGGGCGCACCTCCATAATGTCCCGCGCACACGCAATCAGGAGTCGCCCGAGATGGCAACGCTAATCGTAGTCGTAGGTAAGTGGCGCATGGGCCGGTAACGGACACCATAACGGTACCCCATGCGCCCCCGGATCTTCCCCGGGGGCTTTTTTGTGCGTGAAACTTGAGATTGATGTCATGAACGGAGCAAACAGATGACACGTCAGATGACCGGAGCGAAAATGGTGGTTCAGGCCCTCAAGGATCAGGGCGTGGACGTCGTATTCGGATATCCCGGTGGGGCTGTACTCCCGATTTATGACGAGATCTTCCAGCAAAACGACATTCGCCACATTCTCGTACGGCACGAACAGGGCGCCGTTCATGCCGCGGAAGGTTATGCGCGGTCGACCGGAAAGCCCGGCGTTGTGCTGGTGACCTCCGGGCCGGGTGCAACAAACGCCGTCACAGGCATCACCGACGCACTGATGGATTCGATCCCTCTGGTCGTTCTCACTGGTCAGGTCCCAACCTTCATGATCGGGTCCGACGCGTTTCAGGAAGCCGACACCGTCGGCATTACCCGGCCCTGCACCAAGCACAACTGGCTGGTCTCCGATACGGCGCGCCTTTCCGACACGATCCACCAGGCGTTTCACGTAGCGACCTCGGGCCGCCCCGGCCCAGTTCTCGTCGACATACCGAAAGACGTGCAGTTCGCCCGTGCCGAGTACACGTCCCCCGCAAAGGCCAAGGTGTCTCACTATCAGCCGCAAACGAAAGGCGATCTCGACACGATCACAGAACTGGTCGAAGCGCTGGAAACCGCGGAAAAGCCGATATTCTACACTGGCGGCGGCGTGATTAATTCCGGTCCGGCAGCAAGCGCGCTCTTGCGCGAACTGGTCGAAGAAACCGGAATCCCGATCACGTCCACGCTGATGGGTCTCGGGTGCTATCCTGCCTCGGGCAAGAACTGGCTTGGTATGTTGGGCATGCACGGGCTGTACGAAGCCAACATGGCGATGCATGATTGCGACCTGATGATCAACATCGGCGCGCGTTTCGATGACCGGATCACCGGCCGCATCGATGCGTTCTCGCCCAATTCACGTCGCGCGCATATCGACATCGATCCGTCTTCGATCAACAAGGTGGTCAAGACGGACTTTCCGATCGTCGGTGATGTGACGCAAGTGCTGACCGACCTTCTCGAAGTCTGGAAGTCGCGCGGGCGCAAGACCAACCGCGAGGCGCTCGAGACTTGGTGGTCCGAGATCGAAAACTGGAAGAAGGTCCGCTGTCTCGCCTTTACGCAAGAAGGCAAGACGATCAAGCCGCAATACGCCGTTGCGCGTCTCGAAGAACTCACGAAGGGCCATGACCGCTATATCTGCACTGAAGTGGGCCAACATCAGATGTGGGCGGCACAGTATCTTGGCTTCGAGGATCCCAACCGATGGATGACCTCGGGGGGACTTGGCACCATGGGCTATGGCATGCCCGCCTCGTTGGGGGTGCAGGTCGCCCATCCCGACGCGCTCGTGATCAATGTCGCGGGCGAGGCGTCGTGGCTGATGAACATGCAGGAGATGGGCACAGCGGTGCAGTATCGCCTGCCGGTCAAGCAGTTCATCCTCAACAACGAACGCCTTGGCATGGTGCGCCAGTGGCAGGAACTTCTGCATGGCGAGCGCTACTCGCAATCCTGGTCCGAGGCCCTGCCCGATTTCGTGAAGCTGGCCGAGGCGTTCGGATGCAAGGGCATCATGGTCAAGGATCCCGCCGATCTCGATGACGCGATCATGGAGATGATCAACTACGAGGGCCCGGTGATCTTCGATTGCCTCGTCGAGAAGCACGAAAACTGCTTCCCGATGATTCCGTCGGGCAAGGCGCATAACGAGATGCTGCTGGGTGAGGCGTCGACGAAGGACGCGATCGATGACAAAGGGGCGGTGCTGGTTTAAGCCCGCCCTGTCCCGCCAAAGGACATCGTCCGATATGGTCAAGCGCCTGCTGCACAAACTCTCCGGCCGCAAATGGAAAGCGGCCAAAAAGGGCACCCGGTGGCAGGATAATCCGCAATTCGTCGCCTATTTCGACCAACAGATCAGTCCCGGATCCGCCTCTGCGGATCCGGGTACCGGGCGCAACAGCATCCACGACGCATTGCGCAAGGCGACCCAAGGGCAAGCTTTGAACCGGGCTGTGTCAATCGGGGCCGGAACGGGCGACAACGAACGCGCCCTGATCAAAGCCGGTCTAGTAAAGCACTTCGATCTCTTCGAGGTCTCCGCGGACCGCGTGGCGCAGGCGACAGAGCGCGCTGCGACCGAAGGTATGCAGAATCAAGTCACTGTGCATCTGGCCGATGCGCTCGAACGGGACGTGCATGAAGAGTACAATTTCGTTTACTGGGACAGCGCCCTGCATCACATGTTCGACGTGGATCGCGCGCTCAGATGGTCGGTGCGTGCTCTCAAACCCGGCGGCGTGCTCCTGATCAGCGAATATATCGGTCCGACACGCCTGCAATGGACGCGCGCCGAAGTGTCTGCCGTCCGACGTTTTCTGGCCGAGAACCGTGACGTGATCGGCGCCGAGCCCATGCGCGTGCGTCCCGGAAGCCCTTTTCGCCGTTTCAAACAGTTTCTGCGCGACCCGTCCGAGGCGCCGCAATCGGATCGGATTGTGCCCTTGTTCAAGAAGCACACAGGACAAGAACTGACTATTTTGGGGGGATCTGCGATTCACCTCGCGGGCGGGTTTCTCACCGGGCTCGAAGATCGCGACCCTACCCTCCACGATCGCCTGATCGCTCTCGACCGGACTCAACGCGAAAAAGGCCACTATCATTTCGGCTTCGGTCTGTGGCAAAAGCCCGCCTGACCGCCGCCCAGCAAAAGGACGAAAGACATGTCAGCCCTGCACATCAAGAAAGGCGCTTCGAGCCATTCCGCCTATAACCTGCGTCCGACCTTTTCCGACGCAGAAGAGCGCCATACCCTTGCGGTGATTGTTGACAACGAGCCCGGCGTGCTGGCCCGGGTGATCGGCCTTTTCTCGGGCCGCGGTTACAACATCGACAGCCTGACCGTGGCCGAGGTCGACCATAAGGGCCACCAGTCGCGGATCACCATCGTCACGACAGGCACACCTCAGATCATCGAACAGATCAAGGCGCAATTGGGCCGCATCGTGGTTGTGCATGACGTGCACGATCTGACCGTCGAAGGCCCATCTGTCGAACGTGAACTGGCGCTTTTGCGCGTCAGCGGAGGCGGCGAAAAACGTGTCGAAGCACTGCGCCTGGCCGATATCTTTCGCGCCAACGTGGTCGACAGCACGCTCGACAGCTTCATTTTCGAAATCACCGGCACCCCTGAAAAGATCGACGCGTTCGCTGATCTGATGCGGCCCTTGGGCCTGTCCGAAGTGGCGCGCACCGGCGTCGCGGCCTTGCGCCGCGGGAACTGAGGCACTCTGCGTCCTATCTGGAGGTCATCCTCTTTTCGAATTTGCCGAAGCACGTGGCACCGAGCGACGCGACCGCGTGTTTCTTCCGGGAAATGGAACGATTTTCGCCTGTGGGGTGAAATTGACCAGTGACGGTGACGGCGCCCGCTTCGCCTCAAGAAGCGATCCGGCCAGATCGGGATAGACTTGCGCCGAAACCACAGACAAGTTTTGTGCATGCCGTACCGCCGCGTCCTCGAACACGTCGAACTGAACCAAGTCCCCCTTGCTCAGGCCGCGCTCGCTTTGTCCGCGGCCAGAATAGTAGGCAAGGCTTCCGTGATCTTCGCACCAGATTATCGTGCGATCACCAGTATGATCGCTCCATAAAACTACTCCGTACATGTTTTCCCCGGTCTTCAAGAGTGTGAGTGTTCCCCAGACTCAACGTTAGAGCGAACAGGATGTTTCAGCACGATTCAAATTTGAGAAGGCGCTACTCAGATTTGTGCCAGATTTCTAGCTAATTGACGCCAATCAGCGCCAGATGCGTCTCTTATCAGCGTCATTATGGGTGGTTTAAACCCTTCGCCTTCGCTATTTGCGTTGTAAACTGAGGCTAAAATCGAAACGAGTGGACGACGACCTTGTCGCGAAAGATGCAAACTAACGCCACGTCTCGCGCGGCGGATCCTGCCGCGCTTCGCGGAATCTTCGGCACCAATCTGCGCCGGCTGAGCGCTCAATATCCATCGGTTGCCGGTCTGTGCCGCGAACTCGGCATCAATCGCACTCAGTTCAATCGCTATCTTTCTGGGGAAAGCTTTCCCCGGCCTGACGTTCTGTACCAGATCTGCAAGTTCTTCGATGTGGATGCGCGTATTCTCCTCGAACCGGTCGAGGATATTCGGCCCACCGCCGCCGATCTTTTGTCGCATCCTTTTCTCGACGGTTTCTTCGGAGACGGGCCAACGCATGTCCCCGAAGAGATTTTCCCAAGCGGCTTTTACAGCTTTGTCCGGCGCAGTTTCATCGACGACGCGCAGTTCACAACGGGGCTGGTCTTCGTCTCGCGCGAAGATGGCTACACGTTTCTGCGCGGCTTTGAACCGCGCGATGCCTTACGCGGTCAGGGCCTTTCGACTGCTGCGTCGAATCGACAATTCCGCGGACTGGTCATGCGGCAAGAGGAGGGGGTCATCGCTCTCGTCACGCATCGCGGCTCTCTTGCGGCCTCGTTCAATTTCCTGACGCCGGAAACGTCCTTTCAATCAAATATATGGGAAGGCTACGCGACCCGGACCGTACGAGAAAAAGTCACCGGACGCCGCGCGGCGCGCATGGTCTACGAGTATCTCGGACATGACCTTGGGCTCGCCCTGCGCATGGCGCGGCGCGCGGGGCTCGTCCCCATGGAGGAAGTTCCCCCGTTTCATGCCCGGCTATTGCGTCTCAACGAGGAATTTCGCTAGGCGCGACCGAGATATGTCGCCTTGCGAAAAACCCGCGTCGCGAACCGGCGCGCACGCGGCGCTTTTCGCTGACAGGTGTGACGCCAAGAATGCGAAAGGATGCCAGCATGACCGCCACCGTCACAGATCTATCGAATGTGCGCACCAGCGTGGACAAGGCCAATGGCCTGCCCAATGCCCACTATATCGACCCGGTGATTTTCGAAGAGGAAAAGCAGGCGCTGCTGTTTTCGCAATGGGCAGGCCTCGCCGTTGGAGCGGATGTCCCGCACCCCGGCGACGCGAAACCGATCGAGTTTCTCGGCATGCCGCTCTTGCTGCTCCGCGACAAGCAGGGCGATGTTCGGGTGTTCCAGAATATCTGCCGGCACCGCGGTATGATCCTGGTCGAAGAGCCGCGCCGGATCGAAGGCGCGATCCGCTGTCCTTATCACTCCTGGTGCTATTCGACCCAAGGCAAGCTTGTCTCAACCCCTCATGTGGGCGGGCCGGGCCAGAACACGCACGACGCGATACGCCGCGACGACCTCGGGTTGATAGAAATCCGGTCGCATGTGTGGCGCGACGTGGTCTGGATCAACGTCAACGGTGACGCGCCGGCCTTCGAGGAGGCCATGGCGGATCTGATGGCTCGGTGGTCCGAATTTGACCTGCCCGTTTTTCACGGCGGGCATGACAGCCGCTTCTCGCTCGAAGTCGCGACAAACTGGAAACTTGCGGTCGAGAATTATTGCGAAAGCTATCACTTGCCCTGGGTGCATCCCGGTCTGAACAGCTATTCGAAGCTTGAGGATCACTACAACATCGAGAAGCCCGGCAGGTTCTCCGGTCAAGGCACCATGGTTTACCGGCAATTGACCAATGAGAACGGCGCCACCTTCCCCGACTTCGAAGAGGTCGGCACAAAATGGAATGAGCAGGCGGAGTATATCGCGGTCTATCCCAACGTGCTTCTGGGCGTGCATCGCGATCACGCCTTTGCGATCATTCTTGAACCAAAAGCCCCCGAGCGCACGGTCGAGCACATTCATCTCTACTATGCCACACCCGACAGCGATGAAGGGCTGCGCATGCGCAATACGCAGCTTTGGAAAACCGTGTTCGAAGAGGATATCTTCGTGGTCGAAGGCATGCAAAAGGGACGCCACGCGGCCCAGTTCGACGGCGGACGCTTTTCGCCGGTGATGGACAGCCCCACCCACTGCTTTCATGACTGGGTCGCCGAGCAGGTTCAGAGCTACCGTGCAATGGCGCACGTCGCCGAGTAATGCGGGATCTCGACGCGCTGATGATCGCGGCGCACGAGTCGCGCGACCTCGTGGCCCTGATTGATCTCTACACGCGGGCCGCAGACACGGTGAACGACATCGACGCGGCCTGTTTCTACCTTACCCACGCCTATGTCTTCGCGTTGGAAGCGGGCGCGGCACAGGCCCCGGACCTGCACACTCGGCTGGTAGTCCACGGGCGCGAGGAATAGACCGGCGCTACGCGTCGCCGTGCTGTGCAGGCGAAACAACGGACGAATTGCCGTTGGCCAACTGCCGTTGCACCGTGTCCGTCAGTTCGGTGAGCGAAAACGGTTTGGGCAAGAAAACGGAATTCGGAATCCCCGCCTGAATCTCGCCGAATGTCTCCTCCGCGTAGCCGGACATGAAGACGACCCGCGTATCCGGCCGCGTTTCGAGGGCCTGCAAAACCCAACTGGGCCCGTCAATTCCGGGCATCACCACGTCCGACACGAACACATCGACATGAAGCTCGGGATCGTCGAGCAGCTCAAGCGCCGCTTCTGCGGAGTCAGCCTCCAGAACCGTGAGGCCGCGCATTTGAAGGGCCCGGCTGGCAAAGGCCCGGACCGGCGCTTCATCCTCGACAAGAAGCACGATGCCTTCCTCAGGCGGCGCCAGCGGGGCAGCCTCGGGCACGGGAACCGTGGCTGGCGCTATCGCGTCATGGGCGGGAAACAAGACCTGGAACCGCGCGCCCTCTCCCGGACGGCTATCGACAAAAATGAACCCGCCCGTCTGTTTCACGATGCCATATGCGGTCGAGAGCCCAAGCCCCGTCCCCTCGCCGGTCCGCTTGGTCGTATAAAATGGCTCGAATACCTTCTGGATCTTGTCGGCGGCGATGCCCACGCCATCGTCCTCGACGGTCACGCGGACATAGCGGCCCGGAGAAACGACAGCCCTGTCCCGGCGCAGAGCGTCCTCGAGCACCATGTTTTCGGTCGCGATGCGGATTTCGCCGCCTTCGGGCATCGCATCGCGAGCATTGACGACGAGATTCATCAACACCTGTTCAAGCTGGCGCTTATCCGCCCGGATCGACCACAGAACAGGATCATGTTGCAGAGACAGCGTCATCTTCTCGCCGACAAGCCGATTGAGAAGGTGCATCAGGTCAGAGAGCATATCCCGAAGGTCCATGACCTCCGGACGCAGGGTCTGCTTGCGCGAATATGCCAGAAGTTGGCTGACAAGTGCCGCCGCGCGATTCGCATTCTGATTGATCTGGACAAGGTCAGAATAGTCGCTGTCGCCCTGATCGTGTCGCAGAAGCAAAAGATCGCAGTGCCCGGTGATCGCCGTCAGCAGGTTGTTGAAATCATGCGCCACGCCGCCCGCCAACTGACCGATCGCCTGCATCTTCTGGCTTTGCACGAATTGCGCTTCGAGGGATTTGAGTTTGGTCGCGTCGTTTAGAACCGCGATCAGCACTGTTTGACCAGCTTCGGTTGCCCGGTTGAGCGTGACCTGTACGAAGGTTTCCTTGTCATCCCGGCGCACGCGCAGGAATTCGGAAGCCATACCGCCACGACCCATCGCGGCGTCCTCCAGCCAATCCGGAATCGAACGTCCCAGCCCCTCCATCAGGTCGCTCAAAATCCTGCCACCACAGCTTTCGACCCCCAAAAGGTCACGCGCCGGGCGATTGGACAGCTGGATATCCCCGTGCCGGGTCAACTTGAGCAGAGGCACGGGAAGCTCGTCGAAAAAAGCCCAGCCATCGGGCTGTCGCTCGGTTGGCGCCACGCCCGGCAACAGGAAAATCTCCCGTCGGCCCGCGATTCCTTCCAGTTCGACCGCGAGACATGCGATCACGCCTTCCCGGCCATTGATGTCGTTGATCTGGCCAGACCTCAGCGGCAGCTTCGGGAAGATCCGGTCGAGCGATCTGGCGCGCTCTCCGACAAGCTGGCGCGCGGCGGCGTTCATGAACAGGATTGCATCGTTGCGCCCGACGGTCAGCATCGGCAGCGGCACCGGGTCGCTTTCACGTGACGGGCGGTCGGCGGAACGTTCGATACGCCACAGGAAACCGGCATTGTCCGCCCGGTGAACCGACAGCCTCAGGTGACCTTGCCGCGTGACAAAATCTTCCTGCGCCGACCCACGCTGCGCCGCACGGCTTTCTAGGCGGTACAGGGTCGGTCCGGGATTGGCCAGGGATTGTTTGAGCAGCCCGGCTAGCGTCCCGGTTTCGGTCGCGCCAAAATCACGGACCGCTGCAAGATTGGCATAAAGGACGCGACCGCCTTCTCGTGTGGCAACGACCGGAACGGCGTCTTCATCCAAGATGCCGAAAGCGGATATTTCGGACACAAAAACTTCAGGCGCGGTGTCGCGGCGAAACCGCAAACTCGCCAGCGACAAAAGGGCAAGAACCCCCGCCAACACCATCAAACCCAAGGGAAAAAGTCGCCCAGGCGCGAATGGCGCCGCCGCAAATGCCGCAACGGCAAGCCCTGCCAAGATGAGCGCGTGCTTGCGCAACTGCGTGCGCGCCACGTTTAGTGGTCGAAAGGAACCTGTCAGACTGGTCAAGCGAGTCTTCCCGTGCCGAGGCGTCTCGCCGGTAAACTGCGCGGGACCTCTTAATATGACGTTAAACCAAGCTGATTTTACCCGTCAAGGTTGTTACGCCGACGCTTCACGCTCGAAAACGCAGAGGTAAAATCCATCTTGCGTCTGCGTAACCGGCCATATGCGCGAAAAACATTGGTGCCAGCCCGGTGAGGACGCCAGGAAAGCAGCCACCGTCTCCTCGTTTTCCTCCGTCAGGATGGAACATGTGACGTAGGCCAGCCGGCCCGCCGGTGCGACAAGGCTTTCGGCGTGCTGCAGGATCTGCACCTGCGTGTCGTGAAACCGCTCCAGATCCGTCTCGCTCAGCCGCCATTTCGCCTCTGGACTACGCCGCCATGTGCCACTTCCGGAACAGGGCGCATCGCAAAGCACGAGATCGAAGGGCGCTGCCATCTCCAACTCGTTCGTCGCCAGGGTCGTGACCGTAGTACCAGCCCGCGCCGCGCGCGCGGGAAGGTCTCTCATGCGCTGAACGGCTGTGTCGTGCACGAACCACTTGGCCTCTGCTTGTCCAGCAAGCGCAAGCGTCTTGCCCCCGCCGCCCGCGCAGTAGTCCAGCACCCTACCCCCGGCGGGAACATCCAACTGCGCCATCGCCGCTTGGCTTGCAATGTCTTGCAACTCGACGACGCCATCGAGATATGCATGACTGGTCCTGATTTTCCGCGCACCGTCGGTGACGACAAGCCCGGTTTTAACTTCGTCTATCGACCGCGCAGAAATTCCGTTCTCTTCGAGAATTTCAATAGCTTGCGTAACGGTCTTCATCTTCGGATTCACGCGCAGGGCGACCGGCGCACGTTGCCGAAGCAACTGCGCCGTCCGCTCCGCCGCCTCTTCTCCAAGAGAGACCACAATCCTGTTCCAAAGCCAGTCAGGCAGATCCATCGCCTCAGTGCCGGGACGCGGGGTGCGACCGGCGGCCCTCTCCACGTCGTTCACGGGAGGCGGGCCATGACCGACGCCGGAAAATAGCTCGTCGATGGGCAGATGTGAGTCGCGAAGCTGTCCCAGCATAAGACCCCGGCCCGTCTCATCGCCGCCAAGCGCGGCATAGCTGCGTCGGCAGCGCAAGGCTTGAAATACATGATCGCGAACCGCCGCGCGATCTTTGGACCCGGCATAGCGCGCGCCTCTGGCCCAACCGGTCAGGGCCTGTTCCGCAGGTGTTCCGGCCAGAACCGCGTCAAGAATGTCTATCGCCGCCTGAACACGCGCCGCCGGGGTCATGCGCCAGCCTTAAAAAAGGTCCCTATGTCTCTGGCTAAAAACAACTTATCCAATCCGGTAATTCGGACTTTCACGTGTGATCTGCACATCATGCACGTGGCTTTCCTTCAATCCGGCGCCGGTAATCCTTACGAAGGTACACTGGTTGCGCATCTGTTCAACGGTGGCGCAGCCGGTATAGCCCATCGCGGCGCGCAAACCGCCGACCAATTGATGCACCACCGTGCCAGCCGACCCCTTGTAAGGCACCTGTCCTTCAATTCCCTCTGGAACAAGCTTGTCACTCGCCGCGTCTTTCTGGAAATACCGGTCCGCGCTTCCCTGTGCCATGGCCGCAAGGCTGCCCATACCGCGATAGGCCTTGAAGGACCGTCCCTGAAACAGGATCACTTCACCGGGGCTTTCATCCGTTCCCGCCAGCATCGAGCCGACCATGGCGCAGGATGCGCCTGCCGCAATCGCCTTGGCGAAATCGCCAGAGAACTTGATCCCGCCATCCGCGATCACCGGCGTGTCACCGGCCGCCTGCGCGCAATCCATGATCGCGGTCAGTTGCGGCACGCCGACACCCGCGACCATCCGTGTGGTGCAGATGCTGCCCGGGCCGATGCCCACCTTGACCGCATCCGCACCCGCCCCGATCAGCGCCCGGGTCGCCTCGCCCGTCGCCACGTTCCCAGCCACGATCTGAACTTCGTTGGAGAGCTTCTTGGCGCGTTCCACGGCGGTCGCCACGCCTTCTGAATGGCCGTGGGCGGTATCGATCACGATCATGTCCACGCCCGCATCGACCAGTGCCTCGGACCGCTCGAACCCTGCGTCGCCTACCGTGGACGCCGCGGCGACCCGCAACCGGCCCAGCTTGTCCTTGCACGCGCTGGGATTAAGCACCGCCTGTTCGGTGTCCTTCAGCGTCAGAAGGCCGGTCAGCTTTCCGCTGCCATCGGTCACCAGAAGCTTTTCGATCCTGCGCGCCTTCATCATGTTCTTGGCTTCTTCAAGATCGGCCGGTTCAGTCAGAATTGCCAGCTTGTCCGAGGTCATCATCACGTGCACCGGCGTGTCATCCGAGGTGGCGAACCGCATGTCGCGGTTGGTCACAATGCCCATCACGTGGCCTTTTTCGTCAACAACCGGAAAGCCCGTGAAATTGTAGCGTTCGATCAACGCTTTGGCGTCTCCCAACGTCTGATCGGGGCGGAGGGTCACGGGGTTGTAAACGATGCCGCTTTCAAACCGCTTCACCCGCCGCACCTGCTGCGCCTGCTCTGCGACCGTAAGGTTACGATGGATCACACCCATGCCGCCGGCCTGCGCCATAGTGATGGCCATCCGAGCTTCCGTGACGGTGTCCATGGCCGAACTGATAAGTGGGATATTCAGATCGATGGATCGTGTCACACGCGTCCGCGTGTCGGCGGTGGTGGGCAGCACGCTCGACTTGGCGGGAACCAGCAGTACGTCATCGAAGGTCAGAGCCTCACGAATCTCCATGGCGCTTCTCCTTGAGCGGGGATCGTTTGGCGCTTCCCTATCGCATGGATCGTCCAAGGGCGAAAGGCCAATTCGTCGCTGGACCGAGGCGGTGTTTGAGGTAGGCTCAGGCAAAGACAGCGATAAGGGTGACCGATTTAATGCTTCAGTTCCGCCTGCCTTTGCTGATGGCCCTCTGTGCCGGTCCATGCGTCGCGGCCGATGACAGCGTGCCGACCGGTTGGTTTGCATCCGGCTGGCCCGCGGCCCTTGCTGACGCGGCATGTGACGATGACAGCGCCTGCTTGGACAAGCTGCGATCATGCGGCCCGCAGGCGACAGATTGCGCCGCCGGTGTGTCGTATTGCAGTTTGACCCGCGCCGGCACGCTTGTCTACGAAACGGCTTGCCAGACGGATCGCTCAAACGACAGTGTAACCGCCTACGTCCCCAGCCGGACGGTAGTGCGCATGCAGTTCGGCACCGCACCGGCACTCGACGGCGCAGAAGCATCGGTCGCCGAGGACGACTGTCTTTACCGTGCCGATACCAAGGAGACATTCTGCGCCCGTCCCATCACGCAAGAACACACTCTGCGGGCCTGGGTCAAAGAGGAATAGCCATGAGTCACGGCTACGAAACAGGACGCCTCGATCTGCCTTTCGTCGGCATCTCGACCTTCGCCAAGCGGCCCTACATAAGCGACTGGACGGCCATCGAGGCCGACGTAGCGATCCTGGGCGCGCCTTTCGACGCCGGGACGCAGTGGCGCGCTGGGGCGCGCTTCGGCCCGCGTGGCGTCCGCGAGGCCTCGACGCTTTTTTCCTTCGGACATGCCGGCGCGTATGACCACGAAGACGATGTCACGTATCTTCCCGGCTCGGTGCGGATCGTGGATATCGGCGACGCCGATATCGTGCACACCGACACGCGCGCCTCACACGCCAATATTGAGACCGGTGTGCGGGCAATCCTCAAGGCCGAAGCCCTTCCCGTGGTCATTGGCGGCGATCATTCAGTCAATATCCCCTGCATCAACGCATTCGAGGATCAGGGTGACATTCACATCCTGCAAATCGACGCACATCTCGATTTCGTCGATGAACGTCACGGCGTCCGCTATGGGCACGGCAACCCGATGCGCCGCGCCGCCGAAAAGCCCTATGTCACAGGCCTCACGCAGCTTGGCATCCGCAATGTCAGCTCTACCGCCAAAGAAGGATACAAGGACGCCCGCGCGCGCGGTTCGGACATCCTTTCGGTGCGACAGGTTCGCAGCCTCGGGTCGCAAGCGACGGCCCGTAGGCTTCCCGCCGGGGCCCGCGTGTACATCACCATAGACATCGACGCCTTCTGCCCCTCGATCGCACCCGGCACCGGCACACCCAGCCATGGCGGATTTCTCTATTACGAAATCCTCGAAATTCTGCAGCTTGTGTCGCAGCGGCACGAGGTGGTGGGCATCGACCTTGTCGAGGTCGCGCCGGATTACGACCCGACCGGATCCACATCGATTCTCGCCGCGCAACTCTTGCTGAACACGCTCGGCTTCATTTTCCACGCGCGCGGTCGCTAACCTTTTGGGACACGGGCATCGCCACCACCACGAGGCCGATCAAGGCGACGGGCGGCTTTTCCTCGCGATTACGGTAAATCTGGGCCTGACGGTGGCGCAGGTGATCGGAGGCCTCCTGTCCGGTAGCCTCGCACTCATTGCCGATGCCCTGCACAATGCCTCGGACGCGGTGTCGCTCATCATCGCCTTCGGCGCGCGGCGCATCGCCCGCAAACCCGCCGATTCAGCGATGACATTCGGATATGGCCGGGCCGAAATGGTGGCGGCGCTGATCAACTACACAACGCTGATCGTGCTGGGCCTCTATCTCGTCACCGAAGCGGTGATGCGCGCCCTGGATCCACAGCTGGTCGATGGCTGGCTGGTGGTGATCATCGCCGGGGTCGCACTGGCCGTGGATGCCGCAACCGCCCTTCTGACCTTTGCCATGTCGAAAAAAAGCGCCAATATCCGCGCGGCCTTCCTGCACAATCTGGCAGATGCGCTCGGCTCGGTCGCGGTGATCGTTGCGGGCACGCTCATACTGCTCTTCGACTGGCGCCTGATCGACCCGGCGGTCACGCTGCTCATCGCAGGATACATTCTATGGATGTCGCTCTCCGAGATTGGTGGCGTTGTGCGCATGCTGATGCTTGGGACACCTCCAGACCTTGACCCGCACGAGGTCGTCGATCGGCTTTCCGGAGTGCCCGAGATCGAACGCATTCACCATGTGCATCTCTGGCAGATGCAGGAACATGAAGCAGCATTCGAAGCGCATATCGTCGTGGCAAAGATGGACTGGGCAAAGGCCGAAGAAATCAAAAACGCGCTTCGGGACAAGCTGTTACAGGAATTCGGCATCACCCACAGCACGCTCGAACTGGAGCGCGCAACGCAACCCAAAGCGCAGGACAGCACAATCGGCCACGACGCCCAAGACGGTGAGGAAGTCGCCTAGTCCTCGTTGACGCCCGGTTCCGGCACGGGATCATAACCCGACCTGCCCCAAGGGTGACACCGCGCGATCCGCCTTGCCGCAAGCCAGCCGCCCTTGAGACCCCCATGCTTTTGCAAGGCATCCAGAGCGTACCGGCTACAGGTTGGCTCGTACCGGCAGTTGAATCCGACCCACGGGCTGAAAATAAGCCGATAGGCGCGCACCGGAAGTGCCAGACACCATGCAAGCGGCGTCACTGCGCGTGCACCTTCTTCAGGGCGTAAACTAGATCCTGCTGCAACGCCTGGAACTCGCGCGCCGCAGTCGCCTCGGATCGACCGATCAACACATAATCCCACCCGGGACGTCCGTATCGGGGCAAAACCAGCCGTGCGACCTCACGCAAACGTCGCTTGGCACGATTGCGCGCCACGGCGTTACCGACCTTTTTGGAGCAGGTGAACCCGACCCGCATCGTGTCCGTCCCGTCACCGCGCTTGCGGGCCTGCACCATCATGCCCGCCGTCGCCTGCCGCCGCGCACGGGCCGCAGCCAGAAAATCGCGCCGGGTTTTGATTACCTGCAGACAAACGGAAACCGCCGGGGGCTTTTCTCCTGCTGGTGCTGCAGGGGCCTCCGGCGGTGTCATGTCCGTTTGTCCCGGTACGCCGCGCTTACGCGCTCAGCGACTTGCGGCCACGGGCGCGACGCGCGTTCAGGATCTTGCGGCCGGCCTTGGTGGCCATGCGCGCGCGGAAACCGTGGCGCCGCTTGCGGACCAGGTTCGAGGGTTGAAAGGTGCGTTTCATCGCTCCGCTCTCCGGTTTGTCGTGCCCGATCCGTCACAATGGTGGAATCGCGGCCGGGCTGGCATGTCTCTTGAAGCCTGCTCTATAGGGATGGCGCAGCGCGAAGTCAAACCATGGCCTTGGCTTTTGCAACAAATTTCGCCAGCCTGAGGCCGTGGTCTGTCACAAGCTGTAACAATAGCGGTCCCGGGTGCAATTAATCAGGGGGCACGCTTCACCCTTCATCACCCCCGCGTGAGAGGCATGGTGCAGGATCGGGTTCTGACGCATGTAGGGAGAAACGCGATAAAGAGAAAGCCCGACGCCATGGACCACGCCGAACGCCCGTCCCGCAATCCGCTTCTGCGCCATGCGCCGCTGGCAATCATCCTGACCGCCGCGGTGGTCGGCTACTTCACGCTTGGTGACTACCTGTCCTTCGACACCCTTGCGAAGAACCGCGAGGCTCTTCTGGCGTTTCGGGACAGCCACTACTGGCTGATGGCCGCCGGGTTCATCGGCCTTTATTTCGTGATCGTGGCCTTTTCCCTGCCCGGCGCGGCCGTGGCCTCCGTCACGGGTGGTTTCCTCTTCGGGCTGACGCTTGGCACCGGGTTCAACGTTCTGGCGGCGTCGTTGGGCGCGATGACGATTTTCCTCGCCGCGCGCTGGGGTCTTGGCCGCACTCTGGCCGCCCGCATGGAGGCGTCGGAGGGCACCTTGCGAAACTTCCGGCACGGCCTTCTGGAAAACGAGGTCAGCGTGCTTCTTCTCATGCGTCTCGTGCCGGTGGTGCCGTTCTTCGTCGCCAATCTGTTGCCGGCGCTGGTCGGCGTGCGGTTTGCGAATTTCGTATGGACGACGGTGATCGGCATTATTCCCGGCGCGCTGGTCTACACATCGATCGGCACGGGTCTCGGCGAGGTTTTCGACCGTGGCGAGCGGCCGGATCTGTCGCTCCTCTGGGCGCCCGAGGTGATCGGACCCATCCTCGGCCTCTGCGTGCTGGCCGCCCTGCCGATGGTCATCAAGGCCGTCCGCGGTAAAAAGGAACCCTGACCATGACCACGCTGACCCCCGACCTCCTGGTCATCGGCGCCGGCTCAGGCGGCCTTTCCGTCGCTGCCGGTGCGGTGCAAATGGGGGCCTCCGTCGTGCTGCTGGAAAAACACAAAATGGGTGGCGATTGCCTGAATTACGGCTGTGTCCCGTCCAAGGCTCTCATCGCGAGCGCCGATGTGGCCCACACACAGGCCCATGCGGCCCCGTATGGCATAGCCAACCAGAAACCACGGCCCGATTACGCCGCCGCCAAGGACCACGTTGCCGACGTAATCGGTACGATCGCTCCGCATGACAGTCAGGAACGGTTTGAAGACCTTGGCGTGACCGTGATCCGCGAAGAGGGATACTTCATTTCCGATCGCGAAGTGCAGGCGGGCGACACTGTCATCCGACCGCGCCGCACGGTCATCGCCACGGGATCCTCGCCGCTGGTGCCGCCCATTCCGGGTTTGGACAAGATACCTTACCTCACCAACGAAACTCTCTGGAACCTGCGTGAAAAGCCCGATCACCTGCTCGTCATCGGCGGCGGTCCCATCGGCATGGAAATGGCGCAGGCACATGTGCGGCTCGGCTCGAAAGTGACCGTGATCGAAGGCGCCAAGGCGCTTGGCAAGGACGATCCCGAACTCGCCTCCATCGTGCTGGAGCGCTTGCGCGAGGAAGGTGTCGACATCGCCGAGGACGCGCTGGCCCAAGAGATCAGCGGCAAGGCCGGCGAAATCACGGTCAAGGTCGAGGACGGACGCAGCTTCACAGGCAGCCACCTTCTTGTGGCCGTGGGGCGCCGCGCCAACACCGAACGCCTCAATCTCGAGGCCGCCGGGATCAAGACGACCAAAAGCGGTATCCAAACCGAGGACAGCCTGAAAACGAGCAATCCCCGCGTCTACGCCATCGGGGATGTGGCGGGCGGTCTGCAATTCACGCATGTGGCCAGCTATCATGCGTCCGTGATCCTGCGCTCGGCGCTTTTCGCCCTGCCGGCGAAAGCCAGCACCGCGCATATTCCCTGGGCCACCTATACCCAGCCGGAACTGGCTCAAGTCGGGCTGACCGAGACCGAAGCGCGCAAGAAACACGGCGACACTCTCGAGGTGGCGCGCTTCAGTTACGCCGAGAACGACCGCGCCATCGCCACGCGTAAGACCACAGGCCTGATCAAGGTGATGGTGGTCAAAGGCCGGCCCGTGGGCGCGTCCATCGTCGGTGCCCAGGCCGGAGAGCAGATTGCTCTCTGGTCGCTGGCCATCGTCAACAATCTGAAGATGAGCCAGGTTTCCGCGATGATCGCGCCCTATCCAACGCTGTCGGAGCTTTCCAAACGCGTCTCGGGGGCGTATTTCACGCCAAGACTTTTTGAAAACCCGTGGGTCAAGCGTGTCGTGGGTTGGGTGCAGCGCTGGCTGCCCTGAAGACGTGAAAGGCGGAAATGCGGTATCTGCGATCACTTTCGGGACGGTTTCTGATCCTGACGGTCGTTTTCGTGATGCTGGCCGAAGTGCTCATTTTCGTGCCATCCATCGCCCGCTTTCGCGAAGATTTCCTGATGAATCGGCTCGAGCGGGCGCAGATCGCATCTCTTGCCCTTCTCGCCAATGATGAAATCTCGCCCGAACTGCAGGAAGAACTGCTCATGAACGCGGGCGTCTTCAACGTGGTGTTACGACGGAATGAGGCGCGTCAGCTCATGCTGTCCTCACCCATGCCCTCGGCCATCGCCGAAACCTTCGATCTGCGCAACGCCACGCCGGTCAGCCTGATTTCCGACGCACTGAGTACCCTGACGGACCCCAGCCCGCAGATGATCCGGGTGATCGGCGAGCCGTCGCAGATGGGCGGGCTCTTGATCGAGATAACGCTGGAGTCCCGCGATCTGCGTGACGCGATGATCGACTATGGCTTGCGTATTCTTTGGCTCTCCGCGGTCATTTCGATCCTGACGGCTGGCCTTCTGTTCCTTGCAGTGCGGGGGGTTCTTGTAAAACCGATCCGCCGTTCGGTGCGCGCCATGCAGGCCTATGCAGAAGCCCCCGAGGACGCGCGCCGAATCATCACGCCGTCATCCTCCACCACCGAGCTGCGAGAGGCTGAAGAGGCGCTGCAAACGCTGCAGACACAGCTGACCTCGGCGCTCAGACAGCGCGAGCGGCTCGCGAATCTGGGCGGTGCGGTCGCCAAGGTCAGCCACGATTTACGCAACATCCTCACCTCGGCACAGCTTTTTACCGACCGGCTGGAACTGTCCGACGACCCCAAGGTCAAACGCATGGCGCCCAAGCTGGTGGGCTCGATCACCCGCGCCGTGCATCTTTGCGAAGCAACGCTGGCTTACGGCAAAGCCGAAGAACCCGCTCCGCGGCTGGGCCAGTTTCAGTTGATCGATATCGTCGCCGACGTCATCGAAAGCGAACGGCTGGCGGTGGGCGACGCAGATGTCAGCTTTGCCGAGGACGTGCCCGCGACGCTCACCATCCGGGCCGACGCCGAACAGCTTTTCCGTGTGATCGCCAATCTGGTTCGCAACGCGCGGCAAGCCATCGTCAATAGCGGCAAGAGCGGCGAAATCTCGATCTCGGCCAGCGAAACCATCGACACCTGGATCATCACAATCGCCGATACCGGCCCGGGCCTTCCTCCCAAGGCAAAAGAACATCTCTTTCAGCCGTTTCAAGGGGGTGTGACCAAGGGGGGCACGGGCCTTGGCCTCGTGATCGCTGCCGAACTGGTGCGCGGGCACGGTGGCGTACTGACATTGGAAAGCTCGGATGCGACCGGCACGGTCTTTTTCATCACCTTGCCGCGCGGCGAAATCAGCACCGAGTGATTTGCCGACACGGGAAAATCCGTCAAACGCCGGCAGCCCCTCTTGCAATGCCGGGCGCTTGCGTCTAACCCCTGCCGGCACGGACCGATAGCTCAGCTGGATAGAGTACCTGACTACGAATCAGGGGGTCGGGGGTTCGAATCCTCCTCGGTCCGCCACCTTGAAGGCAATCGTTTGATTTCGCGTGCAACGCCCCCCAAGTTGGACCTTCAGCCTTTTGAAGTTGGAACTTTTGTTCCTGTTATGACCCGTCTGAGGTCGGCGCTTTTGCTGTAATTGTCGGCCTGGGCTTCGGTTTCATGACCCAAAATGGCCATGCGCTGTTCCTTTGTGGCTCCGTTTTCCTTGAAGACAGCGGCACGTCCCTTGCGGATACCGTGAGCGGTGAGTCCAGTAAGACCCGCCTTGGCACATGCACGGGAGAACCATTGCGCTGCGGCCTTCCCGGATCGTGCTGCGCCACGGCTGGTGACGATAAAAGTCATGTGTCGCTCTTGTACCGCGAGACACTGTTCGAGACAGTCATCAGGCTCATACCAGAGCGGACCCCCGGTCATTGGCACCACGGCTACGCTACCGCTTTTGCCGCGCTGATAGCTCAGCCATCCATCCTTGATCATCGCGGGCCCCATGCGGCAGGCGTCGCCTATACTTGCGCAGGTCCGGTACATGAGCTCAAACGCCAGACGTTGGGGAGACTCGATGGGCCAGTACTCGCGGAAGGTTTTGAAGTCTGCGCGCGACCAGGCCTTGTGACCGGTTGTCATGGGCGTCTTACGCGCCTTGACACCCGTGGTCGGGTCTTCTTCGACAAAGCCGAACTCGAGCCAATAGGCGCCGAGGGATCGCCAAACCTTACGGCGGGTGTTGGCAGGGTGCGGTTCGAGATTTGCAAGATCCTTGCGGATATGAACCGGGCGCAGATCCGCAAGCATGGCGATGCCATATAGAGCCTCGATCTTTTCGACCTGACGGCGCCAGACAGCGCGTGTGGTGGGGGCAAGCCCGCGATAGGCATCAGAGGCCAGATAGTGCCGGCACGCCGCCCCGATTGTTCCGGTCCTGTGCCGCACCGTCGGCGGCATGCGGCGCTGTTCGTGCGCCTCGTAAAGCTTTGCGTATTCCGCGATGAACGTCGGGTGATCCGCAGGAAGGTCGGGCAGCGGCACACCCTTCTTGCCCTTTGGGCGGAAGTAAAGGCGGGGATTGCCACTTGGCCAATGGCCCGAGCGGTTGAGGTGCTTCAGGCGAACAGGGCGTCGCATGTGTTTTCCTCCTGTGGGGTGCTGTCGTAGGGCAAACCGTCAGCAAAACGGTCGAGATCGGCTCGATCATAAACGCGTTTGGCACCCAGCATCCGGCGGGGCAGTCCAAGGCTGCGTAAGGTTGTTTCCGAGACGCCGAGGTAATGCGCTGCCTGGGGAGCGGGCATGAGCCGGGGTGGAAAGTCACGCGCGACAGGCATCAAGTCCCCCCGCGTTTCGGCTTGCGCTGACGCGAGCCCGCCTTCGGCACCGGAGCCTCTTTGAGCGCATCAAGAGCTTCAGCTAGCTTGCGGCCTGCAGCAATCGTGTCAGCTTGAATGTAATGCTGCTCAGCGGTGCGGGTTGTGGAGTGCCCCAGAATCGGCGGGATCATGCGGGCTGCTCCGGACGCGGCGCGGGCCAGGGTTGTGGCCGCGGCATCGCGGAACAGATGAGGAGAGACGGCCGTGCCAAGATACGCCTCGGTGCGTTTGCACAGGATCCGCGTGAAGTGGTTCACGTGCATTGGGTGCCCCGAACGGCCCAACCAGAGAGCAGTTTGGGGACCAGACCCCCGGGCCTCGAGTAAAGGCCTTGCGCACTCGAGGTAGACCTGCAAGGCCGCACGCGCGGCGTCGGGCACCACCGCGTCCCAGGGCTGGCCGGTTTTGGTCATCGACGCATCGAGCCAGACTTCCATATTCGTGCTGGTGACGCGCAGAGAGGTGCCAAGCGCCAATTCCGACAGGGCTCGCCGCCGCATGGGCATCAAGGCCAGCAAGCAGATTATGGCCCCATCCCGGATTTTTACCGCCGACTGCAGGTCGGGATCAGGACGGGCGTTCTCCTGCAAAAGTCTCTGACCAACGTCCAGAAGCACTTCGCTGGAATAAATGCGCCCGCTCTTGCGCGGACTGCCGTGCTTGGTCTTCGCGTGATGCAGATGCGCCAGGAGCCGCTGGTGCAGACCAAAGTTCGCTTCCGGTGCCAGGTACTTGCACAGGCGCACCACGGTGCCAACGTGACCGAGCAAGGTAGCCGGAGCGAGGTCCGACTCCGACAGACACCAGTTTCTGAGGCGCTGTGGCGTTGCGCGATCTACCGGATCGAGAACAAGGGCTTTCGGGTCCTGCTTGGAGACCCATGCCAGCCAGCGCCCGTATTGCCGTCCCATGCAGACACGCGAGGTCTCCCGCCAATGGGCGAGCGGCCCCCGCTCATCCAGCGGGCTGCCCTTTGCAAAAAGCGCCTGGAAGGCCGTGCGATCAGCGGCAGGCCAGTCCTGGAATGGAAGCATCTGTCTCACGACGTTCCCTTCTTCAGGTCATCGACCACTTCAGCAAAAACCTTGGTGGCGCTGGCGGTTTCCAGACCCCTGTAGACGCTCAGCGTGTGGCTCAGAGCAGAATGCCCCAACAACTGACGTGCCACCTCGTAGGCACCTGGATGGGCATTGAGCAGCTGGTAGACAGCGAAATGGCGAAAGAGGTGCGCGTTCATCGGAACGCCGATTTCTTTCAGTGCGCGCTTCTTGAGGCGTTCGGAGAGAGAGTTCCCGGTACTCGCATGCGCTTTGCGCATGGCCGGAAAGAGATAAGGACAGTCCGCTTTGCAGATCTCCGGAGACCGTGTTGCGAGATGGGTGTCGATCATCTCGACAAGAGACGCGGGCAGCTCGAACTCCATGGGCGTGTTGTTCTTCACTTCATGGGCGGGAAACACGAGATAGGCTGTTCCATTCCCCGGGCGCTGCAGATGGCGCTCGATCTCTATGGACGCGATGTTGCTGATCCGGAGCGGGCAATAGAGCAGGATCGCGATTGCAATGGCCTCTTCGCGTGCACGAAGCGCACGGACACGATGCACGCCCAGAGGCCGGGCCATGATCTGCTCGGGCAAGGCCAGAAGACGGGCTTGCGTTTCCGGCACCGTGAGTGCCCGGAGGCGTTCGCGGTTCTTGGGCGTCAGGGAACGGTTGTCGGGAAGCTGGAACCTGTCACTGAAGTGCTTAAGCTGAGCGCGTGTATCCTCGGGCAGATCAAGGTGCCCCGCAACGGTGAGCAGAAGACCAGCTGTTTTGCCAATCACGCGGCTGGTCTCTTCACCATTCGAGGCCCACATGCTGAGCAATCCTAGCTTCACGCGATCCGGTTGAAGAAGGTCCGCCAGAGACATGATCTCTTTCGCCGGGACACCCGATTGAACGACATGGCTTGTGAAGCGCAAAAGCATGTAGCGATAAGTCGTCGCGGAGGACGAGGTCAGGCGGCGCAGGTCCGGTCCGTCGCCAAGAGGATCGGGATCCACCCGTGCCGCAAGATAGCTGTCCAGGTCTTCAATAAAGCTCTGCGGATACTCCCCCTCCGGAAGCATCACCCGTGTGCCGCGGGACGGGCGGGTCAGACGCTGTCGCGGCCAGGTCGCCACGCGATCCACAGCCCGGTTCCAGCCCATGATGGCGTCGACATGGGCATTCTCGGGGTTCTTGCTGATCTCATTGACTCTGACGGCTTCGAAATAGAGATCGGCATGCGCATCGCTGACCTCTTCGGGTGCCACATCAAGACGGTTCAGGAAATGCACGAAGCGCGGCAGCGAACTCAGAAGGCTTTTATCCTTCGAAGCACGGATGTCTTCCCAGAGCGCATGCCAGTCATCGGAGAGGTCCGAGACTCGGCGATGACGCTTGCTTACGATCCCGCAGGCCGCCATGGCATTATGGGCGTTGCTGACTGTGTTCTGCCAGGTTTTCGGAGCAAGATTCAGGGCTGCAGGTTCGATACGTGCAAGACGGGGTTGCAACCAGCGAGGGTCCGCGGGGACCTGTGCTGGCATGCGCTTGAGCGCCTTGGCAACCCCACGCAATCCGGAAAGGAGATCGCGGCAGCGCGTCTTCGACAGGGTGGTGTCCGCCTTCACCTGTACCATCAAATCCTCGAAGCTGGGCGTATCAGGTGCGACGAAGATCCTATCCATGTCTTTGGCGGAAAGATTGGTCATCGGGAAGGCCTTATTCTGGTCAGGAATAGACATGGGTGGACGGGCGGTGTCGGGAGGTATGATTCGGGAATACCCTACCCATAAAACAGACCCGGTTTAGCGATTGGGGTCTTCCCGAGAGGATTTTAAGATACTGACACCATTGGACATTTGAGGTCATGGGTTACGCCTTCCCGCCCCGGCGATAGGCTGCGTGCGCATCGGGATGGATGCGGATCAGGCGCTTCCCAGGGCCCACGCGTTCGACGTCCAGAAGTCCCGCGTCGATGGCGCGGCGAACGGTCTTCTCACTGACCTGATCCACGATGGCGACATCGCGCACGGTCAGATACTGAATAGGTTTCTGCGGCGTCTGTGCAACGTCCTTGATCTTGGGGACTGGGGATTTGGTCATAAGCTTCGCTCTCCTGTCTCAAGCTTTTGAGCAGACAGGCGGCGCGAAGGTGGCTGGTCATGTATCGCGTGTGATGAGAACCCTTATGAGTCCGCTGAGTCCGCTGCGATTGGCCACCTTCGCCACCACATGTCGCAGGACATGCAAAGCGCAACTCGGGCCATCATGACCAAGTGTATTGATTGGATTAAAATATCGACTTGCTGCGTCAGCGACCGTCGAGCAGTTCCGGTCGACGGTCGATCAGGTCCCGAAACCGGTCAATGTCCTTCCGGATGGTCTCATCAGACGGCAGTTGGTCTTTCGTCAGAACAAAGCCCATCACCGCGTGAATGAACTCAAAAAGCGGGCCGCCCCTTTGCGCCTCGGCTGGATAGTCCGGGCGGGTCGTATAGGTCAGCTCTCGCCCCGCATCCAGCCAGGCGTAACAACAACTCCGAACGACATGGTCTCGACGCCCGTCGTACAATCGGCGTTTGTCAGAGGGAGAAAGACGTGCCACTGACCCAGGTCTGTCCAGGAGGTCCCGTGCTGCTGCAATCAACTGCTCCAGCGCGGTTTCAGGATCACGTGCCAGCTTCTGGGCGTGGTTTAGCCGAGCTGCATCCTTCTCCGAGCCTGCAAAGCAGGAACTGCTCTCAAGCAGAACCTTCTCTAGCTTCTTGCGATTATTGGAGGTTTCGGGCTGCGCGGCGACATGCCGAAGGGCCCGCCGCAGGTCATGTGTGCCTTCGACGATGGCTTTCTCCGGCACAACTTCGGCAAGGTTCATGAGGCTTTCGACATCCAGCGTATTCCCAATCCACAGGGAGAGTTTGGACGCGGTCTCGACGGATAGATCAAACCGAGAAGCCAAGTCCTCCACCTGCTTTCCGGTAAAGATGCCTCGCTCTTTGTAATCTGCAATCGGCCAGAGCTTGCTGCGCGCATGACCGTCAAAATGAATCCATGCCATCTCGTGCACCGTTGACTTCATGGAAGGTGCTCAGCGGACACCGCTAAAGGCCATGCGGAAAGCAGGTCGACTAAGCCAAAGATTCCATTCCGTTGGATTATTCGCCCACGGAAAAAGCGAATTATGCAGTGCCACGGTAACTGCCAAATGTAGCCCAGCAAAGGGACTGAACCGCAAAATGTGGAAATCTTTACGGCGTAGTGTAAGTTTGAATCCGATCCGCTCCGCTGGGACTGGTAGATGGCAGCCGGGTCGTGGCCCGCAATGGTAAAGGGTTGTTGGCAGCGATTCTCCGCGTCACAGATACGGTTGTCAAATGTACCACGGTTCTGGAAGGGAAGTACTGGTGGAACACCTGTGAAGACGGTTCGCCCGTCTCGAACCGCTTGGCTGAAAGCAACTGGACAGAGGGGGGGGCAACCCACCTTCAATGACATTTTCGTAGAGGTGAGTGCTACAAGATGAGGTCAGCGAAGCCCGTAAAATGGACGGCTACAAAGTCCCGCACATCTGTCACCGCCCTGATTTCGATGAACGTCCGATGTCGGTAGAAGCCGTCGCTTATGGCGGAAACGTCGATATTTACGTCTACGAAGGGTGCTTGCCGCGCTTGTCCGGTCGTCCGATGAAAACACTCAGATGACCGAAACGAGCCCGTACCGGAAGTGCTCTGTTGTTAAAGTTTGCAGGTGCAGCAATTTGACCGACCAACGTTTTCAACGGCGCCGAAGAAAGAAAAGCGTCCGTTCGCCCAGCTAGGATATGCTCAGGAGCAATCGGTTTTTTTTGCCCGTCCTTCTCGGCGCCCTCCGTTCTAGACTGCAGAATGCTTAATCTCTCTGTCGGAGGCTACCTTCGACTTCTTTTTTGAAGAGTATGCAGCCAAGGAATGCTCGGTGATGATCCGTTAAAAAATGATGCCGAAGGCATCCGGCGAGGGCCGAAAGACAATTCGAAAGAACTTGTGACACGCGCCATAATTTCGCCTCACTTGGCCATATTTTTGTACCCTTGGAATCATGATTCTGCGTGCCCAGTATTAGTGTTTGACCAAATGGGTTGCTGGCAATTGTCTGCACTCAACAATCTTCTGTTAAATGCATAATCCCGGGGGGGGTAACGCACAATGCGAGACGGAACGTACTCGGCAACTGCGAGATCAAAATGGCACGGGGTAAGTTTGCTGAGGTCGATTGATCCGGACGTTCAAGCTGTAAGGCTCTTTACAGTGTCAGAAGATAGCCAGCACGCAACCAAATCCGGTGTATGCGCAAACAGTGAGAACCGCACGGTACCGCGCCGTAGCTTTGTTCAGTCTTCAAGACAATTCAGCAAGAAGACACTTTCTGCGCGCGGAACAGCTTCGTCATTCACGGGCTTCCTTACCGCTACAAGGCTTTTCGCTTATCTGCTGGTAGTGGCATGTTTTGTTCTTAACTCCGCCACTGTCCACCCTTTCAAATCAGCACAACTAGAACGCTTAGAACTCCGACAACCAGGAGAGCAATCTGGCGCATCTCACGCTTTTTGACGACATGATGTGGGGGAAAAGTCCTGTCGACATGGTCGATTTCGGAAGGCCTAGGTTTCGTCATTTTTAACATTTCACTTGATAAAAGCATTACTCACTCGCGACCCAACCGGCATTCCGATGAACCGAGGCCAATCTTGGCGAATGGCCCCGGCGTAACATCAATCAAAACTCACACTCAGGTTGCCTTTCACACTGGAACTCAGAACACTCGTTACGCTCAGGCCGGCTACCTCATATGAGCCTGATTAGAGTATCTTATGATCAATTAATATGACTAATCTAGGGTTGGGGGACTTTAAACCCCGCACAGTCTCTTTCCAATGGAGAAACAACTTCAAGTGACTGATTCGATTTCATTAATGGTGCGCGCGTCCGTAAATCTTCGCGAGCGAAGACGTTTTTCCAGGAAAGAATCCGATCGAATCTGACGAATCTTTGGCGCACTTGGGTTGATCTGGCTGCGTCATCAGGCAGGTCTGTCCGCAACTCGGACGTCGGCGCTACTCAGACAAAGGTCCGGTTCTTCGCGCAAGCGGTCATTACGAAGTCAAAGCGGACGCCGCCCCGATACGATACACGACGATTCGGATGCCGGAAAAAGGCCCAGTGTTCATCCTGCAACCTGGCGATCGTATTCCTCACCGTCGAACCACCCTAAGGAAGACGTGACCTTCATCTCGTCGTTCAATTCCCATTCCTCCCAGCCCTGCACATTGAGCGAGTTGCCCGTTTGAGCGTGGTGTCCAGTGAAGGTCCACATGTAAACGACATGAGATCCCGCGCCGCGGATACCATCACAGGTAAGCTTGAGATCGGGGACATCAGCGTGAAAGCCAGCTGCCATTGCCGTTAGCCCCTCATGACCGACTGAAGGCTCTCCCCGATTGATAACGATGCGGCTGTTGGGCGTATGAAAAGCTGCGACGTTCTCGGGCACTTTTGAGTTCCATGCGTCGGTGTAACGGCGTGCGAGGTCGTCCAGTTCGCTTAGTGAGTATCCCATTTCTGTCTCCCCTCTTTTCCAAAAGGGTAATGCTAGTGCTGTGACCATGGCAATAAGCCGCCAACCGTCAGTGTGCCAAAAAGGTCCGCTTGGTCCGCAGAGCGGTCATCGAACACAAATGGAGCAAGGTCTGCTACCCCAAGGAGCGGCCGTTCGTGTCTGAAAGTTCGGACAAACAGTTTGAAATGACGGACGGCTGGTGCCGTCCGCCAAACTCTCAAATGTCGATCTTCTCGGCGATGCTTAACGCGTCGTCGATTTCGACCCCAGGCAGTGTCAGTGGGATGATCTTGCAACCGTCTTGGTCGGCCCCTACCCTTCCTGAATGAGCAAGCCCAACCCGTTCCGCTACTTCCGAACCAGCCGCGAGGTTATCCGCCTGGCGGTGATGATGTATGTCAGGTTTCCGCTGTCGCTGCGCAATGTCGATGACCTCCTGCATGAGCGCGGCATAGACGTGAGCCGCGAGTCTATCCGATTTTGGTGGATGCAGTTTGGCCCGCTTTTCGCCTCTGAGATCCGCAAGGCCAGGATCCAGCGGATGCATTGTTACTCGAACTACCGGTGGCACCTCGACGAGGTTTTCGTGAAGATCAACGGCGAGACCCATTATATGTGGCGTGCCGTTGATCACGAAGGCGAAGTTCTTGATGCCCTAGTCACCAAACGTCGAGATCGCAAAGCAGCATTGAAATTCCTCAGAAAATTGATGAAGCGCTACGGTCAGCCGGAAAAGATCGTCACCGACCAACTGCGCTCCTACGGGGCCGCGATGAAGGAGATCGGAAATGCGGATCGGCAGCACACAGGGCGCTGGCTGAACAACAGGATAGAAAATTCACACCTGCCCTTCCGACGAAGAGAGCGGGCCATGTCTCGCTTCAGGCGTATGCGAAGTTTGCAGAAATTCGCCGTCGTCCACTCTTCAGTCCATAACTTGTTCAATTCGGAGCGCAGCCTCTACAGCAGACAAAATTCCAAGCGAAACCGCACCGCTGCTCTTGCTGAGTGGAGCGATCTCTGCACGGCATAAAGGGCAGGCTCACTGTCCAAGCTGAGACGAGTTCGAATCCGTCTGACAGCTCCTGAATGAGAGCTTCCGCCGGTCGTCGTTCGTAGCCATTGAGGAATTATGAGGTGCAAGAACGGCTCAACGAGCTGATGGCGCAGCCCTTCTGTCCTTGCTGAGACTGGTTCGAATTCGTCTGCCAGCACCTGATGCCATAGTTGTCCGGTTGTACGGTGCTTCGTTTGCCTTTTTCGAGCGGTTAGGAAGTTGTTTCGGCTTCGACACCGGCGGCCTCGGCAATTGGAAAGAACTGGCAGCACCTGCTAACCGTATGGTCGCCATACCCCGCCAGAGCACCTTTAGGGTTGTTTTTCTTGACTGAACTCGCCGATAGAGACGACATTAGGAGAATTCGTTCGATCGATTTGCGCAAGAGGCATTTTCCGAGGGACAGGAGACATTATGTTACAAACAACTCTTTCGGTACCTTTGGATGTCAAACCCGAAAGCGCAGAACGGCTCAGCTCTCTTATCGATGCTTTTCGCCAAGTCGAAGACACGGGCAAAGATCCGTCCTCGGTCAACTTCGGCCGGCTGATCGAAGGCATCCCGACACTTCACTTCATGTCGATCAGCGTCTTCGAGGATCCGGCGTACGATCCGATATTCATCCTTGAGATCAATTGCGACGGGCCGCCAGGCCCATTCTGGAAGCAACTTGAGGCGCTTGCAGGATCCGAGCTTCGAGAAATGCTACGCTGTTGCAAGGAACCGCTTGATCGGAATGCCAAGCTCTATCGGGACGTCACGGCAGATGGGTTGACGGCCCCGATCGCGCCTTATCTGCAGGCCATGACCCAGCCGCCGAGTGTGTTTCACCACGGCAATCGGGGTCTTCGCAGGCACCGGATCCTCGCTGAGGCCACTCTGTTCCGGGATGTCCGCGCCGAACTCGACAAGAAACAGGACAATTCCTATTTCGGATTGTCGGCGCAGGATATCCACAAGGCCCTTCGAGAGCGACTATTAGAGACGTACCCTTGGCTCGATGAGGATCCGGAGCCAAGGATATCCCGAAAAGAGCGTATTTTAGATATCGCGCGTGTTGTGGCTTTCGCCGCCGCAGTGCTGATCGTTCTGTCTTTACCGGGTATATTGGCCGCGCTCCTTCTTCCGACGGGGATCTACATTGCGGCTGTGATCGTCCTTTTCGTTGTGATTTCAGTTCTGCTTTACAGGATGCATGAACCTCTGCCCACCACTGAGGTCACCACCAATTTCAAGCTGATGAGCGCGCTTACACGGCAGATTCCGGCGCTGTTTCTCGTGTTCTCCTATCCGATTGTCTTTGCGGTTCTATGGCTTCTCCAACTGGGGCTCGGCTTCATTTTTGGCACCGGTCAGACATGGGTGCCGCAGGTGACGGGGATCATCATGCTGGGCAATCTCGGCCTCTTCGTTGTGCTGCCGGGGCTGGTTCTCTGGTTGCGCACGCTAGAGCTTCGCGACAGCTCGCAGTACAAGGCGTCCATCGACCCGGAGAAAGTGGCCGAGATCCTGCGGCATGAAGATTGGATTTCGCAAAACCATATGGGCTCGATTGTGCATATTCGGCCAGGCGTCCTGCGCACGTTGGTTGCCCGGCTTGGCCATCGCGGGTTGGGGCTCTTGCTGCGCGTGAAGGCGACGGAAGGCTATCTGGGCAGCATGCGCACCGTGCATTTCGCGCATTGGGCATTCCTGAACAATCACAGCCGTCTGCTGTTTTTCAGCAATTTCGATCAGAGCTGGGGCTCCTATCTCGACGATTTCATCGAGAAGGCGCATGTTGGCCTGACGCTCGCCTGGGGCTGCGGTGTTGGCTTTCCGCCAACACGCTTCTTGATTTACGACGGCGCAAGCCACGGGCGCCTATTCAAGAACTGGGCCCTTGCGTCGCGCACGGTGTCTCGTTTTTGGGTCAGTGCCTATCCTGACCTCTCCGTCGATCAGATTGAAAGAAACTTTCGTGTCGCAAGGGGCTTGAGGAAGGCAAAGCTGTCCGCTGAAGAGGCAAAAGACTGGGCGAGGGATCTGTGATGAGCAGCTGGAAATTGCGCAAAGACCTCGCCCAGGACACGCAAGCTATCGTTGCCTCGGGGTTTGGGCGGCTTGAACACGGGATCGCCTTGTTCCTCGAAACCCACCCCGGCTCGGGCGGCGGTTGGCTGCAATCTCTGCAGACCGTGCTGCCGGCGACCGCGGCCATTCAGACCGGCGGAGACCTTTTGCCCCTTGCAGCCTCGATTGCCTTCACCGCGAGTGGTCTGCGCAATCTTGGCCTCACCAAAGAGGACCTCGCCACGTTTTCAAAGCCCTTTCGCGAAGGCATGATGCAGGAGGACCGGCTGCGCCGCCTGGGCGATCGACGCAAG
Source organism: Roseovarius aestuariivivens (assembly GCF_004761875.1). Lineage (GTDB taxonomy): Bacteria > Pseudomonadota > Alphaproteobacteria > Rhodobacterales > Rhodobacteraceae > Roseovarius > Roseovarius aestuariivivens. The sequence continues at coordinate 263,201 of NZ_SJEY01000006.1, forward strand.
AGCGAATGGCTGAACACCGTGATCGAGGGCGGCCCGATGTGGAGCGGCAATGTAGAGCACGCCGCGCCAGCCGACGCAGACAGATCGGCGAAGGTCAGCGACAAGCAGGCAGGTGAGCCGGTCAGAACCAAGATGACGATCCACGCTATGGTGCTGCTCTACGCGCAAGGTCGTGCGGACGTTGAGACCAAGACGGCAGAGATCGAGGCGCTGCTGTCTGAAAAGAATGTCCGCATCGTTCATAGTTTGCCCCTGACTCTGGATGTCGAGGAGGGGCGAAACTTCAGCCGTGAGCATTTCGGCTTTGCAGACGGCATCTCGCAGCCGATCCCATTCGATGAAACGCGCGCTGTCGAAGTTGCGGGCAAACCGGCTGATACGGCTGATCCGGTGCACGGTGTTCGTTTGGGAGAAATCCTTTTGGGGCACATCAACGGCCACCAGGAAATTCCACCCGGGCCCATGGTGCGAGACAGTTCAGACAATCCATTGCCGGCACATTCTGACGCGCTCGGGTTCCGCGATCTTGGGCGCAACGGAAGCTATATGGTCGTTCGGCAGCTCCAACAGGATGTCGCAGCGTTCTGGCAGAGCATGGAGAAAGCGGCTGAGATGCTCCGCACGCAGGACTCGAAAGCGGACGAGATTACCGCAGAATGGGTGGCCGAAAAGGTTGTCGGCCGAGGCATGGATGGCCGCGCGCTGCGTCCCGATGGCCGTATTCCGAACGGTCCGAACGGGGAGATCGAGAACGCGTTTCGCTACTTTGACGCAGACCGGTACGGTGACGGCTGCCCGCTAGGCAGCCATGTGCGCCGGTCAAACCCGCGCGACAGTTTGGCGCCGAAGGAGGACATGAAGGAAACTCTTTTGAGTTCGGCCAACAATCATCGAATCCTGCGCCGCGCTCGGAAATACGGATCAAAGATTGCGGACAAGCGCACCGATGACGGGGAAGAACGCGGACTTCTATTCATCTGCCTGAACACGGACATCACACGCCAGTTCGAGTTCACGCAGCAGACCTGGCTGATGAATTCGGATTTTTCGACGCTCTATGAAGAAACCGACCCCCTGGTTGGCCCGGATGGTGAAATGACCATCCCTGCAGAACCGTTGCGTTATCGAGCCAAGGTGCAGACCTTCGTTAAACTCGTTGGCGGGGAGTATTTCTTTTTGCCGAGTATGACCGGACTGAAATTCCTGGCAACGCTTTGAAATACGAACACACTTTCGATCGGTAAGAGCAGCCCCTGCGGCAGTATCAGAGGGATGAACTTGCGATGAGGAGGTGTCAGAGCGATGAGCTTGCGACCGAGCTCACCGCCCGCTTCTATGGTTGCCGCCCGTTGTGCAAGATGTGGCATTGTCAGAGCCACTCAGCTTGAGACGGGTTGATCGACGCCCTTCCGCCTCCGATAACCCGTTTCCCGTTACGCAGGCCGCTATTCCGCGCAATCGGCGCAATGCCGACGCGAGCTGCGGTCTTTCGTCGAACGGTTGTGCCAATCCCAGGGAATTCGGCAAAGAGAGTGGCAGCGACGTTCGTGCCAACTCCGGGCACCGACTGCAAGGGATGGCAGTGTCAGAGGGATGAGCTTGCGACCTCGGCAACCGCCCCCTACCCTTCCTGAATGAGCAAGCCCAACCCGTTCCGCTACTTTCGAACCAGCCGCG
>NZ_SJEY01000007.1 GCF_004761875.1 Roseovarius aestuariivivens
CGTCGGAAAGACATAGAAAAGAGGTAAAAGCACGAAGAAAGCCGAAGTAAGTGGCTCCAAAACCGAAAACATGACGATTGCGAGCAGAACCCCGATTTTCAGGATGTAGAAAGGCAGGCCGTCTGCGCGCGACAGGTTCACCCCCGAGTACATCCGAAGATGGCGCCCCGTCAGACCCGTCCCGATATGCCTCAGCACGGTCTTGGCGGACAGCGGGTCATGCAGCCGCAATTTCTCGATCGCGGCCATTTCCCTGTCGTTCTCATAATCGCCAATGTGGGCATGGTGAGACAGATGATCATCCTTGTACTTGCGAAAGCACCCCGTAAGCAGGGAGGCGCAAACCTTGCCCAGAATGATATTGTCCTGTCTGTTTTCAGCAAAAGTCGAATGGCTGCATTCGTGCACGATGTTGTTCAGCCCGCGCAGCCGCGTTCCGATGAAGATCGCCGTCAGCACCATCATCACGACAGTGGCCGCGGACAACTCTAGCGACAGTAGATAGTTTCCCAGAAGGACGCCGGCCAGCGCCTGCAAAACGAAGGCGAGGACAATGAACCATGCTTTCGCCTTCGTATTTCGCGCCATACGTGCGAAGTGGCGCATGTAACGTTTCCTCAGATCTTGACCTGACATCGTTTCTTCACTCCAGACATAACAACACGACCCCACTGTGGATAACTCGTGAACACTCTGTTTCCAAACAAGAAATTTTGACGTCGACCCCATTGTATAAGCGTGTCTAATTGCGGGTTAGAACATACTGGCCAAACTTGGCATTATACTGGTAGATGTTGTGTCGGAGCTGAATTGCTATCAGCGTGGCTAATTCAAAGGGCGGAAATTTGTTGAAGTTAGACTACGACGCGATCCTCGCTTTGGCCGCTGTGGTGCGCGAAGGCCGCTTCGATATGGCTGCAAAGTCGCTGAACGTCACGCAATCGGCGGTCAGTCAGCGAATCAAACAACTCGAAGACAGGGTGGGATCGGTGCTGATCGTGCGCGGCCGTCCCTGTGTGCCGACAGAGGCTGGGCTTCAATTCTGTCGCTATGTCGAGCAGGTCGAACTCCTGCAGCATGAACTGAATGAGCGGATGAAGTCGCTCGGCGGGACCTCAGGGAGCGCGGCGGCACAGATCAGAATTTCAGTGAATAACGACAGTCTTGCCACTTGGTTTCCCAACGTCATCAAGAGAGCTAAGAATGAACTCGGCATCCGTTTCGACATCTTTCCCGATGACCAAGAGCATACCGAGAACCGGCTGAAGACGGGTGAGGCTCTGGCCGTCGTTACGGCAATCGAAACGCCCGTTCAGGGGTGTCGCCGCGTTTCGCTGGGGGCGATGGAGTATATTGCGGTCGCATCACCTGAGTTCTTTGATGCCAACTTCCCCAATGGCGTATCAATCGAGACCCTGAAGAATACGTCCTGCCTCGCCTTTGACCGGAAGGACACGATTCAGGACCAATGGATGATGAACTGCTTCGGCGAGACGGTTGAGGTGTCGACGCATATGGTCCCCTCGTACGAGGGCTACGTCGCATGTTGCCTTAATGGTACGGCCTGGGGTCTTGTTCCAAGCGTTGCGGCGCATGACCACATCAAGCGGGGCGATCTAATCGAACTGAGCCCGGAAAATTCGGTCCGCGTCTCGCTACATTGGCAGACCAGCACCCAGTCTAGCGAAATCCTGAGACGACTAGGCGATTTGGTTCTGGAAGTCGCGAAGGTTCATCTGTCGCCGGATATGTACCGAAGCGGATAGTTCCGCACCCAAAAATTTGCCTCAAGGAGGTCATTAAAGGGCGGGCCGCTGACAACCGCTTCCCCGACTACGGCAAAACCCTGCGTCATGACGCCGACGGCTTGGGCGCCCAGACAGTCAAAGTGGCCAATCTCGACACAGTGCCCACGATCACGAAGGACGATACGTTCATCGCCTGACGCGCCCGCTCAGGACCTTAAGGCAGCGCCGCGCAGGTCAATAACAGTATCTGCGCGGTCCTGATGGTACGTGTAGCGCGCCCAGGCATCCATCAGCATCCGACGTTTGTCGAACAGGTCCGAGCGCGCGTAGGCGGCTTCGGCCTTGTCCTTGATGCCGTGGGCCAATGCGGCCTCGATCACCTCGCGCGGAAAGCCTGTTGTCTTGCCTGCCCAATCGCGGAAGGTGGAGCGGAAGCCGTGCACGGTAATCCCGTCACGCCTCATACGGCGCAGCACAGCAGTCATACTCATGTCGGACATGGGTTTGCCCGCCTTGGTTTCGCTGCCGAACACCAGCGCGCTGTCGTCCTTCCGTTCTCCTAACAAAGTCATGGCCGCGTCTGTCAGGGGGACGCGATGCTCCTTCCCTGCCTTCATGCGCGCGGCGGGGATTGTCCAGAGTCTCACGTCCAAATCGACCTCACCCCAGGCCATTCCACGCGTTTCGCCCGACCTTGCCGCCGTCAAGATCGCAAAGGCCAGCGCCCGCGCCGCGATGCCTTGACGCGCAGACAGTTCAGTCATGAAATCAGCGATCTCCGCATGCGGTAGCGCCGGGTGATGCTTGACCGCATGGACCTTTTTCGGATTGGGCAGGAGGTGGTCGAGATACCCACGCCACCGCGCCGGGTTGTCGCCGCTGCGGATACCAAGAGCCGAGGCATAGTCGATCACCGTTTCAATCCGCTGGCGCACGCGGTTGGCCGTCTCGGGCTTCTCTACCCAAATCGGTTTAAGGGTCGCGATCACATCAGACGTCTCGATTTTGGCGACCTGCACTGCGCCGATCTTTGGGAAGACATAGGTTTCGAGGGTTAAGGACCATTGCGCGGCGTGTTTGGCGTTCTTCCAGCCTGACCGCTTGCTTTCGATCTGTCCCATGGGCGCTGATCCCGGACACGCTTGGGAATGTCGGTTACCGAATGACATGACTCCTGTCGCGCAGAGACAAATGAACCCGATCACATGCTTGCGTTCGTGCTCAACATGCCCAGCCAGCACATAGTCGTCGCGGCACCGGCGATCCATCTGCGCCGGGATCCGGTCAATTCATGGTTGCGAGCGACTTTTTAGGATCGAAAAATGGGATGGGAACCACCTTTCCTTTGCGGGTTTCGCCGAGTTTATCAACGACCAGTTCCGTGCCTTCGCTCGTATGTTCGACTTCCAGCATTCCCAGTGCGATGTTCTTTTCCAACCGCGGCGAGTAGACGGCCGAGGTAATCGTTCCGACCGTTTTGCCCTCTTTCACGAGGGGCCAATAGAAGTCGTTCACGCCGACGAAGGGGGCGCCTTCGACCTCAATTCCGACAAGCCGCTGCCTGACGCCCTTTTCCTTGATGCGGGCCAGCGCCTCTTTGCCGACGAAATCGGCCTCCATGTCGAGGTTTACGAGACGATCCATGCCAAGCTCGTAGGGGTTGTTCGCCAGGGTCATGTCCGCGTGGTAGGACAGCATGGCAGCCTCGATCCGGCGGATGCCGGATGTATGGCCCGGCCTCAGACCCATGGGGTACCCGATATCCAGGATGTATTCCCACAAACGCCCACCGGCCGAGCCATCGCGCAGATAGATCTCGTAGCCGAGCTCGCTGGTCCAGCCAGTCCGCGAAATGATCAGCGGCACGCCGTGCCAATCATATTCCATAAAGCGAAAATACTTGAGCTCGGTCGGCGCATCGCCGAAGCAGGCGCGCAGAATGTCGCGGGATTTTGGCCCCTGAAGCTGTAACGGTGAGACATCCGGTTCGGTCAGGTTCACATCCATGCCGGCATTGACCGCGACGCCACGCGCCCAAAGCAGGACGTCGCTGTCTGCGATCGAAAGCCAGAAATGATCCTCTGCCAGCTTGAGCAGGATCGGGTCATTGATGATCCCGCCATCCTGATCGGTGATCAGAACGTATTTGCACTGCCCAACCTCGCATTTCGACAGATCACGGGAGCACAGGTACTGCGTGAACTTGGCTGCATCCGGTCCGGTGATCTCGACCTGCCGCTCGACCGAAACATCCGCGAGCGTCGCGTGGTTGATCAGGTTCCAGAAGTTCTGCTCGGGATTTCCGAAATCGCGGGGAATGTACATGTGATTGTAAACAGAAAACCCCTTTGCGCCCCAGCGCAGAGCGGCGTCGGAATATGGTGATTTCCGAACCTGTGTGCCAAAGCTGAAACTCGCGAATTGAAGTTCGTGCGCCATGATGAGACCCCTGTTTGCGGGCGCAGGCTGTCCTGATCGGACGGCCCTTTGGCCCTGATTTGCATTATATTTTTGGTTGTGGTGCGACAAGGGGAAGGGCGGCAGGCGTTGCCTGCGCCCTTCCCGGTTTCTTGTGTGTCACTCGCCGGTCCAGGCGGGCATGGGTTCCTTGCGGGTAAACGCGCCGATCCCCGCCTCGGTGTCGCGGGCCATCATGTTCTCGGCCATCACGCGCCCGGCATAAGCGTAGGCGTCTTCAAGGGCCATTTCGGCTTGTTTGTAATAGGCCCGCTTGCCGGTACGGATGGCGACCGGCGACTTGTCGGCGATGGTCCGGGCCATCTCAATCGCGCTGTCCTCAAGCTCTTTGCGGGGCACGACACGATTGACCAGCCCGAGCTGCGCCACGCGGGCGGCGGGCAGAAAGTCACCCAGAAGCAGCATTTCCATCGCCATCTTTTGCGGCACGTTGCGCGACAGGGCCACCATCGGCGTCGAGCAGAACAGACCGATATTCACCCCCGACGTGGCAAAGCGCGCATCCTCGGCGGCAACCGCCAGATCGCAGGACGCGACAAGCTGGCAGCCCGCGGCGGTTGCGATGCCCTTGACCTCGGCGATCACCGGCTGGGGCAGGCGCACGACCCGCAGCATCATCGCCGAGCATTTTGCGAAGAGATCCTGGAAGTACTGGAACCCGCCATCGGCGTCGGCCCGGTGTTCGGTCATTTCCTTGAGATTGTGACCGGCGCAGAAATGATCGCCTGCGCTGCGCAGGATCACCGCCTTGACCGTGCGGTCCTCGGCAATGGCGTCAAGCGTATCCGACAGGGCGGCCATCATCGCCTCGGACAGCGCGTTGATCGAGCGCGGGGCGTTCAGCGTCAGCGTGGCCACGCCATCCGCGTCGGTCCGCTGGACAAGATCGGAAGAGTTCATTTCGCCTTCATAAGCCATTTATGGGTACCTTCAGCATTGGGCGGCCGCTTGCGTCGCGGGGAATTTCACCCGCGCGCATGTTGACCTGCAGGGAGGGGAGGATGAGTTTCGGCATGGACAGCTGCGCATCACGTTCGGCACGAAACCTGACGAACTCGTCCTGGGACGTGCCGCCGCCGACATGGATGTTGTTGGCGCGTTCCTGTTCGATCGTAGTTTCCCAGGCGATGGTTCTCCCGCCGGGGCCGTAATCGTGACATACGAACAGCCGCATCTCGTCTGGCAGGGACAGCACCTTCTGGATCGATCGGTAAAGCTCGGCTGCGTCACCACCGGGAAAATCCGCGCGAGCCGAGCCACCGTCGGGCATGAACAGCGTGTCGCCCGCGAAGGCCGCGTTTCCGATTACGTGAACCATGCAGGCAGGCGTATGGCCGGGCGTAGCGATGGCGAATGCGGTCATACCACCGATCTGGTAGGTGTCGCCGTCTTCAAAGAGCGCATCGAACTGCGAGCCGTCGCGCTGAAACTCGGTGCCTTCGTTGAAGATCTTACCGAACGTTTCCTGCACCTCGATGATGCGCGCGCCTACGCCGATCTTGCCCCCCACCTTTTGCTGGATATAGGGCGCGGCCGAAAGATGGTCGGCGTGGACATGGGTCTCGATGATCCATTCAAGGCGAAGCCCGCGCGCCACGATGGCGTCGATCAGGCGGTCGGCGCTGTCATAGGCGATGCGCCCGGCGGCGTAGTCGATGTCGAGCACGCTGTCGATGATCGCGCAGGCCGACGAGGCCGGGTCCTTGACGAGGTAGGAGATCGTATTGCTGGCCGGATCGAAGAAACCTTCGACCTCGGGTACAACCGACATGTTCAGAGCGGGGAAGTCCATGACCGCCTCCAGCGATTATTCCAGCGTTCCGCCGGCTTTTTTCCATGCGCCCACGCCACCGGTCAGGTTCACCACGGGGCCAAGCCCCATATCCATCGCCGCCTGCGCGGCGAGCGCGGAACGTCCGCCGGACGCACAGTAGAAGACATAGGTCTTGTCCTGATTGAACTCGGGCTTGTGAACGAGGCTTTCTGGGTCGATGTGAAATTCGAGCATCCCGCGCGACGAGGCGACAGCCCCGGGGATCATCCCGGTCTTGGCCTGTTCGGTGCCGTCGCGAAGATCGACGAAGACATGATCAGGAGACCCCACAAGCCCAAGCGCCTCCTCGGCGCTCACCGCGGGGGTCGCTTCAAGTGCGTTTCGAACGATTTCCTTGGCACTTTTGGTTATGGTCTGAGGCATGTGCGGGGTCCTTCCGAGCCGGGTGTGTATCCAATCAAGTATGACATTCATCGGCCAGTCGACCGGGCCACCCGCACCGCAACCGCAGGCCGGGCGCAGATGCAGGTCGCGGCCGCGCCCGATCATATCGCAAGGTCGAGGCGGGGTTTCCAAAAGGGGCGGAACAATTCGATCTTCGGGCAGCGATCCATGACGACCTTCAGGCCCGCGTCCTCGGCAAGCTTGGCGGCGCGATCGTCATAAACGCCGATCTGCCCCCAGAGAACCTTGGCCCCGATTTCAATGGCTTGCTGGGCGATGTCGTAGAATTCTTCCTTGGGGCGGAAAACCTCGACCATATCGACGGGGCGGTCGATGTCTTTCAAAGAATGATAGACCGGAATGCCCCGGATTTCGGTGACATTCGGATTGGGGTTCACCGGGATCATGTCGTATCCGGTCTCATGCAAGACGCGCAGGACGCCGTAACTGAACTTGGTCTTGTCGGCGCTTGCCCCCACCATGGCGATGGTTTTGACCGAGCGCAGGATCTCGGACAGGTAGGCTTGGCTGTAGTCGTAGCGATGATCGATGTCGGCTTCGGGCATTTCAGGGCTCCTTCGGTGTCGCGATATCCGCCTTCAGCTCATGCGGCTGCAGCGGGTCGAGGAACGGGTTGCGGTAGAGTTTGTCATGGCTTTCCACGCCGATCTCGAGCGTGCAATCGGTGACGGGGCGCGCCACGCATAGCAAAACATAGCCATTGGCGATCTGACGATTGTTGAGCGCGACCTGGCGGCGCTGATCGATCTCGCCGTCGGTCAGCTTGGCCGCGCAGGTGATGCAGCCGCCATACTTGCACCCGTAGGGCAGATCGACACCCTGTTCGCGCAGCGTGTCGAGCAGCGGACGGCGCGCCTCGACCTCAAAGGTCGCGCCGCCGCGATTGGCGATGGTGATGGTCCGGGTCTTGGTCACAGCCAGATATCGCTGGTGCAATCACCGCCGGGATAGCGGGTTTCGTGGCAGCGCGAGGGCCCGTTGGGTTCCTTGCCGAAATCGACGATGAAGTCCTCGTTGATCTTCATGCCGCCGTTTTCCACGTCGCAGTCGATCATCACCATCACGCCGCCCTGGGTGCGGATATCGGGATAGAACTGATTGTCCCAGGTCGAGAAGAGCGACGTGGTGACGTAAAGCCGCTTGCCATCGAGGCTGAGCTGGAACATCTGCGGCCCGCCCGCGACCTTGACGCCGTTGACCTCGGGCGCCTTGCCCAGAAGCCCGCCCATCCAGACCTGCCCCGTCAGTTTTGGGTTGTGAGGATCGGTGATGTCGTACTGGCGCATGTCGCCGTGCAGCCAGTTGTTGAGGTAAAGGTATTTGTCGTCCATCGACACCAGGATAGCCGACATCACACCGGGCACCGGGATCGGCCATTCTGGATGCGGCTCGTTCTCGACGTCGATGACCTTCTCCCACTCCCATTTGCCCGCGTCGGACTTCCAGAAGTGGATCACGTTGGTCGAAAGCGCCGCACCGCAGAAGCCGTGGGTGCTGTCCGGATCATGCAGGAACTTGACTTCGAGCGGGATCAGCCCGTCCTCACCCAGATACATGCTTTCGATGGGCGTGCGTTTTTCAAAATCCCAGATATGCAGCCGACGACCGTATTTGAGGTGCCCCACTTCTTCCAGGTCGAAACCGGGCATGAAGGTGTTGGGCGCGGCCCATTCCGAACTGATCATCACATTGTGGCGCGGCTGGTACCAGAAATCATAGCCGAAGGGGATGTCGCCCATGGTTTCTTCCCAGCGGCCGACGATCTCGAAATCCTTGTTGAGATGCAGATAACCGCCGGGCGCCTCGCCCTGTGCGTCGCCGAGAAACGAGATGATGATCTCGGATCCGAGGCAATGCACGGTATGCGGACCAGAAAGGTTGGCCTTTGACTTGATCTCGGCGCCGTCGATGATCTTGTGCAGACGCGGCGCGCGCGGGTCGGTCGCGGTGTCGACCACGTGGATGTTGTTCGACCGCACGCCCGGCACCAGCAGGTACTTTCGCGCCATCGAGCTGTCGTCATGGCAGGAGGAACACGCGTTCCAGCCCATGTGATGCAGTTCGTCCCCGATGCCCGGCATTTCCAGACGGTGGATCACCTGACTGTAGGTCGGGCTGTCGGGATCGGCATCTACCGTGGCCAGGTAATCCGGCTTCTGAATGCCTGTCCCGGTGTAGATTGCGATGGTGTACAGCAGCTTTTCGCGCGGCGCTTTGATCGCCTCGGCCGGGCTGGCGTAGCCTGGTCCACAACAAGTCCCGTCCATGAACGAGCTCCTCCCTTGATTCTTTCCAATTTCCCGTATAACGAAAAAATGTGTATCAAGATATGAGAATTTTATGCATCTGGAACGCCTGACCCTCATTCTTGAAATCGTTGGCCATAAAGGTGAGGCGTCGGTCGCGGACATTTGCGAGCATTCCGATCTGCCTAAGGCCTCGGCGTATCGTCTGGTGCAGGATCTGGTTCGCGTGGGTCTGTTGGAACCGGTTGTGCGCGGGCGGTTCACCTTGGGCATCCGGCTCAAGCGGATTACGCAATCCGACCAGTCCGACGAGGCGCTGATCGAACAGGTCGCGCCGACGCTGCGGCAGGCGGCCTCTCGTCATGGGGCGGCGTTCTTTCTGTCGCGGCTGCGTGGCCGGGAAGTCGAGATCATCCATGTTGAAACGCCGGATACAGGCGTGTCCTTTCTGCATCCGGGTTTGGGCAAGCGACCTTTGCACGCGTGTTCCTGTTCCAAGGCGGTGGCGGCCTTTTCACCATCGCTTTTCGATTTCGAAAAGCTTGATGGCCGTTTAAGGGCCTACACCGAGTTCACGATTACCCGCGTCGAAGACCTTCAGTCGGAACTGGCCGCCATTCGGCAACGCGGCTATGCCGAGTGCGTGGAAGAGATCGAACGCGGTATGGCGTCCGTCGCGGCCCCGCTTTCAGAAAGCGGCCCGGGGAAGGCCATGTCCATCGGCGCGACAGGATCCGTTCGGGTGTTCACACCAGACTTCCGTCAAAATCTGGGATCTCAACTGACGAAACTCGCGCGTGAAATTTCGCGGTCAGATCACTTCCCATCGGAACACGGCGATAATCCTCAGTGTTCTCACACGAGCAGCGGACAAGAGTCGGTTGGGGGTTGATCTCTGTGCAGGCGGGCGTGTGCCATGTGCTAAAATGGGCGAACGAGTAAACTGCGAGACATAGTTCATAATGGTAAGGCGCTTTAAACGGAGCGTCGGCGGCAGCGCGCTCTACCAATTTTTCGATCGGACGTTGAAGACATGATTATTCAGGGGGGATGAAATGGACACGTCCGACGCGATGGTAGGACGGTTTTTTGCCGTCAATATAAAACCCGAACACAGGCAAGAGTTTCTGGAGGCCAGTATCTTCGAAGCTCAGAACGTCATCAGCGAGGAAGTTCACGTTTTCCAGTTTCACTTCATGGAAGAGGCGTCCAATCCTAACCGTTTCTATTTCTATGAAGTCTATCGCGACGACTCCGCCCTTCATGAGCATCGGGAAACAGCTGTCTTCAAGACATGGTGGGCAAGTATCCAGCATATGCTCGACGGTGAAGTGGAAAAGATTGCGCAGATGCGTTCGCTCTTTCCGACAATCAAAGGTTTCGAGGCGCAAAAACCCGGCCTTTTGCAATGGTAGAGCCAAAAGGCGCCTAATGTCGTTTCGGTGGTTAACTACCGCCATGCAGCAAGCCTCCGCGTCGCTTGCGAACCGAGCATCGAGACTCGGGCTATCGTTGCGGATTGAATGAACGGTGGCTTTTGGCGCTGCCAAGCACTTGATCGCATATAATGAGTGCGTGCTGCATCTGAGAATTTGTGGCCGAAGCGCTTGCGCCTTGCGTTTGATCCTGACTTTTTCCGGAGACACGCGTGACTGTGGGATACGGATTTTCCGAAGGCGCCCGGTCCACTACAACGTTCCCGACTGACGTATGTCCTCGACAGCGAAGTCGATGAGCGCCCGGATTTTGCGGGGCATGGCACGGCCTTCGAGGTAGACCGCGTTGATCTCGACGCTGAGGCCTTCAAACTCCTCCAGCACGGGGACCAGCGTACCGGTCTGCAGTTCGTCTCGCAGGGCAAAATGTGGCGCATAGCAGATGCCCAGCCCATCCGCCGCCAGCTCTACGGCAGCGCGGGCTGAATTGAGCTGGAAGCTGCCTTTCACCTGGACCGCGATATCTTGCCCCTGCTTGAAAAAGATCCAGCGGCGAGGCGTGCGTCGGTTCGTGTCGAGGATGCAGTCATGGTGTGCCAGATCCGCGGGTTCCGAAGGTGCGCCGTGCCGGGCGAGGTAGTCGAGGCTGGCCACCGCGATGGACCGGATCGCACCAAGCTTGCGCGTCTTCAGCGACAGCATATCCGACTGCCCGATGCGAAATGCCAGATCGATCCCGTCACTCGCCAGGTCGACGAACCCGTCGCTCAACCGGATGTCGAAGGTCAGGCCCGGATGTTGCGCGGCAAAGCGGCCCAGCATCCGGCCGACATACGCCTCGCCGAAGGTGACCGGGGCGGAGACCCGGATCATCCCGGTCAACCCGCGTGATCCTTCCGAGACGTCCTGCAGCAGGTCGTCCAACTCATCCAGAAGGGCGGGCGCACGCGCCAGCAGATCTTCGCCCGCGGGCGTTAACCCGACTTTGCGCGTCGTGCGCTGCAACAGGCGCACTCCCAGCCGGTGTTCCAGTTCGGCGACATATTTCGAGGTCAGTCGGTTCGACACGCCAAGCTGATCCGCCGCGGCGGTGAAAGAGCCCGTCTTGGCCGTGGTCACGAAGGCACGAAGTTCGTCTGTGATATCCATCAGGGCATTATTACGAACAAATTGTAGATAGTCATTCAATAACTTCGCCATTTCATGGATAAATGGCAAGTCGTACATTCCTACCAGATCAACCGCCCGAGCCGCACAGGATGCACCGGGCCCCAGAAAGGAATGATGACATGACTGCCAATACATCCTCGGACTATGCCGCCACGCTCCTGCGCGTCTCCAGCGGCGCCCTTTTCGTCGCCCACGGCCTGCTCAAGGTGATGGTCTTCACCATTCCCGGCACGGTGGGGTATTTCGAAAGCCTCGGTCTGCCGGGCGTGTTCGCCTATCTCACCATCGCCGCAGAACTGGCCGGTGGTCTCGCACTGATCCTTGGCGTCGCTGTCCGACCGGTGTCGCTGGCGCTGATCCCCGTGCTCCTTGGCGCGACCTGGGTACATGCCGGCAATGGCTGGCAGTTTTCGGCAGAGGGCGGCGGCTGGGAATTCCCGTTGTTCTGGGTGGCCGTACAGGCCGCAATCGCGCTGCTGGGCGCAGGTGGCTTCGCCCTGCGCATTCCCACGCTTGACCGCGCGCTTGGCAAATTCGCCTGAGCCGGACCCCGAAACGCCACCTTTTAAGGATCAAGAGCCATGTTTCGCACGCTGACTTATACGTCCACCTTCGCCATCGCGGCGGCGGTGGGCCTATCGCTCGCCGCGCCGGTCATTGCGCAGCAAGTCGAAGAGGCGCCCTCGACCGTCAATGCCACCTACGTGTCAGAATCTGCAACACGGGCGCTAGCCCCCGGCGAGAAGATCGAAAACCTCTACATAAAGAACGCGACGCAGGATTACATTCTCCAGCGGATGACCGACCGGGTGTATTTCTTTCAACGTCAGTTCTATGGCACCATCTTCTATGTCGGGGACGAGGGCGTGCTGCTCTTCGATGCTCTGGAAGGGCGCGCACAGGCCATTGAAGCGGCCATCGACGAGGTGACCGACCTGCCGGTCACGGCGATCCTCTACAGCCATAACCACGCCGACCATATCGCCGGCGCCGCCGCGCTGATCGAGGCCAACCCCGGCGTGCGGGTCATTGCGACCCAGGCGACCGTGGATCTCATGGACCGGCTGGGCTCTGGCCTGCCGCGCCCGACAGAGGTGATCGCGTCGGACGCGGGCAGTTTCACCTTTGAGGACCTGACCGTGCGCGTCGCAGCCTTCGACGCCGAGGCGCACGCCCATGACCATGCGGCCTATGTGCTGGAGGGCACGGGCGTCGTGCATGTGCCGGATGTCATCAACCCCGACCAGCCGCCGTTCTGGTCCTTTGCCGGGGCCGAAGGGTATCTGGGGTATCGCGACCTGATCGACCAGTTCGACGCGCTGGACTGGGAGTACCTGTCAGGCGGGCACGGCAATGTCGGATCGCGCGCCGACGTGGCCTTTTACAGGGACTTCCTCGATGATCTCGAGGCGGCGGTGGGCGAGGCTCTTGGCTCTGTTCCGTGGGGCGCAGGGATTGAGGATCCGGCCAGCCTGAACGCCCATACTGCGTTCCTGTCCAACTGGATCGCCGAGGTCGGGCAGCGCGCGACCGAGACCCTTCGCCCGAAATATGGCGCGTTCTACGGGTTCGACTATGCCACACCCAAGAATGCCGAGATGGTCGCGATGTACCTCTTCTCCTATCGCTGACACACTGCGCGCCGGGGCGACCCTCCCGGCGCGCAGCCACCTGCCCGCTTACAATCTGGACGTTCGAGGAAAAGACGATGCTTGTTGACGGAAAATGGATCGAGAACTGGCAACCTGTGCAGAAGGCCGACGAGAAGGGCCGGTTCGTGCGACAGGTGTCGAGCTTTCGCAACTGGATCACCCCGGACGGCAGCGCCGGCCCCACCGGCGAGGGCGGGTTCGAGGCAGAGGCCGGGCGTTATCGCCTCTATGTCGCGCTGATCTGTCCGTGGGCGTCGCGCACGCTTATCGCGCGCAAGCTGAAAGGGTTGGAGGATCTGATCCCAGTGACCGTGGTGAACCCGGTCATCTCGGACCAGGGCTGGCAGTTCGGCGGGTATGACGGGGCCGAAGACGACCCGCTTTTCGGGGCACAGTACATGCATGAGATCTACACCCGCGCCGATCCCCACTTTACCGGCCGCGCCACGGTGCCGGTGCTGTGGGACACGAAGCGCAACGTCATGGTCAACAACGAAAGCGCCGACATCCTGCGGATGTTCGACACCGCCTTCGAGGAACTGGTGCCCTCCGATCTGCGGCTTTACCCGCAAGACCTGGCAGACGAGATCGACGCGTTGAACGCCGTGATCTACGACAAGCTGAACAACGGCGTCTACAAATCCGGCTTTGCCAGCTCGCAGGAGGCCTATGGCGAAGCCGTCGCGGGCGTCTTCGAGACGCTCGACATGCTGGAGGACCGTCTCACTGGTGATTACCTTTTCGGAGAGCGACTGACCGAGACGGATATCCGGGCTTTCGTGACCCTCATTCGCTTCGATGGCGCCTATCACGGTCTCTTCAAGACCAACCTGCGCCAGATCGCGGATTACCCGCGTCTTTCTGCCTTTCAGCAGCGCATTCTGGATCTGCCGGGCGTGCGCGAGACCGTGAGCATGGATCACATCACGCGCGGCTACTACTCCATCAAGGCGCTGAACCCCACGCGCATCCGGCCCGTTGGCCCCGCGCATGTGGTCAAGGCGCTAGGGCTTTGAGATACCGATTGTCTCGGGATTTAGGTGTTGGCGACGGCGCCTGAAGTATTGCTCTGGATTTCAGTAGATCCTCATTCGAGAAGGATAGCCGACCAACTGAGCCGGTATTCGGCTGGCAGGGCTGCAAGATGCATTTGCGTGCAGTTTCGGACAAAGCGAACGTCGTCACTAGATGCATGGATGGGCAGTGAGCCGCCCTTCCATGCATCATGCGTTTACAACCTTTTGCGTTAGGCCTGAACGCCGCTCTGCGCTGCGATCGGTCCAGATATCTACGGTGCGGACAAGGCAGCCCAACACGCTTTTCACGGCGGGCAATCGAAATAGCGCTTTCCTTGAGCCAACCTGGAGCGCCAGCCAAAGATGGACATGGCCCACCGCATGGGGCAAGCTTGAGCAGGCCTGAAGACAGGAGGCCGCGCCAATGCGGTATCTTCTCGTAATAGCGATGCTGGCCGCGCTGGTCGGTTGCCGCGAAGAAGAAACGGAAGCCGGGAAAATCATCCGGGGTCTGAAGGTTCATGCGGTATCCGATGTCGAGCGGAGCCAGACACGCCGGTTCCCCGGTGTTTTGGAGCCTCCGAACCTGACGGTTCTGTCGTTCGAAATTGGCGGCCGTCTGGAAGAGATTAACCTCGCTGTTGGACAACGGGTCGATGCAGATGATGTCATCGCGCGGTTGGACACCGAGAGCTTGAACCTTCAGGTGCAGTCAGCCGAGGCGGCGGTTATCCAGGCCGAAACGGCCGCACGGGAAGCCGCCGAGACGCTTACCCGTCAGGAACAGCTTTTGGAAAGTGGCACGGTCACCCGGGTGTCCGTGGATTCGGCACGAACTCAGGCCGAAGCCGCAGCGGCCAGCCTCATCCAGGCGCAAAAGTCGCTCGAAACGGCGCGCAAAAATCTTGAGGGCGCGGAACTTGTCGCTCCATTTAACGGGATTGTTAATTCGGTCGACGCGAGATCCTTTTCGACCGTCAGCCCGGGAGCCCCGGTCGCCAGCGTCTATTCGTCCGACCGTTTCGAGGTCGCGCTATCGGTCGGGTTCGATGCGGTGAGCGAACTTGTCGTTGGTACGCCCGCACGAATTCGGCTTGCCGACCGTCCGGACATCACACTTGCCGCAGCGGTCAGCGAGATCGGCGCGCGCGCAGATGCCGTTTCGAGTTTTCCCATAGTGCTGCAACTAAGGGAAACGGATCCGATCATGAAGGCGGGGATGGCCGTCGAAGCCTCCATCGACTTTCCCCTTGCGGCTCGGGAGGGATACCTTCTTCCGCTGACCGCCCTGATAAAGGACGGTCTGGCCGGCACCCCCGGAAGCGCGGAGGAACCCGCTCGGGCCGCGGTCTTTGTATTCGACGATTCCAGCTCTACCGTGAAAAGGCGGGAGATCGCGATCGGAGGGATACGCGAGAACATGATCGTCGTGACCGAGGGTCTCGAACCGGGCGATCTCGTCGCCTCTGCCGGCGTGTCGTTCCTCAAGGACGGTCAAGAAGTCAAGCTACTCGGCGAAGGGGACTAGGCCGGTGGACAGTCTGGCACGTTTCGGCATCGCCAAGTCCCGCTTTACCATACTTGTGATGATCGGCCTTCTGCTGATCGGGACGTTGTCCTATCTGGCACTGCCGAAACGGGAAAATCCGGCCATCACGATCCGTACCGTGATCGTGGCGGCGCAGTTTCCGGGTATGTCGCCTGAGCGCGTGGAAAGCCTGATCGCCATTCCGCTGGAGCGTGCGGCGCGCGAGATCGGAGAGGTCGAGGATATCTCGACGCTCGTCACGACGGGACGCGCGCAACTTAATGTCGTGGTCCGCGACAGCATTCCCTCGGAAGATCTCGATCAGGTGTTCACGGATATCCGTACCCGGATGGAGGACGCGGCCACGGATCTGCCGGAGGGCACATTAGGGCCCTTCGTGAACACCAATTATGGCGATGTGGCGATTGCGACCGTCGCGGTGACTGGGGACGGATTCTCCATGTCCGAAATCGAGGATGCGGCAGAAGACCTGCAGACTGGACTTTACCGGATCGACGGCATCACAAAGGTCAGTCTTTCGGGCGTTCAGGAAGAACGTATCTGGCTCGAGATCGATAGCCGCCGGCTGGCCGCGATCGGGGTGCAATTGCCGACACTGTTGCAGGACCTTGACGCGCAGAACGTTATCCTTCCCGCCGGACGCATCGAAGCGGATGGGACAAACATCGTTCTCGAAGCGAATGGCAATCTTGGTTCGCTCGCCGATATAGGGGCCGTTCTTACGCAGTTGCCGGGCGGCGAAATCGTGCGTCTCGAAGACCTGATGATCGTCCGGCGGGGATATGTCGACCCGCCAGCGCAGCCGGTCTATTTCGATGGTCAGCCTGCCATTCTCGTGAGTGTCGAGATGTCAGAAGATCGGGACATACAAAAGATCGGCCGGACGCTCCGGTCGGAGATCCGGGCGCTCGAGCAGACCCAGCCCATCGGCATCGCCTACAACATTTCCACCTTTCAAGAGACAAACGTTACCGTTTCGATCAACGGCGCCCTGTCGAACGTGGCGCAGACATTCGGCGTCGTCCTCATCGTGATGATGATCTTTCTTGGACCGCGCGCCGCCTTGGTGATCGCGAGTATCGTCCCGTTTACCGTGACTTTCGCGCTCCTTGGCATGTCGCAATGGGGCATCGATCTCGAACAGATCTCGATTGCGGCAGTTATCATCTCGCTGGGGCTTCTCGTGGACAATGGGCTTGTGGTCGTCGAGGATATCGACCGGCGGATCAAGGCGGGGGCGTCCCCCGCCGAAGCGGCGATGGCGGCGAGCGGGCAGTTTTTCATTCCGCTGGCCGTCGCATCCGTGACGACGGTTTCGGCCTTCCTGCCCATGCTCATTCTCGAAGGGACAACGGGCGAGTTCGCATTCTCACTCGGTGCTGTCGTCGCGCTGATGCTGGCCGGATCCTGGCTTACGGCGCACTATATTTTGCCCTTTCTCGCCGCTGCCATCCTTCGCCCCACGAGAGACGCCAAGCCGGGACCAAACCGCCTGGAGCGCGCCTACGGTGCTCTTGTCCGCCGGAGCCTGAACCTTGCGCTTCCGATTGCGGCGGTATGCTACCTGCTTGTCGCGTTGGGCATCTCAACTTTCGGCGGCCTCAAGTCCGAAATGTTCCCCTTGTCGGAGCGGGCGGAGTTTCTGGTGTATGTCGACCTTCCGAAGGGAAGCGCTATCACAGCAACGCGTGACGAGGCTCTGCGGATCGATGCGTGGCTTCGCGATCCCGAGTCGAATCCGGAAGTCACCGACACGACACTGTTTGTCGGGCATGGAGGGCCGAGGTTTTACCTGGCGCTTTCTCCCGCCGACACCGACCCCGCAAGCGCCTTCTTTGTCGTCAATGCAAAAAGCTACGAAGGTGCTGTCGCAGCGGCCGAGCGGACCCGCCGCCACCTTATTGAGAACCATCCGGCGGTTCGCGCAAGGGTGACCCGCCTTTCCATGGGCGGCAGCGAGTCCGGCATCGTCGAGGTCCGGATCACCGGACCGGATGCCGACGTACTTCTATCCGCCGCTCGCAGAATAGAGGCCGGGTTCGACACTGTGCCGGGTCTTGTGCTGAACAGCAATGACTGGGGTAACAAGAACATCACGGTTGGAATCGACATCCTGCAGGAGAAGGCCCGCGAACTGGGTGTGACCTCGCGCGACATCTCCAACGTCATGCAGGCCTACTTCTCGGGGGTCGAATATTCAGTGTTCCGGGAAGGGTCAGACCAGATCCCCATCGTCGTCAGGGCCGAGGCCAGCTTTCGCGACAGTCTCGAGGATCTCGCAAACCTGACCATCCCGACCGATCACGGCATTGTTTCGCTGGACCAGGTCGCCCGCTTCCAGCCACGGCTCGATCTTTCACAGCTCCGGCGCGAGAACCAGGTGCGCCAGATAACAGTTTCCGCGAAGAGCGAAACGCTTGCGGCGTCCGAGGTCGAGGAGATGATCAGACCGGTGGTTGCAGACCTGGATCTCGGTGCCCAGTACGACATCGCCTTCGGCGGTGAGAGCGCCGACTCGGCGGAGGCAAACGCAGATCTTCTTGGCGGGATGCCCTATGCCCTGGTCGTCATGATCGCGGCGCTTATGTTCCAGTTCAATTCGGCGCGGCGGGTCGCAATCACATTTTTGACGATCCCTATGATTCTGGTCGGTGCGCCGCTGGCGCTCCTTGTGACGGGCCAGCCGCTTTCGTTTTTCGGCATTCTCGGGCTGATCTCGCTCATGGGCATAATCATCAACAATGCAATCGTCCTGATTGATCAGATCGATACGGAGCGTCAGATCCAGTCGCTCAGGGAGGCGATCGTCACGGCGGCCATGAAGCGTTTGAATCCGGTCCTGTTAACATCCCTGACGACCGTTCTTGGCCTCATCCCCATGGCCCTGTTCGGAGGCGCGCTTTTCGAACCGATGGCCGCCTTGATGATTGGCGGGCTGGTGCTGGCCTCACCCCTGACACTGATATTCGTTCCACCAATTTACCGGCTGTTCTTCGCGCATGAGACGGACCCTTCGCCGGCACACCCATAGCGAGGATGAGTATGACTGTGGCCCTGCAGGGCGCACTCCGGCGGGTAATGATCCTGATCTGTGCAGCTCTCGAACGTGTTCTTGCCACAGTATTCAATTCCGAACTCCGCAAACGGAAACTATCCGCGGATTAGGTGATCATTGCTCAAATTTTCCTGCTGACCCGAAAGAAAACACGCGGCCGCTTTTCCGCATCAAACCTGTTTCACCCCTGGCCAGTCGGCGGCGAGTGGGACACACCTTCTCCCAGCGTTTGACCTGCCCGCGTCGCGCGATGCAGGCCGGCTGAGCGCAAACCGAACCGTTGCAATGCGGCGCGAACCGTGTACATCCAACCGTGCGTCACCGTCGTTTTTCATCCCGGTTTCCTTTTGTACACGGGCGCAATTCGGTCTGATTTAGTTTTCTAGAACACGGAAATCCCACATGTCCGCCTGGTTGGAGAACATCGTCGAGTCATATGGGACGCTGGCGGTCTTCGTTGGAACAACGCTGGAGGGAGAGGCCGTGGCGATTGCCGGCGGCGTCATGGCGCACAGAGAGCATCTGTCTTTCTGGCCGGTTGCTCTTGCCGCTGCGGCCGGTGGATACCTTTCGGATGTGATCATCTACGGGCTCGGGCGCAGGTACAAGGATTCCAGCCGCGTTCAGAGCGTGCTCGAGCATCACAAGGTCGCGGGAATTGTCGCCAAGCTATCGCTTAATCTGGTTCTTTTCGCCCTGATCTTTCGCTTCATTCCGGGCATGCGAACCGCTGGGCCCGTGGCGCTGGCCACGCTTGGCATGCCGCCACTCAACTACTGTTTCCTGACAGGGGCGGCGGCCCTGGTCTGGGGGGTCACGGGCGTCATGCTGGGGTATTTCATGGGGCACACGATCGAGGTGATCTTCGGCGAACTCCACCGTATCGAGCACGCCTTGATCGGCCCTGCCATCGCCGCGCTGGTCGTGGGCATTGCGGTCTATCTCTGGCGGCGGCCTCGGCGCGGTTAGGCTTTTCTGTCTTGATCTACGGATGGACGCGTGTCCATCTGCGCGGAAATCATCCGTTGCTGAAGAGACAGGGTCGACTTTTGGTCAGCCTGCGCAATACTGGGCCGATGGGCCAAATCTGGTCCGGTCACCGGCACCCGGGCACGGAAATTGCCGATGGCGGTCGGACATGATCGGGTGCGCGGTGCTACCCTTGCCGGCACCGGGATAGATACGAGAAAGGAAACCAAGATGACCGATGGCTCTCGAAACGTGGGGCGTGACGATGTCGAAAAACAGTTCCAGGTCATTCGCGAGGACATCACGACCCTTTCCAAGCTTTTGCGCGAGATCGGAGAGGCCAAGGCCGGCGAGGCACGCGAGGCCGCTTTGGCCGAGGCGAACGAGCTTTTGGAACGGTCGCGGTCCGCCCTTGATGACGGGCGTCTCAAAGCCAAGGCCGCGACCGAAACGATCGAAGATCATATCAGGACCAAGCCGTTGCAGTCGGCGATGATTGCACTCGGCGTCGGTTTCCTGGTCGGCGTTCTGACGCGACGCTGAGGTCAGAGATGCTGGAAAAATTGATCGGAACCCTGATTCAATCGCAGTTCGGAAATGTGCGTCGACGGGCGGCGGGCGTAGTGGTCGAGGGCGCGGCACTTGGCATGCTGGGTCTGGCCATCGCCCTTCTTTTCCTCGGATCATTTTTCTGGCTGGCGATCAGGGTTGAGGCCTGGATAGCCGCGTTCATTCTTGCGGGCGTTGCCCTGCTCATCGCGCTGATCCTCATGCTGGTGGGCCGGTTTATGATGAAACGCCAGCGGTCGGGCACCAGGGATCAGGCGGCGGCTGACCTCGATGTGCTGAGCCTATTGTCGCAAGCGCGGGGCGGCGGAGATGACGCGAAACATGGAACGGAAGAACCCGGGCCGGCCCTTGTCGGCGCTGCCTTGGCGGCGGGCGTCTTGCTGGGACGGTCGTTCAAGCGATAGCGCACTGCCGATGACGCAATCGGAACATCATCCGACGCGCCGTGACGCGGGCAGCGTCAGCCCTCGTGGTCTCAGGTCGGGTTTGGCGGATGCGACACTGGTTTTGCCCGGGGCTCGACAGGTGTAAGTAAGACGCGATGCATGACGACATCCTCGACGTACGCGACATTGACGCGCTGATCGCATCGCACCGGCTGAACGAGGCGCTGGCGGCGCTGAAAGCGGCCCTGGCCGCGCAGCCCCGGCATCTGCCCTTCGTTACCAAGCAGGCCGAGATATTGCGGCGGCTGGGTCGGCCCGCGGTGGCCGTGGCGCTGCTCAAGGGCGCGCTGGAAAAGGCCCCGGACGCGCTGGCGCTGCGCGATGCGCTGGCCACCTGCCTGCGCCAGAGCGGCAAAAGCACGCAAAGTCTGGCCGTATGCGAAGAAACGCTGGCCCTTCATCCAGGACACATTCCGGCGGTGATGGCGCGGATCGACGCCTTGATCGCGGCCTACCGGCTTGACGAGGCGCTTGTGGCCGCCAAGGCGGCGCGGGCCGCGCAGCCCCGGCATCTGCCTTTCACGGCAAAAGAGGCCGAAGTGCTGAGGCGGCTGGCCCGACCTGTCGAAGCTGTCGTGTTGCTTGAGCGCGCGCTTGAAAAGACACCCGGCGAGCTGGTGCTGCGCGATGCGCTGGCCACCTGCCTGCGCCAGAGCGGTGAAAGCGCGCGCAGCCTGGCCGTAAGCGAGGCGACGCTTGCCCTTGATCCGGGACACATCCCGGCGGCGATGGCGCGGATCGACGCCCTGATCGCATCGCACCGGCTGCAAGAGGCGCTGGCGGCCGTGCAGGCGGCGCGGGCCGAAAAGGCCGGACATCTGCCCTTCGTCGCCAAACAGGCCGAGGTGCTCCGACGGCTGGGCAGGCCCGCCGACGCTGTCGCGCTGCTTGAGCGCGCGCTTGAGAAAGCCCCAGACGCGCTGGCGCTGCGCGACGCACTGGCCATCTGCCTGCGCCAGACCGGCGAGACCGCGCGCAGCCTTGCCCTGAGCGAGGAGACGCTGGCCAGCTTTCCCGAACACAGACCGGCGGCGATGGCGCGGGTCGACGCGCTGATCGCGTTGGGGGATCAAGCCGGGCTGGAAGAGCTTGCCGCCTCCATCATGGCCGAGCCTGCCACCGGAAAGCACGACCCGTCGAAGCATGTGTCGGACGCGCTGATCCTCGTCCGGGTCTTGTCCGCGCTGCGCTCGGACAACGAGGTGCAGCTTCTCAAAGACGCCGCCGGACGTCTGAATTCGGCCGCGCGCATTCTGCCGCCGGATGCGCTTTGGCGGATCTATCTGCGCGCCGATCAGCTGGGCTTCGGCGCATCATACCGCGCGCTTCTTTCCGATCTCTTGGGCCGGGACAGGCTGCCACTGGGCGTTTGCATTGGCATTACAGAAGAACTCTATCGCAATGGAAGCGCGGAGTGGCAACGCATCGCGGCGCGTCTGAAACACCATCTGACGCCCTTGGAACACTGGCATTTTCGGCTAGTCTGCATCGAAATCGCGGAGGGCGCAGAGGCCGCGCTGACCGCGCGCCGCACCGGGCACCGACAAGGCAAACCGCAGGAGACGCTTTTGCTTCAACGTCTGCTGATGCTGACCGGGCGGCTGCGTCTTGCATCGCGCTACCTGAGACGCGCCTGCCGAAGGTGGCCGTGGCACCCGGGCATCTTCCAGGCCTATCTTTCCATGCTGATCCGGGCCGGGGCGCTTGAGGAATTGCACAGCGCGCTGCATGGGGATCGCCCACCGAGCCTCGATTTCAGGATCGCCGCCGCCTGCGCGTGGAGCGAGATCGGGGATCTTCCGGCGGCCGAGGCGATCATCCACGGGATCAAAGACCGACAGCAAAGAAACCGGCTGGATCTTATCCTGCTGAGCCACTACCTGCGCCGCGGAGAGATTGACCGGGCCGACACCCTGTCCGAGCGGGTCCGGGAAGCGCTTCCGCGCCGCTCGGTCCTGCAGTCGGGGCCGACGATCAACGGCCTGCTGCAATTCGACGTGGAACTTGCGCGCCGCGACGGCAAAAGCGCCGATGCGCGGACATACCTTTCGCAAGCCGGCGCCGAGATCGAGACGTGGTGCCGGGCCAATCCCGACGGTGGATCCCAGGCGCGGTCGGATGTGCCGCCTCAGGTGATGCAATACTGGGATGCGCCGCAGCCACCCGATGACATCGCCGCGCTGATCGAGGGATGGCGGCAGGCCCCCGGCGTCGCCCATCACCGGGCCGATCGGCGCGAGGCCATGACCTGGCTCGAGGCGCAGCTTGGACTGGACTGGGTCAAGGCGCTGCGTGCGGCGCGCTCTCCCGCCGAGCAAAGCGACTATTTCCGACTTGCCTGGCTGATGCTGGAAGGCGGGCTTTATGTCGACTGCGATGACCGGCTGATCGGCGACCTGCAAAGCGTATTCAGTAAGACGCGTGGCCTGACGGTCTTTATCGAACCGCGCGGGGCGATTTCGAACAACATCGTTTTCGCGCCGCCGATGCATCCCGCTATCGTCTGGGCGGCCCATGCCGCCCGCCGCGCCTTGCTGGAGCGTCACAGCGACAACACCTGGCTGAAGACGGGTCCAGGTCTGTTGACGCGCGCGGTGGCTTGGTACCTCAAGGAAGGTACGGAAGGACCACGCGACATTCGCATCCTGCCGCGCCACGTTCTGGGGTCATGGGTGCAGGTGCACGTACCCTTGCCCTACAAGAGGACCTCGAATTACTGGAACGCCGCCGAGAGGGGGGCGGGGTCGACCGCTACTCTTCTGGAACTTGCGCCGTCTCTGCTCAAAGGCGGACCCGCGCCAGCCGCATAAGAATGCCGGCGCGGGTCTTGTTCAGGCAGTCAGGCCGCGCCGCGGCGGGCGAGGAACGCGCGTGTTTCGACGGTGATGTCCTCGGCGAGGTCCGAGATCCCGAAGCGCGCCCGTAGAGCGTCGGGCAGTTGTCGGCGCGAGGAGACCCGGGGCAGCGGCATCTCGGCGATCACCGGCTCGTCGCCGTAAAGTGCCAGATACTCGGCGTGATTGTCGAAGGCCCGGCGGCCGATGTAATCGATATAGGTCTCGGCCGGAGCGCCGTTGGCGAGGATCACGTCATGGTTTTCCGTCTCTACATGGTAGTAGGTCACGCGCTCGGGCAGGCTGTCGCGCGGATCGAGCGTGATCGTGGTTCCGTTAACCAATGCGCCTGCATTGATTGCGAGACCGTCGAGAACCAGCGCGTGATCGGCGGTCAGCACAAGGTCGCTATGCGGCACGCCGGCCCCGAGCGCGTCCGCGGCCACGCGCACCGGCTCGAACCGCTCGGCGGGCGTAAATAGCTTGTGCACGGTCTGTCGGCCAATCCATTTGACGGGGACATCGCGCCCGTCCTCGGTCATCACCACGTCGCCGATCTGGAGGGTCTCGACCGCACGCTCTCCGTCGCGCGTGGCGATAAGCGTGCCGGCGGCGAAACACAGGGTGTAGTCCTGATTGACGATGCTCGGGAACGGGTCGCCGACGGTGTAGGTGTTATCCGTGAACAGGAGGAACGAGCTGTTCGACGTCACGATGATCTCGTTACTGGTTCCGGATGTGCCCAGGTACGTCGATTGGGGGATGGTGAAGCTGTTATTGCCGTCTTCAAAAATGACCAGCTCGTTGGTGGTCAAAACGCCATCGACGGTGCCCTGCTCGACCACGCGGTAGGGACCGGGCGGGAACGCTGCGCCGACATCGGCGATGTTGCCCGACCCATCAGAGGTGTACACGTTCAGGAAGGAAAAAGGCATGAAGGCTCCTGCTGTCATTTTCTTAGGATGTGTTCTTTATTACTGGCAACGCGGAAGTTTCGGCCAGCTTACCAAAGCTGTGCTTGCTCGACAGTAATATGGAAGTGGCAGTCGTGCCATCGAAATTGCAGGTTCCGGGCCTCGAAGATCCCTTATTTCGGGCCCGTGCGCTCGTTTCTTGGTCAGACGCAGCTCCGTCATTGAGTAGAGACGGTGCAAGTTCTCGATGCTTCCAAGTCGCCTCCTGCGGGCTCAGGCTTGTCCGGTCACACCCCGCAGGACAGACACAAGGTTCGCCCCGAGCGCGTCGGAGAGGTAGCCGCCCTCCTGCACCATAAGCAGCGGCAGGTCGGTCTGCACGAGGCGCGCGCCGATCCGCGCGAATCCGGCCTCGGTGATCGCGAGGCCCTTGAACGGATCGTCGATCGAGGCATCTAGCCCCAGCGCGACCACGAGGCAATCCGCGCCGAAGGCCC
The DNA here is from genome assembly GCF_004761875.1 of Roseovarius aestuariivivens. Taxonomy (GTDB): domain Bacteria; phylum Pseudomonadota; class Alphaproteobacteria; order Rhodobacterales; family Rhodobacteraceae; genus Roseovarius; species Roseovarius aestuariivivens. Next base: position 24,820 of record NZ_SJEY01000007.1, read on the forward strand.
GGATCGCGCCAAGCGCATCTTCGAGCGTGCCGAGATAGTCGTCATCGCCCGTGCCACGCGGCAGGGGCAGGTTCAGGTTCGCACCCAGACCCGCGCCCTCGCCGCGCTCATGCGCATGCCCCCAGAAGAAGGGATAGAAGCGCGCCGGGTCGGCATGGATGGAAACCGTCAACACATCGGCGCGGGCATAGAAGATGCCTTGCGTGCCATTGCCGTGATGCACATCCACATCGAGGACCGCGGGGCGGCGCCCGGCGACGCGCAAGCGTTCTGCTGCGATGGCGGCGTTGTTCAGAAAACAAAATCCCCCGGCAAGATCGGCGAAAGCGTGATGGCCCGGCGGGCGCGAGAGCGCGTAAACACCGCTTTCGCCGGCCGCCACAAGATCGGCGGCGGTGATTGCCGTCTGTGCCGACCAATAGGCGGATTCCCAGGTGTGTTCGGAGATGGGACAGGCCGTGTCGGCCTGGTGGTATCCGGCCTGCCCGATGGCAGATTTGGGATAGCTGTCGGTGCGGTTGGCGGGATGGATATTGGGGATCACCTCGGGCGCGGCGCCGTCGATGCGGCGCCAGCGGGCATGGATCGTCTCGAGAAAGGTCAGGTATTCCGCGCTGTGGATCGCCGCGATGGGACCGAGACCGGCGTCCTCGGGCGCCGAGAATTCATAACCTGCCCGTTCGGCCGCGGATTTGAGCACCTCGATGCGCGCGGGCTGTTCGGGGCTGCGCGACACGACCCCGTTCGCCATGAAGTTCTGTGGGTCGTGCTTCCATTGCCGGTCGTCGAAAATCGCTTTCATTCTGGTCTCCGCATCTGTTGAAACGCCTCTCCCGCAAGAAGCATTACGGTTTCGCCCGCCACCGGCGTAAAGCCCAGCGCGTCATATACCTGCCTGGCACGGGTGTTCTGCCCGTAGACCGCCAGCCGCAGAAAGCCCGCGTTCCACAGCGAGTCTGCCCGCGCCACAGCACTTTGCAAGAGCGCACGGCCCAGACCGCTGCCGCGTGCGGCGGCCTCGACCCAGAGATCGGACACGTAAAGCCCCGCCCCGCCGCGCATCGTGGAGAAAACGGGCGAGAACAGCACCGCCCCGCGCAGCTGCGGCCCGTCGCCGGCAATCTGCGCAAAGGCCGACGGGGTCGCACCGAAAAGCGCCTGACCCAAGCAATCGCGACCCGCACGGTAGGGATCGCCCAAATCATGTCCGAGCGCCCGAAGCGCCGCTTCGAGCGCTTCGAGATCGCGGTGCTCCACCGGTCTGATCTGCGTCTGCGCCACGGGTCAGATCGCTGTCCGGTCCGCGCCCTTGAGGCCCAGCATGCTGCGCGCCTCGTCAGGGGTGGCGGGCTCCCGGCCCAGATCCTCGACGATGCGGCGGATCTTGGCGACCTGATCGGCATTGCGCTTTGCCAATGTGCCGCGCGAGATCATTAGACTGTCTTCGAGCCCCACACGCACATGCCCGCCCATCGCGGCGGCCATGGTGGCGAAAGGGATCTGATGACGGCCCGCCGCCAGCACCGAGAACTGGTAATCCTGCCCGAAAAGCTTGTCCGCCATCCGTTTCATGTGGCCGAGGTTTTCGGGATCCGCGCCGATGCCACCCAGAACGCCAAAGACGAACTGAATAAAGTAGGGCGGATCGACCAGGCCACGGTCGGCGAAATGGCGCAGCATGTAGAGATGGCCCACATCGTAGCATTCGAATTCGAACCGTGCGCCGCGCGTCTGGCCCAGGTCGGTCAGGATCGTTTCGATATCGCGTGGGGTGTTCTTGAAGACCACGTCGTGGGAGTTTTCGAGAAACGGCTTCTCCCACTCATGCGTCCAATCGGTGATGCGTGAGATCGCCGGATAGAGCGCGAAATTCATCGACCCCATGTTGAGCGAGCACATCTCGGGTTCCGCCGCGCGCGGCGCGGCCAGCCGATCATCGAGCGTCATGATCGCACTGCCGCCGGTGGTGATGTTGAGTACCGCGTCTGAAGCCTGCTTGATCCGGGGCAGGAAGGCCATGAAATGCTCGGGGCTGGCCGAGGGCCGCCCGGTCTCGGGGTCGCGCGCGTGAAGATGCAGGATCGCGGCGCCCGCCTCGGCGGCTTCGACAGCCTGCGTGGTGATCTCCTCCGGCGTCACCGGCAGATAGGGCGACATGGACGGCGTGTGGATCGAGCCGGTGATCGCGCAGGTGATGAGAATCTTGGACATAAAACGGGCTATTCAGGCGGTTTCTTCGAGGGCTGGCGCGATCTCTTCTGCAAAGCGGGCAAGTGCCGTGTCGAGCAGCTCCATCATCTCGTCGATCTGCGCCTCGGTAATGATGAGCGGCGGACAAATCAGGAAATGATCCCCCTCCGTCCCGCCCCGCGTGCGCCGGGAATAGATGATGAGCCCGAGCTCGTAGGCGATTTCGACCAGCCGCGAGAACGCGTTCCACTGCTTGGGTAAGGGCGTCATGGTCTCGCGATCCGAGACCATCTCGAAGGCTAGCAAAAGGCCTTTGCCGCGCACATGGCCGATAAACGGGTAGCGGTCCATGAGGGCCGTCAGCCGGGCCTTGAGCAGATCGCCCATCCGCGCGGCGTTCTCGATCAGGTTCTGATCCTCGAGTTCTTCCAGAACGGCCATCCCCGCCGCACAGGCCAGCGGGTTGCCTGCATAGGTGAAACCGTGCTGGAAACCGCCCGCGTTCAGCACCGGCTCGACCAGGCGCGCGCCCGCGACGATCGCGCCAAGTGGCGCATAGCCGGCGCCGAACCCTTTGGAAAGCGCCACGATGTCGGGTGTGATGCCCCAATGCTCGGCGGCGAGAAACTTTCCCGTGCGCCCCGCACCGGTCATCACCTCATCGTAGATAAGCAGCACGCCGTATTCCGCGCAGATCTCCTGCGTGCGTTGGTAGTAACTGTCGGGCGCGACCAGTGCACCGGTCGACGCGCCGCCCACGGGCTCCATGATGAAGGCAAGGACCGTTTCCGGTCCGGCCTCTTCGATCTTGTCGCGCAAAAGCTCGGCATAACGCAGGCCGCGTTCTTCCTCGGTGTGATTGTCGCGGTCGAGATAGGTGGTGGGCGCGGCCACCTTTGGCATGCCTTCCATCATAGGCGCGAACGGGTCGCGCAGGGGCGCATAACCTGTCAGATCCAGCGCCCCGAAGGTACAGCCGTGATAAGACGGAAAGCGCGAGATGACCTTGTGGCGACTCCCCTGCCCAGTTGCGAGCGCGTATTGGCGGGCAAGTTTCACAGCACTTTCCACCGCCTCGGAGCCGCCAGAAACGAAAAAGACCCGGTCAAGCCCCTCAGGGCACATGGCCACGGTCCTGGCGGCGAGATCCTCTGACGGGTGGGTGCGGAAATGCAGGCGGTAGCCGAAGGTCGCCTTGTCCATCTGCGCCTTCATCTTGGCCAGAACGCGCGGATTGGAATGGCCGATATTCGACACCATCGCACCGGAGGACGCGTCGATATAACGCTTGCCGGACTCGTCAAAAAGGTAGATTCCCTCGCCCCGGTCCAGAAAGGGGCGCGGGTTGTGCGTCTGGTAGAAAAGATAGGATGGCGCGTCGGTCACTTCGCACCCTCCAGATGCTTGCGCAGAAAGGCGCGGGTCCGCTCTTTCTCGGGGTTCTTGAAGACCACGCTGGGCGGGCCTTCCTCGACGACGACACCCTGATCCATGAAGAGCACGCGATCACAGACTGAGGCCGCGAAATCCATCTCGTGGGTGACGATGATCATCGTCATGTGCTCTTCGGCGAGCTTTTTCATGACCTGGTTCACCTCGTCCACAAGCTCGGGGTCAAGCGCCGAGGTGGCCTCGTCAAACAGCATCAGCTTGGGTTTCATGGCAAGCGCGCGAGCGATGGCGACGCGCTGTTTCTGCCCGCCCGAAAGCTGGGAGGGATAGTAATCCATCCGTTCCAGCATCCCGACCTTGTCGAGCTGTTCCTCGGCCAGCTTGTCGGCCTCTTCCTTGCTTAGGCCCTTGAGCATCTTGGGCGCCATGGTGACGTTCTCGCGCGCGGTCATATGCGGAAAAAGATTGAAGTGCTGGAACACCATACCAATGTCCTGCCGCATCTGGTTGATGTGCTTTTCATACTGGCGGAACGGCAGGCTCTTGTTAACCTGCACGCCGTCAAGCCAGACCTCGCCGCCGGTGAGCGGATCGAGATCGTTGATTGCGCGCAGAAGCGTGGATTTGCCAGACCCCGACGGGCCGATGATGGCCACGATCTGGCCACGCTCCACCGTCAGGCTGATGTCCTTGAGCACCTCGAGCGTGCCAAAGGATTTCTGGGCATGGCGGATCTGAACGAACTTCCTGTGATCGGACATGGGGCAGGCTCCGGGGGGTCAGCGGGAAAGGGCAATGCGGCGCTCGATCCGGCGCTGCACCCATTCCATGCAAAGGTTGATGACATAGTAGAACGCGGCCGCGAGCATGTAGAACTCGAACGGGCGGTAGGTGGCGCCGATGGCGCGCTGCGCCGACAGGGTCAGCTCGCTCACGCCGATGACCGACACCAGCGCGCTGTCCTTGAGAAGCGCGATCATGTTGTTGCCGATGGGCGGAATGACGGCGCGCACGGCCTGCGGCACCACGACCTTGCGCAGCGCCTGTCCGCGGCTGAGGCCTACAGTGCGCGCGGCCTCCATCTGGCCCTTGTCGACCGACAGGATCGCGGTCTGGATAAGTTCGGAATTGTAGACAGCGAAATGCAGGCCGAGCCCGATCACACCTGCCACGAAGGCCGGAAGATCGACACCGATCTGCACCAGCCCGAAATAGATCAGGAAAAGCTGCAGCAGAAGCGGCGTGCCCATGAAGACCCACTCGAACAGGCGAAATGGCAGACGGATCAGCAGGGGCGCGTAAAGTGCGATCACGGCAAAGACGATGCCGCCGAAAAAGCTGAGCAGGGCCGAGGCGACGGTGATCGCGATGGTCCAGAGACATCCCAGAAAGATGATGTCGAGATAGCCGGGAATGACCGTGAAATCGAGGCCCATGGGTGTGTCCTTTGCCGGTCAGGTGATCTGAACTTTGCGGTCTAGCCAGGCCACGGCCCGCCCGGTCGCATAGATGATGATCATGTAGAGAACCCCTGCGAGCAGGAACATCTCGAAAGGTTTGTAGGTGGAGCCGATGTAGCGCTGCGCGGTATAGGTCAGCTCGATCACCGAGATTGCGGCGACGAGGGCGGTGGCCTTGATCAGCATGTTGAGGTTCACGCCGAGCGGTCGCACCATCAGTCGCGCGGCCTGTGGCAGGATGATGCGGTACATCGCCTGCCAACGGCTAAGGCCCAGCGTGCGCGCGGCCTCTTTCTGACCCTTGTCGATGGAAATGATCGCACCGCGGATCGTCTCGGTCATGTAGGCGCCCGCATTAATGCCCAGACCGATTACGCCTGCCTCGAACGCGTCCAGCTGGATACCGATCTGCGGCCCACCGAAATAGAGGATGAAAAGCTGGATAAGCGCGGGCGTGCCGCGAAAGACGCTGACATAGGCCGCGCCGAGAAACCGAACGAAGGCAAATCGCGAAAGGCGCGCGGCGGCGCCGAGTGTGCCGCAGGCCAGCCCCAGAAGTGCGGTCAGCACCGACAGCAGGATCGTCGTGCCCGCCGCCTGCAGGAAGAACGGGTAGACCCTGAGCATCAGGTCCATGTCCATGTCAGATCCTTCTTGCTGTTCGCGCGTGGCGCGTCTTGGCCTTTCCGCACGGGCCTGGCCGGGAGCGTGCTGCGCCGGCGCCTTGCCTGTAGCGCGCCCTTTCCCGCTCCCGGCTGGCGGTCAGCTTGCCTGCGGGGGTGATGAAACGATGCCGTCCGGCACAGAACCGGACGGCGTGCGGCGTGATCTTAGCGGATATCCGCGCCGATCCATTCCTCGGCCAGCGCGAGATACGTGCCGTCTTCCATCATCGCGTCAAGCGCCTCCTGCATGGCCGCGGCCAGCTCGGGGTTGCCTTCGCGGATGGCGATTCCGGCACCGAAGGGTTCAGTCGTGGGATCCGCAAACATCTCGAACTCCTGCTCCTTCGCGCCCATGGCGAGGATCGCCGCGATGGAGTCGTTCACGATGGCGTCGACGCGCCCGTTCTCAAGCTCCAACAGCAATTCGGGCAGGCCTTTATAGGTGTTGATGTTGTAGCCGCGCTCGCGCGCCCAAGCCTCGTGGGTTTCCCCCAGCGTCAGGCCGACTTTTGCGCCTTCGAGATCTTCCAGGCTTTTGATGTCGGACCCCGGTTGCGTAAAAATTGCGCGTTTGTCGGAATAATAGGGCCCGACGAAGTCGACGACCTTGTCGCGCTCTTCGGTGATGGTCATCGAGCCGACGATCGCGTCGTACTTATTGGCCAGAAGACCGCCGATGATTCCATCCCACGCTGTGGTGACAATCTCGGCCTCAAGGCCCATGCGCTTGGCGATCTCCTTGCCAACAGCCGGATCGAAGCCGACGACCTCGTTCTGGTCATTCACGAAGTTGAAGGGCGGGTAGGCCCCGGACATCGCAATGCGAATAACGCCTTTTTCCTTCAGCGTTTCAAGCTCATCGGCGACAGCCGTGGTGACGCCGAGAGCGGCGAGGCCAGCGGCCAGCAGGGTCGATTTCAGAAAGGTACGGCGAAGGGTCATTCTTGTCTCCATGTTGGCTTTGTCATGCCCGGACCATGCCCGGACCATCGGTCGCGGACCGGGCCGCTTGCGAAAAGCCTTGCACGGGACAAATCATTGCGCAAATAGATAATACGCATCCTTAATATAGATTAGATTGATGAAGCCGCCCGAACGTAACCGATTTCCGTGGAACCTCGACTGGAACCTCCTGCGCACCTTCATGGTCGTGGTCGAACAGCGGGGCATCTCGAAGGCTGCCACATCTCTGGGGCTGAAACAGCCCACGGTCTCGGCCGCGCTCAAACGGCTGGAGACGGCGGTGGGCAAGCGTCTTCTGATCCGCAAGCCCAACGAATTCACGGTCACCCGCGCCGGGCAAGCGCTTTACACCGAATGCACGACGATCTTCGGCGCGGTGTCGCAGCTTCCGGCGATCCTTGAGGAAGACGTGGCCGACCTGCGCGGCCACCTGTCGATCGCGCTGACCAGTTCCGTGGTGTCCCCGCATTTCGACGAGGTCCTGCACCGTTTCTCAACCGCCCACCCGAGCGTAACCTATTCCTTTTCGGTTCATGAGAGCGAAGACGTGGAATCCATGGTGTCGCTCAATCGCGCCAGTTTCGGCATTTGTCTTTTGTCGCGCCTACCCAGAACACTCACGCACGCGGTGCTCTACCGCGAGTATTTCGGGCTTTACTGCGGGCCGCGGCATCCGCTGTTTCACGCCCGGACGATCTCTGCCGGCGATTTGGAGGGAGAGCCTTTCGTTGCGTTCCAGACCGAAGCGCTTGGCGGGCCGCTCGAGGATATTTCCAGGCTCCGCACGGAGCTGCGGCTGTCACCGCACTGGCGCGGCGTGTCGTCAAGCCTTAACGAAATCCGGCGCATGATCATGTCGGGCATCGGGATCGGCGCGCTGCCGGTGCATGTCGCGCAACAGGACGTTGCCGCCGGGCGCATCCGTCAGCTTCCGCCCTACGAAAGCCTGCCGCTGATCAGTATCTATCTCATCAGCAATCCGGCGCGCCGCTTTACCGAGGCAGAGACGACGTTCCTCGCGGCCTTGACCGCCGAGATGTCCACAATCGACCTGACAGAACGCACTTATGGCGGCGCGCCAGCCTGACAGGCGGGACCACACATGTGTCAGCGGCAGATCGCCGGCACGAATTTGCCCCCGAAACTTACAGGCCCGGCACACGGGATACCGGGCCGTAAAGGCTTAGAGCGTGCCTTCGTTGGTCAGGGACATGGGGCGGCTTGTCGTGCCGTCGCTATAAGCGATGCACTGCCACGCAGCGTCCTGCGGTCCCACGACCGCGATCACCTCGGTGCCCGCCTGCGAGAAGCTCGACCGCGAAAGTCTGACATCAGGATTGTTCGTTTCCACGGTGATGGCCCTCAGGCAGGCCTGCTCGGCGGCGCTTGGCATCGCTGTACCGGCGCTGCCGCTATCTTCGACGCAGCCGGCGAGCGCGGTGAGCATCATTGCTGCGGCGGAAAATCTGAGCGTTTGAGTGAGCAAAATCGTCTCCTTCTGATGGGATGCAAAGAACTTGAAATCGTGAATTAAAGTCACTCGTCATGCCGCAAAGGAAAGCCCGAATTTCGCTGACAACGCAAGCTGTTCGGCCAGTGACGCGGATTTCGACGCATTCGTTTGCCGCCGCAGCGGACCATGCCCTGCGTCAGAGCGGCGCCTCGGCTAATCCGGCGCGATGCAGCAAGATCTCGGCACTGTCATTCCAGACATTCGTGCTGACGATCTTGCCGTCACGGACGACAAATTCGTCCATGTAGCGATTGTTGTCGAAAGGCGTGCCATCAGGCCATTCGCCGTAGAGGTAGCCGGTGTTGTAGACATGCACATCGCCGGTCTCTGGATCGAGCGCCGCGTCGGTGCGCAGAAACCGCTTTTTCACCCACTTGTAGCGCTTGGCATTGAAAGACGTGGGGCCAGAGGGGCTGTTGAATTTGCGCCCGCCCGTGAAGGTGACAACCAGATCGTCCGACACATAGGCGGCAGCGCCTTCCGGGTCGGGCACCATCGAGCGTTCCAGATAGGCCTCCACACAGGCTTTCGCGGTGGTCACAGGGTCTGACATTCGGGCAACTCCATCTCAGGTCTTCAATGTCTCATGCCGCGCGGTCGAGCGTGCCGGCCAATGAAATCAACGCCCGGTCCTCGCCCTCGGCCCCGATCAGGCTAAGGCCGACCGGCCCCTCGTCCACCTGCCCCGCGGGCACGGAAAGCTGCGGCAGACCCGACAGGCCCGCCACGCAAAGCATCTCGAACGCGGCCATCCGAAAACTGTTGAGCGCCTCTTCGGGATCGGTGACAAACGGCGCGGGGCCGGGGCTGGTGGGCAGAACCAGCACGTCCCCCGCCGGCACCAGGGTGCGGATATGGGCCGCGATGCGCCGCTTTTCCGCCTGCTCCCGCGCGGCGTCCTCGTCGGCGATTTTGGACGCGATCTCGAAGCGCTCCTTGATGCCGGGGCCGAAATCCGGATCATGCTGGCTGATCCAGTCGCCATGGACCTGCCAGATCTCGTGCGCCTGACAGATGCGGAAGGTCTCGCGCCAGGCTTCAAGCCCTTCGTCACTTATCCGAACCGGTCGCGCCGGGCCGAGTGCCGCTTCCAGCTTTGCAAGGGCGGGCGCAATCGCGTCGATGGTTGCGGCATCCGCCCGCGCCCAGAGATCGACCGGCAGCAAGAGACGGCGCGGCGCGGTGCCTTCCGCCAGCCCGTAAGCCTGCGCCACCTTGTCCATCGTGGCGGCATCGCGGGCGAACCAGCCGGCGGTGTCGAAGCTGTGGGTGAAGGGCATCGCGCCGTCGAGGCTGACATGACCGAAACTGGTCCGCAGGCCCCAGACCCCGCAAAAAGAGGCCGGCAGGCGCACCGACCCGCCCGTGTCACTTCCCAACGCGAAATCCACCAGACCGGCGGCCACCGCGGCGGCAGAGCCGGAGGACGACCCACCCGGCACCCGGCGCGGATCGGCAGAATTGACCGGCGTGCCGTAATGGGCGTTCACCCCCATCAGACTATAGGCCAGCTCATCGGTATGGGTCATGCCCATGCAGGTGCCGCCCGCGTCCAAAAGCGCCTGCACAGCAGGCGCATGGGCCTCGGCCTTTAGATGCGTCTGCTTCCATTCCGGATTGCCACAGCCGGCAACGCGCCCCGCCACATCATAGAGGTCCTTGACGCCGAAGCTCAGCCCGGCCAGCGGCCCGTCCGGAGCGCCCTTCAGCGTGACGGTTTCGATAAAGGCGTTGGCGGTGTCTTTCATCGTCGGCGGCTCAGGGTCCGTGCAGTTCGGGCAAGGCATGGGTGAAAACCGGTTTGCCGCGCTTGAAGCCATACATCGGCTGGGCCAGTTCCGCCACAGCCATCGTCGGATCGGTGGCGTCGATCACCACCAGGTCGGCGGGCGCGCCCTTTTCTAAGCCATAGTCGGTCAGGTTCATCAGCTTGGCCGAGCGGGACGAGACCATGTCGAGGCAGGCTGCCATATCCTCTCGCTGCCCGATCTGGGCGATGTTGGCGTAAAGATTCGCCATGCGAATGAGGGAACAGTCTCCGAAAGGCGTGAACGGGTTCAGCACATTGTTCGTGGAGAGCGAACAGGTCACGCCCTCTTTCGCCATAAGGTGCAGGGGCGTGACCCCGCGCGGTACGCTCATATCCTCGGTATGATCGCGGTGCATCAGGAAGAGATCGGTCGAGGGCAGCACTGTGACGGCAACGCCCGCATCCGCCAGACGCCGCGCCAATTCGACCAGTCGCGCCTGCGGCATGTTGGCGAACTTGGTCACATGGCCCACGGTGACGCGCCCGCCCCAGCCATACGCGTCGGCCTTCTTGCAGACATACTCCACATCGAGCGAAGACGCGTCCGAGCCGAAATCGAGATGCATGTCGATATCGACGTCGAATTCCCGCGCCATCTCGAAGATGCGGTCGATCTGGCCATGAGGATCGCTGTCGGTATAGGGGGCCGCGCCCACGGAGCCCGCGCAATCGTGCAGGGCCGCGACCATCAACTCATCCGTGCCGGGATTGTTCAGCAGGCCGTCCTGCGGAAAGACGCAAATTTGCACGTCGATGGCCCATGCGAAATCGGCGATCGCCTTCTTCACGCCTTCGATGCCGCGCAGGCCCACCACGGGGTCGACCTCGACATGCGTGCGCATCCGCGTGGTGCCGTTCAGAACGCATTTGCGCAAGGTTTTCGTCGCGCGCGCGGCCACGTCGTCTTCGGTGAAATCGGCCTTGAGCCCCACGACTTCGGCAATGGCGTCCTCCAGCCCGCCCTTCATCTGGCAGCGGTCGAGGATACAGGACTTGTCGAGATGGATATGCGTCTCGACAAACCCGGGCAGCACGATGCGCCCGTCGAGATCGAACGCGCGCTCGCCCCGCTCAAGATGACCGGCGCCTTTGATCTCGACGATCTGGCCGCCATGCACACCGATATCCATCGCCTCTCCCGGTTTGGCGGGCAGGGTCACGTTGTGAAATGTCAGATCCATTGCTTGTCCTTTCCAGTCTTCCCGCGGCTGGGGCGCGCGTCACTCGGCGGCGACCCCGCCGCCGAGATATGCCTCTTCGATCGAGGCGTCCTTGCGAAGCTCCGCCGAACTGCCGGCTTTGACCACGCGCCCGTTTTCCAGCACATAGGCGCGGTCCGCCACCGCCAGCGCCAGTGTCGCCATCTGGTCGACCAGCAGCACGGTCACGCCCTCGTCGCGCAGATCGGCCAGGACATCGTAAAGTTCCGCGATGATCGCCGGGGCAAGGCCCAGAGACGGTTCATCCAAAAGCAGAATACGCGGATTGGCAATAAGACCGCGCGCGATGGCCAGCATCTGTTGCTCGCCGCCCGACAGGACACCCGCCGGCATGTCGATCCGGTCGCGCAGGCGCGGGAACCGGGTCAAGAGCGCCTCGATTTCGGCCTCGGCGTTCAGATCGTCGCGGGTATAGGCCCCCATCAGGATGTTGTCGCGCACGCTCATCTGCGGGAAGACCTGCCGCCCCTCGGGCACGAGCGAGAGACCGGCGTGCGCAATCTTGGAGGCAGGCATGTCCTCGATATGTTTGAGATCGAGCAGGATCGCGCCCTCGACGGGCCGATGCAGCCCCGAAAGCGCGCGCATCATCGTGGATTTGCCCGCGCCATTGGCGCCCAGCACGGCCACCATCTCGCCCGGTTCTACGTCCACTTCAACGTCCGACAGCGCGGCGGCGGCGCCGTAGCCTGCGGTGAGCCCGCGGGTGCTGAGCACCTCCTTGGCATGGCCAAACTCGCGGATCTCAGGTCGCGCCCGCCCCTGATAGGCGCTGTCGCCCAGATAGGCGCGGCGCACGTCGGGGTCCTGCTGAACCTCGGCGGGACTGCCGGTCTTGATTGGGACGCCCGCGTCCAGCACGATGATCTCGTCAGAGATGCTCATCAGCAGCGACATGTCGTGTTCGACCAGAACGACGGCGACACCCGCTTCGGCGATCTTCAGGATGAGCGCGCTCAGCGCTTCCTTGTCGCTGTGCATCAGCCCCGCCGCCGGTTCGTCCAGAAGCAGCAGCGACGGCTGCGTCGCCAGCGCGCGCGCGATTTCGACCAGCCGCTTGTCCACATGCGGCAGATCGCCCGCGCGCCGCCCAACCGGCCCCTTGTAGCCGACAAAGGCCAGAAGATCGTCCGCCGTGGCAATCGCGCCCGCCCCGGGCGTGCCACCCAGAAGCCAACCCAACCGCCCGGTGCCGAGCGCGATGAGGATATTCTCACGCACGCTCAGGTTCTCGAAAAGCTGGGTGGTCTGATAGGTCCGCGCAACGCCCGCGCGCGCCATCCGGTAGGCAGGTCGCCCGGCCAGATCCTCGTGGAGTTCGATCGCCCCGCTGTCGGGCGTGTAGAACCCGCTGATCATGTTGAGCACGGTCGTTTTGCCGGCACCGTTGGGGCCGATCACACTGGTGACCTTGCCCGGCGGCGCGGTAAAGGACACGTCCTTGGCCGCCTGCACGCCGCCGAAATTGATGCCCAGATCGCGCACTTTGAGCTCCGGGCGCTCCACGCCCGCCTTTGGCGCGAGAAACGCCAGTGGATCCTTGCCCGAAGGTTTGGCCGGGGTCGGATCCTCGGCGCTGATCAGCTGCATCAGCCCCCCGACGATGCCCTTGGGCGCCAGCAGAAGAACCCCCATCATGATGCCGCCAAAGATCAAGAGACGATACTCGGCCATACCCGACAGGACCTCGGGCAGAAGCACCACGATCAGGCTGCCGACGACAGGCCCGAAAAGCCGCCCAGTACCGCCCACGATCACCGCCAGAAGAAAGAGGATCGACTGGAAGAACGGGAAAGAGCCCGGACTGATGAACATCTGCAGCGGCGTGAAAAGCGCACCAGCCAGTCCGGTCAACACGGCGGAAAGGACAAAGGCCACGGTTTTGATCGCAATGGGGTTGAGGCCCACCGACTGCGCCGCGACCTCGCTATCGGCTACTGCGCGCATCGCGGCCCCCCAGCGACCCCGCGAAAGCCGCAGAAACAGCAGACAGGCGATGGCGGCGAGGATCAGCGCGGCGATCGCCACCTCCTTTTCAAAGAACATCCGTCCGGCGAACTCCGGCGCGCGAAAACCCATCAGGCCGTTATGACCGCCGGTGAGGTGGCGCAACTCGATGGCGGCGTGTTCGACGATGAAAGCAAAGGCGATGGTCATCATGGCCAGATACGGCCCCGCGACGCGCAGCGCGGGCACCGCCAGAAGCACGCCCGCCACCGCGTTCACCACGCCGGCGGCAAGGAAGGCCAGCCAATAGTCGAATCCGGCCAGCACCATAATCGCGACCGTGTAGGCACCGATGGCGAAGAACCCCACATGCCCGAACGAGATCTGCCCAGATAGGCCCAGCAGGATGTTGAGCCCCACGCCCACCACCACATTCATGGCGAAAAGCGCGAGGATGAAAACGATATAGCCGTTGGCGCCCAGCGCGAACAGAATGGCCAGTCCCGTCAGCGCGAGAATGGCCACAACCGAGGTCAGCGGATGCAACAGGGCCTTGGTCAGGCGCAGGCGGAAGGCGGGGGTAGCGGCGTCGCTCATGGCCTCAGACCTTTTTCAGCTCGGCCCGGCCGAAGAGGCCGTTGGGCACGGTGACAAGCACAAGGATCACGACACTGAAGGACACGATCTGCGTGTAGCTCGACCCGATATAGGCGGTGGTCAGCGCCTCGATACAGCCATAGAGAATGCCCGCGATCATGACACCCCAGGCGCTGCTGATCCCGCCCAGGATGGCGGCGGCGAAGGCCTTGATCCCGAAGATCAAACCCATGCCCGACGACACATTGAACAAAGGCGCGATGAGCAGGCCGGCCACACCCGCGAAGACCGCCGAGATCGCAAAAGACGCGGCAATGACCGTTTGGGTATTAACGCCTGTCAGCCGCGCCGCTTCGGGCCGCTGGACCGAGGCGAGCATCGCCTTGCCCAGCTTGGTGCGCGTGGTCACCAGTGTCAGGCCCAGCGCGATGGCCAGCCCCACCACCGGAATGATGAGCTGCAGCGGATAGGCACCCGTTCCGAGAAACTCGACCGCGCTCTCGGTGAAAGGTGACGGCAGGCTGCGCGGCTCTTTGCCGAAGGTGAACAGCACCACGTTATCCAGAACGATACCCCCCGCCACGGTGGCCATAAGCCAGGCGTCCGAACCGCGCGCCGCGAAGGGCCGCACCAGCAGCCGCTCCACCACGAGGCCCAGCACCGCGCAGCAGGCCAGTGCGGCAGGAATGCCGATCCAGAAAGGCCAGCCGAGGGTGACCATGAAAGTATAGCCCATGACCGCCCCGAACATCATCGAGGAGCCCTGGCTGAAGTTCACCGTTTTCGACACGGCGTAGGTGATGTGAAACCCAAGGGCCATCAGCCCGTACATGGACCCAAGCGCGAGCCCGGTGATCAGCGTTGAGACGATCATGGCATTGTCCCCAGGAATTACTTGCGAAAGGCCGCGGCACGCGGCCTTTCGCGTCCTTTTTTCGATCCGAGGATCACTCGATCGGGATGATCTCGCCGTCGATGAAACGGGTAAAGACGTAATCCTCGGGCCCGAGCGCGTCCTGGTCGTCGGGCGTGAAGGGATTTTCATAGGTCTTGATCAGGCCCTCGTGGGTCTCGATGTCATAATATCCCTGACGAATGGCCGGACCATCGAGAGAGCCCGCATTCTTGATCGCGAGCGCCGTAAGGTGCATCGCGTCATAGGCGTTGGCGATGCCAACGGCCGGGGTCACGTCCGCCGGCCCCTTGATCTCGGGGAACATAGCCTTGAGCGCCTCCAGCGTCTCGGCGGCCATGGGCGAGTCGTTGCCCGAGAAGGTGAAGGTCTGGATCATCTCCACGTCCTTCGCGCGCGGGCCGGCGAGTTCCGAGAACCGCCCGCCTGCCGGACCCCAGTGCGACACGACAGGCACGTCCCAGCCCATACGTTCGAGCGACTTCATCACCTGCGCGGACGGGCCGACATTGGCCACCATAAAGATCGCATCGGCCCCAGCCTCCTTGAGGCGCGTGAGCTGCGGGACCACGTCGATATCGTTCGCCTCGACCCGTTCGATCCCGGCGGTGGGCAGACCGGCGGCCTCAAGCGCGGCGGTCAGGCCCTTTTCATTGGACTCGCCCCATGGGTTGTTGATCAGCATCATACCCGGGTTCTTCGCGCCATGCACGCTCATCGCCCGCTCGACCAGCGCGATATCGACCATCTCGTCCACGGCGGACACGCGGAAGATATAATTTTCCTCGGCCCCGTTCTTGGTGATCGGCGTACCCGCGGCCCAAGGCCCCATGAAAGGTTTCTGGCTTTGGTTCATGTAGGGCACCAGTGCAAGCGACACCGGCGTCTGCAGCCCGCCGAAAAGCACGGCCACGCCTTCGCGCTGAACCAGCTCGCGCGCCGCCGTCAGACCCTTGCCCGGGTTGCCCTCGTCATCGCGGCGGATAAGCTCGACCGGCATTCCAAGCAGGCCACCATCGGCGTTGATCTCTTCGATGGCCAGCATCATGCCGCGCGTGATCGCTTCGCCCGATTTCGAGGACGGCCCCGACAGCGAGGCGATGAGACCGATTTTCACGGTCTCCTGCGCGGCCAGCGGCGTGGCAAGCGCGGTCATCAGCGCAAGCGCCGTTCCGGCAAAGGCGCGCCGGGTCAGGCTTTGGAAGGAAAAGGTCGTCATGAGCAGTCCTTTCTGGTGGATTTCAGTGATGGGAAACAACAAAACGGGTCATTGAACTTCAGTTTTTCGGTCAGGCCTCCATCAGCGAGACATGGGCCGCCACGATCCGCCAGCCTTCGGGCAGGCGCGCCCAGGTGTGGCTTTGTCGCCCGATGCGATCGGTTTCGTCGCGGGTGAATTCGGTGTTGGCGGTGGCGAAGTCGCGCCCGAAGGTGGTGATCACCGTGTGTCGCAGTGCGCGGTCCAAGCCCTTCGACGGGCGCGCCTTTCGGAAGGCGAGGATCTCTTCATGGCCGTGCAGGTTTTCCGTCGCACCGTAGCGAATGACATGCGGGCTGGTCCAGAAAAGTGCGTCGAGCGTGGCGACATCATTGCCGGTCAGCGCGGCCTCGTAGGCCTGGAACGCTTCCGTCACCTCGGCGACGACATCCGGCAAATTGATCTCCATATGGCCAAGCTCCTCCCCAGGATCGGTTGACGCTGCGGCATGATCCTGCCGCGTTCGCTCTTGGTTAAGGCGATCCGCGTGACGGATTTTACAGAATTACGAAGGATGACCAGGCTGAAACCAGTCCATTTGCATAATTAATATGCTATTTTGCTTTATTCGCTTAATTATTGTTCATCTTTCACGCGTAACCCATGCGCCCCCACTCCAGCACTCCCCCGCGCCGTCAATCTCCTTCCGTGCGTCGGTAGTGGGGAGCCATGATCTTTTCAGCCTTATTAATAGGCATATTCACAAAAGCTGCATATTTTTTGTGCGTTGTGGCGGATTTCTGAGGTCTACCCCCTGTCAGAATCCTCGCTGTTCGGGCCGCTATCCTTATCTGCAGGCCAGTCGGGTCCGGCAAGACCGCCGCGGTCTGACATACCGGAGTCGCCATCTGATCCGGACGGGCACAGAGGCGGCGCACGGATCCAAGGGGAGTGAAGAAAATGACCAAATCACTGATTTCTCGTAGAAACTTCTTGCGCCAGAGCGGCGGAATGGTAACCGCAGGAGCCGCGCTTGGCGCGCTTCCCGGCCTCGTGGCCGCAATGGACAACGTGACCGTGGGCTTCATCTATGTCGGGCCGCGACAGGATTACGGCTGGAACCAGTCGCATTGGGACGCGGCCAAGAAGGTGGCCGCGATCGACGGCGTGACCGTGGTAGAACAGGAAAACGTGCCCGAGACCGCCGAAGTCGAGAAGGTGATCCAGTCGATGATCGAGCTCGATGGCGCCCGGGTCATCTTTGGCACCTCCTTTGGCTATTGGGACAGCCTCAAGAAAATGGCGCTGCAATACCCGGATGTCCTCTTCACCCATATCGGCGCGATCTGGAAAGAGGGTGACCCGGCGAACGTCATCGGCTATCGCGGCTACACCGAAGAGGCGCATTACCTCTGCGGTATCGCCGCCGGGCGGATGTCCAAGACCGGCAAGATCGGCTTCATCGGGTCCAAGCCGCTCTACTTCATCTACAACAACTGCAACGGCTTTGTGCTGGGTGCGCAGTCTGTCAATCCCGAGATGACCTGCAATGTCGTCATCACCGGTGACTGGAACAACCCGGTGAAAGAGGCGGAAACCACCAACAGCCTGATCGACCAGGGCTGTGACGTGATCATCGCCAATGTCGACAGCCCCAAAGTCTCGGTCGAAACCGCCGAAGCGCGCGGCGTTTACACCTGCGGCTATCATTCGGATCTGAGCGCGCTGGCCCCGAACGGCTTCCTGACCGGCGCGGAATGGAACTGGGCGTCGGGCGTGGAATTCGTCGAGGCTTTCGTCGCCGGAGACTCCTACCCCAACCTAAAACGTGGCGGCTTCAAGGAAGACATGGTCGCGATCAGCCCCTTCGGCGACGCGGTGCCGCAAGAGGTCCGCGACGAGGTGCTCGCCGCCAAGCAGGGATTCATCGACGACACGCTGAAGCTCTACAAGGGACCGCTCGAGGACAACAAAGGCAACGTCATCCTCGAAGAAGGCGAGGTGATCGAGAATACCGACACGCCCTTCAAGCTGGGCGTCGACTGGTTCGTCAAAGGCACCACGGGCTAAGCGCCGGCAGGCGTGCGCATTCCAGAGGCCCGCATCAATGCCCCCTCCCGGCCTGCTCAACAGCCTGGAGGCGGTGACGATCAACGTCGCCGCCTTTCTCATCACGATGGCGCTTTTCGGCGTCTATGTGGCGTCGCTCGGGCATAACCCGCTCGACGTCTACTACGTGCTGTGGCTCGGCTCCTTCGCGCGGCAGATTTCGGTCGAAAGCACGCTGACCAATGCGGCGCCGCTGATGCTGACGGCGCTTTGCACGGCGATTCCGGCGCGCGCCGGGCTTCTGGTGATCGGCGGCGAAGGGGCGCTGGTGGTGGGTGGTGTCGCCACGGTGCTGGCGGGCGTCGCGCTCAGCGGGGCGCCGTTTCTACTGGGCGTGGCGGTGATGGCACTGGCGGGCGCACTGGCGGGCGGGCTCTGGATCGGGTTCGCAGGGGCGCTGCGGCAGTATCGCGGCGTCAACGAAACCATCTCGACGCTGCTGCTGAACTATATCGCCATCGCGGTCATGTATCACCTGATTACCGGCCCGATCCGCGACTGGGACCGCGTTTTGAAAACATCGAGCTGGAGCATCCCGCAAGAGCTGCGCGTCGGCCCCCTGCCCTTCATCGACGTGCATTGGGGGTTGGCCACAGGCGTCGTGATCTGCCTGATCCTCTGGATCATTATGCGCCGCACCACCTTCGGCTTTGGCGTCGATATTCTGGGCGGCAATCCCCGCGCGGCACAGATGGCGGGCCTGCCGATCAACCGCATGGTCGTCCTGTGCTGTTTCATCGGCGGCGCAGGCGCGGGTCTGGCCGGCAGTTTCGAGGTGATGGCCGTGCACGGCTTTGCCAGTGAATCGCTGGCCGTGGGTTTTGGCTATGCGGGGATCCTCGTGGCGTTCCTGTCGCGTCAGAACCCGGCGGCGATCATCGTGCTGGCGATCCTCTTGGGCGGCGTGACGGCCAGCGGCGGCCTACTACAGCGCCGGTTCGATCTGCCCGACGCCACGACGCAGGTTCTGCAAGGCGTGCTGTTTCTTGTCGTGCTGGCGTCGAACGCGGCCTACGGACGGCTCAGCCTGTTCCAACCCGCCGCGTGGAGGACGACCTGATGGAGGGAACCGATATCAGCTGGTGGAGCGTGCTCATCGCCGTGATCGGCGGCGCGATCCGCGTTTCGACCCCCTATCTTTTCGTCAGCCTGGGCGAGACGATCACCGAGAAATCCGGCCGCGTGAATCTCGGCCTCGAAGGCGTGCTCGTGATGGGCGCGATGAGCGGTTACGCCACTGCTGTCCTGACGGGCGAGCCATGGCTTGGCGTGCTGGTCGCGGGCTGTGCGGGCGCACTTCTGTCGCTGGTGCACGCGCTTGTCTGCAACCTGCCCCGGGTCAATGACATCGCGGTGGGAATTGCGCTCTTCATCTTCGGCACCGGGCTGGCCTTTTTCCTTGGCAAACCCTTCATCAACCCGTCGGCCCCGCGCCTGCCCGATATCGATCTCGGCTGGTGGAGCGCCTCGCCACAGGTGCAGTCCGCGCTCAAGATCAACATGCTTTTCGTGATCGGCTTCGTGCTGGCCCTGGGTCTGGCCTGGGCGCTGAAGACGACGCGCTGGGGGCTGGTCCTGCGCACCGTGGGCGACAGCGAGGAAGCCGCCCAGGCGCTCGGTTACAACATCGCGCGCGTCCGCACCCTTGGCACAGTGGCGGGCGGGTTCCTGTCGGGGGTCGGCGGGTCTTACCTGTCGCTCTATTATCCCGGTACGTGGAACGAAGGATTGTCGTCGGGTCAGGGCCTGATGGCCGTTGCGCTGGTGATCTTCGCCCGCTGGGACCCGATCCGCTGCTTTTACGCCTCGCTGCTTTTCGGCGGGGCGACGGCACTTGGCCCTGCGCTGCAGACGGTGGGTATCACCGCCAACTACTACCTTTACGGCGCTGCGCCCTATTTCCTCACCCTCGCGCTCCTGATCTACAGTTCGTCGCCGAAACGCGCGCTTGAAGGCGCACCCGGAGAGGTGTCGATCAACCGATGACCCATTTGCCCGACCCCGCGAAAAAGCCGCCGCCGAAGGTGGAGATCTGGAAGCTCACCAAACGCTTCGGAAGCTTCACCGCGCTTGACGAGGTGTCTTTCAAGATCGCGCCCGGACGCTTTCATGCGCTTCTTGGCGAGAATGGCGCGGGCAAGAGCACACTGGTGAAATGCCTGATGGGCACCTACCGCGCCGATGGCGGCTCGGTCGTGCTCGACGCGGCAGAGGTCGAGATTTCCTCGCCGCGTGCGGCGCAACGGCTGGGGCTTGGCATGGTCTACCAGCATTTCACGCTGGTTCCATCGATGACCGTTGCGGAAAACCTCGTGTTGGGCGACCCGGATCTCACGCAGGTTATCGACTGGCCGGCGCAACGCGCCTCGCTCGAGGCATTCCTGGCCGACATGCCCTTCCGGCTCGATCTCGACCGTTTGGTCAGCAGCCTGTCGGCGGGCGAAAAGCAGAAACTGGAAATCCTCAAGCAGCTCCGTCTGGGCAGCCGGCTTTTGATCCTCGATGAACCGACCAGCGTTCTCACGCCCGACGAGGCGGACCAGATCCTTGGGCTCATGCGGCGGCTCACCGACGAAGGGCGGATTTCGGTCGTGCTCATCTCGCATAAACTGCGCGAGGTCGAGGCCTATGCCGACGAGGTGACCGTTCTGCGGCAGGGCAAGCTGGTGGGACAGGGCCGCGTCGCGGATCTCAGCCGCGACGACATGGTGCGCATGATGGTGGGGGACGAGCCCCCCGCACAGGTCAGCGCCCGCGAAAGCAGCGGCGAAGGCGCTGTCATGCTGGATGTGCAAGCGCTGTGCGTGGACAACGACAAGGGCCTGCCAGCCGTGCGCGATCTCGACCTGCAGGTGCGCGCGGGCGAAATCGTCGGCGTCGCCGGGATCTCGGGCAACGGCCAAACGGAGTTTGTCGAGGTGCTGGCCGGTCAACGTGCGATCGCCGGCGGGCAGCCGGTGGTGGCGGGCGAGCCCTATCACCGCACCCGCACCGAGATGCGCGCGCGCGGAATCAAGCTTCTGCCCGAAGCGCCCCTGCAGAACGCCTGTGTCCGTGGCATGTCCGTGGCCGAGAACCTGTCGCTGCGCCGCTTCGACGAGGCCCCGATGAGCCGTGCGGGTTTCTGGCTCAACCGTCGTGCGATGCGGGCCCGCGCGACCGAGTTGATCGCGCAGTTCCGCGTCAAGACCCAAGGACCGGACGCCCCTATCGAGACGCTCTCGGGCGGCAACGTGCAGCGCACGGTGCTGGCGCGCGAACTGGCGGACGGCGCGAACCTCCTGATCGTGCAGAACCCGTGTTTCGGGCTTGACCTCAAGGCCGTGGCCGAGATCCGCCAGCGCATCGTCGAGGCACGCAATGGCGGCACCGCCGTCCTGTTGCTGAGCGAGGATCTTGACGAAATCCTTGAACTGTCGGACCGGATCCTTGTCATGTCCGAGGGCCGGATCGTCTACGAGACCACCCGCGACGCCGCCCGCGTGCAGGATATCGGCCGCCACATGGCGCAAGAGGGGGCCTGAGCGATGGGCGCGGCATGGCAGATTATTCGTGGCGGGCAGGTTCTGGATATCGACGCGCGCCATGTCGGCCCTGCGGATATCCTGATCGCCGGTGACACGATCCACGAGATCGGCGCGCCCGGCCTTGCCGCGCCCGAGAGCGCCGTTGAGATCGACGCGACCGACAGGCTTGTCATGCCGGGCCTCGTGAACGCGCATACCCATGGGCATGGCAGCCTTGGTAAGGGGCTGGGGGACAAGTGGTCGCTCGAACTTTTGCTCAACGCCGCGCCGTGGACAAGCGGCGGTTTTACGCTCGAGGACAAGCGGCTGGCGGCGCAACTCAACGCCGCGGAAATGGTGCTCAAGGGCTGTACGGCGGCCTATGACATGTATTTCGAATTTCCCACCGCCAGCACCGACGGCGTTCAGGCCATCGTCGAAGGGTACCGCGATCTTGGCCTGCGCGTGACGCTTGCGCCGATGATGGCCGATATCACGCTGTTCCGCGCCATTCCCGGCCTGCTCGATGCCCTGCCCGACCCGCTGCGCCACCGCGCCGAGGCGATGGCCACAGCGCCGTCCGAGCAGCACATCGCCGTTTGCCGCGAGATCCTCGAAGGCTGGGCCTTCGACCGCGACACCGCGCGCCCCGCGCTTGGCCCCACCATCCCGCTGCATTGCACCGACGCGTTCCTGACCGCCTGCCGGGATCTGGCCGCCGAGCACGACACCGGCATCCAGATGCACCTGGCGGAGTCCAAGGTGCAGGCCGTCGCGGCGCAGACCCGCTATGGAAAGACGCTGGCCGCGCATCTCGACAGCCTGGGGATCCTCGGGCCCAGCTTCACCGGCGCGCATTGTGTCTGGCTCGACGACGAAGACCTGCGCCGCATGGCGGACCAAGGCGCGAGCGTGGCGCATAACCCCGGCAGCAACCTGCGGCTGGGCTCGGGCATCGCGCGCGCCCGCGCCATGCGCGAACACGGCATCCCGGTCGGCATCGGCTCCGACGGCTCGGGCTCGTCGGACAATCAGAACATGTTCGAGGCGCTGCGTCTTGCCGCCTTCGTGTCGCGCACCCAGCGCGCACAGCCAGAGGAATGGCTCGGCACGTGGGAGGTGCTGGACATGGCGACGCAGGGCGGTGCCCGGGTGCTGGGCCTTGAGGACCGCATCGGCCGGATCGCGCCGGACTACAAGGCGGACCTGGTGTTTCTCGACCTCACCCATGTGAACTACGTGCCGCTCAACGACGCGGCCAACCAGATCGTCAATTGCGAGGATTCAAGCGCCGTCGACAGCGTGATGATCGGCGGGCGCATGGTGCTGCAGGGCGGCGCCTTCACCGACTTCGACTTCGACGCGCTGCGCGCCAAGGTGGCCGAGTCCGTCGCCCGGCTGGCCGAGCGCAACGCAGACAAGCACGACGTGGCCGAGATGATGGCCCGCTACGTATCAAGCCATTGCGTGGGCCTGGCCTGTCACGGGTCCTGACGGCGCCGCGCGGCGCGCAACCATCCCAGCGTGTCGTCGGTCGGGGCCGCGGCGTGGTACTCGGCGCCGATGGGCCGCGTCCAGCCCAACGCGGCGATCCGGGCGAAGACCTCGCGATAGTCAAGCTCGCCATGGTCGGGCGGGCCGCGATCGGGCACGGCGGCAATCTGGATGTGACCCAGATAGCCGTGCAAGGCCTCCAGCCGCGCCGGCACGTCGCCCTCGGTGCGCGCGACGTGATAGCAATCGAACATGAGCCGCACATTCGGCAGCGCCAGGTCATCGAGGATCGCCCGCGCCTGATCTGTCGTGCGCAGGAAATAGCCCGGTTCGTCGGCCGCGTTGAGCGGTTCGATCA
This sequence comes from Roseovarius aestuariivivens, assembly GCF_004761875.1. Taxonomy (GTDB): domain Bacteria; phylum Pseudomonadota; class Alphaproteobacteria; order Rhodobacterales; family Rhodobacteraceae; genus Roseovarius; species Roseovarius aestuariivivens. The sequence continues at coordinate 48,155 of NZ_SJEY01000007.1, forward strand.
AGAACGTCAGCCCGGTATCCGAGGTCTGGTCGCACGCATAGCGCAGGTTTTCCAGAAAGGTGGCGCGCGCCGCGTCGCCCTCGGCGATGCCGGCCATGACATGCACAGCCTGCGCGCCGATTTCGGCGGCATAGCCCACCGCCTGATCGATGGCCGCGCGGGCCTCGGCCTCGCGCCCAGGCAGCGCGGCCAGCCCGTTCTCGCCTGGCGCTCCGCGCAGGGTGTTGAGACCCAGCATCGGCAAACCCGTCTCGTTGAGGGCCGCCGCGACCTGTGCCGGCGGCACGTCATAGGGCCAATGGCATTCGACCGCGTCAAAGCCAGCCTCGTGCGCGGCGCGGATCGCGTCGGGCAGAGGTCGGTCGGTCCAGAGAAAGCCCAGATTGGCCGAAAAGCTCAGCCCGGTCATTCCGCCTCGACCCAGACCAGACAGGTATGGGCAATCGGCCCCTGCGCCAGCCGCGATGTGCCCTTGTCGAGCGTCAGCACGTTGGGATTGCCCCGGCGGCACATTTCACCCTCGGGGTTGTACCAGGCACCGGTTGCCATCTGGATCACCCCTGGCCGGATCGCCTTGCTGAGCCGCAACTCCGCCCGGCACGCGCCGCGCGCATTGTGAAGCCGCACGATCTGCCCCTCGACAAGACCGCGCGCCGCCGCATCTTCGGGGTGCATGGTCAAGGGCTCCACCCCCTTTGGCCTGTCCGCCTCGCTGACCGAGCCATGATCGAGCTGGCTGTGCAGCTTGTTCGCAGGCTGGTTCGAGATGAGATGCAGCGCGCCCGGCCCGGCCTGGCCCAACCATTCTGCCGGCTCCTGCCAGACCGGATGACCCGGACAATCGTCATAGCCGAATCCCGCGATCGTCTCGGAAAAGATCTCGATCCGTCCCGAGGGCGTGGCGAGCGGATGGGACTCGGGATCGGCGCGGAACGCCTCCAGCATGATCGTCGGGGCCTCGGGCGGCGGCACCTTGATCCAGCCCTCGCGCTGAAAGCTGTCCCAGTCGGGCAGCGTCACGTCCTGCTCCGCCGCCTGCTGGCGCGACACGTCCCAGATCCAGCGTTGCCACTCTTCGGCGCTCTTGCCCTCGGTGAACGCCTCTTCCACCCCCATCTCGGCCGCGATGCCACGCAGGATCTCGTGGTCGTCGCGCGCCTCCCCCACCGGGGCAATGGCGCGGTCCATCACCACCTGGTAGGGGTCCTTGGGCGTCAGCGCCAGATCGCTTCGCTCCAGCGGCGTTGTGCAGGGCAGCACGATATCCGCATGGCGCGCAAGCGCGTTCCAGCACCATTCATTGGCAATGATCGTCTCCGGGCGCGCCCAGGCCCGGCGCATCCGGTTGAGATCCTGATGGTGGTGAAACGGATTGCCGCCCGCCCACCAGACCAGGCGGATATCGGGATAGGTATAGCTTTGGCCGTCATAGTCGAACCGCCCGCCGGGATTTCCCAGAAGGTCGGTCACCCGCGCGACGGGGATGAAATCCGGCACAGGATTTTGCCCCTGCGGAAAAGAGGCGAAGTTGATCGGCGTCCGATTGAGCCCGTTGTTGTTCATCGCCGAATAGCCGAAACCGATCCCGCCACCCGGCAGCCCGATCTGCCCCAGCATCGCGGCAAGGGCGATGGCGGCCCAAAAGGGCTGTTCGCCGTGGTCCTGCCGGGTCAGAGCATAGGCGGTCGAGATCATCGTGCGGCCGGCGGCCATGCGCCGCGCCAGATCACGGATCGTGTCGGCGGGGATGTCGCAGATCGCCGCCGCCCAGTCAGGCGTTTTTGCCACGCCGTCACTCTGCCCGTTCAGATACGCGGCGAACCGGTCGAACCCTACCGTGTAGCGGTCGAGGAACGCGCGGTCCTCCAGCCCCTCAGTCAGCACCACCTGCGCCAGCGCCAGCATCAGCGCGACATCCGTGTTGGGCCGAAGTGCCAGCCACTCGGCCCCTACTGCCTCCATCACGTCAGAGGCCAGCGGCGAGACATTCACGAAACGCACGCCCGCCTCATGCGCCGCCAATAGCCCCGCCTTTTGCACATGCGCGCCGGTTCCGCCCTGGCTGATCTGTCCGTTCTTGAGGGGCACGCCCCCGAAGGCCACGAAAAGCTCGCAATCGCTGGCCACGCTTTCCCAGCTCGTCATCGTGTCGAGATGGCCGCGGAAGGTGCCCAGAACATGCGGCACCAGCACCTCGGCTGCGGCGAAGGAATAGGTGTTCTTCGAACTCGTGCAGCCGCCGATGCAGTTCAGGAACCGCTTGAGCTGGCTTTGCGCGTGATGAAACCGCCCGGCGCTGGCCCAGCCATAGGATCCGGCATAGATCGCCGAATTTCCGTGGTCGCGCCGGACGCGTGTCAGCTCTTCGGCGACCAGGCGGTTCGCCTCCGCCCAAGTGACCGCGACGAAACCGTCCACGCTACGCCTGTCGCCGGCGGTGCCCGGGCCGCCCTCGAGCCAGCTTTCGCGCACCATCGGCGCGGTGATCCGCGTTGGGCCGTCCAGCACGTCGACGATCCCCTGCCCGATGGGCGAAGGATCGGCGTCTTCCTCGAAGCCGCGCAGCGCGGTCACGCGCCCGCCCTTCACCTCCACCCGGTACGTGCCCCAATGGCTGCTGGTCAGAAGATCCCTCTTATCGTCGGGCATGATGCGCTCCAGTCCTGTCTTGCCAAAGGGTAATCGAGCGGCGGTCGCTTGACCAGTTGCCGCGCGGCGCCGTCAGATCACTGCGCGTTCCGGAAAAGGCGTGCCGGTCAGGATGCGCTCCATCCCCGCCGGTGACAAATCGAGCGTCCGGTAGCGCCCGTGCACGATCAGTTCTGCCACGCCGCGCCCCGCCGCCGGGGCCTGCTGAAGGCCGTGGCCGGAAAAGCCGTTGGCGAAAAGGAAGTTCTCAAGCTCTGGATGGGGACCGACGATCATGTTGTGATCAAGCGTGTTATAGGCATAGTGACCCGCCCAGGCATTGGTCATGCGAATGGCCTCGAACGCCTGCGACCGCGCCGCCAGCGCGGGCCAGACCAACGCCTCGAACTCGTCATAGCGCGGCTCGAAATCCTCCGCGTCGACCTCAGGGTCGTCTTTCGGCGGCGCGGCGGCGATGAACCCCGCCCCTTCCGGGCGGCAATAGACGCCGCTCGGATCGACCATCAGCGGCAGGCGCCCTTCGTTCACCTGTGCCGTACCCTCGGGCGAGGTCTCGCAGATGAAGGCGAAGGTTGTGCGCTTGCGCGGCTCAACCGGTATCTCCAGCCCCGCCATGCGCGCGGTGCGCGCCGCGCGCGGCCCCGAGGCGTTGACCACATGGCCCGCGCCGATCTCGGCCCCAGAGGCGAGCCTGACGCCGGTCACGCGCGCGCCTGCGCGCGCGATCCCCACGACCTCGTCATGCACGACATGCGCGCCCTGTGCGCGGGCCTTGTTGCGGAACCCCTGCAGCAGGCCGGTATTGTCGAACCACCCCTCGCCGCGCCGTCCATAGGACGCAAGCGTCAGATCGTGCACCCGCAGATGCGGGAAAGATTGCGCGATCTCGTCGGGCTCGAGCAGAACCACATCCGCGCCGCACGCGGTCTGGACCTCATGATTATCCTGCAGGATCGCGGCCTGCGCCTCGTCGCCCGCAAGGAACATGTAGCCGCCGGCCTGAAACGCCAGATCGGGACGATGGCCATCGACCTCCATCAGGTCTGGAAAATCCCGGATTACGTCATGGGCGTACTGGCTCATCCGCACATTGAGAGGGTTGGAAAACTGCGTCCGGATCGATGCCGCCGACAGCGCGGTCGAGGCGTGGATGTAGGTCGGGTCGCGTTCGACCATCAACACGCTGCCGTCAAAATCAGGATCGGCGGTCAGGTAATAGGCCACGGCGGACCCGATCACCGCCCCGCCCACGATCACCACGTCATAGGACGACCGCAGCTCCGACATGCGTTAGCCCCGGGCCTTCAGCCCGGCCGCGCGGATCTGGCTCAGGCTCTGGCGCGGAGTCAGCGCCTCGGGCGACACCACGAGATCGAGCACCGCGCCGGTCTCCGACGACAGCGCGCGCTCGAGGGCCTCGGCGAAATCTTCGGTCCGCTCTACCCGCTCGCCATGAAACCCGTATGCGCGGGCCAGCGCAGCGAAATCCGGGTTCACCATCGTCGTGCCCGACACCCGCTCGGGATAGTGCCGCTCCTGATGCGCGCGGATCGTGCCGTAAATCCCGTTGTTGACGATCAGGATCACCGGCTGCGCGCCGGCCTGCGCGGCGGTCGCCAACTCCTGACAGTTCATCTGGAAATCCCCGTCGCCGGCAAAGCAGATCACGGTTTTGCGCGGCTCTGCGATCTTTGCGGCGATCGCCGCCGGAAGGCCATAGCCCATTGCCCCGGCCTGTGGCGCGAGAAGCCGCGCCTTGGGGCCGAAACGAAAGAACTTGTTGGGCCAGACCGCGAAATTCCCCGCGCCGTTGGTCACGATGGCATCCTCGGGCAGCACGTCTTGCAGATGGGCCGTGACCTTGCCCATATCGACGGGCGAAGGCAGGTCGGGCAGGTCGAAGCCCGCCTCGTAATCCGCCCGTCCCCTTGCCCGCCAGTCGGCCCAATCGCCCCTGACCTCACCCGCCTCGGCCAGCGCGCGGGAAAACGCGTTCGGCCCCGCCTGGATCGCCAGATCGGGCTGATAGACCTTGCCAAGCTCGGCGTCCGAGCCGTGCACGTGGATCAATGTCTGGGCCGGATCCGGCACATCGAGAAGCGTGTAACCATCCGTCGAATTCTCGCCGAACCGCGCATTGATGGCGAGGATCACATCCGCCTCGCCCAGCATCCGCTTGACCCAAGGCACCATGCCCACGCCCGCCTCGCCGCAGAACACGGGAGAGTGGTTGTCGATCCGGTCCTGGTAACGGAAGACCGAGACCACGGGAATGTCGCTGGCCTCGGCAAAGCCCTGCAGGGCGAACCGCCCCTCGTCGATCCAGTTGCATCCACCGTAAAGAATTAGAGGGCGCTTGGCCTTGCCCAGCATCTCGCGCGCCTGCTCCACCGCACCGCCGCCCGGCGCGGGTTCCACCACGTGCACGCCCCGCGTCAGCGTCGCCACGTCCGTCGCAGCACTCAGCACGTCCTCGGGCAGCGCGACCACCACCGGACCGGGCCGGCCCGAGATTGCCGTCGTCCAGGCCCGCGCCAGTATCTCGGGAATGCGCGCCGCGTGGTCGATCTCCACCGCCCATTTCGCCATCGTTCCGTAGACCGCGCGGTAATCCAGCTCCTGAAACGCCTCGCGGCCCTTCATTCCGGTGCCCACCTGCCCCACGAACAGGATCATCGGCGCGCTGTCCTGCATCGCCGTGTGCACGCCAATGGACGCATTCGTCGCCCCCGGCCCGCGCGTCACGAAACACAAGCCCGGCGCACCGGTCAGCTTGCCCCAGGCGGCGGCCATGAAGGCCGCCCCGCCCTCGTTACGGCACAGCACGAAATCAAGCTGACCGCCCGTGTCGTGAAACGCATCCAGAACCGCGAGATAGCTTTCCCCCGGCACACCGAAGCCCTTCGTCGCGCCCAGTGCCCTGAGACATTCCACCAAAAGCTGCCCGCCATGCCGTGTCATGGGCCATGATCCTTCCTGTCGTTCCCGGGGCAAAGAACCGCATCCGCAACGCAATGTCCACGGCCCGTCAGACGGTTTCCGCCTCGCTGTCGGCCACGGTCTTGAGCAGGCGCCCGAACTTGCCCGATTCCGCCTGAAGCTCCCCAAGTGTGCAGATGCCCCGCGCCTTGAGCATGGGGATCGCGGCCTCGAGCACCCGGGCCGTCGCCAGCGCATCGCCAAGGCCGGTGTGACGTTCTTCTTCCGGAATGTTCACATGCAAGCGCTCGCAAAGCGCATCGAGACTGTGCTGATCGGTCGTGCCATAAAGGATGGCCGAAATCAGCACCGTGTCCAGAACCACACGCCGTCCCATCGGCGTCACCCGGTTCAGAAACCGCCAGTCGAAAGGCGCGTTATGCGCCACCAGCACGCTGTCGCGGCTGAAGGTCTTGAACCGCTCACAGACCTCCTCGGCTTTCGGCGCGCCGCCGACCATGGCGTCGGTGATCCCGTGCACGTTGGTCGAGACCGGCGGGATTGGCCGACCGGGGTCGATCAATTCGTCGAAGGTCTCGCCGTCGATAAGCCGCCCGCGCACGATCCGCACCGCGCCGATCTGGATCAGCGCGTCGCGCTCGGGATCAAGACCGGTGGTCTCGGTATCGAACACGGTGAAGGTCAGATCGACCAGCGCCGTCTCGGCCTCGGCCTTGACGGGCGTCGTGTCCATCAGCCCGAAATCGAAGGTCAGCGCGCGCGCCGCGATCGTCTCACCAGTCTCCTCGACCGCGTCGAGCGTCAGGATATAGCCCCCCGCCTCGCCCAGGCGGCGCAGCCGCACGTCGCGGTGCACATGGCCCGCGCGATCCGTCAGATCGAACGCCTCGGCACTTGCCTCTCCTGCCACGACCCGGCGCAGCGCCCGCCCGTCAAAATAATCGAAGATCGACGCGCCAAGACAGGGCTGCGCGATGGTCCTGAGCAGCGCCGTCGCCTGCCGGTCATACAGAACGATCCGGTGATCGGCGCTGACCATGATCGTCGCCACCGGCATCTCGCTCAGCAGATCGCAGAGCTGTTTCTTCTCCGCCTCCAGCTGCCCGGTGGCGGTGGCGATGGCGTCGGCCACGTGCAGCGTCCGCTGGTTGAGGGCCTGCGCAGCGGGGGCCAGATCACCCAGATAGCGCAGCGCGTGCTCGTCCAGCGCACCCCTGATCCCCGCCTCGGCCCGGGCGCGCAAATCGGTGGCCAGCCGCTCTATGGGCTTGGCGACGTTTTCATCGAACAAAAGCCAGATGCCCGCGATCAGCCCGGTGACCCCGAAACCGGCGATCACGCTGGCGATGGCATACCCGTTGCCCCCGGCCTGCGCCTTGCGCGCGCCCACCCACAGCGCCAGGCCCATGACCAGCGCAGTTCCGACCGCCAACGCGGCGAAGAACAGAAAGACGCGCAGGCGAAGGCCCAGTTTCATGACGTGCCCCCGCACAGCGAGGCCAGGATCGGATCATCCGCCGGGGCGGACACCCACGTGACACCCTCGATGCTGCCGTTCTCGGCAAATTGCGCGGACGGCCCCAGAAGCGCGCGTCGCCCTTCGGCGCAATCGGCCAGCACCGCCGCCCGTTCGGTCGGGGCCCAGCGGCCAAAGAAATAGACCGCCGCCAGCCGCTGCTCGGGATGCGCCGCGTGGCGCTGTACGCTTTCGGTGTCCACGGCGGCAAAGCGGTCGACAAAGGGAAACGCATAGGTCCAGGGACGCCAAAGCGCGCGGCTTTCGACCTCCTCGACGATCTCCACCTTTTCGGGCAAAAGGGCGAGCTGCCGACCGTACCAGCCGTATTCGTTGGCAATTGCCGTGGCGATCATCGCGGCCCCCGCCGCCACCGGCACCATCCAGCGCGGCAGGCGTCCGCCCGTCATGTGCCCCAGAAGAAGCGCCACGCCAGCCCCGGCCAACCCGGCCGCGAAGACCGCGATCAGTTCAAAGAACATCTCTCCTCCCTCATCACCGCTCAGGTCAGGATATTGCCATGACCCAGCGCCGATTGCATCGTTTTCACCACCACGAAAGCATTGCGCAGATGGCTGCGTTCGAAATCCGACAGCCCCGCGGGTGGCAAGTAGTTGTCCGGCGCGGCCCCCGACCGGATCTGTCCCGCCTGATGCTCCAGCCGCAGACTCGCGATCAGATCATAGGCATCAAGCAGATCCGCGCCACCGCCGGAACTCAGCAGGCCCGCCGCGCGCGCGGCCTCCAACCTTGCGCGCGTGTTGACCGCGTCCAGCCGCCCCTTCAGGGCGAAAAGCCGGCCCAGATCGACGATCGGCACGACCCCGTTATGCTTCATGTCGATCCGGCTTTTGTGCTCGCCGGACCGGATCGTGGCCAGCCCGCCCAGAAGGCCCAGCGGCGCACTGTGCTTGAGCGAGTTGGACACCATGTGCCCGAAGAAGATCGAGTTTTTCGCCGCCGCCTCCAGCGTGTCGCGCTGCAGGCCGCCGAAAAGCCCTGTGTCGCCCGCGATAGGGCGCAGATCGAACATCACGCTGGCCAGCATCTGCGCCTCGGGATTGGGCGTCTCGATCCAGCCGCGAAAATACTTTTTCCAGATCGACAGGGGCTGCCGCCAGCGGTCGTTCGTGGCCATCATGTCGCCCGGGCAATAGACATAACCAGCGGTGTTCAGCCCGTCCGAGACGAACTGCGCCAGGTCACGGAAATAAGCGTGGTCGGGCGCGGTGCCGTCTTCAAGGATCAGGCAATTGTCCTGATCCGACACGCCGGTCTGCTCGCGCCGCCCCTGGCTGCCGCAGGCGAGCCACAGATAGCGCGCGGGCGGCGGGCCAAGCTCTTCCTCGGCCAGCCGGATCAGCCGCCGGGTGGCTGCATCGGCGATATCGGTGATCAGCCGCGTGGCGATGTCATGCCGCCGCCCGCCCGCGACAAGCTGCACCAGAAGCTCGGGGATACGCGCCGTCAGGCCGGCGATCTCCTTTGCCGTGCCGGCGCGCGCGATGCCCGCCACAAGCTCGCTGCTGGTCGTGGACTGCATGCGCATCAGATCCGTCTGCGACACGATCCCGACAAGCTTGTCGCCCGCGACCACCGGCACATGGGCGATGCGCCGCTCCATCATCAGGTGAAGCGCGTCCGAGATGATGGCCGAGGGCGGCAGCACCATCGGATCGGGGGTCATCAACTCGGCCACGGGCGTCGACGGGTCGCGCCCCTCGGCCACCAGCTTGCCTGACAGGTCGCGCACGCTGAGGATGCCTACAATGGCGTCACCGCGCGTCACGCACAGGGACGAAATGCGCCGCTCGCGCATCAGCCGGGCGGCCTCCTGCGCAGTGGCTTCTGGCGCGATGGTCACCGGGCGCGCGCTCATCACCACCTCGATCTGACGGGTCGACAGATCGTCTTCCTTGCGAATCTGCGGCAGGTCCCGCTTCGAAAAGAAGCGCTCGAATTCCGGAAACTCGGCGACCAGCTCGGCATAGACCTCGGCAGGCAGAATCAAAACCTCGCAACGCGCCACACAGCGCGCGGTGGTGACCGCGCGGCCATCGCCGGACAGGCCGCGCTCGCCGAAACTGTTGCCCGCCCCCAGCAAAGAAACCGTCTGGCCGTGCGCGTCGGTGATCTCGACCGATCCGCTGCGGATCAGGTAGAGCCCGTCAAGTGGCTGGCCGCGGTCGTAAATGATTTCATCTTCGGCAAAGCTCTGCGCCGTCATCGCCGCGGCGCAGGCCTCAAGCCGCTCGGGCGGCAGGACGGTATAGGGCGTGGTGTTGCGCAGCAGGGCGGGAATGTCGTCAGGCTGGCGGGTCACGTCGCGTCCTTGCGTAGGCTGGAAAGAAAACCGGCGCCGCGGGAAGGCGGCGCCGGTCTGTGCTTTGGCTTAATGGTCGGCGGCGGCAGCGCCCGCCCCGCGGGGCACGCGGATGCTTTCGACCATGTCCTGGATCTCTTCCGGCGGCTCCTTCGTCATACCGGCCACGACATAGGCGGTGATGAAGTTGATCATCGCCCCGACGGCGCCGAACGAAGTCGACTTGATCGGCCCCAGCAGAGGATCGGCATCCGTGAAGGTGTTGGTGTCAGGAATAAAGAACCAGCCCTTGTGCAGGAAGATGTAGATCACCGTCACAAGCAGACCGGCCAGCATCCCCGCCACGGCCCCGCTGTTGTTGATGCGGGTCGAGAAGATTCCCATCATCAGCGCCGGGAAGATCGAGGCGGCAGCAATACCAAAGGCCAGCGCCACGGTTTGCGCGGCAAAGCCCGGCGGGTTGAGCCCCAGGTAGGTCGCGACCGCAATGGCCACGGCCATCGCCACGCGCGCCGACATGAGCTCGCCCTTCTCCGAGATACCCGGATTGATCGCGCCCTTGATCAGGTCATGACTGACCGCCGAAGAGATGGCCAGCAGCAGACCCGCCGCCGTCGACAACGCTGCGGCTAGGCCGCCAGCGGCCACAAGGCCGATCACCCAGCCCGGCAAGTTGGCAATCTCGGGATTCGCCAGCACCAGGATGTCGCGGTTGAAGTTGGTCAGTTCGTTACCTTCCCAGCCCCGCTCGGCGGCCACCTGCTGCATATCGGCATCGGCGTCGTTGTAGTACTGGATCCGGCCGTCGCCGTTCTTGTCTTCCCAACCCAGAAGACCGGTCTGCTCCCACGTGGCCATCCAGTCGTATTCGGGCGCATTCGCGATCTGTTCGACCGAAACCGCCTCGCCGTTGGTGCCGTTGGGCCACATCAGCTCGGTGATGTTGAGACGCGCCATCGCGCCCACGGCCGGGGCCGTCAGGTAGAGCAGCGCGATGAAGACAAGCGTCCAGCCCGCAGACCAGCGCGCGTCAGCCACGCGCGGCACGGTGAAGAAGCGCATGATCACGTGCGGCAGACCGGCGGTGCCGATCATCAGCGAGAGCGTGAAAAGCACCATGTTGAGCGTATCGCCGTGATGCGCGGTATAGGCGTTGAAGCCCAATTCCGTCACGATCTGGTCGAGCTTCGCCAGAAGCGGCTCACCGCTCGCCTGGTGCTCGCCGAAAAGGCCAAGCGCCGGGATCGGATTGCCGGTCAGCTGCAGCGAAATGAAGATCGCCGGAATGGTGTAGGCCATGATCAGCACGCAGTACTGCGCGACCTGCGTATAGGTCACGCCCTTCATGCCGCCGAAGACCGCATAGGCGAAAACCACACAGGCGCCGATCAGAAGACCGGTGGTGTTGTCCACCTCAAGGAAACGGCCGAAGGCCACGCCGACGCCGGTCATCTGGCCGATCACGTAGGTGGTCGAAGCCACGATCAGACAGATCACCGCGACCATGCGCGCCGTCTGGCTGTAAAAGCGGTCGCCGATGAATTCCGACACGGTGAACTTGCCGAACTTGCGCAGATAAGGCGCAAGCAGCAGCGCTAGAAGCACGTAGCCCCCGGTCCAGCCCATCAGGAAAGTCGAGTTGTCATAGCCGGTAAAGGCGATGAGACCGGCCATCGAGATGAACGAGGCCGCCGACATCCAGTCGGCCGCCGTGGCCATGCCGTTGGTGACGGGATGCACGCCACGTCCGGCGGCGTAGAAATCCGACGTGGATCCCGCGCGCGCCCAGATGGCAATCCCGATATAGAGCGCGAAGGACGCGCCCACGAAGATCAGGTTAACTGTAAACTGGTCCATGGTTCTGTCCCTCGGGGTTTATTCTTCGTTGACGCCGTGTTGGGCGTCGAGCTTGTTCATCCGCCAGGCGTAGAAAAAGATCAGCGCCAGGAAGACAAGGATCGAGCCTTGCTGCGCGAACCAGAAGCCCAGGTCGGTGCCGCCCACGGCGATGCCCGACAGCATTGGCCGCAACAGGATGCCGAAACCGAACGACACCAGGGCCCAGATGACCAAGCTGATGCCGATCAGACGGATATTGGCCTTCCAATAGGCCGCGTCTTTACTCTCTTTTCTCACGTTTCACTCCTCCTCTTAGAGTTGTCTTCTTACGCGACCGCGACGCCGGTGATCGGCGCGACAAGGTCTGTCAGAGATCGTTCGACCCCCGCGATGGATTGCATGGCGTCGACGCGGTGCAGCGCACCCTTGGCGTCGTAAAACTCGATCAGCGGCGCTGTATCGGCGTGATACGCCTCCAGCCGGCTGCGCACCGTCTCGGCATTGTCGTCGGCCCGGTGCTTGAACTCGGTGCCACCGCACTTGTCGCAGACACCGTCGCGCTCGGGTGTCTTGAAGCTCTGGTGATAGCCTTCACCGCAGCCCGCACAGGTGTAGCGCCCCGAGATCCGCTCGATCATCGCGGCGTCGTCTACCTCAAGGCTGATGGCGGCGTCCACCCCCGTGCCCTTTTGCGAAAGGATATCATCAAGCGCGCGAGCCTGCGCGGTGGTGCGGGGGAAGCCGTCAAGGATCACGCCCTGGGCGCAATGTTGGGCCTCCAGCCGGTCGGCCACGATCTGGATAACGATGTCATCGCCCACCAGTCCGCCGGCCTCCATCACATCCTTGGCCGCCTTGCCGGCCTCGGTGCCGCGCGCCACGGCATCGCGCAACAGATCGCCGGTCGAAAGCTGCACGAGGCCAAAGCGCTCTTCAAGCTTCTTGGCCTGCGTACCCTTGCCCGCGCCCGGCGGTCCGAGCAGGATGAGAACGGGCAGACCGTTCCCATGCTGTTCACTGGATTTCGTCATCTTTTCTGTCCCTCGGTCGTTGCCGTAGGCCGTGCTTCAGCGCGGCCCGGTCCTAGCCCGCTTACAAGCGTTCCACCGCCAGCGCGATGCCCTGCCCGCCGCCGATGCACATGGTCACAAGGCCAAAGCGCCCGCCGGTGCGTTCAAGCTCGTAGATCGCCTTGATCGTCAGGATCGCGCCGGTGGCGCCCACCGGATGACCAAGCGCAATCGCGCCGCCGTTGGGGTTCACCTTCGCGGGGTCCAGCCCAAGCCCGGCATTGACGGCACAGGCCTGTGCGGCGAAGGCCTCGTTCGATTCGATGACGTCGAACTCGTCGGCGCTCATGCCGATCTTTTCCAGCAGGTTGGTCACCGCCGGCACCGGCCCGATACCCATTACCTCATGGCGCACCCCGGCATGGGCATAGCCCAGAAGCCGCGCCTTGGGTTTGAGACCGGCCTTTTCGGCGGCCTCCGCCGAGGCCAGCACCATCGCCGCCGCGCCATCGTTGATGCCCGACGCGTTGCCTGCCGTGACGGTGCCGTCTTTCTTGAAGGCGGGGCGCAACTTGCCAAGGCTCTCCATCGTCGTGCCGGCCTTGGGATGCTCGTCGGTGTCGAAATTGACCGTATCGCGCTTCACCCGCACCTCGAAGGGCAGGATCTGGCTCTTGAAATAGCCCGCCTCGATGGCCGCCACCGCACGTTTCTGGCTTTCCACGGCAAAGGCGTCCTGGTCTTCACGGGTAATCTGGTTTTCTTCGGCCACGTTTTCAGCCGTCACGCCCATATGGCCCACGCCAAAGGGATCGCTGAGCGCGCCGATCATCATATCGGACATGGCGAAATCGCCCATCTTCACACCCGAGCGCACACTTTGCGTCGAATGCGGCGACCGCGACATGCTTTCCGCCCCGCCGGCCAGCGCGTAATCCACATCGCCCAGCATCACGTGCTGCGCGGCAGAGACAATAGCCTGCGCGCCCGAGCCGCAGAGCCGGTTGACCGTCAGGGCCGGCGCGGCCTCGGGCACACCCGCGTTCACGGCGGCGACGCGCGCCATATACATGTCTTTCGGTTCGGTGTTGATCACATGGCCGAATACGGCGTGGCCGATTTCGGCGGCGTCGACGCCACTGCGCGCGATCGCCTCTTTCGAAACCGCCGCGGCAAGATCCGTGGGCGCAATGCCCGACAGTGATCCGCCGAACGTTCCAATGGCGCTGCGCACGCCGTCTAGAATAACAACGTCTTTCATTCTATCCCCCTCCATTCCGCCAGTGCGGTTACTCCTCGTAACGCCCGGGCGTATCATCTGTTCCGAAACCAGAACACAGGACTCAACCAAAGAGCAACCTGCGCGGTCTCCTTTCGCGAAGAAAGTGCCGGTCCGGCGGGCCGCACCCCGGGCAATCACCAAATCGCTCGTACTCAAAAAAACCCGGAGCGCGACCCATTGTCGACAATCGCATACCGTAAAAGCGCTGGTCCAGATACCACTGAAACTGTTACCATGTGCACAAATACAATTTGTTAATCACGAATTGTGAACTTGTGTAAGTCAGGATCACCACCATGGCCGACGGTCCCAAGAAAATTTTCGCTGGCGCGCATATCCGCCATCTGCGGCAAAGCCAGCGTCTGACGCAGGCGCAGCTGGCGCAGAAACTCGGCATCTCGACCAGCTATATCAACCAGATTGAGAACAATCAGCGGTCGCTCTCCGCCGCCGTCATCCTGGGGCTGGTCGACCAGTTCGATTTCAATCTCTCCGGCCTCATTCTCGACGACAGCGGCAAAATCGCGGTCGAACTTCAGGACGTTCTGAGCGACCCCGTCTTCGCCGATCTCAAGGTGCTGCGGCAGGAATTGAAGGTCGCGGCGAACAACACGCCGAACCTGACCGAGGCCTTTCTCCACCTCTACAAGGTCTTCCAGAGCACCCGCACCCAGCTCGGTCAGGTCGACAACGCGCTGCCCGGCAGCGAAAGCTCCGTCGCGCCCCTGCCTTATGAGGAGGTTCGCGACTATTTTCATCGCAAGGACAATTACATAGACGAGCTGGACCTCGCCGCCGAAAGCTTTACCGAAAGCCTGGGGCGGTCCCGGGCGGATCGCGTCGATGCCATCGCGGCCCATTTGCAGGATCGGCACGGCGTGCAGATCGCGCTGGGCGACGGGCCCTCGCTGCGCAGCTTCGAGACCTCCACGCGCAAGCTGCACCTCAACGTCGGGTCAAGCCGCGCCACCCGGCTCTTCCAGATGGCCTATCAGGTCGGGCTGCTCGAACAGGCCGGGCTGATGGAAAACCTACTCGACAGCGCGGGCTTTCACACCCCCGACGCGCGCGAAGTGTGCCGCATGACCTTCGCCAATTACTTTGCCGGCGCGGTGATCCTGCCCTATGCCCGCTTTGCCAGCCGTGCGGCGGCCCTGCGCCACGATCTCGACCGCCTGGCGCTGGAATTCGGGGCCAGCCGAGAACAGGTCTGTCACCGCCTGTCGATGCTGCAGCGGCCCGGCCAAAAGGGCGTGCCGTTCTTCTTCGTGCGCGTCGACCGCGCCGGAACCGTGACGAAGCGCCACAGCGCCACAAGCTTTCAGTTCACTCGCTTCGGGGGAAGCTGCCCGCTCTGGAACGTGCATCAGGCCTTCGAGTCGAATCAGGATATCCTCACCCAGCTGGCCACCACGCCCGACGGCATGGGCTATCTCTGTCTCGCCTTCGCCAAATCCGCGCCCCGCACCAGCGCGACCGAGATGCCGCGCAAATACGCCATCGGTCTGGGCTGCGAGATCAGCCATGCGGATCGCATCGTCTACGCCGACACGCTCGACACCTCGGATCCCGCGCGGTTCGATCCCATTGGCACGTCCTGCCGGATCTGCGAGCGGGGCGATTGCAGTCACCGCGCGGTGCCGCCCATCGCGCGGCGCATTCGCATCGACCACAATGCCCGCCGGGCGGTGCCTTTCCAGATCGACGATTAGCGGCGTTCGAGACGCGACAGAAGCGCTTTGGCCGCCGCCTGCTCGGCCTGCCGCTTCGACCCTGCGGTGGCCGCTTCGGCCTGCCCGTTCTCCAGCTGCGCCTCGATGGTGAATTGCGGCGCGTGGTCCGGCCCGGTGCGGTCGCGCTCGCGGTAGACCGGCGGTTTCAGCCCCTTGGCCTGCGCCCATTCTTGCAGCGCGGTCTTGGCGTCGCGGGCGTCGGCCTCGACCGAGCTGATGCGCGCGCTCCAAAGACGCAGGATCATCGCCTGCGCCGCGTCGAAACCGCCATCGCGGTAAACCGCCGCGATGACCGCCTCCATTGCGTCGCCCAGAAGCGCCTGCTTGCGCCGCCCGCCCGACAGCATCTCGGACCGCCCGAGCTTGAGCACCGCGCCAAGATCGACCGCGCGCGCCACCTCGGCGCAGGTTTCCTTGCGCACCAGCGCGTTGAACCGGGGCGCAAGCTGCCCCTCGGCCGCGCCGCGGTCATAATCCAGAAGCGCCTCGGCGATCACCAGGCCCAGCACCCTGTCGCCTAGAAATTCCAGCCGTTGGTTGTCGTCCCGCGTGGGCGAGGCCATGGAACTGTGTGTGACCGCGCGCACCAAAAGCTCCGGCTTGGCAAAGGTATGGCCGAGCCGCGTCTCGAAGGCCTTCATCTCCGCCGATAGTTTCACGGTCGCGCTGTCCTTTCGGTCAGTCCAGCTTTTCGAAGAACCGGTCGCCGCGCCACGTCCAGAAGAACAGCATAGACCGTCCCGCCGACGAAAAGATCACGCGGTCGGCGCGCCCGATAAGGTTCTCGTAGGGCACGTATCCCACGCCCTGCGCTGTCAGAGGCGCCCGGCTGTCGGTGGAATTGTCGCGATTGTCGCCCATGAAGAAATAATGACCCTCGGGCACGGTATAGATGCCGGTGTTGTCATACCGCTGGCGGGTGATGTTGAGGATGTTGTGCGACAGACCGTTGGGCAGGGTTTCGATAAAGCGCGACTTTTCGCAGATCGCGCCCATGCCCACCGCCCCGTTTTCGCATTGCGGCGTGCGGCCCAGCGGACCCTGACGTTCCATCACCTCGGTGAAGGTCCCCGCCGGTTCCAGCTCGACCGCAGTGCCGTTGATGTGCAGCACGCCATCGCGCATCTGCACTGTGTCGCCCGGCATGCCGACGACCCGCTTGATATAGTCCGTGCCGTTCACCGGATGACGGAAGACGATGATATCGCCGCGCTCGGGCTCTCCGCCCAGAAGACGCGTGTTGTCGCCATCCAGAAACCCGCAGATCTTCTGCGCGTCGATGTCGATGCCGAAACTGGGCAGGCGCACGTTCGGGCACGACGCGTAGGAATAGCCATACGCCATCTTGTTGACGAACAGGAAATCCCCGATCAGCAAGGTGTCCTTCATCGACCCGGATGGAATCCAGAACGGCTGAAAGAAGATCGTGCGGAAGATGCCCGCGATCACCAGCGCCCAGAACACTGTCTTGATGGTTTCCCAGATCGTGCTCGATGTCTTGCCTTCGCCGGCCATGTCGCTCTCCGCTTGCCTCGCCGCTACATGCGGGGCGGGCGTCCGGGTGTCAAGGCGGGCCGATGGCCGGGCAGGTCTTCCACGGGATGCGCTTCGATCACCACAAAGGCCTGCGCCCAGGGATGATCGTCGGTCAGGCTGACATGTATGACTGCCTCGTGCCCCTCTGGCGTCATCTCGGCCAGCCGCTCGGCGGCCCAGCCGGTGACAGTCATGACCGGCTGGCCGGTCTCGATATTGGCCACCGCCATGTCGCGCCACGCTATGCCCATGCGCAGTCCCGTGCCCAGCGCCTTGGAACAGGCCTCTTTCGCGGCCCAGCGCTTGGCGTAGGTGCCCGCCACATCCTTACGCCGTTCGGCCTTGCGCTGCTCGGTTTCGGTGAAGACGCGGTTGCGAAACCGGTCGCCGAACCGCGCCAGCGTGCCCGAAATGCGCTCGATATTGGCTAGATCGGTGCCGACGCCAAGGATCATCTGCGTACCTCCCTTAGGCCTGAAACAACGGAAAACTGACGCCCAGCGCCCAGGCCAGCGCCAGCCCCAGGGCAAGCCCCGCACCGCCCGCACCATAGCGCGCGGCGCTCACGCGGCCCACCCGGCCGAAGCTGACATAGAAAAGCACGATCACCGGCGCAATCAGGATCAGGAAAAACAGCCCCTCGAAATCCAGCGCCACGGCGATGGCCAGCGACACCAGAAAGCCCAGCCGCGCCAGCACCCGCCGCCCCATCCGCGCGTCATGCACAAGCCAGTTATCGGCCAGCATGAAGGGCACCGCACCAAGGCTCAGCGCCGCGATGATCGCCAGCCGCTCCGGGCTCGGCCAGAAATTGGCGCCGTACCGATGCAGCGCGAAACCGAAGACGCCGATGGTCCATATCAGCACAAGCGCCGCACCAAGCGGGCTGATCCGCCCGGGCGGCCCGCAAAGCCACCAGAGGACAGCCAACTGCAGCACGCCGTATAACGCCAGGTGCAGCGCCAGGTAATCGGCCACCAGAACCGGCAGCACCGAGGTTTCCACCGGCCAGGCCAGCAGCGGCGCAGCAAGCATCGGCCCCACCACGGCCAGCGCGAATCCTCTGGGTGACAGCGGCACCGTCTCGACCGGCCGCGCTGGAAAGGCCCGCGCCACCGGTCCGAAGAGCACGGTAATCGCCGCCAAAAGACCCAGCAACGCCCATCCTGTCTGCGGCACCGGCGCGGTCTGCTCGCGCCCATAGCTTTCGTTGAGCCACGCCAAGGCCGCCGC
This sequence comes from Roseovarius aestuariivivens, assembly GCF_004761875.1. Taxonomy (GTDB): domain Bacteria; phylum Pseudomonadota; class Alphaproteobacteria; order Rhodobacterales; family Rhodobacteraceae; genus Roseovarius; species Roseovarius aestuariivivens. The sequence goes on from NZ_SJEY01000007.1 coordinate 66,216, forward strand.
GCGCCCGGCGCGCGAGTGCAGGATCGCCACATGCTCCACCGCGGGCGCAATCATCGCCTTGCGGCGCACGCCCTCTGCCGCCTCGGCCACGGCGTCATTGGCAAAGCCCTGCAGGCGCGGCTCCCACGCGCCGGTGATCAGCAGCATGTCGTCGGGAAATTCCGGCGTCACCGCGCCGGAAAAGGTCGCCAACAGCACCAGCGGTCCAATCCCCTCGGCCTGCGCCGCGGCGCGCACCAGCACATCGGTGGCCATCGAATGGCCCACCAACGCCACCGGCCTCGCGCCGCGCACCGCCTCGATCACCTCGATCGTCTGGTCCACCAAAAGCCGGGTCGTGCCATCCACCGCCGTCACGTCGCCCGACATCGGCACCGGATGCTGGCCGTGACCCAGAAAATCAAAGGCGTAGACGTCATAACCGGCCTGCGCCAGTACCAGCCCGTAGCCCTGCATCATCTGCCAAGATCCGGCAAAGCCATGCGCCAGCACCACAACCGGCCCTCCGGTTCCGTCGCTCATCCGCACGGCCGGCGTCTCGCGCAGGTCGAACCGCTCGAACGAGATCCCCCACCGCGCCCCTTCCAGAAGCCAGACGGCCCAGACCGCCACCAGCGCGGAGATCACCGCAATCCAGTGCCGTCGCCGGACGCTCACGCCGGATCGGCCCCTGCAAAGCCAGCGCCCGCCCTCAAGGCGTCGCTCTCCAAAGTAAAAGCCTCACGCCGGCCCATGCGAAGAATCCGGCGAAAAATATCTCTATAGCCCGTCTTGCGCGCCCATACGCTGCTCGGACACGACGCAGCGAAAAGACGCTCGCGTAGAAAAGATAGATGCCAAGCCCGAGGCCCGCACAGAGGCCGATGGTCACTACATTCCCGGCTCCCAGCGCCAAGGCCGCGACCCACGCGAGCACCGCCTTGGGGTTCAGGACGTTCAGCAAGAAACCGCGCCGGACCATCCGAAGTCCGCTTTCGTCGCGCACACTTGCAGAAGAATCCTCCTCGCCTTCGGATCGCATCGCGGAGCGGGCGGATAGAAATGCGAGATAGAAGAGATAGGCCGCCCCAATCAGTTTGAGGGCCAATAGCGCCGGCGCGAAATGCGCAATCAAAAGGCCCAGCGCCATCCCGGCCAGAACGCCCCAGAGGGCCAACCCGCCGGCCAGGCCAAGCGCCATCGCCACACCCTGCCTGCGCCCCCGCGCCATCGCGATCCCCGCAACGGCAAGGGTCGCCGGACCCGGCGATCCGGCGGCAAAGGCGAAACTGACGACCGATGTCATTGTTGCAACGTCCCACCAGCCCATCATCCGCGCTCCCTCTCTTCATGCGCTTTCAGACGGCTGATCGTGTTCCCCGCACCAAGCCCGTAGAAGAACCGGTTCACGATGAAATAGCCGCCCGCGTAAATCGCCAGCAGCAGCCAGAACTGCCGCCCGTCCACCGGCGCAATCGCAAGCTTGGCGAACTCGGGCGCCACCTGTGGCCCGGCGAACGCCAGCGCGAGATTGAGCAACGTGGCGATCCCCGCCGCAACCCCGGCAAAACGCCACGCCCGCGCCGACGATGGCCGCGCCCGTTCTCGTTTGGCCAGCTGCCCGCCCTCGATCAGCGCCGCAATCATCGCCGGTACCATGAGCTGAAGCGCGCCGCCGAACGATAGCCCCGGATCCCGGTCGAGCCACAGCACGACCTGCGCCACGCCCACGGCGACAGCTAGGAAAACAAAGGCGTAGCGCAGCCAGACCATCAGAGACCGCGCGCCACGTCCATAAGCCGGCGCATCTCGGAAATCGCCGGGCCAAGCCCGCGAAAGACCGACTCGCCGATCAGGAAATGTCCGATATTAAGCTCCATCACCTCGGGAAAGGCAGCGATCGGTGTCACCGTGTCATAGGTCAACCCGTGCCCCGCATGCACCTCAAGTCCCAGCCCGTGCGCAAAGCCCGCCATCTCGCGCAGGCTTTCCAGTTCGGCGTCGCGGGCGTCGAACTGCCCCTCGGCATGGGCGTCGCAATACCCGCCCGTGTGCAATTCGATCACCTCTGCGCCCACGGCCTTCGCGGCCTCGATCTGCGCGGCATCGGCGGCGATGAACAGGCTCACCCGACAGCCCGCCTCGCGCAGGGGCGCGACATAATCCGCCAGTCGCGCTTGATCACGCGCCACGTCAAGCCCGCCCTCGGTCGTGCGCTCCTCGCGCTTTTCCGGAACAAGGCAGACCGCGTGCGGCTTGTGACGCAGGGCAATCGCCTGCATCTCTTCCGTCGCGGCCATCTCGAAATTCAGCGGCACGCGCAGGGCGGCCATCAGCGCATCGATATCGGCATCGACGATATGCCGCCGGTCCTCGCGCAGATGCGCGGTAATGCCATCGGCGCCCGCGTCCTCGGCCAGCTTGGCGGCCCGCACGGGATCGGGATACGCGCCCCCCCGCGCGTTGCGCAGCGTCGCGACGTGGTCGATGTTCACCCCAAGCCGCAGTTTTCCGGCCTCGCTCATGATGACGGCTCCTTCCCGATACTTCTGGTCTGTCCGGCAACCTAGAGCGTTTCACGGAAAACCTGAAATCCGGATTTTCGCGAAATGCCACGCCGCCTGCGTGACCGCCCCGCGTCTCTCGGCTTGCTGCCGCCCCCGGTGCAAAGCCCCGGCGCGTGCGTCCCGTCAGATCTTTCCGTCCGCCTTGTCGTCGCTCTTGCGCGCCGCGCGCGCCTCTTTCTTTTCCTGCTTGGCCTCAGCTTTGGCTTCGGCCTTGGCCGCCGCCTTTTCCTTGAGCGCGGCAAGCTTGGCCTTGATCGTGCCCTTGCGGCGGTTCTGGTAGGCCTGAATCACCGGCAGGCTGACGTAATAGCCCAAAAGACCGAAGAAAGCCCCGGGCACAAGCCCGCCAACAAGATAGGGCAGGAAGACCTCGTCGAAAAAGATTCGCAGATGCGACCAGTCGGACGGCGCGTCGGTGAAGAGCGCCCAGATATTCTGCTTCAGGTCGCGGCCCGCATCGACAAAAGTGCCGCCCAGCGTGCCCTGAACCTGATGTTCGATCATGCCCCGCATACCGAAAATGGCGTGCCCGGTCTGCAGCGACATCGCCGCGATGGGCAGAAAGGTAAGCGGATTGCCGACGAAGGTCGACAAAAGCGCGGCCACCACATTGCCGCGCATCACCCAGGCAAGACCTGCGGCAAGGAAGAAATGCAGCCCGAAGAGCGGCGAAAAGGTCACGAAGATGCCCGCGAAGATGCCCCGCGCGATGCGATGCGGCGGATCGGGCAAACGGCGCACCCGGTGCTTGACGTATTGGAACGCGCGCGACCACCCGCTTTTCGGCCAGAATACACGCAGCGTGGCTTTCCACCAGGGCAGTCTGTCTCGGCGTTTGAAAACCACCTGTCGCGGCTCCTAGGCTAGGCTCGGTTCTGCCGCTCCCACGGTTCCCTGCGCGGGATCGCGGAAGCGCTCAATCGCGGCCACATCGCTTTCGGCGTCCAGAACCGAGATTAGCCCATGCAGATGCTCGGCGTCGCGCAGTTCGATATCCACCAGAAGCCGGTAAAAGTCTGGCTTGCGGTCCACGAAGGTCAAGTCCGAGATATTGGCCTTCTGCTCTCCGATCAATGTGCAAATCCGTCCCAGCACCCCGGCATCGTTGCCGACCGTCACGTCAAGGGTCACCACATAGACCGCCGCGTGCCGTCCGCTGTGCCAGTGCAGATCGATCCAGCGCTCTGGCTGATCCTCGAAGGCCTGCAGCGACTCGCAGTCGATGGCATGCACCACCACGCCCTTGCCGCGATAGGTGATCCCGACGATGCGCTCGCCCGGAAGCGGCTGACAGCAGGGCGCGCGTTCAAAGCGTTGATCCGGGGCCAGGCCCACCACCGCGCGGTCGCGGCCCACCTCCTGCCCGGTCTCCGGCGCAAGATCGGGGTAGACGGCATTGAGAACCTGCGCCGCCGTCAGCTCCGCAGAGCCCAACCGCGCCAGAACCTCTCCCCGGTTCTTGAGCCGGAGCGTCTTGGCGGCGCGATCAAGCGCCTTGTCAGTCGGTTTCTTGCCCACATGCTCGAAGGCCGACCGCGCCAGTTCACGGCCCAGCCGGATGTACCGGTCGCGGTCGAGTTCGCGCAGCGCGCGCCGTATGGCGGACCGTGCCTTGCCCGTGGTCGCGATATCCAGCCATGTGGCCTGTGGTGTCTGGCCGTCGGCGGTGATCACCTCCACCGACTGGCCGTTCTTGATCCGCGTCCACAGCGGAACGCGCATTCCGTCGATCTTGGCGCCGACACAGGCATGTCCGATCCGGGTATGGATGGCATAGGCGAAATCGATGGGCGTCGCGCCGCGCGGCAGCTTCACTACGTCACCCTTGGGCGTAAAGCAGAACACCTTGTCGGCATACATCTCCAGCTTCACCGCCTCCAGGAAGGCGTCGTGATCCTCCTCGTCGAACTGCTCGGTCAGCGAGGCGATCCACTTGGCGGGGTCCACGGCAAAGGGGTTTTCCGCCCGCTCACCATCGCGATAAGACCAATGCGCGGCCACGCCGGTCTCGGCCACCTCGTGCATCTGCCGCGTGCGGATCTGCACCTCGACGCGCTTGCCGTCACGGCCCGAAACCGTGGTGTGGATCGAACGGTATCCGTTCGATTTGGGCTGGCTGATATAGTCTTTGAAACGCCCCGGAACGGCGCGCCAGCGGTGGTGGATCGCCCAGAGCACGCGATAGCAGTCTTCCTCGCCCTCGGTGATGACCCGAAAGCCATAAATGTCCGACAGCCGGGAAAAGCCCATCTGCTTTTCCTGCATCTTGCGCCAGATCGAATAAGGTTTCTTGGCGCGGCCAAGGATCTCGGCCTCTATGCCCGCCTCATCAAGCTCGTGGCGCATGTCGCCGGTGATCCGCTCGATCACGTCTCCGGCCTCGCGCTGCAGCGTGATGAACCGCCGCATGATCGAAATCCGCGCCTCGGGATTGATCACCTGAAAGGCCAGATCCTCGAGTTCCTCGCGCATCCACTGCATGCCCATCCGGCCCGCCAGCGGCGCGAAGATATCCATCGTTTCGCGCGCTTTCTTCAGCTGCTTGTCGGGACGCATCGCCTTGATCGTGCGCATGTTGTGCAGCCGGTCGGCAAGCTTCACAAGGATCACGCGCATGTCCTTGGACATCGCCATAAAGAGCTTGCGAAAGTTTTCGGCCTGCTGGGTCTCGGTGCTGCTGAGCTGCAGGTTGGTCAGCTTGGTGACCCCGTCCACAAGATCGGCCACCTCGCTGCCGAATCGCTCGGCCACGGCGTTGTAGGACGCGCGCGTATCCTCGATCGTGTCGTGCAAAAGCGCCGTGACGATGGTGGCATCGTCCAGCTGCTGCTCTGTCAGGATCGCGGCGACCGCGACCGGATGACTGAAATAGGGCTCGCCGGAATGGCGTGTCTGCCCGTCATGCATCTCGCGGCCAAACTCGTAGGCCGCGCGCAGCATCGTCTCGTCGGTTTTCGGGTTGTACTTGCGGACCAGGCCAACGAGGTCATCTGCACCAATCATCCGGCCCGGTTCCCGTCACATCCACGGCCCGGGCTTAGCCCTGGCCCTGCGCCTCCATAAGCGCGCGCAGCAGTTTCTCTTCAGACATATCATCCTCGGCAGGCTTTTCGCCCTCGTCGCCCATCAGCAGCGCCATGGAATCCTCTTCCGGCTCGTCGACCTCGATCTGGCTCTGGTTCGATTCGATCAGGCGTTCGCGCAGCTCGTCGGCCGGCTGGGTTTCCTCGGCGATCTCGCGCAGGGCCACGACCGGGTTCTTGTCGTTATCGCGGTCCACCGTGATCGGAGAGCCGGCGGAAATCTCGCGCGCCCGATGGGCGGCAAGCAAAACAAGCTCGAAACGGTTCGGAACCTTGTCGACGCAATCTTCGGTGGTGACGCGGGCCATGAGACCTCCAGACGGGATAGGGGCTGCGAAAAGTGCCTCCTAGCGGCTATCGGGAAAAATTACAAGCGGGTTTCCGGCCCCCGTTGGCCTTTCTGCTTGCCGTGACGAACGTGAACCGCCGCCAAACCCGGGCCAACCCGCAGGGCCCCGGAATGATCGCCGATCAGGGCTCGATCGGGCGGACCGCCGCCAGATCGCCGGGATCGAGAGCATCGCGCAGCTCGACGACATTGCGCCCCAGAAGCGGATGCACCCAGTCCGGAGCGATCTCCGCCAGCGGCACCAGAACGAAGGCGCGGTCCTGCAGGCGCGGATGCGGAACAAGGACCTCTTCGGGCGCTTCGCGCATCTGCACGTCCAGCGGCAGGTCGCGCCAACGCGCCTGGGTTTCGGCATCGGGCAGCACGAGATCGCCCGCGGCCAGCAGATCGAGGTCGAGCGTGCGCTGACCCCAGCGTTTGTCACGCGCCCGCGCGAACAGCGCCTCGACGCGGTGCAACAGCGCCAGAACCGCCTTGGGGCCGCCGTCAAAGCCGATTTCGGCGGCTGCGTTTACGTAATCCGGCCCCACCCCGGCGGGAAAGCACGGCGTCGAGTAGAAACGGCTGACCTGCGACACTTTGGCGCTATTGCGGGACAATTCTTCAACCGCAGCGCGTAATGTCTCGGTGGGCGATCCCACCTTGGATTGCATGTTTCCGCCCATCGCGATCAAGAAAGATTGATACTTTGCTCCCATCACCTATCCTAAAGAGGCATGCCTAGACACTTGTCGTCTGCGTACTAAACTTTTAAGTACACTCGCCAGTCCCGTCTGATTAAAATTTACGCAACAATCACCACTCACGGGCCGGGACTGCCAGATTTGGAAGGATTATTGATGTTTTACAAGGACGAACGGCTTGCGCTGTTCATCGATGGTTCGAATCTGTACGCCGCCGCCAAGGCGCTCGGCTTCGACATAGACTACAAGCTGCTCAGAGCCGAATTCATGCGCCGTGGCAAGCTTCTGCGCGCCTTCTACTACACCGCGCTTCTGGAAAACGACGAATACTCGCCGATCCGACCGCTGGTCGACTGGCTGAACTACAACGGGTTCACGATGGTCACGAAACCGGCCAAGGAATACACGGACAGCCAAGGCCGCCGCAAGGTCAAGGGCAACATGGATATCGAGCTGGCCGTCGACGCGATGGAGCTCGCGCCGCGGGTGGACCATATCGTGCTTTTTTCCGGTGACGGCGATTTCCGGCCGCTGGTCGAAAGCCTTCAGCGCTCGGGCGTGCGCGTTTCGGTCGTGTCGACCATCCGCAGCCAGCCGCCGATGATCTCTGACGACCTGCGCCGGCAGGCCGACAATTTCATCGAGCTCGAAGATCTCAAAGAAGTGATCGGACGTCCGCCGCGCGAAGACGCGCCGGACCGCGCCCGGATGGCCGTCAACAACGACTGACGCGCCGCGGCGCCTATGGCAGCGACCTTGATAGGGTGGGCAATTTGCCCGCCCTTCGTAGTTTCAGGTGTAGACTTGGATCGACACGCGGCTGGCGCGGAAGATCCCGGAACGCGGCACGCAATCGGCACGGCGGGGCGCCTTGAGCGTCGTGACCAGCGTCACGGTATGAATCCCCTTGCGATATCGTTTCATCACGCGCCGAAAGGCCTCGGTCACGGTCAGGATCCGCCGGTGGGGACGCGCCGGGTGGGCCAGTTGGGTCACCGCGCTTTCCACGCGGCTGCGCGTCACCACGCTTTCGGCCACGCAATGGCCTTCCTGTCCGAAGCAATCGCCATGTCCGAATACCACGAAGCGCCCGGCATAGCCTTCCTTCGCGGTCCGGGGCGTGTCCGGACCCGCATCGCGGTTGTTGAAGAACGCGCGCACCTCATAGCTCATGCCCAGATGGCCCACGCCCTCGAAGACAAGATCGGCACGCTTGACCGCGCGCCACTCCTCGGCCGTCATGTCGAAGGTCAACGGCATGTGGCTCACACCCTCGCGGTCGTCCTCGCTGACCCTTTCATCGGCGGAAAATCCCAGCATCGCAGCCCTCCCTCACGCCACCGCGGCCATGGCGTAGCCATAGTTCAGCCTGTCGATCTCCAGCACTTGCGCCACGGTCATCGGAAAGGGTGCCAGCACCGCATTCAGAAGGTCGGGCGGCGGGTCGCGGCCCAGCGCGCTGTTCTGCCACAGATACCACAGTCGGTCGATCATCGCGTGATGCGACCAGAAGATCGGATCGTAGGCCGCCGCCGGCACCTGGCTCATCGCGCCGCCCACCCAGACATGCACGTCGCCATGCACCTGTTCGAGGCTGGTGTTGAAATCCCCGTAGGTCGATTGCGTCAGCACCAGCGTGTCAAGCGTGGCCTGCGTCGGAAGTTCGTCCGGCGCATCCGGATCGCGTTGCGTGACGGGCGCGCCGGTGGCGCTGATCACACCCGGCAGTTGCTGGCGCACCAGCTCGACCAGCGGGGCGGCCCAGATCCCGGTGACCGCGCCCTGGCCCGGACAGGCCGCCACCTCGGTCGCATGCAGCGGGTTGGCCACGCCGTCGACCTCCGCCTCGGCATAGGACGGCGGCAGGCCGACGCTATGGGCCTGCGGACTGGCCCAGTCCCACCAGGGCAGGCCGATCTCGGCGAATTCCTGGACTTGCGGCGTGATCTCGGTAAAGCGCGGACCCAGCCGGGTCTGCAGCGCAAGCTCGAAATAGTAGAGATAGGCGCGATGCCACGGCAGGAAGAGCGGCGAGCCGTGCTCGCACCAGAACGGCAGCGCAAGCCCGTGCAGCGAGGCAAAGAAGTCGAAGCCCCGGTCGTCGCCCTGCGATTTCAGCCGCGCGAAGGCGTCGCGAAAGAGCGACAGCGCCGAAGGCTGAGCCTCGATCGACTGGATGCGCAAACGGACCGCCATGTGTCCTTTCCCCTGATCCGACACGCGAGAGCATACCACATGACGCGATTTCAACCTACGGAAACTCCGCGCGGAGCGCGCTCCGGCTGTCCTGCCGCAGACATGGCTTGACCGGCTCCGTCATCGCGCGCGCCAGCCCTGTCACGCGGCCCCAGAAGAATTCGGCCCAGCGCCCTCTGGACGTCTCCGCCCCGAATGCGTACCTCTGGGGGTCAGGAGAGACGCCCATGACCAAACCGCCCCTCACGCTCTATCTTGCCGCGCCACGCGGCTTCTGCGCCGGTGTCGACCGCGCCATCAAGATCGTCGAGATGGCGCTCGGTAAATGGGGGGCGCCGGTCTATGTGCGCCACGAGATCGTCCATAACAAATACGTGGTCGACGATCTGCGCGCCAAGGGCGCGATCTTTGTCGAGGAGTTGGAAGACTGCCCCGACGACCGGCCCGTGATCTTCTCTGCCCACGGCGTGCCCAAGGCCGTCCCGGCCGAGGCCGCCCGCCGCGAGATGGTCTATGTCGACGCCACCTGCCCGCTGGTGTCCAAGGTCCATATCGAGGCCGAGCGTCACGCCAATAACGGCCTTCAGATCATCATGATCGGCCATGCCGGCCACCCCGAGACGATCGGCACGATGGGCCAGCTGCCTCCGGGCGACGTGCTGCTCGTCGAAACACCCGAGGATGTGGCCACGGTCGAGGTCCGCGACCCCGCGAAACTTGCCTTCGTGACGCAAACCACTCTCTCGGTCGATGACACGGCGGATATCGTCGCAGCACTTCAGGCGCGCTTTCCCGCCATCGTCGGGCCGCACAAGGAAGATATCTGCTACGCCACCACCAACCGGCAGGAGGCGGTCAAGGCCATGGCGCCCAAGGCCGACGCGATGCTGGTGGTAGGCGCGCCCAACTCCTCCAACTCCAAGCGACTGGTCGAGGTCGGCGCGCGCGCCGGCTGCGCTTATGCCCAGCTTGTGCAGCGCGCAGACGATATCGACTGGCGCGCGCTGAACGGCATCTCCTCCATCGGCATCACCGCCGGGGCCTCGGCCCCCGAAGTGCTGATCAACGAGGTGATCGACGCCTTCCGCGCCCGCTATGACGTCACCGTGGACGTGGTCGAAACCGCGCAGGAAAACGTCGAGTTCAAGGTGCCGCGCGTTCTGCGCGAACCGGCGTGACCGAGCTGGCCCTGTGACCGAGGAAGTGTTCGGAAGCGCTGCACAACAGGCGCTTCTGATCCGGGGCCACGCGTGTTTTAGGATCCTGCGCGACGATCCCCGCTTCAGCTATTATGGCCGTGCCGTGGGCCTTGCCGCGCCGGAACGCGATACGCTTGGCCTCGTCACGGCGCTGACACGGCTTCAAGGCGTCGGCAGCATCGCACGCATTCCTGATCAGGATATGCCCAGCTTGCGTGCTCAGCTTGAGGACGAAGGTCTTTCCGTCACTCACTACGCCCGCTGGTCGGGCGGGGCCGCGGCCATCCGGGCCGCGCGCGCCTGGTGCCGCGACGTGCCCCTGCCCGATGATCTGACCCTGCACCGCATCGACGCCGACAGCCCGCCGGACACGCTCGAAAAACTGGCCGAGGTCTCGCTTGCCTGCGGCGTGCTGCCCATCACTGGCCCGGTCCTGCGCGGGATCACCCGGCCCGGAACGGGCTTTGTTGCGGTCGACGCCGCCGGCGTCCCGGTCGCCAGCGCGGGCGCCGCCGCCTATCTGCACCCCGACCGCGACGGCGGCGAATGCTGGTGGGGCATGCTTTCTACCGATCCCACCCGGCGCGGCCAGCGGCTCGCCCTGCGCGTCGGCGCCGAGGTGCTCCTCGATATCACGCAGCGCTTCGGATTCACCCGCGTGTTTACCGGCATCGAGCCGGGCAATGCGGCCTCCGAGGCGGTCTGCGCCCGCATGGGGCTCGTCCGCGAGGACGCCTCAGTCCTCTCCACCGCCGATCCCGGTCAGATGCCGGGCGGGCGCATGACCAAATAAGCCCGCTTGACAGCCCGGCCCGGCTATGGCCCCTCTAAGGCCCGACCCGAACAGGACATGGGACAAGATGAGCCTGCATTTCCTTCTCACCGCCCTTGTCGTCGTCATCGCGCCGGGGACCGGCGTCATCTACACGCTGGCCATAGGTCTGGGCCGCGGCCGCCGTGCAAGCCTTTGGGCCGCGCTGGGCTGCACAATCGGGATCGTGCCGCATCTTCTTGCCGCCACGCTGGGTCTGGCGGCGCTTCTGCACACTTCGGCCCTGCTTTTTCAGGCCGTGAAGATCGCAGGCGTGCTCTATCTGCTCTGGCTGGCCTGGCAGGCGCTGCAAACCGACGGCGCGCTCAGCCTGCGCCCGGATCCGTCGCCCGAGGCCGGGATCCGAATTGCCCGGCGCGGGGCGCTGATAAACATCCTGAACCCAAAGCTCTCGCTCTTCTTTCTGGCGCTTTTGCCGCCTTTCCTGTCAGGTGACCCGGCCACTGCCACCGCCGAGATGATCGGACTGGGCTCGATCTTTATGGCGCTGACCTTCGTGGTCTTCGCCCTTTACGGGGCCTTCGCCGCCGCCGCGCGCGACAGGCTCCTGGCCTCGCGCCGCGCAATGCGCTGGCTCAGCCGCGGCTTCGCGGCGGTCTTCGCCGGTCTGGCCGCCCGCCTCGCGGTGGAGCGCGCCGCATGAATATCCCCCGCACGCCCCTGATCCTTGGCCTTGCCGGCACGCTCCCCTTTATCTGGAGCGCGCTGACCGTGCTTTCCCCCGATCTCGCGGCCCTGACGACGCAGGCGATCGGCCCGCGCTTCATCGGTCCTTATGTGGGCATCTTTTACGGCGCGGTGATCCTCAGCTTCATGTCCGGCGTGCTCTGGGGCTTCGCCACCAAGATGACCGGCGGCAACGCCACCACCGGCTATGTGCTGTCGGTGATCCCGGCGCTCTGGACGTTCTTCACTGTGGGCGGCGGCTCTGACCGTGCGACGCTCTTTCTGATCGTCGGCTTTGCCGGCATCCTCGCGCTCGACTGGATGTTCTGGCGCGACGGCGCTGCGCCGGGCTGGTGGATGAATTTGCGCCTGATGATCACCGCTATCGTGGTGACATGCCTTACCGTCACGCTTCTGGCGTCATGAGCGGCGACAAAAACACCCTCGCGGTCTATGCCGCCCGAGCCGAGGATTACGCGCATCTGACGCGTAAGGCCGCCGAGGATCCGCTGCTGCACGCCTTTATCGAGGCTATGCCACAAGGCGCCGCCGTGCTCGATCTGGGCTGCGGCCCGGGCAACGCCGCCGCGGCGATGGCCGAGGCGGGCCTGGCTGTCACCGCCACGGACGCGGTCCCCGAAATGGTCGCGCTCGCGGCCCGTCACCCCGGCGTGACGGCGCAGGTGGCTACCTTCGACGACATCACCGGCGACGCACTCTATGACGGCGTCTGGGCCAATTTCTCGCTCCTGCATGCCGAGCCGCAGGCGCTGCCGCGCCACTTAACGGCCCTCGCGCACGCCCTGAAACCCGGCGGGCGGCTGCATGTAGCGATGAAAACCGGCGAAGGCGCGCATCGCGACGATCTCGGCCGGCACTATACCTACGTGACCGAGACCGGCCTCTCCCAGCTTCTGAGCGACGCGGGTCTCACACCCGTCGCCACCACCACAGGCGCGGACAAGGGGCTTGACGGCAAACTCGCCCCCTGGGTCGCCATCACCGCGGAAAAGCCCGCCGATGCCTGAGCTTTTCGCCTATACCGACGGCGCCTGTTCCGGCAATCCCGGCCCCGGCGGCTGGGGGGTGCTTTTGCAGGCCAAAGAGGGTGAGACCGTCGTCAAGGAACGCGAGCTCAGCGGCGGCGAGGCCGAGACCACCAACAACCGGATGGAGCTTCTCGCCGCGATCGCGGCACTCGAAACCCTGTCCAAGCCCTCGCACCTCACCATCGTCACCGACAGCGCCTATGTGAAGAACGGCGTGACGGGATGGATCCACGGCTGGAAACGCAACGGCTGGAAAACCTCCAACAAAAAGCCTGTGAAGAACGTCGAACTCTGGCAGCGCCTTGATGCCGCGCAGGCCCGCCACGACGTCACCTGGGAATGGGTCAAGGGCCACGCGGGCCACCCCGAGAACGAGCGCGCCGATGAGCTTGCCCGCGCGGGCATGGCGCCCTTCAAGTCCGGCAAATCAGCATGACGCTGCTCAATCTGCTCGACCACGCCTCGGTGCTGGTCTTTGCGCTGACCGGCGCGCTGGTGGCCTCGCGCGCCCAGCTCGACATCGTCGGTTTTGCCTTTCTCGCCTGCCTGACGGCGGTGGGCGGCGGCACGCTGCGCGATGTGCTTCTCGACCGCAACCCGGTCTTCTGGATCGGCAATCCATCCTTCCTTTTCACCGCCTGCGCGGCGGCGCTCCTTATCTTCTTCACCGCGCATCTTGCCGAAAGCCGCTATCGCTGGCTGCAATGGCTCGACAGCCTCGCGCTGGCGGTGGCGGTGCCCGCCGGCGCCGGCGCGGCGATGAGCATGGGCCAGCCAGGCCCGATCATCGTGATCATGGGCATGGTGACAGGCTGCATGGGCGGGCTGATGCGCGACGTGGTGGTCGACGAGGTGCCGCTGGTGCTCACCCAGGGAGAGCTCTACGTCTCGGCGGCCTTTGCCGGGGCGCTGGCGGCGGCGCTGCTTTTCGGGATAGGTCAGCCCGCGCCGGTGGCCCTCATCGCCTGCGCCGCGCTCACCTGGATCCTGCGCGCGGGCTCGCTCGCCTTCGGCTGGCGGCTGCCGGTCTACCGGACCCGTCCGCCGCGCCGCTGACCGGGCCTATTTGCGGTCCTGGTATATCTGCCAAAGCCAGATCAGGACGACCGCGCCCAGCACCGCGCCCACAAAACCGCCCAGAAGCCCCATCGCCGTCAGCAGCAGGCGCAGCACCAGCCCGCCGATCAGCGCGCCCGCGATCCCGATCAGGATCGTCTGCAACATCCCGGTGCGGACGTTCATCAGCCGGGTGGCGATGAACCCCGCCGCGGCCCCGATGATGAGCAAGTAAATCGCGTAGGTCACGTCACCTCCGCCAATGGGTCGGCACGATGATCAGCGCGCCGATCGAGGACACGATCGCATCAAGCCCCGGACTGCCAAACCGCAGACCGAACATGATCCGGACGAAGTAAAACAGGAACGCACCGCCTACGCAGATGATGATCGACGGGATATACCCGTTATGGGTAAATCCGCTGCGCTCACTGGCATAGCCCACGATCCCGGCGATCACGACCGTGCCGAATAGTTGCAGGAACATATCTTACATTTCCCCGAACCGCATACCGGGCGACAAGGGCAGCCCGCGCAAAAACTCCCGCTCATCCTGCGCGCCGCGGCGCACCCGGTGCAAGAGCTAATCGATCGGCACGCGCGACGTCAGGGGTTGGAATTCCAGATATCCCAATCCAGGTACCACTGGTCATCCGCACCACGTCGCCAGATCACGATGTACTTTCCTGCCGCCTCGACCATACCGCCGTTACCGTCAGGCGCCTTCAGGGTATATGCGCCAATCTCGTTGGCGGTCTCGCCCATCGCTTCAATCTCGGTGGTCACCAGGTCAAGGTCGACAACCCCGGCATCTATAAAGGCCTGCCAAAGGCCGGCGATCGCTTCGCGGCCATCGATCCGGTCCGTGTCAGGGGCAAGAATAACCGCGTCTTCCGTGTAATGCGCCGCAACCCCCGCAGCGTCCCCGCTGTTGAACGCCGCCTCGAAGGTGGCGCTGCGGGCGGCAATCTCACTGGCTGTGTCCGCCAGAGCCGCAGGCGCCATAAGGCCCGCCGACAACACGACATATGCAATATGATGATGTTTCATTTCCCCTCCGATTTTCAAATTCAACCAAAGAAAAAACTCGCCTGGCACCCCGGCAGTCTACCACATGAAGGGGGCTTTTTTTCAGATATTTAGGCTGCGCCGGTTAGGCGTCGGTCACGTCAGACGGGCAGGCAATGCCATCCCGCGCGCCAGTTCGTCCGCCGGCATCGGGCCCCTGCCCGGACGCTGCGCCATCAGGATGCGCACAGCCGATTGTCCGCAGGCCACGGTAAGCGGCGGCGCGATGATCTCGCCCGGCGCGCCCGCCCCCTCGGCAAGGGATGACGCCAAAAGCTTCAACCGGATATCGCCCGCCTCGCACCACGCGCCAGGAAAAGGCGACAGCCCCCGGATATGCGCGTCGACCTCCTCGGCGGGCCTGTTCCAGTCGATGCGCGCCTCGGCCTTGTCGATCTTCTCGGCGTAGATCACACCGGTCTCGGGTTGCGCCTCGGGCACCAGCTTGTCCAGCCGGGCCAGCGCGTCGATGATCGCCGAGGCGCCCATGCGCGACAGCCGGTCATGCAGCGCGCCGGTGGTTTCTTCCGGGCCGATCTCGGTCTCGCGCCGCAAAAGTACCGGCCCGGTATCCAGCCCCGCCTCCATCTGCATGATGCACACGCCGGTCTTGTCATCCCGGGCCATGATCGCGCGGTGAATGGGCGCCGCCCCGCGCCAGCGCGGCAAAAGGCTGGCATGAATGTTGAGGCACCCGTGTTTGGGCGCATCCAGTATCGCCTGCGGCAGGATCAGACCGTAGGCCACCACCACCGCCACATCCGCCTCAAGCGCGGCAAACTCCGCCTGCTCCGCCTCGCCCTTTAGCGACTCCGGATGCCGCACCGAAAGGCCCAGCTCTTCGGCCCGCGCCTGCACGGGGCTTGGGCGATGCTTCTTGCCCCGTCCCGCAGGGCGCGACGGCTGACAGTAGACCGCGGCCACCTCGTGTCCGGTTTCAACCAGCGCCTCCAGCACCGGCACGGAAAACTCCGGTGTCCCCATGAAGATGACCCGCATCGCTGCCCTCACGTTCGTTGTTGCCCCGGTCCTAGAGCATTTTCCACGGACGGTGAATCGATTTCCACCCAAGGCCGGGCGCAGCATGCTAAGCCTCGCATATGGAACAGCGGTTCACTCTCATCACGCTCGGCGTGCGCGACCTGCCGCGCAGCACGGCCTTTTACGAAAGCCTCGGCTGGCGGCGGTCCGTCCGGGACGCAAAGGGCGTCAGCTTCTTTCAATGCGGCGGCTGCGCGATCTCGCTCTTCCCGCGTTCCGATCTGGCGAAGGACGCGGGTATCTCGGAAGATGGCAGTGGATTTTCCGGCATCTCGCTTGCCCACAACACCCGCACAAAACCCGAGGTCGACACGGTTCTGGCAAAGGTGGCAGAACTCGGCGCCGAGATCGTCAAACCCGCGACCGAGGCAAGCTGGGGCGGCTATTCAGGATATTTTCATGATCCCGATGGTCATCTGTGGGAAGTCGCATGGAACCCTATGTTCCAGCTCGACGACGACGGGAACGTCCACCTACCCGATTGATCCGAACCGTCCGTAAGGCCCAGGCTTCAGCGCAGCTTCTTCGCCCGCCGGATCAGCATGTCGCGTTTCACCTTGCTCAGACGGTCGAAATACATCTTTCCCGCCAGGTGGTCGATCTGGTGCTGCACGCTGGTGGCCCAGAGCCCGACGAAATCGCGCTCCTCCATCTCGCCAGCCTCGTTGAGAAACCGCACCGTGACGGCGCGGGGCCGGCTGATCTTGGCATAGACCCCGGGAAGGTTCGGGCTCGCCTCCTCGTGGTCGCGCATCTCGACCGAGGCATGCAGCACTTCCGGGTTCGCCATCCTCACCGCCTTGCCGCGTTCGTCCGAGGCATCGACCACAGCCAGCCTCTGCATCACGCCGATCTGCGGCGCGGCGAGACCCACGCCGGGCATCGCCTCCATCGTGTCGATCATGTCGTCCCAAGTGGCGCGGATCTCGTCGGTGATCGCCTCGACCTGCGCCGCCGGCGTCCGCAGACGCTTGTCCGGCCAAGGCAGGCAAGGCCGCACCGCCATTATCCGCGCGCCATCTCGCGCTTGCGCTTCTGCATCCGCCGCGTGATCATCTGCCGTTTCATCGGACCCAGGTAGTCGATGAAAAGCTTGCCGTTCAGGTGGTCGATCTCGTGCTGCACGCAGGTCGCCCAAAGCCCGTCGAAGGTCTCGCCGTGCTCCTCGCCGTCAAGACCGATCCAGCGCACGTCGACCACCTTGGGCCGGGTCACTTCCGCGAACTCCTCGGGGATCGACAAACAGCCCTCCTCATAGACGTTGCTCTCGTCCGAGGACGCCACGATCTCGGGATTGAACAGGACCATTGGGCGCGGCTCGGCGCCTTCGTCCTTGGCGCAGTCCATGACGATCAGCCGGTTGAGGTCGCCAACCTGCGGCGCGGCTAGCCCAATGCCGGGCGCGTCGTACATCGTCTCCAGCATATCCTCGGCCAGCGCGCGCAGTTCGTCGCTCAGATCGGCGACGGGATCGCAGACCTTTTTCAGGCGTGGGTCGGGATGGATCAGGATGGGCCGTTTCATGGGTGGTCATTTAGGCGATCGTCCGGCGCGGCGCAACGCCCTTGCACCCGCCCCGCTTTCCGCTAGCTTCCGCCTCAGGTTGCAGCCGGAGGACCGCATGACAGTTTTGTACAATTTCGACAAACCCATCGAAAGAGTTGGCACAAATTGTACAAAATGGGACTTGATGGAGCCCGCCTTCGGTGTTCCTGCCTCCGACGGCATCCCCATGTGGGTGGCCGACATGGATTTCGAGGCCCCGGATGTCCTGCAAGAGGCCACCAAGAGCCTGATTGAAAAGGCGAATTACGGATACTTCACCGGCGAGCCCGAGATGAAGGACGCCGTCGCATGGTGGATGGAAACCCGCCACGGCTGGTCTCCCGACCCCCGCCATATGTTCTCCACCGCCGGTCTTGGAAACGCGATTGCCATTTGTATTCAGACATTTACCGACCCCGGCGACGAGGTGATCATCTTCACGCCGGTCTATCACGAGTTCACCAAGAAGATCGTCAACGCCGACCGCGTGGTGAAAGAAAGCCCGCTCGTAATAGATGCGGATGGCCTTTACCGGATGGATCTCGATGCCCTTGGCAAGTCTTTGTCTGGCAAGGAAAAAATGCTGCTCTTCTGCTCACCGCACAACCCGGCGGGCCGGGTCTGGACGGTCGAGGAGCAAAAAGCCCTCGCCGCTTTCTGTATCCGTCACGACCTGATCCTGGTCTCAGACGAGATCCACCACGACCTGACCTTCCCCGGCCAGACCCATGTGCCGATGCCCGTTGCCGCCCCCGAAGTTGCGGAACGGCTGGTCATGCTGACCTCATCCTCAAAGACCTTCAACACCGCGGGGTCGCGCCTTGGCACAGTGACCGTCCCCGGCGCGGACCTCAGACAGCGGTTTGGGCATGCGCTCAAGGCCCTGAATCTTCAGGCTAATCTTCTTGGTTGCGTTCTGACGTGTGCGGCCTACAGCCCGCGTGGCGCGGAATGGGTGGACCAGTTGACGCGCTATCTGGATGGCAACCGCTCGGCGTTTCTCGACGCCGTGGCCCAGATTCCGGGCCTGCGCCCAATGCCGATGCAGGCAACCTATCTCGCGTGGGTCGACTTCACGAATACCGGCATGGAGATGTCCGAGATCCTGCGCCGGGTAAGAAACGACGCGCGTATCGCACCGTCCGTGGGTGACGAATTCGGCAGCGGGGGTGAGATGTTCCTGCGCTTCAACATTGGCACGACGCGCGCCCGGATAAACACAGCGATTTCCCGGCTCCAGGATGCGTTCAGCGATCTGCAGTAACCTGCGTCAGACCCGTCCAATCAGGGCGACCGGCAGGTCTTCTAAGCGCTCGAAATCCACCGGCTGACTTCCGCCCGTCTGGTTGACCAGCTTCAAATCGTAGCGGCGTTCTCCGGCCTCTTCCTCGGAGGCCACGATCAGGCAGCGCGACAGATGGCGCGTGCCGTCGTAAAGATCCACAAGGCCCCGCAGATGCGGGCCACCATCCGAGGGAAGGGCAAAGCCGCCCTCCCAGGAACGCAGCACCGCGAAGCTCTGCGCGCCGGTCTCCACGCGCAAACGGCTTTTGCGGCGCTTGGCCTGCAGCCGAGCCGCATCCAGCCCATCCTGCACCTCTTTCGGCAAATACGTGGTCATAACCGCCCCCAGCGACTCGTTTCCGATGGGCGATCATTTAGGTCTAAGTCATGACAGTCACGTAAAAATCCCCGCTGCAGCGCAACAATTATCCGCCGCAGCGCAATATCAGCGCGCCGTCGCCTTTGGCCGAAGCACATGCGGCTTCGCCGAATCGTAAAGCGCGCTTTCCGTGATTTCGCCAATCTCTCCGAGCACAGGCCCGACCAGGATCAGCGCCGTGCGTGTGATCTTGGCCGCGCGGACTTTCTCGCGGATATCACCAAGTGTGCCGCGCAGGAACGTCTGATCCGGCCAGCCGACCCGGTAGGCCACAACCACCGGACACTCCGATCCGTAATACGGTACCAGAACCCGCTCGATCTCGCGCAGGGCCCGGATACCGAGATGAATGGCCAGGGTCGTCCCGGTACGTGCGAAATTCTCCAGTGTCTCGCCTTCCGGCATCGATGTCGATTTCATCGCCATTCGTGTCAGTACGATGGATTGCGCCACCTCGGGCACGGTCAGTTCCTGCCCGAGAGCCGCCGCGGCTGCCGCATAGGCTGGAACTCCCGGCACGATCTCGAAACCAATACCCGCCGCCTGCAGCCGCCGGATCTGCTCTGCGATCGCCCCGTAAAGCGACGGGTCGCCGGAATGCACACGCGCCACATCCTCGCCACGTTCATGGGCTGCAACGATCTCTGCATGGGTTTCGTCCAGCGTCATCGGTGCGGTGTCGCGTACATGCGACCCTTCGGGCGCAAGCGCAACCACTTCGGATGTAACCAAGCTTCCGGCATAAAGACAGACAGGACAGCGCCCTATCAGCCGCGCCGCCTTCAACGTCAGAAGCTCTGGATCGCCAGGACCCGCGCCAATAAAATAGACCGTCATGCCGAGTTCCCCTTGGCCGTTCTTGTTTGCCCTAGTCCGATCCAGCGCCTGAAACGAAAATCTTTCGGCCTCATTTCGGACCTGTGGGAGGGCGGGCGGGGCGAATTTGCGCCACCGCGCAAAGAGCGTCGCGCGTCATCCCCGCCCATGTGCCAGGTCCCCGTCGATTTTGCGCGCATACCCGCGCGGCGTGAACATCCGCGGCCCCTCTCCCAGCCGTGCAAGCCGGGTGTTACTGGATCCCACTAGAACCACCGTCAGCATATCCACCTCATCGACCTCTAACGCGTCAAGCCGGCGATATCGCAGATTTTCCTCGGGACGGCCCAGATTGCTGGCAAGCATCACCGGCGTATCTGCCGGTCTGTGACGCAGCAAGATCGCCCGCGCCTCTGCCAGAAGTGTGCGCCGCGTCTTGCTGACCGGGTTATAGAACGCGATTACGAAGTCGCCCTCGGCGGCCGCCTGCAGACGCCTCAGGATATCCGCCCGCGGCGTCAGCAGATCGCTCAGCGAGATGGTGCAGAAATCATGCCCGAGCGGCGCGCCCGCGCGCGCTGCGGCCCCCTGCAGCGCGCTGACGCCCGGACTGCAAATCACCTCTGTACGGCGCGCCGCATCACTCACGCCTCCAGCCTCGGGGCCGCGGTCGAGCAGTTCGAAGACAAGCGCGCCCATGGCGTAGATCCCGGCATCACCCGAGCAAACGAGCGCTACGTTGCGTCCCTCGCCTGCGCGCTCCAGCGCGTAGCGGCAGCGCGCCTCTTCACCTCCCAGAGGAAAATCGCTCCGCTTTTTGCCGCTCGCAAGCGGACCGAGCAAGTCGATATATAGTCCATAGCCCACCAGTTCCTCGGCCTCGGCGACAAGGCGGCTTACCTCTGGTGTGCGCCAGCTGGCCTGCCCCGGGCCGATACCCACGACCGACAGCCGACCGCGCGCCCGGCCCGGCAGATGTGTCACTGGCGCCTCGGCCCGCGCCAATGCGCAGGTACAGTCCGAAGATTTGCGCTTCTGCACGTCCAGAACCGCCTTCGGACCAGCCGCCGCCAGTGCCGCGCCCTCGGCGACACCGTGACAGCCCACCTCGGCGAACACGACCTCCGAAGGATTGGCCAGCCGGTCCGCCTGCGCCTCTAGTTCGGCTGCGTCAAAGAACCGGATCGGCACGTCCAACTCGCGCGCCAGAGCATGCATGGCCGGTTCATCAGCTTTGAGGTCTAGTGTCGCGATGCAGGCAATTGCCAAAGGATCCACGCCTTCTTTCTGGAAGGTTTCAAAGACATGCTCCAGCATTGCCTCCGGCGCGGTGTCACGCGCGCACCCCAGCCCGAGCACATCGGTCTGCGGCGTCCAGATCAACGCCTCGCCCCCGGCCTCGGGGATCAGAGTGACGCGCCCGTCGGCACCAGGCTCGACAGAGACGTTGTCCATTTCTTCAAGCTCTGCAAGCCAATCGGCGCGTCCCCGCAACACGTAGCGCTCTCCCGAAAGCAGCCCTGCCATAATCGACTTCGCCGCCTCACCACCGGTCAGACGCCAACCCGCAGGTGGCTCATCGAGCGCCACGCCCATCGCCACGTCGCCCGCCGTCGTGATGGCCGCTGTCGCACCGAGACCCTCGGCAATGCGCGCCGCAAGGCGGTTCGCGCCGCGATGCCCCCCTAAAAGCGGCACCACCACCGCGCCGTCATCGCTGACCGACACGACCGGCGGTTCGGTCTTTTTGTTTGCCAAAAGTGGCGCGACCGCGCGAATGAGGATCCCGCTGGCGCAGATGCCTACCACCGGTGTACCGGCGGCAAAGAGATCGCGTGCGTGATCGAGCGCATTGTCGAAAACTGCATCCGAACGCTCTACGCGTCCTGCGCGTCCGTGAACCTGCGCGCCCAGGCACGCGGCAACGCGGTGGGCCACCGTCTCGCCAGAACGGCTCAGCGCCAGAACAACCGGTGTCACAGCCATGGATCGGCCCCTTTCGTCAGCAAAATCATCGAGAAGTACGGTGCCTTCTCCGGTGCGTCGGCCAGAGGGCACACGACCTCGTCGGGAAGGCTGGCGCGTTCGACATAAACAGCGCGGTCGGTCAGACCAAGCCGGTCTATGACGCCACGAATCTTGGGCAGGTGGCGGCCCACTTTCATGATCGCCACGGCCTCGGCGCCCTCGATCCGAAAGCGCAGTTCGTCCTCTGGTAGCGGGCCCGGCAGCACGGTCAGCCGTTCGTTGCGCGCAACAAGCGGGCGGCCCGCCCTAGCAGCGCATGCCGCGATCGAGGTCACGCCCGGCACAACCTCAACCTCGAAGCGGTCTGAAAGCCGCGCGAAAAGGTACATGAAGGAGCCATAGAAAAACGGATCGCCTTCGCACAGGCAGACCACGTCCTGGCCTGCCTCCAGCGTTGCGGCGATTTCCGTCGCACCACGGTCATAGGCCGCCTGCGCCGGATCGCGTGCGGTGGTCATGGGCACGTCCATCACGATTTCGCGCGCTTCCGGGGCGATCGCGTCCGCCGCGATGGAGCGGGCAAAGCTTGCGGCCCCGGCCAGCGCCGGATAGGCCAGAACCTCTGCTCTTGAAATCAGCCGATGCGCACGCAGGGTCATCAGATCCGGATCCCCGG
The DNA here is from genome assembly GCF_004761875.1 of Roseovarius aestuariivivens. Lineage (GTDB taxonomy): Bacteria > Pseudomonadota > Alphaproteobacteria > Rhodobacterales > Rhodobacteraceae > Roseovarius > Roseovarius aestuariivivens. The sequence goes on from NZ_SJEY01000007.1 coordinate 88,652, forward strand.
GTCCCAGCCCTACGCCCCAAAGCTTGCCGGCGCCGTTACGGGCCATGGTGCGCCCCGCCTTTCATCGCTCCCTGACCGCTCATCGCTTTACCAGGCTCCACTGTGTGACGGGCATCAGGGGTCGCCAACCGGTCATTGCGCCTACTGGCTCGGCGCGGTTGACTTGCAATTTGATCAACTGCCCGCCGTGATACTTGTGCAGGTCAATAAGCACCGCCTCGCTTTCGAGCGTGACGGCATTGGCCACAAGCCGCCCGAGCGGGCGCAGCGCGGCCCACGCGGCGTCAAAGACCTCAACGCTCAGTCCTCCGCCGATGAAGACGGCATCGGGTGGTTCCAGTCCGTTCAGTGCCTCGGGCACGCGACCCTCGATCAGTTCAAGCTTTGGCGTGCCAAGCGCCAGCGCGTTTTGCGCTGCCATCGCGCGACGGTCATCTCGCGGCTCGATCCCGACGGCGCGGGCATAGCGTGCGGCGCGCATCCACTCCACCGCGACAGACCCGCACCCGGTGCCGATATCCCACAAAAGCGCTCCGCGCATGGGCATGAGCTTCGCCAGAGTGGCCGCACGCACCTCCTGTTTGGTCATGGTGCCGTCATGCTGAAAAAGCGCGTCTGCCAAGCCCGGCACTCTTGGCAGGAGCGCGGCATCCGGTGCGGCAACGCATTTCACCGCAAGCGTGTTGAAGGCGGGAACCTGGGCGTCCCAGCTTTCCGCAACGCCGTCAATCCGCGCTTCGTCCTTGCCGCCCATCGCGGCCAGCACGGTCATCCTAGAAGCACCGAAGCCGCGTTCGGTCAGGAAGCGCGCGATCCGCGCAGGCGTCTCGGCGCCCGTGGTCAGAATCAAAAGCCGCGCGTCCGGCTGGATAAAGGCGATCATCTGTTCGACGGGACGACCGTGTACCGTCAGGGTTTCGACATCCGGCAAGGACCATCCCATGCGCGCCGCAGCCAGCTGAAAGGCCGATAGCTGCGGGTGATAGACGATCTCGGACGGGTCAAGCGCTCGCCCGATCCGCGCTCCCACGGAAAACCACAGTGGATCGCCGGTGGCCAACACGACAACCCGGCGTCCCTTATAGCCTTTAAGAGTGTCGATCAGCGCGTCAAACGGGCTGGGCCAGGCGACGCGATCTGCTGTAACAGCCTCCGACAAGCGGTGATGCCGGTCTCCACCGATGATGACTTCCGCAGCCTCCACGACGGCACGCGTCGCGGGCAAGAGTCCGGCCATGCCATCCTCACCGATCCCGACGATATGCAGCCAAGGGTCAGACATACGCGTCACCGCGGCTTCTCGAAAAAGTCATGTCAATTCTTTCGGGAAGAGTTTCGCGCCTCATGCCCGACCCTCCGGGATACCGGCCGCCAGCGCGTTGACCGCCGCCGACGCCATAGCCGATCCGCCGCGACGACCTCGCAGCGCCACGAATTCGCAGCCACGCGGACGTTCGGCCAATTCGGCTTTGCTTTCCGCCGCACCGACGAAGCCCACCGGAAACCCAAGGATCACCGCAGGTTTGGGCGCACCGCTCTCGATCAATTCCAATAAGTGAAACAGCGCCGTGGGCGCATTGCCGATGGCCACGACCGCACCGGCCAGCCGATCGGCCCAAAGTTCGACCGCAGCAGCGGAGCGAGTGTTGCCAATCTTTCTGGCAAGATCCGGGACCCGGTCGTCATTCAGCGTGACGATCACATCGTTGCCGCGCGGCAGGTAGCGGCGGATGACCCCCGCGCCGACCATTTCGCAATCGCATAGTACCGGGGCACCAGCTTGAAGGGCGCTCTGCCCGGCCGAAAAGGCATTGTCGGAAAATGCCACCCGGTCGGCCACCTCGACCATACCGCAGGCGTGGATCAGTCGGATCGCCAGATCTTCCATCCCCGGACCGAATCTATCGAGCCGCGCCTCGCGCCGCACGGTGGCGAAGCTCTCGGCGTAGATCGCGGCAGGGTCTTTTTCATAGGGGCGCAAAATTCGGGCCTTTGTTTGCAGGGCCGGCGGCTTGTTCCTCCGGTTCTGGTGCTATCACCACGAACCTGTCAGGCCTTGCCCTTGCGGGCACTCTCGGGGCCAAGAGGATGGTCGGCGTGTGGATAGGTCGCGTGATGATGATGGTGGTCATGATGATCGTGATCGTGACCGTGGTGGTGATGATGGTGATGATGCGCGTGCCCTGCTGCCTCGAGCCGGCACAAACCTGTACAGAAGGTGCCGCAAAGTGTGCAGTCTGCCACGTTAGAGCCCGGAGCCGATGCGCCCTGTCCCTCCACGTGGTGATGATGGCTTTCTTGCACCGCGCCCACTTCCGCCTCGAAGCCCAGGACCGCGGTTCGGTATTTGCACAGCACGCAGGTGGGTGGCGGCACGTCGCCAAACGCCGGGTGACCCTTGCGGGCGGCGGCCGGGATCTCGATGGGATTGCCCCCCTCTATCGCGAGAACCTGCGCTCGGTAAGGACATGTGCCACAATTCGGCGGCGGGTTTGCGCCGGCCTGTTCGCGGACCCGTTCCGCGAAGGTTTCAAGCACTTTGGGATGATCGCCAAGATAGCCTGCCTTTACGAACTCGATATAGGGATGCTCTGCGGCGACCTGATCCGTAAAGCCGTAGATCCGGTCGATCAGAATGCCGGAAAACAGGAAGTAGGGAAAAACAACGATGCGCTTATAGCCGAGCTTCGAGACGTGGCTGAGGCAGGGTTCGACAAGCGGAAAGGTCACGCCGGAATAGCCCACCGCGCCCCAACCAAAGCCCATGCCTTCCCAGAGGATGCGGGCGATCTTGGCGACGTTGCCATTGGCGTCGGGGTCGGACGCGCCGCGCCCGATCACCACCAGGCACGTATCATGCAGCGACACCTCGCCCCGCTCTGCGTTGGCCCGCTCCACGGCCTCTGCCACGCGCGCGCCGGCTGCGGCGATCATCTTGGGGTCGACGCCCAGCTCGCGGCCATAGCTGACCTCGACGCCATGCGTTTCCGCGTAGGTGTTCAGCACCGTAGGGATGTCATTCTTTGAGTGCATTGCCGCAAAAAGCATGCCCGGCACCGCCAGAATGCGATCACATCCTTTCTCCCGCAGCCTGTCCAGACCGTCGCGGATCACCGGGTTGGCGAATTCGAGATACCCGTACTCCATCTCCCACTCCGGCGGCAGATAGGCGGGCAGCTTGTCGGCCAGCGTCGAGAATTCGTCCACTGCCGCCTGACTGCGCGAGCCATGCCCGCAGATCATCACACCGGTCTTGACCATGGCCTCAAGCCTCCTGTGGTTCGTCTTCGGTCGCATCCTCGGCCTCGGTTTCGGCGGTCTTGCGTCCACGCGCCTTGGCCCACAGGCCGATCGCGATCGCCGCCCCGATGGCTGCCGCCCCAAGCCAGTGGCCATGGCCGGCCACTTCGGCGAGGTGACCGGGATGGGCCGTGGCGGCCCCGGGCAGGATCATGGCAAAGCACAGGATCAGTCTCATGCGGCGTTCCTTTCCTTTTGCAACCGGTCAGGCCGCCGGCAGGAACCGCCGCACATGGCGATCGCCCGACGATCCAGAGATACGCGACCCCCTGTTTGGGTCGGCCCGCCATCCTGCACCTTTCCGGCCCCTGAGGGGCATCGTCCCTGCCTCTATAGGCATGGCGCCTGAACTGCGCAAACGGAGAATCGCCGCCCCGGCCAGCGATTGCGACATGTGCACGCGCGCACATCGCCTTTGCCTTGGAACCCGAGCGGATCGCGTCATGTTAATGGCCGAAGGAGATTATCCATGGGCCAACTCATCGACGGCGTCTGGCACGACGACTGGTACGACACGGACAGTACCGGCGGCGAGTTTCAGCGCTCCACCACGAAATTCCGCAACTGGATCACGTCCGATGGCGCACCCGGGCCATCCGGCGAAGGCGGGTTTCCCGCCGAAAGCGGGCGCTATCACCTTTATGTGGCCCTTGCCTGCCCCTGGGCCCATCGCGCGCTCGTATTCCGAAAGCTCAAGGGGCTGGAGGATCATATCGACGTCTCGGTCGTGCACCCCGACATGCTGGGCGACGGATGGACGTTTGATGACAGCTATCCGGGCGCGACCGGAGACCGGCTGTACGGGTTCCCCTTTGCCCGGGATATCTACCTCAAGGCAGATCCCAAGATATCCGGTCGTGTGACCGTGCCGATCCTGTGGGACATCAAGCGCGAAACCATCGTGTCAAATGAATCCGCGGAAATCATCCGCATGTTCAATTCCGCCTTCGATGAGATGACCGGAAATACCGATGATTACTGGCCGGAGGCGATGCGTGACGCAATCGAGCCAGTCAACGCGCGCATCTACGAGACCCTCAACAACGGGGTCTACAAGGCCGGCTTCGCGACAAGCCAGGCGGCTTACGACAAAGCGGTTCAACCGCTTTTCGAGACGATGAACTGGCTGGAGGTTCGGCTGAACGAGCGTCGGTATCTCATGGGCGACAGGTTGACCGAAGCCGACTGGCGGCTGTTCACCACGTTGATCCGTTTCGACACGGTTTATCACGGGCATTTCAAATGCAACCGCGCGAGGGTTGTGGATTTTCCCAACCTTTGGGGCTACCTGCGCGAGCTCTACCAATGCCCGGGTGTGGCAGAGACGGTGAATTTCGACCACATCACGCGACATTACCACTACAGCCACGACATGGTGAGTCCGAACAGGATTATCCCGATAGGTCCGGCGCTCGACCTGTCTGCGCCGCATGGTCGCGGTTAGAGCCTGCCGAGAGTAGTACCGAATCGGGGTAGAATGCTGGGATGCGCTGTCTGATTCTCGTTCTGGCTTTGCTAACGGTCACCAAAGCCGCCGCAGCGGAAATGGTGGAGCTTGAGCTTGTATTGCTCGCCGACGCGTCCGGTTCCATTTCGGACGAGGAAATCCGGTTCCAGCGTGAGGGGTACGCCGCCGCGATCACGCACCCCGATGTGCTATGGGCGATCGAGAACACAGCCTACGGCGTCATCGCCGTGACCTATGTTGAATGGGCCGCGCATACTGCACCTGTGGTTGACTGGCACCTCATCGACGGGGCTGAAAGTGCAGCGGTCTTCGCGCAGGCGCTATTGGTGCCACCGCGTCAGGCCTACGGAAATAATGCCATCGGCGGGGCGCTGCTTGATGGCAAGCGATTGATTGAGACGAATGGCTACGAAGGTTGGCGCAAGGTCATCGACTTTTCAGGCGACAGCCCGAATAACTTCTCCGGTCCTCCGATAGAGCAGGCTCGCGACGCTGTCGTGGCGGCCGGTATAACGATCAACGCGCTGCCGATCCTTTGCCGCTTTTGCGACAGTTTTGCGCGGTTTCCGGATCTCGACAAGATTTATGCGGACCGCATCATCGGCGGGCCGGGCGCCTTTGTCGTGGCTGCCGCCGACGAGAATGACCTCGCGCGGGCGATCCGGCGCAAACTCATTCTAGAGATCTCGGGCGAGATCCCGGACGCCAGGATAGCCCAACGCGTCAGTCGACAATGATCGTGCCACGAGTCTCTTTCGGCGGCTCCGCATGATCGCGTGCAACGAAAGAGTAGCTGCCCTTACGCATGGGATGAAAGCTGAACCTTGCGCTGCCTTTTCCATCGCATTGGATCGCGCGGAAGCTCAGGCCCTGCATGTAGAACTCCATCTCGCTCTCGGCGTTCGCCAATAGCTCCGGCGCTTCGAAATGGAACCCGGTTTCGGGCTTCACATCTTCTGGGCAGACCACGTTGAGCCGATAATACCCGCCAAGCGCCAGCCGAAGTTCAGTCTGCGACAAAGCCACGCCGCCATCGGCCGCACGTGTGATTTCAAGGAAAATATCCTCGGGCTTGCCGGCGCCGATCTTGCCGGATACCTGATCGTCCGCGCTGACAAACCCGGAAAGAAACGCGCCGCTAACAAAGCACGCGGCCCATGTGATGGTTCTGATCGTTTTCATCTTTTCCTCCCATTCCGGAACGCGGCTTGGACTAGCCGGAGTAGTCGGTCTCCGAGACTTGCTCCAACCAGTCGGCGACGCGACCGGCCTCATCGGCCTCCTGCATGGCGAGATGACACATCTGCGTATCAGGACCCGCACCGTGCCAATGCTCCTCGCCCGGCGGGATCCAGACGGTGTCGCCGGCGCCAATGGTCTGCGGCGCCTGACCGCGCAAGGCCACAAGACCAGTTCCCCAAAGTACGTGCAAAGTCTGTCCCAAGGGATGGGTGTGCCACGCTGTGCGCGCGCCGGGTTCGAATGTCACGCGAAGCGCACGCAAGCGTGCCGGCGCTTCGGCTTCAACCACGGGCTCCTGCCAGACGCGGCCCGTGAAATAATCGGCATTCGCCAGCTTGGATTGCCGCGTTGCCGCCTTGAATATCCGCATCGGCATGTTCCTTTCCGTCTTTTCGCGCCATCGCTGGCCGTCTCTGCCCAAGTCGAGCGCGAAAAGCACCTCTTGTACACCCATCTTTTCGGGTGCGAATCCCTTGACGCCCTGCACCTGACGCCGTAAAGACCGCAAACGGATTTCGGGGCACGGCCTATGGCGGTGCCCGTTTGTATTGAGAGGGGCCAGACCGCGCCCCGCCCAGGACGAGGAATGAACCAATGTCGCGCCGCTGCGAACTGACCGGAAAAGGGCCGATGGTTGGCAACAACTCCAGCCACGCCAACAACAAGACCAAGCGTCGCTACCTGCCGAATCTGAACGACGTGACGCTGCAGTCGGAAACGCTGAACCGTGGCATCAAGCTGCGCATTACAGCAGCTGCGCTGCGTTCGGTGGATCACCGTGGCGGGCTGGACGGCTACCTTGCGAAAGCCAAGGATTCCGAGCTCTCGGCGAATGCGCTGAAAGTGAAGAAGGAAATCATGAAGGCGCAGGCCGCAACCGCCTGATCCTTTCGTTTCGCGCCCCGTTTCACAGCCTCGCCCGAACCGGCGGGGCTGTTGCGTTTTGTCGCGATGTCCGCAATTCCGTGCCTGATTATACCGATCCCATGGCTTGGCTGCGTCCCACGTTTGCATTGATCGTTTCGCTCCTTCTGATCGTCACCGGTCAGAGCATGGCGATCGCACGCACCGCCCCCGGTCCATCGGGCAGTATGGTCGTGTGCACGGGCGACGGGCCGGTGCGGGTCCTGGTGGACGAGGACGGTGTGCCGATGGACGCGGTGCATGTCTGCCCCGACTGCGCCACAGGGCTTTTCGAGGCAAGCTTGCCAGGCAAGGTGGAGTTACCACGCCGACTTGCTCATCCCTGCATCGTCAGGATGAACGCCCGAAAGCCTCTGCCGGAGGGTAACATCCTTTTCTTTTCCCGCGCCCGCGCGCCGCCTGTCGAAGAGTGAGTCACATTCCGATATTCCCAAATCACATCTACGACAGGACAGAAGCATGTTCACGAAACTCCGGGCGATTGTCGCCCTCACCGCCCTTTCCGTGTCCGCCACCGCCGCTCTGGCCGGTGATATAACCGTGACTGATGCCTATGCGCGGTCCGCCTCACCCGCAGCAAAAACCGGTGCGGCATTTCTCGTGATCGAAAACAGCGGACCTTCGGATCGGCTGGTCGGTGTCGCCTCACCCGCGGCCGCCCGGGTCGAATTGCACACGCATATCGAGGAAGACGGCATCATGAAAATGCGCCATGTCGAAGAGGGCTTTGCCTTGCCCGAAGGCGGGCGGATCGCCATGTCGCGCGGCGGGGACCACGTGATGTTCATGGGGCTGACCAATCCATTCGAACAGGGAAACACGGTCCCGCTGACGCTCATGTTCGAAACGGCCGGCAAGATGGAGATCGAAGTTCCGGTCGACCTTACGCGGATGCCCACCGGCGGGGGCCACAGCAACTAATCAACAGTCGGCGAGGCGAACTAGCGGGCCAGAAAACGCGCCGCCACGTCGCCTTTCATGTAGGTGACCTGCCCCCCGGCGAAGGTGGCGCAGATATCGCGGCTGACCTCGTCGAGCACAACGACGTCGGCGCGCATTCCGGGCTCCAGCCGGCCACGGTCTTTTAGGCCGAGCATCCGGGCCGGGCCGTCCGCGATCAGTCCCCAAGCGCCTTCGAACGGCAAAACGCCAGCATCCGCCAGAAGGAACGCAGCTCTTCGCGTCGACGGGTAGTGGTAATCCGAGGCCAAGGCGTCGCAAAGGCCCATCGCCACCAGATCGAGCGCGGAGACATTGCCCTTGTGCGATCCGCCGCGCACCAAATTGGGAGCGCCGAGGACGACGGGGTCTCCGTCGGCTTTTGCGGCCTCCGCCGCCTCGAGGGTTTCGGGAAACTCGGCCACACGTACCCCCCGCGCGCGCCAGCCGGCCCGGTCGTCGCGGCTGCGGTCGTCATGGCTTCCCAGCAGAACGCCACGAGCGGCCAGCCGCGGGATCAGACAATCAAGCGCGGCGGGCACCGCCGCAAGGCCCGCGTAAAGCGCCTGAAGATCGGCGAGGTGCTTTTCGGGATTCTTTCCGATGCGTAAGGCCTGCCCGGTCAGGCGCGGCGGGCGTTTGCCCATCGCCAGCGCCACGTGCGGCAGGTGATCGTTGAAGACAAGGTAGGGAATGGCGAAGTGGTCGACCATGTCGGCCACGGCATCATAGTCGTTGACCATCGAGAGTTCGAAGCGGAGTTGCACACGCAAATCGGTCCCAAGCCTTGGGCGGACCTCATCAAGCGCGGCGAAAACGCGATGGGCGAAATCCGCGCCGCGCATGCCGCCCTCCCAACTATAGAATTGCGCAAGCGTCGCCGTGGTGATGCCATTGGCGGCCACTTCGGCCTCGGCTGCAAGAAGCCCCTGGTCTAGGTCTTTCATGGCGCCGCGCCGCGGTGCGAGATGCTTTTCGAACGCATCACCATGTGCATCGACGATCCCCGGAAGAACGAGATAGCCAGACAGGTCGATCTCGCGTCCCCCTGCGTCGGCAACCCGCCCGTTTGCGAGGGACAAAGGTGCATCCGACAGCCCGCCCGGTCGCAAGACCTTGGCACCGGTCAGCCGCAGGTCCGGGATCATTCACCACCCCAGATCAAATCGCCAATGTCCAGATCATGATCGAACGCTCCGGTCTTGAGAAACGCGAGCACCTGCGCGATCACCAGAGGATTGTTCATCATGAAAGTGTGACTGACAGGCAGAGTGATGTGATCTGCCATCCCTTCGACCCGCGTGGACGCAACGGAAACCTTGCCATCGTCCGGTCCGTCGATCAACGCCGAGAAATAGGGGTTGAGCGAGCGCGATCCCGCGATCACTCCCAACGGAAAATCGACCGGGGGCAACTGCTCGACAAAGCCGTCCGCCCCGGTCTCTAGCTGCATGCCTGCAGGGCCATTCATCCATTCGAAAAGTTCGAGTCCGCCTAATTCGTCGACCAGTTCCGAGCCGTGATTCGGCGGGCTGAGCATCACCACCCGGCCAAGCCGCTCCGGCCTGTTATCTCGCAACCAAAACCGCAACAGGATGCCGCCCATCGAATGGGTGACGAAATGAATATCGGCCTCGCCGCAGACCCGCAGGGCGTAAGGCAAGACATCCTCAGCCAACTGTGCGATCCGCAGCTCGGTCGACGGGTAATCCGGCCGGAACGTCGTGTAGCCCTGCGCCAGAAGCGCCTCCTCCATCACGATCATCGATGTGTCGGTTCGGGCCAGACCATGAAGCAGCACCACGCAATCGGCTCTTGCCGGTGCGGCGGACCAGCTGAAGCCAGCAGCAAGGAGAAGACCGAGAATAGCTTTCATAATTCTTGAGATAGGCGCAAAAGCCACGCTATGACAGCCCCTATCGCCAGCTAGAGGACCTACATGCCGATCCGCCTTGCCACGCGTGCCGTTCTTGTCCACGAAAGCCGCCTTTTGCTGGTCAATGCCTTTCCCGGCGGCACCAGCGATCTGTGGTGCGCGCCCGGCGGCGGGGCAGAGCCGGGCGCCTCGCTGCCCGACAATTTGCGGCGCGAGGTGCACGAAGAAACCGGGCTGGAGATCAAGGTCGGTCCGCCTTGCCTGATCAACGAGTTCCACGATCCGGACAGCGGCTATCATCAGGTCGATCTCTTCTTTCGCTGCTCGCTTCTCTCGGGTCGCCTGAGCACCGACTGGCAGGATCCGGAAAACGTGGTGACGCAACGTCGGTTCGTGACACGCGACGAGATGGCAAAGCTGCGCGTCAAACCCGACAGCCTGTCCCATGTCGCCTTCGGACGAGGGTTCGGGTATGATCCGCTGGAGGTTATCCTTCCGGGTTAAGCGCCGCGTTTCCAGAGAACCGAAAGCGCAACGCCCCCAAGCACAAGCGCTGAGGCCAGCGCGATGCGCAAGCTCACCGTCTCGTCCAGAAACACGACCCCACCGGTCAGCGCGATCACTGGCACAGTAAGCTGCGCCACGGCCGCCACCGAAGCTTGCAGCCGGGGGAGCACCAGATACCAAAGTGCATAGCCAAGTCCCGACGTTACGGCGCCCGAAAGGGTCGCCAGTCCGACACCCGGCATTGTCGCCCGCGCTGCGTCGGGCGCGGCGGGCAGCACCAGGAAGGCAAAAAGTCCAACAGGAACCGCGAGTACGAAATTCGCCGCCGTTGCACCCAACGCGTCAACAGCACCGCGCCCTACCAGCGAGTAGACGCCCCAAGCAATGCCGGCGAGCGCCATGAGCGCACCGTGTAGAAGGCTGACATGTGCACCTGCCCCTGGCCACATCAGCCACGCGAGGCCCGCCAGAGCGAGGCCGGCCCCGATCCATCGGCGCAGAGGAATGATTTCTCGGCCGAGCACGGCACTGGCGAACATGGTGATCTGAACCATACCGAACAGGATCAGCGCCCCAAGACCCGCATCAAGCGCCTCATAGGCCAGCGAAAATCCATAGATATACGTCACCAATGCGGCAACGCCGATCGCTTGCCCCGTACCGGTGAACCGGAGCGCTCCTCGCATCAGAAGGCACAGCGCCGCCAACATGACCGCCCCGGCGACCAGGCGGATCGTACCGAATTGAACCGCCTCGATATGTCCGCCGGCTAACGCCATACGATTGAGAACGGAATTGGCCGCGAAGGCAATCATGGTCAGGCTAGTGAGGAGGAAAAGCCGCATTCATGACCGTCCGTTCGACGCGCCAATTTTTGCCTGACGCTGCACATAGCGGAACCCGATCCAAAGGCAGATGCATGCGGCCATAATCGCCGCTGCGGACAAATGCGGTGCCGCGGCGCTTTCCGTGGCTGTGCGCACCGCACCCAGGATCGGAGGCGCAAGGCCCATTAGCGCATAGTATATCGCCATATAGATCCCCATCGCGAGTGCCCGAACTTCCGGTCGCGCAGCTTCGACAGGCAAGGTCATGATCATCGCCGCGGCCGGTCCGAGGCACAAGCCCAGCGTCACGAGAAAGGCGGGATGGCCCACAAGCCCGTCCGCGCCCAGGGCGAAGAAGCTTAAGGCAAGTCCTGAGACCGCGAAACAACCGAGCGCCGCCAAATCGGGTCGCGTGAGCCCCCGTGCAAGCCAACCGCCGCCCGCCACCGAAATGATCGCCGCCCAGCCGACAAGGCTTCCTGCGGTGGCGGCCTCAACAGCCTCCGCGCCGCCTGCGGCAAGCCGGTCCGCGCTCCAGCTGATCGCGGCAATGAAGGCCACATTGTAAAACCCCCAAAGAATACCGGCCATGCCGACGAGCAGCACCTCGGAGCGAGACAAGCGGGCAGCGCCAAGACGGCCAGCGCCGCCTGCCGGTGTCACGGCACTGGGCGCACGCCAAACAATTGTCAGCAGGACAAGGGATACCGCGCAAAGCGCGGCTGGCAACAGTCGCAAGGTCTGAAGGGACAGATCCTGAGCCAGGATGGGAAGCAGCAGCATAGCCAAAGCCAGACCCGCCGGCCAACTGGACACCAGAAGCCCCATGGCAAGCGGCAAGTCCGACCGGCCCTGGAACCAATCTCCCGCCATCTTGCTGAGCATCACATTAAGCGCAACCGCGCCGAGCCCGGCCAGAGATCGCGCGACAAGTTGTACGTCGAACCCGGGCAAAAGCGCCCCGGCCATGCCGCCGATCACCATCAGAACAAGACCCGCCTGCGCGGTCCGGATATCGCCGATTTTCTGACCGGCCCACCCGCCGAAAAGTGCCGCAACCGCGCCCGGCAGCAGATACGCACCCATCAACGCCCCAATGGCCGCAAGACTGAACCCGGTGGCCGTACTGATCTGCGGCGCCAGAGCCGCGATGGACTGGAACTGCACCCCCATTGAGATGCGCGCCAGCGTCAAAGCCAGCAGAATCGCCCAACGCTGCATCTGCGGTCCTTTCCAAACATCCTGTCCGCAATGCTGCGCGGTCAGGCGGTGCATCCACGCGTTACGGCGCTTTCACGCGGTTCACATGTCCCATCTTGCGTCCGGCCTTAACCTCGGCCTTGCCATAAAGATGCAGGCTCGCTCCCGGCTCTTCGGCAATCCGGGGCACCTGATCCATATCCCGTCCGATCAGGTTTTCCATAGTCACATCGGTATGACGCGACCCATCGCCAAGCGGCCAGCCCGCCACCGCGCGGATGTGCTGTTCGAACTGGTCCACGGCACAGCCCTGCTGCGTCCAGTGGCCGGAATTGTGCACGCGCGGTGCAATCTCGTTCACGATAAGCCCGCCGGACGTCACGAAAAGTTCGACCCCCAGAACGCCGATGTAATCGAGTGCGTTGAGAATCTGACCCGTGAGCAGCACCGCGTCGGCTCGCTGGGTCGCATTCAAGCGCGCAGGCACCGTGGTCGTGCGCAAGATACCGTCGCGATGCACGTTTTCGCCGGGATCGAAACAGGCCACCGCGCCGTCCGCGCCGCGTGCCCCGATGACAGACACTTCGTGTGTAAAATCCACAAATCCTTCGAGAATCGCGGGAGCGCCCGACATATCGTCCATTGCGGCTTTGGCCTGCGACGCCTCGGTTATCCGCGTCTGTCCCTTGCCGTCATAGCCGAAACGCCGCGTCTTGAGGATTGCAGGCAGGCCGATCTTGTGGATCGCGGCGCTTAGCGCGTCGAGATCGTCGACGGCGGCAAAGGGCGCGGTCGCGAGCCCGAGGTCGCGCAGAAAGGTTTTTTCGGTCAGGCGGTCCTGACTGATCCGAAGCGCCTCACGGCCCGGGCGGATCGGCACCTCGCCTTCCAGCAGGTCGAGCGCGGAGGTCGGAATGTTCTCGAACTCATAAGTCACCACGTCAACGGCGCCTGCGAATTTGCGCAAAGAATCCTCGTCTGTGTATTCGGCTTTCAGATGAAAATTCGCCACGTGACTTGCCGGGCAATCAGCGCCAGGCTCGAAAATGCAGGTCTTGAAGCCCAAACGACTTGCCGCGACCGAGAGCATGCGGCCCAGCTGACCGCCGCCAAGGATCCCGATCACAGATCCCTGCTGTAAAGGCTCACTCATCGCCGGGCTCCTGAGGGATCGAGGCGGCAAGTTCCGCACGCCATCGGTCGAGCCGCTCCGCCAGTTCGGCGTCCTGCGTCGCAAGGATCGCGGCCGCCATCAGCCCGGCATTAGCGGCGCCCGCCTCGCCGATGGCCATGGTAGCGACGGGAAATCCCTTGGGCATCTGTACGATGGAATACAGGCTGTCGACGCCAGAGAGGGCCTTTGTCAGCACCGGCACGCCGATCACTGGTACACGGGTCTTTGAGGCCATCATGCCGGGCAGATGCGCGGCCCCGCCCGCGCCGGCGATGATCGCCTTCAATCCACGTCCCGCCGCCTCGCGTCCGTACTCCCAAAGCCTGTCAGGCGTGCGGTGAGCCGACACGATACGGGTCTCGTAAGGAATGCCGAGTTCTTCGAGGATATTCGCAGCCTTGCGCATCGTCGGCCAATCGGACTGACTGCCCATGATGATGCCGACCTCAACCTTGCCCATATCGCGCCCTTCTCTTCACGGAAGGCGCACTATACGCAACGCGCGGGCTTACGCAATAATGTCTGGATAGAGCCTGTCCTCGATCCAGGAAATGCGGTCTTTCAGACGCAGTTTCTGTTGCTTGAGACGCTTGATCGTCAGTGTATCGGCGGTGCCCTTTTCGACAAGCGCTGTGATTGCCTCGTCAAGATCGCGGTGCTGGCGACGAAACTCCTCCAATTCGTAGCGCAAAACTTCGTCGGAGGCCATGGACAGATCGCGAAACATATTCATGCGGATCCGATTCCCTTTTTCATCAGAGAGCACAAGATATACCCGCATTGCCGCCGGGCGCAAAGACCTTGCACAGCGGGGTATGCGCCCCCATGTTACCTTCGTGACGCAGCCTTCGGGGGTGTCACGAAAACGGACTGTCGCTTTGACGTAACAAGGACACGCCCATGAGCAAGATATCCCTGGGGTCGCATCCCTACATGCTGGGGTTCGAACAACTTGAGCGCCTGCTGGAACGCAGCGCGAAATCTGGAAACGAAGGCTATCCGCCCTTCAACATCGAACAGACCTCCGAGCACTCCTACCGCATTTCGCTGGCCGTTGCAGGCTTTGCCGAAGACGATCTCGACATCACGCTGGAAGACCGCCAGCTGGTGATCCGGGGCCGGCAGCGCGATGACAGCGACGGGCGCGTGTTCCTGCATCGTGGCATCGCCGCGCGACAGTTTCAGCGCAGTTTCGTCCTCGCGGACGGCGTCGAAGTAGGCGAGGCGATCATGGAAAACGGCTTGCTGCACGTAGACTTGACCCGTGCGCGGCCTGAAACCGTGGTGCAGCGGATCAAGATCAATAAGGGGTAAGCGACATGGAAACCAAGTACTCATTCAACACCGAAATGGATCGCCCGATCGTATATGTGCGCGCCGTCAAAGCAGAGGATCTGCCCGAAGACGTTCGTGAACAGGTGGGCGGGCTGGAGACGCTTTACGCGGTCCATACCGCCGAGGGCGAGCGCCTGGCGTTGGTCAAGGACCGCAAGCTGGCCTTCCTTCTGGCGCGCCAAAACGACATGACGCCGGTGACTGTCCACTGATCATTAGTCTGACCTAAGCCGCACGCGCAGAACGGAATTGAGGGGCGTCGCCCCTCAAACTGTCCAGAAATACTCTAGGACAAGACAGGCCGATCACACTGCGAAATCTAAGGCAGCCTGCAAAAGCGTTCTGGCGTAGGGCGTCTGCGGGCGCTCGAAAATATCTTCGGCACGGCCCATCTCGACGATATCGCCTTCCTTCATCACCATTACCTGATGGCTCATGGCCCGCACCACGTTCAGATCGTGGGAAATAAACAGGTAGGCGAGACCGTATTTCACCTGCAAGCGGCGCAAAAGGTCGACGATCTGGACTTGCACTGTCATGTCCAGCGCGCTTGTCGGTTCGTCCAAGACAACAAGCTTGGGACGCAGGATCATGGCCCGGGCGATGGCGATCCGTTGCCGCTGCCCGCCGGAAAATTCGTGCGGATAGCGATCCATCGTTTCGGGAGGTAGTTCGACCTCCTGCATGACCTCGGCCACAAGGTCGCGCGCGCTGCGCCCGCTCGTGTTGCCGTGCACGCCCAGACCTTCGGCGATGATCTGCTCGCAGGTCATTCGGGGGCTTAGGCTGCCATAGGGATCCTGAAAGACAATCTGGATATCTGCGCGGCGGCGGCGCAGCGTTCCGGTCGACCAGCCGCGCATGTTCTCACCTTCAAAGAACATCCGGCCCTCGGACTGAATAAGCCGCATCAACGCGAGCGCCAGGGTCGTCTTGCCGGACCCGCTTTCCCCGACGATGCCCAGGGTTTCGCCGGCATGGAGGGTAAAGCTGGCGTCGTTGACAGCCTTGACGTGACCCACGGTGCGCTTGAGCAGACCTTTCTGGATCGGAAACCAAACCTTGAGATGCTCGGCCTCGACAAGTCGCGGCGCCGACTTTTCCAGGGGCTGCGGTGATCCGGTCGGAGATGCGCCCAGAAGCTTGCGCGTGTAGGCGTGCGCCGGTTTGGAAAAGATCTCCGCCGTGGGCCCTGTCTCGACGATCTCACCGTCCTTCATCACACACACACGGTCGGCGATCTTTTCCACGATCCCCAAATCATGCGTGATGAAAAGAAGGCCCATGTCCTCGTCTCGCTTGAGATCCGCCAAAAGCTGCAGGATCTGCGCCTGGATCGTGACGTCCAGCGCCGTTGTGGGCTCGTCTGCAATTAGGATATCTGGCTTGTTCGAAAGTGCCATCGCGATCATGACGCGCTGGCGCTGGCCACCCGAAAGCTGGTGGGGATAGGCGCCAAGCCGACTTTCGGGGTCGCGGATCCCGACCCGGTGCATGAGGTCGAGGATGTGCTCGCGCACGGCCGGCCCGCGCAAGCCCTGATGCAGCTCAATCGACTCTCGCAGTTGCTTTTCCAGCGTGTGCAAAGGATTGAGCGAGGTCATCGGTTCCTGGAAGATGAAAGAGATGTCGTTGCCACGCACCTCTCGCAGGCGCTGTTCCGAGGCACCGATCATTTCCTTGCCGTCATAGGTCACACTGCCCTGCACACGCGCGCCCTCGCCTAGCAGAGAGACGGTGGATAGTGCGGTGACGGATTTCCCCGAGCCGCTTTCGCCGACGATGGCCACGGTTTCACCCCGGTCGACGGAAAAGGAGACGCCCCGGACCGCCTCTTTCTCAACCCCGTCCTGGCGGAAAGCCACCCGCAGGTTTTTGACCTCGAGTAGGCTCATTGAAAGGTCTTTCTGGGGTCGAACGCATCACGAACCCCCTCGAAGATGAAGACGAGAAGCGACAGCATAATGGCGAAGGTGAAGAACGCCGTGAAGGCCAGCCAGGGCGCCTGCAGATTCTGCTTGGCCTGAAGGGTCAGTTCCCCAAGAGAGGGTGCGGAGGCGGGCAAGCCGAAGCCGAGGAAATCGAGCGTTGCAAGAAGGCTGATTGTGCTTGTGATGATGAAGGGCATGAAAGTCAGCGTGGCGACCATCGCGTTGGGCAGCATGTGCCGGTACATGATCGTAATATTGCTGACCCCGAGCGACTTGGCCGCGCGAACATACTCGAAATTTCGCGCTCGCAGGAATTCGGCGCGCACCACGCCCACCAGGCCCATCCAGCCGAAGGCGACGGTGATGCCGACAAGAAGCCAGAAACTTCGTGGCAGGATCGCGAACAGGATGATGATCACGTAAAGCTGCGGTGTGCCTGCCCAGACCTCAATGAAGCGTTGAAAGAAAAGATCGGTCCGTCCACCAAAATAGCCTTGCACCGCCCCTGCCGCGACGCCGATGACCGAACTGAGCAGGGTCACGATCAAGGCGAACAGAACCGACAAACGGAAACCATAGATCACGCGCGCCATCACATCGCGCTTGGTGCCATCGGTGCCGAGCCAGTTTTGTTCGTTGGGTGGCAGGGGTGCCGCGCCCGGGCGGTCCACGGGCGTGTCATAGCTGTAGGGAATGATCGGCCAGAGGGTCCAGCCCTTCTCGATCGACTCGCCCTTCACGACACCGTCCTGCGCGTCTTCGATGATGCCTTCGGGATCGTCGAAGCAATCTTCGAGCCCGCCCGAGACGATCAGGCATTCCACCTCGGGGTCACCATAGGGCGCCTCTGTCCGGAAATCGCCGCCAAAAGCCGTTTCGGGGTAGAATTTGACTACTGGCGTATAAAGCTCGCCCCGATAGCTGACCAGAAGCGGCTTGTCATTAGCGATGAACTCGGCAGGCAGGCAGATCAGAAACAGGATCAAGAAAATAATAAGCGACCACCACGCGCGTCGGTTGCGCTTGAAGTTACGCCAGCGGCGCTGATTAAGGGGGGAAAGCCGCATCTGCCTACCCTGCCCGCCGTTCGAAGTCGATGCGCGGGTCGATGGCAACGTACATCAGATCACTGATGAGCTGCACCACCAGCCCGATCAGCGTGGTGAGGTAAAGCGTGGCGAACATCACGGGGTAATCCCGACCCACCGCCGCCTCGAAGAAAAGCCGGCCCAATCCATCGAGCGAAAAGATCGTCTCGATGAGGAGGCTGCCGGTGAAGAACACCGCAATGAATGCCCCCGGAAACCCGGCCACGACGATCAACATCGCGTTGCGGAAGACATGGCCGTAGAGCACCCTGCGCTCTCCCAATCCCTTGGCCCGGGCGGTAATCACGTATTGCTTCTTGATCTCGTCGAGAAAGGAATTCTTGGTCAGCAATGTCAGCGTCGCAAAGCCCGAAATCGAAAGCGCCGTGACCGGCAAAACGATATGCCAGAGGTAGTCTGCGATCTTTCCCAATAGCGTGAAGTCCTCCCATCCGTCCGAAGTCAGACCGCGTAGAGGAAAAATCTGGTAGTAAGATCCGCCCGCGAAAAGCACGAGCAGCATGATCGCGAAAAGAAAGCCGGGAATGGCATAGGCCGCGATGATGATCCCACTGGTCCAGGTGTCAAAGCGCGTGCCGTCGCGCACAGCCTTGCGGATCCCCAGAGGAATCGAAATCAGGTAGGACAACAGAAGGGTCCAAAGCCCCAGCGAAATACTGACAGGCATCTTTTCAAGCACAAGATCAACCACCGTGATCTTGCGGAAATAGCTTTCACCGAAATCGAAGCGCGCGTAGTTCCAGAGCATGGTGAAAAAGCGTTCCAGCGGCGGCTTGTCCAAACCGTACTGCGCCTCCAATTCGGCGATGAATTCGGGCGGCAATCCGCGGGACCCAAGGTATCCTTCGCTTTCCTCACCACCGCCCAAAGCGCTGTCGTTCTGCCCACCTGCGAAGCCGCCAAAGACGTCTCCCTGACCCTGGATCTCGGCAATCGCCTGTTCCACCGGACCGCCTGGCAAGAACTGCACCAGCGCGAAATTGATGATCATGATCCCGATCAGCGTCGGGATCACGAGCAGCAAGCGTCGGAGGATATAGGCGCCCATGGGGTCGTGTTACCGCAACGCGCCTGCGGCCTTGAGCGCCTCAGCTTTGTCCGCGTCGTACCACCAGAAATCCAGGACACCGAGCGCGAAGGGCGGGATGTCCTCGGGCCTGCCGTACATATCCCAATATGCGGCCCAGTGATCAGGGGCATAGCCATCTGGAATGACGAAGAACTCATAGCGCAGCGCCCGGTCAAGGGCGCGCATGGTCATGTCTTCGTCTTCCTGGCTTTCCGTGAGAAGCGAGGCCTCGATAATCGCGTCGACCATAGGGCTTGCGAGGCCGGCGGGATTGAAAAGGCTGAACGCCGCAGCCTCGGAGCCGAGCCTTTGCAAAAGGCCTGTGCCGGTCCCGAGGATCGCGGGATAGCCATCGAAGACGAGGTCGTAATCGCGATCGCGCTCACGCTTGGTGTATTGCGAGGCGTCAACCGCCTCCAGCCGAGCGTCGATCCCAAGTTGTTGCAGATTACGCACGAAGTTTTCGGCAATCGCCTTATCCGTTGGCGACCCAGATGCGTTCAACAAAAAGTCGAGGCGCAGCACCTCGCCGCTCGCGTCGCGCATCATGCCGTTGTCCCCGACCTCATAGCCGGCTTCCGCCATAAGGCGTAGCGCCGCACGCAGATTCTTGCGCGTCGTCAAACGGTCAGGATCGCTTTCATGAGGGGTCCATGGCTCGGACGTGTAGATCTCTTCGGGAACGACGTCACCGAGAGATTGCAGGAACGCAAGTTCTTCACCCTCGGGCAGGCCCGTCGCCTGAAGTTTTGTACCGGTCGAAAAGGACGGCTGCTGATCGAAAAGACCGTAAAGAAGCGATTTGTTGGTCCACTCGAAATTGAACATAAGCGCAATGGCCTCTCGCACGCGTTTGTCCTTAAGAGGCTCACTGCCGAGGTTGAAAACGATCCCCTGCATGGCAGGCGGCGTGCCGTCCGGGATTTCCTCCAGTTTCACGTACCCATTGTTAACGGCGGGGAAGTCATAGGCAGAGGCCCATTTCTTGGCGTCGCTTTCGGTGCGGTAGGTTACCTCTCCGGCCTTGAATGCTTCAAAC
Source organism: Roseovarius aestuariivivens (assembly GCF_004761875.1). Taxonomy (GTDB): domain Bacteria; phylum Pseudomonadota; class Alphaproteobacteria; order Rhodobacterales; family Rhodobacteraceae; genus Roseovarius; species Roseovarius aestuariivivens. The sequence continues at coordinate 108,592 of NZ_SJEY01000007.1, forward strand.
CCAGCGGTATCGTCGGCGAAATATTCAATCCGGATCTCATCGAAATTGTGCCGGCCCTTGTTGAAGGGCAGATCCCAACCCCAATAGTCCGGATTGCGCTTATAGACGACGCGGCGGTTCACCTCTATCTCGTCGACCACATACGGCCCCGAGCCTGGCGAAGTCTCCAGACGCGGCTCATCGATGCGGGCACCGGTCTCCTCGAACCATTTTTGGGACCAGACCGGCACACCGCCTACCTGATCGATCAAGCTACGGCGGGAAATGCCTTCGGCGAAATAGAACTTGATGGTGTGGTCGTCCAGAACTTCGACTTTCGGGATACGCTTGCGCACCGCTTCGGCGTAGCTTTGCAGACCTTGGTCGAGCAGTAGATTGTGTGAGAAGGCCACGTCATGAGCAGTCACCGGCGTGCCGTCGGAAAACCGCGCCTCGGGCCGCATGTGGAAAATCACCCAGGCCTTGTCCTCGGGATATTCGACCGTATGAGCCAGAAGACCGTATTGCTCGCCTAGAACATCCGCAGGGGCGGCCGAGGCGGTCGGGCTGTCGCCGAGCAGGCTTTCATACATCATCCATGACAGCGCCGCGCGGCGACCCTGGCGGGTGTACGGATTCATCGAATCGAAGGTGCCTGATTGAGCGATCGAGATTGTGCCGCCCTTCGGCGCATCGGGGTTCACGTAATCGAAATGCGCGTAGTCTTCGGGATAGGTGAGTTCTCCGAAATAGGAATACCCGTGGCTACGGATCATGCCATCGCTGCCTTCGGTCTCAGTTGCTGGTGCAGTCGTTGCAACCAAGACCGCGATGGACAAACCGGTCAGGGCGGCGATCAGGATACGGGCTGGTCGGGCCTCAAACGTCCGGGCCTTGGCCCGGCTCTGGGGTCGGGTCATGGATGTCTCCTCTTTCGTGTCCTGATGTGGGTCCGAATATCTGCTTGGCAAGCTATGGAGGGGCGCGAGGGGATTCAAGCGGCGAAAGGTCCACGTCGGTCTAGGCATGAAAAAACCGCCGACTCCTTCCGGAAACGGCGGTTTTCAATTAGCTGAGCTCAGGATTACTCTGCGACGGACTGCATATAGCGGATCACAGCTGCACGGTCTGCCTCGTCACGCAGGCCACGGTAGCTCATCTTGTTGCCGGGGATGTAGTCGTTGGAGTTCTCCAGCCACGCGTTAAGCGCGTCAACATCCCAAACACCTCCATGGCTTGCGAGCGCGTCAGAGTAGTTGAAGCCGTCAACCGATCCGATATCGCGTCCGACAACACCATTCAGATGCGGGCCGACCCGATTCACCGTGTCGTCGACCACGTGACAGGCGGCGCATTGGCGGTAAACCTTTTCACCGTCAGCAGGATCGGCTGCCGCAACCATCGCGGCAAAGCCTGATGCCTCGTCCGCAGCAGGCTCTGCTTCGGCCGCAGGCTCTTCTTCTGCCTCAGCGCCCGTGTCCTCGGCAGCGGCCATTTCCTCTTCGGCAGGTGCGGTCTCTTCGGCTGCAGCCTCTTCCGAAGCGGGCTCTTCCGACGTAGCGTCCTCCGATGCCGCGGCATCCGCGACGGGTTCTTCCGCCGCCGGTGCTGCGATCTCTGTCATGTCGCCATCAGTCATGTCGAGATACGCAATCACATTGGCGCGGTCTTCCGGCTTCTTCAGACCCGAATATCCCATGGACGTACCCGGCGCCCAGCCCTGCGGGTTTTCGAGGAACGCGTAAAGATTTTCTGCGGTCCAGACATCGGCGACTTCGCTCAGGGCGCCGGAATAGGCGCCGTAGCCGTCAACCGAACCGATGTCGCGGCCCACGACGCCGTAGAGATGCGGCCCAACACCGTTTGCACCGTCTTCCACTTTGTGACAGGCGCTGCACTTGTTGAAAACGCGGGCACCGGCCTCCGGATCGGCATCGCCGTAAAGCGAGGCCAGCGTCACGACCTCTTCCTCTTCCTCGGCGGCTGCATCATCATCTCCGGTGTCGATGACATATGCCGGACCGTGATCGTCCCCATGGCCGCCCATGGCGTAGATCTCCTCCGCCGCCCATTTGCCCAGAAGGAAAACCAGGAGCGCGCCGCAAAAGCCGCCCATGATCTTGGTGAAGGTCATCGTGTCGAACATTGGCCCGTTTCCTCTGAATCTCTCGGCGGGTATCTATCCGCTTCCCCTTGTAGGGTGCAAGGTGTAGTTTCCGCGACCAAACGCCCGACTTGGGGCATAAGTTGCATGACGGATACTGAAATGACCAAGCGCATCGCCTTCCAGGGCGAGCCGGGCGCCTATTCACACCAGGCCTGCCGAGATACCTACCCAGACATGACGCCAATGGCCTGCCGCACCTTCGAGGACGCGATCGAGACCGTACGTGCGGGTGAAGCCGAACTGGCGATGTTGCCGGTTGAAAACTCGACCTTCGGGCGAGTGGCCGATATCCATCACCTGCTGCCGTCCTCGGACCTGCATATCGTTGCCGAGGCCTTCGTCCGGGTGCATATCAATCTTCTGGCCCTGCCCGGCGTCCCGCTGGAGCAGATCGAGCGCGCGATGAGTCACACGATGCTCTTGGGCCAGTGCCGCGAATTCCTGACGCGGCATGGCATCCATCGTGTCACCGGTGCAGACACGGCCGGGTCAGCGCGCGAAGTGGCTCAGATGGGCGATCCGAAGCTCGGCGCGCTAGCGTCTGAACTCGCCGGCGAAATCTACGGCCTGGATGTGCTTGCCCGCCATATCGAGGACGAGCGTAACAATACCACCCGTTTCCTTGTCATGTCGCGCGAGCCGGACCGCAGCCGGCGGGGCGACGAAGGGATGATGACAACATTCGTGTTCCAGGTCCGAAACATTCCGGCCGCGCTCTACAAGGCGATGGGCGGGTTCGCCACCAACGGCGTAAACATGACTAAGCTAGAGAGTTACATGGTCGGCGGGTCTTTCACGGCGACGCAATTCTATGCCGATATCGAGGGGCATCCGGAGGATCCGCCGGTCAAGCGCGCGCTGGACGAGTTGGAGTATTTCACCTCGAAGCTGGAAATCCTTGGCGTCTATCCCGCCGATCCGCGCCGGCATTGATCTTGCGCGTTTTTCAGCCGCGTCTGTCGAGGTAATCGCGCACCGCCATATCGCAGTCCCACGCCATAAGCCGCCCCCAGAAGCCCTGTCGCGCCCGGCATTCACGTAAAAGGTAGCTCTCTCGGAAACTACGGAAGAAACCGTCGCCGAGGCCCCACCAGAAATCGAGCGTGTTAAAGCTGATGTCGCGTACCTTGTAGTCCTCGAGGTCGAAGCCTGTGTCCGGGCAAAACGAGCCGCTGGCCACTTGACGGTCGAAGCGTTGCATGCAGGCCGCCACCGGTTCGAACGAGACCTTCGCGGCGCAAGCACGGTGATAGTCCGGCAGATTGCGGATGTGGCGCAACCGGCACTCCGAATGGCCATGTTCGAGATAGTTGTAGATGTTTTTGTGTATCTCGCGAAACTGGCGGTGCACCGAAAACGGGCCATTCAGCGTCAGGAAAAACGTCGGACAAAACCGGCTTTGGCCTAGAAATTCCACCCGCGCCTTTTCCGGCGTGTCGGGAAATCTGGTCAGGAAGGGCGCGTGCCCGGCCAGCCCGGTGTGAAAGGCAAAAACCGGCGCGAAAGCCGCAGCTCGGGTCTCGGCGTCGGCCTCGCGAAAAACCTCATCACACCCGGTCGTCTTGAGGATCGTATCCGCCATCAGGCTCAGATTTTCATTCCACGCCTCGACAGTACGCGCGTAATCCGGGTAAGCCGCCGCGAAGGTCGAGATATTGTTGTCCTTAATATACTTGATGATCTGCTGGGACGCGCGGCGACGATCCTTGAGCCGTTCGTTATAGGTCGCGCGTGCGTTCGCAAAAGCCTGATCGGCCTCAGCAGGGGCAGCGGCGAACGCCGCACTTTCGGCGGTGTAGGCCTGTATGTTCCGCTTGATGACGAAATCGCCAAACAGACCCGTCACCAATAGCGTGATCATCGTCGTGATGATGATATCCCGATAGCGTCTACCCTTGGACGACGGTGCATAGGCCCCAGAGGCACCTTTGGCGGCGCGGCGGCGTGCGGCCCGGGCCGCACGGGCGGACTGAAGTCGGGAGTCGGACATGCCAGCGCAATCAGTTGTTGGTCAATTCACGACGAAACAACCACAGGGTAGCACGAAATCCTGAATTTAGGAACGGCGGCCGTGACCGAAGAACGAAAGATTGCCCCGTCAGCCGACTGTTTTGCTACGCTCTTCAAGATCGCGGCCGAATTCGGCGACTCTCATCCTCAACCGTTTGTTCAGATTGCCCTGCGCGAGCTTTAACGACTGCACCATCAGACGCGCGGCCAGCGTCTTGGGCTCGATCTCAATATCGAGGTTAAGCCGTGTGCGCGCCCGCGACAACGCGACGAGATCAAGAACCATGCGACCGGAAATATTCGCCGAGCGCGACAGCATGATCATGCCGTTTGGCGGATCGAACTCGGTCAGTTCCACCTTCATCTCGCGGCGTTTGCCGCGCAGCATGAACGCAGTATCCCACATCATGCCAGGACCCGTCTCTGCAAGATCGTCGATACGCTGGACTTCGGCCCCCCTGCGCAGGGCAGAACGTTCAAGGGTCGCGAAATCGCTGACATGCCCGAAAACGACGTCGATCGGCGCTTCGATATCCTCTCTTGCGGTGAACTTCATCTGCTTGCCCCTGAGTGTGCCGCCGTTTGCCGCAGCATCCTGCGATTGTAGGTTAATCAAGTGTATCCGCAAGCCAGTTACGCAAGAGAAATTGCGCGATGGCACCCTTTCGGGCGGGATTGAGTAACGGGTGCTGGCCGGCGAACGCCTGCATGATCTCATCTCGTGAAAACCACGCCGCGTGTTCGATCTCGGCGGGATCGATGGTAATCTCCTCGCTCAGCGCCACGCCGTGACAACCCAACATGAGCGACGCGGGGAAAGCCCACGGTTGGCTGGCAAGATAGCCCACCTGTCCCACCTTGATACCGGCCTCTTCCCAAACTTCGCGGCGCACCGCCGCCTCGATTGTTTCGCCGGGCTCCACAAAGCCCGCCAGTAACGAGTACATGCCGTCAGGCCAGCCCGGACTGCGGCCCAGAAGTACCTTGTTGGCACGGGTGATGAGCATGATCACCACCGGATCTGTCCGCGGAAAGTGATTGCCCCCGCAAGCCGGGCAACGGCTTTGCCAGCCGGCCTGCACAATCTCGCTTTTCTCTCCGCAGCGCGAACAATACCCATGCGTGCTGTGCCAGGTAAAAAGCGCGCGGGCCGTCGCGGCAAGTTCCGCATCGCGTGGGCTCAGCCGCGTCATGATGCGACGAAGCTCTGCAAAGACATAATCCTCGGGCAAGCCCGGATACCATTGTTCGGTAGGATCCGAAAACGCGTTGAGTTGTGTCTGATCAAGATCGGGAGGCGACCATGCCTCAAGCTCGACCGCTAGGATTATCTTGCCGGCTTCCCCGCGTCCCAGCAAAAGCGGCGCTCCACCGGCCTCAATTACGACCGGATGATCCGGTGCGAGTCGCACAAGGCTGTCGCGTGCTGCTCCGGTAACCAGCGGCTTTCCTTGCCACAGAACCACCGTTTCGGCGCGCCCCTCTGAGATCCGGGTGACAATTTCCTCCGGATCTCCACGCAGTTCGGCCGCGCGGTCAAGACCGGAGCCCCCGAAAGTTACCGTCTCTGCATGATCCATGTCGTTTCCCCTTGGCGGCGAGCCTTGCCACGAAGCGTGCGAAGGGACAAGGGCAGGCACCGCAGTTGGAGACCGACATTGCGCCGGAGAACCCGTCGGAAAGAACAGGCAAATGATTATTAAAAATTGTTTTTCAACCAGAAGGCGATTGCCCTGCGCTCGGTTTCCTGAAAACATGATCTCATCCGGCGACAAGGCCGGCTCGCGTCGGCGGCGCATCGCAAACGAACGGAGCCAGCGTGACACCGAAGTTCGAATGGCCTCACCCGCTTTCGACGCGTCCTGCGTCCGGTCGGCATGTATGGCTGCGCGTCTTATGCACCACGGATCTGCACGGAAATGTTCTGCCGACAGCGCTGGATGCGTGTCGGACGCAACTCGATTTCGGCCTCGCGCGGGTGGCCACGCTCGTGAGAATGGCACGAGACGAGGCCGCGAACACGCTTCTGTGCGACAACGGTGATTTCCTCCAGGGAACCGCCCTGAGCGACTTGGCCGCCCAGCCGGATAGCGGATGGACGGGTCCAAATCCGATCATCGCCGCAATGAACGCGCTGGGTTACGATGCCGCCACGCTCGGCAATCATGAGTTCAATTTCGGGCTTGAAATCCTCCAATCGACCCTGACGCAGGCCCGCTTTCCTGTCATCTGTGCAAATGCCATCCTTGGCGAGGCCGTTGCGGGGTGCGCGGCTGGCACACCCTTGTTGCCGCCCTTCAAGGTGTTGCGCGTGCCGGCAATCGATAGTACCGGCGCCCCCCAGGAAATCCGGGTGGGCCTGCTCGGACTTTTGCCCCCGCAGGTCTCCACGTGGGATCACAATCACCTGAAAGGTCGGATCGCCAGCCAGCCCATCGTCGATGCCGCGCGCCTGCAGGTTCCCCTATTGCGCGCGGCCGGAGCCGAGGTCGTTATCGTCCTTGCGCATACCGGAATCGGCACGGGCAAAAACGACCCCGAGGCCGAGAACGCCGCTCTGGATCTGACCGCCGTCGACGGGATCGACGCCATCGTCGCCGGCCACAGCCACGAGGTTTTTCCGCATTCGAAACGACCTCCGGACGATGCCGCCTCCGGCGTTGATCACGCAGCCGGAGCATTGCGCGGCATCCCCGCCGTCATGGCCGGATTTCGCGGCTCTCATCTCGGCGTGATGGACCTCTGCCTTGACGAAGCACGGGACGGTTCGCGCACCGTGTTGGCCCACCATAGCCAAACGCGCCCGGTCAAACCGGATAGAGATAGCCCCGCCGCGCCCGCCGATCCCGCCATCCTTCGACAGTTGCATCCCGCTCGCGCGCAGTTCACACGACTTGCCAGCCGGATTCTGACCCACACCCCGCGCCCCTTGCACAGCTACCTCGCGCTGGCCCGGTGCGACCTTCTCCAGCGGGTGGTCCTGACCGGCATGGCGCGCAGGCTGCGCGACGCTTTGCGCGGGACCGAGAATGAGGATCTGCCGGTACTCGCAGCAAGCGCCCCTTTTATGACCGGCGGTCTTGGTGGGCCGGACTACTTCACCGACATTCCCGCCGGCCCTCTGAGCCTGAAATCCATCGCAGAGTTCTATCCCTTTCCCAACACGTTGATCGGCTTGCAGGTCACCGGGCACGAGATCGAGGACCGGCTGGAACGGGCGGCCAGTGCTTTTGCGCGCCTGGAACTGGGCGAAAAAGATCAGCCGCTATGGAACGACACCTTTCCCGGCCACAGTTTCGACAGCGTCTTCGGCTTGACCTACCGCATCGATCTGAGTTCTCCCGCGCGTTTCGACGCCGATGGCACATGCGTTGATCAAAGCGCCCGGCGCATCCGCGATCTGTGCTTTGACGGAAAGCCAGTGGATCCCGAAGCAAACTTTGCTTTGGCGCTGAACAGCTTTCGCGCCTTTGGCGGCGGACCCGTGCCGGCGGCGTCCGAAGCGCAGCTTCTCTATCGAAGCCGCAGGCTGGTTCGGACCATTCTTGCAACTGATTTGGAGACCAACGGCCTTTCCGCAACCCTGCGCAGCACGCCACCCTGGACGTTTTGCGCCCTGCCAGACACCTCCGCCATTCTTAAAACCGGGCCGGGTCTGCGGGACCACCCAGCAGAGCTGGAAAAACTCGGGGCAGAGGACCTTGGCATGGATGAAAACGGGTTTCTGGTCCTTCGCCTGACGTTTTGACGTGGTATGGATCGGTTCAGTACATGCTGGTCGGCAGCGGCAATGCGCCCGGCAGCCCCTTGCGAATCCGTGCTCCAAAGCCTAAATATTGAATTGAGAGGTTGGTGCGGGCAAGCACCTCGCCAACCCGGTCAGGTCCGGAAGGAAGCAGCCGTAACGAGCCCCGCTTGGGTCGTTGTCCAGCCTCTCACCTTTGAAAAGCCCGGCAGTGCCGGGCTTTTTCGCTTTTTGTTAGGTCAGACCGGCCAGATCGCCCAGACATAAGCGCCATATCCGGCCAGAAGCGTCGCCCCTTCCCACCTTGCGATACGCAGACCAGTCCAGGCCATGATGACAAAAAGGCCCGACACGGCGATCATCACCAGATTGTCAAAACCCACAATCGCCGCCGGCACCTCGGACGGGGCAATCAAGGCCGTGACCCCGCCAATGCCCAAGATGTTGTAAATGTTCGACCCTACGATATTTCCGAATGCGACGTCGCTTTGCCGACGGAGCGCGGCCATGACAGACGTCACCAGTTCCGGCATCGAGGTTCCAACCGCGACAATAGTGAGGCCGATAACCGTCTCGGTGATTCCAGCCTCGCGTGCCAGCGCAACCGCGCCTTCAACCAAACGCGCGCCGCCAAGCACGACCAGTAACAGGCCGAGCGACGCAAGCAGAAGCGAGCCAATAACCCTTTCCGGCGGGCCCGCCGGAGGCGCCAAGCCCGGATCGGCTTCCTGCGGGGCGAGGCTCTTGTCCGTCAGAGCACCATGGCCATCCACGGCGCCGGATCTCTCGGATCGAAAGGTCGTGTAGATGTAGACGACCAGCAAGGCCACGAACACCGCACCGGCCCCGCGTCCTATCGGCATCCACGCCGCCAATGCCGCGAAGACCGCAGCAGCCCCCAGCATGATCAGCCCATCCCGCGCAAGCGACGCCGAGGCGACCGCGATGGGAAAAAGCAGCGCGGAGACTCCGCCGATGAGCAAGAGGTTGGCAATGTTGGAACCAACGATATTGCCATAGGCAATGCCCGGCGATCCCGAGAGCGCCGCCTGAACAGACGTCACCAGTTCCGGAGCCGACGTGCCGAAGCCGACGAGGGTCAACCCGATGACCAGCGGTGAGACGCCAAGAGCGGCCGCCACCCGCACGGCCCCGCGCACCAGCAATTCGCCGCCCACTATCAACAGCGTGAAACCGGCGATGAGATTCAGAAAGATCAAAAGCATCGGGTTTGCCTAACAGGCAAGGGCGCGCGTGTCCAAATCACGCCCTGCGAAGCCGGGCTTCGCGCCGGCGCAGTGCAGATGGGAAGGCATGCGACCAAAGACAAGACGGCGCAAAAGAAAACGGCCGCAAGGAATTGCGGCCGTTAGAGTGTCTTGGATCGTGGTTGCGGCTGCTTAGTCGCCGTTGTTGACCGTCTTGGTCGCCACGCCCGACTTGATCGTGCCGGCCAGGGTGTCAACACCGCCCTGAACGGTCGAAACGCCGGCAACGCCAAGGCCCACGACTGCTGCGGTCAGAACGACCCAGTCAACCGTCACGGCGCCGTCTTCTTCCTTGCGGAATTTTTTGATGAACTTGATCATGTTAGCCTCGTTTGATTTGCTAAAAGGTATTACCCGTGCTGGAGGGATGCCAACCGGCATGGAAGGAGGTGTAATTCAGGAAAACGAAAGACTTGGGGCGCGTTTAGGGCATTATCGTGACGATTGCTTTTTTCTGCGATCCACGTCAGACGGAAATGGCCCAGGCTTTTTGCGCCTCTGTCTCGACCGCGCAGGCGCGCACGCCGCGCAGCCGGTGAAGCGCCGCCTCGGGCGACTCGCCGGCCTCGACCATAAGCCGCAGCGCCGCCATGCCCGATCGCCCGCACCCCCCCAGACAGTGGATCAGAACGCGGCCTCCACCCTGTAACGCTGCCAGCGCAGCCTTGCTCGCGGTATGCCACGCCTCTATTTGATCCGTGTCGGGTACCTCCATGTCCTTGACCGGCATGTGGATCCACCGCGCACCGCTATCCTGGATATCGCTGCCAAGATCTGATGCCCCATATCCAACCAGTTCCGGTTCGGTGACCATGGTGAGCACAAGCGCCGGCTTCCAGTCTCGCAGATGAGCCAGATCCTCCTTGTAGTGCCCGCCACGGCCAGGCAGAGGCGAAAGCGCGAGGATCCCATCGGCAACGGGCAGCGCGAAGATGATGAAGCCCGACACGAGCGCGTCTCACAGCCTGTCGGCGGCAAACGTGTCACAGGCCCCGACCTGCCCATCGCGATATCCAGCCGCAAACCAGCGCGCGCGCTGTTCCGATGTTCCGTGGGTAAATGTATGCGGCTGTGGCACGCGTCCTGCACGTTTCTGAAGGTGATCATCCCCGATCTTGCGCGCGGCGTTCAGCGCTTCCTCAAGATCACCGGGTTCGAGCAAACCGCCAACCTTTTGAGCCCAGACACCCGAAAGGCAATCGGCCTGTAACTCCAGCCGCACGGTCAGCGCGTTGGCCTGCGTCAGCCCAACCGCCTGCCGCATGCGGTTCACCTCTGGCAGAATGCCGAGCTCGTTCTGCACATGGTGCGCAACTTCGTGCGCCACCACGTAAGCGGCCGCGAAATCTCCCCTGGCGCCCAGTTCACGCGACAGGGTCAGGAAGAACTCCGTGTCCAGATACGCTTTTTCGTCCGCAGGGCAATAGAAGGGTCCGGTAGCGCCCGACGCTCCGCCGCAGGGGCTTTGCGTCACGCCGGAATAAAGCACCAGGACCGGCGCTGTGTAGGTCCGACCAAGCTGGGCCTCAAACACGTTCGTCCAGACGTCCTCTGTCGTCGCAAGCACCCGCAGCGTGAATTCCGCGGCGCGCTCTTCCTCGGCGGACAATTCGCTTGTTTGACCACTCGTTTGTTGTGGGGCGTTCTGCAAAAGCGGCGTGATATCGACACCCGCGAAATAGGCGATCACGACGAGGACAAGCATACCCACACCGCCGATCCCGGCCTTGCCCACACCGCCTGACCGGCGGCGGTCCTCCACGTTCCGGCTACGCCGTATCCCCTTCAATCGCATCGTATGCACTCCCACGAGCCTCCTTAAAGACTGTTGCGTCATCGCAAGCCAAAAGCAAGCTGGACGCCCCTTGCCCCCCGAACTACCCTGCGCGGACAGGCGAATCCGGGACATTTTTCATGAGCGAAACCATCGAGAGCGGCTATCAGGTACTGGCGCGGAAATACCGCCCGGAAACCTTTGCCGATCTTGTCGGTCAGGACGCGATGGTGCGCACGCTGAAGAACGCATTCGCGGCCGACCGCATCGCCCAGGCCTTTATAATGACGGGTATTCGCGGAACCGGCAAAACAACGACCGCCCGGATCATCGCCAAGGGCATGAATTGCATCGGCCCGGATGGCGCGGGCGGGCCGACAACAGATCCCTGTGGCGAATGCGAGCATTGCCGTGCAATCATGGAAGGCCGTCATGTCGACGTGCTGGAAATGGACGCGGCCTCGCGTACCGGTGTGGGCGATATCCGCGAAATCATCGAAAGCGTCCATTACCGCGCGGCTTCGGCGCGCTACAAGATCTATATTATTGACGAAGTGCACATGCTGTCGAACAATGCGTTTAACGCACTTCTCAAGACGCTGGAAGAACCGCCCGCGCATGTGAAATTCATCTTCGCCACGACCGAGATCCGCAAGGTGCCGGTCACCGTCCTGTCGCGCTGCCAACGCTTCGATCTGCGCCGGATCGAGCCCGAGGTCATGATCGCCATGCTCCGCCGGATCGCCGAAGCGGAAAAGGCGCAAATCGCCGAGGATGCCCTGGCCCTCATCACCCGCGCGGCCGAAGGTTCGGCCCGCGACGCAACTTCGCTTCTCGACCAGGCAATCAGCCACGGCGCCGGTGAAACGACCGCCGATCAGGTCCGCGCGATGCTTGGGTTGGCGGACCGGGGTCGCGTTCTTGACCTCTTCAAGCTGATCATGAAAGGCGATGCCGCCGGCGCGCTGTCCGAGCTGTCCTCGCAATATGCCGAAGGGGCCGATCCAATGGCCGTTCTGCGGGATCTGGCCGAGGTGACCCACTGGATCAGCGTGGTCAAGATCACTCCCGAGGCCGCCGAGGACCCGACCATCGGGCCGGACGAGCGCAGCCGGGGACAACAGATGTCGGCAGACCTACCGATGCGCGTGCTGACCCGCATGTGGCAAATGCTGTTGAAAGCCTTGGAAGAGGTGGCCGCCGCCCCGAATGCCATGATGGCCGCCGAGATGGCGGTGATCCGGCTGACCCATGTGGCCGAGTTGCCCACGCCAGAGGACCTTGTGAGAAAACTGCGAGAGTCCCCGCCACCGCCCGGCGGCGGCGGTGGCAGTGGCGGTCCGGGCGCCGGCGCACAGTCCGCATCCTCGAGCACCGAGACTGCCGCACCCAGGACAGAGTCCCGCAACGCACAGCGCGGGCCGGGCGTCACCACAGCGCTTGCGCCCCAGACGGACATCGCCCTGGCGCACTACCCGACCTTCGAGCATGTGGTCGAGTTGATACGTGCCCGGCGCGACGTGAAACTTCTGGTCGAGGTGGAAACCTGTATCCGCCTTGCCGCCTATCAGCCGGGCCGCATCGAGTTCGAGCCCACAGAAAGCGCGCCGACCGACCTCGCTCAGCGTCTTGGAAGTGCTTTGCAGCGCTGGACCGGAAATCGCTGGGCTGTGAGCCTCGTAAACAAGGGCGGCGGCGAGACCATCGCCGAGACGCGCGATGCTGCCCAACACGCACTGGAAAACGAGGCGCGCGCCCATCCGATGGTGCAGGCGGTCTTCGAGGCATTTCCCGAGGCCAAGATCGCGGCGATCCGCACCCCCGAAGAGCAGGCCGCCTCTGCGATGGCCGAGGCGCTGCCTGAGGTGGAGGACGAATGGGATCCGTTCGAGGAAGATTGAAACCGGCCCAAAGGGTCGGATCGGTCGGCCTCGTCTTGCTTCCAGGCCCAGCCTTCGCGCAAAGCTGCGCTGATCTGCGCCCGGGATGGGACGGCGCTCCGGTCTCCGCGCTTTCAGAAGCCCTTCTTCTTTTCTCCACCCCCCTTTCGCTGTTCCTGATCCTCGCCACGACCCTCGTCCTGCGCTTTCGCAGCAATTGGGGGGCCCTCGCGCTTGCCGTCGGTTGGAGTCTTCAGGTCTGGCTTGTCACTTTTGTACTGCCGTCCGAGGCCGCCCGCGCCGAAGGCTGCATCGGCTCGCCCGCACTTTTCATCCTGGCAGCCGCCGCACTTGCCATAGGCGCGGTGATCTATACCGGGCCGCCCACCAAGCCGAATGAGCAGTAGACCGCGCAAAAACCATGGACAGAGTCTCCGCCGCTTTCTACCCTGTCGGCATGAGTGACACCGACGGACGCCGCTGGCATGACATGGGGGGACGGGACGCAGGGCCCGTACCGCAGGACGAGCACGATTTCGCGCTTTGGGAAAAACGCGTCGATGCACTTATGATGCTGTGTTCTGACAAGGGGTTCTTTACGGTCGACGGCCTACGCCGCGTGCTTGAGGATATGGGCGAAGAGGCTTTTGAGACCATGACCTATTACGAGCGCTGGATGGCCGCCGTGAACCAGAATCTGATTGAACAGGGCGTCTACTCACTGGAAGAGCTCGGCACCAAAATGGAAGAGATCGCCGCGCGCGGGGACAGCTATGGCGAGGCGCAGGATGTCTGAGCGCGTGCGCGTCAGGACCATGGCGCCCCCGGGCCACGTCCGCGCGCCTTACTACCTGCGCGGCAAGGTGGGCGAAATCGAGCGCCCGCTCGGCGCCTTCAAGAATCCCGAACAACTGGCCTACGGTCTCGATGCCGAGAAAAAGGCGCTGTTCCGCGTGCGCTTCACCATGGCCGAGGTCTGGGGCGAACGCGCCGAACGGCCCGACGACACACTTGATGCCGAGCTTTACGAGCACTGGCTGGAAAGGCTCTGAGACATGCCGCACGATCACCATGACCATCATCACGATGGGCTGAGCGCATCCGGCCACCCGTTCCGCTCCGACAATGACGAGGCGCTGACCTACTGGCAGCGCATGGAAATCGCCGCCCGAGAGCTTCTTATCGAAAAAGGCATCGTCACCCCGGCCGAGGTCGCCGCGCAGATCGACGCGATGGATGCTCGCAGCCCGGCCAACGGCGCCGCTGTCGTGGCGCGCGCCTGGACCGATCCGGCCTTCAAAGACCGCCTTCTCGCCAATGGCTCCGACGCCTGCCGCGAGATGGGCTTCGACGTGGGCGCGCTGCATCTGGTGGTGGTCGAAAACACCGAGGCGGTGCACAATCTCATCGTCTGCACGCTTTGCTCATGCTATCCGCGCACGCTGCTCGGCCTGCCGCCGGACTGGTACAAGACCCGTGCCTACCGTTCGCGCGCTGTGATAGAACCACGCAAGGTTCTGCGTGAATTCGGCCTCGATCTGCCCGACCACGTCACCGTCCGCGTTCACGACAGCACCGCGGATATGCGTTATCTCGTGCTGCCTGCGCGACCTGCAGGTACAGATGGAATGGACGAGGCCGCGCTGGCCGCGCTTGTCACACGCGATTCGATGATTGGCACGGGCCTGCCGCGGCAGCCTTGAGACAGGTCCGCAATGCTTGTGGTCGCGACTGCGCCTGCGTAGAACGGCCCAGACGCAACGGACCCCGCACGCCGCATGAGTGAGCCAGACAATTCAACCGCAATTCCCTTTCGCGAGCGCCTCATCGGCGCGGCGCTCGTCGCGCCAATCCGCGCCGCGCGGCTTTTGCCCTATCGCTGGCGCGTACCTGTCGCGGGCTGGCTGACGTCGCGCGTTCTTGCGCCGCTTGCAGGGTATGGCAGACGGGTGCGCGAAAACCTCGCCTTTGCGCGACCGGACCTGCCCGAAGCCGAGGTGCGCCGCCTGATGCGCCGCGTCACCGACAATGCGGGCCGCAACATGATGGAACTCTACTCGCCCGAATTCGGCGCGGTGGGGCGCGCGGCACCGGTCACCGGTCCCGGTCTGCCGATCTTGCGCGCGGCGCGTGACGCAGGCAAACCCGTGATCTTCGTCACCGGGCATTTCGGGTCGTTCAACGCCGCGCGACTGGCGATGATCGAACAGGGGTTTGACATGGGCGTCTTTTACCGCCCGATGGCGAACCGCCCTTTCAACGCCCATTACGTGGCCGCCATGGCCGCAATTTCCAAGCCGATGTTCGAACAGGGCCGGCGCGGCATGATGCAGATGGTCAAGCACCTGCGCAGCGGCGGCGTTCTCGCCATTCTCAACGACCTGAACGCCCATGACGGCGTTCCGCTCGACTTCTTCGGCAAGCCCGCGCTTACGTCTCTGGCCACGGCCGAGATGGCGCTCAAGTTCGACGCGCCGCTTCTGCCGGTCTGGGGCCGCCGCGCCGAAGACGGGATTCATTTTGTGATCCTTGTGGAAGAGCCGATCGCACATAGCGATCCCGTAACCATGACCCAGGAGTTCAACGACCGGCTCGAGGCGCAGGTGCGCGCCCATATGGATCAATGGTTCTGGATTCACCGGCGATGGAAAGACGGCACCGGGCCACTGGCCGAAAAGGGCGCGGCCTATCTCAGGTCACTGGAAGAAAAGACCTGATCTTCTTCTTGATGGAAGTACTCTCACGCGACATGCCTAACGCGCGCACTCAGGTCCACTTTGCGATCGGCGGAAGGCTCATGAGGACCGCATTGGCATCATGCCCGGTGGCAAGACCGAACTTGGTGCCGCGGTCGTAGACTAGATTGTACTCGGCATATAGCCCGCGATGGACAAGCTGCACTTCCTTGTCCGCATCATCCCAGCCCTCCACGCGCCGCTTTTCCACCAATGGCTGATAGGCCTTCAGAAAGGCCCGGCCGATATCCTGCGTCAGGGCGAAATCCGCCTCCCAATCGCCGGAATTCCGGTCGTCCATGAAGATTCCGCCGACCCCACGGGCGCGGTGACGATGCGGGACGTAGAAGTACTCGTCGGCCCACGCCTTGAGTGACGGGTACAAGTCCGGCCCATGCGGATCGAGATGAGCTTTCTGCTGCGCGTGGAAATGCGCGGTGTCTTCGTCATATTCGATGCAGGGATTAAGGTCGGAGCCGCCGCCGAACCACCACGCGCCGGGCGTCCAGAACATCCGCGTGTTCATGTGCACCGCCGGCACATGCGGGTTCTGCATATGCGCCACAAGACTGATGCCGGAGGCCCAGAAGCGCGGATCGCGATCCATGCCCGGCACGCCGCGTGCGGCCATCGCCTTTTGCGCCGCCTCGCCCAGTTCGCCGAAAACTTCGGAGACGTTGACGCCCACTTTCTCGAAGACGCGCCCGCCGCGCATCACGCTCATCAGGCCACCGCCAGCGTCAGAGCCGTCCTCGCTCGCGCGACGCGTCTCGGTCACCTCGAAACGCCCCGCATCGGCCTCGCTAAGTGGGCCGGTGTCATGGCTGTCTTCCAACCCCTCGAAGGCGGCGACGATCTCGTCCCGAAGCTGCCGGAACCATGCGGCGGCGCGGGCTTTTTCTTCATGCATCTCAGTCATGGCACAATCAATGCGCCGGGGCGGCCACCGGGTCAAGCAGGGTTCGCCCACCATCGACCGTCATGATCTGCCCGGTCATGAAACCGGATCCTTCGCTGGCCAAGTACTGCACCGTTTCCGCCAGTTCCGTGGCCGAGGCAATCCGGCCCAGTGGCGTGTGCTCTTCGATGTCGGCTCGGAAATCGCGGTTGTCGCGCAACGTATCCTTGAGTGACGCCGACATGACCGAGCCGAAGGCTACAGAATTGACCCGTATCCGGTGCGGCGCCAGAGCCACAGCAAGGCTGCGGGTCAGCTGATCCAGCGCGGCACAGGACACCGAATAGCCGAGAAGCTCGGGATGAGTGCGCCGAGCAGCGATGGATGACAAGTTGACGATGGTGCCCGCCATGCGCGTCTCGTTGTCCTCGGCCTGTTTGATCATGCGCTTCGCCACCAGCTGGCTCAGGCGCAGCGGGGTGATGAGATTTTGCTGCAATAGCTGTTCGACCGCGTCGTCATCTGGATTGAGCGGATCCGAGGGCAAAACCTGCCGTGACGCGTTGACGAGAACATCGATCTGTTCGAACGCGTCGATCGTGGCCGACAACAGGTTGGCCAATGTCAGCTTTTCGCGCAAATCGCCCGCGAAATAGCGCTTGTTGCTGCCGTCCTCGTTCTCGCCCAGCTCGTGGGCCAGTTGCTTTTCGTCCATGTCCGCGAACATCACGTTCGCCCCCTTGTCGACGAAATGCCGGCCCACGGCGAGACCCACGCCGTTTGCTCCGCCGGTGACGATTACTGTCTTGCCGGTGATGGAAAATGACATCGCGGGCGCTCTCCCTTCTGATGCGCGGCACGGACACGCCCGGCCAGCGTAGACCGTTTCACCGCCGTTTTCGAGACGGTCTTGTCGCGTGCAGGATCTTGAACCTTGCGTCGCCACCGGCCTCGCTGACCTCGCCAAAGGCGGCGGCGAGTTCGGCCTCGTAGGGCAAATGGCGATTGGCCACAAGCCAGAGCTGGCCGCTCGGTGCCAGAATGTCCGCCCCGGCCCGGATAAAGCTGCGTCCAAGATCGGGATCCCCCTTGCGCCCGGTGTGGAAGGGCGGGTTCATCACCACGCAATCGACCTGCGTCGCGGGCCTCCAGCGCAAGGCGTCCTCCCAGTGAAATGCGGCGCGCGAATCGGGGACGTTACGCCGCGCGCAGGTCAAGGCGGCATGATCGGCTTCGACAAGATCGAGATGCGCGACGCTTTCGCGCTTCAGCACACGCGCGCTCAGATAACCCCAGCCGGCCCCAAGATCGGCCACCCGCGCGCCCAGCTTTTCGGGCAGATGATCAGCCAGAAGCCTTGACGCCGGATCTACCGCATCCGCCGAGAAGACGCCTGGCGAGGTGACGAACCCGCCTTCGATCTCGTGCATCTCATCCTGCACCCAGTCGCTGAAAGTGTCGCTTGCGGGAAACCAGAACAGCTTGCCGTGCGATTTCGACAGCGGCGCGGGCACTTCGGTCCGTTTGCGGCACGCCTTGAGCAGAGACTCTATACCATCGGTCTTCAACCCATCCACGATGACCGGCCCGTCGGTAACAGCCGCCGCTTCGGCGATCCGGGCGAAACTCAGCGGCTTGGCGCGCGCGGCACAGACGAGAGACGCGCCATAGCGACCCTCCGGAGCCGTCGCGCAGGCAAATCCAAGGCTTGCGAAATGGTCGTAATCCGGACGAAAGCCGGTGATGATATGGCATAAAGCCTGCGGCAGCGTTGACAGATCCATGCCCGCCGCCGGGCCGAACACCGCGATGCGTCCCGCCTCAGGCAAAGGCAACTCGCCGTTGCCGACGGCCAGCGACAGGCGCGAAGTCTCGCTCACGCTATTCTTTTTCCATGGTGCATTGCAGCGGATGCTGATGACGCCGTGCAAAATCCATCACCTGCGCCACTTTCGTCTCGGCGATCTCATGGCTGAACACGCCCACGACAGCGACCCCTTTCTTGTGGACCGTCAGCATGATTTCAAACGCCTGAGCGTGGGACATGCCGAAGAACCGCTCGAGAACGGCCACCACGAATTCCATCGGGGTATAATCGTCATTCAGCAGCAGCACCTTGTAAAGCGGCGGCCGCTTTGTCTTGGGCTTGGTGTCGACAATGACCGAGGCGTCCCCGTCGTCCTTGCCGTCATCCGATCCCGACATGATCACCAGATGTTGCATAGCGTCTCGTGCGTCGTATTTGGCGTGGCAGGTTGCCCGACACGTATATAACCTTGCCTCGGGGCGTGAAAAGGGGCCAGCGCGCGGCGAATGCCCGGAATATGCGGAAATTTCGGGCGACCGCAAAAGCCGATCTGGCACTCGGCAGCCGAGCGCAACCGTCGATACCGTTCTGGAAGGGCCTTTCGGGCCGCGTCAGTCGAGCCGTGCAGCTGCCTCTATGCCGCCCAGGCCCTCACCCCGCTGGATCAGCACGACAAGGGGTGCATCCCCGGACGCCTCGGCGCTCAGCCTGAGCGGGCCACGTCCATCCCAGGTGTGCAGCCGCGTAAGATCGGTCACGATATTTGCATAGCTCAGGGTTTTGCCGGCGTTCTCACCCCGCGTGATTTCAACGGTTTTTTCGGGCATGTAGCGCACGAGCTGTACCAGCAGAGGCCCCTTCAGACCCGAAAGAGGTGTGGCCTCGATCATCACCTGATCACCCTGGCGGGACAGGTTCAGATCGACGCGTTGCGGCGCGTTGCGATACCGATCGATCAGGTCGGCAACGTCGATCGGTCGATTTGCCACCACGCCGTCACGACCGTTCACCACGATCTGCGGCGTGTAGACCATCTTGCGTCCACTCGTCTTGGCATAAAGCCTCTGCCGGGTGGAAAAGGCCGGATCGGCGAAACTGTCGGCCCAGCCGATGTAGTCCCAGTAATCCACGTGCAGCGCCAGCGCGATGATGTCTTCCTGCTCCGCAAGACTATGCAGCAGCTTGTCCGCCGGCGGACAGGACGAGCAGCCCTGCGACGTGAAAAGTTCCACCACGACCGGGCGCGTCTCGTCAGAGCGCGCGGGAAGCGCGGCCAAAATCATCGCGGCAATCGCCCACGTCAATCCGTGCATCGTGTTCCCCAAATTGCTGCTGGCTTCCCAGCCTTTTGCTTTTATCCTGACTATGCATTCCCGACACGAAAGCCCAATCAAGGTTTCGAGAGAGAGGCGTGAAATCTGAAACATTCGATCAATTGTGTGCCGTCGTATACAAAAAATACGCTGCAACCCTTGAACGCCCACCCCTTTTGGTTCAGAACCAGAACAGACACTCCTGCCTCGATTGTGAAAGGATTCTTCCATGCCCATCACCGTCGGCCACGATTCGGCCAACACCCGCAAGACGCTGACCGTCGGCGATCAAAGCGTCGCCTATTACTCCATCGCCGCCGCCGAGGAGGCAGGTCTTGGCGACTTCTCCAAGTTGCCCGCCGCGCTCAAGGTCGTGCTGGAGAACATGCTGCGTTTCGAGGACGGCAAGACCGTCACGCATGACGACATCAAGGCGTTTTCCGAGTGGGCCGAAAACGGTGGCAAGGGCACGCGAGAGCTTTCCTATCGTCCGGCCCGGGTCCTGATGCAGGACTTCACCGGTGTGCCGGCGGTCGTGGACCTCGCCGCGATGCGCGACGGGATCAAGGCGCTCGGCGGCGATCCGCAGAAGATCAATCCGCTCAACCCCGTTGACCTCGTGATCGACCACTCGGTGATGATCGACGAGTTCGGCAATCCCCGCGCTTTCCAGATGAACGTGGACCGCGAGTACGAGCGCAACATGGAGCGCTACCAGTTCCTCAAATGGGGTCAGGGCGCCTTCAACAATTTCCGGGTGGTGCCGCCGGGCACCGGCATCTGCCACCAGGTGAACCTCGAGTATCTCGCGCAAACCGTCTGGACCGACGAGGATCAGAACGGCGAAACCGTGGCCTATCCCGACACGCTCGTCGGTACCGACAGCCACACAACGATGGTGAACGGCGCTGCGGTCCTCGGATGGGGCGTGGGCGGAATCGAGGCCGAGGCCGCCATGCTGGGCCAACCGATTTCGATGCTTATCCCCGAGGTCGTCGGCTTCAAACTGACCGGCGCCATGACTGAAGGGACCACCGCCACAGACCTCGTGCTGAAGGTCGTGCAGATGCTGCGCGAAAAGGGCGTCGTGGGCAAATTCGTGGAATTCTACGGCGACGGGCTGGATAATGTGCCGCTCGCCGACCGCGCCACGATAGGCAACATGGCCCCCGAATACGGCGCCACCTGCGGCTTTTTCCCGATCGACGCGGAAACCCTGCGTTACCTTGAACAGACGGGCCGTGCCAAAGACCGCATCGCGCTGGTCGAGGCCTATGCCAAGGAAAACGGTTTCTGGCGCCATCCGGGCTACGAACCGATCTATACCGACACGCTGGAACTGGACATGAGCACCGTGGTTCCGGCCATCTCCGGCCCGAAGCGTCCGCAGGATCACGTGGCGCTCGACCGCGCCAAGGAGGCGTTCTTCAACGTCATGGCCGAATATCGCGGCGTCGACGAAAGTGCGGAGTCGACCGACATGCTGGCCGAGGCCCCTGCGCCCGACACGCTCGTTGACCCGTTCAAGACCTACCCGGTCGAAGGCGAGGATTACGAGCTGCGCGACGGTGCGGTGGTGATCGCCTCAATTACCTCCTGCACCAACACCTCGAACCCCTACGTGATGATCGGCGCGGGCCTCGTGGCGCGCAAGGCCGCCGCTCTTGGCCTTGACCGCAAGCCTTGGGTCAAAACCTCGCTCGCCCCGGGCAGCCAGGTCGTGTCGTACTATCTCGAAGCCGCAGGGCTTCAGGAAGATCTCGACAAGATCGGCTTCAACCTCGTGGGCTACGGCTGCACCACCTGCATTGGCAACTCCGGCCCGATTCAGAAAGAGCTAAGCGAGGCCATCGCCGAGGGCGATCTGGTGGCGGTCTCGGTCCTGTCGGGTAATCGCAACTTCGAAGGCCGCATCAGCCCCGACGTGCGCGCCAATTACCTCGCCTCGCCGCCGCTCGTGGTGGCGTACGCGCTGGCCGGCACGATGGATATCGATCTTGCCAACGATCCCATCGCGCAGACGCCTGATGGCAAGGATGTGTATCTCAAGGATATCTGGCCAAGCCAGAAGGAGATCGCCGAGCTGGTCGAGCAGACCGTGACCCGCGAGGCGTTCCAGTCGAAGTACGCCGACGTTTTCAAAGGCGACGAAAAGTGGCAAGACGTCGAGACCTCGGACGCCGAGACCTACGACTGGCCTGCAACCTCGACCTACGTGCAAAACCCGCCCTATTTCCAGGGCATGGGCAAAGAACCGGGCGAGATCACCAATATCGACGGCGCGCGTATCCTGGCGCTTCTGGGGGACATGGTCACCACCGATCACATCTCGCCCGCAGGCTCGTTCAAGGAAACCACGCCCGCCGGCAAGTACCTGATCGAACGTCAGGTGCCGGTGCGCGAGTTCAACTCCTACGGTTCGCGGCGCGGCAATCACGAGGTGATGATGCGCGGCACATTCGCCAATATCCGCATCCGCAACGAAATGCTCTCGGGCGTCGAGGGTGGCTACACCAAAGGGCCCGATGGTAAGGAAACCTCGATCTTCGAGGCCGCCATGGCCTATCAGGATCAGGGCACGCCCCTGGTGGTGATCGGTGGCGAACAGTACGGCGCGGGTTCGTCGCGCGACTGGGCGGCCAAGGGTACGGCGCTTTTGGGCGTGAAGGCGGTCATCGCCGAGAATTTCGAGCGCATCCACCGCTCGAACCTCGTCGGTATGGGCGTCATTCCGTTCGAATTCACCGGCGACGACACCCGCAAGACGCTTGAGTTGACCGGCGACGAAGAGATCGCGATTCACGGGCTCGACGACATCAAGCCGCAGGCCGAAGTCCCCTGCACGATCACCTACAAGAACGGCAACAAGAAAGAGATCACACTCAAGTGTCGGATCGATACGGCGATCGAGATCGAATATGTCGAACACGGCGGCGTGCTGCACTACGTGCTGCGCAACCTCGCGCAGGAACCGATGGCGGCCGAGTAATCGCCTGAAAACGAAAAATTTAGGGCGGGGAAGTCCCCGCCCTTTTTCTTTGCGACGCAGACACCCCCTCTGAAAAAATCAAAGACAAATCTTCCACGCCAACGGCACACAACTTTTACTAGACTGTATTAGGCAATTTCCCCAACATCGGATTTGCCTGATGTCTTGGGGGCTTTTGTTGCGGATTAAGATTGTTGCTTTGATTTTGTCGCAAGTCGCGTGCCTCGTCCTCCTCGCCTTGGAGGCGCGCGCACAGATAGCAGGTGACACGCCACAAGTTGTGATCATCGAGGGACCAGAAAACCGGATAATGTCCCCGGAAGATGTCGATCTGCAGGCGGAACCTTGTGTTGTTGAACTTCCGGGCTGGGCAAGTGCCGTTGAGCGCGCAGTCTGGGGCGACATCTGCAATTATGGATGGTCCGATCTGTCGTCTTGGGCCGGCGACACCTGTGCCGACGATAATCCCGACATTATGCACCTGCAGCCATGGGCTCTGTCCCGACGGTTCATGACCTTGATCCTGACGGACCCCCGATATACTGAGGCACGCCCAAGCACCTCTGCAGCCCTTTATTGCGCGTATATTCCAGATATTAGGCTACGCGACCAAAGGTTTCCGGGTTCTTTGATTCTTTCCTCAAGCGTTCTTGGAAAGGTAAATCTCACAGATGCCCGGATTGACGGAACGCTTGACCTGCGACGCAGCCACGTTCTGAACTCAGTGAATGCCTGGCGAATTCGTGTAGATGGTGCGTTACGACTGAACAGCATTCAAATAGGGCCAGTTGATTCAAACATCGAAGGCAACGCCTTTTTCCAGGATGCCGAAATTCAAGGACTTGCTAACTTCCGTGATGCAATCATTTCGGGTGAACTTAAGTTGGAGCGAGCTTGGGTTCGAAATTCTCTTTTTCTGGATGCGTATAGTCATTTTAAAGATGTCGATCTCAGCGACGCACGGATTGAAATAGACCTAGTGCTTAACAACGCCGTCACGACTGGACGACTAAACTTGGCAGGTGTCAAGATAAGCAGTAGCCTCTTTATGCGTGACGGCGTTTTTCACCAAGGTGCGAATCTCATTGCTGCGCAAGTCGAGGGAGCACTCGAAGCCGATGGATCGACTTTTAACGGGCTTTTTAACGCCAACAGGATCAATGTTGACGAAAGTGTCTATCTTAGAAATGGAGGGCAATTTCAGGGCGTTGATCTGCTCGGTGCGGACATTGGCGGAGCATTGGAAGCCGATGGATCGACTTTTCAAGGACTGTTCAATGCCAACCGCATCAATGTCTCAGGCAGTACTTATTTGCGCAATGGAGCGCACTTTCAGGGCGTTGTCCTGATCGGCGCGAACATTGGCGGAACACTGGAAGCCGATGGCTCGACTTTTCAAGGGCTGTTCGATGCCAACCGCATCAATATCTCTGAAAGTATCTATTTGCGGAAAGGCGCGCAATTTCAGAGTGTCAATCTAATTGGCGCAGACATAGGCGGAACACTGGAAGCAGATGGCTCCAACTTTCAAGGTCTATTCAATGCCAGTCAAATCAATATCAAAGATAGCGTTTATCTACGCAATGGAGCTAGCTTCCAAAAAGTTGATTTGATCAGTGCGAATATCGGTGGGCAACTTCAATTGCACGGGAGTACTTTCACTGATTCAGTTGACTTAACCGAAACTAAGGCTCAATCACTTTTACTTTGGCGCTTTGGCAGAAACGATCCAACACCAAGTCATGTCCGTTGGGAAAAGAATGCCACCCTTACTCTTCGAAATGCAGAATTGGGCTCTCTACAAGCACTTATGGCGCAGGTGGCGTCAATGATCACAGATAGCTGGCATCTCGCCGACGGATCCCGCCTGCCTGTTGATTTAAACGGCCTGACCTACGAGCGTTTGGGCGGTCTCTCATCCGGCGTGGAAAACGATCTGGCCCAGGTCGATTCCGACAGCCTGATCGACTGGGTCGCCAATAGCCACCCAGCGGGCATGGGCAGGAACGACGGCTACCGCCCGCAACCCTATCGCGCCCTCGAAACCGCCCTGAGCGACATGGGGGCAGAGGCCGCCGCCAGAGAGGTTGCCTATGCGCGCCTGAAACACCGCGCGGCAACCCGAATCTCCGCAACCCCCCAGACCGATTTTATGAAATGGCTACGCCAAAGCGCCACCTTTCTCTTCGACCGGTTTCTTCAGTTCACTGTCGGCTTCGGCGTTTACCCCGCACGCGCATTCTACTGGTTCTTCGGCCTTGTCATCCTCGGCGCCATAGTCGCGCGCAAGGCTCACAAATTCTACGGCTCGAGCCGCATGGATTGCTTCTGGTATAGTCTGGAAAACGCCATTCCGCTGATCGAGCCCTCCGAAGATCACAAGGTCACGCATGCAGAACCCTCTGTCCGCAGCTTCTTCCATTTCCAGAAAGTCGCGGGTTTCCTCCTCGCCTCTGTCCTGATCGGTGCGCTCACGCTCGGAGGCTGATCGAACCGCACCCTTGCCGCGGCGCCGGTGCACCCGTATCTAGGGTTCCAATATCAGACACCTTTTTAGGATCGGAGACACGGATGTTCAAGGGATTGGGCCAGCTCGGCGATATGGGCAAGATGATGAAGGCCGCGCAGGAAATGCAGACCAAGATGGCCGAGTTGCAGGAAGAAATGCACAACATGACCGTGACCGGCGAAAGCGGCGCGGGTCTGGTCAAGGCCGTCTGCTCCTGCAAGGGCGAGCTGAAGAGCCTCGACATCGACCCGTCGATCTTCAATTCCGATGACAAGGAAGTGGTCGAGGACCTGATCCTCGCCGCGATCAAGGATGCGCAGACCAAGGCAAATGAGAAGGCGCAGGAGGAAATGGGCAAGCTGACCGAGGGCCTGGGTCTGCCCAAGGACATGAAACTGCCGTTCTGACGTGACATGACCCAAATCGATCCCGCCCGGCCTCCCTCCGCCCCGCTGCTCTGGCGTGGCGCGGGCGCGGCGGCGGTCGCCGCAGCGGTGGTCATGGCGCTGGTCTATGGCTGGATCGAATACGAGCTGACAGGGCGGCTCGCCGATGGGTGGCTCATCGGTCTCGTCACGCTGAACACCGTGATCGTCTATCGCTTCGGCCTGCATATCGTGTCCAAGCTGTACGATCTGGCGCGGGTCCTGCCGCCCAAGGGCGCAGAGGCCCGACCGCCCGACGGGGGCGAACTGACCGAAGACATTCTCGGTCATCCGTTGATGCCGCTCTTCGGTCTGGGCTACGGGGTGTTGTTCTGGTTCGGCATGACGTATCTCGCACCCTGGACCTGTACCGGGGAAACCCCGCCCGAGCCATGCGATGCCGCGCTCGGGCCGTGGCTCAGCTGGTTCATCGGAACCGCGAACATCATGATCGGCATGGGCCTTTTCGCGGTCCTGCGCTTCTGGCTGGCGTTACGCGCGACGATACCGGCCTTTCCGGTGCGCATCCTCAACCTGTCACGCGCTCCCATCCTCGAACTGGTGCGCGTCAACGCAGAGGTGGTAATGACCACGGCCGCTGTGACCTGCGTTGCGATCCTCGGGCTGGTGCTGGCCGACTACAACATGAACTCCATCGGTCTTGGCTTCGCGATTTTCGCCTTTGCCGTGGTGCTGCTGACTTACGCACTGCCGATGGTGCCGCTGTCAAACCGACTTGCCCGTGCCAAGGCCGAGGAACTCGACCAGATCGAGCGGTTGATCGACGCGCGGGTGCGGCGCGACACGCACCAGGCGCCGCGCAGGATTGATCCGGGTGATCCGGACTGCCTGCGCACGGACAAAGATCTGCCGGATCTCGAAACGCTCACCCGGGCGCGCGACATGATCCTGTCGGTGCGCACCCTGCCGCCGGGCGGGCAAGTGTCGGTTTCGGCGGCAGGCATCGTGACCTTCTTGTCATTTCTTCCCAGCCTCATAGACTACGCGATGAGAAACCTATTCTAGGCCTCCCGTGGCCGGATCAGCCACCAAGACCAGAGCAGACGGATCCATGACAGCCAACCGCGACATCGATGCACTCATCGACATGATGGCCCGCTTGCCCGGCCTCGGCCCGCGCTCGGCGCGGCGCGCGGTGCTGCACTTGATCCGAAAGCGCGAACTCTTGCTGTCGCCGCTCGCCGACCAGATGCGCCGGGTGGCGGAGACCGCGCGCGAATGCCGGAATTGCGGCAACATCGGCACGTCCGACATCTGCGACATCTGCGCGGCCGAAAAACGCGCCAACGGGCTGATCTGCGTGGTCGAGGACGTTGCCGATCTCTGGGCGATGGAACGCTCCGGCGTGTTCAAGGGGCGTTACCACGTCTTGGGTGGCACTCTTTCCGCGCTCGACCAGATCGGTCCGGATCAGCTTCGAATCCCGACCCTTGTGGACCGTGTCGACCGCGAGTCGATTACCGAGGTCATCCTCGCCCTGAACGCCACTGTCGATGGACAAACCACGGCGCATTACATCGCCGATCAGCTCGAAGGCCGGGTCACGCTTACATCGCTGGCCCAGGGCGTGCCGATCGGCGGCGAACTCGACTATCTCGACGACGGCACCATCACCGCCGCGCTCAACGCGCGCAAAGCTCTCTGAAAAATTATCTCGCGGCCGCCGACGCAAAACCGGGCGGGTCCGGACACGAAAAAGCCCGGGTGCATCCCGCCCGGGCCTTGAGCCATCCAGCGGCTGCTCCGCAGATCAGGCGTTTTCGTCCTCGTCGTCGGTTTCGCCGTCCGAGGGCAGGTTGAAAAAGCTGTCCGCGTCGAACTCCTTTTCCTTCTCCTCGCTGTCCGACGACAGGCTGAAGGTTTCCAGCCCCTCGATCGCGGTGGGCATGCGCGGCTCGGCCTCGGCCCCGAGGCTCTGTTCCGTCGACAGAAGCTTGCGGCGCTCGTCGTCACCCATCGCTTCGCCATCCTTGGCCTTCTTGGAAGCGGCCTTTTGCACGGCGGCGTCCAGCTCGGTCTGCTTGCACAGGCCCAGCGCGACCGGATCGATCGGCTGCATGTTGGAGATATTCCAGTGGGTGCGCTCGCGAATCGACTGGATCGTGGGCTTCGTCGTGCCCACCAGCTTGGCGATCTGCGCATCGGCCAGTTCGGGATGGAATTTCACCAACCACAGGATCGCGTTCGGGCGGTCCTGGCGCTTGGAAAGCGGCGTGTAGCGCGGCCCGCGCCGTTTTTCCTCGCCCTCGGCGGCGGGATTATGCTTGAGCTTGAGCGTGTGCAGCGGATCCGCCTCGCCCTTGTCGATCTCTTCCTGCGTCAGCTGGTTGTTGGCAATCGGATCAAAGCCCTTCACGCCGGCGGCCACGTCGCCATCCGCGATGCCTTGGATTTCAAGCTCGTGCATGCCGACGAAATCGGCAATCTGCTTGAAGCTCAGCGTCGTGTTGTCCACCAGCCAGACGGCGGTGGCTTTCGCCATCAGTGGTTTCGCCATATCTTACGTCTCCTTCACGCAAATCTTCCCCGTCGCCCTGTCAGGGGCAGCCTCGGAGGATCCGGGGCGGGTTTCCGTTGTCGGGGAACTTGGCCGCTATATACTGACCCCGCGATCAAAATGAAAGCCGGAATTCCATGCGCGCCCTCGTTCTTGTGTTTTGGGGCCTGACGGCCCTCGCCGCCCGCGCTGGCGACGCGCGGCCCGGCGACTTCGACTATTACGTCCTCAGCCTGAGCTGGTCACCCACCTGGTGCGCACTGGAAGGCGACGCGCGCGGCGCCGATCAATGCGCGCCGCGCCACGACCACGGCTGGGTGCTGCACGGGCTCTGGCCGCAATACCATCGCGGCTGGCCCGAACACTGCCAGACCGCCGCGCGCCCGCCCACGCGGTCCATGACCCGCGACATGGCCGACATCATGGGCAGCGCCGGGCTCGCCTGGTATCAGTGGAAGAAACACGGCGCCTGCTCTGGTCTCTCGGCGCCCGCCTATTACGCCCTCTCGCGCGAGGCTTACGGGCGCATCGCCCGGCCCGAGGTCTTCCGCAAGCTCAAGACCCCGGTGACGTTGCCCGCCTCCGTGGTCGAGGACGCCTTTCTCAAGGCCAATCCCGGCCTCAGCCGCGACATGCTGACCATCACCTGCCGTGCCGGCCGTATTCAGGAGGCGCGCGTGTGCCTGTCAAAATCTCTCGATCCCGTCCCCTGCGGCCGCGACGTGATCCGCGACTGCACGCTCAAGGACGCGCTTTTCGACCCGGTGCGATGAAGCCTTACAAACAACCTTTGCCTTTAAGCTTTGAAACCTCGCGCAAGGCTGCTTTGCGGGCAAAGCGGTCGGACGTGCAATTCATTCAATTTGGTTCAAGCGGCCTAAACCGCAATTTGAACTGACGTGGCGTTTTCTGCGCAAGCAGCCCACATTACAGGCATTCATCGAAGAAGCGCATTTCGGAAAAGATCTAACTTACTGACTGAGAAGCAAAACTTTTCGGCGGATCAGATTTTTCTTTTCGTGCATTATTGGAGGTCAAGCGCCTTGGTTCCCTACTGCTTCGACGAAAAGAACGTGGGTTGTGAAGGCTACTATCATCAGCCCAATAATCAACGAGATCATTGAACCGTTGCAGCCTAATTTGGAATGTCGACTGAGTTCGAGCACAGTATGAGTCGTGAAGCCGCTCAACGGCGGCTGTGTTCTCTGCTTTATCTGTGGCCAACAAAACGTCGGCAAATCAGGCTTCGGCGCCGGGCTGCAAACCATCTTTCAACGCAGTCCACCCTGCTTGCTCAACACATCTCTAGATTGTGGACGAGAATTATGTTATATTGAAAGAATAATACCCTTCATTAGTAATACGATTTCCGACCTCAAATTCTATAGTGGAATGGGTTGATATGGCAGAGAATCTTTCATCAGTTTCATTGATCGCGAATCCGACGCTCAATGCAAATCCTCGCAGGTACAGCAGCCAAGATGCTGGAAATATCAATCGTGTCATTGGGCAGTTGCGGATGTTCCTTCCCTGGAAACCAATTCGCTATGGCCAGCGATATCTCGTATTGGGCCATCAAGGTTCAAGCTCGGGCGTGAATGCTGAATTCTACGACCACGAAAGCTCGGCTGTCGGCCCTGTCCCTGAAACGCGCTACGAGTTTGCAGCACCTCCGGAAGCGCCGTCGCAGGAATACGCGCTCAAAGAAATCGCGACCCATTTTGATGTCAGGCTAATCAGTCAGCAATTGTTACAGAGTAACATCAACTTTACGCGTTTCATGAAACGCGCCTGTGCTTTTGCGATTTGCAACCGTTTGGAAAACGCGCTGATAAACGGCAACAGCTTAAGCGATCCGGAAGAATTCGACGGCCTAAGTCGGCTTGTTGAAATCGGCATGGGGCGGCAGATCAACGCCTCGGCAGGAGACGGGCTGGAAGCACTGGATGAGGCGATGTTCGACATCCGCTCGCGCGCGGGTCGGTGCGACCTAATCGTGATGAATTCGCGCGCTATCCGTCGATTGCTGCAGTTGCAACGCGAAGACGGCTATCGACCGATCCTCCGACAAAGCCGGAAGCTGCGCGGATCGCGGATTGCGATCTACAACGGCGTACCCGTCTGCCGGAGCGACCATATCCCCACTACCACCAACGGCACGACATCCGTTTTCTTTCTGACACGTGGCCAGAATGGCGTTTACGGGATCATTCCCCGAAGACGCGTCCGCCTCAAGCGCGGCAAGAAGCGTGGGCGCATTGTGTGGCGGCCTTCGGGCATCCGCTTTACCGGCGTGGTCAACTCGGCCGACCCGACCCGCGCCTACCAGGCCCGCCTGTTTGCCGCCTGCGTATCGGAAACCAACGATGGGTTGATCGAACTGGCCAACTGGAATGTGAACGGGTAGGCACGCTATGTCCTGTCACTATTCTGACATTTCAGCGGAAAATCGGCCGAGCTTTCTGCCCCGACGACCGATCACATGGAAAAGCTGCTCGGCTCGCGCGCGCAAGAAGCTGGAAGGCTTCTATGCCTGCGGCTATCTCTACGCTAAGTCGGCTGACCTTTTTCTGGAACGGCTCGCCTCTTATCCCTCGCCTGATCGTCAACACATTTGGAACAAGCAGCGAGAGACGAAAACGGCGGGTATGTTCGACGAGTATAGCGGTGCGCCAAGTCACTGGTTCGGGAGCTATGTCGGGAAAAATTTCCGGTTTGTTCGCAAAACCTTCAAGCGTGTCATCAGGCGGTTTGAAAAGGGCTATGACTTTGCCGGCAAGAGCCGCCCCATCAGGTTCGAATGCCTGTCTGAGAACTGGGGCGGATGCCGAAGCACTCTGCTGGCGAACGCTTCCATCTACGGCACGGTCCGTGTGTGTCCCAGAACGCTGCGCAAGCCACTCAACGAAGGCGCAATGGTTATCCTTCACGAGTTGCTGCATCAGCGGCTCGACATCGGCGATCAACGTGATCGCGCGTGTCATCGGGGCTCGGATGCGCGCTGTTACCGTGAAGGCGCACGCAAACTAGTGCAGGCCGGGAAACTGAGCAAGGCCCTGCGCAACAATGATAACTACGTCTACTTCGCACGAGGAATTTATCTGGCTCAGAGGTTGCCATGGACCGCAACGCGTTGAATGCCCTTGTGGCAAAAGACATGAACGAGATCTTCGGTCTCGACGATGCAGATGAGATGATGGACGCCCACCGGGGGCGCCGAAAACGCCGCCACAGACGGCGCAGATATGCGCCCTGCAATTGTCCTCAATGTTCGATGGACGATGAAGATGAGGAGTTCGAAAACGAGGCCCGTACGTTCGAAGGGGAACACGAGGACGACTTCGACCACGATTTGGAAGACGACGACGACCTGGAAGAGGATGACGACGAGGACTTCGGAGAAGAGGACCAGGACGATGCGGATTTCGATGACGAAGGTCTCGCGCTGGACGGATGGGACGACTTCGACGACGACCTGAACGAGGCTCGGCGCGGTCGTAGAAGACGTCGGCGCAGATATGCGCCCTGCAATTGCCCTCAATGTTCGATGGACGATGAAGATGAGGAGTTCGAAAACGAGGCCCGCACGTTCGAAGGGGAGCACGAGGACGACTTCGACGACGATGTGGACGAGGACGACGACCTGGAAGAGGATGACGACGAAGACTTCGGAGGTCAGGATGAGGACGATGCGGATTTCGATGACGAAGGTCTCGCGCTGGACGGATGGGACGAGTTCGACGACGATCTAAACGAGGCTCGGCGCGGTCGCAGGCGACGTCGGCGCAGATATGCGCCCTGCAATTGCCCTCAATGTTCGATGGACGATGACGACGAGGATCTCGAAAACGATGCCTACATGTTTGAAGGGGCGCACGAGGACGACTGCGACGACGATTTGGACGAGGACAACGAATTCGATGACGCAGAGTCTGACGATGAAGATATCGACACTATGGACTGCCGTTCCAAAGACTTCGAACACGAGCATCGTGGTGGCGCGGACATGCGGATTCGAAGGCGGAAACGCCGCCGGAGGGGACATGCACCTTGTAGCTGCCCCCAATGCCTGATGGACGATGACGAGGCAGAGGATTTCGACGACGACTGCGCGGACGACCACGACGATTATGAAGATGACCTCGCAGATCCATATGCGCATGCAGATGCCCAAGAAGATGATGACTTCGAAGATCGTGAAGGCTGGGGCGAAGATTTCGAAGTAATCGCCGAGGATGATTTCGACATCGATGATGCTGACGACCTCGAGGAGGAAGGCCGGCATATGGACTTCGCCACCGACGATACCGAGGCAGTCGATGATGAGTATGCTTTTGACGAAGGCGGTTTTGAGTATTTCGATGATATCGAGACCGACGATGATGAAGATGCGCGGGAGCCGGTGTGGAAAGGGTTCTTCAGCTCCTCGGACAAGGACCGGATTCGCGCCGCCTTGCGCATTGCCGAGAAACAGGCGAAGCGGGCGAAATGTGTGTTTGACCGCATCGCAAACCAGCGCGGCGGATTGCTAAAACGTGCAAGACGTCGGCGCGCTGCTTATTTCAGGATGCCCTTCGTCCATATGTTTTTCGGAAGCAAGGCTGTTACGCAGGGCGAAATTCGGCGAATGCACCGCCGGGTCAAGCGCATTGAACGGTCGCTGAGACGCCGCAGAATCCGGTTTGTGAAAGCCTTTGAAAACACCGGCCGCTGCAAGAAAGGCAGTTCGGCCTATGTGCGTGCTGCCGGCGGTGTCAGGAAGCTGCATATATGCAACAAGTTCCTGCTGAAAAGTCCCGCGGAGATGGCGCGCACAATCATTCACGAACTGGTGCATGAGATCGGGTTCTGCCACTATTCTACGTCCGGTCGGATACGTTGCACGCGGGCGGGTGCAAAAACCGTTGAGCAATGTATGTCACTTGCCAGGCGGCACCCGAGAAAAGCTCGAAAGAACCCCCAGAACTATGTGGAACTGTTCGAACGATTATCGAAATCGGCGCGAACAGGCTGCTAGTTGACCAGAAGAAAACAACATTGTTCTTTGACGCAGGCCGCCATAATCAGATCAGTCTGCTGTCTTTGGTCGGCTGGGCGACCGCGAAATGCAAGCAGGCCAAACTCAACGACATTCAGAAGCTCGAAAGACCAAAGCCCTCGATTAAATAGCCTCTAAATACCTAACAAAACGCACTAAAACCATAAGATCAGTCAAGGAGTGGAGGCGGTAGAGAACGGTTTTCGACATATGAGATTCGTCTGTTGCGAAAAACTTCGCCACCAAATCGCAACCGGAACTGAATGTCCGTTTTGACCAGCACCCTTGAATTGCTTGACGACTGCAGCGAACGACCACTCCCGCCCTTTTCAACGAATGCTGCGTTTCAAAGTAACGACTGGATTAAGCCCCAAGCAGACATTGCCTGTCGTGTCAGATGCCCGACTGCGAAACGACCTTGCCCTGCCGATGGCTCAAAGCAGCCGCAGCAGCAGAACCACAACCGCCACCGGCACCAAAGCCACATGCAGCACCATGTCGAACCAGTTGCTGCTGCCCCAGCCCAGCACCCAGAAAAGCTGCCCCAGCACGGCCACGCCCGCCAGAAACCAGTTGCCAGTCAGGAACGCATAGAGGCAAAGCGCCAGCACCATTCCCCCCACGGGCCATGGCGCGTAGCCGTAGCGATAGAGATCGGCCGGGATCACCCCGAACGCCGAGCAGAGAAAACCCACATAGAGCGCGAGAAAAACCAAGATCTCCCACGTGGCGAAGCCCGGCACCTCGGCGCCAAGGCTCACCGCCATATGCCGCGCCGCCAGCGCGGGCAGCATCACGCCGAAAGGTGCCAGCACCGCAATGAGACCCGACACGGCCACGGTCTCGCGCGCCAGCGCCACGGTCAACACGCCCATCACGGCCCCGATCACCGCCGCAACCGACGGCGCCAGGACCAGTCCCGTCAGGGCAAAGACGACCCAGCCCAGCACCAATGCCAAAGCGGCAGAGGCCCCGATCCCGCTCATGCCCGGCTCCAATCGCCTTGCAGAAGACGCACGCGAAGCCCGGTCTTGTTGCCGACCGAATACGCCAGGATCAGCCCGCCCCCTGGCTGCGCGCGCAGCACCGGATAGCGTGCACCGGCCCCGTTCTCTTCGAGCACCTCCAGCACGCGCCAGCTTTCGCCCCCGTCCTGCGACATCAGAAGGCTAAGCCGGTCCCCGCCCGCCGGATCGTCATTCGCCGCCATCAGGATCTGCCCGTCCCCAAGATTCAAGGCCGCCACCGGCGCGCTCGGGTTGGGCAGGTCCGTGGGCGCAACAGGGCTCCAGTACCGCCCGCCATCCGCCGTCCGGCTGACCAATAGCCGTCCCGAGGGCTCGAAATCGCGCAGAAACGCCACCGCGTGGCCCTGATCCAGCGGCACGATCATCGGCTGGATCGGCTTGCCCGCACCCGCCATCCGTGCGGTATCGCGCACCCGGCCCCGGGCGTCGAAACGAACCAGGACGCCGTGCGCCGCGCCCATCTCGAAATAGGCAGGCAGGCCGAAACTACCGTCTTCGAACGCCACCATCGGCGATTTGACAAGGTGCGACCGGTTAAGAAAGGGCGAGAGGTTCAGCTTGCGCGCCGCCTGCGGCCCCGCCTCGCCCAGTGTCACATCGGCGACCGACGCCATCGCCCATCCGCCCACCGAGACGACCGTGGCAAAAACACCGCCCGGACGCGCCTCGTTTTCCACCGTGTTGCCCAGCGTCACCACAAGCTGGTGCGGGTCCATCGCTTTACCCAGCCCCGCGCGTGTCATGCGTGGCCCATGCGCCACGGTCTGCCAGCCCTCTGGAAACTGCCGGAACGCAGCATGATGAATATCGACATCCGCCTGCGCCTCGGCAGAACCTTCGAACCACAGGACGTCAAAACCCCCCTCGCCCATCACGATCGTCGGGGAATGGGCCTGGCCGGTCTCGATTGCATAGTCGAACAGGGTCTCGATGCGCGCAGCACCGGGCGTCATCGCAACGGGTGCGGGCATGGCGAACCGCCAGACTGGCGGGCTGTCGCGGCGCAGGGCCCAAAGGCTCAGGATCACGCTCAGACCGGCAAGCCCGGCAATCGCGATATGTGCCAGCCCCATCGCGTCCTTATCCCACCTTCAGAACGATTTTGCCGATGTGATCCCCGGCCTCCATCCGCGCGTGCGCCTCCGCGGCGCGCTCAAGCGGAAACTCCTGGTCCATCACCGGCGCAACGCGCCCGGACGCAAGCAGCGGCCAGACACGGGCGCGCAAATCCTCGGCAATACGCGCCTTGGCCAGTACGCTTTGCGGGCGCAGGGTCGAACCGGTGATCGTCAGCCGCCGGGTCATAACCTCGGTAAAGTTCATCTCGTCCTCGGGTCCCTGCAGAAACGCGATCTGCACAAGTCGGCCCTCGTCGGCCAAAGCCCGGAGATTGCGCGGAAGATACGGCCCGCCCACCATGTCGAGGATCAGGTCCGCGCCGCCATAGCCACGCATCTCTGCCACGAAATCCGCCTCGCGGTAGTTGATCGCCCGCTCCGCGCCAAGAGACTCGCAGACATGGCATTTCTCGCCTGAACCGGCGGTCGCGAACACCCGCGCGCCAAAGGCCCGGGCGAGCTGGATCGCCGTGGTGCCGATGCCGCTCGATCCGCCATGCACCAGAAACCGTTCGCCGCCCCGCAGCGCGCCACGTTGAAAAACGTTTGTCCAGACAGTGAAATAGGTTTCCGGAAGGCAGGCCGCCTGCCGAAGGTCGAGCCCGTCCGGAACCGGCAGGCAATGCGCGGCAGGCGTGGTCACATAGTCCGCATACCCGCCGCCGGGTAAAAGCGCGCAGACCGCGTCGCCGACCGCCCAGCCACCCACACCGTCGCCCAGCGCCACGATCTCGCCCGCAGCCTCGAGGCCCGGCAGATCGCTTGCGCCTTTCGGCGGGTCGTAAAGCCCCGCGCGCTGCAAAGCGTCGGGCCGGTTGACGCCCGCATAGGCGACCTTGATCAGCACCTCGCCCGCGCGCGGCTCCGGTCGCGCCCGCGTGCAGGGCTGCAAAACGTCCGGCCCGCCCGCTTTCGTGATTTCGACCGCGCGCATCGTCTCCGTCATGGGGTCAACGGCTCCAGCGGCCCGGCATGCCGGTGGCGCCGCGGCCTTGCGGCGGGCGCACCTTGCCCAGCACCGCCATCGGCCCGGCCATCAGGGAACTCAGCACCTTGTTCTCCCTGACCTGCGCCTTGATCTTCTCGATCTGCATCACGTTGTCGATCCGACGGTCCAGGAATTCCCAAGTGCGCGCGTGGCCTTCGCTCTCGTCACCAAGCCAGTAAAGGACCGTCGCGGAATAGACCCCGGCCAGCGTGGCGCGTTTCGTGTACCAATTGATGTCGTCCGACGTGTCGCCCAGCGCGGTCCAGATCCTGTCGCAGGTGCCCCAGATCGCCCTCGACCCGTCCATTGCGTAATGCGGCAGCGCGAAAAGAGTCGCACCGCGTCGCACAAGCTCCTTGTCCTCGACCACCTCAAGCCGGAACCGAACCGCGGCGGCGATACGGTCGCGGAACCGCATATCCGCAAGATTCGCCTCGTCGAGCCGCAACAGCATCGCCTGATCGCCCTCTTCGTGGAACGCCAGCGCCAGGTCGACCGCGCCGCGCGGACAGGCCGCCTGCGCCAGTCCCCGGCTGATTCCAATATCCTCCATCGCCGCGCGCAGTGCCGCGTCTGTCCAGCCATCGAAGGGCACATGCGGCTTGATCGCCTCCAAAAGCTGCGCTTTTACGTCCGTGTCCGTCATCTCCCAAAGGCCTCCTGACCGGTTCGGTGTTACCCTAGACAAACTATGGCGGCTTTGCTATACGGCCACCTCCTGCAATTCGACGCAACTCAAACTTAGAAAGGTGGTGACAACCACATGCAGGTCAGTGTTCGCGACAACAATGTCGATCAGGCGCTTCGTGCCCTGAAAAAGAAACTGCAGCGTGAGGGCGTGTTCCGTGAAATGAAGCTTCGGCAGCATTTCGAGAAACCGTCCGAAAAGCGTGCGCGCGAAAAGGCCGAGGCCATCCGCCGTGCCCGCAAGCTGGCGCGGAAAAAGGCGCAACGCGAAGGTCTTCTCTAAGGGACCCGCTTCGGTTCTTGCGAAACTACGAAAAACGATGACGACCCCCGGGCAGCCGCTTCGGGGGTTTGTCTTTTCCGGCCCCGCATTTCGCGCCAGATGATGAGAAATTCCGCACGTCGTCGCAGGTGCCGCACATTCCGCCGCACTTGGGCCATCTTGCATTGACGCGCTCCGGCAGGGCCTCTGGTATGGGCGCACCCGTCACGCGTCAGCCAAGAGAGGCGATATGTTTAAGGTTCTTTTCAGCGTTTGGGCGCTGCTTCTGGGCATCGTGCTGATCATGCTGGGCAACGGCATGCACTTCACGCTCATCGGCCTGCGCGGCGATCTCGAAGGGTTTTCCGCCTCCGAACTCGCCGTTGTGACGTCCGGCTACTTCATCGGTTTCCTGTCCGGCGCGCGCCTGACCCCGCTTTTGATCCAGCGTGTCGGCCACGTGCGTGTCTTCGCGGCTTTGGGCAGCTTCATGTCCGGCGCGCTCATCGCCTTTACCCTTCTGGCCGAACCTTGGTCCTGGACGCTTCTGCGCATCCTTATCGGCTTTTGCATGTCAGGGATCTACGTGGCCGCCGAAAGCTGGCTCAACAATGCCGCCACCAACGAAAACCGTGGCAAGCTTCTGTCGGCCTACATGATCGCGCAGACCCTCGGGATCATCGGTGCGCAGGGCCTGCTCACCTTGGGCGACGCCGCCACCGCTTCGCTTTTCATCGGGGCCTCGATCCTCGTCTCGATCTCCTTCGGGCCGATCCTTCTGTCGGTCACGCCGGCGCCCGCCGTCGAAGTGGCGAAACCGATGTCGCTGCGCAAGCTTTTCGTCTGCTCGCCCCTCGGTACGGTGGGCATCTTTCTTCTGGGCAGCGTTTACGCCACGCAATCGGGTATGGGCGCGGTCTTCGGGGCGCAGATCGGGCTGTCGGCCGTACAGATCTCGCTTTTCGTGGCAATGCTCTTTGCCGGCGCGCTTCTGTTGCAATACCCCATCGGGTGGCTTTCGGACCGGATGGACCGCCGCACGCTGATCTTCGGCGCCGCCACGATCGGTGCAGTATCCTGCGCTGTGGGCTACCTCATGGGACAGACGCAGGCGACGCTTCTGTCCGCGGCGTTTCTCGCCGGCGGCGTCACAACCCCGCTCTACGCGCTCTTTCTGGCCTACACCAACGACTTCCTGTCGGCCGAAGACATGCCGGCGGCGTCCGGCGGTCTTGTCTTCACGTTCGGGCTCGGGGCTATCGCCGGGCCGATGCTCACCGGCTGGGCGATGCAGGTGATCGGGCCTTTCGCCTTCTGGCTTGTGCTCGGCGCGACCTTCGCCGCCATCGCGCTCTACGCGCTCTACCGCATGACCCAGCGCGCCGCGCCCGCACCACAGGACACCGACAGCTATCTTGGCGTTCTGCCCACCGCGGCCCCGGCAACGGTCGAGGCTGCGGGAACTTGGGCCGCTGAGCAGGCAGAGGCCGAGCAGGCGCAGGGCTGAGCTCTCGCGGCGCGCATTAAGGTTCAGGCGATACCTTCCACGACGACAAGGTTTGCGCTGGCCGTTCTGTGACGGATCTTCGCCAGTTCCACGTAGTCCGGATCGGAATGCCACGCCTTGGCCGCCGCAACAGAGGGAAAGCGCATAATGACCGTGCGCGGCAGCGCCCACGTGCCCTCCAGAACCTCGGTCTTCGCCGCCGATGTCGCCAGAAGCTCGCCGCCATGGCGCTCGAAGCTGGGCAAAAAGCCTTCAAGATAGGCCTGATAGGCGTCGGGGTCGTGAATATCGAGCTGACCGATGACATAGGCGGGCATGCCGTCACTCCATTACGGGGATCGTGCCACAAGCCTACACCAAACGCCCTGCCCGTCCGCCTGATTTCGACGCCCCACGACGCGAGGCTTTTTTCATGCCCCGCGCTTGCCCAACCCTTCCCTCTGTCCTAGACCGGTCCAGACGATTTCAGGGGAGGCCCACATGACCAAATTCGACAAGAGCAAACTGCCCAGCCGCCACGTGACCGAAGGGCCCGCACGCGCCCCGCATCGCTCATACTACTATGCCATGGGCATGACCGAAGAAGAGATCCACCAGCCTCTTGTCGGCGTTGCCACCTGCTGGAACGAGGCCGCGCCCTGCAACATCGCCCTCAACCGTCAGGCCCAAGCCGTCAAGGGCGGCGTGAAAGAGGCCAAGGGCTCCCCACGCGAATTCACCACCATCACCGTCACCGACGGCATTGCCATGGGCCACGAGGGCATGCGCAGCTCGCTGGCCTCGCGCGAGGCCATCGCGGACACGGTCGAGCTCACCATGCGTGGCCACTGCTACGACGCCATTGTGGGCCTTGCTGGCTGTGACAAGTCGCTGCCCGGCATGATGATGGCCATGGTCCGCCTCAACGTGCCATCGGTCTTCATCTACGGCGGTTCGATCCTGCCCGGCAAGGCACCCCAGATCGATGAGATTCCCGAAGAATTCCGCAGCCGCGACCTCACCGTGCAGGACATGTTTGAGGCCGTGGGCTGGAACCAAAACGGCTCCATGTCCGACAAGGCGCTTGACGCGCTCGAACGCGTCGCCTGCCCCTCAGCCGGCGCCTGCGGCGGTCAGTTCACCGCCAACACCATGGCCTGCGTGTCCGAGGCGATCGGTCTGGCGCTGATGAACTCCTCCGGCATGCCCGCGCCCTACGAATCCCGCGATCAATACGCCGAGGCGTCGGGCCGCGCCGTGATGGACCTGCTGGAAAAGAACATCCGCGCCCGCGACGTGGTCACCCGCAAGTCGATGGAAAACGCCGCGCGCGTCGTCGCCTGTACCGGTGGCTCCACCAACGCAGGCCTCCACCTGCCGGCCATCGCGCACGAGGCCGGGATCGAATTCTACCTCGACGATGTCTGCGAAATCTTCCGCGACACCCCCTATTTCGTCGACCTCAAGCCCGGCGGAAGTTACGTGGCCAAGGATCTCTTCGACGCGGGCGGCATTCCGGTCGTGATGAAGGAACTGCGCAAGGCCGGCCTCATCCACGAGGACTGCATCACGGCCTCCGGACGCTCCATCGGTGAAGAGCTCAACCTGATCGAGCGCGAGGCCGACGGCAAGGTGATTTATTCCATCGAGACCCCGATCACCAAGACCGGCGGCGTCGTGGGCCTCAAAGGCAACCTCGCGCCCCAGGGCGCGATCGTGAAGGTCGCCGGTATCGCGCCCGAGCATCAGGTTTTCATCGGCCCCGCCCGCGTTTTCGAGTGCGAGGAAGACGCCTTCGCCGCCGTGCAAAAGCGCGAGTATGAGGAAGGCGAGGTCATCGTCATCCGCAATGAGGGCCCCGCAGGCGGGCCGGGTATGCGCGAGATGCTGGCCACCACCGCCGCCCTCTCGGGTCAGGGCATGGGCAAGAAGGTCGCCCTCATTACAGACGGGCGCTTTTCCGGCGCGACGCGCGGTTTCTGCGTGGGCCATGTCGGCCCCGAGGCGGCCCATGGCGGCCCCATCGCGATGCTGAAAACTGGCGACATGATCACCATCGACGCCATCAAGGGCGAGCTTTCGGTCGATCTTACCGACGACGAACTGGCCGTGCGCAAAACCGACTGGGCCGGCCCGCGCGAGACGATCTACACCTCCGGCGCGCTCTGGAAATACGCGCAGCTTGTCGGCGAGACCTACAAGGGGGCCGTGACCCATCCCGGCGCGCAGGCCGAGCGTCATATTTACATGGATCTCTGAGCCGCAGGTGCGCGCGCTCAAGGTCTTGTTCCTGGCGGCGCTCCTGCCGCTGGCCGGCTGCATGAACAGCGCCCTCGCCCCCGGCGGCGGGGCCAAGGCGATGCGCGAAATGCCGCTGTATGGCGGCCGAATCGTGGTCCGCGGACCGGAAGGCTACTGCATCGACCCGGCCAGCCGTCGTCGGCAATCAAGCGCCACGCTCGTGTTTCTGGCCTCCTGCGAGGCGCTGACCGGCCAACGCGGCTTTCGGGTG
Organism: Roseovarius aestuariivivens; assembly: GCF_004761875.1. GTDB lineage: Bacteria > Pseudomonadota > Alphaproteobacteria > Rhodobacterales > Rhodobacteraceae > Roseovarius > Roseovarius aestuariivivens. Next base: position 149,728 of record NZ_SJEY01000007.1, read on the forward strand.
GATCCCGCCCTGATGACGGTCACCGTCACGCCGCGCCGGCCGGGCACGGAGCAGCCCACGGCCCGCGGCATCGCCCGCGCCATGGCGCCGAAACAACCTCTGAGTGAAAGCGACGAAAACGGCCTCGCGATCGTGCATTTCAACACCGGCGGCGACGGGGCCCTGCCCGGCGGCGACCCACGCTACTGGCGCGGCGGCATGGCGCTCAACGGTCATTTGGTCAGTCTCGCCGTCTACGGCCCGGACGGCAGCCGCATCGCCGGGCCGGGCGGACGGGCGCTTCTGCGCGGGCTGGCGGCCGAGATCCGGCGCGCCAGCACTGTCTCGGCCCCCGCCCCCGGTGCGGCCCGTGCGCGGCAGGGCACGCGCCAAGACCCCTACACGCAAGAGAAAAAACCGCGCGGTCTCGGCGCCCTTTTGGGTGGATTGTTTCCGAATTCGGGTTAATGCTATGGCAAAGCTCTCGGGCCACACTGGGGCGGACGCGATGGCGATGGGACAGGCATGATAGAATTCCGATCCTCGATGCTCGACTGGATTGCCCACCGGCGCGGCCTTCGGCGGTGGCGCAAGGCGGTGCGCAAGATCCCGGAAATGGGCTTCGGACATTTGCGAAGGGAACGGGCCCAGGCGCGCAAGCTACGGTATTATCTTAACGAAGTCATCTCGCAGGCGGACAACCGGCTGGCCTTGCCCATAATCGGGTCCCACGCCTTTCCCAAACCGCACGGCACCGATTGGTCCTGGCGCCCGTCGCTGTGGCGCGAACCCTTGGTCACGCCGGGCCTGGCCTCAGTCCAAAGCAAGACCAAGCTGGGCTCGGAACTGACATTGTTTCATGACTGTCAACATTCCGAACTGACCTTGCGCCAGATCCGCAACACGCGCGAGGCCGATCTTGCACCTTTCGGACTGCGCATGGACGTGTTCAGTTTCGACGGTTCTTTCCTGTCGCTCGTGCTCGACCTGCCCGAGGCGGCCATGACCGGCCTGCAGAAACGCCACCTGGTGCGCATGGACACCATCGTCGAGATGGAAAAACCGCTGGAGATCTTCGTGCGGCTGAACATCAAGCACGGGCCGAATACCGAACAGATCGTGCGGGAACTGCCCCTGCACGAAGAGGAGATCATGGTCGAGTTCGACCTTGCCTATTCCAAGCTCAACGAGAAACGCATCGAACGCGGCTGGGTCGATCTTATCTTCGAGAACCCGCAAATGAGCCAGGTCGTCCTGCGCGACCTGACCTTCAGCCGAAGGCCCCGCGCCGAATTCTGACGGAGCACGCGATGAAGAACTGGACATTGACCAAGACACGGCTCTTCGAAGGCGTTTGGGAGGGGGTGCTCACGCCCGAGGGCGACATGCCGTCCGGCAAACCCGAGATTGCCGTCACCCACCTGCAAGAGGCCGTTCCGGGCGTCGAGCTGATCGAGAAGCCCGACGAAAAGCTGTGGGTCCTGCGCGTGCCCATCCCAGCCGACCGGATCGCCGATGGCGTGCAGACGTTCCTCATTACCGAAAGCACCACGGGCGAGACGCTGGGATCCTTCGCGCTTCTGTCGGGCGATGCGCTAAGCTACGATATCCGCGCCGAGGTAACGCTTCTGCGCGAAGAGCTTGACCTGCTCAAACGCGCCTTCCGCCGGCACTGTCTCGAAACCATGTGATCCGGCGGCGGCTCAGTGATCGCGTAACAGCCGGCCAAGGCCCGGCAGGCGGTCCTCGATCCCGGTCAGGCGCAGGCAATCCCACAGCATCGCCTGGTTAGAACAGATCACCGGCTTACCGAGGGTCTGTTCGATCTCGTCCACCACATCGATGGTGCGCAGCGCACCACAACTGATCAACACCGCGTCGGCGTCCGGACGGTCAAGCGCCAGGGCGAGTTCAGCGATGTAATCCGGCGCGACGCGGATCATTTCGGTGTCATAGCGCAGCCCCATGCCATGGGCGGCCCCGATCTCGAAGCCGGCGTGTTGCAGGAAGCGGGCCACATTGGCGTTGAGTTCCGCCGTATAGGGGCTGATCAGCGTCAGCCGCCGCGCGCCCACCGCGGTCAGCGCCTTGCGCACGCTACCCGCCAGCGTGGTGGCGCGGGCCCCCGGCGCGCCGCGTGTCAGTTCGGCACAAGTCTCCGCCTCGCCGACCGCCACGGTGCCCGAGGTGCAAGCGAAAGAGATCACGTCCAGACCGTCATCGGGCAGGATCCGCGCCGCCGCCCCCGCGAGCGAACCGCGCACCTGCGCCAGACTTTCGGTCGAGATCTCGCGCGGCATGGGGGCACGGGCGAAATAGGCGCCGACCCCGGCGGGCATGTGGCGGATCATGTCCTCTTCGATGGTCTGTTCATTGGGAATAAGAACGAAGCCGATCTTGCCCCGTGCGTTGCGGCCCGCGTCAAAGCGCGGTTGCGCCAACAGCTTTGCCGGGTCGGCGGATCCGGGGGCGTCTTTCATGGCGGGCTCCGATGCGGGGCGGAAGGTCTGGCGTCACGATAAAGAGCGCGGCGCGATCGGGCAATCCATGGATGATAGCGGCAAGCGAAAGGATCTGTGGCGCGAAACCCACGCCGGGCGTCGTCCTACACTTTTCAGTGGCCGCCGGGCCGGGGGCTTTGCTACGGTCTGACGTGCCGGGGGGCGACATGTTGGGGAAGATACGCATGACGCGCCTTTTGGGCTTCGCACTGGCCGCGCTTTTCGTCATGACCGCTCCGCTGAACGCCGAGGGGCGTACGCGGATCGGCTATGGCTGGATGCTGACGAACGATATTTTCGGCGACACCCATGACCGCTGGCAGACCGGCTCTTTCGCGTCGAGCCGGGTCTGGGGTCCGGACTGGCAGGGGCGGCTGCCCGAGGGGTTCGGAGACATTCTCGAACTGCGCTTCGGCGGTCAGATTGTGTCGCCCGAAAACATCGCCCGCCCCACGCCCGGCGACCGCCCCTTCGCGGGTGTCCTGTCGCTCGGCCTGCACACGCATTTCGCCCGGGGGGCGACACAATTCGCCCTTGGCGGGGACATCGCGGTGACCGGTCCGCAAACCGGCCTCGATGATTTTCAGGGCCTGCTGCACGACGTGCTGGGCGGGCGGGACATGTCGAACCGGGTCAGCCGGCGACAGGTGTCCAACGACGTCAATCCGACAGCCGTGGCCGAGATCGGCCATGTCGTCGATCTTGGCGGCGCGCGGCTGCGCCCGTTCGTCGAAGGGCGCTGGGGCCTGGAGACGCTCGTGCGCGCCGGCGTCGACGTGACCATCGGCGCTTTCGGCGCCAAAAGCCTGATGGTGCGCGACGTGGTCAGCGGCCACCGCTACGAGGCCGTGCCAAGCTGGCAGCCGGGCACAAGCGTGGTCTTCGGCGCGGACATGGCCCATGTCGCGGAAAGCGAACTGCTGCGGTCGGGACGTGGCTACCAGCTCGAGGCGCGCAACCGCGTGCGCGCCGGCGTCAACTGGCAGGGCGAACGCGGCACATCCGTGTTCTACGGGCTGACCTGGCTCGACAAGGAATTCAAGGCTCAGCGCAAGGGTCAGGTTGTGGGATCCGTGCGACTTCGCCTGAATTTCTGAACTTTTCGTTTGGAGAGACTTCCCAGGGCGATTCGGTTTTGTTAACCTTTTGCTAATAAAAAAATAAAGAGGCAGGTATACAGGCAATGGGAACGGGCTTTCGGGGCGCGTTCGTCATCTCCTGGTCGCAGACGGAAGTGGACGGCTTGGCAGCCGCCCCGGTCCAGTCTTTAACCGTTGGGTCCGCATGGTCCTGGCGTGGAGATCTGGTGCGGGTCGACGGCCCGAACGAAGTCCTGCGGCTCGAGCGTGGCGAGCACGAAACAGTCAGCCGCAAATGCGCGGCGAAACTCGTGAGGCGGCTGGTCAGGGCCGCCAGAACCAACACCACAGATCTCGGCGCAATAGACATCAGCGGACCGCTGAGAGATTGCGGCTTCGTCGTCACCAACGGTGTCAAAAGCTATACCGTGACCATCATCGAGGTCGGCGCCGGCGCGCCGCCCCTGCTGATGTTCGTGGACGATATCCCGCCGCGCGACACCGACATGTGGGTGGTCCATCATTCACTGGCCGCCCAAACCCGCACGGCCACCGGCCCGGAAAGCGGCGGCATCATCTGCTTCACGCCCGGCACGCGGATCGACACGCCTGACGGGCCGAAGCGCGTCGAAGACCTGCTCGAAGGCGACCGGGTACGCACCAAGGACAATGGCGACGAGGAAATCCAGTGGATCGGCAGCCGCCGGATGTCCGGCGCGCGCCTCTTTGCCATGCCGCATCTGCGGCCCGTGCGCATCCGCGCGGGCGCGCTCGGTGTCGAGCGGCCCGACGAAGAACTGCTGGTCAGCCCCGAACACCGCATGCTGGTCGAGGGCGATGTGGCGCGGGCGCTGTTCAACACGTCCGAGGTACTGGTCTCGGCGCGCGACCTGATCAACGGCAACACCGTGGCCGTCGACCTGACGGTGCGCGAGGTGACCTATATTCACCTGCTGCTGCCCCGTCATCAGATCCTCTGGGCCAACGGCGTCGAAACCGAAAGCTTCCATCCCGCAAGCGCGTCTCTGACCGCGCTGAATGCGACGGACCGCGAGAGGCTTCTGAAGATCAATCCGTATCTTGAGCTGGAGCCGCAGGTCTATGGCGACTACGCGCGGCGCAACCTCACCGCATCCGAGGCGGCGATCCTCAAGCACGAGGCCGCCTGATCCGGCCGCGCGGCGGGCATCGGAAAGATCAAAAGGACGTGCGCAGGCCAATCGCGAAGGCGTTGGAGCCGGAATCGCGCGCAAAAAGCCCGTAAGCGTCCGAGCGGTGGTGCAGGCGAAGAAACACGTCTGTATCCGCGTGGCCGGTCGCAAAGGCCGTCTCGAGCGAGAAATAGGCCAGCGTGCGCTGCGATGCGCCGCGCCGGTTGATCTCGACCGTGGGCGTGCTCGTGGCGTAGGACAGGCCGATCCCGAAGGCGAAACTGTCGATCACCGGCAGCCATGGCCGCGCCGGGCTATAGCGGATCGTGACCGGCACCACGAGTTCCTGATGATCGTTTTGCCCGAAATGCTGGTTGAGCTGCACCTCGACCCCGGTGTGCCAGCGGGCCGAGTCGAGCGGCGTTTCCCAGGCGACGATGACCCCGGCGAACCCGGCATCCGTAAAATCGGTCTTGCCGGGGACGAACACGTCGTCGACCCCGTTCGTCGTCATCTGCCCGGCGACAAGGCTGACCGTGCGGTGCACGCCGTCCTCCTGCGCGGTCGCGGCAGACGGGATCAGCCCACCGACCGCCGCAAGCCAGAAAATCAAAAACCGGACTGTCATGGCAAAAGGCAAAAGCACGTCCTTGATCGGTCACGTTGTCGGATCGCCGCAACGGGCGCCTGTCACGCCGATACAGCGGAACGGGCAGCGCTGTCAAAGAAAGCCCGATACCGGCCCTCTGGGCGGTTGACTCTGTCTCTGCCCCCGATATAAGCGCGGCTTCATTGGTGTTGGTGGCCCCCGCAAGGGGAACCCTGTCGGCCCGGCAAAATCCGGGAAGAGGACAACGCCCTTCGAAACCTTGAACGAAGGAGATCAGCAGATGACAAAAAGAACTGCTGCCAAATACAAAATCGACCGCCGGATGGGCGAAAACATCTGGGGCCGCGCAAAATCCCCCGTCAACCGCCGCGAATACGGCCCCGGCCAGCACGGCCAGCGCCGCAAGGGCAAGATCTCGGACTTCGGTCTGCAGCTCCGCGCCAAGCAGAAGCTGAAGGGCTACTACGGCGACCTGACCGAAAAGCAGTTCCGTCGCATCTATCGTGACGCCGAGCGTCAGCGCGGCGACACCGGCGAGCTTCTCATTGGCCTGCTCGAGCGCCGCCTCGACGCGGTGGTCTACCGCGCCAAGTTCGTGCCGACCATCTTTGCCGCGCGCCAGTTCGTGAACCACAAGCATGTGCGCGTGAACGGCCAGATCGTGAACATCCCCTCCTACCGCGTGAAGGAAGGCGACGTGATCGAAGTGCGCGACCGCTCCAAGCAGATGGCGTCGATCCTCGAAGCCACGCAGCTGCCCGAGCGCGACGTGCCGGATTATCTCGACGTGGACCATTCCAAGCTGACCGCGACCTTCGTGCGCACGCCCAGCCTCGGCGATGTGCCCTATCCGGTCATGATGGAACCCAACCTCGTCATCGAATTCTACGCGCAGAACTAAAGCTTCTGCAGAACATGCGAAGAGGCCGCGACGGGACACCGCCGCGGCCTTTTTTCTTTGTGCGCCTTCCGGGGATGGTCAAGCCGATTGGCCGCCGCTAGAAGAACGCGAGGAGAGCCCAAATGACCAAGATCACGCCCCAGCCCGGCATTCTGGACATAGACCCCTATGTGGGGGGCGCCAGCCATGTCGAGGGCATCTCGAATGCCGTGAAGCTCAGCTCGAATGAAAATCCCTTTGGGCCAAGCGAGGCCGCGAAAGAGGCCTTTCGCAAGGCCGCCTACGAGCTGCACCGCTATCCCTCGACCGATCACGCCTCCCTGCGCGCGGCCATTGCCGAGGTACACGGGCTGGATGCGGGCCGGATCATCTGCGGCGTGGGCAGCGACGAGATCCTCGCGTTCCTCTGTCAGGCCTATGCCGGGCCCGGCGACGAGGTGATCCATACCGAACACGGCTTCGCCATCTACCGCATCGGCGCGCTCACGAACGGCGCGACGCCGGTCGAGGTGCCCGAGCGTGAACGGGTGACGGATGTGGACGCCATTCTTGCGGCCTGCACCGAGCGCACCAAGCTGGTGTTCATCGCCAATCCCAACAACCCCACCGGCACAATGATCGGCGAGGGAGAGATCGCGCGGCTGGCCGAAGGTTTGCCCGAACAGACGCTTCTGGTGCTCGACGGGGCCTATGCCGAATATGTCGAGAATTACGACGGCGGCGCGGCCCTTGTCGAGGCGCGCGAGAACGTGGTGATGACACGGACCTTCTCCAAGCTCTACGGGCTCGGCGGGCTGCGCGTCGGCTGGGGCTATGGCCCGGCCCATGTGATCGACGTGCTCAACCGCATCCGCGGGCCGTTCAATCTGAGCCAGGCCGCGCTGGTCACCGCCGAGGCCGCGATCCGCGACCGCGCCTGGGCCGAGAAATGCCGCGAGGACAACACCCGCCTGCGCGCCTGGCTGGCCGAAGCACTGGCCGAGCATGGCGTGCCGTCGGACACCTCGACCGCGAATTTCATCCTCGCGCGGTTCGCCGACCGGGCGCAGGCCGAGGCCTGTGACGAGTATCTCAAGTCGCAAGGGCTGATCGTGCGACGCGTGGCGGGCTACAACCTGCCGCATTGCCTGCGCATCACGGTAGGGGACGAGGCCGCCTGCCGGCGCGTGGCGCATGCGGTGGGGCAGTTTCTGGGTAACGTCGCATGAGTCAGGTTTACGAACGTGTGGCCCTGATCGGGTTGGGCCTTATTGCCTCGTCCATGGCCCACGCGATGCGGCGCGGCGGGCTCGCGGGTGAGATCACCGGCTATGCACGCTCCGCCGAAACGCGCGACGTCGCGCGCGAGGTGGGGTTCTGCGACCGGGTCTGCGAAACAGCACAGGAGGCCGTGCAAGGCGCCGATCTGGTGGTGCTCTGCGTGCCCGTGGGCGCAATGGGGGCCGTGGCGAAAGAGATCGCGCCGGCGCTGGCGCGCGGGGCCACGGTCAGCGACGTGGGCTCCGTCAAGCGCGCGGTGATCGAGGCGGTCGGCCCGCACCTGCCCGAGGGCGTGCATTTCGTGCCCGCCCACCCGATGGCCGGGACAGAACACTCCGGGCCACGGTCCGGCTTCGCCGAGCTCTTCGACGGGAAATACACGCTTATCGTGCCGATTGAAGGCAGCGACCGCGCCGCCGTGAAGCGGCTGGAGCGGCTCTGGACCGCGATGGGCGCGACGACCGACGAAATGGAAGCCGACCACCATGATCTTGTCTGCGCCGTCACCAGCCACGCGCCGCATCTCATCGCCTACACGATGGTGGGCGTGGCCGATGACCTGGGCCGCGTGACCGACAGCGAGGTGATCAAGTATTCCGCCGCAGGTTTCCGTGACTTCACCCGCATCGCGGCCAGCGATCCGACGATGTGGCGCGACGTGTTCCTGACCAACAAGGATGCGACACTCGAAATTCTCGGACGCTTCACCGAAGAGCTTTTCGCGCTGCAACGCGCGATCCGGACCGGCGACGGCGATATGCTGTTCGAGTATTTCACCCGGACACGCGCCATCCGCCGTGGTATTATCGAGGCCGGGCAAGATACCGACGCCCCGGATTTCGGGCGCGTCAAAAAGGGCTGAGCGCATGCGGGTTTTGTGGCTGATCCCCCTGTTTCTACTGGGCTGTTCCTTTATCGGCGGCGGGCGCGAAGAGCGCGCGGTCGCAACCCGTGGCGCGGTTTGCGGCATGCCCGAAATCCAGGGTGTGTCCATCGGCGACGTGCCCGGCAACGGGGCCTGCGGCATCGAGAAGGCGGTGGCGGTCAACGCGGTGAGCGGTGTCTCGCTCAGCCGCCCGGCGCAGATGGATTGCCACACCGCGCGCACGCTCAACGCCTGGGTCAAATACGCCGCCATTCCCGAGGTCGGCGAGACCGGCGGCGGTCTTGCGACGCTTGAGGTCGCGGCGCATTACGCCTGCCGCACGCGCAACAACCGCCCCGGCGCGCGGCTGTCGGAACACGCCAAGGGAAAGGCGATCGACATCTCGGCCTTCCGGCTGGCCGACGGCTCGGAAATCTCGGTGCTGGACCACTGGGGCGGCGGCGCGCGCGGACGTATCCTGAAACGGTTGCACGGCTCGGCCTGCGGGCCCTTCGGCACGGTGCTAGGCCCCGAATCCGACCGTCACCATCAGGACCATTTCCATTTCGACACCGCCGAGCACGGCTACGGCCCCTACTGCCGGTAATCCTGCGGCACGGCTGCGTCTAACAAGGTCAGGTAGCAGTCGGGCTCTCTCAAGAGCCCCGACAAGGTCGTGGCCGGATGAACTTCAGAGAGGTCAGCGCGATCAGATGCCCGGTTGCGGCGGCCTCCGGCACGGTCACGCCTCAGAGCGCGCGCATCCAGAATTGCAGCGGGTGGTCGGTTTCCTCCGCCTGATCGAGATCTTTCCAGCGAAACTGCGCGATGGCGCCCGGCACCTTCTCGTAGCCACGCTTGCGCCAGAAGCCGTCGAGCGGGCGGTAATCCCCCGGCCGAAGCGGGTGGTCCTCCGGCCGGACCACGCTGCAAAATGTGCAATACCGGCGGCCCAGCGCGCGCGCATGCGCCTCGCGCGCATCAAAGAACGCATGGCCGACGCCAAACCCGCGATAGGCCGGCAACAATACGCTTTCAGCGCAATAGAAGATCTCGTTCAGCGCAATCCCCTGCCCCGCGAAAGCCGCGCCGAAATCCTCGGCATGCTCTTCCATCGGTGTGCCGGTCGACGCGCCCACCAGCCGGGCACCGTCGAACGCGCCCACTAGGATCGCGTTCTCGCTGTCCCGATAGGTCTGCAGGTACTCGCGCTCATAGGCGAGATCGCCGTCGTAGAGATAGGGAAAGGCACGGAACACCTCGATCCGCAGCCGCGCAACGTCCCCAAGCGCCGCTTCCAGCGCGTCACCGCGCAGAACACGCGTCTCGATGCCGGTACCGGGGCCGCTCACGAGACCTGCCGCATCCAATCCGCGAGATTGTAATAGGTCACCACCCGGGTGATCTTGCCGTCCTCAAGCGAAAAGAACGACCCCGCGGGCAGGCGATAGGTCTGCCCCTTGGCGTCGGGCAGGCCCTCATCGGTCTCGAGATACGTGCCGTTGACGACATATTCCGCCGCCGCGCGCGTGCCGCCTTCGGCCTCGAACAGGACCATGTCGGTCAGTTCCTCGCGATAGCACTGGCTCATGTGCTCGCAGAAACTGCGGAACGCGTCCTTGCCCTCGCGCACCTGGCCCTCGTTCACGTGATGCGCCACGGCATCGTCGAGACAGGCCAGCATGCCGGGAATGTCCCCGGTGTTGAAGGCGTCGAAATAGGCGCGGATCGTGTCTGTGGCGGTCATGTCGGCTCCTTGGGCTCGCCCCACCTGGTCTTCAGATGGGTGATGATCTGATCGCGCGTCTGGCGATAGGCATTGAGCTTGGCCTCGCGCGTCTCGCCAAGCCCGGTGGGGTCCATGATCGGCCAGTAGACCACGTCGAGATGGTAAAGACGCGTCAGTTCCAGCGCCCGGCGCTGGCTTGCCGGGCTCAGCGCCACCACCAGGTCGAAGGACGACAGGTCATCGCCCCATTGCTCCATTTCATCGAAACTGCGGGTTCGGTGCCGCGCCAGTTCCACGCCGATCTCCTGGCAGACGGCGATGGAGAAGCCGTCGATGTCCATGTCCCCCATGACGCCCGCTGATTGCACATAGGTGTCGGTGCCATAGAGCTTCTTCATGATCCCCTCGGCCATGGGCGACCGCACGGCATTGTGGTCGCAGCAAAAAAGCACCGATTGAGGCAGCGGCTCGGCCATGCGCCTCAGCTCCCGAAATGCAACACGCAGATCAGCGTGAAAAGTCGCCGCGCGGTGTCGTTGTCGACCGACGCCTTGCCTTCCAGCCGCTCTTCGAGCACGCGCGCGCCCTCGTTGTGGATGCCCCGGCGGGCCATGTCGATGGTCTCGATCTGACTCGGCGGCAGGTTCTTTACCGCGTCGAAATAGCTCTCGCAGATGGCCCAGTAATCCTTCACCACCTGCCGGAAAGGCGACAGCGACAGGTGAAATTCGGCGGCGGGCTGATCGTCCTCGGTGCGGATGTCGAAGACAAGCCGCTTGTCACGGATGGACAGCCCCACACGATAGGGGCCCTCGGGGGCAACCCGGTCGTCGCGCGGCGGCAAGGTAAAGGAATTTTCCTCGATCAGGTCGAACATCGCGACCTTGCGCTCCTGCTCGATCTCTGGCGTGGGCGGCGGCAGGTTGGCGTCGTCAAGTTCGATATGGCAAATGCGGCTCATGGGATCGTCTTTCGGCAAGTCGTCCCCCTCCCTAGCGCAGAGCGACAGGCCCGGCAATGCGGTGCGCGGCGGGCGTGCGGAAAAGTCGGGTGGGCAAACGGCCCATCCGACCTGCCCTCAGCCTTCGTTCAACCGGTTGAGCCGCGCGCGCACCGACAGCCCATGCGCTTCAAGGCTTTCGGAAATCGCCAGCGTCTCCGCTGCCGGCCCGATGGCCTTGAGGGCCTCGGGCGTCATCCGCGCCATGGTGGTCTTCTTCATGAAATCCAGAACGTTCAGACCGCTGGAAAACCGCGCCGACCGCGCGGTGGGCAGCACGTGGTTGGGCCCGCCCACGTAATCGCCGATGGCCTCGGGCGTCCAATGCCCCAGAAACATCGCCCCCGCATGGGTGATCTTCGCGGCCAGCGCCTCGGCCTCAGCCACGCAAAGTTCCAGATGCTCGGGCGCGATCCGGTTGGCAAGCTCGGCGGCCATGTCGAGGTCCGGCACTTCGATCACCGCGCCGAAGTCGCGCCAGCTGGCCCCGGCGATGGCGCGCCGTTCCAGCGAGGTGAGATGTCTCTCGATGTCGACTTGCACCGCCTTGCCCATTGCCGGATCATCGGTGATCAGGATCGCCTGCGCGCTTTCGTCATGCTCGGCCTGGCTCAGCATATCGAGCGCGATCCACTCGGGATCGTTGTCGCGGTCCGCGATCACCAGGATCTCCGAGGGCCCGGCGATCATGTCGATCCCGACCCGGCCAAAGACCCGCCGCTTGGCCGCCGCCACAAAGGCGTTGCCCGGGCCGGTGATCTTGTCGACAGGCGCGATGGTCTCGGTGCCATAGGCCAGCGCCGCGATGGCCTGCGCGCCGCCGACGCGGTAGATCTCGTCGACCCCCGACAGGCGCGCCGCCAGCAGAACCAGCGGGTTCGCAACCCCATCCGGCGTCGGCACCGTGATCGCCAGCCGCTCTACCCCGGCCACCTTGGCAGGGATGGCGTTCATCAACACAGAGGACGGGTAAGAAGCCAGCCCCCCCGGCACGTAAAGACCCGCGGCACTCACCGCCGACCAGCGCCAGCCCAACACGGCGCCGGTGTCCTCGGTCCAGCTGGCATCCTCGGGCAATTGCCGCGCGTGATAGTCCCGGATCCGCGCGGCGGCCAGCTCCAGCGCCGCGCGCTCATGCTCGGGGACCTGCGCCACCAGCGCATCGATTTCCTTAGTCGAGAACCGCAGCGTCTCGGGCGAAAGCTCCAGCCGGTCGAATTTTGCCGTCAGCTCGATAAGTGCCGCGTCGCCGCGCGCGCGCACGTCGGCGATGATCGCCGCCACTGCGTCGTCCACGTCGGGGCTGTCCTCGCGCTTGGCGGACAGAAGGGCACGGAACCGCTCCTCGAACTCGGCATCACGGGCATTCAGAAAGACGGGCATCTCGGACACTCCTTGGCTTGCCTGTCCCATAAATCGTCCCGCGGGCGGTCTCAACCCGCCTAAAGGGCGGCATAAAAGCACTTGACGTGGATCAAGGCGAGGCCGGCCCGCCCCCGGCATCCTGACCTCTCGGAGCCACGTCTATGGGACCCGGGTTCCGGCAAAAGGGAGGAATTCGGTATGTTTTTCAAGTCGCTCACCACGTGTTTCGCCACCATGACGCTCTGCGCCACCGCGGCCATGGCCGATGATCTTGGCAAGACCGAATACATGAACGCCTGCGCAAGCTGTCATGGCGCCAGCGGCGTCGGCGACGGTCCGCTGGCCGAGCTGATGACCGTCACGGTGCCGTCGCTCACGACGCTCTCGGCCAATAATGACGGCACGTTCCCCATGCTTGAAGTCATCCAGACGATCGACGGTCGGCAAGGCACGCGCGGCCATGGCTATCCGATGCCGATCTGGGGAGACAGGTTCAAGGCTTCGGCCGGCGATATCGGCCCTATGGCCGCTGAAACGATCGTGCGCGGCAAGGTCCTCTCGATCGCCTATTATCTGGAGTCGATCCAGGAATAACGGCCCGGCACTGGACCGGCTCGTCGGGCAAAGACCCGCGCGCGTTCAGCGCGCGGCGGCCGTCTGGCTGTATTCCGCCATGATGCGCAGCCCCTCGGGCGATCCGTCCTGCAAGAGCTGGCGCAGAAAACTGATCGCGCCGGCGCAATAACGCGCGCTGTCCTCGGTCTCGCCGGCCAGGAACACCCGGATCACCTCGGCCATCTCCGGGGCGGTCGCCAGCCAGTCCTTCAGGAACAGCTCCCAGTCCGCCTCGCTCGGCGCATCGCGCGGCGCCGGCTGCACCCGGCCCTCGGCGATCGCCTCGAAGACGGCCCGGCTCACGCGCCCGGTCAGCGCCGGATCGATCCGCGCCTTGTCGTAGCGGGCCAGGCCGTTCGGTCCGGCCACCGCCGCCTGCACACAGAGTTCGGGCGTGCTCTCCAGCGCGACCAGAACCGCAAGCGTGGCGCGCTGCAGTTCCAGAAGCCCGTCTTCGGTGGCGCGGCCCACGAAAACCGCGTTCTCGCGCCGCATCTCGTCGGTGAAGTCTTGGGTAATCGTCAAGACTCTCTGGCCCTTGCGCGCCTGCGGCAGAGTCGGATCCGAGATGACCTGCGCCACGTCGTCCATATAGGCCTCGTGGCGATCCGGAAAGCTGTCCTCGATCAGGTCCAGCACCTGCGCATAGCCCTGCACCTGCAGCTCGCTCTCGATTTCCGCCCGGGTCATGCCCCCGGGGCCGCCGTCTTCGGTCGCGGTCAGGTACTGCATCGCGAAAAAGGCGATCGCGATCCCGGCGGGAATGATGACGTAAAGCGAGAATTTCATCCGGTCCGTCCTTTCGCGCGGCGCCCCTGCCTCTCAGGCGCCATGATCGGGCGCCTTGCCCGCGGGCGCGCGATAGGGCCGCGTCACATCGCGCAACGCCACCTCAAGCGCCTCGACCCGCGCGCGGATCGCGCCGTCGCCCGCCAGCGTCAGGATCACGTGGCCCTCGCCATCCTCGCCCGGCTCGAAGCCCAGCGAAAGCAGCGCCAGAACCAGGTCGCGGTCGTCCCGGTCGATGCCGCTGCTGGCGACGCCCAGCACGTTGTCGATCACCAGAACGGCGCGCACCCGCTCAGCCCCGTGCCGGTCGCGCCCCTCGTCCTCCCAGCGGAACCGGTTGAGGAGAAAGGCCAGCCGCCGTTCGCCGGGCCGCCACTGCATATCGGTGACCGAAAACACCGCGTCCTGCGCCAATGACGAGATCACGTCGAGATCCTCCGGGTCCAGCGCGCCCAGATTGATCGGGCGCTCGGCCCCGTCTTCGAAACGCGCGTCTTCGCTCATGTCTCGCGCACCCGTTCGATGCGGGCGCCCACGCCCGACAGTTTCTCTTCAACACGCTCGTACCCGCGGTCAAGGTGGTAAACCCGGTTGACCTGCGTTTCGCCCTCTGCGGCAAGCCCCGCAAGGATCAGCGACACGCTGGCGCGCAGATCCGTGGCCATCACCGGCGCCCCCTTGAGGCGCTCGACGCCCGTGACCGTCGCCGTGCCGCCCTGCACGTCGATCTTCGCCCCCATCCGCATCAGTTCCGGTGCATGCATGAACCGGTTCTCAAAGATCCGTTCCTCCAGCACGCTGGTGCCCTCGGCGGTGCACATCAGCGCCATCATCTGCGCCTGCAGGTCGGTGGGAAAGCCCGGGAAAGGCGCGGTCGTCACGTTGACGGCCTTCACCCGCCCGTTGCCGCGCGCCACCTTCAGCCCCCGCTCGGTTTCCTCCACCGCGATGCCGGCCGCATCGAGCCGTTCGCAGAACGCCTCCAGCAGGTCCATCCGGCCGCCCAGGCATTCGACCGACCCGCCGCAAATGGCCGGTGCCAGCATGTAGGTGCCCAGTTCGATCCGGTCGGCCACCACCGGATGCGTCGCGCCGTTCAAACGGTCCACCCCCTGGATGGTGATCTCCGGCGTGCCCTCGCCCTCGATCTGCGCGCCCATCCGGCGCAGGCATTGGGCCAGATCCACGATCTCGGGCTCGCGCGCCGCATTCTTCAGAACCGTTGTCCCCTTGGCCAGTGTCGCCGCCATCAGTGCGTTTTCCGTGGCCCCGACCGTAACCATCGGAAACTCCACCACACCACCCTTGAGGCCACCGGGCGCGCGGGCATGCACGTAGCCCTCTCGCAGCTCAAGTTCCGCGCCCATAGATTCCAGCGCCTTGAGATGAAGATCGACGGGCCGCGCCCCGATCGCGCACCCCCCGGGCAGCGACACCACGGCGTGGCCGTCGCGCGCCAGAAGCGGCCCCAGAACGAGGATCGAGGCGCGCATCTTGCGCACGATGTCATAGTCGGCCACGTGATTGTCGAGCGCATGGGACGACAACGCCAGCACCTGTCCCGCCTGCATCTGCGTGACCTCCGCGCCCAGCGACTGCAGCAGCGTGGTCATCGTCTTGATGTCGCTCAGGCGCGGCGCATTGGTCAGCGTCAAAGGCTCCTCGCTCAGAAGCGTCGCGGGCATCAGCGTCAGACACGCGTTCTTCGCCCCCGCGATGGGAATTTGCCCGTTGAGCGGGCCGTTCCCCGTCACGATTATCGAATCCATCTGCCCTCTAGTCCTCGGTTTTTGTCTTTGTCTTGTCCGCCCCGCCGCCGGTCTTGCCGCGCGCCTGCTCTTTGCGCCGCGCGAGGTTGGCCTTCAGCGCCGCCTTGAGCCGCGCCTCGCGCGTCTGCGCGGCCTGTCCCGCGCCTGCCTTGGGGGATTTTTCACTCATGTCCGCCTTCCTACAGCACAGCAGAAAAAGCGTCCAGATAAGGCTTGCACGGAAGGGCCATCCGGTCTAATCACCCCGCCACGCACCGGCGCTGCTGTAGCTCAGTGGTAGAGCGCACCCTTGGTAAGGGTGAGGTCGGGAGTTCAATCCTCCCCAGCAGCACCAGATTCTTCAAACAGGTTAAAAAAACAAAAAAATACAAGGGCTTAACTGCGGACTTGTGGAAGAATTTACGTTACTCACGACTAACAGCAAACCGGTAGAAGGTATCTGAGTCTATGACGAGTAACACGCTGCCGAAGGTTCCTGACACGCAGCAACGAGGCGCGACCTAACACTTCAATCTCCCAATTCCGAAGGCCATCCGCGACCTGTACGAAGGCAAGGCGGCATATTGCGGAACCATGAAGACACCGACGCCAACGAAACTGAAAAGCTGATACGCCACCAGCGTTTTGCGCGAAAAGTCTGCAAACCTTTGAGCCTGACCGAAGACGGTATGAACTTTCATGCTTAGCCCCGCAGTTGGGCAGACGCGATGCGGCGTGCAAAAATTCATTCTGAAATACGGCGGATGATTGCTGGGCGGCTGGAAGATACCGACCTTGTGGAGGCGGACTATAGCAGCGACGATCTGCTGGCGGAAAAGCTGGAAGAGTTGAATGCGGTGGCGCAATACGTCGCTCATAAAAATGGACTTGCAGGGTATTGGTTAGGATCATCTACATTAGAGTAATCTAAATTCAGCGCGAGTCTTGATGAGCCGACAAAATGTCTAGACGTTCCGAAGGGTCGGCAGTGCTGTAGATACCTGTACTCGTTCTTGGCGGGATGGACATCATCAAAGTAGCAGTCGCAGTACCGCTGCCGTTTCTGACAACAAATCTTACAAAGTTTGTATGCCTGAAACTGCTGTTTCTAACTTTAAAATGGTAAACTGGGAAATCATCAACTCTGGTAATCTTAATTTTGTCACTAGCATCCTTACCAGCAACGCACTCTGCTGGCGTGGATTGCAGCTGAATACACGCGTTAATCTCTTTTTCTTCAATTATATCAAATATTTTTCCACGAAAAAGTATTTCTCGCTCACTTCGCGGCGACAGTCTGTATCTTGTCTGTATTCGGGTATTATTTTGAATACCTTCTCCTTTGAAATAATAATAATCGTTACAGGTATTAATGACTATAATAGTATCTTTCTTGCCGGAAAGCTTAAAATCCTTACACGCTCTCTGTGTTGAAGACAGCATTCCTCCAAATGCTTGGCTCAAATCTTGCCCTTCGACTGGAGATATTCGCGCGTCTCCGGTTATAAAAGCTTTAAAATCTACTGCTTCTTCTAATGAAGTAGACTGCTGGGTGCACTTGCAGATCGGAGGGTTGGCTGCTGTTGTATCCATACATTCTGCCGCTTGGCCGGTCTCACATTGGATACTGCATTTACCTCCCTCGTCATTTTTGGCTGAGCAAGAAGCCTGACCATAAGCGCTCACACAGCCGAAAAAAATAAATAAAATAGTAACAACTGATCGCAGAAATGTCTGTCTCATTCCACCCTCAATAGGTCAATTTGGATCAAAGATTAGTCATGAAGTCAACGAAAGACACAATCTTTACGATTATAGTGTACAGTGACTATCTTTTTTTGCAAATGGAAGCCTCGGATACTGGAAGCTTGGAACGCGTTCGGCATCATTCGCAGCGTTCATTTGGTACAGGAACAGATTGTTGAAACTACTTTTTTTAGCGTTTTAGCTTTTCCTTCGCAACATCACTTCCGAAATGTCCCTCCGACCATGCTTACTGACCTTGATCATAGCTATCCTTCGTTGACGCGGCGAGAGAGCCTTCAATGCCAGACGGCAGGCGCGCGTCAGCGCCGCCGTGCAATTCACGCAGCATCGCCTCCTTGTCCGAACAGGGGGGATCGCGTCATACCCCAGCCGTCGCGATAGCGCGGAAATTACCAGCCGTCCGGTGCCGCCCCTTGCGGCCCCCCGGCCCCGGTGCTTAGGTGCACTCCAACTGCGCGGGCCCGCCCGCGCCCGCCATTCCGCACCGCAAAAGGAGCATCCCATGATCGAGAATCGCCAGTTCTATATCGACGGCGCCTGGGTCGACCCGCGCGAGGGAACCGACCATCACGTCATCGACCCGTCCACTGAAGACCCCTGCGCGGTGATCTCTCTCGCCGGTCAGGCCGATGTCGATGCCGCCGTCGCGGCCGCCAAGGATGCCTTTCCGGCCTGGATGGCCACGCCCCCCGAAAAACGCGCCGAGTATGTGCGCAAGATCTACGATGTCTACAAGTCCAAGGCCGAGGAGATGGCCCAGGCCATCAGCCTGGAAATGGGCGCGCCCATCGACATGGCCCGCTCCCAGCAGACCGGCGCGGGCATCGGCCATATCAAGGCCTTTCTTGAAACGGTGAAGGATTTCGATTTTATCGAACCCCTGGGCCCCCACGCCCCCAATGACCGCATCGTGCACGAACCCATCGGCGTCGTGGCAATGATCACGCCGTGGAACTGGCCGATGAACCAGGTCACGCTCAAGGTGATCGCGGGCCTTCTCGCGGGCTGCACCATGGTGTTGAAACCGTCCGAGGAATCGCCCCTCTCCGCGCTTCTCTTCGCGCAGATCCTGCACGAGGCGGGCCTGCCCAAGGGCGTCTTCAACCTCGTCAATGGCGATGGCGCGGGCGCGGGCAACGCGCTCACCGGGCACAGGGACGTCGACATGGTCTCCTTCACCGGCTCCAGCCGCGCAGGCAAGATCATCTCCAAGAACGCCGCCGACACGCTCAAGCGCGTCAGCCTCGAACTGGGCGGCAAAGGCGCCAACATGATTTTCGCCGATGCCGATGACAAGGCCGTCAAGCGCGGCGTGCTGCACTGCATGAACAACACCGGCCAAAGCTGTAACGCCCCCACCCGGATGCTGGTCGAGCGGAGCGTTTATGACCAGGCCGTCGAAACCGCCGCCGAGGTCGCCAGCAAGGTCACCGTCGGCCCCGCCAATCAGGAAGGCCGCCACATGGGCCCCGTTGTGAACGAGACCCAGTTCAACAAGATTCAGGACCTGATCCAGAAGGGTATCGACGAAGGCGCGCGCCTTGTCACCGGCGGCACCGGGCGGCCCGACGGCCTCAACCGGGGCTTCTACGTCAAGCCGACGGTCTTTGCCGACGTGACCAACGACATGACCATTGCGCGCGAGGAAATCTTCGGCCCGGTCCTGTCGATCATCCCCTTCGAGACCGAAGAGGACGGCATCCGCATCGCCAATGACACGCCCTACGGCCTCACGAACTACGTCCAGACGCAGGACCCCGACCGCCTAAAGCGCTGCGCGCTTTCTCTGCGCTCGGGCATGGTCGAGATGAACGGGCAAAGCCGCGGCATGGGCTCGCCCTTCGGCGGGATGAAGCAATCGGGCAACGGGCGCGAGGGCGGCAAATGGGGGCTCGAGGACTTTCTCGAGGTCAAGGCCGTCTCCGGCTGGCCCGACCCGGCCTGATCCGCGCGCCATGCAGGTTCACGCCTTCATTCTGCATCTTGTCCGGGCCACCGCCCGACGGCAGAACGCGCAGGACCTGCTGGAAACATGCGGCCTCGACGGCGCGCTCTGGCCTGCCGTCGACGGCGCCGCCCTGTCCTCGACCGAGCTCAGCGCCACAGTCGGCGCCGAGCTTTTCGCGCCGCCCTACCCGTTCCCCCTCAAGACCGGCGAAATCGGCTGTTTTCTGTCCCACCGCCAGATCTGGGCCGAGCTGCAGACCCGAGAGGCCGACGCCGCGCTCATCATCGAAGACGACGCGCGGCTTGATCCGGAGATCTTCGACGACGCGGTCGATCTCGCCTGCGGCCATATCGGAACGCTGGGGTATATCCAGTTCCAGACTCGGCCCCATAAAGGCCCCGCGCAGCTTGTCGATACGGCCGGCGAGTGCAAACTTCTTGTCCCCGAACGCGGCGGGCTGCGCACCACCGCCCAGATGGTCAGCCGCGCGGCCGCCGCCCATCTTCTGGCGTGCTCCGATCCCTTCGACCGGCCTGTCGACACCTTCATTCAAAGCCACTGGCACACCGGCCTGCGCCCCGCGATGATCTTCCCCTCGGGCGTCTCCGATGCGACCGACGATGTGGCCGGCTCCACCATTCAGGCCGGCGCGAAACCGGTTCTGGAAAAACTGACGCGCGAGATCGCCCGCGCGCGCTATCGCAAGGGGGTGGCCCGGCTTTCGCGCAACAGCACCGCCCCCCGGGGCGGAGGACTAGCACCATGAGCAAAGCCCGGATCGTCACCCGCCTTTTCGGCGGCACCGGCAACCAGCTGTTTCAGTATGCCGCCGGACGTGCTCTCGCCGATCACCTGGGCTGCGCACTTCAGCTCGACACCCGCTACGTGGCAGGCTCCGCTGACCGGGGCGATTGCTTCGCGCATTTCGGCAAGGCGCGCATGACCCACGCCACCAGCCTGCCACCGTCGAAATCCGACTCGCTCATCTTCTACAGCCTCTGGCGTCTCTTCGGTCGAAACCCGCGCTTCCACCGCGAAAAGACCCTCGCCTTCAACCGCCGCTTTTTCGATCTCCCGACCAACACCTACCTGCACGGCTATTGGCAGTCGGAAAAATACTTCGCCCACATGGCCAAGCAGATCCGCGAGGATCTCGAATTCACGACCCCGCTCGATGCCGCCAATGCCGAGATGGCCCAGCGCATCGCCGCGGCGGAAAACCCCGTCTCCTTCCATGTCCGGCGCGGCGATTACATGGCCTCGGGCACCTACGCGGCGATCCCGGCCGACTACTACGCCCGCGCGTCGGAACATCTGCAGGCGCGCTGCAAGGGGCCGCTCACCTGCTTCGTTTTCTCCAACGATCCCGACTGGGCGCGCGACAACCTCGATCTGGGGCAAGAGACCGTCATCGTCGACCACAACGACGAAACCAAGGGCCATTTCGACCTGCACCTGCAATCCCTCTGCGCGCATAACGTCATCGCCAATTCCACCTTCTCGTGGTGGGCGGCCTGGCTCAATGCCAACCCCGACAAATCCGTGGTCGCGCCGAAACAGTGGTTCGCCGATCCCAAGCTCTCGAACCCGGATCTCTACCCGACCCAGTGGTCGGCCATCTGACTTCCCCCCGGCCCCGAAACGCCCTACACCGGGCGGCATGAAGATCACCCCCGATATCGCCCGCGCGCCCTTCGTGCCCGAGACCGTGCACAAGCGCGATATCTTCTCCGAAACCATCTCGGGCCATCTCGACGGGCACCCCGACTTCCCGGTCGTCCTGCGCTGCCTCGACGGCGTGCCGCTTTACGCGCGCCCCCTCTCAAGCTGGCTCGCGGCCCGCGAAATCCGCGGCCTGCGCGCCGTGCAGGGGATCGAAGGCTGCCCCCTCCTCATCCGCGCGGACAAAACTGGCCTTCTGCGCAGCTTCACGCGCGGCACGCCCCTGCAACTGGCCAAGCCCACCGATCCGGCGTGGTACCGCGACGCCAAGCGCCTCCTGCGCGAGATGCGCCGCGCCGGTGTGGCGCATAACGACATCGCCAAGCCGCAGAACTGGCTGATGACGCCCGAGGGCCGCGCGGCAGTGATCGACTTTCAGCTCGCCACCGTTCACCCCACGCGCTCCAAGATCCTCCGCCTGCGCGCCCGAGAGGACCTGCGCCACCTCCTCAAACAGAAACGCGCCTACGCGCCCGACCTTCTGACGCCCGCCGAGGTGAAGATGCTCGCCCGTAAATCCCTGCCCTCGCGCATCTGGATGGCCACGGGCAAGCGTCTCTACAATTTCATCACCCGCCGCCTGATGAACTGGTCCGACGGCGAAGGCACCGAGGACCGGATCGAGCGCGACGGCCCCGCCTTACGCGAAAGCCTGCTCTCCCATCCGAGGATCACCGAGGTCGCGCTTTGCACCTACGCGCTGCCCGCCAAGGGCGTGGGCCTTTATGCGTTTGTGGAAACCGACCTGCCCGAGGCCGAAGTCATGGCGATGGCGAACCCGAAGCCCGAGCTTCTGCAATGCCTCTCGCAGATCCCACGCAACGCCGAGGGACAGCCGCGCATGGACGCGCTCACCCTGGTCGCCACCAACCGGCTGGAAGAGTTGAAAGCCCTGCAAGAGGCCGAGCCGGGCCTGCGCGACACGCTCCAGCCCATCATCGCCAACCGCCTCAACCTCACCGATCGCGTGTTGCGTTAACCAATTTCGGCACCGCGACACCCGGTGTACGGGCTGTGTACGGCCTGTGTACGGATGTCATACGCCCCTTTTGGCCGTTAATCCCGGCTCAGAACGGCGCCTTGGCCCGGAATTTCATCCCCTCGCCCCCATCCGGATGCCGCAGCCGCAACTCCTCCGAATGCAGCATAAGCCTCGGAAATTTCAGGGCTTCTCCGGTGGCATAAAGCGGATCGCCCAGGATCGGATGGCCCAGACTCAGCATATGTACCCGCAACTGATGGCTCCGCCCCGTCTTCGGAAACAGCCGCACCCGGCTCTCCGCCTCCGAAGCCCGCTGCACACGCCATCCCGTCTCCGCCGGCTTGCCTGTCTCGTGGCAAACCTTCTGCAAGGGCCGGTTGGGCCAGTCCACGATCAGGGGCAGATCGACCGTGCCAGTCTTGGGCGTAAGCCTTCCCCAAACCCTTGTTATATAGGTCTTTTTCACCTGCCGTTTCTCGAATTGCAGGCCCAGATGCCGCTGCGCATGGGGGCTTAGCCCGAAGACCATAACGCCCGAAGTGTCGCGATCCAGACGGTGGACAAGCAGCGCCGTGGGGAACGCCTCCTGCACCCGCGCCAGCAGACAATCGGCCAGTTCCGGCCCCTTTCCGGGCACGCTCAAAAGGCCCGCAGGCTTCTCGACCACGAGCAATTCGTGGTCCTCGTACAGCACCTTCAGGGGCTCTTGCGGGGGCGCGTAATCGGACATGGCCCGCGTCCTACACGGGCCGCACGACCTGCCACAAGCGCTTTCCTCTCCGGGCGCTTACGCCGCGGTAATCAATTCTTCACCGCTCTCGGGTTACACCTTCACCCGTTCCGAGCCAGGGTCGTACATCGGTTTCAGGCTCGCCTTGGCCGCCACACGGCTGCCCGCGACGTCGATTTCATAACTCGACGCGAGGATCTCTTGCGCGCTCTCACCCCGGCACGGCACATAGCCCAGCCCGACGGCCCCGCCCAGATGGTGGCCGTAAGCGCCGGAACTGAGATAGCCCACGATCTCGCCGTCCCGCAGCACCGGCTCGTTGTGATAGAGAAGCGGCTCCGGATCGGTCAGTAAAAACTGCACCAACCGCTTTTCAAGCCCCTTTTCCTGTTTCTCCAGAATCGCATTTTTTCCAATAAAATCAGCCTTCTCCAGCTCCACGGCAAAGCCCAGCCCCGCCTCCAGCACATGATCCTCGCAGGTGATGTCATGCCCGAAATGCCGGAACGCCTTTTCGATCCGGCAGCTATCCATCATATGCATCCCGCAAAGCTTCAGCCCATGATCCTGCCCGGCCTCCCACAGAGTCTCAAACACGTGCCCGGCCATGTCCGCGCTCACATAGACCTCCCAGCCCAGCTCGCCCACGTATGACACCCGATGCGCCCGCGCGAGGCCCATACCGATCTCGATCTCCTGCGCAGTGCCGAACGGATTGACATCATTGGAGAAATCATTGGGCGAGACATTTTGTAAAAGCCGGCGCGCCTCCGGCCCCATCACCGCTATCACCGCCTCGCCGGCCGTCACGTCGGTGATCACCACCCGCGCCTCGCCCACATGCCGCCGCAGCCATGTCTCGTCCGCCAGCCGCGTCGCGGCGGGCGTCACCACCAGATAGGCCGTCTCGGAAAGCCGCGTGACCGTCACATCCGCCTCTATCCCCCCGCGATCATTGAGGAATTGCGTGTAGACGATCTTGCCCACCGGTACCGCCATCTGCGCCCCGCAGAGCCGGTTGAGGAAGTCTTCCGCATCAGGCCCTTCCACCCGGATCTTGCCGAAGGACGACATGTCATACATCCCCACACCGCCCCGGACCGCGCGATGCTCGGCAGCCGCATTCTCGAACCAGTTCTGACGCTTCCAGCTATATTCATAGTCCCGTTTCTGATTGGGCGCGGCATACCAGTTGGCCCGCTCCCAGCCTGCCAATTCGCCCATCACCGCGCCATGCTCCAGCAGGTGGTGATGCAAAGGAGAGCGCCGCACGCCGCGCGCGGTGGCTTTCTGCCGGTAAGGGAAATGGTCGGCATAAAGAAGCCCCAGCGTCTCGCTCGCGCGGTCCACCAGATAGCGCCGATTGCCCTGAAACGGCTGCATCCGTGCGATGTCCACGTCGCCCAGGTCGAAGGGTTTCGCGCCGTCCTCCATCCATTGCGCCAGCGCCATGCCCGCGCCGCCGGCGGACTGGATGCCGATGGAATTGAAGCCCGCAGCGACCCAGACATTGTCCATTTCCGGTGCCAGACCAAGGTGATAGGCGTCATCGGGCGTAAAGCTTTCCGGCCCGTTGAAAAAGGTGTGGATGCCCGCCTCGCCGAGCATCGGCATGCGGTTGACGGCCTGTTCCAGGATCGGCTCGAAATGGTCGAAATCCTCGGGCAGCTGATCGAACTCGAACTCTGCAGGGATGCCATCCATGCCCCAGGGCTTCGATTTGGGCTCAAAGGCGCCCAGCATCATTTTCCCCGCGTCTTCCTTGTAATAGGCGCATTCATCCGGCACCCGCAGCACCGGCAGCGGGCCAAGACCAGCGATGGGTTCCGAGACGATATAGAAGTGTTCGCAGGCCTGCAGCGGCACGTTCACGCCCGCCATGCGGCCCACTTCGCGGCCCCACATGCCCGCGCAGTTGACAATCATCTCGGCCTCGATATGGCCGGTCTCGCCGCTCTCGGCGGTCCAGTCCACACCGGTCACGCGCCGTCCCTGCCGGGTGAGCCCGGTCACGCGCACGCGCTCCTGCACCACCGCACCGCGCTGCCGCGCACCCTTGGCCAGTGCGAGGGCAATCCCGGTTGGATCGCCCTGCCCGTCCTTTTCCAGATAGACGCCGCCGGTGACGCCCTCGATATTGAGATGCCGGTATCTTTCCTTGATCTCCGAGGGGCTTATCTCTTCGACACCGACGCCAAAGGCCCGCGCCATGGCGGCCTGCCGCCAGATTTCCTCGCGTCGTTCGACGGTCAGCGCCGCGGTAATCGAGCCCACGCGCTTGAAGCCCGTCGCAACCCCGGTCTCGGCCTCCAGATTGCCGTAGAGCTCCTGGCTGTACTTGGCGAGCCTGGTCATGTTCGCCGTCGCGCGCAGCTGCGCGATGAGACCTGCGGCATGCCACGTCGTGCCGGAGGTGAGCTGTTTGCGCTCCAGCAGGACCACGTCGCGCCAGCCGAGCTTGGTCAGATGATAGGCGACGGAGCAGCCGATCACGCCACCGCCTATGATGACGACACGGGCCTGCTGGGGAAGGTCAGTCATGTTTCGCACCTCAAAGACTTGCGGCAGGGTATTTCGGATCGCTGACGCGATCCGACCGGGGCGAGGGGCGCTGCCCCTCGCGCTCCCCGAGGTATTTCCGGCCAGATGAAGACATGGAACTCATACGATCTCGTGCCCCGCCTCGCGCAGGCGGCGGGCGAGTTCCACGATATGGGCCGGGCCGATCTCGCAGCAGCCGCCGACGATCGTCGCCCCCTGATCGACCCAGCCCATGGCGATCTCGGCATATCGATCGGGACCGATATCGGCACGCGCCTTCAACGTATCGACCGTGGCGGCGACATCGAGAAACTTGGCGTCGATTCTGGTGAAGCCGTTGGCATAAGCCCCGAAAGCCAGGCCGAAGCCCCGCAGGATTTCAAGCGCGGGCGCCACCGCTTCGGGACGGGTGCAATTGATCAGGACGGCCTCCGGCCTGCGCTGCGCGAGCAGTCCCTGCAGATCTGCGAGCGGTTCGCCCGAGCGCAGCCGCGTGCCATCCTCGTCCATCACAGAGACCGCGAGCCAGACCGGCAGACCATGACCCAGCGCCGCACGCAGCGCGCCATCGGCCTGATCGACCGAGCACATGGTTTCCAGAAGCAAGAGATCCACCTGCGGCACGAGACGGGCGACGAGCGGACCATAGCGCGACGCCGCCTCCGCCGCGGGCGGGCAAAGATCGGGCCTGTAAGAGCCATAGAGCGGCCCCAGCACACCCGCAACGCACCCCGAGCCGTGGGCGGCGCGCGCGCGCCGGGCGGCCATGACCGCGATATCGGTCAGCGCCTCGAACTGGTCTTCGAGCTCGGCAAGCGCCAGCCGGTCCGGCAAAAGCGCATAGGTGTTGGTCGAGGCAACCGTGGCCCCGGCCTCGAAATAGTCGAGATGCACCTCGGCCGGCAGCTTGGGGTGATCGATCATCGCTTGTGTCGACCAGAGCGGCGTCGGCCGGTCACCGGCGCGGCGCACCATCTCCTGCCCGATCGAGCCGTCGAGAAGCGTGATCGCGGCGGTCACACGGAGCGCTCCTGCACACCAGGCGGCACAAGGACGAACTTGCCCGCCTGCGCCTTGGACTGAAACTCGGCCTGCGCGCGGGCGATCTCGCGCAACGGGTAAGTCGCGGCGATGGTCGGCCGCACCCGACCCTCACGAACCATGTCGACGAGACCGGCAAACACCTCCGGTGGCTGGTAGGTGCAACCGTGGATCGTGATATCGCGCAGGTAAATGCGGCGCA
Source organism: Roseovarius aestuariivivens (assembly GCF_004761875.1). Taxonomy (GTDB): domain Bacteria; phylum Pseudomonadota; class Alphaproteobacteria; order Rhodobacterales; family Rhodobacteraceae; genus Roseovarius; species Roseovarius aestuariivivens. The sequence goes on from NZ_SJEY01000007.1 coordinate 176,253, forward strand.
GATCGGCCTCGACGATCGGCCCGCCGATGGCGCCCGCGACGGCATAGTGCCCGCCCGGGCGCAGGGCATCGATCAGATTGGGCCAGCGGGGTCCACCGACGAGGTCGATCAAGGCGTGGAAGTGATCCTCGGGCAAAGCCTCGTCGCGGTCGTACATGCGGACCGCCCCGGCCTCGAGGACCTTGGCGTGCTTGCCCGCAGACCCCACGCCGCTTGCGCGTGCCCCCATCTGCGCGGCCAGCTCCACCGCCGCAAGCCCGACGCCGCCGGTCGCGCCGGTGATCAGAACGTCTTGACCCTCCGCCACGCCGGCCCTGTGCAACAGCCCCGCCGCCGTGCCATAGGCGCAGGGGATCGCTGCCAGTTCCACATGTGAGAGCGGCGCGTCGGTGACGTCATGCAGATCGGCCTCGCGCACCAAGCAGTATTCAGCGAAGGCGCCGTTGAACTCCGAGCCGAGCGCCTCGAACCCCACGGGATTGTCCGTGGTCGGGCGCGGTTGATTGATCGGGCAGATCACCCGCGCGCCCAGAGGCAGCGCACCGGCGCCCGGACCGAAGGCCAGAACCTCTCCACACAGATCGCCGCCCTGGATGAGCGGGAAGTCAAGCGAGCCAGACCAGCCACCCGCCTCGACGCCCTCCTGTGTTTCCCCGGTGGCGCCGGTCACGTTGCGCGAATACCAGCCCTCGCGCGTGTTGATATCGGTGTTGTTCACTCCCGCCGCCAGCACACGCACCAGCACCTCGCCTTGGCCCGGCGTGGGCACAGGAATGTCCTCGCGCCATTCCAGCTTGTCAGGGCCGCCATGGCCGGTGAGGTAGACACCGCACATCGTTTGAGGAAGATCAGTCATCATTTCCGTCCCTCCATCCCGAGATCCTTGAGAGCCAAGAGTCCGGCGGCTCCTATCATCAATGTCCCGGAGATGCGATGGATCCATGGGCCCGACACCGCGCGGACCCGCCCCAAGGTGCGCTGCGCCGCCCATCCCCAGGCCATCAGGATAATCCCGTCCACGACGAGATAGGTGACGCCAAGGATCAGAAGCTGCGGCAAAACCGCTTGGCCCGGGTCGATGAACTGCGGGAAGAGGGCTGCGAAGAAGACAACGGCATAGGGATTGGCCGACGAGGTCAGAAACCCCTGCCGAAAAAGTCGCCCAGGGGCCGCCGCATCCGGCCGGTTGGATGAAGCCTGAGACAGCAGGAGTTTTCCGCCGATCCATACCAGGTAGGCCACGCCCAGCCACTTGATAAGCCACAGCGCTTCGGAATTGGCCGCGATCACCGCTGTCAGACCGAAGGCGGCCAGCGTCATCTGTATTGCGTTTGCGCTCAGATCGCCCATGATCGTGGCGCAGCTTTTGCGCAGCCCGTGACGAAGGCTATTGGATATGATCAGAAGCTGGCTCGTGTCCGGCGGCGTGGCAAAGAACGCCACCAGAACGCCGAGATAGATCACGTAGGTGTCCAGCGTCATGCCATCAGCCGTTCATTCGCTGGGTCCCAGAGCGGCGCATCGGCCTGCACCGTCGCACGGCACCGTTCGCCATAGATCTCGACTTCAAGCTCGGTTCCGGCATCCGCCAGATCGGCGCGCACCATGCCAAGCGCCACGGAGGCCCCCACGCGATACCCCCAAGCGCCCGAGGTGGTCTCGCCCACGATCTGCCCGTCATGCCAGAGGGTAGACATATAAGGCGCGTCGGCCTCTTTCGCCTCGACAATGAGCGGCACGAAGGCCTTTGCGCGGCCCCGCTGTTTTTCGGCCAGAAGCGCCGCCTTGCCGGGGAAATCCTGCGGTTTGTCGAACTTGATGAAGCGCTCCAGCCCGGCCTCGAGCAGCGAGTAATCGGTGGACAGATCGCCCTTCCACGCGCGATATCCCTTCTCGATCCTGAGCGAATTGAGCGCGTACATCCCGAAAGGTTTCGCGCCCGCCGCCAGCACCGCGTCATAGATCGCAGGCATCGCGGCGTTCTCGGCATGGATCTCCCATCCGAGTTCTCCGGTAAAACTCACGCGGATGAGGAACGCCTTTTGCCCTGCCACAGTGCAGTGCTGATGGGAAAGCCAGGGCGCGTTGAGATCGGCGTCGGTAAGACCAGACAGAACCTCGCGCGATTTAGGTCCCGCCAGAAGCAGCGCGTCGCGCTCGTCGGTGGTTTCACGCACCTCCACCCCCTCGGGCACCGCATTGCGCACCAGCTCTCCGTCATGCCACTGCGCCGTGGCCGCCGTGATGAGCACGAAGGAGTTTTCCTCAAGCCGGATGCAGGAGAACTCGGTCAGAACGCGGCCACGTGTGTCGGCCACATAGACCAGGTTCATCCGTCCCACCTTTGGCAGACCGCCGGTCACGAAGCCGCGCAGCCATTCATCGGCCCCCGGCCCCGACACCCAAAGCCGTGTGAACCCCGGCAAATCGAGCACGCCGCAGGCGTCGCGCACCGCCTCGCATTCCTCGCGGATCCGGGCCTCCCACGGGCCGGCGCGGTTCCAGGTTTGCGTGGCTTCCTCGGACGTGTCGTCACCCGGCTGCGCGAACCAGTTGGCGCGCTCCCAGCCGTTATAGGCGCCCATCACGCCGCCCAGTTCCTTGACCTTGTCATGCACCGGCGACAGCTTCTTGTCTCTGCCCGCGGGCCATTCGTGCCACGGGAAATGCATGGCGTATTCGTGGCCATAGACCTCCATCCCCTTGGCGATGCAGTAGTCATTGTCGGTGTAGCCGGTGTAACGGCGCGGGTCGGTCGCCCACATGTCCCATTCCGGCGCGCCTTCGGTGATGTATTCCGCCAGCACCTTGCCCGCGCCGCCGCCCTGCGCGATCCCGAAGGTGAAAACACAGGCCTCGAAGGCGTTCTTCACGCCCGGCATCGGGCCAAGCAGAGGCAGGCCGTCGGGGGCATAGGGGATCGGACCGTTGATGATCTTGCTGATGCCGGACGTGCCCAGAAGCGGCACGCGTGCCATCGCATCCGTCACGATCTCCTCGATCCGGTCGATATCCTCCTGCCAGAGCTGAAAGGAAAAATCATCGGGCATCGGGTCAGACGGGTCCACCCAATGCGCCTTGCAGCGCGGCTCGTAGGGGCCAAGGTTGAAGCCGTGCTTTTCCTGCCTGAGGTAGTAGGAGACATCGACGTCGCGCAGAAGCGGCAGCTTGTGGCCCTGCTCCTTGGACCACGCCTCGATCTCGGGGATCTCCTCGGACAGAAGATATTGATGCGCCATCACCATCATCGGCACAGTGCGCCCGCCGAACGGCTTGAACCACTCGCCCACGCGCTGCGCATAGTAGCCTGCCGCATTCACCACGATCTCGCAGCGAATATCCCCCTTGTCGGTCTTGACGATCCACTCGTCGCCCTGCCGGTCGATGCCCGTCGCGGGGCAGAAGCGCAGAATCTTCGCCCCCATATCCCGCGCGCCCTTGGCCAGCGCCTGGGTCAACTGCGACGGGTCGATATCCCCGTCGTTCGGGTCATAGAGCGCGCCTTTCAGGTCATGCGTCTCGATAAAGGGATAGCGCGCCTTGATCTCGTCGACGCCGAGGATGTCCAGATCCATCCCCTGATAGCGCCCCATGCCCTTGGCGCGCTCGAATTCCTGCATTCGCTCTTTGGAATGCGCCAACCGGATCGACCCGGTCTGGTGATAGTTCATCGGGTAATCGACCTCATCGCCCAAGCGCGCGTAAAGCTCGGTCGAATAGCGCTGCATATTCATCACCGACCAGCTGGTCGAAAAGGTGGGCACGTTGCCCGCCGCGTGCCACGTGCTGCCCGCCGTCAGCTCGTTTTTCTCCAACAGCACGCAGTCGGTCCAGCCTGCTTTCGCCAGATGGTAGAGGCAAGAGGCCCCCACGGCCCCGCCCCCGATGATCACGACCCGCGCCGTGCTTGGAAATTCCGCCATTCGTCCCTCCCGTCAATCCTTTTGCGGCACGCCATCGGCGATGTCGTAATAGTCGCCCTTGCTGCCGACGAAGATGTGTTTTTCCAGCCTCAGACCCGTCGGCTCTTCCAGTGCGCCAAGGGCAAAGCTCATCGTGTCCTCGTCATGCGCCGCCCAGAAGAGCGATGACCCGCAGCGCGCGCAAAACCCCCGCTTGGCCTGCGGTGTGGCCTCGAACCACGTGACGTCACCTGCAATGCTCAGCGCCTCGCGCGGGACATAGGCCGAGGCCCAGGTATGCCCCGATTGCTTGCGGCACTGACCGCAATGGCAGACGGAAACGCCCTGCGGCGGGTCATTGACGGTAAAGGTGATATCGCCGCAAAGGCAGGATCCGCGATGCATGTCTCAAGTCCTCTGCGGCACGGACGCGCTGCCAAGGGCGACGCCGTAGATGACGAAACAGACCGAAAGCGTGCGACGCAGCCAGACATTGAAGACGGCGCCAAGCGCCGCCCGGCCCAACCCCGCACCAAGCGCGGTGTAGCCGGTGTAGCTTAGCGCGGTAATTGTCAGCGCCGTGGGCACGATCACACCCATTTGGCTCCAGATCGGTACGCCGGGCTGCACGAACTGGCTGAAAGCGGCGAGATATCCCGCAACGCTCTTGGGGTTGATCGTGGCGATGGCGAAGGCGCGCCAGTAGACGCTTTTGCCGTCGGGCGGACTCAGCTTCACCTGGCGTCGCGCCATGATCCAGCCACGGACACCCAGCCAGATCAGGAACCCGGCGCCGATGATCTTCGCCACCTGGAATGCCACCGGCGAAGCCGCGATCAGCGCGGTCACCCCCGCCGCCGAAAGCATCAGAAACAGCAGTGCCTGCGTCAGGATCGCGGCAACACCCCAAAGGCTGCGCGAGAACCCCAGCGTCATGCCGTTTGTGATGCAGTTCACGGCGTTGGGCCCCGGCGTGGTGACGAAAACCACCCAGAACAGCGCAAATATCGTCCAGCTTTCGAAACTCATCGCGACCTCAATAAACCGGAGGCGCGATCACCCAGATCGCGGTCGCGGGGCTGTCATAGGGGTTGATCCACTCGAAAGGCTCGCCCCTGATGCGGAAACTGTCGCCGGGCGACAGGGTGTATCTTTGGTCGTCGATCACGAGATCGAGCTTGCCGGAAATGAGATAGCCCACCTCCTGGGTGGGCCGCGTTACCACTTCGCCGATCCGGCTGCGGGGCGCGAATGTGGAATGCACCATCTCGAAATCGTCCGTCAGGTCAGGCGACAGCAATTCCTCGACCAGTCCCGCCTCACCGGATCCGATCCTGCGCCGCGCCGCGCGGCGCACTACGCGCCCGGCCTCCGCTGCGGGTCCGGGCGATTGCCCGAATAGAAGCGAAACGGAAACGCCGAGCGCCGCAGCCATGTGGCGCAGATCGGTGATCGACGGCTCCGACTTGTCACGCTCCACCTGACTCAGCCAGCCGACGGACCGCCCGAGCGTCGAAGCCAGATCACTGAGCGTCAGGCCCCGCGCTTTGCGCAGCGCGCGCAAATCCGCGCCAAGCGATCCGGTGGTGGTAAAGGTGGCCTGCTCCATGGCGGCTCCGCGTGCGTGAAATTACCAGTCGTTTTTTCACGCTGCGCGCGATCTGTGAAAAAAGCAATCAAAATTTCACCGACCCGCACGAATGAAAGACCGTTACTTCTGACAAAGATTTCAGAGCCGTCCGAAGACGTCGCCCAGAATCCGCGCCAGCCCCTCGGCATCCGCCGCATCGAACGCGGCCGGCTGATCGCTGTCGATATCAAGCACCGCGATGATGTCGCCCGACCCGTTGCGCACAGGCAGAACGATCTCCGACCGTGTGGAACTCGCGCAGGCGATATGGCCCGGAAACGCATCCACGTCGTCGACGCGTTGCACGTCGCCCGTGCGCGCCGCCGCGCCGCAGACCCCGCGGGAAAACGGAATGACCAGACAGCCGTGGCCGCCCTGATAGGGGCCGATTTTCAAAAGCTCCGGTGCGACAACCCGATAGAACCCGGTCCAATCGAACCGCTCGTCGGCATGATGCAGCTCGCAGACGACCGTCGCCATCAGCGCCACGTCGTCCGTCTCGCCCTCGGTCAAAGACGCGATGATCTTTCCCGTTTCAACATAATCAATCCGCATGTCCTCGCTATGCCATGACGGATGATCCGACGCCAGCGGGTTGCATCCCGCCCGCCAGATATGGCAGGGGCGCGGCCCAAATCTATTGTCACGCGTCAGGAAAGGATCCCACCATGCCCCAACTCACGCTGCATCATAACCGATGGAAGGATCTGGGCGCTTTAGCCGAGATGCTTCAGGACAAAGATGACCTCACGCTTGTGAACCCGCAAGCGAGCCATCCTTTCGACGAAGGAGAATGGCAGCGCAAATGGCTGGGCGAATTGGACGACGAGTCTTTCTATATCCGCGACGAGGACGGCCGCGATGTCGGCTTTTTCGCTCTGCGCGTGGGCATTGGCCCCGAGGTTCGCCACCTCACCTATGTCTATGTCATCCCGGAAATGCGCGGGGGCACCGGCGAGGAACTTGCGCAACTGGCCGAGGACGCCGCGCGTGAGCTTGGTGCGCTATCGATCACGCTCAAGGTCGAGTTGGACAACGAACCGGCGCTGAACCTCTACCGAAAATCAGGCTACGAAGAGCTTTCGCGCCGTGACGGCATGGCCACGATGCGACGCGATCTGGATCAGGACTGACCAGCGCCCAGGGCGGGGTCAGACCCGCTCGATCGCGATTGCCGTACCCTCGCCGCCACCGATGCAGATCGCGGCCACCCCACGTCTGAGGTTCCGCTTTTCCAACGCATTGAGCAGCGTCACCATGATCCGCGCCCCGGACGCTCCAATGGGATGACCCAGCGCGCAGGCCCCGCCATTCACGTTCACCTGGTCGCGCGGCAGGCCCATCTCGTGCATGAACGCCATCGGCACCACCGCGAAGGCCTCGTTGACCTCCCAGAGATCCACATCCTCCACGCTCCATCCAATCCGATTGAGCAATTTCTGCGCCGCAGGCACGGGCGCAGTGGTGAACCACCCCGGCGCCTGCGCGTGGCTTGCATGGCCGAGGATCCGCGCCCGAAGCTTCAGGCCCTTCGCCTCCGCAGCCTCGCGCGACGCCAACAGCAGCGCCGCCGCGCCATCGCTGATCGAACTGGAATTGGCCGGGGTCACGGTGCCGTTCTCACGAAACGCCGGTTTCAGGTGCGGGATCTTTTCGGGTCGAGCTTTTCCGGGTTGTTCGTCCTCGCTGATCGTGACCTCTCCCCTGCGGGTCCTGAGCGTTACGGGCGCGATCTCGCCCTCGAAAGCGCCGCTTGCCTGCGCCGCAAGGGCGCCTTCGAGCGAGCCGATGGCATAGGCGTCTTGCGCCTCGCGGGTGAATTGATATTTCTCGGCGCAATCCTCGGCGAAGGTGCCCATCAGACGGCCCTTGTCATAGGCATCCTCCAATCCGTCGAGAAACATGTGGTCGATCACCTGCCCATGACCCAGACGCGCCCCGCCGCGCATTTTCGGCAGCAGGTATGGCGCCATAGACATGCTCTCCATCCCGCCCGCGATTATCGTATTAGTTTGGCCGAGCGCGATCTGATCGAAGGCGATCATCGCCGCCTTCATGCCAGAGCCGCACATCTTGTTAAGGGTAGTCGCCGGCACTTCCTCGCCCAGACCGGCGGCAAACCCTGCCTGGCGCGCGGGCGCCTGTCCCTGGCCGGCGGGCAAGACGCAGCCCATCAGGACCTCATCCACGGTCTCTGCGCCCGCTGCGCCAAGTGCCGCCCGGATGGCAGCGCCCCCCAAAACCGGGGCCGCAACGCCGTCGAAATCTCCCTGAAATCCGCCCATGGGCGTCCGCGCGGCCCCGGTGATGACAACGTCCTTCATGATCGACCCTCCGATTCATCCGGCTCCTGCATACCGAATGGTAAGGAATGAGGTCTAGCCTCCGCGTGGCGCAATGACGACCGACGGAGACATGATGGAACTCAGCAGCACGACGGAAAACGGTATCCAACTGGTAGGGGTGCACGCCAAACGGATCGACGCCGCCTCGGCGGTGCAGTTCAAGGACGCGATGCGACAGGAGACGGAAACCGGACCGGCGCATGTGGTTCTGGATCTGTCAAATGTGGACTTTATCGATTCCAGCGGTCTTGGCGCGATCGTCGCCTCGATGAAGCATCTCGGCGGCGGGCGCCGGATGGATCTTGCCGGTATGACACCGGATGTGGACAAGGTGTTTCGCCTGACCCGGATGGACAAGATCTTTACCATCCACGCCTCCGCCTCCAAGGCGCTGACCGCGCGCAAGGCGGGCTGACCGAAGCCCGAAATTGGATAGTCCATGGGTTCGTCGCATCAGTTCACGCTGAGATGCCGTGCAGAGGCAGACGCCGTGCGCCAAGCGTTGAGCGAATTGCGCAGCGCGCTTTCAAAGCTGGGTCTGTCAGAGGACCGTCTGCCCGGCGTGGAACTGGCCGTTGCCGAAGCCCTCAACAACATCGTGGAACATGCCTTTCCCGGCGAGAAAACCGGCGACGTGCGGATCGACGCGGCGCTCTCCGGCAAGCACCTCTGCGTCACGCTGATCGATACCGGACGCCCTTTGCCGAACGGACGCCCCCCTGTGGAAAAGCGCCCCAATCCCGATGTTGAACGGCAGGATCTGCCCGAAGGCGGATTCGGATGGCACCTGATTCGCGATCTTACGGATCTGATCGCCTACACGCGCGCCGGAGAAGAAAACCGGCTGCAATTGCACTTTGGTCTTCCAGACCGGCCTGAAAAACAACAAACGCCCTAGATTTGCCCCAATGCACGCGAATTCCTGCCGGAATCCGAAGTCATATCTTTCCCTGTAGCTGCATATGGCTTCCCTCGGCGCCGCGTTAAACAGCCCCCACCCAGTGCGCGGCGTCGAGGTACTTACCCTTCCCCCTAGAATTCAGCAGTCGTCGCACCCCGGGATCGGGCGCGAAGCGCATTCCCGCTCTTCGATTGGCATTCAAGGCACGGGGTTATAGGGTCGCGCCAATCAAACTCAGGAAAACTCATGCGCGACTTTCACCTTCCGGGCCGTTCGCCCGTATTTGCCACGAATGGACTCTGTGCCACCTCTCATCCGCTTGCGGCGCAAACCGCTATCGACATCCTCTCGCGCGGCGGCAATGCCATGGATGCTGCAATCGCCGGGGCGGTTCTTCTGGGTATCTGCGAGCCGCAGATGACCGGGATCGGCGGCGATTGCTTTGTGCTCTATACCCGCCCGGGCAGTGACGAGGTCCGCGCACTCAACGGGTCCGGCCGCGCCCCCGCGGCGGCCACAGCCGCCGCCCTGCGGGCCGAAGGACGAGACGCCGTGCCACTGCATTCGCCCCAGGCCGTGACCTTACCGGGCGCAATCGATGCCTTTTGCCACCTGTCCGAGACGGAAGGGAAACTGGGGCTGGACGCGCTTCTCGCGCCGACGATCCGCTATGCCGAAGAAGGCGTGCCGGTCGCGCCCCGCGTCGCGCTGGACTGGCCCCGCGCCGGAGCCTGCCTGCAGGCGCACGGGATCACCCATTACAGCAATGGCGGCGCACCGCTGAAGACCGGCGACATGTTCCGCTCGCCCGGCCAAGCCGAAGTGCTGCGCCGCGTGGCCCAGCACGGACGCGACGCGTTCTATACGGGCGAAGTGGCCGAGGATATGCTGGCCTGCCTCACCTCGCTCGGCGGCGTCCACACGGCCGAGGATTTCGCGGCGGTCGCCTGCACCCCCACCGACCCGGTCAGCGGGCATTACAAGGGCACCGAACTGGTCGAGCATCCGCCAAACGGCCAAGGCGCCACGGCACTCTTGCTGCTGAATATCCTGTCGCAGTTCGACCTGGCCTCGATGGATCCCTGGGGCGCGGAACGCCTGCATCTAGAGGCCGAAGCCACCAAGCTTGCCTACGATGCGCGCAATCGCTTCATCGCCGATCCCGATCACACGACCCGGCTTGATCACCTGCTCGCGCCCGAAACCGCCTCGCGGCTCGCCGCGCTGATCGACCCGGCGCGCGCCATGCCAGAGGCCGCGCCGCTGACCGAATCCGTACATCGCGACACGATCTACATCACGGTGGTCGACCGCGACCGCATGGCCGTCTCGCTGATCTACTCGATCTTTCACGGCTTCGGCTCCGGCATCGCGTCCGAGAAATTCGGCATCCTGATGCAGAACCGCGGCGCGGGCTTCACCCTGCAGGAAGGCCACCCGAACGAATTGATGGGCGGCAAGCGCCCGATGCATACGATCATTCCCGGCATGTTGCGCCACGAGGGCCGCGTGACAATGCCTTTCGGTGTCATGGGCGGCCCCTATCAGGCCTGCGGCCACGCGCGGTTCCTGACCAACCAGCTTGATTTCGGGCTCGATCCGCAGGCCGCAATCGACGCGCCCCGCGCCTTTGCCTTTGAGGGAGAGATGCGCGTCGAACGCGGGTTTTCGGAGGCCGTCCGCGCCACACTGGCCGAAAAGGGTCACAACGTGGTGGTCCCTCAAGAACCAATCGGTGGCGCGCAGGCGATCAAGATTCACGACACCGGCGTACTGGAAGGCGCGTCAGATCCGCGCAAGGATGGCTGCGCGCTCGGCTACTGAGGTTTTTCGTTTGAAGATTTGGCTCGGGCGGCGCCGTCGCCCGAGCCGCTCAGTTCAACTGGAAATGCAGAGGGTAGTGCCCGTCCTCGAACGGCCCGAAAAGATCCGGAATATCCGGGTGGTCCACCGGCTCGCCGGAATAATCCGCAACGAGGTTCTGTTCGCTGACATAGGCGACGTAGTACGTCTGCTCATTCTCCGCCAGCAAATGATAAAACGGTTGCTCTTTCGACGGACGGCTGTCCTCGGGAATCGAGTCGTACCATTCCTCGGTGTTGGCAAATTCCGGATCAACATCGAAGATCACGCCGCGGAACGGATGTTTGCGGTGACGGACAACTTGGCCCAAGTGATATTTCGCACGCGTTTTAATCATAATCGTAGCCCCTACCGATCAAGGATACGGTGTTCAACACCCGTTTGTCCAATGCGAGAGGCGTTTTTCAACAGAAACAGTTTGTGAACAGCGGCCTGACAGTGCCGCCCGGTCAACCTGTCCAAATCGGGGATTCCCCCGACCAGGCCTTTGCGATAGGATAAAAGAAAAAACAATCAGGCGAGAGGCAGATGAGCAGATTCCTTCGCGCCCTAGTCATCGTGACAGCCGGTCTTGTCGTGGCCGCCTGCGGCAGTCGGTCCAGCGGACCGCCACCGCGCAATCTCGACGATGCCTGCACGATCGTGGCGCAAAAACCCGAGTATTTGCGGGCTTTCCGAGCGACCGAACGCCGCTGGGGCGTGCCCGTTCACGTGCAGATGGCGACGATCTATCAGGAAAGCAAATTCGATGGCGAGGCGCGCACGCCCTTCCGATGGGTGTTGGGCGTGATCCCGATGGGCCGGCAAAGCTCGGCCTACGGTTACAGCCAGGCGCTCGATGGAACGTGGGACGAGTACAAGAAAGACCAGCGGCGCTTTGCCGCCCGCCGCAACGACATCTACGACGCCACCGACTTCATGGGCTGGTACATGTCACAATCGAATCAGCGGCTTGGCATCTCTTTGCATGACGCCCGCAATCAATACCTCGCCTACCACGAGGGGCGCACGGGCTTCAGCCGGCAAAGCTATAACGGCAAACCCTGGCTTCTGCGCGTGGCCGGAGAGGTCGGCACGCGGTCCGAGACCTACCAGGCGCAACTGACGCGCTGCCAGGGGCGACGCGGGCTGTTCTGATATCGCAGGGCGGGACGGTCAGTCCCGCCACTCCTGCGATTTGCCGGGGATCCTGAAGCGCTCGTTGCCAAGACGCACACCCTTGTTCAACTCGCCAAGAACAACGGTGGTGCGGCTCCCGCCGCTGTCGTTGATCACCCACTGACGCAGCTCGACCGGGTTGGCGGAAAAGACCAGCTCGATATTGCCGTATTCGGGATGCTCCGGATCCTGCGCGCGCACTGTGGTGGTCTTGCCGTCGCTGGCATGCCCGGTCACCATCCGTGCGCGTGTCAGATCGACATTGCGCGCCAGGATGATCTTGAGCGGCGTCCGATGCAGCGGATAGCCTTCAGGCCCGGTATTCGACTTCGGGTCGATGATCCCGACGGTATCGCCGTCGGCCACGACAAGCGTGGCCTCGGGCGGATTATATTCAAAACGAACCCGGCCCGGACGCTTGATATAGATCTGGCCGGTGCTGATCGTGCCGTCGTCGTTGATCTGTGTGAACTCGCCTGATGCGGTCTGAAATCCGTTGAGATAGTTGGAAATCTCCGCCAGGGACAGTTTCTGCGCCGCCGCGGGGAATGCCGTTGCCAGCATCATAAGACCGGCGACCAGACCGATTGCACTATTCTTCATAAGCGTTCCCGTTCTTGAATGTCTTCCGGCAATGTAGGCCGGTCCGGCGTGATATGCGATAACACCCGATATCACCTTCATATCAGCATCAGCGGCGCCACGATCAAGGCCGCAAGCGCGAGGCTCAGACCGATCAGCATTAGCAGGCCATCTTCCGCCGCGAGCGCAAGACCGATCACAGCCACGGCGAGCATCGGTCCGCTACTGGCGAAAGGGATCAGTTCCAGCGCCGGCACGGTCAGGCAAAGCGCAATCACCACCATCGCCGCGACCCGGCGGGCCAGCCCGGCGGTCAGCGGCTGCAGGCGGCGTCCGAACCAGCGATCCATGCGGCGCGCCGCCGGATCGAGGTAGGAAATGGCCCGCTGCACCTTGTCCGCTTCGAGATTTCGCCGCCGCAACGCTTCGGGTAACCAGAACCCCGGGCGCCCCAGCACGATCTGGATCGCGATCAATCCGATCAAAAGCGCCAGAAGGCTTGGCAGGCCGGGGATCGCGCCAAGCGGCGTGATCTCGATCATCGCCGGCAGGAAGATAAGCGGCCCGAAGCCCCGCGCGCCGAAGGTGTCGACAACCTGCCCAAGCGTCACCACCTCGCCGGCACAGGCCAGGTCCGACAGGTCCCGCACGAGACCCGTTGCGCTTTGTGGCTGTGTCATGCGGCGGCGCCCCTTTCAGCCGGGACAACGCAAGAGGCCGTGCGCAGGTTGCAGCACGGCCTGCCGGTCGCCCTACTGTTCGGGCACCAGGATCTCGCGTTTGCCGACATGGTTGGCGGCGCTGACGACACCCTCGTCCTCCATCTGCTCAACCAGTCGCGCGGCCTTGTTGTATCCGATAGCCAGTTTGCGCTGGATGTAGGAGGTGGAGCATTTCCGGTCGGTGATCGCGATCTGTACGGCCTGATCGTAAAGCGCGTCCTCACCATCCGTATTGCCACCCGTGGACAGGCCAAGCACCGCGTCGATCTTGTCGGCCTTGTCGTCCTCGGGGCCGTCCTGCACGCCGCCCACATAGGTGGGAGGACCGAAGGCCTTGAGATGGTTGACCACCTCCTCGACTTCTTCGTCGCTGACGAAGGGCGCGTGACAGCGGGTGATCTTGCCGCCGCCGGCCATATACAGCATATCGCCCATCCCCAGAAGCTGCTCGGCCCCCATCTCGCCCAAGATGGTACGGCTGTCGATCTTGGACGTGACCTGAAAGCTGATCCTGGTGGGGAAGTTGGCCTTGATCGTGCCGGTTATCACATCGACCGACGGGCGCTGCGTGGCCATGATCAGGTGAATGCCGCTGGCCCGCGCCATCTGCGCCAAACGCTGGATACAGGCCTCGATCTCTTTGCCCGCGACCATCATCAGGTCGGCCATCTCGTCAACGATCACGACGATATAGGGCATCTTCTCGGGCGCGAACTCTTCGGTTTCGAACACCGGCTCGCCTGTCTCGTCGTCAAAGCCCGTCTGCACCGTGCGGCTGAACATCTCGCCCTTGGACAGCGCATCGGCCACCCGGCCGTTATAGCCGTCGATATTGCGCACGCCCATCTTGGACATCTTGCGATATCGGTCTTCCATCTCCGCCACGACCCATTTGAGCGCCACGACCGCCTTCTTGGGGTCGGTCACCACGGGTGACAGAAGATGCGGAATACCGTCATAGACGCTCAGTTCCAGCATCTTGGGATCGATCATGATCAGCCGGCATTCATCTGGCGTGAGCTTGTAAAGTAGGCTCAGGATCATCGTGTTGATCGCCACGGACTTGCCCGAGCCGGTCGTGCCGGCAATCAGAAGGTGGGGCATCTTCGCGAGATTTTGCACCACCGGATCGCCGCCGATATCCTTGCCAAGCGCCAGCGGCAGCTTCTGGTTGCCGTCACCAAAATCGCGGGTCGCCAGCAGCTCGCGCAGCACCACCATCTCGCGGTTGTCATTCGGCAGCTCGATGCCGATCACCGACCGGCCGGGTACCGTGCTGACGCGCGCCGAAAGGGCCGACATGCTGCGCGCGATATCGTCGGCAAGGCCGATCACACGGCTCGCCTTGAGGCCCGGCGCGGGCTCCAGTTCGTACATGGTCACGACGGGCCCCGGGCGGACGCTCACGATGTCGCCCTTGACGCCGTAATCATCCAGCACGTTTTCCAGCATCCGCGCATTTTCCTCCAGAGCCTCGTCGCTCAGGTGATGCCGGGTGATATTGGCCGGATTGGACAAAAGGTTCAGCGGCGGCAGCTCATATTCGATCTGCCCGCTGTCTTCGAACTGCAGGGCCGGCTGGGCCTCGGCCTGGGCGCGGCTCGAAGGTTGCGGCGTGCGCTTGGGCGGGTGCTGCACGACCTTGCGCGGCGGCTCTGCCGGTGTGACACGCATGGTCTGGGCCGGCGCGGTGTGCACCGGTGACGGCGCGGCGTCCGGGCCGGTCTCGGGCGCAAGGGCCTGCGGTTCGGCCACCGGTGCCGCGGCCTGCGCCGCGGTCAGGGGCGGCTCGGGCGGCAACTGCGCGCCCCGCCCGTTGTCAAGGATCAGCGGGTCAGGCCCCCGGCCCCGGCCACGGGTCAGCGGGGCCGTCGCCTCGACCTGAAGGGCCGGCGTCTGGCGCACGCGGCTGCGGATCACATCGGCGATCCGGGCGCTGACGCGGTCGCCGCTCGGGCCGTCCACATCGGGCGCTTCGGGATTTTCGATCAACTCCGGTTCCGGCTCGGGCTCGGGCCGGCGCATCAGCGACGGCATGCGGGCAAGCAGGCCGCCCGGTTTGTCCGGCGCACCCGGCGACACTGCATAAGACGCGGGCGGGGCCTGCACAGCCGGTGCGCGGCGCGTAACGGCAGGTTCGGGCACGGCGGCCTCCGCCCGGGCCAGATCCTCGGCCTCGGCACGGGCCTGCGCGTGACGCTCGATCCGGCGGGCCCGGGCATCTGCGGCCTTCGCCTGCACTGATTTCGCCGCGCTCGCCGCGCCGGACGCGCTACGGCCCAGAACCGTCATCAGACCGGCATAGGTCATGATCACGCCCACGATCAGGAATCGCGCGATCGCCTGCAACTCGGTCCGCGTAAAGCCAAGCACGAAAGCACCCAGCACCAGCATCAGCGCGCCAAGGGACAACGACAACAGCTTCAGCCCCAGGCTCGCGCCAAAAGGCAAAAGCCCCAGCGCCGTACCCAGAACCGTATCGCCGAAAAGCCCGCCAAGCCCGAAGCTATGCGTGGCCGACCACGCGGCGCCGGGCGTCAGGGACGACGCGTAAAGCGCCAGAACCGCGATCCAGATCGGTGCGAAGATAAGCCGGCCCACCGCACGGTCCTCGCCCCGGTGCAGCGCGAACCGCACACCCCAGGCCCCGGCGACGATCGCCAGGCCCCAGGCGCCCCAGCCCACGATCATGAAAAGCGGCGCGGCAATCGACGCCCCGATCCGGCCCAGCCAGTTCTGCACCGGCGCATCCGTCGCGGACATCCAGCTCGGATCGTCGGGATGGTAGGATACGATCATCATCGCGGCCGCGACACCGAGGGCCAAAAGAGCCAGCCCAAGAAGTTCCTTGCCCCGCTTTTCGATCGCTTCGGCCATCGAACTGTCCAGCAGCGGGTCACGTCCACGCGTCTGATATGCCATGCTTTGCCTCGTCCTCTTGTTCAATAGAGACAGTCGCGCAGGATCGTCAGACCGCGCGCCACCTCGTCTTTTGGGGCCACCATCGCGACCCGGATATATCCCTTGCCGGGGTTCCTGCCCCCGGCCTCTCGACTTAGATAGGCGCCGGGCAGGACCCGCACGCCTGTTTCCTGCCAAAGCCGCAGCGCCGCCGCCTCGCCATCCTCGACAGGCAGCCAAAGGAAGAATCCGGCCTCGGGTGGCGCGTAGCCGTCCACGCCCGCGAAGATCTCGTCGGCCACTGCGTATTTTTCCTGATAAAGGCGACGGTTCTCTTCCACATGGGCCTCGTCTTCCCAGACCCGCGCGGCGGCGTATTGCAACGGCATGGGCAGGGGCGATCCGGCGTAATTGCGCAGCTGCCGGAGGCGCGTCACGCTCTCCGGGCCGCTGACCACCATGCCACTGCGCAACCCCGCAAGGTTCGAACGTTTCGACAGGCTATGGAAGGCCACCACCCGCTCGGGGTCGGCACCCATATCGCGCGCCACCTGAAGCGCGCCGACGGGCGGCCTGTCGCGGTAGATCTCGGAATAGCACTCGTCGGCGAAGACCTTGAAATCATACCGCTCGGCCAATCCGATCAGGTCACGCCAGTATCCCGCATCGGCCACGGCGCCCTGCGGATTGGACGGCGAACAAAGATAGGCCACGGACGCCCGCTTCAGCACATCCTCTGACAGGCCCGAGAAATCGGGCAAATGCCCGGTCTCGGCCGTAGCGGGCAGAAAAACCGGCTCGGCGCCCACGCTCAGCGCGGCGACCATGTAGACCTGGTAGAACGGGTTGGGCACCAAAACCACAGGCCGGTTGCCGGCCTTGGTTTCAGGGCAAAGCGCCATCATGGCGTTGTAAAGCCCCTCGCGCGTCCCGTTAAGCGCCATCACGTTCGCGTCTGGGTCGAGTGTCACGCCATAGCGCCGTTGCGCCCAGTCACAGAACGCGCCAAGCAGTTCCGGAATGCCCTCGTTCACCGGGTAACGGCGAAACTCGTCGGATTTTTCCTGAATAATATCAACGACCCAGCGCGGAAAATCGTGTTTCGGCTCACCGATGGTCATATGCAGCACTTCGCCCCCGGGCGCATGAGCGTCCAACAGGCTCCGCAGACGCGGAAACGCATAGGCCGGTAGGTTCGAAAACCGCTCGGGGAACATCTGGTACTGCCTCAAGGTTCGGGATCATTCGCGTCCCGTTTCGTTGAAACGTACCCAAGCCCCGCGTCCCAGTCCAGCGCAACGATGCGCTTGACAGCCACATTGTGGCATTTTCGCAGTCAGCCGAGTGCGTCCTCGGCGGCCTTGGCCAGGCGCAAAAGGGCCTCTTCGCCAAAGGGCTTACCCGACAACAGCAAACCGCAGGCAGGCGTGCCGGTGGGCAAGGTGACACCGCACAGCCCCATCAGGTTACCGACCCGCGTGTTGCGCAGCGCCAGAAGGTTCTCGGTCACGTAATAGTCGTCATCTGTCATCAGCCGCGAGGCGTCTGGCGGCAAATTGGGCGCGGTGGGCATCAGAACCGCATCGAAGGCCGCGACGCGCGTCTGCCATGCGCTCCGCAGCTCCTCCAGCCGCTGCCACGCGGCGACATAATCAGCGGCCAGGAAATCCTTGCCCGACCGGAACCGCTTACGGATGGGGGCGAACATCGCCTCGGGCGCGGACTCGATCAGCTGACCCCAAGTGCCATAAGCCTCCGAGGTGAACAGGATCGGCGACATCGGCATCGCCTCGGCCACCTCGGGCGCCTCGATCTCCTCGATCTCGGCCCCGGCGTCGCGCAGCTTGGCCACAGCCGCCTCGAAGGCCGTTTTGGGCGCGTCACGGATATCCTCGAACACCGATGTGGTGAGGATGGCCAAACGCGCACCTTGAAGCGTCGCCCCGTCGAGATCCGCCACCGGCCCGCCTTCAAGCGCGGACAGCATCAGGGCGCAGTCCTCGACGTCGCGCGACAGCGGCCCGACCGTATCAAACCGCGCCGCAAGCGGCACGACCCCTGCGTTCGAAACCCGCCCCGCCGTCGTCTTGAGACCTACAAGATCGTTCCAGGCCGACGGGATCCGCACCGATCCGCCGGTGTCCGACCCCACGCCATTGGCGGCCAGCCCGAACGCCACGCTTGCCGCCGCCCCCGAGGACGATCCGCCGGGCACAACCCGCTCGTCATGCACATTTGGCGGCGTCGCCGTCATCGGGTTGAGCCCCAGCCCGGAAAACGCAAGTTCGCTCATATGGGTCTTGCCGAGACAGACCAGACCTGCGGCGGTGGCGTTGCGCAAAACCTCGGCATCTTTGTCGGGCACCCGTCCCTCAAGCAGTTTCGTGCCCGCCTCGGTCGACGTGCCCGCACTGTCGAACAGATCCTTCCAGCTGATCGGCACCCCGTCGAGTGCGTGACGGCGCAGGCCTCCGCGCGCCCGCTCTTCGGCCGCGCGGGCCTCGGCCCGGGCACGCTCCGGGGTCACCGTGGAATAAATGCGGTCCCGCGCCGGGTGCCGGTCGATCGCATCGAGATAGGCCTCGGTCAGCTCGACCGGGCCGATCCGGCCCGCGCCGATCTCGCGCCCCAGATCGCCCGCGCTCATCCATAGCCAATCGCTCATCTCGCCGCTCCTCGCCTTTGGGGCAGGCCCAAAAGCCAGCCGACCCGTATCAAGTCAGATGCGGGGAACCATGGCAAGACCGCCACCGCCTTGCGACCGCCGCGGCTTGGGCCGGGCGCGGCGGCACAGCACATTTACATTGCCGCCCTGCAGGTCATATTCAGTCACATGACACATGACAGCGAGATCCTGATTGTCGGCGGAGGCCTGACCGGACCGGCGCTTGCCCTCGCCCTGGCGCAGGCGGGGCGCGACGTGACCATTCTCGACACCCTGCCGCACGAGATGCGCGAGACGCCCGATTTCAACGGCAAGGCCTACGCGCTCGCGCTGGCCTCGGTGCGGCTTCTTTCGGCGATCGGCCTGTGGGACCGCGTGCGCGAAAACGCCCAGCCGATGCTGGAAATCAAGGTCTCCGACGGTCGCGCCGGCGAAGGGCCCGCGCCCTTCTTCCTGCATTTCGACCACGCCGAGATCGAGGAAGGCCCGATGGGCCACATGTGCGAGGACCGATTCCTGCGCAAGGCCCTGCTCGACGCGATGGCCGAAGAACCGCGCATCACCCAAGTCACCGACACCGTCATCGCGCAAGAGGCCGACACGCGGGGCATCACCGTCACGCTGGCCTCGGGCCGGACGCTGACGGGCCGCCTGCTGGTGGGGTCCGACGGGCGCGCCTCGGGCACCGCGGCGCGCGCGGGCATCAAACGCACCGGTTGGGACTACGGCCAGACCGCGCTGGTCGCCGCCATCGCGCACGAGCAGCCGCATCACGGCATCGCACATCAGTTCTTCATGCCCCCCGGACCGCTGGCGATCCTGCCCTTGCCGGGCAATGTCAGCTCCATCGTCTGGTCCGAAACAGAGACGACCGCCCGGCGCTTCGCGGCACTGTCCGATGCCGCCTTCATGGAAGTGCTCCGGCCCAGGTTCGGCGATTTCCTGGGCGAGATTTCCCTGCGGGGTCAGCGTTATACCTACCCGCTCGGCCTCAGCCTCGCCAACAGCTTCATAGCACCGCGCGTCGCGCTGGTGGGCGACGCCGCGCATGGGCTGCACCCCATCGCCGGGCAAGGCTTCAACGCCGGGCTGCGCGACGTCGGCGCGCTCGCACAGGTGATTGACGAGGCCGCCCGCCGCGGAGAGGACTATGCGGCGCCCGACGTGCTCGCGCGATACCAGCAATGGCGGCGTTTCGACACTGCCACGCTGGCGCTGACCACGGATCTGACGAACCGGCTGTTTTCCAATGACAACCCACTGCTGCGCGGCCTGCGAGATCTCGGCATGGGGGCGCTCAGCGCGATGCCCCGCCTGCGCCGCGGGTTCATCCGAGAGGCGGCGGGCCTGACCGGCGAGTTGCCCGACCTGATGAAGGGCTGAGATCCTGTAGGGCGTGCTTCAGCGCGCCCGCCGCGCCGGATCACCGATGCGTCAGGATCCGGATCTGCGTCTCGCCATAGCGCCGCTCATCCTCCAGCTGCAGCGCCGCAGGCACCTGCACAGTGCCGCCTTCCTCCCAGACAACCACGGTCCCGGGCGCAAGCCAGCCACCGCTTATCGCCGCATCAAGCGCCGCCTCGCCCATCGCCTTGCCATAGGGCGGATCGAGAAAGACCAGGTCGAAGGGATGCGGCGCCGCCCCCATGCGGCGGGCGTCCCGAGCCAGGATCCGACTGCACGTCTCAGCCTGGCAAAGCGCGATGTTGTCGCGCAGGATACGTTGCGCCACGCGCCCGCTTTCCACGAACACCGCCTCCGCCGCGCCGCGCGACAGCGCCTCGAGGCCCAGCGCGCCGGTCCCTGCAAAAAGGTCGAGCACGCGCCCGCCGACAAGCGCGTCGCGGTATCCTGTCATCAGCACGTTGAAAAGGCTTTCGCGCACCCGGTCCGGGGTGGGTCGCAAATGCGCGCGCACATCCCCCTTGCCGACCGAGGCAAGCCGCCGTCCGCGCCATGCGCCGCCGATGATCCTCATACCCGCAAGAGCGCCTTGAGATCCGCGCCCGGATCGGCGACCACCGCCTTGTCGGCGGTTTTCCCCGCGTCGATAAGGCGTTTGCCCACCATATAGGCCCGCGCATCGTTGGCCGCGTCCACGGCCAAAAGCCGATCTCCCGCATAATACCAGAACGACACGCCCTGGTCGCCCGCCCGGGTCACGACGTCATCATAGCCGGTGTTCAGACCGGCGATCTGCAGCTTGACGTCATACTGGTCCGACCAGAACCAGGGCTGCGGCACATAGGGCTTCTTTGCGCCCATGATGTTCTCGGCCACGCATTCCGCCATATCGATGGCATTGGGCACGCTTTCCAGCCGCAACTGTACGCCGTGATACGGAAAAGAGGCGCAATCGCCCGCCGCCCAGATATATGGGTCGCTCGTGCAGCCGAACGGGTCGGTCCGGATGCCGTTGTCGATCTCAAGCCCGGCGGCCTGCGCCAGCGACACTTCGGGCAGGATACCTACGCCCACGATCACGAAATCCACGGCAAGCTCGGTGCCATCGCTCAGCGTGGCACCGCTCACTTTATCGTCTCCGGTCAGCCGCGTCAGACCGACACCTTCGCGGATATCGACCCCGTGCCGCGTATGAAGTTCGCGAAAATAATCCGATGTTTGCCGTGCCGCCACGCGCTGCAGGATCCGATCGGACATCTCGACCAGCACGACCTTCAGCTCCTTCGCGGCGGCCACCGCCGCCGCCTCCAGCCCGATATAGCCGCCACCGACGATCAGCACCCTGGCCCCGGTCTCGAATGACGGGGCCATCGCATCCACGTCCGCAAGCTCCCGCACCACATGGACCCCGTCCAGATCACCGCCGATCGGTCCCGGCAAACGCCGCGGGACAGAGCCCGTGGTCAGCACGAGGTGATCATAGCTCAAGCAGTCCGGCCCGATCGCAACCTCGCGCGCGGCGCGGTCGATCCCGTCGACCCGCGCGCCAAGGCGCAGCGCGATCTTGTTTTCTGCGTAGAAACTCTCCGGCCGCAGGAAAAGCCGTTCCAGCTCCATCTCGCCAAGAAGATACTTCTTCGACAACGGCGGGCGCTGGTAGGGCAGCACCGGCTCGGCGCCGACAAGGGTCAGATCGCCCTCGTATCCAAGCCCCCGCAGCTTCGCCACCAGAGAGCTGCCTGCCTGACCGGCTCCGATCACGACGATCCCCGACATTCCGCCTTCCCCTCAGATTTCCATGGCCCCGACTGGCGCAGACCCTATAACTACCGCCAGAGAGAAGACAACAGATAGACAGGAGCGACCATGACCCTTTCCGTAGGCGACACACTGCCCGATGCCACGCTGCTTAGGCTCGGAGAGAACGGCCCCGAAGAAGTGCGGCTCGCCGACCTCACCGCGGACCGCACCGTGGTGATCTTCGGCGTCCCGGGCGCCTATACCGGCGTCTGCACCACCGCGCATGTCCCCAGCTTCATCCGCAACAAGGACAAGTTCGACGAACAGGGCGTGCAGGAGATCATCTGCGTCGCGGTCAACGATCCCTTCGTGGTCAGCGCCTGGGCCGAAAGCACCGGCGCGGACAAGGCCGGGATCACCATGTTGGCCGATCCGAGCGCCGCGTTCACCAAAGCCATCGGCATGAACTTCACCGCGCCGCCCGTGGGCTTTTTCGATCGCTCCAAGCGCTACACGATGCTCGTTGAAAACGGCGCGGTCAAAATCCTCAATCCCGAGGAAAACCCCGGCCAGTGCGAGATTTCGGCCGGCGAGACCCTTCTCGACCAGATGTAATCGCGTCGCGGCGCCGCGTCACGCGGCGCCCGCAAGCACGTCCATCTTGCGCGCCAGCTTGGCATCGAGCGAGCTCAGCCCACCTGCGTCATGAGTCGTCAGCGTGACCTCAACGGTTTTGTAGACATTCGACCATTCCGGGTGGTGATCCCACTTTTCCGCCCAGATCGCTGCCCGGGTCATGAAGCCGAACGCCTCGACGAAGTTCTTGAACTCGTAGGTCTTGGTGATCGCGTCGCGCCCGTCCACCATGGCCCAGCCGGTGTCGAACAACGGCGCCAGCGTCGTCTTGCGGGCGGTTTCGCTCAGTTTGTCGGTCATGGCTGCTCCTCTACTTGCGCTTTCTTGAACGGGCCGAACCCTGTCAGGATCTCGATATCCTCGGTGACGGCCTGCCGTTCCTCGTCCAGATAGCGCGCGACCGCCTCGCTGAAAGCGGGTTCTCGAAACCAGTGAAGCGAATGCGTCTCCACCGGCAGATAACCGCGCGCAATTTTGTGCTCGCCCTGCGCGCCGGCCTCGACCTTGGCAAGGCCCTGCGCGATGGCGTAATCCATCGCCTGATAGTAACACAGTTCGAAATGCATCGCCGGGTGATGCGCGCTGCAGCCCCAGTAGCGGCCGTAAAGTGCGTCGCGCCCGATCACGTTCAGCGCGCCCGCCACCGGCACGCCCTCGTCTTCGGCGAAAACCAGCAGGATATCGTCACGCAGCCGCTCATGCGCGATCTCGAAAAAGGCGCGGGTGAGATAGGGCATGCCCCATTTGCGCGCGCCCGTATCCTGATAGAATCGCCACATCGCGTCCCAGTGGTGGGGCTCGATCTCATCCCCGGTCAGTTGCACGATCCGCCCGCCGAACCCCTGCGCCTGTGCGCGCTCTTTTCGGATATTCTTGCGCTTGCGCGACGACAGTGTCGCCAGAAAGGCGTCAAAGCTGTCATAGTCGCGATTGACCCAGTGGTATTGCTGCGTAATGCGGGGCAACAGCCCCATCTCGGTGCCGATCAGCCGCTCTTTTTCGGTGCAAAAGGTGACGTGCAACGATGACAGCTTGTTGCGCTCGCCGATGCTCACGGCGGCCTGCATCAGCGCATCCCGCCCGGTCATGCCGAATCCGGGCCGCGTCAGCAGACGCCGCCCCGTGACCGGCGTGAAAGGCACGGCGATCTGCAGCTTCGGAAAATACCGCCCGCCCGCTCTCTCATAGGCATGCGCCCAGTTGTGATCGAAAATGTATTCGCCCTGGCTATGCGCCTTGGCGTAAAGCGGCGCGCAGGCGATCGTCTCGCCCTCCAGCTCCGCCACGAGGGTGTGCGGCTCCCAGCCTGTGCCGGTGCCGACCGACCGGCTGTCTTCCAGCGCGCGCAGAAAGCGATAGGTCGTGAAAGGATCGACCGGACGGCCGCCATCCGCAACCTCAGGGCAGGCGCAGGCGTCCCATGCCCGCGCATCGATCTGCGCGAGGCTGTCCAGCACTTTGACACTGACCGATCCGCCGTCCATGCGTCGCGCACCTCCGGTTGCCCTCTACATCTGTGCCGTCCCGTCACCGGTTCAAGCCGGGATCGCGGGCAAATACCCCTCGAAGGTGATGTTGTCGGCGATCCGCCGCGCCCGCGCCTCTTCCGCCGCCGACCGGATCGTCCAGCAGAGAACCGCAGCCCCTGCCGCGTGAAGCCGCGCCACGTCGGGACGGTCAAGATCCGCCGCCTCGTGGCTGATATAGGACGCGCCGACACGCGCGTAATCCGGGATATCGCGCAGCCGTTCGCGCACCGCGCGCGGCAGGTCGGGCCATGCCGCCGCCGTATAGCTGCTTGTCACAAGGCCACGCGGCACCTCGGGGCAGATCTCCGCCATCCGCGCCATCATCTCGGGGTTGAAGGACATCACCGCGACCGGCCCGCGATAGCCCTTCAGATCACGCGCGACGGCCTCTTCCAGAACGCCGTCGCCCCGGCCCATCGTCCCGTGCTGATCCTTCAGCTCAAGCAGCACCGGCACCCGGCCCGCCACCTGGTCCAGCACGTCGGACAGGTGCGGGATACGTTCCGGCCCACCCGCCAGCGCCAGCACATCAAGTTCCGTGGCCTTACGGTCGCGCACCGCGCCCGTCTCGTCTGTCAGCCGGTCAAGCGTCTGGTCGTGAAACACCATGGCAACGCCGTCCCGGCTCGGCTGCAGGTCCAGTTCCACGCCATAGCCATGCGAAAGGGCCGCCGCCACGGCGGCCCGGGAATTCTCGGGCCGGTCCCGCCCGGCGTCATGCAATGCGCGATGCGCCAGCGGCCGCCGGAGGAAGACCGGGTCGAGCGGCCTCATGAAATCTGGAAAATACCCTCGATTTCGACCGCCACGCCAAGCGGCAGCGACGGCGAGGACACGGCGGCCCGGGCGTGCTTGCCGGCCTCACCCAACGCCTCGCCAAGAAAATCGGACGCGCCGTTGACGACCTGCGGCTGCTCGGTGAAATCCGGTGTGGAATTCACGAACGCGCCCAGTTTCACGACCCGCACCAGCCGGTCGAGATCGCCATCACAGGCCGCTTTGACCTGCGCCAGAAGGTTGATCGCGCAGACCTTCGCCGCCGCAGCCCCCTGGGCGGTGTCCATGTCCGCGCCCAGCTTGCCGGTGATCAGCCCGCTGTCGTCCTTCGAGATCTGCCCCGAAACGTAAAGCAGCTCGCCCACCTGAACGTAAGGCACGTAATTGGCCGCCGGCGCGGGCGCCTCGGGCAGGGTCACGCCCATCTCGGTCAGCTTGTCTTCGTATTTTCCCATCACGCTTTTCCTTCCGACGCAGAATTGCTGACCGGACGCTAGCGGTCCGCGACGGGCTTGAAAACCGCAAAGCGCCGCCGGGGCCGTCTTCCTGCCGGTCATGGCGTCTCTTGCCCCGCCGCACGTGACCTGCGCGCTCTGCCTACTCGCGAAAGGCCTTGGCGAAATAATCGGTCAGCGGCTTGGTGAGATAGGCCAGCGGCGTGCGGTCCTCGGTGCGAATGAAGGTCTCCACCGGCATCCCCGGGATGAGCGTGACGTCTTTCGGCAAACGCGCCTGCTCACCTTCCGAAAGCGTGATCTCGGCACGGTAGTAACTCTGCCGCGTGCCCTCGTCCTCGAAGGCGTCGGCCGAGATCTGCACCACCTGCCCGGTCAGTTCCGGCGTGGTGCGCTGGTCCAGCGCCGAGAACCGAAGCGTCACGTCCTGGCCGAGGAAAAGCTTGTCGATATGAATGGGCTCCACCTGCGCGTTGATGATCAGCGGACGGTCCTGCGGCACGATATACATGATCGGATCGGCGGGCCGGATGACCGAACGCAGCGCGAACACCTGCAGGCCATAGACGATGCCCGAAACCGGCGCAGTGATCTCCAGCCGGCTCATGCGTTCGATCAGGGCCCGGCGCTGCTCGCGCAGTTCCAGTTCGCGGTATTGCAGGTCACGCAGGGTGGTGATCGCCTCTTCCCGCCGGCGCGTGGCCAGCTTGAGGATTTCGATGTCAATTTCCGTGACGCGTCCCTCGGCCTGCGCGACCTGCGCCGCCAACTCGCCCATCTGGCCCAAAAGCCGCGCTTGTTCGCGCTGCAGCGCCAGCACCCGCGCGGCCTGCGCCAGCCCCCGGTCCAGAAGCGATTGCTGGTCGGCCAGTTCACGCTCGATCAGGGACAGTTGCTCGCGCAGCGCCGTGCGCTGCGCCTCGATGCCGTCCACCTGGTTGCCGATCTGGCCACGGCGTTTTTCCAACTGGTCGATTTCGTTATTCACCGATTCCGTGCGCGCCACCAGAAGCCGCGCCTGCCCTGTCATGAGCTCGGCCACATCGGGCCGCGCCGCGCCGGCCTCCACCAGCAGCGGATCGAACTCGATCTCGGTTTGCGCGTCGCGCTCGGCCTTCAGTCGCCCGCTGCGGGCCATCAGTTCGAAAAGCTGGCTTTCGGTGATCGCAAGCTCCGACGCCAGCGTCGTGGGATCGAGCCGCACCAGAACGTCGCCAGCCGCGACCGTGTCGCCCTCGTCAACTTCGATCGCCGCCACGACGCCGCCATCGGGATGCTGCACCACCTGCCGGTTCTGGTCGACCTCGATGCGCCCCGAGGCGATGATCGCGCCCGAGATCTGGGTCATCGCGGCCCATGTGCCGAAACCGCCAACCAGCGTGAAAAGCCCGACAAGCCCCACCAGCATCGGCGTGCGCACGGACCAGCCGTCACTCTTGGGTTCGCTCACTGGATCCCTCCCGCCTGCTTGGCCTGCGTGATTTCACCGTGGTTCTTGACCACCTCGCGCAGCACGTCCTCCTTGGGCCCAAAGGCACGCACCACGCCGTTTTCCAGCATCAAAAGCGTGTCGCATTCCTTGATCGCCGCGGGACGGTGCGCCATCACAAGAACCGACCGGTCGTCGGACTTGAAGCCGCGGATCGCGGTGTTCACCGCCTCGCTGCCCTCGTTGTCGAGGTTGGAATTGGGCTCGTCGAGCACCAGCAGCACCGGCTCGCCATACATCGCCCGCGCCAGCCCGATACGCTGCATCTGCCCGCCAGACAGCCGCCCGCCCCCGGCGGTCACCCGCGTGTCATAGCCGTTGGGCAGGTTGAGGATCATCTCGTGCGCGTCGGCCTTCTTGGCGGCCGCCACGACCGCTTCAGCGTCGGGCTCGGCGGCCAGCCGCGCGATGTTTTCGGCAATCGTGCCGTCAAAAAGCTGCACCCGCTGAGGCAGGTACCCGATATGCTGGCCCAGCACCGCAGGCTCGTACTGGTCAAGTGCCGCGCCATCGAGGCGGATCCGCCCACCCGCAGGCCGCCAGACCGCGGTCAGCGCGCGCGCCAGTGTCGATTTTCCGGCCCCCGACGGGCCGATCACGCCCACGGCCTGGCCCGGCTGTACGGTGAAAGTGATCGTCTTTAGCGCGGCCTGCTGTTCCCCCGGCGGCACCACGGTCAACTGCTGCACTTCCAAAAGCGCGCGCGGCGCCGGCAGCGCCGTGCGCGGCTGCTCGGGCGGCACGATCGCCAGAAGCTCGGCCAGCGAATGCCAGCCGCGCATGGCGCGTTGCACAAGCGCCCATTGCCCCACCGCCATCTCGATCGGCGCCAGCGCGCGGCCCAGAAGGATCGAACCCGCGATCATAGCCCCCGGCGTCAGTTCGTCGCGCAGAACCAGAAACGCGCCAAGCCCCAGCATGGCCGACTGCAGGAACAGCCGGAAGGTCTTGGTCGAGGTCGTGAAGGTGCCCACCAGATCGGCGGACCGGATCTGCGTGCGCAAGGACCGGTCGCGCGCCTGCTGCCAGCGGGTGAAGGCCGCGTCGCGCATGCCCATCGCCTGCACCATCTCGGATTCGTTGCGGATATGGCCGGCAATGGTCTCGGCGGCCACGGTCGCCTGGTTCGACTGCGCCGACGGGCGGCGCGTCACCCACTGATTGAGGATCGTCACGAGGATGAGGATCCCGCCACCGACCAGCGCCAGTGTGCCCAGCCAGGGATGGAAGATCCAGATCCCCGCAAGGAAGAAGGGCGTCCAGGGCATGTCGAAGATCGCCATCAGCACCGGCGAGGCCATGAGCCGTTGTACCGCTTCGAGGTCGCGCAGCCCGGTCTCGGTGCGCTCGTCCGGGGCCAGCGCCGCCTTGCGAATCACGGCGTCGAACACGCGCCGGTCCAGCCGGGCCTGGAACCGTGCCGCGACCCGGCCCATGATCCGGCCGCGCGCGTAATCCAGCAGACCCATCATGCCGTAAAGGAACAGCACCAGAACCGACAACGCGATCAGCGTCTCGACTGACCGGCTGCCCAACACGCGGTCATAGACCTGCAGCATGTAGATCGGCCCGGTCAGCATGAGAAGGTTCACGAAAAAGCTGAAAATGCCCACGAACCAGTAAAGGCCGCGGCTTTCTTTGCGGGCCTCGCGCAGCTCTTCGCGCCCGGCCTCCAGTCTTGCCTTGCTAGGTTGCATTCACAATCTCTTGCCCGTCGGTGCGTGCGCTTGATCCCATTACGGATTTTGCCTTACATGCATTGTTACCTATCTGCCATAGGGCCACGCGCACTTCGTCGGTCTGTCTGTGCTTCGCCCGGCGATGCTGTATGTGTTGCCACAGTGTTTTGAAAGAAAAGCTTAAACGTGATTCCTGCATTCCCGATCCGCATTCCCGGTTTTCGCGCCGCCATGATCTCCCTGCTCCTTGTTGCAGGTCTTGGCGCCTGCGCCAAGCCGCCCGCCACGCATCCCACCGATGCGGCCTATGATCCCTATGAGGCGTCGAACCGCAAGGTGCATGCCTTCAATCGCTCGCTCGACCGCTCCGTCGTGCGTCCTGCGGGCCGCGGTTACGCGGCCTTCATGCCCGACGATATCGAGGACGGGATCGGCCGGTTCGCCGACAACCTCTCGATCCCGAGCGCGGTGGTCAACAATATCCTGCAAGGCAACATGAAGGGCGCGACCGAGGACACCTACCGCTTTCTCGTCAATTCCACGCTCGGTCTGCTCGGCTTTTTCGATCCCGCCACCGAACTCAACATGCCCGCGGCCACCGACGCCGATTTCGGGCAAACGCTGCATGTCTGGGGGGCGCGGGAAGGCGCCTATATCGAGCTCCCCCTGCTTGGCCCCTCTACAGAGCGCGACACGGTCGGCCGGGTGGTGGATCTCTTCACCAACCCGCTAAGCTATTGGCTGGAAGACCCCGAAAGCTACTATCCGACGGCCGCGGCGATCTCCTCGGGATTGTCCAATCGCGGGCGCTATTCCGCGACCATCGACTCGATCCTTTACGAGAGCGCGGACAGCTATGCCCAGGCCCGGTCGCTTTATATCCAGAACCGCAGGTTCAAGGTGGAAGGCGGCACAGCAGGCGCGTATTCTGACCCCTACGACAGCCCCTACACCGACGGCTTGGAGGATCCCTATGATCAGTAACCCTGTGTCCCGCCGCCATCTTCTGACAACCGCCGCCGCTGCAGGCCTGTGCGCGGCGCTGCCGCTGCCCGCCCTTGCCCTGACCGAGGCGCGCGCCAAAACGCTCGTCGATCAGGTCGTTTCCGAGATCAACCGCGTGATCAACTCGGGCAAAAGCGTCAGTGGCATGATCGGCGACTTCGAACGGATCTTCGTGCGCTATGCCGACGTGAACATCATCGCGCGCTCGACGCTTGGCGCAGACGCGCGGCGCGCGTCCTCGGCTCAGATGCGCGCCTTCACCGACGCGTTCCGCGGCTACATCGCCCGCAAATACGGCAAGCGGTTCCGCGAATTCATCGGCGGCCAGATCACGGTCACGGGCGTGCGCCCGGTGAAGTCCTGGCACGAGGTGCGCGCGCGGGTCGACCTGCGCGGTCAGGCGCCGTTCGATGTGCTCTTTCTGGTCTCAGACCGGTCGGGCCGCGATCTTTTCTTCGACCTCGTGATCGAAGGCATCAGCCTGCGGCTGTCCGAGCGGACCGAGATCGGCGCGATGCTGGACCGCAACCGTGGCAATATCGACGGCCTGGTCAACGACCTGCGCCGCGCCGGCTAGGATCCCGTCGGGACGCCACGACGCCGGCGCCGGGCCTATCGACCGTCAGCCCCCAACAATCCGCGCAGGATATTCTCGATCGGGTTGCCCCGATCCCGGCGTGGCGCCTGTTGCAGCTGCGGCTGGCGCTGCTGCGGCTGGGCGCGCGGGGCCGGGCGGATCATCGGCAGCGGCTTGGGCGTGATACCCTCGTTCACGCGCAGCATCGTCTCGTGCCAGATCTCCGCCGGAAGGCCCCCGCCCGTCACGCCGGTCAGCGGCGTGTTGTCGTCATACCCCATCCAGACACCCGCCACGTAATCGGCGGTAAAGCCAAGGAACCATGCGTCGCGGGCGGCCTGCGTGGTGCCGGTCTTGCCCGCAGCCTCGCGGTCGGGCAGGCGCGCGCGGGTTCCCGTGCCGCTCTGCACCACCTGGTGCATCATCCAGATCAGCTGCCGCGCAGCTTCCTCGCGGATCACCCGTTCGCCGATCCCGCCGCCCGTGCCCATCAGCGGTTCGTCATCGCCGCGCAGTTTCAGCTCCACAAGCCCGTAGGGTGTCACCGAAGAGCCGCCGTTAAGAATACCCGCATAAGCGCCCGTCATCTCCAGCAGCGTGCTCTCCGAAGCCCCAAGCGCCAGCGCCGGTCCATCGGCCAGCGCGTTGTCGATGCCGAAATCGCTCGCGACCTTGCGCACGAGGTCGCGGCCCACGCTTTCCGAAACCTTCACCGCCGGCACGTTGAGCGACTGGCGCAGCGCGTCGGTCAGCGTCACCCGGCCCTTGTAATCGCGGGTGTAGTTTTCCGGGCAATAGCGCCCCGATCCGGGCACGTTGATGCAGTAGGGTTCGTCGACGACGGTCGAATCCGGCTCGTATCCCAGTTCCAGCGCCGTGGCGTAAACGAAGGGCTTGAAGGCCGACCCGGTCTGCCGCTTGGCCATGGTCGCGCGGTTGAACGCGCCGACAACCCGGCTCTTGCGTCCGCCGACCATCGCGCGCACCGCGCCGTCCGCGCTCATCACTACGATGGCGGCCTGCGCCTCGGATCCGTCGCGCACCTTGGTCTCGAAGATGTAATCGAGAGCACCTTCCGCCGCGCGCTGCATCCGCTGGTCCAGCGTGGTCTGAATGATGACGTCCTCGGTGGTATCACGGGTAAAGAACTCAGGCCCCGAATCCATCACCCAATCCGCGAAATAGCCACCCGCCTGCGCCTCTGCGGCCTGCGACAGGGTCGCCGGATCGGCCTGCGCTGCGGCGGTGTCCGCGTCGCTCAGATAGCCCTGCTCGTTCATCAGCCGCAGGACCGTCGCCGCACGATCCTGCGAACGTTCGAGATCGGTGGTCGGCGCCAGCCGCGTCGGCGCGGTGAGCAGCCCCGCCACCATCGCGCCTTCCTGCGGGGTCAGTGCCGCCGCGGGCTTGCCGAAATAGCGTTGCGCGGCGGCCTCGGCGCCATGCGCGCCAGACCCCATATAGGCGCGGTTGAGGTAGATCGAGAGGATCTCGTTCTTGGTATACTTGACCTCCATCGCCAGCGCATAGATCGCTTCCTTGAGCTTGCGCGCCAGCGACCCGCGGCGGCAGTCTTGGATGTAATCGGCCTCGCTCTCCCAGACCTCGTCGTCGTATTCCACGCCCAGGCACAAGAGCTTGGCGGTCTGCTGCGTGATGGTCGACCCGCCATGGCCCGACAGCGGCCCGCGCCCCTCGCTCAGATTGATGCGGATCGCGCTGGCGATACCGCGCGGGCTCAGGCCGAAATGCCGGTAAAACCGCTTGTCCTCGGTCGCCACCACGGCGTTGCGCAAATGCGGGCTGACGCTGTCGGCGGTCACAACGCCGCCGAACTGGTCCCCGCGCCAGGCAAAAACCTCGCCCTCGCGGTCCATCAGGGTCACAGACCCGCGCGCGCGCCCGTCCAGAAGCGTCGTCACATCAGGCAACG
This sequence comes from Roseovarius aestuariivivens, assembly GCF_004761875.1. Taxonomy (GTDB): domain Bacteria; phylum Pseudomonadota; class Alphaproteobacteria; order Rhodobacterales; family Rhodobacteraceae; genus Roseovarius; species Roseovarius aestuariivivens. The sequence continues at coordinate 208,146 of NZ_SJEY01000007.1, forward strand.
TGGAATAGACATAGCCGACCGCCAACGCCAGCACGAGCGCCACGACCGCGCCGACCCGCCAGGTGATGGTCCAGACAAGGCGCAGCATCCAGCGCAGTAAGCGCCGCAAAACTGCCAGCGGCCCCTTGCCGCCCCCGCCACCGCGACGGGCGGCCTTGCGCGAACGCGCCGGTTTGCGCGTGGCCTTGCGCGAGGACTTCGCCGGCGCCTTGCGGGCCGGTTTACCATACCGCTTGTCCGCAACCAGCCGAGGCTTCTTGCGACCGTCTTGTGCCATGTCCCACCCTGCCCGGAACCCTGCCTTTCGCGCAGTCTATCGCGGGCCTTCGGGAAAGTAGACCCCCATCCGCCCCGCGCCTTGCGATTCTTATCTGATTTATTTTTGTGCAATTAAATTAATATGCACATTTTTTAGGCATGAGGGGTTGGGTTTTTTCCCTCTCCCCCCCGAGTCACCTTTCCGTTGGCCGCAATCCGCGCATGTTCTGCAGGGGCAAACACAACCCTGTCACGCAGAAACGAAAGGGACATCTGTGAAACTCATCATCGCAACCATCAAGCCGTTTAAGCTTGAAGATGTACGCGAAGCGCTGACCGCGATCGGCGTCCGCGGCATGATGGTGACCGAGATAAAGGGCTTCGGCTCGCAGTCCGGTCACACCGAAATCTACCGCGGTGCCGAATACGCCGTGAATTTCGTTCCGAAAATCAAGCTCGAGATCGCCGTCGCGGCGTCCATGGCCGACCAGGTGGTCGAGACCATCGCATCCACCGCGCGCACCGGCAAGATCGGTGACGGCAAGATCTTCGTGCTCGACGTGCAGCAGGCCATGCGCGTGCGCACCGGCGAAACCAACGACGACGCGCTCTGAGACAGCGTGGGGAAAGGATAACATGACCATGACACGTTACACGTATACCGGCCTGGCCGCAGCGGCGCTGATCGCCGTGCCGCAGCTGGGCTTTGCGCAGGATGCGCCGGGCTTTGACGAGATCGGCCCCTACATCATGACCACCCTGCTGTTCTGTATGGCGGGTTTCCTCGTCTTCTTCATGGCGGCAGGGTTTGCCATGCTGGAAGGCGGCTTGGTGCGCTCCAAGAACGTCACCATGCAGATGACCAAGAACATCGGTCTCTACTCGATTGCCGCGATCATGTATTGGCTCGTGGGCTTCAACACCATGTATCCGGGCGACTTCAACGGCTACTTCGCCATCGGCGGCCAGACCGTGCTCGATCCGGTTGGTGTGGCTGCGGCTGATGCGGCGCTTGATTACGCCTCGGTCGGGTCCGACTTTTTCTTCCAGCTGGTCTTCGTCGCCGCCACCGCTTCGATTGTGTCGGGCGCGCTGGCCGAGCGGATCAAGCTGTGGCCCTTCCTGATCTTCGTCGTCGTGCTGACTGGCCTGATGTACCCGATCTCGGGTTCCTGGCAGTGGGGCGGCGGCTGGCTGTCTGAAATGGGCTTCTCCGACTTCGCCGGCTCGACCGTCGTGCACTCCGTGGGTGGCTGGGCTGCTCTGGCCGGTGCCATCGTGCTGGGTCCGCGGATCGGCAAGTATGGCAAGGACGGCAAGGTCAACCCGATCCCGGGCTCGAATCTCGCCCTCGCCACGCTGGGCACATTCATCCTGTGGCTCGGCTGGTTCGGCTTCAACGGCGGCTCGCAGCTGGCGATGGGCACCGTGGGTGACGTCTCCGACGTGTCGCGCATCTTCGCCAACACCAACATGGCGGCAGCCGCCGGCGCGGTGACGGCCCTGATACTGACGCAGATCATGTACAAGAAGCCCGACCTCACCATGGTGCTGAACGGCGCACTGGCCGGCCTCGTGTCGATCACCGCCGAGCCTCTGGCCCCGACCCTCTTTGGCGCGCTTCTGATCGGCGCCGTGGGTGGTGTGATCGTGGTGCTGACCGTGCCGATGCTCGACAAGCTCAAGATCGACGACGTTGTGGGCGCCATCCCGGTGCACCTCTTCGCCGGCATCTGGGGCACCATCGCGGTGATCTTCTACAACTCCGACGCCAGCCTGACGACGCAGCTCACGGGTATCGTCGCCTACGGTGTCTTCACCTTCGTGGCCAGCTTGATCGTCTGGTTCATCCTGAAGGCCGTGATGGGCATCCGGGTTGCCGAAGAGGACGAGATCAACGGTCTCGACATGTCGGAACTGGGGATGGAAGCCTATCCCGAATTCTCCAAAGGGTAATCTTCCTCCTTCCGGATTACACCTTTACACACCTGGCCCGGGCGTTCGCGCCCGGGTTTTTTGTTGCCCGGCGCCGGTGTGGGCTCACAGCCATCCGCGTGCCAAGACTGTCATGCCGCCGTTGCAGCACCCCGATCCGCAGACTAGGTAAACTGTCATGCCCCGCCGCCCCTATCCCTTCTTCGAGGCGCTGATCGCCCCTGCCCGGCCAAGCGCCTCGCTGCCGCAGCTTTTCACCGGCAGCCTCATTGTCGTTCTGGGCTTTTTCACCTCCGTCTATATCGCCTCGATCCTGCTGCGCGCGCTCTTGCCCGCCGATCTGAGCGAGCGTTTGTTCGCCGCGCTCGAGGATGGCGGCACCGCGGCCGGTGTGCTGGGCAATCTCTTCATTTTCATCTTCGCGCTTCTCGCGCTCAACGTGGCGCTGCGGCAGGTGCACGGGCGCAGTCTTGCCAGCCTCCTTGGCCCGACGCGACTGGCCACACTGCAGTTCCGGCGCGTCTGCCTCTATCTTGCGGGTCTGCACCTCGCGATTTCGGTCCTGATGCCGACGCCGCCCGATTTTGTGCCCGAGCCGAACCTCGATCCGGCGCTTTGGCTCACGCTCCTGCCGCTCGCGCTTCTTGCCCTGCTGATCCAGACCGGCACGGAAGAACTGGTGTTCCGCGGTTACCTGCAAAGCCAGCTCGCGGCACGGTTCCACGCGCCCTGGGTTTGGATCCTCGTGCCGTCCGCCGCCTTCGGGGTCCTGCATCACGATCCCGCCATGAACGGGGACAATACCTGGCTGATCGTGCTCTGGGCCACGGCCTTCGGGATCGCCGCCGCCGACCTGACCGCGCGCGCCGGCACGCTTGGTCCGGCCATCGCGCTGCACTTCATCAACAATTTCGCGGCCATCCTTCTGGCCGCGCCCGAGGGCAATTTCGACGGGCTGGCGCTCTATTCCATGCCCTTCTCGCTCGAGGATCGCGGCGCGGTCTGGCTCTGGGCGCCGGTCGACCTGATGGTGCTCTTCTGCAGCTGGCTCGCCGCGCGGCTCGCGCTCCGGCGCTGATTGCAATTGCGGCGCGCGCCCATTATCTCTCGGCGCAGACGGCAGCAGGGGGCCCCACGCCTATGAACTGGATCACCAATTACGTGCGTCCGCGCATCAACTCGATCTTCTCGCGCCGCGAGATCCCCGAGAACCTGTGGTCCAAATGCGATGAGTGCGGCACGATGCTGTTTCATCGCGAACTCACCGACAATCTCAATGTGTGCACCTCCTGCGGGCATCACATGGCGATTACGCCCCGCGCACGCTTTTCCGCGCTCTTCGATGGCGGCGCCTTCGCCGAGATCGAGGTCCCCGCGCCCAATCTCGATCCGCTGCATTTCCGCGATCAGAAGAAATATCCCGACCGGATGAAAGCCGCGCAAAAGGCGACGGGAGAGAAAGAAGCCATGCTCGTGGCCACCGGCGACATCGGGCGCACGCCCATCGTCGCCGCCGCGCAGGATTTCTCGTTCATGGGCGGCTCCATGGGCATGTATGTGGGCAACGCCATCATCAAGGCCGCCGAAGAGGCCGTGCATCTCAAACGCCCGCTCATCCTCTTCTCCGCTGCCGGCGGCGCGCGCATGCAGGAAGGCATCCTGAGCCTCATGCAAATGCCCCGCACCACCGTCGCGGTGCAGATGCTGAAAGAGGCGGGCCTGCCCTATATCGTCGTGCTGACCCACCCGACCACCGGGGGCGTGACAGCCTCTTACGCAATGCTGGGCGACGTTCATATCGCAGAACCGAACGCGCTCATCTGCTTTGCCGGCCCGCGCGTGATCGAACAGACGATCCGCGAAAAACTGCCCGACGGGTTCCAGCGCGCCGAATACCTGCTCGACCACGGCATGCTCGACAGGGTGACGCCGCGCGCCCGGATGCGCGACGAGCTGATCGGAATCACCCGGATGCTGCTGGGCCTGCCCCCCGCCGTGATGGGCGACCTGCCGCCGCCCGACCCGTCCCGCGCCGCACCCGCGCCGCTGGAACCGGACCCGGCCGCGCCGAAGGCCCCCGACGAGGCATGACCGCCGCCCTTGCCGGGGCGGCCAGCGGGTTTGCCATTACGCTCACAATGTATCTCTGCGGCCTCTTGCGCGACCGCTCCGGACTGGCGGTCCTGGTGGCCGCCATCGCCTTCTTCTACCCGGTTTTCGCGGTCGATCACGGCGGTCTGTTCCTGCACGGGGCAATCTTCGCCACCTTCGCCGCCGCCGCGATCTGGGCCTATCACCGCAGCACCCTCGCGCTGGCGCTGGTTCTCGGCGCGCATGGCCTCCTCGACCTTGCCCTCGGCCTGACCGGCCATCCCGGCCCCGGCTGGTGGCCGCATTTCTGCGGCGCGCTCGATCTCGCCGCCGCCGCTCTCGTCTGTCTGCTCGTGCGTCTCGAAAGGATCCCCGCATGACCGCGCCCGCCCAAGGCTCCGATGTCATCCTCGACCGGATGATGGCGCTCCACCCCAAGATCATCGACCTCACGCTCGACCGGGTCTGGCGCCTGCTCAAGGCGTTGGATAATCCCCAGGATCGGCTGCCGCCGGTCATTCACATTGCGGGCACCAACGGCAAGGGCTCGACCCAGGCGATGATCCGCGCCGGCATCGAGGGGGCGGGCCTGACCGCCCATGCCTATACCTCGCCGCATCTCGCGCGATTCCACGAACGCATCCGCCTCGCGGGAGAGCTGATTTCCGAGCCAGACCTGACGGCGGTGCTTGACGAGTGCTACGCCGCCAATGGCGACGCATCCATCACCTATTTCGAAATCACCACCTGCGCCGCAATCCTCGCCATGAGCCGCGTTCCGGCGGATTACACGCTGCTCGAGGTCGGGCTTGGCGGGCGGCTCGATGCCACGAACGTGATCGTACGCCCCGCACTTACGCTCATCACGCCGGTCTCGATGGACCACGAGCAGTATCTCGGCGACACGCTGGCCAAGATCGCGGGCGAAAAGGCCGGGATCCTCAAGCGCGGCGTGCCCTGCGTGGTCGGCCCGCAGGCGGACGACGCGATGGACGTGATCGAGACCCGCGCCACAGCCCTCGGCGCGACGCTTCTGGCCGACGGACAGCACTGGCACGCGAACGAAGAGCGCGGGCGGCTGGTCTTTCAGGACGAAACCGGGCTCCGCGACCTGCCCCTGCCCAACCTGCCCGGCGCCCACCAGATCGAGAACGCGGGCGCCGCCCTCATGGCGCTGCGTCACCTCGGGCTGGGCGATGCCGCGCTCGAGGCCGCCGTGACCCGCGCCCACTGGCCCGCACGGATGCAGCGCCTGCGCACGGGTCCGCTGGTCGAGGCCGCGCCCGAAGCCGAGATCTGGCTCGACGGCGGGCATAACGCCGCCGCCGGAGAAGCGCTGGCGCGGCATCTCGTAAACCTGCCGCCACGGCCCATGCATCTCGTCTGCGGGATGCTCAACACCAAGGATATCGGCGGCTACCTGCGTCCTCTGGCCGGGGTCGCGCAAAGCCTGACTGCGCTTTCCATTCCCGGCGAGGCGAACACCCTGCCCGCGGATGAGACCGCCGCCGCCGCCGACAAGGCCGGCCTGCCCGCCACCACCGCGCCCAGCGCCACCGAAGCGGTGCGCGCCATCGCGGCGACCGATCCCACCGCCCGCATCCTCATCTGCGGCTCGCTCTATCTGGCCGGGCATATCCTGCGCGAAAACGGCTGAGGGCCGGCACTTCTGTCGAGGACGGTCAGGCGGGCGCGCCCGGGTCTCCGCCGTCCTCTTCCGCCAGAAGCGCGCGCAAGCCGCTCCGGTAGTCGGGATAAAGCAGCTCTACGCCAAGCTCCTCGCGGATGCGGCGATTATCCACGCGTTTGGACTCCGCATAGAAACTGCGCGCCATCGGCGACATCTCGGCCTCCTCGAAATCCACTTCGGGCGGCAGCGGCAGACCCAGCAACTCGGCGGCATAGCCGATCACGTCCTGTGGCGGGGCGGGATCGTTGTCACAGACGTTATAGGCCGTGCCCGGATTGGGTGCCTTGATCGACGCCTCGAGCACCTGCGCGATATCCTCGACATGGATGCGGCTGAAGACCTGGCCCTTCTTGATGATGCGCCGCGCCGTACCCTGCCGGACCTTCTCGAAGGGGCCGCGCCCGGGCCCATAGATGCCCGCCAGCCGGAAGATGTGCAGCGGCAGGCCCTCGACGGCCTGCCATTGCGCCTCGGCCTGCACCCGCCGTTGACCGCGCTCGGTCGAGGGGGTCAGGGGCGCTTCCTCGGTCACCCATTCGCCGTCGTGATCGCCATAGACGCCCGTCGTCGACAAATATCCCGCCCATACGATGCGCAGTGCAATCTGGGAAATCTCCCGCCCCATCTCGCGCAGGACCGGGTCGCCGCCCTCGTCCGGCCCCGCCGAGATCAGCAGATGATCGGCCTGCGCCAGCGCCTCCTCAAAATCGCCTTCGGGCCACAGGATCGGGATCACGCCCTCGTCCCGCAGCGCCTCGGCTTTGTCGGCCTTGCGCGTCGTGCCGTAGATCGTCCAGCCCTGCGGCAAAAGCCGCCGCGCCAGCGCGCGCGCCGAATAGCCGTGGCCGAAAGACAATAGCGTGCCGGTCATGTGGGATCCCCCTGAGGCTTCAGGCTCTCATGTAACATCCAGAGGCCGGGACGCCACCCAAGCATAGCCGTTTTCGCACAGGATATAGACCTCGCGCAGCCCATGCGGCTTGTCGGTGGGCGGCTGCAGGATATGCGCCCCCGCCGCCTCGGCCCGCGCGGCCGCCGCGTCGGGGTCGGTGTCAAACAGCCGGATCTCGGCCCCGGCGCCGCGCGCGCCCGCCTCGGGCAGCAGTCCAAGAAGCGGGTTGGCGGCATAGGTCGCATCGGCATGGATCTGCAGCACCGCATCGCCATAGGTCAGGATCGCGAAATCCCGGCTCACCCGATGGCCCCGCATGCCGAACACCGCTTCGAGGAAGGCCACCTCCGCCAACACGTCGCGCACCAGAAGGTTCAGCCCCACGCCCCGCAGCGACGCACCGAACGCTCCCGCACTGACCGTTTCGAAATCCATCGCCCGTCCTTTCGCCGTCCGACACGGATCAGCTTGAACAGCGCCCGCCGGGCGTGTCAACGTGGCCACGAGCAGTCGATTGTACCGGATACAGCCCATGGCGACGGATCCCGCCGAAACCAGCTTCAGAACCCCCGCCCTGCCCGGGCCCGAGGCGTTTTCCACGCCCCACAGCGCGGTGCAGCGCCTGATCGACCTTTACGACACCGCCACCGGCTGGCTCTGCGAAGAGTTCCTGTCGGCCATGGGGCCCGCCGGGCCGCGCGGCCGCGCCCGCGCCTTCTATCCCGAAATCCGGATCACCACGTCGAGCTACGCCAAGATCGACAGTCGCCTGAGCTTCGGCCACCTTGCCGAACCGGGCACCTATGCGGCCACGATCACCCGGCCCGCCCTCTTCCGGCACTATCTCGAACAGCAGATCGGCCTTCTGATGGACAATCACGAGGTTCCGGTCATCATCGGCCCGTCCGAGACGCCCATGCCGGTGCATTTCGCCGTCGCAACGCGCCCCGATCTCACGGTGCCGCAACAGGGCGCGGCGCGGTTCACTCTGCGCGATCATTTCGACGTGCCGGATCTTGCCACAACCAATGACGACATCGTAAACGGCACGCATGTCACCCTGCCGGGCGCGCCCGCGCCGCTGGCGCTTTTCTCGGCGCAGCGGGTGGATTACTCGCTCGCGCGGCTGGCGCATTACACCGACACCGACCCGGCCCATTTCCAGAATCACGTACTGTTCACCAACTACCAGTTCTACATGGCCGAGTTCGAGGCCTATGCCCGCCGTGCGCTTGGCGATCCCGAAAGCGGCTATACCGCCTTCGTGGGCCCGGGCAACGCGGTCATCACCGACGGCGACGCGCCTCTGACGCCGTCGCGAAAACAGCCGCAGATGCCCTCCTACCATCTCAAGCGCGCGAATGGCGCGGGCATCTCGCTGGTGAATATCGGCGTGGGGCCGTCCAACGCCAAGACCGCGACCGATCACATCGCGGTGCTGCGCCCGCATGCGTGGATCATGGTCGGCCACTGCGCGGGGCTGCGCAATTCGCAGTCTCTGGGAGATTTCGTCCTCGCCCATGCCTATCTGCGCGAGGACGGCGTGCTCGATTCCGACCTGCCCGCCTGGGTGCCGATCCCGGCCCTGGCCGAAATCCAGATCGCCCTGCAGGACGCCGTCGCGCAGGAAACCCAGTTGCGCGATTTCGAACTCAAGCGGATCATGCGCACCGGCACCGTCGCCAGTTTCGACAACCGCAACTGGGAATTGCGCGACCAGTCCGGCCCGGTCCAGCGGCTCAGCCAGTCGCGCGCCATCGCGCTCGACATGGAAAGTGCGACCATCGCCGCCAACGGCTTTCGCTTCCGGGTGCCCTACGGCACCTTGCTCTGCGTCTCGGACAAGCCGCTGCACGGCGAACTGAAGCTGCCGGGCATGGCCAGCGACTTCTACACGACACAGGTTTCGCGCCATCTTTTCATCGGGATTCGCGCGATGGAAACGCTGCGCGACATGCCTCTGGAACGGATCCACAGCCGGAAATTACGCAGTTTTGACGAAACCGCCTTTCTGTAAGTGGCAGAATCAGCGGGAAACCGGCAAAAATCCCTTATTTTGCTACACTATTTATTGTGTTTATCCACAAGATGCAGTTAACTCCGCTTCACGAGGCCCTAGGAACGGGCAGTTGAAGGAGACCAGTCAATGGCAAAACCGATGACCAAGACCCAGCTCGTGGCGGCTCTGGCCGAAGAAATGGGCAGCGACAAGAAGACCGCAAGCGGCGCGCTTGACGGCATCATCGACATCATCACCCGCGAAGTGTCGGGCGGCGGGGCCGTAACGCTTCCCGGCGTCGGCAAGATCTACTGCCGCGAGCGTCCGGCGCGCACCGTGCGCAACCCCGCGACCGGCGAGCAGATCCACAAGGACGCCGACAAGGTCGTGAAAATGACCATCGCCAAGGCTCTGAAGGACAGCGTGAACGGCTGATCTTGCCTTTACAGCGCCTTTTCGAAAGGGTCGCCCGCAAGGCGGCCCTTTCTGCATCCGGAGACATCTCATGGACATTCGCGCGATCCTCATGGGGCTGGCCTTCGCCGTCATGTGGTCCTCGGCCTTCACCTCGGCGCGCATCATCGTGGCCGCCGCGCCACCCGTCACGGCCTTGTCCCTGCGCTTTCTCATTTCCGGACTTCTGGGCGTGCTCCTCGCGCGCCTGCTCGGGCAAAGCTGGCGGCTGACCCGCGCCCAGTGGCGTGCCACCATCATCTTCGGATTGTGCCAGAACGCGCTCTATCTCGGCCTCAACTTCGTCGCCATGCAAACGATCGAGGCGTCGCTCGCCGCAATCATCGCCTCGACCATGCCGCTGCTCGTCGGCCTGGTCAGCTGGGCGGTCTTCGGCGAAAAGATCGGCAAGCTCGGCACGGCAGGTCTCGTCGCCGGCGTGATCGGCGTTGCGATCATCATGGGCTCGCGCCTGCAAGGGGGTGCGGATCTCTACGGCGTCGCGCTCTGCGTGGCGGGTGTCATCGCGCTCACCTTCGCCACGCTGTCGGTGCGCGGCGCCACGTCGGGGGGGAATTTCCTCATGATCGTCGGTCTGCAAATGCTCGTGGGCAGCGCGGTGCTCGGCACTGTCGGCCTGGCCACCGAAACGCTCGACATCGCATGGTCCTGGCAACTCGTCGCGGCCTTCGCCTATACCACGCTCATCCCCGGGCTTGCGGCCACGCTGGTGTGGTTCTGGCTGGTCAATCGCATCGGCGCGGTCAAAGCCGCGACCTTCCACTTCCTGAACCCCTTCCTGGGCGTCGTCATCGCGGCCCTGATCCTGGGCGAGGCGCTGCGGCTTTGGGATCTTGTCGGCGTCACGATCGTTACGGCGGCTATTCTCGCCGTGCAGCTTTCGCGCCAGGGCACCAGAACGCCCTGATCTTCATCTGGCCGCAAATACCTCAGGGAGTTTGAGGGGCAGCGCCCCTCATTCCAAAAAAAACAGCGCGGCGCAGCCGCACCTCTGGCTCAGCCGATCACGCCGCGCGGCCCGTCGCCCACCTGCCCCCTGTGCAACAGGTAATGATCCAGGATCACGCAGGCCATCATCGCCTCGGCCACCGGCACCGCGCGAATGCCTACGCAGGGATCGTGGCGGCCTTTCGTGATCACCTCGGTCGGGCTGCCATCCAGCCGGATCGACCGGCGCGGCGTCAGGATCGAGCTTGTCGGCTTCACTGCAAAGCGCACGACGATATCCTGGCCGGTGGAAATCCCGCCCAGCACGCCACCGGCGTGGTTGCTGCTGTACTCGGGGCCAGCCTCACCCATGAAGATCTCGTCGGCGTTCTCGGTGCCCTTCAGACGGGCCGCCGCCATGCCTTCGCCGATCTCCACGCCTTTGACGGCGTTGATGCTCATCATCGCGGCGGCCAGATCGGTGTCGAGCTTTCCATAGACCGGCGCGCCCAGACCCGCCGGCGCGCCACGGCACACCACCTCGATCTCCGCGCCCACCGAATCGTGCGCCTTGCGGATGCCCTGCAGATACTCGGCCCAGATCCCGACCGCCCCCGCGTCGGGCACCCAGAAATCGTTGCGCGCGATCTCGTCCCAGTCGAACGCGTCCCGGTCGATGGTCACATCGCCCATCCGCGTCATATAGCCCACGACCTCCAGCCCCGGCACCAGCGCCTTCAGCGCGGCACGCGCCAGGCCACCGGCGGCGACCCGCGCCGCCGTTTCTCGCGCCGAACTGCGCCCGCCGCCGCGATAATCCCTCACCCCGTATTTCTGGTGATAGGTGATATCGGCATGGCCGGGCCGGAAGGTCTGCGCGATCTCGCCATAGTCGCGGCTGCGCTGATCGGTGTTCTCGATCATAAGCTGCACCGGCGTCCCGGTGGTCTGCCCCTCGAACACGCCCGACAGGATCTTGACCGCGTCGGCCTCCTGCCGCTGGGTGGTGTGCTTGTTCTGCCCGGGCCGCCGCTTGTCCAGGAATTGCTGCAGAAAGGCCTCGTCGACCGGCACGCCGGGCGGGCAGCCATCCACCGTGGCCCCAAGCGCAGGTCCGTGGCTTTCACCCCATGTCGTGACGCGAAACAGATGTCCGAAGGTGTTGAGGCTCATGCGCGGCCGTCTCCCTGTTCTGTGCGCCTGATCTAGCCGCCCGCCGCCAGCGTCTCAAGCGATTTCCCCGCCGCACCCCGCAATGCAGGCGGACGGGCATCGGCCCGCCATGTCGCGACCGGCCCGGTAAAACTTTTTCCTGCGCGTTCCCAAGCCTCTGCGGGATTTTCCGGAAAAAACGAATCACCGGATATTGACCGATTCGCAATGTTTCGCCTAAATGCTGTGTGACGGTTGACAACAGCACCTTTTGGCAAATTCGGCCCGGTGCGATCTCGGGAACACCGTGCCCGACACGCGCAGGGCTTTTTCGGAACACGTGGCAGGACGGAATGAGGGGCCGGTTCAACGGCCCCCTTTCTTTTCTGACGCCCGCAGACAACGGCCCGACGCAAAGAAAAAGCCCCGGATCGCGGCGGCAATCCGGGGCTTTCCATGTGATCGAACGCTCAGTTCAGTGCAGCTTTGCGCCCACCTGCTTGATCGAATCCTCGATCAGCGCCTTGTTGTCGTCCGCGCTCATCGACTTTGCAACGACCTCTTTCGCGGCGGCGACGGCCACGTTGATGGCCTTGTTGCGCACCTCGCGAACGGCGTTCGCCTCGGCCGACGCGATCTGGTCCTCGGCGGCCTGCAGACGGCGCTGGATAGATTGCTCCAGATCCTTCTTGGCCTGCTCGGCGGCTTCGGCGGCCTCGGTCTTGGCATGCGCCACGATCCGGTCGGCCTGCTCCTGCACTTCCTTCTGCTTGCGCTCGTAGCTCGCCAGAAGGGTCTGCGCCTCTTCCCGCAGGGCCCGTGCCTCGTCCAGCTCGGACTTGATGCCATCGGCCCGCTTGTCGAGCATGCCCCCGATCAGCCCCGGCACCTTGAGGTAGACCAGCAGCGCGATGAACAGCAAGAACGCGATCAACACCACGAAATTCGTGTTCGACAGCGAAAAGAACGGGCCTTTCGCGGCGAACGCGGGGCTGGCGACCGTCAGGGCGACCAGCGTGGCAAGGGTCTGTTTCATGGCGCTCATCCTTTCAGCCGTGCGGCGACGGCCTTGTCGATAGCGGCGGTATCGGCCTTTTGACCCATGGCGGCGACCAGTTCCTTGGCGGTGTCCTTGGCGACGGTCTCGACGTTTTCCAGCGCGCTGGCGCGGATCTCGGCGATGGCCTTCTCGCTTTCGGCGGCCTTCTCGGCGATCTGCGCGTCGGCCTTCTTGGCGGCTTCGTCCTGTTCCGCTTTGATCTCGGCCTTGGCCTCCGCGATGATCTCGTTGGCCTTGGACCGGGCATCGGCAAGGGCCTTTTCATAGGCCTCTTCCGCTTCCTGCGCCTTGACCTTCAGGTCTTCGGCTGCGGCCAGATCGTTGGTGATCGTGCCCTGACGCTCGGCCAGCACGGCGGCAATGCGAGGCAGCGCGATCCGCGACAGGATAAAGAAGATGACGACCAGCGTGACGACAAGCCAGAAGATCTGGTTGCCCATCCAGTCGGGGCAGAGCTGCGGCATGCCGATGGCGCCGCCACCTGCATCGACGCAGGCGCTCGTGCTGCCGGCTGCATCATGTGTTTCGGTTGCCATGTCGTCCTCCGATGGGAACTTTCCGTGTACAGAGGGTGAGCGGCGTAATACCCCTCACCCCCGGTCGTAAGGATCGTCGTCCGAGAGGCTTAAACGGCGAACATCAGCAGAAGTGCCACGAGGAACGAGAAGATCCCCAGCGCTTCGGCAAACGCGATACCGATGAACATGGTGGCCGTCTGGCCAGCAGCGGCCGAGGGGTTCCGCAGGGCGCCGGACAGGAAGTTGCCGACCACGTTGCCCACACCGACGGCTGCGCCGCCCATGCCGACCGAGGCCAGGCCTGCGCCGATGAATTGACCCATTTGTGCGATATCGCCTTCCATTGTGATGTCTCCTTACGTTGGAATTGGCTTGGATAGGGTTCGCCCGACCTTAGTGCGCGGGATGCAGCGCATCCTTTAGGTAAACGCAGGTCAGGATGGTGAAAACGTAGGCCTGGATAAAGGCCACGAGCATTTCGAGCGCGTAGATCGCCGTGATCGCAAGGATCGACAGCGGCGTCACGACAAGGCCGATCCCGGTCGAGATCAGCACCAGCGGCGCGAAGGCCGCGAAAACCTTGATCACCGCGTGACCGGCCATCATGTTGCCAGCAAGACGGATGGAGTGGCTGACCGGGCGCACGAAGTAGGAAATCACCTCGATTACCGCCAGGATGGGCCGCAGCGGCAAGGGGGCCGCGCCGACCCAGAAGAGGCCCAGAAAGCCCGCGCCGTGCTTGACAAAGCCGATCACCGTGACCGCCACGAAGACCAGCATCGCCAGAACGGCGGTGACGGCGATATGGCTGGTGGTGGTGAAGGCGCCGGGAATAAGCCCGAGGAAGTTCGAGAAGACGATGAACATGAACAGCGTCATGATGTAAGGGAAGTACGGCAGCGCGTCCTTGCCCGCCACGTCCTCGACCATCTTGCGGATGAACCCATAGGCCAGTTCCGCCACCGACTGCGTGCGGTTGGGGATTGTGGCCCGGCCCGAGGTGCCAAGAACCAGAAGCCCCACGATCGCCAGAACCGTCAGCACCATCCAGAAGGTCACGTTGGTGACGGTAAACAGGCCCACCGGGCCATCGCCGAAAAGCGGCTTGACGATAAACTGATCCATCGGGTGGAAAACAAGCTCTTGGCCGCCTTCTTTCGCGTCAGTCGCCATGGGTCGTCCTCTTCTCGCTGCCCTGCTGTAGATCAGCCTCGGGCATGTCCGTCTCGGCCTCGTCGGCCAATTTCTCGTGCTGGATCTCGGCGGCGCTGCGCATCATCGTCTTGATGCCGGCAGCGAGGCCCAGCAGGGTAAAGATGACAAGGAAAATCGGGATGGTCCCAAAGAGGTAATCCAGCCCGTATCCCATGCCAAAACCGATCAACAGACCGGCCACAATTTCGATCACCATCCGCCAGGCCAGCTGCGCCTGACTGTAATGGCTTTCCTGATGGGGCTTCGGCGCGTCTTTCGCCTTGAGCTGGTTGATCCGATCTTCGAGCCGCGCAAGACGCTCTCTCTCGTCAGGATCCACCACCTTTGCCCCTCCGGAACAGTTGCGATGTTGCTACGTGGCGGGCGCGCGCGAGTCAAGACAGCGCGGCAGCGCGGCAAGTGCATGATTTTGCTAGAATTTCCCGAAGGCCACCAATCTGCCGCAGGGTCTTCCGGGGCAATATGCTCATGTTTGCGATATTCAACCGCGCGGTTGAGTTTGGCGCTCCCCCCCGGATCGGACGGTGGGCTTGACGGCAAAGTCACGTGGGTATTTTGCCCAGAAGACGCCGGGACGCAGGGCCTAGGTGGCCAGCGCATCCGCTGAAAGCCAGTGCGCCTCGACGCCCCAGCTTTCAAGCAATGCAAGAAGAGCGTCGGGCGTCATCGCCACCGTCCGGTCGTTGACCAGCGGATGCACGTGAATGAATTCCGCCTCAAGCAGCGCCGCGTCCATGAAAAGCGTCACGCCGGCACCGGCGCCGGTGCGCATCGCCAGCGGGCTGACCGCGCCGGGCCGCACGCCAAGGAACTCCATCAACCGCTCGGGCGAGCCGAAAGACGGCTTGCCACAGCCCATCGCCGCGCCGAGCGCGGCAAGATCCACGTCACGATCCTGTTCCAGCGTCACAAGGTAATTCCGCTTCTTGCGGTCGCGCAGGTAGAAATTCTTGACGTTCATGCGCCCCGGCCCATTCGGCACGTCGCCGCCCTGCACCGTCTTGGCGTCCTCGACCGTGCGCAGAGGGATATGCTCATGAAGATCAAAAGCGATCCCGGCGGCGCGCATCTCGTCGAGAAGCGCATCCGAACTGACCGGCAGACTGTCCTGATAAAGCGAAGAGGCGTCCATGCCGCACTTTTGCCGCGCTGCGCCGCCTGCGGCAACCCCCTAAGGCTTGACTCGGTGGGTTCACGGGCCTAAACGCCCCTCAACATTTCCGGAAGGCGTCGTTTCTTCCGGTCCCGTGGGATCATCCCGGGATCGCCCCCCACCAGCGAGTTTCGCCCGTGGGGGCATTTATGCTTTGAACCGTTGCCCCTATCTTGGGGGCAGCAAACCGCAACCGGCGCAGGAGGCCTTGGCGATGTTTGAAAACCTATCCGAACGCCTGTCAGGTGTCTTCGACCGGCTGACCAAGCAGGGCGCGCTCAGCGAGGATGACGTCAAGACAGCCCTGCGCGAGGTGCGCGTGGCCCTGCTCGAGGCCGACGTGTCGCTGCCGGTGGCGCGCGATTTCGTCAAGCGCGTGCAGGATCAGGCGACGGGCCAGGCCGTCACCAGATCGGTGACACCGGGCCAGCAGGTCGTCAAGATCGTGCACGACGCGCTTGTCGACACGCTCAAGGGCGAAGGCGATCCCGGCGCGCTCAAGATCGACAATCCGCCCGCGCCGATCCTCATGGTCGGTCTGCAGGGCTCGGGCAAGACCACCACCACCGCCAAGCTTGCCAAGCGCCTGAAAGAGCGCGAGGGCAAGCGCGTGCTCATGGCCTCGCTCGACGTCAACCGCCCGGCAGCCATGGAACAGCTCGAAATCCTCGGCCGCCAGATCGGCGTCGACACGCTGCCCATCGTCAAGGGCGAAAACCCCGTCCAGATCGCCAAGCGCGCCAAGACGCAGGCGGGTCTGGGCGGCTACGACGTCTACATGCTCGACACCGCCGGTCGCCTCCATATAGACCAGGAACTGATCGCGCAGGCCGCCGCCGTGCGCGACGTGGCCAACCCGCGCGAGACGCTGCTGGTGGTCGATGGCCTCACCGGCCAGGACGCGGTCAACGTGGCCACCGAATTCGACGACAAGATCGGCGTCACCGGCGTGGTCCTCACCCGGATGGACGGCGACGGGCGCGGCGGTGCGGCGCTTTCGATGCGCGCCGTGACCGGCAAGCCCATCCGCTTCGTGGGTCTGGGCGAAAAGATGGACGCCATCGAGACCTTCGAGCCCGAGCGCATCGCGGGCCGCATCCTTGGCATGGGCGACATCGTCAGCCTTGTGGAAAAGGCGCAACAGACCATCGAGGCCGAACAGGCCGAGAAGATGATGAAGCGTTTCCAGAAGGGTCAGTTCAACATGAACGACCTCAAGATGCAGCTCGAACAGATGCAGAAGATGGGCGGCATGGAAGGCGTGATGGGCATGATGCCCGGCATGGGCAAGATGGCCAAGCAAATGGAAACCGCCGGCATCGACGACAGCATCCTCGCGCGTCAGATTGCCCTCATCAACTCGATGACGAAAAAAGAGCGCGCCAACCCCAAGCTCCTGCAGGCCTCCCGCAAGAAACGCATCGCCAAGGGCGCGGGACTGGAAGTCTCCGAGCTTAACAAGCTTCTCAAGATGCAGCGCCAGATGGGCGACATGATGAAGAAGATGGGCAAGATGGGCAAAGGCGGGATGCTCAAGCAGGCCATGAAAGGCATGTTCGGCAAGGGCGCCCCCAGCCCCGAGGAGATGGCGCAGGGCATGGACCCCAAGGCGCTGGAACAGGCGGCCAAGCAGATGGGCGCCGGGCGCGGCGGCCTGACCGGTCTGGGCGGCGGCGCGGCCCTGCCGCCCGGCCTCAGCGGGTTCGGCAAGAAGAAATAAACCATGCCAGCCACCGCCCCCACCATAAACACGCCGCGCCTCACCCTGCGCGCGCCCCGGATGACCGATTTTCCGGCCTACCGCGACGCCTGCGCGTCCGACCGCCTGCGCTACATGGGCGGGCCGATGTCGATGCGCGACGCCTGGGGCATGTTCTGTCGCGACGTGGCGCAATGGGCGCTGCTGGGGCACGGCGGCTGGGCCATCGAAGACCGTGCCACCGGCGCGACCGTCGGGCAGATCATGCTCAGCCGGCATCCTGATTTCGCCGAGACCGAACTGGGCTGGATGGTCTTCCCAGAGGGCGAAAGCAAAGGCATCGCCTTCGAGGCGGCCGAGGCCGCGCGCGGCTGGGCGTATTCCGAGGGCGCGCAGACCACGCTGGTCAGCTACATCCACAAGGACAACGCACGCTCCATCGCGCTGGCCCAAAGACTTGGCGCGGCGCATGATCCCGGCGCGCCCGAATGCCCCTACCCGGACCATCTGGTCTACCGTCATCCCGCGCCCGGCGCGGCATCGCGGCGAGGTGCGGCATGATCCCGGCGGACTGGATCTTCGGCCTGTTGGGCGGCCTCATGATCGGCGCGGCGGCGGCGATGTTCCTGCTCGTCAACGGGCGGATCATGGGGGCGAGCGGCATCCTGGGCGGGGTCGTCGACGGCTCCGGCCGGGGCAATCTGGACGAGCGGTTCGCGTTTCTTGCGGGTCTTGTCGGCGTACCGGCGGTCGTGGCGCTGGTCTGGCAGGCGCCCCAGACCAACCTGACGACAGATCCCCTGCTCCTCGTTGTCGCCGGTCTCCTCGTGGGGCTCGGCACGCGCATGGGCAGCGGCTGCACGTCGGGGCACGGGGTTTGCGGCATCTCGCGTTTCTCAAAGCGCGGCATCGTGGCGACGCTGGTCTATCTCGCCGCCGGTGTGATCGCCATGGCCGTGGCGCGCCACGGGCTGGGGGTGATCTGATGCGCGCGCTCTTCGCCTTTCTCGCCGGTGGCCTCTTCGGGGTCGGTCTGATGCTTTCGGGCATGACCGACACCGCCAAGGTGCAGGGCTGGCTCGACGTGCTTGGGGCGTGGGATCCGACGCTGGCCTTCGTGCTGGGCGGGGCGATCCTGCCGATGCTGGTGGCCTGGCGGGTGGCGGGCAAACGCCCCACCGCCGCGCTCGGCACGCCCATCCCGGCGAAACCCGCGCAGATCATCGACGCGCGCCTGCTCGCCGGCGCCACGCTCTTCGGGATCGGCTGGGCGCTTGTGGGTCTCTGCCCCGGTCCGGCCCTCGCGGCGCTCAGCTATAATGGCGGGCACGGCGCGGTCTTCGTGGTGGCGATGGTCGCCGGGATGCTGATCTGGCACATCCTGCATCTGGGCGGCGCGATGCGGGGGCGCCCGGCATGACCCTGTCGCTCGACATACCCCAGCTGGACACCGACCGGCTTCTCCTGCGCGGCCCCGAGCCCGAGGATTTCGAGCCGCTCTGCGGGTTTCTTCTGGATCCCACACGCTCCTGGGGCTTCGGGACCGAGGCCAATCGCGGCCGCGCCTGGCGCTGGTTCGCGCTCTCGATCGGCCATTGGGCGCTGCACGGCTACGGTTATTTCACCATCGAGTGGAAAGAAACGGGCGAGCCTTGCGGCATCACCGGTATCTGGAACCCCGAAGGCTGGCCCGAGCCGGAACTGGGTTGGGCCGTCTATGACCGGTTCGAAGGACGCGGCATCGCCTTCGAGGGGGCCGAACGCGCGCGGCGCTGGGCCTATGAGGATCTCGGGTTCACGACGCTCACCTCCAACATCGTGCCGGGCAACGCCCGTTCTGTGGCGCTGGCCGAACGGCTCGGTGCCTGGTTCGAGCGGACCTACATGAATATCGAGATGGGCGAGGATCTGCTCTATCGCCACCCCGGCCCCGACGCCCTCGGGATCGGCGCGGATGACGACGGCAGCCCGGAGGCCTACGCATGACAGGCCAGATGCTCTGCGAACGCCCCGCGCCGCCCAAGGCCGCGGCCCTGGCCGACCGGCTCGCGGCGGAACTGCCGGCGCTCGAAACCGCGCGGCTCCGGCTGCGCGCGCCGCGCCTGGCGGATTTCGCCGCCTATGCCGATATCGTCTGCGGTCCGCGCGGCGAAGGGCTGGGCGGGCCGATGGCCCATGGCGAGGCCTGGTACGACTTTTCCAACATGGTCGGCTGCTGGCTCTTGCGCGGCCACGGGCTCTGGTCGATCGAGCCGCGCGGCGGCGGCGATCTTCTGGGCTTCGTCGTGCTGGGCTGCGAGCCGGGCGACGAAGAGCACGAGCTTGGCTTCCTGCTCACCGAAGCCGCCGAAGGCCATGGCTATGCAACAGAGGCGGCGCAGGCCGCCCGCGCCTTTGCCCGCGACACGCTCGGCCTGCCGTCGCTGGTCAGCTATATCGTGCCGCAGAACGCCCGCTCCATCGCGCTGGCGCAGCGGCTGGGCGCGACCCCGGCCGGCGACGGACGGCCCGGAAGCCATGCCGGCACCGCGGTGTTCCGCCACGACCTGAACAAGGCGGAGGGCTGAGAGATGGGTCATCCGAGTATCCCCGTTCTGGAAACCCGCCGGCTGGTGCTCCGCGCGCCCGAGCCGCAGGACTACCCGGATTTCAAGGCCACCTTCGCCTCCTACCGCTCGCGCTTCATGGGCGGGCCGCTCAATCCGTACGAGGCGTGGATGCTCTACGCCGCCGAAATCGGGCATTGGGAAATCCGCGGCTACGGCATGTGGATGATCCACCGGCGCGACACGGGCGAGACCGTGGGCATGGCCGGCGGCTGGTTTCCCGCCAAGTGGCCCGAGCGCGAAATCGCCTGGATCATCTGGCCGGAGAAGGCCGGCAACGGCTTTGCCCTCGAAGCCACGCACAAGGTGCGCGACCATCTCTATGCCAAGGGCTGGGACGGGGCGGTCAGCTATATCGACCCCAAGAACCTCGACTCGATCCGCCTCGCCGAACGGCTGGGCTGCGTCAAGGACCCGGAAGCACCCACCATCGACGGCAATGATGCGGTCTACCGCCATCCCACGCCCGCCAGGCTTGCCAACAGCCAGATCCGCGACGGGATCGAGCTGGAAATCGGGCATTACGCCGATCCGATGTTCAGACCGAAGGGGATGCCCATTGACTGATGACGCCACCACCCGCGCCGCCGCCCTGCTCAAGGGCCACCGCGAGAGCATCGACCGGCTCGACGCGATCCTCGTCTATACGCTGGGCGAGCGCTTCAAGCACACCCAGGCCGTGGGCAAGCTCAAGGCCGAACACGACCTTCCCCCGTCCGATCCGGCGCGCGAAGCCGCCCAGATCGCACGGCTCGAAGACCTGGCGACCCGGGCCGATCTCGACCCGGAATTCGCCAAGAAGTTTCTGAACTTCATCATCGCTGAAGTGATTCAGCATCACAAACAACAGCAAACGTAGGGCGTGCTTCAGCGCGCCAAACCAACAGCCATTCAAAGGAGACACAAACAATGGCCATGAAAATCCGCCTCGCCCGTGGTGGCAGCAAGAAACGCCCTTTCTACCGCATCGTCGCCGCCGACAGCCGCATGCCGCGCGACGGCCGCTTCATCGAGAAGCTGGGCACCTACAACCCGCTCCTGCCCAAGGACAGCGAGGACCGCATCAAGATGAATGTCGAGCGTATCCAGTACTGGCTCGACCAGGGCGCGCAGCCCTCCGACCGGATCTCGCGCTTCCTCGAGGCCGCGGGCATTCTCGACAAGAAAGAGCGCGCGAACCTTAAGAAGGGCACCCCGGGCAAGAAGGCCCAGGAGCGCGAGAAGGAGAAAGCCGACAAGGCCGCCGCTGCCGCCGAGGCCGCCAAGGAAGCCGAAGCCGCCCCGGCAGAGGCAGAAGCCGAAGCCGCCGAAGAGACCAGCGAAAGCTGATCTTTTCAGCGGGGCGTGCGGGGCATGCAGGGGTTTTCGCCTGACTTCCAGTCGGATCTCGACCGGCTCATGCGGTGGCGGCGCGACGTGCGCCGCTTCCGCACCGACGCGGTCGACGAGGCCACGCTCGCCCGCTGCCTCGAGGCGATCCGGCTCGCACCCTCCGTCGGACTGTCCGAACCCTGGCGCGTGTTGCGCATCGAGGACCCCGCGCTCCGTCAGGCCGCGCTGGACAACTTCCGCGCGGCCAATGACGCGGCCCTCTCGGGCTATGACGGCGACCGCGCACAGACCTATGCCACGCTAAAGCTGTCGGGCATGGCAGAGGCACCCGTGCAACTGGCCGTCTTTTGCGACGAGAGCACCGACAAGGGCGCAGGGCTCGGCGCCGGCACCATGCCCGAAATGCGCCGCTACTCGGTCGTGGCCGCCGTCACGCAATTCTGGCTTGCCGCCCGCGCGGCGGGCTTGGGCGTGGGCTGGGTGTCGATCCTCGACCCCGACAGGCTCGCCCGCGATCTGAACGTGCCCCCCGACTGGGCCCTCGTCGCCTGGCTCTGCGTCGGCTGGCCCGAAGCGGAAAGCGAAACGCCCGAGTTGCAGCAGGCCGGCTGGGAAGATCGCTCCGACAGCCTTCACATCGAGGTGCGCTAGACATGTTCGGCCTTATCCGTCTCGTGATCTTTGCCGCGCTCGCCTTCGTGGCGGGCGTGCTTTACGAGCGGTCCGACCAGCGCGGCGAATGCCCCGGCACCTACCGCGCCGGGCTGTGCTATGTCGAAGGGGGCTCCGATGTCTGAACGGGTCTGCATCGGCGCCGTCGCCGGCGCGTTTGGGGTGCGCGGCGAATTGCGGCTCAAATCCTTCACCGCCGAGCCTACGGATGTGGCCACCTATGGCCCTGTCGAGACCGAGGATGGGGCGCAAAACTTCACCATCACGCTCACCGGGCAGGCCACCAAGGGCGCGCTCATCGCCCGGCTCTCGGGCATCGCCACCAAGGAACAGGCCGACGCTCTCAAGGGCGCGCGGCTTTACGTGGCGCGCGACCGTCTGCCCGCCCTGCCCGACGACGAGTATTACCACGCCGACCTCATCGGGCTGGAGGTGTTCGACACCGGCGGCACCTCCCTGGGGCGCGTCAAATCCGTGCAGAACCACGGCGCGTCCGACCTTCTGGAAATCCACGGGCCGGGGCTCAAATCCACCGTGCTTCTGCCCTTCACGCTCGACGCCGTGCCGACCGTGGATATCGCCGGGGGCCGCATCATCGCCGACCCGCCAGAGGGGCTCTTTTAGGCCGATGTCCAACACGCCCTCGAAATCCCATGGCCGCAAATCCATCACCGCCTCGCTCAAACCGCGCAGCCTGATGGAAGGCCCGGAACGTCTGGCGCGCGCCTGGCAGGCCCAGATCATCACGCTTCTGCCCGGGGCCTTTCCCGGCGTGCTGGGCGAAAGCCTGACGGGCCGCGCGCTAAAAGACGGGCTCTGGCAGCTCGACACCACCGATCTGCGGCTCTTCGGCGAGGGCCGCCACCGCAATGTCGACGACACGCCCGCCGGCGGCGGTGCGGGTATGGTCCTGCGCGCCGACGTGATGGGCCGCGCGATCGAGCACGCGCGCACGAAATCCGTCCCCGGCATGCCGCTCATCTATCTCAGCCCGCGCGGCCGCCCCTTCACCCAGGCCGTGGCCGCGCGCCTCGCCGCCCGCCCCGGCGTGACGCTGATCTGCGGACGGTTCGAAGGGCTCGACCAGCGGGTGATCGACCATTACGACATCGAAGAGATCTCGCTCGGCGATTTCGTTCTGACGGGGGGCGAGATCGCGGCGCAGGCCATAATCGACGCCACCGTGCGCCTGCTCCCCGGCGTTCTCGGCAACGCCGCCTCGACAGAGGAAGAAAGCTTTTCGCAGGGTCTGCTGGAGCATCCCCAATACACCCGCCCCGCCGAATGGAACGGGCGCCCCATCCCCGAGGTCCTGACCTCGGGCGATCACGCCAAGGTGGCCGAGTGGCGCCGCGCCCAGAGCGAAGCCCTGACCAGGGCCCGCCGCCCGGACCTCTGGGCGGCCTATCAAGCGTCCCGCAAGCCCTAGACGGACGCTGGATTATCGAAAAGTTTGGCGCGCGACCTTGCGACGGGTAAAAGCGCCGCCATGCGTATCCGCCTTTATCAGCCAGAGGACGCCGCCGCGCTCTCGCGGATCCTGCACGACGCCGTGCACGGGCTGGGCATGCGGGACTACACACCCGCGCAGCTTGCGGCATGGAGCCCAACCCCACAGCCGCCCGCGCAGTTCGCCGCGCGCCTCGGCGACGGTCGCGCCGTCTTCGTGGCCGAGGACGCCGCCCTGGCGCCTTGCGCCTTCATCGAACTTTTGCCCTCCGGCCAGATTGACCGCTTCTACTGCGCGCCCGGTCACGCGGGCATCGGGGTTGCCGCCGCCCTCTACGATCACCTTGAAACAGAGGCCCGCCGCCGGGGCCTCGACCGTCTCACCGTCGACGCCAGCGCGATGGCGCGGCGGTTCTTTTTACGGCAAGGATTCACCGAGCTGGCAAGGCAGGAGGTCGAGCGCGCGGGCGTCACGCTCTACAATTTCGCAATGGCAAAAGACCTGTCTCAGCCGGCAGACAACGGGCCTTGATCCACGCGCCGATCCCCCCTATACCCCGCCTGTCTGCGGCTCACCCCGAGTCGGTCGGACCTGCTTGGCGTTTGTCTCCCGCTGTCTACGGGATCCCGCAACGGCATGGCAGCTCAAGAAAAGAAATGACGACCTGATCCTCCGGCGGGCGCTATCCAAGCGGACCCGATCCAGGACCCGGAGTTCTGAGGCGGCACACCACCTTTGCGGATGAAACCGCAAGCAGCATATGGAGTAGAAGCGATGGACATTATCGCTCAGATCGAGGCGGAACAGATCGCCGAACTGGGGAAAACCATCCCCGATTTCAAAGCCGGCGACACCGTGCGCGTCGGCTTCAAGGTGACCGAAGGCACCCGCACCCGCGTGCAGAACTTCGAAGGCGTCTGCATCAGCCGCAAGAACGGCGCGGGCATCGCAGGGTCGTTCACCGTGCGCAAGATTTCCTTCGGCGAAGGCGTCGAGCGCGTCTTCCCGCTGTATTCCACGAATATCGAGAGCATCACCGTCGTGCGCCGTGGCCGCGTGCGCCGCGCCAAGCTCTACTACCTGCGCCAGCGTCGCGGCAAGTCGGCCCGGATCGCCGAAGTGTCCAACTACAAGCCCAAAGCCGACGCCTCGGCCTGAAGGAGCGTTCAGACATGAAACAAGACCTGCATCCCGATTACCACTTCATCGACGTGAAGATGACCGACGGCACCATCGTCAAGATGCGCTCGACCTGGGGCAAGGAAGGCGACACCTTGTCGCTCGACGTGGACCCCACCGTGCACCCGGCCTGGACCGGGGGCGGCGCGCGCCTCACCGACGCGGGCGGCCGCGTGTCGAAATTCAAGAACAAGTACGCCGGCCTCGGCTTCTGAGCCACGCCAGCGCGTGACCGATGCAGCGCCGCCCCCAACGGGGCGGCGTTTTTCTTGGCGCCCTCCGCCTGCGGGCCGCCCGGGACTGTGCCGGACAGGCCGCGCCGCGGAAAAATTCCGCACGCGTGTTCCGCAGGGCGCTAGGCAAGGCGGCACACACAACATATAGTCGGCGAAAATTCACCTGCGGGGCAGCCAGGCAGGGGCAAGGATACGGGCATGGCACATATCATCGTGGTCGGAAACGAAAAGGGCGGCGCGGGCAAGTCGACCGTGTCGATGCATGTCGCGACGGCGCTCGCGCGTATGGGCCACCAGGTCTCGGCGCTCGACCTGGACCTGCGGCAGAAGACCTTCGGCCGCTACACGCAGAACCGCAAGGCCTACCTTGAGAAGAATGGCCTCGATCTGCCAAGCCCCCGCTATCACGACCTGCCCGAGATCGACCCGGCCAAGCTGCGCCCGGGCGAGAACGTCTATGACCGGCGCCTGTCCGCGGCCGTGGCCGCGCTGGAGCCCGACAGCGATTTCATCATCATCGACTGCCCCGGTTCGCACACCCGGCTCAGCCAGGTGGCGCATAGCCTCGCGGACACGCTGATCACGCCGCTCAATGACAGTTTCGTGGATTTCGACCTGCTCGCGCATGTCGACACCGACGGGCAGAAGATCCAGGGCCCATCGGTCTATTCCGAGATGGTCTGGAACGCGCGCCAGCTGCGCGCGCAGGCGGGGCTCAAGCCCATCGACTGGATCGTGGTGCGCAACCGTCTGGGCGCGCAGCAGATGGTCAACAAGGAAAAGATGGGCGCGGCACTCGACAATCTCGCCAAGCGCATCGGGTTTCGCACGGCGCCGGGCTTCAACGAGCGGGTGATCTTCCGCGAGCTTTTTCCGCGCGGCCTCACGCTGCTTGATCTCAAGGATATCGGCGTCAAGCAGCTCAATATCTCCAACGTCGCCGCCCGGCAGGAACTGCGCGACCTGGTGAAGGCGCTCAACCTGCCCGGCGTCACGGCCGATTTCTGATCGGATCCCGCGGCGCGGCCCAAGGGCCGCACAATGTGTCTCGCCGTCGCGGTCGCGCCGGCTCGGGCCGCCCGGCTTTCCCGATGCACGTCCTTGGCCGAGCGGAGGACCGTGCCATAAGGCCTCTGATTTTGAGTATTTTGCCAGGAAGAAACCGGCGGGCAGGTCAGGCCGGTGTCGTCACGCCCCGGCGGCGCAGGGCCACCGCGTTCGAGATCAGCAGCACCCCGATGACCACCGCGCCGCCCAGCAGCGCCCAGCGCCCCGGATCCTCGCCCACCCAGGCCCAGACCAGAAGCGGCGCCAGCACCGATTCCAGCAAGATCAGCAACGACACCTCTGCAGAGGAGATGAACCTCGGTCCCAGCGTCAGGAAACAGGTCGCCACGGCGATAAACGCGCCGTGCCCGAGCAGCAGATGCGCCTGCCCCGGCACGATTTCGGCGGGCGCGCAGAACGGCAAGAGGACAAGACCCGCCCCGATATACGAAAGCGGAATGGCCGGGATCATCGACACGTCCCTGACCTTGCGCACTGCCGTCAGCGCCCCGGCATAAGCGATGCAGACAATGACCGCCCAGAGATCGCCGCGCCAGGACGCGATCTCGCTTTCGCCCGACCCGTAGGCGATGATGGCCAGCCCCGCAAAGACGCCGAGCATGGTCAGCACCATGCGCCGGCTAATCGTCTCGCCAAGAAAGATCTTGCCGAACAGCGCCGCGAAGACCGGCATCGAGGCGAAGATGAAAACCACATTGGCCACGCTTGTCTGCGTCACCGCCAGCACGAAACCCGGCGCGGTCGATCCCATGAGCACCATGTAGATCACGCCCGGCCAGCCGGTCGACAGCGCCGCGCGGATGGCCCCCAAACCCATGACCAGCAGAACGCCGATCAGAATCATCACCCCGGCCGAAACCCCGCGCCAAAGCGCCACCGCCAGCGGATCGCCGACGATAAGCCGCACGAAGAGCGAATCCGGCACGACGAAAAGCACGCCGAGCGTCGTCAGCAAAAGGCCTTTGAGATGATCGTTCATGGCACATCTCTTGGATGTTTGCCGATGAAAGTAAAGCCCGCGCGCGCCCGGTCCGGCGCTTTCGGTTGACGTGGCGCGCGGGTTTCGCAAAGGCTGGACGGCATGAAAGACCAATCCCCCACACCCCAGACCGTCACCCTTCTCGGAACCAAGGGCGGGCCGGCCATTCGCCCCGGCACGCCCATGCCAAGCGCCACCCTGCTGCGCCTCGACGGGCAGGCGCTCTTGGTCGATGCCGGGCTTGGCGCGGCGGCGGGCGTCGTGCGCGCGGGCCTGCCGCTCGAGGCGCTCGACGCCGTGGTGATCACCCATCTGCATTCCGATCACGTGCTCGAACTGGGCCCGCTTCTCCATACCGCCTGGACCGGAGGGCTGACGCACCCGATCCCGATCTTCGGCCCGCCGGGGATCGAGACCTACTGGCAGGGGTTTCTTGATTCCATGGCGCTCGATATCGAGACCCGGATGGAGGATGAGGGCCGCCCGGATTTCTACGAGCTTTTTCCGCTCGCCCATCTGAGCGAGGCCCGCGCCGTCGATATCGACGGCATCGTCGTGTCGGCCATGGCCAACCATCATCCCCCGCTCGACCACAGCTTTGCGCTGCGCATCGACGCAGCGCAGCACAGTGTCGTGCTGTCGGGCGACACCGCCCCGCTAGAGACGATGGCGGCCTTCGCGCAGGGCTGCGATCTGCTGGTGCACGAGGCGATGCTGCCCGACGCGATGCAGGCCTTGGCCGTGCGCGCGGGCGCCACCGATGATCGCCTGCTTGCACATCTGATGCGCAGTCACACGCCCGCCGCGGCCGCGGGCCGGATTGCTGCCGCCGCCGACGTGGGCGCGCTGGCGCTCAATCACCTTCTGCCCGCCGACGACCCCACCGTGACCGAGGACGACTGGCACGCCGCCATCGCGCCGCATTATGACGGCCCGCTTTTCATTGGGCATGACGGCATGGTGATCGATCTGACCGGCGGCGTATGAGCCGCTTCGGCCCGTCGCGCGGTGAACTCTGGTTCCGCTGCGCCGCCGGGCTGCTCGGGCTGGCGGGCCTTGCCGGGCTCTGCCTCTGGCGCGGTCTGCCCTCGGGCGCGGCATTTTTCGAATTGATCGTGATCGGCGGCGGTTTTTTCGGCGGCACCGCCGTCTGGGCCGGGTGGAAACTCTTCAAGCGCGATCACCCCTAGCGCGACAATGCAAGCGCGGGACGTGGCGCAGCATGCCTTAGGTCGTCCGATTGCGGATCCGCCACGCCACAAGCAACGTCGCCACCCCCGAAAACGTGAGATCCAGCGCAAGCAGCAGCCCCAGAAGACCCAGCGCCGCGCCGGGCAGCCCCAGCACGATCAGCAACGACAACGCCAGCGACAGCACGCCGGCCGCCATCAGCCAGCCCCAGCCGTCACGGGGCCGCGCCTGCCACGCCACGACCACCCGCAGCGCGCCCATCATGGCGAACAACACCGCCACCATCAGGGTCAGCGTCACAAGCCCGGCCAGCGGGTTGATCAGCAACGAGACCGCCAGCAGCACCAGAAGCACGCCCAGCGCTCCGGTTAGCCAGCGCTCTCCCTTTCCCGGCGTCTTGGCGGTGACGGCCAGCCAGATCTGCGCAATGCCCGCGACGCCGAACGCGAAGCCCGCCACAAGTTCCACCGTAAGCGAGGCCGCGAACGGGTTGAGAAAGGCCAGAAGCCCGCCGATCAGCATAAGCGCGCCCAGCGCGGCAAGTCCTTTCCAGCCCCAATCGGGATAAAGCTCTTCCAGCGGGCGGGCGGTATCGGTCTGTGGTATCTCGGTCTGTGATGTCTCAGTGGACGTCATGTATGCCTCTCTTTCGATCTCCGGAAAGAAACGCACGGCCCGGTTCTGAAGTTCCGCGTCGCGCGCCGTCCGATCCAGGCGCGGGTTTTCCCGCTGGACCCGCCGCCGGCAACGCCGCTAGGCTCTGGTCAGATCGCACCCAGAACAGGCCCACCCCATGCCCGCTCCCGAAAACCGCTTCAAATCCGCGCTTGCCTCGGGCCGCGTGCTTTACGGCTGCTGGGCCGGCTTCGCCGACCCCTACCCGACCGAGGTGCTGGCCACCGCCGGGTTCGACTGGCTGGTGCTCGACGGCGAACATGCGCCCAACGATCTGCGCACGCTGATGGCGCAGCTTCAGGTCCTGCAGGGCTATGACAGCGCCCCGGTGGTGCGCCTGCCCATGGGCGAGGTCTGGGCGATCAAGCAGGCGCTCGATATCGGTGCGCAGTCGCTGCTTATCCCGATGGTCGAAAGCGCGGCGCAAGCGCGCGATCTGGTCGCCGCCACCCGCTATCCGCCCGAGGGCATCCGCGGCTCCGGCGCCGCTCTGGGGCGCGCCTCGCGCTTCTCTGCGATCCCCGATTACAAATCTACCGCGAATGACCAGATCTGCCTAATCGTGCAGATGGAAAGCCGCGCCGGTCTGGACGCGCTCGAAGAGATCTGCGCGGTGGACGGGGTCGACGGCGCCTTCATCGGGCCCTCGGATCTGGCGATGGATATGGGCCATGCCGGCGACAGCCAGGCGCCCGAGGTGCAGGCGGCCATGCAGCATGCGCTCGCGCGCATCGCGGCCTCGGGCAAGGCGCCGGGCATCCTCGCCAATGACCACGACAGCGCCCGGCGCTACCGCGACTGGGGCGCGACGATGCTGGGCGTGGGCGTCGACGTGGTGCTTTTCGCCAAGGCCGTCCGCGCGCTGCGCGCGGCCTTCGATGGCTGACCGTCTGCTGGTCGATCTGGGCGGCACGACCGCCCGCGTGGGCCTTGCCGGCGCGCGGGGTGTTTTGCCCGAAACGGTCCAAACAATGCCCAACGCGGACCACCCCAGCCTTGCCGCCCTGCTCGCCACCTATCTGACCGGGATACAGGCGGGCCACATCCACGCGCTCTGCGCGGGCGTCGCCGGCCCGGTCCGGGCGGGAACCGCGCAGCTCACCAATCACAGCTGGCTGATCGAGGCCGCCACGCTGGCCGCCGCCACCGGGGCCGATCACGTACATCTCATCAACGATCTTCAGGCCCAGGCATGGGCGCTCGACGACCTCGCGCCCGAGGCGCTGCACCCGCTGATCACCGGCACAGCCGATCCCGACGGTCCGCGTCTCGTGCTGGGCCTCGGGACCGGGTGCAACGTCGCCGTCGCCCATCGCACGGCGGCAGGGCTCTTGGTTCCGCCATCGGAATCCGGCCACACCACCCTGCCCGATGCGCCGGACTTCCGCGCGCTTTACGACGACCTGCGCTCTGGTCACCCGCACCTGCCGATCGAGGCCGCACTCTCCGGCCCTGGCCTCTTCAACCTGCACCGGCACCTGACCGGTGACACCCTGACCCCGCAACAGATCATCGCCGCCGCACCGCCCGAAACGCTTCAGGCCTTCACGCACCTGCTCGGCCTTGTCGCCGGCAATCTCTGCCTTGCGCATATGGCCACCGGTGGGCTCTTTCTCATCGGCGGCACGGCGCGGGCCATCGCGCCCCATATCGGCCAAGGCTTCCGCGACAGCTTCACCGCGCGCGGCCCCTACACGCCCATCCTGCGCGCCCTCCCGGTGACCCTTGTCACCGACGACACCGCGGCCCTGGCGGGGCTCAACCGCTGCCTGGCGTCCCGTCTCGCCGCGTAGGGCGTGCTTCAGCGCGCCCGGGCCGCCCGGAACGCGCGTTAAAACACACCCGGCATCTTCCCCGGGCCCCGGCGCTCTGCCATACTGCGCCCAAAGCAATAAACATGCGAGCAGCGCACATGGCCGACGATCTCCTGACCGCCACCACCGACAGCGACTATAACGCCGCCTCCATCGAGGTGCTCGAGGGGTTGGAGCCCGTCCGCAAGCGCCCCGGCATGTATATCGGCGGCACCGATGACCGCGCTTTGCATCACCTCGTGGCCGAGGTGCTCGACAACTCCATGGACGAGGCCGTCGCGGGCCACGCCACAAGGATCGAGGTCGATCTGCACGAGGATTATTCCGTCACCATCCGCGACAACGGTCGCGGCATCCCGATCGACCCGCATCCCAAATTCCCCGACAAATCCGCGCTCGAGGTGATCCTCTGCACCCTCCACGCCGGCGGCAAGTTCTCCGGCAAGGCCTACCAGACCTCGGGCGGACTGCACGGCGTCGGCGCCTCCGTGGTCAACGCGCTCTCCGACTCGATGGTCGTGCAGGTCGCCCGTGACCGCAAACTCTACGAACAGCGCTTCTCGCGCGGCAAACCCCTCGGGCCATTGCAGGAAATCGGCGCCGCTCCCAACCGCCGCGGCACCACCGTCACCTTCCACGCGGACGAGGAGATTTTCGGCTCCCACCGCTTCAAACCCTCGCGCCTCTTCAAGTCGATCCGCTCCAAGGCCTATCTCTTTTCCGGCGTGGAAATCCGCTGGAAATCCGCCATCCCCGACGGCGACACGCCGCAAGAGGCCACGTTCCACTTCCCCGGCGGCCTCTCGGACTACCTCAAGGAGACCATGGGCACCGCCTCCACCTACGCGGATCAGCCCTTTGCCGGCACCGTCGAGTTTCAGGAACGCTTCGGCACCCCCGGCAAGGTCGAATGGGCCATCAACTGGACGCCCAGCCGCGACGGCTTCATCCAGTCCTACTGCAACACCGTCCCCACGCCCGAGGGCGGCACCCATGTGGCGGGCTTCTGGGCGGCGATCCTCAAGGGGATCAAGGCCTATGGCGAGCTCGTCAACAACAAGAAGGCTGGCAACATCACCCGCGACGACCTGCTCACGGGCGGCTGCGCGCTGGTGTCCTGCTTCATCCGCGAGCCCGAATTCGTCGGCCAGACCAAGGACCGCCTCGCCACGACCGAGGCCCAGCGGCTGGTGGAAAACGCCGTGCGCGACCATTTCGACAACTGGCTGGCCAGTGACACCAAATCCGCCGGCGCCATCCTCGACTTTCTGGTGCTGCGCGCCGAGGAACGCCTGCGCCGCCGCGCCGAAAAGGAAACCCAACGCAAATCCGCCACCAAGAAGCTCCGCCTGCCCGGCAAGCTGGTGGATTGCACCGCCACCGCCCGAGACGGCACCGAGCTGTTCATCGTCGAGGGCGACAGCGCGGGCGGCTCCGCCAAGATGGGCCGCGACCGCCGCACCCAGGCGCTTTTGCCCCTGCGCGGCAAGATCCTCAACGTGCTCGGCGCGGCGTCATCCAAGCTTGGCTCCAACGCCGAGATCAGCGACCTCACGCAGGCGCTCGGCTGCGGCCTCGGCACCCGCTTCAACATCGACGACCTGCGCTATGACAAGATCATCATCATGACCGACGCCGATGTCGACGGCGCGCATATCGCCTCGCTCCTGATGACCTTCTTCTTCACCCAGATGCGCCCCATGATAGACGCAGGCCACCTCTACCTCGCCTGCCCGCCCCTCTACCGCCTGACCCAAGGGGCCAAGCGCGTCTATTGCCTCGACGAGGCCGAGCGCGACGCCTGGCTCAAGAAGGGCCTGGGCGGCAAAGGCAAGATCGACGTCTCCCGCTTCAAGGGCCTGGGCGAGATGGACGCCAAGGACCTCAAGGAAACCACGATGGACCCCAGGACGCGCAAACTCATCCGCGTCACCATCGACGAGGACGAACCGGGTGAAACCGGGGATCTGGTGGAGCGCCTGATGGGCAAAAAGCCCGAATTGCGGTTCCAGTATATTCAGGAGAATGCCAGGTTTGTTGAGGAGTTGGATGTTTAAGGCTAGCGATTCTTACCCATTAAACGAAGTAACTGGCCTTCCGAGACAAAGTTTGGACGATTAAACTTGGCATGAAGTTCCTGAGCTTTTCGGATTTTCGTTCCACGATTCAATTCAATCCAGTCGCGTGAGGCTTCGCCACCGACAATAATATAATCGGTTTTACCAGATACTGAACGAGCAACAAAAGCCCCAAGAGCTTCTAATTCATCCTCAAAATCTTTTCTAGGTGTGGCCCTAAAATTACCAGTTAAAACGACCATTTTTTCATTTAAATCAACTGAGATATCGTCTAGCCGGAATTCGTCAAAATTGGCGACTCCACTGGTTTGCGCAAGGCCCGTATCGCCATAACAATCCCCAACAACACTTCCAATGACAGTGCAAAGTTCCTGAGACTCCTCAGCTGTTACAATGCCGTCCTCTAGAGCATCTTGCAAGCTTGTCTCAATTTGATTGACACCCACGACTTTTCGAATCGCGGGTTGATTAGCGATGGAGTCGCGAAGCATTTTCGCTTCTTCGACAGTAATCACTCCGTCGCACACTATGCCTCTGCAAAAGCCTAAGAAACGGTTCAAAGCACTTTTGTTACAGCTTTCGTCTATCTGTTCTATACGAAATCTGGCGGCATCGACAATTGTGTCGTGCTCCATAAGATCAGCTTCGAAGTCTTGGATTAAGTCTGATGCATCGCAATCTGCGCACTTCTCAACAAACTCTACGCATTCAGCAATAAGTGGTTCAACCTCTCCGCGTTCGATATAGCCACTTGCGGCGATACCTTCTAAAAAACCCGTGAAGTGGCAGAATAATTTCCTCTCATTGTTCTTCGAGTGGATTTGCTCAAGTTCATGACCGCCGTGTTCTAGTTCAGACAAACCACCACCTCTGTTAGTTAACCTTATTTGCGCAGGTGAAGTCTCCAACGCATCGCAATTTAAAGGATAATGTTGGTAAGAAGACGTGGCAAGCATAGTAAGTCTTTTGAGTGGCATATACCGCGCGGAATCAAGGCTTTGTGAGCAAAGCCGCCGCGCGATCGCCAGACCGCCCCCGAGCTGGCGATTTGGCTGACACCAGCGCCCCGCTCGAAAGTCATCCAGACACGGCCACCATAAAGCGCTCTGACGCCCCAAAGATCGCCATCCCGCGGTCTGGCAATCGCGCGGCTTTTCCCCCCAACCGTAGGGCGTGCTTCAGCGCGCCTACCCGCGCCACGCCAAAACACGGCCTACGGGGTAAATTTCACGTTAAGAACTTTTGTACAAAATGGACAAACGCCCTCTGAAACCTGCTACATTTTGTACAAAATTCTCGGTTTCCCTGATACCACGTCCCCATGCGCGCCTGTCTCCTCCTCGCCTGTCTCCTCCTGATCTCCTGCGGTCGTCCCCTGACGCCGACGGAGCGGAGTTTTGCCGAGCAAATTCATGGGGATAGCCTGAAATCCTCCCGTATCCGGCTGGTCGAGGGCGCGCTCATCGGCAAGGTCACCTACGACCGCCCCAAACGCCCCCGCCTCGCCTGCCGCGAACGCATCTTCCCCGAGCCGGGCACCCCCACCGTGACAGTGGGTCCCGCTGCCTATGTCATTCATAACAAAGTATTTTTCTCGCAGGACTGGTATGCCGAGAACTACCTGCCCGCCTATCCGAAACGCTATTCCCTGGTCCACGCGATGATCTTCGCGCATGAAATCACCCATGCCTGGCAATGGCAGAACCGCCGCCAGACCGGCTATTCCCCGCTTAAGGCGTTCTCCGAACACAATGCTAGCCCGGACCCCTATCTATTTGATATCACGACGAAAACCCGCTTCCTCGATTACGCCTACGAACAGCAGGCCAGCATTGTCGAGGAATATGTCTGCTGCGCCACGCTCGACCCGGGCGCCCCACGGACCAAGCGATTGAAAAGCTTGATAAAACAGGCGATGCCCGTCACCGATCTGCGCATCCCCGATCAGGTCATTCTGCCCTGGAAAGACGCGCAGACGACAGGGATATGCCGCATTTAACCGACTGTTATTGCTGAATACTTTCCAGATACGCCAGCAGCGCCGCCAGGGGCCGCGGCGTCGGCGTCAGCACCCCGTCGCCCACATCCACCGGCACGGTATCACCCATCAAAAGCAGCCCGAATTCCGGCATATCCTGCCCCGGCAGCCCGGTGCGGTCATACCCGTCGATCACCGAAAGCACCCGCGCCCGGGGGAATTCTCCGTTTACATTCAACGCGGTAAGGTCGGAGGGCGGCGGCGAATACGACCCCGCCCAAGGCCCGTTCCCCTTGCCCGAGCGCCCATGACATTGCGCGCAGTTCTCCATGAAAAGCCGCTCCCCCTCGGACGGCTCGGGCATGGAAACCTCGACACAGGCCGCAAGGCCCGCCAAAACCCCACATGAAATCAATGCCTTACGGATCATGCTGCGCCTCCTCTGCCCCTTGTGTCTTTTGTCACAGGCTGACACCTGCGGCGCCGCAAATCAAGCCAACTCGCCCGCCAGCGCCTTGTCGATCAGCGCCACGGTCTCGTCCACCCCGTAAAGTGCGATGAACCCGCCGAACCGCGGCCCCTGGCTCGCGCCCAAAAGCACCTCGTAGATCGCCTTGAACCAATCGCGCAGCGGCTCGAACCGGTCGCGGCCTACGGCATAAACCACTGATTGCAAAGCCTCATCTTCGACCGGCCCGTCATAGGTGGCCAGCTGATCGCGCAGGTGTTGCAGCGCCTCGCGCTCCAGCTCGGTGGGCGCGCGGTATGTCTTCTGCGGCGCAACGAAATCCTCGTAATACTTCACCGCAAAGCCCGCCGCCTGATCGAGATCCGGGTGCGTCTCCGGGCTCGCCTCGGGTGCATAACGCCGGATAAAGCCCCAGAGCGTTTCCTTGTCATGCGCCGAGGCCACCGACGCGAGGTTCAGCAGCATCGCGAAGGGCACCACCATCCGGCTTTCGGGCACATCACCGTTGTGGATATGGTGCACCGGGTTGGCCAGCCGCTGTGTGGCGTCCTGCCCGGGATAGGCGCGTAACTGCTGGTGATACTCGTCCACCGCCTTGGGAATAACGTCGAAATACAAGCGCTTGGCGGTTTTCGGCTTGAGATACATGAAGTAGCTCAGGCTCTCGGTCGAGGCATAGCTGAGCCATTCGTCGATCGAAATGCCGTTGCCCGAGGACTTGGAGATTTTCTGCCCCTGATCGTCGAGGAAAAGCTCGTAGGTGAAATGCTCGGGCGCCTTCCAGCCGAGGATCTGGCAGATCCGGTCATAGATCGGCGTGTTGGTGGAATGGTCCTTGCCATACATCTCGAAATCGACGCCCAAAGCGGCCCACCGCGCGCCGAAATCGGGCTTCC
This sequence comes from Roseovarius aestuariivivens, assembly GCF_004761875.1. Lineage (GTDB taxonomy): Bacteria > Pseudomonadota > Alphaproteobacteria > Rhodobacterales > Rhodobacteraceae > Roseovarius > Roseovarius aestuariivivens. The sequence continues at coordinate 243,832 of NZ_SJEY01000007.1, forward strand.
ATTGCAGCTTTACGTTGCCGCCCGTCACGGGCAGCGTCCACTCGCGGCCATCCTCGTCGTCAAAGGTAATCTCGCCCTTCGCCGCATCCACGTTCTTCATCGGCACATAGAGAACGCGCCCCGTCTCGGGGTGGATCGGCAGGAAGATCGAATAGGTCTGCTGCCGCTCTTCGCGCAGGCTTTTCAGCATGACCTTCATCACGTCGTCGTACCGCTCGGCAGCGCGCAACAGCACTTCGTCGAACTGGCCGGAGCGGTAGAACTCGGTCGCGGAATAGAACTCGTACTCGAACCCGAACGTGTCGAGGAACCGGCGCAGCATGGCGTTGTTGTGATCGCCGAAGCTGTCATGCGTGCCGAACGGATCCGGCACGGATGTCAGCGGCTTTTGCAGATGTTCCTGCAGCATGTCCTGGTTCGGCACGTTGCCCGGCACCTTGCGCATTCCGTCAAGGTCGTCCGAAAAACAGATCAGCTTGGTTGGGATGTCGCTGATCATTTCAAAGGCATGGCGGATCATCGTCGTGCGCAGCACCTCGCCAAAGGTCCCGATATGCGGCAGGCCCGACGGCCCATACCCCGTCTCGAAGAGCACATAACCCTTCTCGGGCGGCGCCTTTTCATAACGTTTGAGCACGCGGCGCGCTTCTTCAAAAGGCCAGGCTTTCGAGCTCATCGCGGCGTCGCGTAGATCAGACATGGGGTTCTCCGGTTGATTGCCCGTCCCGAGGCCTCGGGCAGGTCGTCCGCTTCCTATTGCCGAGGGGCGGGACAGTCAATATTCTGCACCTGCAAGACGCCTTTAGGACTTCCAGAAATGACCGATCAGATCCCACACCCGCTCAGCCCGCAGGACTGCCTCGTAGCGGTAATGATCGCGGTCTCGGCCTCGGACGAGGACATCCAAACCGCCGAGCTGGTCAAGATCGAGAGCGCGGTCAACAATCTACCGGTTTTCGCATCATACGATCTCGATCGCATGCGGGTCATTTCGCAGATGGTGTTCGACCTGTTCAGCGTCGAAGATGGGCTCGACGCGCTGTTTGGCCTTGTCCGCGACAACCTGCCCGAGCGGTTGATCGAGACGGCCTATGCGCTGGCCTGCGACGTGGCCGCCGCGGACGGCACACTGGACGAAACAGAACTGCGCATCCTTGAGGAAATCCGATACGAGCTTAACGTCGACCGGCTGGCGGCGGCGGCTATCGAGCGTGGGTCCCGGGCGCGTCATCTCAAGGCATGAGACATCCCATCGCGGCTCTGGTGTTGGTGGTATGGTGTTTGGGGGCGTGGACCGCGATGGCAAAGGCCGCCGACATCCTCGCGCATATCGATCTGTCGGATCAGCACATGACGCTTGTGATCGACGGGCTTGAAATGCATCACTGGCCGGTCTCCACGGCACGAGCCGGCAAGCGCACGCCCACGGGTATCTACGGCGTCGAAGCGATGCACAGGATGCATTATTCGACCCTCTACAACAACGCGCCGATGCCGCATTCGATCTTCTTCGCCGGCAACTACGCCATTCACGGAACAGACCAGATAAGCCGCCTCGGACAACCGGCCTCGGCGGGGTGCGTCCGGCTTCACCCCGATAACGCGCAGCTGCTTTACGAGCTTGTGCGCGCGCGCGGCCCGCAAAGCCTGACGATCGAAATCGTGCCCTAGCACCCGCAGCCATCGCGAAATTCGCAGTTTTCTTCCCGGTCAAAACCCGTACTAAATAGGCCCGGAACCGAAAGGGAGATCCCGATCATGCGCCCCGTTTTCGTCAACATCCGCTGCAAGCCCGGCAGATCTTATCACGTGGCCGAAGAGATCGCCCTGCGCGAGATCCATTCAGAGCTTTATTCGACATCGGGGCCCTTCGACCTCTTGCTCAAGCTCTACATCCCCGATGACGCGGACGTGGGCAAATATATCAACGAGAACCTTCTAGAGATCCCCGATATAGAACGGACCGAGACGACGCTGACCTTCAAGGCGTTCTGAGACAGACAGAAAGACAGGGAGAAACAGATGCGACTGACATCATTTATCGCGGGTGCCTGCATGGCCGCCCTCGCCGGCGCCGCGACGGCCGAGACCGGCAAGGTCAAGGTGGGCATGATCACCACGCTGTCAGGCGGCGGTGCGGGCCTTGGCATCGACGTGCGCGACGGCTTTCTGCTCGCCGCGAAGATGGCGGGCAACGATAGTCTCGAGATTGTGGTCGAGGACGATCAGCGCAAACCCGATATCGCGGTACAGCTGGCCGACAAGATGATTCAGTCGGAAAAGGTCGACGTCCTGACCGGGATCATCTTCTCCAACCTCGCCATGGCGGTCATCCCCGCCGCGACCGCGCAGGGCAAGTTTTATCTGTCGCCCAACGCAGGCCCCTCGGCGCTGGCCGGCAAGGGGTGCCATCCGAACTATTTCAACGTGGCCTGGCAGAACGACAACCTGCACGAGGCCGCAGGCGGCTACGCCAATTCCGCCGGCTTCAAGAACAGCTTCATCCTCGCGCCGAACTATCCGGCGGGGCAGGACGCGCTCACGGGCTACAAACGCATCTACGAAGGCGATCTGGCAGGCGAGGTCTTCACTCAGCTTGGTCAGACAGACTATGCCGCCGAGATCGCCCAGATCCGCGCCAGCGGTGCCGACAGTGTGTTTTTCTTCCTGCCGGGCGGCATGGGGATTTCGTTTCTCAAGCAATACGCCGATAGCGGCATCGACCTTCCGGTGGTGGGGCCTGCCTTCTCCTTCGATCAGGGCATTCTTCAGGCTGTGGGCGAGGCCGCGATGGGGGTCAAGAACACCTCGCAATGGAACAAAGATCTCGATAACGAGGCCAACCGGCTTTTCGTGGAAACCTTCCAGGCAGAGTACGGCCGCCTGCCGTCGCTCTACGCCAGCCAGGGCTACGACACCGCGAACCTGCTGCTCTCGGCCATGGCCAAGGCAGATATCTCTGACGCCGACGCATTCCGCGCCGCGCTGAAAGAGGCCGATTTCGCCTCGACCCGCGGGGATTTCGCCTTTGCCGCCAACAATCACCCGATCCAGGACATCTATGTCCGCGAGGTGATCAAGGAGGGGGACGTCTACACCAACAAGATCATCGGCACGGCGCTTGAAGATCACGCCAACGTCTATGTCGACGACTGCAAGATGTAAGACCTGACACTTTAGTCAAAAAGACGGGCGCGCCGCGCGCCCGCCCTACCACCCGGGCCACTCCCCATGACCGCGATCCTATTTATCGAACAGGTCCTGAACGGGCTTCAGTTCGGCGTCATGCTCTTTCTCATGGCGGCGGGGCTGACGCTTGTCTTCGGGGTCATGGGGTTGATCAATCTCGCGCATGGCTCGCTTTACATGGTGGGCGCATTCGCAGCAGCGGCAGTGGCGGGCGCGACAGGCTCGTTTCTCTTGGCGCTGATCGCCGCGCTGGCCGCGGCGGCCGCCGCAGGGGCCATCGTGGAACTGGTCGTGATCCGGCGGCTTTACGACCGCGACCACCTCGATCAGGTGCTGGCGACCTTCGCGCTCATCCTCATCTTCTCTGAAGGTACGCGGTGGATCTTCGGGTCCTTCCCGCTGTTTCTGGATATCCCGGATTACCTATCCGGGCCGGTCACCCTGCCCGGAGGCATCCAGTACCCCCTCTACCGCCTGACGCTCATCGCCATCGGTCTGGTCATCGCAGGCGGCCTTTTCTGGCTTATCTCCTGCACCCGCCTCGGCATCCGCATCCGCGCCGGCGAATCCGACCGAGAGATGATCGCGGCGCTCGGTGTCGATATCTCACGCCTCTACACCGTCGTCTTCGCGCTTGGCGCGGCGCTGGCCGGGCTGGCGGGCGCACTTGTCGGCGCGATACAGTCGGTGCAGGTCGGCATGGGCGAGCCAGTGCTGATCCTCGCCTTCGTCGTGATCGTCATCGGCGGCATCGGCTCGATCAAGGGCGCGCTTGTGGGCGCGATCCTCGTCGGTCTCACCGATACGCTCGGAGGTCTCCTCCTCCCGGCGCTCTTCGCGCTTTTCATGGATAATTCCGCGGCCCAGACGACCGGTTCGGCCCTGGCCTCGATGCTCATCTATATCCTCATGGCCTGCGTTCTGGTCTGGAAACCTCAGGGCCTTTACGGGGCACGCCCCGCATGACGCGCGAGGGCTGGATCAACGCCGCGCTCTACGCGGGCCTTCTGGCCGTGCCCCTCTGGGCGTGGGCCACGGACGAGCCCTTTACCATCACGCTCGCCACCCGGGTGGCGATCCTTGCGCTCGCTGGAGTCGGCCTCAACATCGCGCTCGGCTTCGGCGGGCTCATCAGCCTGGGCCACGCGGCCTTCTTCGGGATCGGCGGCTACGCGATGGGCATCCTTGCCAGCCACGCCCAAAGCTACACGCCCCTGATGGAAACGCCCTTCCTGATCGAAGGCACCAAATCAATGCCGGTGATCTGGCTTGTGGCAATTGCCGCCTCAAGCCTTGCGGCACTTGTCATCGGCGCGCTCAGCCTGCGCACCTCGGGCGTCTATTTCATCATGATCACGCTGGCCTTCGGGCAGATGTTCTATTTCTTCGCCATCAGCTGGCCCGCCTATGGCGGCGAGGACGGGTTGTCGATCTATGTGCGCAACGGGTTTCCGGGCGTCAACACGCTCGATCCGATCCAGTTCTTCGCGCTCACCTTCGTGCTTCTATCGCTCGCGCTCTGGCTCAGCGCCCGGCTGGCGGCGTCGGAGTTCGGTCTTGCGCTCGGCGCCGCGCGGCAATCGCCCCAACGGGTGGAAACCGTCGGGCTCAGCCCGTTTCGACTTCGCCTGACGGCCTTCGTGATCTCGGGCGCGATAACCGGGCTGGCCGGGGCGCTTTTTGCCGATCTCAACCGGTTCGTGTCGCCCACCATGTTCAGCTGGCAACTCTCCGGAGAGCTGATCGTCTTCATCATTCTGGGCGGCGTCGGGCGGCTCTTCGGGCCGGTGGCGGGGGCCGCGCTTTTCATCACGCTGGAACATGTGCTCGGCGGGCTGTCGGATTATTGGCATGTCTATCTCGGCCTTCTGCTGCTTGTCGTGGTGCTTTTCGCACGCGGCGGGATCATCGGGCTTCTGGCCGGGCGGAGGGTGGCGCATGACTGACCCGGTTCTGGCGACCCGCGACATCACGAAATCCTTCGGGGCCGTGCGCGCTTCGGACGGCATCTCGATCGATCTGCGTCCGGGCGAGATCCACGCCGTCATCGGCCCAAACGGCGCCGGCAAATCCACCCTGATCGCGCAGATCTGCGGCGGGTTACGGCCCGATAGCGGCACGGTCGAATTTCTGGGGAAGGACATCACCTCGCTGTCCGGTCCGGCCCGCGCGCAGCGGGGGCTGGCCCGTACCTTCCAGATCTCTGCGCTGGCGATGGAAGACACGGTGCTTCAGAACGCTGTTCTGGGCGCACTCAAATCGCGCGGCGGGCGGCTCGGGTACTTCCGGCCCGCGCTAGGCCAGTCGAACCTGCGCGAGGCCGCCTTCGAGGCCCTGCACCGCGTCGGGCTTGCTGATCAAGCCGCCGTGCGGACTGCGGAACTGTCGCACGGGCAGCGAAGGCAGCTCGAGGTTGCGGTCGCGCTGACGTTGCGCCCGCGCGCCTTTGTCATGGATGAGCCGATGGCAGGAATGGGCAGCGAAGGCTCACGGCAAATGACACAGTTTTTGGACACGTTACGGCAGGACGCACCGATCCTGCTTGTGGAACATGACATGGACGCGGTCTTTGCCCTGGCCGACCGCATCTCGGTGCTGGTCTACGGCCAGTGCATTGCAACAGGTTCCGTCGCAGAAATCCGTGCCAATGCGGACGTGCAGGCCGCCTATCTGGGGCAGGACGCATGAGCCTCTTGCAGGTCGAAAGCATCGCCGCCAGCTATGGCGCGACACAGGCCCTGTTCGACGTCTCGCTCGACGTGGCCGAGGGCGAGGTCGTGGCCCTGATGGGACGCAACGGCATGGGCAAATCGACCACGATCAAGGCGATCTGCCGACTTCTCGAACTCGATGCGGGGCGCATCGCGTTCGACGGCACCGACCTTGCCCGCCTGCCGGCCTTTCGCGCGGCCCAACTGGGCCTGGGTCTCGTGCCCGAGGGGCGCCGCTGCTTTCCCAACCTGACGGTTGATGAAAACCTGATCGCCGCCGCGCGGCCCGGACCTTGGGATCTGGACCGCGTGACCGCGCTCTTCCCACGCCTGGCCGAGCGGCACGCGCAATCCGCCGCCACGCTTTCGGGGGGCGAACAACAGATGCTCGCCATCGGCCGGGCGCTGATGACCAATCCGCGCCTCCTGATCCTCGACGAGGCGACCGAGGGCCTCGCCCCTCTTGTCCGGCAAGAAATCTGGAGAGCCATCGCGGCGCTGAAAGCGGACACCGGCCTGGCGATCCTTCTGGTCGACAAGTCGCTGGCCGAATTGCGGCAGGTGGCCGACCGCGCGGTGATCGTGCAGCGCGGCAGCACGGTCTGGAGCGGCGCATTTTCTCAACTCAACGACGAGATCACGGCAAGATATATCGGCGTCTGACCGGTCCGGACCGACCCAAGCGCCTGCAAGCTACCGACCTTCCCCGCGCCTCTGCTACTGCGCCGCTTCCACGCCGTCCTGCGCCGCTGTCTCCGTCAGGAAATCCTCCAGGATCGACCGGAACAGCCCGGGTTTTTCCAGATGCGCCGCGTGGGCCACCCCGGGAATGACGGCAAGCCGCACATCCGGCAGATTGCGCCACAGGGTTTCGACCTGCGGCCAGCGATACGACCGGTCCGTATCGCCCCAGACAACCAGCGTCGGCATGCCAAGCAAGGGTAGCGCCGCGCGCCCGTCCCAGTCGGCCATGGCGTAAAGCGCGTTCTCGGCCGCCTGCGGATCCGCCTGCGCACCGATCTCGCACAGCAGGGGATAGGCCGCCGCACCGGCGCCGTTTTTGAACCATGTTGCCCCGATCCGCCGTATGGTCCTTTCGACCCCGTCTTCCAGCAGCCGCTGCATCGAGACAGCAATCGGCTCGAACCTGTCGGGCATAAGGCCAAGCGGCCCGGTGCCGTAAAGCACAAGTCGCGACACACGCTCGGGGCGCATGCGGGCCATCTCCTGCACCACCATACCGCCCATGGAATGCCCGATCAGGGTGAAGCGGTCGACGCCAAGGCTTTCGAGCCGTTCCAAGAGCGCCCGCGCCATCCCTTCGATCGAGGTGCAGCCCTTGTGGTCCGCCGCTGCGCCAAAGCCGGGCAGGTTCGGTGCGATGACGTCGTAGCGATCCGAAAAGATCTCGATCTCGTGCGCCCATTGCGCGGCACCGCCGAGATATCCGTGCACCAGAACGAGGGCCGGGCCCGTCCCGGACCGCAGATAGGCCAGCCCGTCGCTCAACGCATCTGGTCCGGAAGCCACAGCGCCACCTCGGGTGCCGCGATCAGGATCGCGATCAGAAGCACCATCGCGCCGATGAACGGCAGGCACCCCATGATGACATCGCCAATGCTGACCTTGTCGCGGCTGATTGCCTGAATGACATACAAGTTCAGCCCGACAGGTGGCGTCAGAACCGCGATTTCCATGGTGATCGTGTAGACCACGCCGAACCAGATCAGGTCGAACCCCGCCGCCGACATCAGCGGAAAGATCGTCGGCAGCGTGATGAAGGTCATCGAGACCGGCTCTAGGAACATGCCCAGTACGATATAAAAGACGATCACGATCATCAGAACCGTGTAGGGCGACAGATCGAAGGACAGGAACAGCTCGGTGAATTGTTGCGGCACGCGGTAGTAGGTCAACACGAAACCGAAAAGCACCCCCGCCGAGAGAAGCAGGCCCAGATATCCCATCGTCCGCATCGTCGAGAACAGTGCCTGCTTGAACCCGTCCCACGTCAGACCGCCAACACCGAACGCAAGGATCACAGTCAGCAACGCGGCCACGGCCGCCGCCTCGGTCGGCGTGGCGATGCCCGCGTAGATCGCGACCGTGATGACCAGCCCTATCAGGATCACCGGCCCGAGCGTGCTGAGGATTATCAGTACCGGCATTTTCGCGGCGTCTTCGCTCGACGGGATGTCCTGGGGCCGCATACGCCCCCAGACCAGAACGACCACGACAAACCCGGTGACAAGGATAAGACCCGGGATCACCCCGGCAATAAACAAGTCCCCGATGCTCTGGTCGGTGACAATGCCGTAGAACAGCAGGATGAGGCTTGGCGGGATCAGCACCGACAGCGTACCGCCCGCCGCCAGCACGCCCGACGACAGCCGCTTACCGTATCCCAGGCGAAGCATCTCTGGAAGCGCCACGCCACCGATGGTCAGCGCACCGACCATCGAGGACCCGCAGACCGCGCCGAACGCGGCGCTGGCCCCGATGGAGCCATAGGCGGCCGACCCTTTCAAACGCACGCCCTGGTGCAAAAACTGGTATAGATTGGGCCCAATATTCGATTTTCCTATGAGCTCTCCCAGGAACACGAAAAGCGGCACGGCCAGCAGGATATAGTCGATCCACACCCCCCAGAGCTTCAGCTCGGAGGACACAACCGAGGTCTTCCAACCCTGGATATCCCACAAAAAGGGCAGCGACGCCGCGGCAAGCGCGAAGGGGATCGGCAGGCCGATGACGATGAAGACCATCAGCAGCGCCAAAAGCCCGAGACCAACGGTGTACCATTCCATCAGGCCTCTCCCTTCACAGGACGGTTGGCGATCAGGCGAAGCAGCCTCAGCGCGACGTAGATCGCGAACAGCACCAGCGCCGTCGCGCCTGGCGCCCAGAACCACCATCGCGGCCAATGCAGGATCTCGGACGCCACGCCGGAATTGAACGAGCGCAGGGTCGCGCTGACCCCCGCATAAGCAAAGAACAGACCCACCCCCAGCATGATGACGTGGTTCACGATCGCGAAGATATGCTGCACCCTGGCTGGAAAACGGTCGATCAGCATCGTGACCTTGGGCATGGCGTCTTCCCGAAGCGCATAGGCAAGCCCGGCGAAAGCGACGGGAAAGAGCAACAGCGCTGTCGCCTCCGTCACAAGCCGGTCGGGCTTGCCAAGGCCGTAGCGTGTGAAAACACCATAGGAAATCCAGACCATCTGGATCAGGACGATGACGCCGCCAAGCGCCGCCACCCAAATGACGATGCGTTCGACGCTACGGATCAGACGATCCAAACCGGTATCCATGGCAGTCCCCAAAGGTCAGCGAAAAGATCGGCGGCCCCGGATCCTGGCCGGAACCGCCGCCGGTGCTTTCGATCAGGGCGCGTGGCTGGCCAGAAGCGCGCGGATCTCACCGGCAAGCTCTGCCCCGCAGGCCTCGTCCACGGTCGCATCCCACTTGTCCTTGACGCTGGCGATCAGGGCCTCGCGCCGCTCCTTGGGGATCGACACCGCCTGACCGCCGCCGGACATGACAGCGTTCCCGACCTGCTGGTCGACCCATGCCTCATAGCGCGGCTGCAGCCAGGCTTCGGTTTCGGCGGCGGCCTCGACAAGTGCTGCCTGCTCGTCGGCGGTCAGCGCATCGAACTTGTCCTTGTTCATCATGTACTGGATGTTGCCGTAAAAGAGGTTGGCGTTGACCATGTAGGGCATCACCGTCCAAAGCTTCCATGACGAATAGGTCGCGACGCCCATGTTGATCCCGTCGACCACCCCGCGTTCGGCGGACTGGAAAACTTCCTTGGGCGCCACAAAGACCGGCTCACCGCCCCAGGTCTCGATCATCATGGACACAAGCGGCCCGATCGACCGGACAAGCTTGCCGTCGAGATTGCCGATATCGGCAATCGGTTCCTCGAACCACCATTCCTGATCGTAGGAATAGTTGGAGTTGAGAAGCGGCACCAAGCCAACATTCGCGGCCTCGTCCCGGATCAATTCGGCATAGGCCGCGTCCAGCCCGGTCTGGTTTTCAAGACTGACCTCGGCGGGATAGAGAGAGGTCACGGCATAGCACGGCAGGCGATTGTCGGCGTTGATCCACGAGATGTCCGACACGCCCCCCTGGAGCGAATCGACCCCTTCGGACCAGCCGTGCAGCGTGGCCGACGGAAACACCTCGACCTTGACGCTGCCGCCGGTTTTCTCGGACACGAGATCGGCGAAATGGGTGAAGCCGGCATAGCGGATATCGGCCTCGTTGACATAGGTGCTGAGGCGGATCGTGGTTTCCGCCGCGGCCGGCATCGCGGCCAGTGCGGCAAGCGCGATCGCTGCGGTTGTTGTGAGTTTCGACATGGTGTTCTCCCGGTTGGACTGGATTTCCGACGGTCGTTCCTGCCGTCAGCCCCGATGCGCTGCGGCGCGCGCAGCCTGGAAAAAGTCTACGCACGCGCCCCGGAACCGCGCCAATTCAAACAATTCATCCAACTATGCATAATTTGCATGACTATCCGGGCCACCACCCTGTACCGTGATAGCGGAGGGCGGCTATGGACCTGAATTGGCTACAGGATTTCGTTTGTCTGGCGCGGACGCTGAACTTCACGCGCGCCGCGCAAGAGCGGAACATTACCCAGCCCGCCTTCAGCCGCCGGATCAAGGCGCTCGAAAACTGGATCAGTGTTCCGTTAATTAAGCGCTCCAGTTACCCGGTACAGCTCTCTGAGGCCGGTCAACAGTTCCTGCCCGTCGCCCGCGCCGCGATCACCGAACTGACCGACATCCGTCAGGCACTCCGCGCGCAGGAGCGCGGCATCACCGCCTTCCAGCGCTTCGCGGTACTGCACACCATCTCGGTCAATTACCTGTCGCGGCGGATCGGCGAACTGGAGGCCGAAATTCCGAACCTGCGCGTGCGGGTCTATTCCGACAACCTGCGCACCTGCTGCCAGATGCTGTCGGACGGCACCTGCGATTTCCTGCTCTATTACAGCCATAAAGAGGTGCAGCCGGTTTTTGACGAGGCGCAATTTGCCCGCAAGGATATCGGGACCGACCCCTTGATCCCCGTGGCAGAGGCCAGGGCGGCAACGGCGCATGGCTGGTCGCTGGACGCGCCCGGCGGGTTGCCGATCCCCTATCTCGGCTATGACCCATCCAGTTTTCTCGGCACGGTGGTCGACCAGATCATCGGCAAGCGGCAGCCCCCGCTCAGCCTTCTTTATATGGACGCGCTGACCGAGGCGATCAAACGGCGGACCCTGACCGGCAGCGGCATCTCCTGGCTGCCCGAAAGCGCCGTAGCCGCCGAAATCGACGCGGGCCAGATCCTGCGCGTCGGCGGCGAAAGCTGGGACGCCGAGATGACGATCTCTCTATTCTGTTCGCTCGACCGTCTCGATCAAATAGGTCACGCGGTTTGGGAAACCCTCTAGGAGGGCTTGGGCCTTACTCCGTCGCGCGCGGCATCGCGGCGCGCACACCCGGGTCCTTCCCGACATAGAGGGTCTGCGACGGAAACGCGAAGCCCGTTCCGGCATCCTCCACGCATTCCATAATGGACAGCATCAACTCTTCCTGGATTTCCAGATAATCATTCCACTCCGAGGCGTGGATATAGGCGAAGATTTCCAGATCGAGCGAATGCGCCCCGAAGCGGACGAACCTCACCCGTGCGGAATCGGGCGAGACATTCGGATGATCCCGCAGCAGCTGCCGCAGGCGCGACAACAGCCCGCGCAAAACGTCCGGCGACGTCTCGTAGCGCACGCCAAGCATGTGGTGAAACAGATACGTGTCGCGCCGCGCGAAGTTCTCGAGATGCAGTGACGAAAACTCGCCATTCGGCACCGTCACGACCGTGCGTGCCAGGGTGCGGATTTTCGTCGACCGAATGCCGATCTCCTCGACGGTGCCCAGTGTCTCTCCGAACTTGCAGAAATCGCCGACGCGGACCGGCCTGTCAGCGATCAGTGTGACCGAACCGATCAGGTTTTCGATCAGCTTCTGCGCACCGAAAGCCAGTGCCAGACCGCCCACCCCCAGCGCCGCCAGACCGGCGGTGATGTCGACGCCAAGCGCCCGAAGCGCGACAGCCAAGAATATTCCGGCGGCCACGACCTTTGCCAGGCGCGAGAAAAACATCACCGCAGAATAGGCCGAGATCGCGCCGTGGCGCGACATGCGGGCAAGCGTGGCATCGGCCATCGTATCGATCAGTCGCCAGACAAACCAGGCCGCCGCGAACCATGCCGCCAGTTCGACGATCCAAATGCTCTGATAACGGGCAACAAGCGACACGCCGAGCATCCCGGCGCAGAGCGAAAAGATCACCGCTGCGACCAAAAGCTTCAGCGGCGGCTCCGAGGCCGAGACGAAGCGCGAAAACCGGCCGCCCTCGGCCCGCCGCCCGAGCAATCGGACCAGCCAACGCCGCGTCAGCATCAGACCGTGCGCCACGGCAAAGGACACATCGGCCAAAGCCATCAGAAGCCCCCAGTCCCGGATCGGAACACCCCCGATGCTTGGGCCGGGCGGCAGCCACCCCACCAAATACCGAAGCAGCGTCGCGTTCTCGGCGCTACCGGCGCGCCACCGGGACAGGACCTGCCCGGTTTCCGTGGCGACCAGCCAGATCATGCCCTCATCGCCCTCGATGCGGCGCGCCAGCAGCGGCTCCTCCCCTTCACCCTGCCCAAGCGTGCCGATCTGTTCCAGATCCGCCCCAAGACCGTCGTCCAAGGCGCCTTCGGGTTGCAGGCTGAGATCGCGCGACGTCTTCAGGGCACCGGCTGAATTCAGCGCGGTCTTGATCATCGGCAACCTCCAAGCCGGGATGCCGACGCCGGTCCCGCCCTGAAAGTAACGTGCGGCCCTGTCGTAATCCTCGGCCGCAAGCGCCGCGATCAGCCCTTTTACAAGGCCGCGCGGTGTGTCCCGGCCCAGAGGATCGGATGTCTCGGTGGCCGCGCGCTGTGGCTGAGCCGAAAGCCCGAAAACCTGCGCGCCGCCGGGCCCGGTTGGTAGGACGACAACAAGGCACAAGACAACAAGCGACCCGAACCATTTCGGCACCACCCACGCGGCACGTCGCGTAACACGCGACCGGCGCGACGACAGACACTCGTCCCCTGTGGTCGCGCGGTCTGGGTCCGGCAGGTCCGGTCGCGGCTTTCGTGTCGTCATGCTCAGTCTCCAAATCCCGCGGCCTCTCCGGCCAAGCACAGACACCCGTCAGCGACGGTGATGCTCCGCGCTGCCGCCGCTCTGCCTGCGTGGGTGTGATCTCGTGCTGTCAGCGCGGTTTTGAAGGAGACTTATTGAAACGCGCCGTTCCCCTTTCGCACCACCAGGGGCGGCTCACGGCGTGAAGATCAGACTGATCTGGCGGAACACCATCAGGCCCGCCAAGGCGCCCGGTCTGCATTTCCACCATGGATATGCAGGCTGCCACAGCAGGGCTCATGCGCGCGGGGCTTGTGAGACCAGAATGTCGATAAAGGCACGCACACTTGGAATAGAGGCCCTTTTGGGCGGGAAAGTCGCGAAAATCTCGGCCATCTCGCCCTCGAACCCGGGCAGAACGCGAACGAACTCCCCGCTGTCGACGCGCGGCTCTCCGAAGGTGGCCGGCAGGAACGCGACGCCCGCACCGGCCCGCAATATGCCCAAAGCGACGGTCGGATCGCCGACCCGTGCGATGGGTCGCTGATCAAAGACGAAATGCTCACCGTCACCGTTTTTCACGGCCCATGTGGCGGGAGAGCCCGGCACCGCGACAACGACACGGCCCATCCGGCCAATCGCGTCGGGGTCGGTCAGATCGTGCCGCGCCTGCGCGCCCGCAGGCCCGTAAAGACGAAAGCGCGACCCGACGATGCGCCGCGCGATCAGATGCGGCGTATCGGGCCGGTCCAGCCGCAGCACAAGATCGAGGTCCTTCTCAAGCGGATCGGGCCCGGCGGCGGTGATCTCGACCATGACCTCGACCTTGGGATGACGTCGGCTCATTTCGGCGATTGCAGGCCCGACAAGGTGTTGGGCCGACATCGCGCTGGCCGCGATCCGCAGCGGGCCTGCCGGCTCTTCCAGCGCGCTGCGCAGGATATCCTCGGCGCGGCTTCCGGCCTGAACGACATCCTGCGCCGCCGGCAAAAGCTGTTCCCCGGCCTGCGTCAGGCGCAGGCCCGTCGACAAACGATCGAAAAGGGGCATCCCGGCCTTTTCTTCAAGCCGCGCAAGCGCGCGGGAAAGCGTGGCTTTGGATGCGCCAAAGCGGCGCGCGGCGTGGCTCAGGCTGCCGGCCTCGTGCAACATGTGCAGATACCGCAAATCGTCGAGGCTTGTGATGTCGTCGGGCATGACCGTTCCATAAGTGAAACACTACGTTCCATATAGGACCATTGTGAGGAACCGGTTGCAACCTAGTGTCAAGATCACACCCGCCAACGCGCCGCTCCACGATCGGGGCGTGGGCATATGATCTCGATGAAAGGCACGGATGACCTTCGATCTCGCCCTTCCAGCACTCGCCGCTTTCGCGGTCGTCCTCGCATGGCGCGCCGGCGTGCCTCGCGCGGCCATTGGGGTTCTTCTGGTGCTTGGCGCTGTCATTGCAGGTCTGCTGCTTGGCCCCATCGCGGGGCTTGCGGGGCTGGCGATCTGGGCCGCGGGTGCGCTGCGTTTCTCCCTCGGACGCGCCACGAACGCCGGCGGCGCGCCGGGCCTGGCCATCGGGCTCGGCCTTGCGCAGGCGGCGCTTGTGGCGCTTCTGCTGCCCGGCCTGCTTCTGGCCGGGCCCTATCGCAATGTGCCCGACGCCGCCGAGGCGTTGCGCTCGGCAACTCTCTACCGCGTGGTACATGCTATTGGCGCGGCGCTGCCACCGGCTGCCCGAAACGGCGCGCTCGCATTCCCCACGCCGGTCACCGCCACACGGGAAACACGCACGCCCCCGCCGCGCGTCATCGACTGGGCCAAGGTTTCGGCGTCCGACGGGACATTCATTCGCACCCTTCCGGGCGAGCTGCGAGCAGCCGAACGCACGCCTCTGGCCTTCGAGGTCGAAGGACGCATTTCCGAGATCACCGTCACTATCGGAGATCATTTCGAGGCCGGCGATATTCTCGCCCGCATCGACACGCATCTTCTGGAACTTGCGCTGCAAGAACGCGAAGCGGCCCTGATCGAGGCGACCGCGCGGCTGGACGAGGCGCGCCAAGCGCTGGAGCGGCAAAAGGCGCTTTTCGAGCGGGGGGTTGTGGCCGAGACCGTCTTGGAAAGCGCGACCGCATCGCTCGACGCCGCGCTCAGCCGTCAGCGTGTCGCTCAGGCAGGCATTGATCAGGCCGAAGACCGCCTTGCCGACGCCACATTGCACGCGCCCTACGCGGGCAGCGTCGCCGCCCGTCTGGCCGAACCCGCGCAAACCGTCCGCGCCGGCGAGCCCGTGCTCGATATTCAAAGCAATGGCGGCAGCTTCGAGGTTGCGGTGACCGTGCCCGCCACGATTATTTCAAAGCTGCGCCTCGGCACCGAACACAAGATCCGGCTACTCGACGGATCGAACACAACCCTCACCGCAAAGCTGACAGAGATCGGAGCGCGGGCAACCGGCTCGTCGGGGTTTCCCGTGTCCCTTTCGCTGTCCGATGGAACCGGACAGTTGCGGTCAGGCACAAGCGTGGAGGCGGCACTTCTTCTGCGCGAGGCAACGCCAAGGTCGGACGCGCTCTCGGTCCCCATTCAGGCGTTGCTGATGGGCGAAGGACCGGCGCGTTACGTGTTCGTCTTCGACCGGGCGACCGGAATGCTTGACCGCCGCGCCGTCACGCTGACGCGCACCGAAGGTCAGACCGCACTGATTTCGAAAGGGCTCTCTCGCGGAGAGATCGTGGCGACCCGCGGCGTTCCATTTCTCTCAGATGGTATGGCGGTGACCCTTCGGGACACCGGCATCACGCGCTACGACGACTGAGGATCCGCCATGCTGACGCAGTTTGCCTCCCGTTTCCAAAGGCTTGTCTTCTTCATCGTGGCTGTTCTGATGGGGTTCGGCGCCTACAGCTACGTGACGCTGCCCGCGCAGGAAGACCCGCAGATCACGATCCGCGAAGCGATCGTCACGACCAGCTATCCCGGCCTGTCGCCCGAACGTATCGAACAGCTTGTCACCAAACCTCTCGAACGCGCCATCCGGCGCCTGCCCGAGGTCGAGGAAATCCGGTCCTCGTCGCTGCCCGGCACATCGATCATCCACGTAGAGATCCATGACCGCTATTTCGACCTGGACCAGATCTGGGATGATCTGAGGAACGAGGTTGCGCGGGCGCGGCAGGATCTGCCGGACGGGGCGAACCCGCCTGTCGTCGCCGACGATGTCGGGGACGTGGCCGTTGTCACTGCGGCCCTGCGCTCGCCCGATCACGATCTTGCGGAACTGGGCGAGATGACCAATCACATCCGCGACAGGCTCTACGCCGTGGCAGGCGTCAAGAGCGTCTCCGTCGAGGGCCTGCAGCCCGAGCGCGTCTATATCGAAACGCGGAACGCGCGGCTGGCTCAACTGGGTCTGAACCCCGACGCGATTGCCGCAACCCTTGCAAACCAGAACATCATCCGGCCCGGTGGCCAGATCGATCTTGGTCCACGCACCTTGATGATCGAGCCGACGGGCGATTATCGCAGCGTAGGCGAGATCGGCGAGACGCTGATTTCGCTTCCCGACGGCGGGCAACTGCCCCTGCGCGATATCGCCAGCATCGAACGCAAACCGGTCGATCCCGCACCTCGGTCCGCCTATTACAACGGCGATCCCGCGATCGTTCTGGCCATCGCGATGCAGGACGGGAACAACGTCCTCGATCTCGGCCCCCGGATCGCGGAAAGGCTCGACGAGATCGAGACAAGCCTGCCCGTCGGTATGACGCTCGACATCATAACCTTCCAGGCCGATCAGGTGGAACGCGCGGTATTCGGCGTGACCCTCAATGTGCTGCAGACGCTCGGCATCGTGCTGATGGTGGTCGTGCTGCTTCTCGGTCTCAGGACCGGCCTGATCGTCGGCGCCATCGTGCCCATTGTGATGCTGTCGACCCTTGCGGTGATGGGCTTTCTCGGCCTGCCGCTTGAACGGATGAGCCTTGCGACGCTTGTCATCGCATTGGGCCTTCTGGTCGATGCGGGCGTCGTGGTGGCCGAGGATTACAAGACCCGCCTGTCACAGGGCGAGGATCGCGATACCGCACTCAAGGGCGTCGGGCGTGCCTTGTCTCTACCGCTTTTGTCCTCGACGGCGACCACCGTGCTCGTTTTCCTTCCGCTGATGTTGGCCGAACACGTGGCCGGCGAATATACCCGGTCGATCTCGATCGTGATCGCGATCACCCTGTCGATTTCCTGGCTTCTGGCGATGACCGTCACACCGGTGCTGTCCCACCGCTTCGCCGAGGCGCAAACAAAGGGCGCGCGCCCCTATTACGAACGCATGTTCGATCCGCTCAATCGCGGGTACGGCTTTTTGATCGAGCGTCTCCTGAAGGCCCGTCTGGTCTTTGTCGGCATCATGCTGGCCGGGCTGGCGGGCGGCGCGGCCCTTGTCGCGACCGCACCACAAAGCTTTTTTCCCGACAGCGACCGCGCGCAGATCATCACCTATATCTACCTGCCCACCGACGTCACCACGACCGCGACCAAGGCCGAGGTCGAGGCGCTGCTGCCCACCCTGACCGAAGACCGCTTCGACTGGCTGGAAGATCATGCCGCCTATGTCGGCTTCGGCGGGCCGCGCTTCGTGCTGTCTCTCACGCCGGTCGATCCCGCCCCGAACCGCGCGGTGCTGATCCTGAATGTCGACGACCCGGGCAATGTCACACGGGCGATGGACGAGCTGCGCAACCATTTTGCAAGGGACTTCGGTCACCTGAAGGCCCACGTCACGGGAATGTTTCTCGGGCCGACCGACAGCGCGATTCTCAAGGTGCAGGTCAAGGGGCCGGATCGCGCCTTCATCTACGAAACCGCCGGCCGGGTCGAAGACATCATAGCAACCGTTCCGGGCGCGCGCGATATCCGCCAGAACTGGGAAAACCGCGTGCCCCGCATGGTGGTAGAGGTCGACCAGACGCGCGCCCGGCGCGCCGGCGTCGCCTCCGCCGATGTCGCACGCTCTCTTTCCGCTTATTTTTCGGGGCGACCAGTGTCGGAATACCGCGAAGGGGACGATGTTATTCCGATCATCGCCCGCGCCGTGAATGGCGAGCGGACCGATCTCGACCGCATCCGCACCCTCTCCGTCTTCGGGGCGGGCGGACAGATCGTACCGCTGATGCAGGTCGCCGATGTCCGGCTCGAGTCCGGCTTTGGCCGGATCGAGCGTGAGGGCCTGACGCGTACCGTCACCATCGAAGGGCGCTCGGAACTCATGGGGGCCGAGGATATGGCACCACTCATCGCGAACCAAATCGATACGCTCCGCGCCGATCTGCCGCCTGGCCATTCCATCGAATTCGACGGGATCCTCGTGCAATCCGGCGAGGGGCGCGCGGCCTTGGCCGCCAACATGCCGCTTTGTCTCGCGGTAATCGTCGTGCTCCTCATCGCGCAATTCAACTCGTTCCGCCGGCCTGCCATTATCCTGGCCACGGTTCCGCTTGTTGTACTCGGTGCCGGTCTCGGGCTGAGGCTTTTCGAGGCTGAGTTCGGCTTCATGCCAATTCTCGGCTTGCTGAGTGAACCGCGCCGGGTTTGCCGGAGGCTCCAACTCCTGAGTAGGATGGAGCATCATGAGCAAGACAACGAACAAGTATTCCCCTGAAGTGCGCGAACGAG
>NZ_SJEY01000008.1 GCF_004761875.1 Roseovarius aestuariivivens
TCGAAGCCATGAAATCCGCAGGCATCACAGTCGCCGAAAGCCCCGCAGGCCTCGGAGAAGCCGTCCTCAAAGCAATCGGGTAAGAAGAAATCAAGCCGATCCAGCGGCGGGCGCCCTGCCCGCCGCGACACATCCTTTCGTCTCTGTGGCATCCGGCGTAAGTGACATCGCCATTTTTGGCGCTAACATGAAAGATCTGGTATTTTGCGGCGCAGGGAGACGAACGATGGACACCGACCATTCCGATGTGGAGACACAGGCGGGCTCTGACGCGCTGGAAAGCATTCGCTTCCTCGGTCGATTGTTGGGACGGGTCCTGCAGGAACAGGAGGGCGACCGGGCTTTCGACGTGGTCGAGAAAATCCGACTTTGCTCGATCGAATATCACAAGACCGGAAACGCTGACGCCTATGCCACGCTTGAAGAGGTGATCTCGGCCCTGCCCGAGGATCTCACGCTTCAGGTGTTGCGCGCCTTTACCTACTTCCTCCATCTTCTGAATATCGCACAGGACGAGGAGACGCTGCTGCAGCATCGCCGAGCGCCGGTGGCGACGCTCCTCAGCACGATCAAACTGTTGCGCGAAAAGGGCATCTCGGAAACCGCGATGGCCGAATTCTTCGACAGTGCGCTGGTCAGCCCGATCCTCACCGCGCACCCGACCGAGATCCGCCGCCAAAGCACCATGCGCTCGGAATTCGCCATCACCAAAATGCTCGATCAGCGCAGTCAGGCGCAAATCGTCAGCAAAGCAACCGACGAGATCGACCGTGAAATCGAGCGTGAGATCGAAGTTCTGTGGCAAACCCATCTGCTGCGCCGAAGCAAGCTGACAGTGGACGACGAAATCACAAATGGTCTTGCCTATTTCGATCACACTTTCTTCGAGGCGGTTCCGAAGCTTCATGCAACGCTGCTGACCGGGCTCAAGGGGCGGACCGATGCCGCCGATGTACCGGCTTTTCTGCGGATCGGCACCTGGATCGGCGGCGACCGGGACGGTAATCCCAATGTCACCGCCGAGACGTTGGAAAAGACCTTCAACCGCCAATCCGGCCATGTGATCCGGCACTATCTCGAAGAGGTGCACACGCTGGGGTCAGAACTGTCGATCTCGACCCGCGTCGTCAGTGTCAGCGAGGAGGCCGCAACACTCGCTGAGCGATCCTTTGACACGTCGACCCATCGCGAAGACGAACCATATCGCCGCATCCTGATGCTGATTTACGCGCGGCTTGTCTCGACCCTCAAGGACATCAACCCGAAGGCGCTTGCACCGCGCGCCGGGCGCACCGCAGACCCCTATGCCAGCCCCGCCGAGTTTCTCGCCGATCTCGACGTGATCGACCGGTCGCTGCGGGCCAACCGGGGCGCGCGGATTGCCGACGGACGACTGCTGAAACTGCGGCGCAAAACGCGCGCCTTCGGCTTTCACCTTGCCAGCGTCGATCTGCGCCAGAACGCCAGCGTCCATGAGGCAACAATCGCCGAGATGTTCGAAGCCATTCATCCGGGCAAGGACTATCTGGACAAGGCCGAGGAAGAGCGCTGCGCCTGCCTGATCGAGGAATTGACATCGCCGCGGGCGCTCATCCGGCCGTTCTGGAGCTATTCCGAGCAGACCGAGAAAGAGCTCGCGATCTTCCGCCGCGCCAAGCACATCGTCGACCGGTTCGGCCCCGGCGCCATCGCCACGTCGATCATTTCCAATGCGCAATCGCCATCCGACGTGCTGGAGCTTTGCGTGCTGTTGAAAGAGGCGGGCATTCTGACCCGCGACGGACAATGCCCGGTCGCCATCGTGCCGCTGTTCGAAACCATAGCAGACCTTCAGAACGGCCCCGAGATCATGCGCGATCTTTTCGAGATACCAGAATATCGGCGGATCGTGGATGGTCAGGGCAAGACACAAGAGGTCATGCTGGGCTATTCGGACAGCAACAAGGACGGCGGCTATGTCACCTCGAACTGGGAGCTGTTCCAGGCCGAGCAGAACTTCGTCGAGCTGTTCAAGGAATACGGCATTCGCCTGCGCCTGTTTCACGGACGCGGCGGATCGGTTGGCCGCGGTGGCGGACCCGCGCGCGAGGCAATTCTCGCGCAGCCCCCCGGCGCGGTCGACGGCCAGATCCGCCTGACCGAACAGGGCGAGGTCATCTCGTCGCGCTACAGTCATGCCGAGATCGGCTATGCCCATCTCGAAACCCTAGTCTCGGCAACTATGGAAGCCTCGCTTCTGCCCGGTCAAAACCTTCCCGAGGAGGACACGATCGAGATCATGAACACGCTGTCGGGTCACGCCTTCGACGCGTATCGCGATCTCGTCTTCGGCACCGAGGGCTTCGAGGAGTTCTTCTGGTCCACGACGATCATCAACGAAATATCGTCTCTCAATATCGGCTCGCGCCCGGCCTCGCGCAAAGGCAATCGCGATATCACCGCGCTACGGGCGATCCCGTGGGTGTTCAGCTGGGCCCAGTGTCGGATCATGCTACCGGGATGGTACGGCTTCGGCACGGCGGTGGCGAAATGGCAAGACGAAACGGGCGAGCCCGGCCTCGACAAGCTGGCAAAACTATACCGAGACTGGCCTTTCTTCCATGCGCTGATCCAGAAGATCGAGTTGATCATCAACAAAAGTGACCTGACTATCGCCGCCCGCTATGCAGATCTCGTGCAGGACAAGGACTTGCGCGATCGGATTTTCGGACGGATCACCGAAGAGTGGCACGTGACCGTGAAAGCGTTGGAAAGCATCATCGGCCATCCCGTTCTCGCGGCCGAGGCCATGGCCGAAGGGGGCATGGTCCCGCATCGTACGCCGTATCTCAATTCGCTTAATCACATCCAGATCGAGATGATGAAACGCGCCCGCGCCGGCAATGACGGCGAACTTGTCAATCGCGGCATCCTGCTGTCGATCAACGGAGTGGCGTCGGGGCTGCGCAACACGGGCTAAGGCGCGCGCCAACGTTTTTCCGCAAAGAAAACGGACCGGAAATTTCGAATTTTCCGGTCCGTTTCAATGTCTCTTCCCTCTGCCCTATTCCGCCGCGACAGCGCTCTGATCCACCGGCTCGACCCGGACAGCCGAATACTTGAACTCTGGGATCTTTCCGTAGGGATCAATCGCCGGGTTCGTAAGGATATTGGCCGCCGCCTCCACGTAGGCGAAGGGCAGGAACACCATGTCGGGCGCAATGGCGCGGTCGGCCCGGGCCATGATCTCGATGGAGCCGCGCTTGGTGGTAAGCCGCACGAACTCGCCCGGCTCCACGCCCATCTTGCGCAGGGTCGCGGGATGCAGCGAACAGTTCGCTTCGGGCTCTACCGCGTCAAGCACCGTCGCGCGCCGGGTCATGGAGCCTGTGTGCCAATGCTCAAGCTGCCGTCCCGTGGTCAGTACCATGGGATAGTCCGCATCGGGCAGATCGTCGGGGGGAATAACGCTCGCCGGGGTAAAGCGAGCGCGCCCGTCGGGCCGTGGGAAGCTGTCGCCGAAGACCACCGACTGCCCCGGGTCTTCCGGGCTGAGCGACGGATAGGTGACCGCCTCTTTCTCCAGCCGATCCCAGGTGATGTGATCGAGGCTGCGCATGTTGAGCGCCATCTCGTTGAACACCTCGGACGGGTGTGTGTACGTCCACGGCAAACCGCAGCGCTTGGCCAGTTCCACCTCGATCCACCAGTCTTCCTTGGCCTCGCCGGGCGGGCTGACCGCCGGGCGCAGCATCTGGACCGTCCGGTTGGTGTTCGACACCGTGCCCGACTTTTCATAGAGCGCAGAGGCCGGCAGGATCACATCGGCATAGTTCGCCGTCTCCGTGATGAAGATATCCTGGACCACAAGGTGATCGAGCTTGGCGAGCGCGTCGCGCGCGTGCTCCACATCCGGGTCGGACATGGCCGGGTTCTCCCCCAGCACATACATCGCCTTGATGTCGCCCGCATGAACCGCATCCATGATCTCGGTCACGGTCAGGCCCTTCTGCGCCGAGAAATCCTCGGTGTCCCAGACATCCGTGAACGCCTTGCGCACGTTGTCGTCGGTCACGGACTGGTAGTCCGGCAGGAACATCGGGATCAGACCCGCATCTGACGCGCCCTGCACGTTGTTCTGCCCCCGCAGCGGGTGCAGACCGGTGCCCGGACGGCCCACCTGCCCGCACATCAGCGCCAGGGAAATCAGGCAGCGCGAATTGTCGGTGCCATGGATGTGCTGGCTGACGCCCATACCCCAGAAGATCATCGCGGATTTCGCGGTGGCAAAGTCGCGCGCGACCTGCCGCAAGGTCTCGGCGGGAATCCCGCAAAGCGGCTCCATCTTCTCTGGCGGGAACTGCGCCAGATGGGCTTTCTCGGCCTCCCAGTTTTCGGTGAAGGCCTCGATATACTGCTGATCGTAAAGCCCCTCTTCCACGATCACGTTCATGATCGCGTTGAGCATGGACACGTCCGCGCCGGGCTTGAACTGCAACATATGGGTCGCAAAGCGCTTCATCCCCACGCCGCGCGGATCCATGACGATCAGTTTGCCACCGCGCTTGGTGAACTGCTTGAAATAGGTCGCGGCCACGGGATGGTTCTCGATCGGATTGGCGCCGATGATGATCGCCACATCGGCATTCTCGATCTCGTTGAAGGTTGCCGTCACCGCGCCCGAGCCCACGTTCTCGATCAACGCGGCCACGGATGAGGCGTGGCAAAGACGCGTGCAGTGATCCACGTTGTTGTGGCCAAAGCCCTGACGGATGAACTTCTGAAAGAGATAGGCCTCTTCGTTGGTGCATTTCGCACTGCCGAAGCCCGCCACTTCGCGGCCCCGGCCCTTGAGGCCCTTGGCGGCCAGATCCAGCGCCTCGTCCCAGCTGGCCTCGCGGAAGAACTCCTGCCAGTTGTCGGGATCGACGTTCAGGCCCTTCGCAGGGGCATCGTCCCGCCGGATCAGCGGCTTGGTCAGGCGGTGGTGATGGTGGATATAGTCATAGCCGAAGCGGCCTTTCACACAAAGACGCCCCTCATTTGCCGGGCCGTTGATGCCCTCGACATATTTCACCTTGCCGTCCTTGACCTTGAGGCTGATCTGGCAGCCGACGCCACAGAAGGCGCAGACGCTTTCAACCTCTTCGTCATAATCCTTGCTGTCGCCCACCTGCGCGTCATCGACGACGGTGGCAGGCATCAACGCACCCGTCGGACACGCCTGAACGCACTCGCCGCAAGCCACACAGGTGCTTTCGCCCATGGGATCGTCAAAATCGAAGACAGGAAAGCTGTCATGCCCGCGCCCGGCCATGCCGATCACGTCGTTGACCTGAACCTCGCGACAGGCGCGAACGCACAGGTTGCACTGGATACAGGCATCGAGATTGACGCGCATCGCCACGTGGCTGTCATCCAGAAGCGGCACGCGACCCTCTTCTAGCTTGGGAAAGCGGCTGTGGGTGACGCCGTTCAGTTCGGCCATGTCCCAAAGATGGCTCGACTTGTCATGCGCCTTTTCCGGCTCTGGCTGGTCCGCGACCAGAAGCTCCATCACCATCTTGCGCGCGCTTTCGGCGCGGGCGGAGTTGGTGGTAACCTTCATGCCCTCGCTGGGCTCGCGGATGCACGAGGCGACAAGCGTGCGCTCGCCCTCAACCTCGACCATGCAGGCGCGACAGTTGCCGTCGGGGCGATAGCCTGGGCTGGGCTTATGGCACAGATGCGGGATCACAAGACCCCGGCCATGCGCCACTTCCCAGATCGTCATGCCCTTCTCGGCCTCGACTTCCTTGCCGTCGAGCGTGAATTTGATCTTGTCGGTCATGGCTTACACCTCGTCCGGGAAATGTTTCATGGTCAGGCGGATCGGGTTTGGCGCGGCCTGCCCCAGACCGCAGATCGACGCGTCGACCATGGTCTGACTCAGTTCCTCCAGAAGGCCCTGATCCCACTTATCCGCCTGCATCAGCTTGACGGCCTTCTCGCAACCCACGCGGCAGGGCGTGCACTGTCCACAGCTTTCGTCCTCGAAGAACTTCAGCATGTTGATCGCGGCCTCTTTTGCACTGTCTTTGTCCGACAGGATGACAACGGCGGCAGAGCCGATGAAAGAGCCGTGAGGTTGCAGTGTATCGAAATCAAGCGGCACGTCGTCCATATGTGCGGGCAGTAGCCCCGAGGACGGTCCGCCCGGCTGATAGGCCTTGAACGTATGCCCATCGAGCATCCCGCCCGCGGCCTCGATGATGTCGGTGATGGTCGAACCGGCGGGCAGCAGATGCACGCCCGGGTTCTTCACCCGCCCCGACACCGAGTAGGAGCGCAAGCCCTTGCGCCCGTTCTTTTCCACGCCAGACAAAATCTCTTTGCCCTCGCGCAGCACGCGCGCGACCCAGTAAAGCGTCTCGACATTGTTCACCAGCGTCGGCTTGTTGAAAACGCCGACCTGCGCCACGAAAGGCGGGCGATGGCGCGGCAAGCCGCGCTTGCCCTCGATCGACTCGATCATCGCGCTTTCCTCGCCGCAGATATAGGCCCCTGCCCCACGGCGCAGGTCGATATGGCCCGGCTCTACGATCCCTGCCTCTTCCAGCGCCTTGATCTCGCGCGCGAGGATTTCCAACACGGCGGGGTATTCGTCGCGCATGTAGATGAAGCAGGTCTCGGCCTCGACCGCCCAAGCGGCGATCAGCATGCCTTCGAGGAAAAGATGCGGCGTGCGCTCGAGGTAATAGCGGTCCTTGAACGTGCCCGGCTCGCCTTCGTCGCCGTTGACGGCCAGGTAACGCGGCCCGGCCTCGGCCCGCACAAAGCCCCATTTCTTGCCCGACGGAAATCCCGCGCCGCCAAGACCTCGCAGCCCGCTGTCCAGAAGCTCTTGCTGCACGGTCTCGAAATCGCCACCCGTGCGAAGCTCTTCCAGCTTTTTGTACCCGCCATTCGCGCGGTAGGTCTCGAACGTCTCATAGTCCGGGATATGCGCGTGTGTGTCATCGGCGGCTATGGCCGCCTCGACCTTGGTCATAGTGGCATGGTCGATATGGTTGTGACCCAATTCCAGCACCGGCGCCGTGTCGCAGCGCCCCATGCAAGGCGCGCGCAGCACGCGCACCTCGCTCGGGTCCATGCCGTCCTCCAGCGCTTCTTTGAGCTGCTGCGCACCGGCCAGTTCGCAAGCCAGCGAATCACAGACGCGGATCGTCAACGCGGGCGGCGGCACCTCGCCTTCCTTGACCACATCGAAATGCGCATAAAATGTCGCGACCTCGTAGATCTCGGCCTGCGCCAGGCGCATCTCCTCGCCAAGCGCGCGCAGATGCGCCGCGCTCAGATGGCCGTATTCATCCTGAATAAGGTGAAGGAATTCAATCAGCAGATCGCGCCGCCGCGGGCGGTCGCCCAGAAGCGCGCGAACCTCCTCCCATGCCTGATCTTCAAGCTGCCGGCCCTTGGGCGTGTGGCGCCCCTTTCCCTTGCCGGATTTCCAGATTCCCGTGCGGTCGTCGAGTGCCATTTGTTCCCTCCGAATTTGGCGGAACCGTAACGCAATGCTGTGGTATACCAAAATCGAAATGCACGAAACCGCGATAAGCTTGGCTTATTGCACCGCTTGCTTCAGCGCCTTGATCGTGCGTAGACCCGGACCACGGTTGGGCGTGACGAGGCATAGCGACTTGCGCACCACCGGATCGGTCAGCGACACAACCCGCACCGCTTCGAGCGCGCCGATCGCCTCGACCACACCTCGCGGCACGATGGTCGCCGCCGCGCCCTGGATTGCCATGACCACCCCTGCCGTCAGGCCCGACAGCTCGGCCACCACCTGCGGCTGAACCCCCACCTCGTAAAACACTGAGTCAAGGATGCGCCGGTTCTGCATCCCCGGTTCCAGCAAGCACATCGGCAGGCGGCTGGCATCCTTCCAGGTGATCTCGGTGATGTCGGCGGCGACCATGTCGGCGGGCGCAAGTAGCACGTATTCCTCTTCGTGCACGTGCTGAACGTCGAGCGATTGTTCGTCCACGGCCTCGGTATAGGTGACACCGGCGTCGAACGTACCTTCTTCGATCCCGTGCAGGATCGAAAGCGACGACGTCGATTTGAGCTTGACCGTGATCCCCGGATTGCTTTCGCGCAAACGCTTGATCAGACGCGCCCCGAAGGCCGCGGCCGTGGGCACCACGCCCAGTGAAAGGACGCCGGTCACATCCCCCGGCTCGGTGCTGAATTCCCGCTCAAGCCGCTTGACGTCCTCGAGGATCTGCAGCGCGTGGCGCACGATGGATTCGCCATCCGGCGTCAGCCCTTCGAAGCGATTGCCGCGCCGCACGATCTTGGTCTGCAAATGCTCTTCCAGCTTGCTGATCCGCATGGAAAACGCGGGCTGTGACACGCCGCATTCCTCGGCGGCGCGTGCAAAGTGTTTCTGTCGCGCAAGCGCCGTCAGAAAGTGAAGATCCTTGAGGCTCAGCACACGGGCGCTCATGTCATTTATGTCTCGGGATTTTTTGCATAAACGATTAGCATGACCTTGGCCAGATTCATTGACAGGCCGAACACCTGTGGTATACCAAATACCAAGAGAACGCAATCGGGGGAGGACGACATGCTGTTGCCGGAATACCGCTCCAAGGAGCTGCTTGCGAAATACGGCGTGCCGATTCCACCTGGCTTTCTGGCCCGCTCGTCCAATGATGCGGAAACGCTCTGCGCCCGGCTCAACACCTCGCGCTACGTCGTGAAATCCCAGATCCTCGCGGGGGGTCGTGGCCTGGCCGGGGGGGTCAAGATTGTCGACACGCCCAGCGCCGTCGGCGCCGAGGTCGAGCGGCTTCTGGGCCATGTGCTCGTGACAGACCAGACCGGCCCGCGCGGCGAGATCGTGCAGTCCGTCTATGTCGAGGCGGCGCTCGATATCGTCGATAATTTCTATCTTGCGCTGGCGCTCGACTCGGCGACGGGGGGCGTGATGCTGCTGGCCTCGGAAAAGGGCGGCGTGGAATTCGAAGAGCGCGCGCGGATGGACGACACCGTCTACGGCACCACGATCATAGGCGAAGATACCCCCGAGGAGCGCAAGAAGATCAAAGCGTTTCTGTCCGAGCACGGCATGGGCGAGGATGCGGTCGTCGACCTGGCCTTTGCCGCGCGGAAGGGCTTTATCGAAAACGAACTGACCCTGGCCGAAGTCAATCCGCTGGCCAAAACGCGCAGGGGCGACTGGATTGCCGCCGACGCAAAGGCGGCGCTTGATCCCAATGCCGTCTTCCGGCATCCGGAATTCGAAGAGTTCGCACATCTGCAACATCGCGACGCCATCGAAGCTGAAGCGCAGGCCAACGACATCAACATGGTCAAGCTCGACGGCACGATCGGCGTCGTCGTCAACGGTGCGGGCCTTGGTCTGGCCATGCATGACATGATCATCGAGGCCAAGGGACGGCCCGCCAACTTCATGGATATCCGGACCACCGCGACCAGCCTTAAGATCGCCAAAGGCGTGCAACTCTTGCTCAGCGACCCGAACGTGCGCTGCATCCTGCTCAATGTGCATGGTGGCGGCATCACTCTGGGCGATACGGTGGCCGAAGGCGTCTCGGTCGCCTATGGTCATGCCAAGCGCAAGGTGCCGCTGGTAGCGCGCATCTCGGGCCAGAACGCCGATCGGGGGCTTGCGATCCTCAAGGAACACCGCTTGCCGGTCGAGGTCGTGGACACGATGTCCGACGCGGTGGCGCGCGCGATTGCGCTGGCCAGCTAAGGGAGGGAAAGAGACACCATGGCGATCATTGTCGACAACTCCACCAAGGTTCTCGTGCAGGGCATGACCGGACGCGCCGGGTCCTTCTACACGCATCAGGCCATGCGCTATGGCACCACCTATGTCGCTGGCGTCAATCCGTTCAAGCCGGGGACAGAACATCTCGGCCTGCCCGTCTTCGGCTCGGTCGACGAGGCCAAGGCGAAAACCGGCGCAAACGCGAGCCTCGTGATCGTGCCGGCTGTCAAGGCGGGCGCGGCCATGATCGAGGCCATCGAGGCCGAGATCGGCGTCATCACCTGCGTGACCGAGCGCGTGCCGCAGCATGACATGGCGCGCGTAAAAGCAGCCCTGGAAGGGTCCAAGTCGGTCCTGATCGGTCCGAACAGCCAGGGCATCCTGACGCCAGAGCAATGCAAGATCGGCGTCATGCCGACACGCTACGCGCTGCCCGGCCGCATCGGCATCGCATCACGCGCGGCCTCTCTCACCTCCGAAGTGGTGTCGCAATGTTCCGCCGCAGGCCTGGGTCAATCGACCACCGTCGGCATCGGCGGCGACAGCCTGCACGGCCTTGGGTTCGTCGACTGCCTCAAGCTTTTCAAGGATGACGCCGACACCGACGCGGTGATCCTGATCGGGGAAATGGGCGGACGCGAAGAAGAAGACGCTGCCGAATACCTCGCCACGGGCGATTACGGCAAGCCGGTCGTCGCGCTGATCGTCGGGCGCCATGCGCCGCAGGGCCGCCGCATGGGCCACGCGGGCACGCTGTCGGTCTTCGGTACAGGTTCGGCGACCGCCAAGGCGGACCTGCTGCAGCGCGCTGGGGCGGTCATCGCAGGCAATGTCGATGACGTCGTCCCGCGGATCAAAACGGTTCTGCCGAACGCCGCCGTCGCCTGACGGCTAAAGTGAGATCTCGAAAATACAGGCCGGATCACCCCGGGCGCAGCAGCCGCTTTCGCGCACATGCGCCCGGCGGCTAACGAGCGCCTGAAACATCGACTGAAGCACGGCGCAATGCCAGTCGCACCGCCCTACAGCGAGAGGATTACCCAGAATGGCCAGCCGCATCGGCGGGCCGGACTCCTGGAACACATCTGCATCGCCCGCAAAGGTCCAGGCATTTCGCTCGATCGCCCGCAAAAGGGCCGGTCCGGAGAGGCGCGCGGGCAAAGCGCGAAGTATGAGGCGGGCCAGTCGTGGAATGCGGTTCTGCACGATGTAAGCCCCGGTACGTCTGCCGGCATCTCGGATGACCCGCTCGGCCTCAGGCTGGGAAAGCCCCTCTAAAATGGCGCGATGCAACGCGGTCACCTCGGTTTGTGGGACCATGGCGCTGGGAGGGTCGTCGAGATACCTGGAAAGCCCGGCCTTGGCAAAAGTGCGGCGGGTCAGGGCCGGCCCGACCAGCGCCTCCAACGCGGGCCGGCATTGCAGGATCGCGTTGGGGCCAATGACGGCACGGCTTGTGTCGGAAAAATCTCTCATTCCGCCGCCGTACTCGGTCCGCCGCATGCCCGCGCGTCGGCCTGAAGGGCCGCCAGCCGCGCCTTTTCCGCCTTGACCTGATCGCGCACCGCCGCCTTGCGCTCGGCGGCTTTCTTCTTGCGGTCGGCCATCGCCTCCCAATCGGCCATCTGCGCCTCGGCGATCTGGCGGGTATCGTCAAAGTGGAAATCCACCTTCTTCTTCGATTGCGGCCCCCAGTAGCCGACTTTGCCCAGATCGTAGAAGGTCCGCGCAAAGCCCGCCTTCGCAAAGGCCCGCAGGCAGCCCAGCAGATATTTCCGCCGGAACCCCGTACCGCGCCACGGATAATGAAAAAGCGCCTTGATCATGTAAAAGCGGCGATAGTTGTGCATCACCCGGTCCAGCAACCGCGCACGGTCCATCGCCTCGGGCTTCATGATCGGCGTGACGAAATTGTACTTTTCGAAATCGAACACCTCGACCTTGTCACCAAGCTCCTGAAAAAGCGGTGTAAAAGGCCATGGCGTGTACATCGACCAGTTGGCCAGATCCGGGTTCCATTCGCGGGCGAAGCGATAGGTTTCTTCCAGCGTCTCCTCGGTCTCGTTGTCGAGGCCCACGATGAACTGCGCCTCGGTAAAGATATTGGCCTCGCGCAGCAGGCGGATCGCCTCGCGGTTCTCGTTCACCTTGGTTTCCTTGTTGAACAGATCCAGCTTCATCTGCGCCGCGGCCTCGGTTCCGAGGCTCACATGCACCAGCCCGGCCTTGCGCCAGAGCGCCAGATCCTTCTTGTCACGCATGATATCCGTGACGCGCGTGTTGATGCCCCACTTGACCTTGTCCGGCAGTTCGCGCGCAATCAATTCATTACAGAACTCAGTAAACTTTCGCTTGTTGATCGTCGGTTCCTCATCGGCGAGAATGAAAAAGCCCACGCCATGCTCGGTCACAAGGGTTTCGATCTCGTCAACGACTGCCTTGGGATCGCGCACGCGGTAATCGCGCCAGAATTTCCATTGCGAGCAGAAAGAACAGGTAAAGGGACATCCCCTTGCCATGTTGGGGATCGCCACGCGGGTGTTGAGTGGCACGTAAATGTATTTGTCCCATTCCAGCAGCGACCAGTCCGGCGTAATCCCGTCGAGATCCTTGACTGTCGCCGCGGCAGGCGTGGCCACGATCTCGCCTCCGTCCAGAAAAGCGAGACCCTTGATCCGGCGCCTGTCCTCGAAATACCGCCCCTCTTCGACGGCGCGGATCAGCTCGACGATGATCTCTTCGCCCTCCCCGCGCACGATCACGTCGACCCACGGCGCCTCGCTCAGCACCTGCTTGAACATGAAGGTCGCATGAACGCCGCCGAGCACAGTCAGAACGCCGGGACAGGTCTCTTTCGCCAGTTGCAGAACCCGCTCGGCCTTATAGATCGACGGCGTGATGGCAGTGGTGCCAACCACGTCGGGCTGAAGCTCGACCAAATGTGCGGCAATGGCCTCATCACTAAGATCATTGGTCATCGCGTCGATGAAATGGATGTCGTCGAAGCCTGCGGATTTCAGTGCGCCCGCGATATACGCGACCCAGGCGGGTGGCCAGTTCCCGGCGATCTCCGCGCCGCCGGAATGATAATTCGGGTGAATGAGCGCCAGTCGCATATTGTCCTCCGTACTGTCAATAAATGTTGACAGCTAGGACAGCCCTGCGACTTGATGCATATCAAACCGGGCGCGGTTTCCCGGCTTTTCAGGCGTCAGGCAAAGATCTGTTTGGCGTGCTTTTCAAGATAAATGCGCAGCCACGGCGTAAATTGCTCGGGCGTTGCCCGTGTGCGCGCGGCAAGCTCGTCAAGCGGGATCCAGGCGGTGTCCATGACCTCGTCGGGATTGGGACGCGGCGCGACCTGCGTCGCGACCTCGGCGACGAAAATGTCCACAAGCTCGTGCTCGATCAGGCCGCCGCCCACATCGGCGCGGTATTCCACGCGGTCGCGGAATTGCAGGGGCAGGCCGGTCAGACCCAGCTCTTCGTCAAGCCGCCGCTCGGCGCAGGCCATGGCCTCTTCACCCCAATGAGGATGGGTACAACAGGTATTCGCCCAAAGCCCCGGCGTGTGGTACTTGCCCAGCGCCCGGCGCTGGATCAGCACCTCTTTCCCATGCATTACGAAAACCGAAATCGCCTTGTGCCGCAGGCCGCGGCGATGGGCCTCGAGCTTTTCGACGGCGACAAGATCGCCGCCGACCCATGTGGGGATCATCACCGTCATGTATAGGCCGCCGGCACCAGTCGGGTGAGATGCGCGAGGTTCTTCAACCCGATCTTGAGATGCGCCATCGGACGGGCCTTGACCAGCTTCTTGTTCATGTAAGCCTCGAACGTCAGACGCTGCACGTCGATGTCGTGACACAGCGACACGAACCGTTCACGCCGCTCGTCGGACTTGTAATAGGCATTCTGCATAGACGCCAGCACCCGGAACACCGTCTTGTGCTCGCGCATGAAAAGCTGTCGGGCCAGCCGCAGATCCTTCACGCGCCCCGAGGCCAGACAGGCCGCCGCAGCCGTGGCGGCCACGCGCCCCCCGGCCATGGCGTAATAGATCCCCTCGCCCGAACTTGGTGCGACAACTCCGGCGGCATCACCCGCCAGCACCACGTCCTTGCCGTTGTCCCACCGGTCTAGCGGCTTAAGCGGAATGGGCGCGCCCTCGCGGCGGATCGTTTCACATCCGGCCAGCCCGCTCGCCTCGCGCAGCGCCGCCGTGGCCTTCTTGAGATCGACCTCCTTGACCATGGAGCCCATGCCGACACTGGCGGATTTCCCATGCGGAAAGACCCAGCCATAGAAATCGGGGGAAATACGCCCGTCATAGATCACGTCGCAGCGATCTGGGTGATACTCGCCCACCGCGCCCGGCGCTTCGATGATCTCATGATAGGCGACCACGTACGGGATGCGATCCCCGCCCGGCACCTCGTCGCGCGCCACGTTCGAGCGCGCGCCATCCGCGCCGATCACCAGCTTGCAGGGCAGTTCCCGCTCGTTGCCGCTGACCTTGTCACGGTAAATGACCTTCGTCACGCCGCCCTCACGATCGATCCGCTTGTAGGTGCCGGTGGCGCGTACCGCGCCAGCCTTGGCCGCCCGCTCGCGCAAGAATTCATCGAAATCCTCGCGGTCAACCATGCCGACAAATCCGTTCTCGATCGGAATATCGACCTTGCGCCCTGTGGGCGAGATCATCCGCGCGGTGGTGATCTTGGCCACGAGCATATGATCGGGAATATCGAAATCCGCGATCAGGCGCGGCGGAATGGCGCCGCCACAGGGCTTGATCCGCCCCGCGCGATCCAAAAGCGCCACCTTGTGACCCGACCGGGCCAGATCCTCGGCGGCGGTGGCGCCGGACGGCCCTCCGCCCACAACAACGACATCATACATGGATCACTCTCCCGGTTGTAGCTGCGGCGCCATGGGCCGATGCAGGATCCGCCCCGCCACCAGCGCCGCCGCCATGAAAAGAATGGCCTCAAGGCCGAAGACCACCGCGTAGGCCGCGCCATCCGGCAACGCCACGCGCGCCAGATCGAGCGTGCCCGTGGCAATCAGACCCGCCAGGCCGGCGGCCACGGCTTGTGCTGCGCCAAAGACGCCCATCCGCGTGCCCGTGGCTCCCTCCTGTGCCGCCGCAAGGCGCATCATCGATCCGATAGCGCCCACGACGAAAAGGCCGTTGCCCAGGCCCAGCACCACGGTAAAGGGCACCAGCGCCAGGCCTGCGCCGAGGCCCACAAGACCGATGGCCGAAACCACGCAGCCGATCATTGCCCAGCCCCTCAGGCTTCCAAGCTTGAACGTCGACAGCGCCCCAGCCAGGATCATCCCCAGAAGCGCTGCACCGTCCTTGCCGCCCGATAGGCGCGTCGAGGCATCAGGGGTCAGCCCGTGCACATGACCGGCGAACGGCTCCAGCACAAGTTCGCTTAGGTAAAAGGCCAGGATCGACAGGAAAACAAAACCGGTAAAGGCACGCGCCGCCGGATCGGCCCAGGTCGCGCGCAGCGCGGGGCCAAGCGCGGGGTCTGCAGGGGCCGGCACCGCGCCAAGTCGCTTTTCCACGCCCACGGTTGCAATATAGGCCAGAACGAGGCCCACCACCGCAACAACGGGCACCACCAGCATCAGCCGCTCGGGCGAATAAGGCTTAAGTGCGATGCCCGCGCCGACCGACGAAAAGATCGCCCCGGCAATCAGCATAAGCCACGCGAAAGTTGCCACCGCGCCTTTCTTTTCGTCCGGAGCGGCCGTCGCCAGCAGCGCAAGAAACGACGTGCCCGCCGCCCCGATGCCGAAGCCGATGAGCGCATAGGCCACGATCCAGACGGCAATCGCCACTTGCGGGCTGGGCGCCATCGCGATGGCCCAGGCGCTCAGGACGAGGCCGAGACCTACCACGGCGATTCCGCCAAGAATGAAGGGCGTCCGACCGCCTTTGGCGTCCGAGCGATGCCCCCAGACGGGCCGCGAGATCTGCACCGCGTAATGCAACGCCACCAAAAAGCCGGGCAAGAGCGCCGGCAGCGCCAGTTCGACCGTCATCAACCGGTTGAAAAGATTGACCGGCAACGCCGAAAGCCCGCCGATGGCCGCATTCGCGAGACAAAGCCGTGCCAATCCGCCCCAACCCAAGGTCATGACAGCCCCCGGATCGCGAAGGCGGCGATCATCATGCCGCTGACGTAAAGCAGAACGCCCGTGCCATTATACCACGGCGCGCGGCCTTTTGGATCGGACAGCAGCACGCGCATCGCCCAAATCTGAACGGCCAGAAGCACCGCAACGGCCAGCGCGTGCCAGACCTGCCCCCAGGCCAGCAGCAATCCGATGACGGCCACTTGCGGCACCGCCATGACCCAGCAGGCCACGCGCGCGGCGCGTTCCGGGCCAAGCGTGACGGGCAAGGAATTCACCCCCATCTGCCGGTCGCCTTCCAGCGCCTTGAAGTCGTTCAGCGTCATGATGCCATGCGCGCCCAACGCATAGAGAAGCGCCACCAGCACCGTCTGCACGGACGGCGCGCCCGCCGACAGAACGGCGGCCCCGGTGAACCATGGCAGGCCTTCATAGCAAAGCCCGACAAGTCCCGGCCCCCACCAACCCGATTTCTTCAAGCGGACGGGCTCTGCCGAATAGGCCCACGCCGCCAGCACGCCGAATACGGTCGCGCCGAACCCCCAAGGCCCAAGGGTTGCGCCAAGCGCCAGCGCCAGCGCACTCATGATCAACGCGATCCACAGCCCCCAGCGTCCGGGAATGCGCCCCGACGGGATCGGGCGGTGCGGTTCGTTGATGGCATCGACATGCCGGTCGCACCAGTCATTGGCGGCCTGGCTCATCCCGCAGACCACCGGCCCGGCCAGCACTATCCCGATCAGCACCAGCCACGGCGCCGACGTCACCGGCACGCCCGAGGACACCACTCCGCAGAGATATGCCCAGACCGGCGGAAACCATGTGATCGGCTTGATCAGGGTCAGCACCGCGCGCGGCTGCGGCAGTCGACGATCGGCTTGTAATTCTACTGAGACACCCATGGTGTCAATTAAACCTTACATTTCGGATTCGTGAAAGGCTTTTTTCCGGCAAGGTCCGCTACGCGAACCATTCCGCGCCGCGTGTCAGTCGTCGCTGCCGCTGTTCAAGAGACCATGCTTGCGCAGCTTGACATAAAGGCTTTGCCGCGAGAGGCCCAGCATCTCTGCCGCCGCTACACGGTTGTTCCCGGTCAACTGCACCGCCGTCTCGATGCAAAGCTTCTCGACAACGTCGGATGTCGCCGAAACCAGTTCCTTGAGAGAGGCCGTGCCGACCAGATCCATGACGTTTTTCATCGCGTCTTCGCTGACAACCGCCGCGGCGCCTTCGGCATCCACGCCCTCGACCGGTGTCACGTTGCGGATGATGAACCCGTAGCCGAAATCGCCGCCCTTGTTCTCAAGCTTCGCGACAGAGATGTCGACGCTCGAACGGGTCCCGACCACACTGGTCATCTGTGTGGCGTAATTGCGCAAGCGCCCTTTCTTGTGCGCGGTCTCCAGCATCAGCTTGAGATCGACCGCCCCGCGCGCGAAATAATCGTCGAGATTGGTCTCACGCACATCGCGCAACTGCGCCGCATCGGTCATTTCGAGGAAGGCGTCATTGGCGTCGCGGATGGTGCCCTTGCCATCGGTCAGGACGATCGCGTCGCTGGTCGAGGCAAAGAGCAGAGCCATGGATTGCGCGACTTCGCTACCGCTGCTGATCTGCTCGTCAATCGACACCAGCCGGCACAGCATGAACAATTCGCCCGCCGCCCGGAAGAAATGCGGGCTGAGCGACACCGCGCGCCCGTTGCGGCGCGCAATCAAATCGACACCCTTGACCTCTTCCGACCCGGCGGCCGATTTCAGCGCCTCCATCAGCTCCTCACGCCTTCGCCCTTCAAAGACCTGCGCCAGGGAAGATCCAGCAAGGGTTGCGGCCTTTGTGCCCAAAAGCAGCGCCGCCGCGCTGTTGAGATCCCGGATCCGGCCCTTCTCGGGCTCCACCATGATCAAAGGCGTTTCCGAGGCCTCCAGCACCACGTTGTAAAAGGTCTGTTCGCCGCGCAGTTTCTGCTGGTCGCGTTCGCGCGCCATCTGCTCGGCGACAAGGCGTTGCTGCACTTCGGCAATCGGCTGCATGTCTCGACCAAGCAAGAGCACGTCTTCGCTGCCATAGATACGATGCAGAGTGTAACGGATCGGGAATTCCCACGTCGCATTGTCGACATGGTTGATCTCAAGCGCGCGCGGAATGACATCGGGATCCGATCTCAGGATCGCCAGACGCTGTGCCAGCTTTTCGCGGCTTTCGATGGTCAGGAACTTGTCGAACGGGCGACCGACCCAGTGATCGAGACTGCCCAGCGACGGACAATCGGGATTGACCGAAATCCCGGTCACATCGCCATCCGCCCCCACGAGCACGGTGATATCAGCGGCCTGTTCTACGAGATTCTGCACGCTTGTCGGGTCCGGCAAAGCGCCGGCTCGCAGACTTTCCGATTTGCGCCGCTCCCGGGTCACACCCGCACCTCGTATTCGGCCCAGCATATCATGGCGTTACGCAATCCCGTTAAAGGGTACGGCCTCGGCCACGCTGGACAAGCCACATTTCTCAATCGCTTCACGGGCCGTTCTCACGGCAAAATCGGCCCCTGTGCGCATTACCAGCTTTTCGTCTTCGTCCACCGCCCGCCCGCCGACAACGATCGGCGGCACGTAATCCGCGTTGGTGCGAAGGTAATCCACCATTCCGGTTACTTTTTCAATAGAGCTACGTGTCGCAGCGGTGACCCCGATCATCGCAAACCTGCTGGAGCGGACCAATTCGACAAGCTCGCTGTTCTTCAACCCGATGGCCATATGCACCCAAAGCCCATGCCGCCGCATATTGTCGGCGGCCACGAAAGCGCCCAGCGCGTGCTGTTCGAACTCCGGAATGACCATCAGCACCGATTGACCCAGCGGTACGCTGCGGTCCGTCCAGCGCATCGTTGACGCCGCCGCGTCGGTGCGAAAGAGGCTTTGGAGCCGCGACGCCCCAACCGTGACGTCGACGAAACTGGCCTGGTCACTGACCCAAAGCTCGCCGAGATAGCGCGCGGCGGACGGGATATAGGACTGGTAGATTTCCTGCGAACTCA
The DNA here is from genome assembly GCF_004761875.1 of Roseovarius aestuariivivens. Lineage (GTDB taxonomy): Bacteria > Pseudomonadota > Alphaproteobacteria > Rhodobacterales > Rhodobacteraceae > Roseovarius > Roseovarius aestuariivivens. Next base: position 18,954 of record NZ_SJEY01000008.1, read on the forward strand.
CGCCGGTGGCCATCAGCGAAGACAGCACCGACTGGTAGCTGGCTTCGGATTCCGACATCAGGGCCTCGCAAAGCCGGGCGACCCATTGTTCACGGGTCCGCGGCTCGGTCGTATTCGATTTCGAGCTTACTGTCCGCAAGGCGGACTCCACCAGAAATCGGATCGCAGGTTTCTGCGTCTCCGCGAGACCAGAGTCATTCTTTTTCGAGGACTTGTCCAATGGTCACTCCTGCAGGCGATATCAGCATCCTCACGACGCCTAAGCCCTTTACTCCGGCAGTCTGAACTCTGCGCTCGCGGCCCGCAATTGTCAATTTTTCCTGACATTCAGGCAGGATAAGAGCCTGCAAGGCCTTGGAAAGACACTCTAAAAAGTCTGGGAAAGATACCAGAATTCCAATATTTACAGGAAAATTCGCCGTCATGACGCGACTCACCCGAATGCCAAGCTGGATTGACGAACCGGACTTGGGTCACCTGTAAATATTAGTTGACACTTTCCCGCCGCCACCCCTAGCATCATGGGTGAAACACCGGCCTGCGAGGGGATTAATGACGCCGACCGCGCCCACAAAACCTGCCCGCGTTCTGCTGTACACGGCCGAACAGCGCGCACGCCGCGATGAAAGCGTCTGGACCCTGATCCAGGGCGTTCTCGCGCCGGCGCAATTCCTCGTCTTTCTGGTCTCTCTCGTCTTGGTGCTGCGCTACCTGGCGACCGGGGCCGGCTACGAAATCGCGACGTGGTCGATCGTGGTCAAGACAGGCTTTCTCTACCTCATCATGATCACCGGGGCGATCTGGGAAAAAATCGTTTTTGGACAATATCTTTTCGCCGAAGCCTTCTTCTGGGAAGATGTCTTCAGCTTCGCTGTCATCGCGCTTCACACCGCCTATCTCTGTGCCCTGTTTAGCGGCGCGCTCGCCCCCGATGCGCTCATGGGATTGGCGCTAGCGGCCTATGCCGCCTACGTCATCAACGCGGGACAATTCGTGCTCAAGCTACGCGCCGCGCGGCGGCAGTCCGAGGGGCTGTCATGAGCCTCGATCTTCCCCGTCCGCCGGCCACCGGATGCCGTGACACACCGGTCCTGAAGCAGCGCGGCCAGCACGAGGTTTTCTGCGGCCTGACGGGAATCATCTGGCTGCACCGCAAGATGCAGGACGCGTTCTTTCTCGTCGTGGGTTCGCGCACCTGCGCGCACCTCCTGCAATCCGCCGCTGGCGTGATGATCTTCGCCGAACCGCGCTTCGGCACGGCGATTCTCGAGGAAACCGATCTTGCCGGTCTCGCCGACGCCCAGGAAGAGCTGGAGCGCGAGGTCGCCCGCCTGCTGGAGCGTCGCAAGGACATCCGCCAGCTTTTCCTTGTCGGCTCCTGCCCGTCCGAGGTGATCAAGCTCGATCTGGCACGCGCCGCCGAAAAACTTACCGAACAATACGCCCCGCATGTGCGCGTGCTGAACTACTCCGGCTCGGGGATCGAGACAACTTTCACCGAGGGCGAGGACGCCTGTCTCGCCTCGATGATCCCGGTCCTTCCGGAAACCGACGAACGCCAGCTTCTGCTGGTCGGCGCCCTGCCCGACGTGGTCGAGGATCAGGCGCTCGATCTGCTGGCGAAGATGGGAATCGAGAACGTCAAGGTTCTGCCGGCAAGGCGGGCCGACGACGACCTCGCCATCGGCCCCAACACCGTGTTTGCCCTGACACAGCCATTCCTGGGCGGCTCCCTCGCCGCACTGGGAAAGCGCGGGGCGCGTCATATTCCTGCGCCGTTCCCGTTCGGCGAAGAAGGCACCACTGCGTGGCTTCGCGCCGTGGCGCAGGAATTCGGTGTCGATCTCACCCTGGTCGATACTGTAACACACGCGCCCCGCGCACGAGCAAAAAAAGCGGTCGCCCAGGCGGCAGAGCATCTGCGCGGGAAATCCGTTTTCTTCTTTCCCGACAGTCAGATGGAAATTCCGCTTGCCCGTTTCCTGACCCGCGAATGCGGCATGACCGCTGTCGAGGTCTCCGCGCCCTTCATTCACAAAGGCGTCGTCGGCCCCGATCTCGACCTGCTCGAAGAGGGTCCGACCATCGCCGAAGGACAAGACGTTGACCTGCAGCTCGACCGTTGCCGCGCGGCCCGGCCCGACCTGACAATCTGCGGTCTTGGTCTGGCAAATCCCTTGGAATCCGAAGGACTTGCGACCAAGTGGGCGATCGAGCTGGTCTTCACCCCGGTGCATTTCTACGAGCAGGCCGGTGACCTCGCCGGTCTCTTTTCCCGCCCCATCAAGCGCCGCGAGGCACTGCGGCTGGAGGCGGCGGAATGAAGCTCTCGGTCTGGACATATGAAGGCCCGCCGCATGTGGGCGCAATGCGCGTCGCCACCGCGATGACCGGGCTTCACTACGTGCTGCACGCCCCGCAGGGCGACACATATGCCGACCTCCTTTTCACGATGATCGAGCGGCGCAATCACCGCCCACCGGTCACCTACACCACGTTTCAGGCCCGCGATCTGGGCTCTGATACCGCGAATCTCTTCAAGACCGCCTGTCAGTCCGCCTATGACCGATTCCAGCCTCAGGCGATGATCGTTGGCGCGTCCTGCACCGCCGAACTGATCCAGGACGACCCCGGCGGCATGGCCGAACTGATGGGCCTGCCCTGCCCGGTCATTCCCCTGGAACTGCCCAGCTACCAGCGCAAGGAAAACTATGGCGCGGACGAGACCTTCTTCCAGATCTGCCGCGCGCTGGCCCGTCCCGTCGAGAAGACCGCGCATGTCACCGCCAACCTGATCGGCCCGACCGCCCTAGGGTTCCGCCACCGCGACGACATCACCGAGGTGACGGCCCTGCTCGAGGAAATGGGCATTTCAGTAAACGTCACCGCGCCTTACGGCGCGTCTCCGACCGACATCACCCGGCTGGGTGCCGCGCATCTCAACATCCTGATGTATCCCGAAACCGGCGAGGCCGCGTGCCGCTGGATGGAGCGCGAGCTGGGCCTGCCCTTCACCAAGACCGTGCCCATCGGCGTCGGCGCGACCCGCGATTTCGTGGCCGAAGTGGCCAAGCTCACCGGCGTCGAACCGAAGCTCGAAGAAAGCCGCCTGCGACTGCCCTGGTACTCGTCCTCGGTGGACAGCACCTATCTTACCGGCAAGCGCGTCTTCATTTTCGGCGACGGCACCCATGTGGCCACTGCCGCCCGCATCGCCCGAGACGAGATGGGTTTCGAGGTGGTGGGTCTGGGCTGCTACAATCGCGAAATGGCCCGCCCGATCCGGGCGCTGGCCAAGGAATATGACGTCGAGGCGCTCATTTCCGACGATTATCTCGACGTCGAACAGCGCATCGAAGAACTGGCGCCCGAGATGATCCTCGGCACGCAGATGGAACGCCATATCGGGAAGCGCCTCGGCATTCCCTGCGCCGTCATCTCCGCCCCCGTGCACGTACAGGATTTCCCGGCCCGCTACTCGCCCCAGATGGGAATCGAGGGCGCGAACGTGATCTTCGACACATGGGTGCACCCGCTGGTCATGGGGCTGGAGGAGCACCTTCTGCACATGTTCCGCGAGGATTTCGAGTTTCACGACGACGCGGGCGCCTCGCACCATGGCCACAAGGCCAAGGCGCGGCAGGCTGAGTCGATTGAAGAGCCTGTTGCCGCCAACGACCCCGCGGTTCCGGCGGAAACCGCCGAGATCATCTGGCTCGCCGACGCCGAGCGCGAACTCAAGAAAATTCCCTTCTTCGTGCGCGGCAAGGCGCGGCGCAACACCGAACTCTTCGCCGCCGAGCGCGGTGTGCAACAGATCGGCATCGACACGCTTTACGAGGCCAAGGCCCATTATGCGCGATGACGTGATGTTCTCTCAGGCGCAAACGCCCTACCGCGTGGTCATCCTCACACTGGACTCGCACGCCACCGGCCCCTGCGCGCGGGCGGCGGAACACCTTGCGCCGGACTTTCCGGGGCTGGAGCTGTCCGTGCATGCCGCCGCCGAATGGGGCGAAGACCCAGAGGCGCTGACCCGCGCCCGCGAGGATATCGCACGCGGCGACATCATCATCGCAAATCTCCTTTTCCTAGAAGAGCATATCAACGCGATCCTCCCCGATCTGGAGGCCCGCCGCGACACCTGCGACGCCATGGCGGGCATCATCGCCGACGCCAAGATCGTCAAGCTCACCCGCATGGGCACGCTCGACATGCAGGCGCCCGAGTCGGGCACGCGCAAGCTGCTCAAGAAGCTGCGCGGCCAGACCAAGCAGAACGTCGACAGCGGCGCGAAGAAAATGAAGATGCTGCGCCGTCTGCCGCGCATTCTCAAGCTCATCCCGGGCAAGGCACAGGATCTGCGCGCGTGGTTTCTGACCATGCAGTATTGGCTCGGCGCCTCGGATGAAAACATCGAGGCGCTCGTGCGCTTTCTCGTGTCGCGCTACAGTCATCGGGCCGAATGGCGCGGCACCCGCGCGCCAGAGCCTGTCGAATACCCCGATACCGGGCTTTACCATCCCGATCTTGCCACCAAGATCACCACCGATCCCGCCGAACTGCCCGCGCCGACCGACCCGGTTGCGACTGTCGGCCTTCTGATGATGCGCTCTTACGTGCTGTCGGGTGACACCGCGCATTATGACGGCGTGATCCGCGCCCTCGAGGCGCGGGGCATGCGTGTCCTGCCCGCCTTCGCAGGCGGTCTCGACGGACGGCCCGCCATCGACGCCTATTTCACCGGCCCGGCAGGTGCCAAGGTCGACGCGCTTTTGTCCCTCACCGGGTTCAGCCTTGTCGGTGGTCCGGCCTATAACGACAATGACGCCGCGATCTCGGTGCTCAGCGCGCTGGATATTCCCTATCTCGCCGCCCATCCTCTGGAGTTTCAGACGCTTGACCAATGGGCGGGCTCGAACCAAGGCCTCGGCCCGATCGAGACCACCATGCTCATCGCCCTGCCCGAGCTTGACGGCGCGACCGCGCCCACGGTTTTCGCGGGCCGCCACGGTCAGGACGGCTGCACCGGATGCAAGCGCCGCTGCCAGGTCGAGACACACAAGGCGATGGCACCCTGCCCCGAGCGCATCGAGGTTCTCGCCGACCGGGTCCTGTCCCGCGCCAAGCTGCGCCGCTCCCGCGTGGCCGAGCGCCGCGTCGGCATCGTGCTCTTCGGCTTTCCGCCCAACGCGGGCGCGGCTGGCACGGCGGCTTATCTCGACGTCTTCACCTCGCTTTACAACACGCTCCACGCGATGGCCGATCAAGGCTACGACCTGACGCCACCCGAGAGCGTCGCCGAGTTGCGCAAGACCGTGCTGGAAGGCTCGGCCAAGCAATACGGCCAAGAGGCCAACGTCGCCGATCACGTGACCGCCGATCAGATCGTGTCCGGCACGCCATGGCTCGACGAGATCGAGGCGCAATGGGGCGCAGCCCCGGGACGTGTGCAGTCCGACGGGCGCGGCGTCTTTATCCTCGGCGCGCAGTTCGGCAAGGTTTTCGTCGGCCTTCAGCCCGCCTTCGGCTATGAAGGCGACCCGATGCGCCTGCTCTTCGAGCGCGGCTTTGCGCCGACCCACGCCTTCACGCAGTTCTACCTTTGGCTCAAGCGCAGCTTCCGCGCCGATGTGCTGTTGCATTTCGGCATGCACGGCGCGCTTGAATTCATGCCGGGCAAACAGGCCGGGCCGGGCAACACCTGCTGGCCGGACCGCCTTATCGGCGACCTGCCGAACGTCTATCTTTATGCCTCCAACAACCCGTCCGAGGCGACGCTGGCCAAGCGCCGCTCTGGCGCGGTGACGATCACGCATCTCACGCCGCCGCTGGCCAGTGCGGGTCTCTACAAGGGCCTGTCGGAACTCAAGGACAGCCTGTCACGCTGGCGCGCCTCCGCACCCGATGCGCCCGAGCGGGCCGAGATCGAAGAATTGATTGCCGAACAGGCCGAGGCGGTGGATCTCGGGGGCACGGATCCCGAAACTCTTTGGCTCAAGCTCTTGGAAACCGAAGACGCGCTCATTCCCGAAGGTCTGCACGTGGTGGGCCAGCCGATGTCCGAGGGCGCCAAGACCGAATACCTCAAGCATCTTGCCGACCGCGATGCAGACACCCAGACCCGCGTGGCCACTCTTCTGAGCCAGCAAACAGAAATCCCTGCGTTGCTTCATGCGCTCGACGGCGGATTTACCGCGCCGGTGCCCGGCGGCGACCTCATTCGCTCGCCCGAGATCCTGCCGACGGGGCGCAACATCCACGCCTTCGACCCGTTCCGCATGCCTTCGGCCTATGCCTGCCGGCAAGGCGCGGATCAGGCGCAACTGCTGCTGGAGACGCACAAGACCCTGCCGCGCACCGTGGCGATCGTGCTCTGGGGCTCGGACAACATCAAATCGGATGGCGAGCAACTGGCGCAGGCGCTGGCCCTCATGGGCACACGCCCACGTTTCGACAGTTTCGGTCGTCTTTGCGGGGCGGACCTCATCCCAATCACGGAACTGGGCCGCCCTCGCATCGACGTTATTATGACGCTCTCGGGCATCTTCCGCGATCTGCTGCCCTTGCAGACCAAGCTGCTCGCAGAGGCCGCGCTGAAATGCGCGCAAGCCGAAGAGCCAGCTGACCAGAACTTCATCCGCGCCCATGCGCTGGACTATGCGGAAAAGATCGGCTGCGATCTGGAAACCGCCGCGCTGCGGGTCTTCTCCAACGCCGAAGGCGCCTATGGGTCGAACGTCAACCTGCTCGTGGACAGCTCCGCCTTCGACGACGAGGACGAACTGGCCGACGCCTACGTCGCGCGAAAGAGCTTCGCTTACGGCGTCAACGGCAAGGCGCAGCCCAACGACAAGCTCTTGCAGACCGCGCTTGGCGACGTGGAACTGGCCTATCAGAACCTCGAATCCGTGGAACTGGGCGTGACCACAGTCGATCACTACTTCGACACGCTGGGCGGGATTTCCCGCGCTGTGAAACGCGCTCGCGGCGGGCAAGAGGCGGCGATCTACATTTCCGACACAACGCGCGGCTCGGGCAAGGTGCGCACGCTCGCGGATCAGGTGTCGCTCGAAAGCCGCTCGCGCGCGCTCAATCCGAAATTCCACGAGGCGCTTTTGAAGCACGGCGCTGAAGGCGTCCGCCAGATCGAAAGCTCGCTCACCAATACGATGGGCTGGTCGGCCACGACCGGACAGGTAGAACCGTGGGTCTATCAACGCATTTCCGAGACTTTCATGCTCGACGATGAGATGCGCAGGCGTCTCACGGAGTTGAACCCGGCGGCCTCCTCGCGCATGGCCAACCGGCTTCTCGAAGCCCATGACCGCGCCTATTGGCAGCCAGATGCGGCCACGCTCGACGCGCTGCGCGATGCGGCGGACGCGCTCGAGGACAGGCTGGAAGGGGTGGCCGCAGAATGACCTCAGGTTACGCATATCGCATTCCGCCGGTGGCTCTGCCCCCGGATCCCCGGAGTATTTTCACCAAGAAGAAATCAGGGGCGATACGCCCCGTTTGGAGGACCATATGAGCCCGCGCGACGACATCCCGAACCTGAAGGGTCAGGACGGCGAAGGCTCGGTGCAAGTGCATCAGGACCCGTCGATGAAGATTGAAGGCGCCAAGGTCTTCTCGATCTATGGCAAGGGTGGCATCGGCAAGTCGACCACCTCGTCGAACCTGTCGGCGGCCTTCGCCAAGATGGGCAAGCGCGTGCTGCAGATCGGCTGTGATCCCAAGCATGACAGCACCTTCACCCTGACCGGCAAGCTGCAACCCACCGTGATCGACATTCTCAAGGAGGTGGATTTCCACCCCGAGGAGCTGCGCCCGGAAGACTTCGTCACCGAAGGCTGGGGCGGCGTGCAATGCGTCGAGGCAGGCGGTCCGCCCGCCGGCACCGGCTGCGGCGGCTATGTCGTGGGCCAGACGGTGAAGCTTCTCAAGCAGCACCATATGCTGGAAGACACCGACGTGGTGATCTTCGACGTGCTGGGCGACGTGGTTTGCGGCGGGTTCGCCGCACCCTTACAGCACGCGGACCGCGCGGTGATCGTCACCGCCAACGATTTTGACTCGATCTACGCCATGAACCGCATCATCGCCGCGGTGCAGGCCAAGTCGGCCAACTACAAGGTGCGGCTTGCAGGCTGTATCGCCAACCGGTCCAAGGCCACGGACGAGGTCGACCGCTATTGTGACACGGTAGGCTTCAACCGCATCGCGCATATGCCCGATGTGGATGCCATCCGCCGCTCACGTCTCAAGAAGAAGACGCTTTTCGAGATGGATGACGAGGAGGACATCGTCGCCTGCCGCGCGGAATACATGCGGCTGGCGGAAACACTCTGGCGCGGCACAGAACCGCGCGCTCCCGCCCCGATGGAAGACCGCGATATCTTTGAGCTGCTTGGATTCGATTGATGAGCTACGACCGCACGCTTGCCTCTGTCGAGACCTATTTCGACAAGACCGCGACCCGCACCTGGGAGCGGCTGACAAGTGATGCGCCGGTGTCGAAAATTCGCGAGACGGTGCGGCGGGGCCGCGATGCGATGCGCGCGCAGATGCTGTCGCGCCTGCCCGATGACCTGCGCGGGGCGCGTATCCTCGATGCGGGCTGTGGCGCGGGGCAGATGACAGCGGAACTTGCCGCGCGCGGCGCGGATGTCGTGGCGGTGGATATTTCACCGTCGCTCGTAAGCATAGCGCAGCGGCGGCTGCCGGTGGATCTGGCGCACCGCGTCGATTTCCGGGCCGGTGACATGCTTTGCGATACTCATGGGCGCTTCGACCACGTGATCGCCATGGACAGCCTGATCTACTACGGCCGCGAAGACCTCGCCCGCGCGCTTGGGCAACTGAGCGCTCGCACCGCGGGGCGCGTCGTCTTTACCGTCGCACCGCGCACACCGCTTCTAATGATGATGTGGCGCGCGGGGCAACTGTTCCCGCGTTCGGACCGCTCGCCCACCATGGTGCCGCACGCGCCCGCCAGCCTGCAAAAGGCGCTGGCGAACACCGCGCGGCTGACCCCGCTCGGCCGGATAACCTCGGGCTTCTACATCTCTCAGGCGATGGAGGTCACCGCATGATCTTCCACGCCGATCAGCTCAAGGCCTTCTCGCAGCGCTACCTGCCCTTTGCGGATGCGACCAGCGAAGGCCTGCCGCTTGGTCAGCTTCTGCGCCTGTCGCTCTTCCAGGTCTCGGTCGGCATGGCCACGGTGATGCTTCTGGGCACGCTCAACCGCGTGATGATCGTCGAACTATCGGTTCCGGCCACCATCGTGGCCGTGATGATCGCCCTGCCAGTCTTGATCGCCCCTTTCCGCACGCTGCTGGGCTTCCGCTCGGACACCTATCGCAGCGCCATCGGGTGGAAGCGCATCCCGTATCTCTGGTTCGGCTCGCTCTGGCAGATGGGCGGGCTGGCCGTCATGCCGTTCGCCCTGCTGGTTCTGTCGGGTCAGCAGACCGTCGGCCCCGCCTGGGCGGGCGAAGTTCTGGCCGCGCTTGCGTTTCTGATGACGGGCCTCGGCCTGCACATGACCCAGACCGCCGGTCTGGCCCTGGCCACCGACCGCGCCGATGACGCAACGCGTCCGCGCGTCGTGGCGCTGCTTTATGTGATGTTCCTCATCGGCATGGGCATTTCCGCCGTGGTGATCGGCTGGCTTCTGCGCGATTTCTCGGAACTGCGCCTTGTGCGCGTCGTTCAGGGCGCAGCGCTGGCGGGGATCATCCTTAATCTCATCGCGCTCTGGAAGCAGGAGAAAGTCCGCCCCATGAGCCGCGCCGAGCGTGGCGCGCCGCGCCCGCGCTTCCGCGAGGCCTGGGCCGACCTGATGGCAGGCGGCCAGGCGGGTCGGCTTCTGGCGGTGGTCTTCATCGGCACTATGGCCTTCAACATGCAGGACGTACTGCTGGAACCTTACGGCGGCGAAATCCTGGGCCTGTCGGTGTCGTCCACCACCTCGCTTACCGCGATCTGGGCCGCAGGCGCGCTCTTGGGCTTTCTTCTGACGGCGCGGTCGCTGACCCGCGGGCGCGACGCGTTCCGACTGGCGGCTTTTGGCGTGCTGGTGGGAATCTGGGCCTTCTCGGTCGTCATCCTGTCAGCGCCGATGCAATCGCCAGCGATGTTCTTTACCGGCGCAGGCCTCATCGGCCTGGGCGGCGGCATCTTCGCCGTCTCGACGCTCACCGCGGCGATGACTATGCCCGCCAAGGGCCTGGCCGGTCATGGCCTGGCACTGGGTGCCTGGGGCGCGGCGCAGGCCACCGCCGCCGGGCTTGCCATCGCGTTTGGCGGCGCGATGCGCGACGCTGTCGACACCGTCGCCTCGACCGGCGCATGGGGCGAACCGCTCAACAGCGCCGCCACAGGCTATTCCTTCGTTTACCACGCAGAGATCGGGCTTCTTTTCGTGACGCTGGCCGCGCTTGGCCCGCTGGTGCGCTACGCCCGCCCGCAACCGCAACCCGAGACCAAAGGATCGGCCCGCATCGGCCTGGCCGACTTCCCCACATGACACGCCGATCCATGGAAAGGATACTCCCATGAGTAACGCATTTTTCGGAAACTTCGATCTGGCCAGCGTCTCGATCTGGCTGTTCTGGATCTTCTTCGCGCTGCTGATCATCTACATCCAGCGCGAGAATATGCGCGAGGGCTATCCGCTCGAGGATGACGACGGCAATCTTTCGGCCAATCAGGGACCCTTCCCCGTGCCCGAGGACAAGACCTTTATCCTGCCCCACGGCCGAGGAGAGTTGACCGTGCCGTCGGGCCAGCGGCCCGACCGCGACAACATCGCGCTGGAAAAGACCGCCGCCGGAAATGGCTTTCCCTTCCAGCCCACAGGCGATCCGATGGCCGATGGCGTCGGGCCTGCCTCTTGGGCGAACCGGAAAGACGAGCCTGAACTGGATGGCAAGGGTCACCCCAAGATTATCCCGATGGCTTCGACCGAGCATTTTCACGTGGCCGCCGGGCGCGATCCGCGCGGCCTACCTGTGATGGCCGGAGACGGCGAGGTGGTCGGCATGATCACCGACATGTGGATCGACGAGCCCGAACAGATGGTGCGCTATCTCGAGGTCGAACTCGACGCCGATCACGGTGGTGGCAAACGGTTGATCCCGATGACGCTGGCACGCATCTGGAAGAGCCACGTCAAGGTGCTCAAGATCTACGGCAAGCATTTCGCGGGCGTGCCGACCCACGCCTCGGCGCGGCAGGTCACCAAGCTCGAAGAGGACAAGATTTCCGCCTATTACGGTGGCGGCACCCTCTATGCGAGCGAAAGCCGGTTCGGCCCGAAGCTCGGCTGATCTGACACTCTGAAGGAAGGCTGCCATCATGTCCCAGACCCATGACGACTTCGCGGTAGAGCCGGTTCCCGGCCTGCCGGAACGCCCGCCCGAGGGGGAACAGATCCTCTGGCAGGGCCGTCCGAACTGGTGGGCCCTGACCCGCGAGTCGCTCAACCTCTATTGGGTGATGGGCTATTTCGTGCTGCTCTTCGCCTGGCGTTTCATCACGCTTCTGGACCAGGTGACGCTGCAGACGGCATTCGCGGCCTCCTTCCCCTTCGTGATCCTCGGGCTCATCGTGAGCGCGCTTTTGCTCATCATCGGCTACGTGCAGGCTCGCGCCACGATGTACACAATCACCAATCGACGCGTGGCGATGCGCGTCGGCGCGGCCCTGACCGTGACACTCAACCTGCCCTTCACCCGCATCGCGCGCGCCGATCTCGACCTGCGCCGCGACGGCACCGGCACCATCGCGCTCGACCTGCAGGGCAAGACGCCCGTCAGCTATCTCGTGTGCTGGCCGCATGTGCGGCCCTGGCACATCAAGAACACCCAGCCCGCGCTACGCTGCATCCCCGATGCCAAGCGTATCGCCGGCATCCTCGCCGAGGCCGCAGAGGCGCGCATCTCGCAGCCGCAGATCGCCCGCTCCCCCGGCACCGCCGCGACCGCCCCCGGTCTCGCCGCTGAATAACCTGAAAGACACATAGAAATATGGCACGTACCGACACCGCCCCCGCCTTCAAGGCCCATGACAAGGAGCTTGTACCGCGTATGCTCGTGCGGGCGATGTTCGGGCTCGTGGCCACGGTTCTGGTGCTCGTGACCATCGCGCGCGTGACCGATCAGCCGGTCATTTCCGTGCCGCCCAAGGGCGAGATTTCGGCCAGCCGCGACATTAATCTGTCCGGCGATATGGCAGGCTCCGCGCGCGTCACCGCGCTCGATGGCACCGTCATCGCAGATCTCACGCCCCAAGAGGGCGGATTCATTTCCGGTGTGTACCGCGTCCTCGTGCGCGAACGCACCAAACACCGCGTGGCCCTCGAGGGACCGGTCACGCTCATCCGGTACGAAACGGGCCGGATTTCGATCCACGACCCGTCCACGGGCTGGAGCGCCGACCTCATGGGGTTCGGGGCAGACAACGCAAGGGCCTTTGCACGGCTTTTGGCAGAGTAAACCAAAGGAGGACGCCAAAATGGGATGGCTGACCAAAGACATAGAGCACGCACCATGCACGGTGGAAGTGTCTCACAAGTTCGAATCGCTGCACGCGCATGTGCGCTTCAACAACGGCGCGGTGATCTATCCGGGCGACGAGGTGAAGGTGCACGGACCGGAAATCATGGCCCCCTTCGGTGAGGTCGTAAGCGAAGATCGCGACGCCACCATCGTGCGCGCCTCCAAGCTCGAACAGCTCTGGACCAAACTGACCGGCGATTTCGAGGTCATGGAACTCTGCGAGTTCTCGTTCTCCGAGGAGGTCACGCTATGAACGCCCACGCCGGAAAGCACACCGCCGACGCCACAACCGTTGAAGAGGGCCTGGCCATCGCCGAGGCGCAGGACAAGCTTTATAACGACGAGATGGCCACCGAGACGGCCATGGCCAACACCCTGCTCACGCCGCGCTTTTACACCACCGATTTCGACGAGCTCGACGCGATCGACGTCTCTTCGGTTCGCGAGGACTGGGACAAGCTTATCGCGCAGATGGTCGCCGACCCCAACAAGGGCCACTTCAAGAAGAACGAAGACTGGGACCATGTCGACTGGGAGAACATGGAGCCGCAGCTCAAGAAGGAATTCATCGACTTCCTGATCAGCTCCTGCACCGCCGAGTTCTCGGGCTGCGTGCTCTACAAGGAGATGAAGCGGCGCGGCAACAACGACGATATCACCCAGCTTTTCCAGCTAATGGCGCGCGACGAGGCGCGGCATGCGGGCTTTATCAACGACGCGCTGCGCGAGGCGGGACTGCGGGTGAACCTGGGCTTCCTTACGCAGAAAAAGAAGTACACCTACTTCCGCCCCAAGTTCATCTACTACGCCACCTATCTCAGCGAAAAGATCGGCTATGCCCGCTATATCACGATCTTCCGCCATCTCGAGGCGCATCCCGAGCACCGCTTCCACCCGATCTTCAAGTGGTTCCAGGAATGGTGCAACGACGAGTTCAGCCATGGCGAGGCCTTCGCGCTTCTGATGAAGACCGACCCCAAGCTGACCGCGGGGCGTAACGTGCTTTGGATCAAGTTCTTCCTGACGGCGGTCTATGCCACGATGTATATCCGCGACCATCAGCGCCCGGCCTTCCATGAGGCGCTTGGCGTCGATCCGGACTGGTACGCGCATGAGGTCTTCACCAAGACCTCGGAACTTTCCAAGCAGATCTTCCCGATCACGCTGGATATCGAAAACCCGCGCTGGCAGGCGGGTCTGGTGCGGCTGCAAAAGGCCAATGCGGATCTCGACCGTGCCCGCAAGCAAGGCGGTCCGCTGGGCCTGATCAAGCGCCTCGGCGCGCAGGCGCGGGCTGCCACGGCCTTCGCCGGGCTCTACTTCATCCCGGCGAAAAAGCACCAGGTGCCAACCTCGACCCGGCTGGAGCCGGTCTACTGATGGCCCGGGCCGCGGCCCATATGCAAAACCGGCGTGGGGGGCCAGCCCCCCACGTCGAAATCGCATGGCGATTTCAACCCTTCCCCAAGAGTATGCGGGCCGAGATGAAACAGGAGGGCGACGCGTGTTGACCTCGCCCTGGATCGCGGCCCTGGCAGCCCTTTTCGTCTGGTGGTTCTCCACCGGTGCGATTCTGTGCCTCGTGCGCCATGCCGACCGGGGCGGGCGCCGGACGCGGATCCTCTGCACGACGCTTGGCCTGCCGCTCCTGCTGGCTGGGCTCTGGGGCTTTGCCGCGTCGCTCGATCTTTCGGGGCCGGGCGCGGCCTATGCCGCGTTTCTCTCCGCGCTGGCCGTCTGGGGCTGGGTGGAGCTGTCGTTCCTGACCGGTGCCATCACCGGCCCGAACCCCTATGCCTGCCCCGAGGACCTGCCCGAGTGGGAGCGGTTCATCCGCGCCTGGGGCACCATCGCCTATCACGAGATGCTGCTGACCGTGCTCTTTGCCGCCATGTGGCTTTACGGGGCGGGGGCCGAAAACACCGTGGGCCTCTGGACCTTCACGGTCCTCTATTTCGCGCGCATCTCGGCCAAGCTGAACCTCTATTTCGGGGTGCCGCGCATCAATATCGAATTCCTGCCCGGCGCGCTGGAACATCTGGCAAGCCATTTCCGCATCTCGCGGCTCAACTGGGTGTTTCCAGTCTCCGTCACCGGGCTGACCTTCGCAGTGGCCTGCTGGCTGGAACGGCTCCACGCCGCCACGACACCGGCCGAAACGGTCGGCTTTGCCCTGCTGAGCGCGATTACCGCGCTTGCCCTACTCGAACACTGGCTGATGGTGCTGCCATTGCCGGATGCCAAGCTTTGGCGCTGGATGCTACCCGCTCCGGTGTCAAGCACTTCAAAAACACCAAATACGACAAGACCGGAGGGGACCCATGGATTTTGACGCCATGTTCGACGCGCAGCTCAACGCGCTCAAGGAAGAAGGCAATTACCGCATTTTTGCCGAACTGGAACGGCAATGCGGCGCTTTCCCGCGCGCCAAGAGCCACGACGAGGAGACCCCCGACGAAGTGACCGTCTGGTGCTCGAACGATTATCTCGGAATGGGCCAGAACGCCCATATCCGCGAGGTCATGAAAGACGCCATCGACAGCTGCGGCACCGGCGCTGGCGGCACCCGCAACATCTCGGGCACCAACAATCACCATGTGGCGCTAGAGCGTGAACTGGCCGACTTGCACGGCAAGGAAGCAGCCCTTCTCTTCACGTCTGGCTACGTGTCAAACTGGGCCGCACTCTCGACGCTTGGCGGGCGTCTGCCCGATGCGGTGATCCTGTCAGACGAGTTGAACCACGCGTCAATGATCGAGGGGATCCGGCACAGCCGCGCCAAGAAGGTCATCTGGAAACACAACGATCCCGAGGATCTGGACCGTAAGCTGGCGGCCCTGCCCGCCAACGCGCCCAAGATCGTTGCCTTCGAGTCCGTCTATTCGATGGATGGCGACATCTGCCCGATGAAGGAGATCGTCGAGGTCGCCGAAAAGCACGGCGCGATGACTTATCTCGACGAGGTGCACGCGGTCGGCCTTTACGGTCCACGCGGCGGCGGCGTCAGCGAACGCGAGGGGCTGGCGCATCGGATCACCCTGATCGAGGGGACGCTTGGCAAGGCCTATGGCTGCATGGGCGGCTACATCACCGGCTCCGCGGCAATGTGCGATTTCGTGCGTTCTTTTGCGTCGGGCTTCATCTTCACGACTGCCCTGCCGCCTGCGGTGGCCGCGGCGGCCAAGGCTTCGGTTGCGTATCTCAAAGACAGCAGCGAGGAACGCCACGCACAGCGCGACCGGGTCGCGTATCTGCGCGCGCAGCTTGACAAGCAGGGCATCCCGCATCTGGGGAATGCAAGCCACATCATCCCGGTGATGATCAAGGACCCGGTCAAGTGCCGCATGCTGTCCGATATCCTGATGCGGGATTGGGGCATCTACGTGCAGCCGATCAACTATCCGACCGTCCCCAAGGGCACCGAACGGCTGCGTTTCACCCCTGGTCCGTTGCACAGCTATGACGACATCGACCACCTGGTCGAAGCGCTCAGCGTTCTGTGGAAGCAATGCGCGATCGCCCACGCTGTGGCGTAAAACCCAAAACCACCCCAGATTGCACGAAGGGCCCTTTGACATCTGTCTCAGGGCCCTACTTCTTCTCCTACCACAAGGTATGGAGTTCCTTATGAAACAGACATTTACCCTTTCGGCGGCACTGCTCGCCCTGGCCGTCCCGGCACTCGCCGGAGAACATGCGTCTGGCGATGCAGAGGCTGGCGAAAAAGCGTTCAATCAATGCAAAGCCTGCCACATGATCCAGGACGCGGATGGCGAAATGATCGTGCGCGGCGGCCAGGTCGGGCCGAACCTCTACGGCATCGTTGGTCGCACGGCTGGCTCGGTCGAGGATTTCCGCTATTCCGACCTGCTGGCAGCCGCAGGCGAGCAAGAGATCGTCTGGGACGAAGAAAAATTCGTCGGATACGTGCAAGACCCCACCGGCTGGCTGCAAGAGGCCACGGGCGAAAGCGGACGCTCGAAAATGACCTACAAGCTGCGCAAGGAAGAGGACGGGTTCGACATCTGGGCGTATCTCGCCTCGGTCGGTCCCGATCCCGAGAGCTGAGGCGGCGGACGCCTTCGGCGAGAGTACTTTTGGAATAATAAAATGCAGGAGCGCGCCGGATCGTCTCGGCGCGCTCTTTTGGTGTCGTGAGTGGTCTTATGTCGCGAGACTGAGCGGAATGACCTCGGCAGCGCGGCCCATGGCGGCGCGCGCGGTGGCGGCGATATCGGCCGCCGTCAGCCCGGCATCGGCATACATGTCCTCCGGGCTGGCATGGTCGATATACCGATCCGGCAGGCACATCGTTCGGATAGCGAGGCCGCGGTCGAGCGCGCCAGCGCCGGCCAGGGCTTGCAGTACCATCGCGCCGAAGCCGCCCTGCGCGCCCTCCTCAATAGTGATTAGCGCGCGGTGGTGTTTGGCCAGCTGCAGCGTAAGGTCCATGTCCAGCGGCTTGGCAAAGCGCGCATCGGCCACGGTCACGCTGACGCCCTCGGCACGCAGCGCTTCGGCGGCGGCGAGCGCCTCGGTCAGATGCGCCCCGTAGGACAGGATGGCCACGTCACTGCCTTCTTCAAGAACACGCCCCTTGCCGATCTGCAGCACATCACCGCGCGCCGGCATCTCCACGCCCGTACCCGCGCCGCGTGGATAGCGGAACGCAATGGGTCCGTCGTCATGCGCGGCGGCGGTGGCCACCATGTGGCAAAGCTCCGCCTCGTCGGCGGCGGCCATCAGCGTCATACCCGGCAGTGCGCCAAGATATCCGATATCAAAGGCGCCTGCATGGGTCGGCCCGTCCGCGCCCACCAACCCGGCCCGGTCGATAGCGAACCGCACCGGCAGCCCTTGCAAGGCCACGTCATGGACCACCTGGTCATACCCTCGCTGCAGGAAGGTCGAATAGATCGCACAGAACGGGCGCAGCCCGCTCGCCGCCATGCCAGCGGCGAAGGTCACAGCATGCTGCTCGGCGATGCCCACGTCGAACACGCGCGCTGGAAAGCGTTTGGCCATGATGTCGACACCCGTGCCCGAAGGCATCGCGGCAGTCACCGCCACCAGCTTGGGATCGCACGCCGCCTCGGCAGTCAGGGCCTGCCCGAAAACCGACGTATAACTTGGCGCACCGGCGGATTTCTTGGCCTGGGCCCCGGTGGCGGGATCGAATTTCGACACGCCATGGCCCCGGTCCGCGCTGGTTTCGGCGGGGGCATAGCCCTTGCCCTTCACGGTACACACATGGATAAGCACAGGCCCCGTCGCCCGCGTGCGGGCCGCGCGCAGAACAGGTAGAAGCTGGCTCATGTCATGCCCGTCGATCGGCCCGACATATTCGAACCCCAACTCTTCGAAAAGCGTACCCGCGCCGGACAGACCCGTCACAAGCTGCCGCGCGCGCCGCGCGCCCTCCCGCATCGGCGCAGGCATCGCGGCCTCGAAACCTTCGGCCAGGCTTTTCATTCGTGCCAGCGGTTCGTTGGCGTAGAGCCGGCTGAGATAGGATGACATCGCGCCCACCGGGGGGGCGATGCTCATCTCGTTGTCGTTCAGGATGACGAACAGCCGCCGGCCTTCCGCACCAGCGTTGTTAAGCGCCTCATAGGCCATGCCGGCACTGATCGATCCATCACCGATCACTGCGATGGCGTCGCCGGTCGGCTGCCCCATGTCGCGCCCCACGGTAAATCCCAGGGCGGCGGAAATCGAGGTGGAGCTGTGTGCCGCGCCGAACGGGTCGAACTCGCTTTCCGCGCGCTTGGTGAATCCAGAAAGCCCACCCTTCTGCCGCAGCGTCCGGATACGGTCGCGCCGGCCCGTCAGGATCTTGTGTGGATAGCATTGATGCCCCACGTCCCACACGAGCTTGTCCATCGGCGTGTTGAAGACCGAATGGATCGCAACCGCCAGCTCCACGACCCCAAGCGACGACCCCAGATGTCCGCCGGTCTCGGAGACCGCGGAAATCACCTCGGCGCGAACCTCATTGGCCAGCCGGCGCAGGTCGCCGTCGGGCATCTGACGCAGGTCGGCTGGGCCGGCGACGCGGTCGAGAATGGGGGTGTGTGGTGTGTTGGTCATTTGCGCGCCCTCCCTCGGGGCAGCCCCTTTGCCCGGGGGCCTTTCGCGTCGCCCGCACCTGGCGGGGCGCGACGGCGCGTCTTGTCTAGGTCTGGTCGCGCGGGCCGCCCGGCAAGGCAGCCCGCGCCTGTCTTTCAGATTACTCGCCGTACTCGGGCGCGCCCGTGGAAGCCAGCTCCGGCCAGTACTGGATCACATTCGTGCCCTGCAGCGGCTGCTGATAGCCCTTGTGGCACGTCTTGCACGCCGCCTTGGGCGCATCGCCGTGCATTGGGCCAAGACGCTCGGGCGGATACTGATCCTTGAGCGGCACGAGATACTCGTTGTTCATTTCCTGAACCATGGTGATGCCAAGCGACTCGGTCGCCCATTGCGGCGTCACCTGCGCCCCGTCATAGAAGGCGCGGGAATTGTGGCAGAACACACAGTTCACCCCGAGCGAATTGGAGACGTAGTTCATCAGCGAGTAGGTCCGCTCGGCCTGCTGGATCCCGGGATAGCCATCGACACCCGGAATACCCGCCACCCGGCTTTCAAGGTCGTGGACCCCGATCATCTGGGTGTCCAGCAGATAGGCCTCGAGCGCATCCGACGGAAGCGAGGTGTACTGGCTGAGCGACGTGGCGCGGTTCTGGATCGCGCTCCAGCCTTCAACGCGCTCGTTGACCGGCGTGATCTTGAACCAGATATCCGACGGCACGTTCATACCCCGGTGGCAGGTGAAACAGGTCACCCCCACTTCCTTGTTGGCATTGACGTGTCCCGCCCAGGCTTCGTTGATGTTCTGGGTCATCTGGATCATCCGCCGCGCAACGACCTTGGTGTAAATGTCGTCCGAGGCGAAATTGCCGTCCTCGCCATGGCAATAGGCGCAACCCTGCTCGGGCGCCACCCAGCGGGTGATCGCCGCCATCAACCGGTTGAAGTTGGCATCGGTGAGATCGCCCAGAACCTGCACGTTCTCGTAGATGTCGCCCGCCTTCTCCTCACCGGCCTCCGGAATGATTGGCTCATCCTCGATCAGAAGCTCGATATCCGGATCCGGCACCGCCAGGTTGGCCTCGAACTTCGGAACCGACATGCCGGTGCCGCGCGGGCCCGTCTGCAGGCTGTCCGTGGCATAAGGCTGTCCCGCCGCCACCAGAAGGGCTGCCACGAAGACCGCCGCCCCCACGACGCCCACCGCGATGGCGGGGCCGTAGATATTGGTGGGATTGTCGGCATTCCACTTGTTGAACCATTTGGGAAACATGGATCAGTCCTCCTTGCCGATGAAGGCCTCGTAAGACCCGTAAGCCTCGTAGCCGTAAGAGCCGTCATAGGCCGGCGCGAAATTGTGCTCCTGCGCCCAGATGAACCAGTTGTCCACCACGGTGCCGGTCAGAAGGATTCCAATGCCACCGGTGATCGGCGTCAGCACGGCGAACCACCAGGCCCAGCGGTGAATGCCTTCCATCGTTGCGTTGAAGCCCATGGTCCAGCGCCAGAACAGCGCGGCACGCTCCGTCGCGGTGCCACGGTCGACGATCTGCTCCAGCTCGCGGTCGCCGCCATAACGCGTCACGGCCAGGATGGTCGCGCCGTGCATGGCGAAGAGAAGCGTCGAGCCGTAGAGGAACACGATGCTCAGGCAGTGGAACGGATTGTAGTAGAGGTTCCCGTAGCGGATCGAGAAGGCCGTGGTCCAGTCGAGATGCGGGAAGATCCCGTAAGGCACCGCCTCTGACCAAGACCCCATCAGGATCGGACGGAAGAGGTTCAGCACCAGCATCAGCCAGATCGCCGAGGCGAAAGCCCAGAAGATGTGCTTGCCCATCTTGTGCTCGACCGCCAGCAGATAGGACCGGATAAGCCAGGTCATCACGCTCACCAGCAGGAAGAAGCTCGCGATGATGAACCAACCGCCGTCATTCAGCGGCGGAATGGACAGGCCATGTTCCGGCCCCGGAGGCTCCAGCGCCAGCCAGAAGCCTTGGCGCAGGAATTCCGGGATCGACCAGTTGACCTGAGCCAGCATGTTGAGGCCCACGATATTGAGTGCCAGGATGAAGGTCAGCACGCTGATAAGACCGGTCCAGCCAAGGTAGATCGGACCAAGCTGCGCGTTACCCATCCAGCCTACGATCGTACTGAACCGTGGCTTGCCGGCGCGCTCCTCCATCATGTTGTTCTCGTTGTCCATCCCCCACTCGGGCGGGCCCTGGACCTGAACTTGGGTGAATATGTTCTGATATTCGATCATCGCTTATATCCCCATCTGCGAGGGCCAGATCGGCAGCTCGAGCCACCAGTTCCACCACTCGGGCCATCCCTTGGTCCAGACGGGGCCAGAGATGATGATACATACCGCCGACCAGAAGCCGGCATTGAGCGCCAGAAGCAGGCCCACGCGGTGAATGCCCAGCGTGCCCACCGAGTAGCCGATGAAATCGCGAAAGAACGTGTCCTCGTGATCCGGCGTCTTCATTTCCTCACCCTTCTCGGGATTGGCCGCGGACAGGATCAGACCGCCATGAAGCGCCAGTGCCAGCGTGGTGGTAAAGAAGAGCGTCACCGCCAGCATGTGCGCCGGGTTGTAATGGAAGTGCAGATAGGCGTAGCCGGTGTTGCTCACCCAGTCGAGGTGGCTGAAAATGCCGTATGGAAATCCGTGTCCCCAAGCGCCCATCAGCACGGGCCGGAACACCACCAGCGTGACATAGGCGAAGATCGCGACGCTGAAGGCGAAAGGCACGTGATAGCCCATCCCCAGCTTCCGGCAGATCTCCACTTCGCGCAGCGCCCAGCAACTGAAGGCCCCGATGGCGCAGATCGTGATGATCTGCCACAGACCGCCCTCCATGAGCGGTGCCGCACCCAGTCCGTAACTGAGGTCGGGCGGCGCGATATTGATAAGCCAGGGATTGAATGTTCCCTGGTGGGCCGCGCCCCAGAAAATCAGGATCGTGCCCAGAAGCGCGAAGAACGCCCCCAGCACGCCGAAGAAGCCCACATAAAACGGTCCGACCCAGAAGTCGAACAGATCGCCGCCGATCAACGTCCCTCCGCGGACCCGATACTTTCTCTCAAAGCTGAGCAACGCCATTGTCTCTCTCCGCGTTTTCGGCCGGGCCTCGTCAGGGTCGAGCCGTCAGTCTTAATTTGTTTGTTGCGGGCGACATTGGGCTGCCGCCCGCAACTGTCTTCATGGAACAAATGTTCCCTGGGTCACTCGACGGCAGCGCGCGACGCGGCGGCATTCTCGAACCAGTTGACACCATTCGACAGAACCACCAGGTGGATCATCGCGGCCAACAGGAACAGGAATGCACCTTGTGCGACAAACACGCGGCGCGGATCGAAAATGAGCCAGATCTTGTAGAACTTCGACATTTCCAATCCTTCCTTAGAACCAGGGAGCCCAGATGTAGGTTGCGATGTGCGCAACCAGTGCAATCAGCGCGAACAGCCAAAGGCCGCTCATATAGACCGAATGCAGCTCCTGGGCTTGCTCGTCGGTGAGACCTGTGAAGGACAGGTCGGTATTATCAGCCATGAACTTTCCTCCGGAACGTTATGCTGACGCCGCGTACCCCGCGGCCGGGTCGCCCTTCGGGTCCGAAAACCCTCGGGGCCCTGCCCGCCCAAAAGCGGAAAGGCAGTTCGGTATTCCCGGTCTGACCGCGTCAGGTCAGAGCGAGAAAATCAGGGGCGTCATGCGGTCCGCCTCGGCCCAGGCCCGCGCTAGCGGCCCCCGGATGTTCAGCGTCTGCAGACGAACGATGTCGCGCAGCCAGGTCACCGTCACGAACGGGATCGCAGCGATGAAGATCAGCGTGAAATAAAGCCGGAACTCCGCGGTACGGCGGCGGCGGCTTACACTCATGCGCGGCGGCGGGTTGGACGTCAGATCAGTCATGTGATCCCTCCTCTGGTTGGTCGGTGACGGCCCCGGGCATCCGGGGCGAAATGGCTTGCACGGTTTCCAGCACCACGCGCTCTGCGCCCTGGCGCAGCGCGGCGTCCTCCGCGGCATCGCGAAGCGTCTTGGCAGCGGAAATCCGGGTCAGGATCGGGTGGCTTGCGACCACGCGATCAAGCTCGGCCTGCGCATCGGCATCCCACGGGAAATCGCGGCGCAGGGGCGTGGGTGTGGCCGCCGCGGCGTCCATCTCGGACCCCAGCGGCAGAATGTGAAAGAGCGCATCGAAAAGCCCGTTACAGACTTCCTGCACAAGGTAAGTGGCCCCCGCATAGCCCATCATCGGCGTGCCGGTGGCCCGCCGGATCGCGGCGCCGGGAAAGCTCGCCGGAATGAAGGCCGGCTTCGGTCCATGCCCCGCGCTCATCTCCGCGAGGTACATCTTCTCGTTGATCGACCCCATCAGGATCAGCGGGCGCTTCTGGTGGATCAGCGCGCGCACCTCTTCGTTATTGGTCTTCTTGCCCGCGCAGCGCGCGACGGCAAAGGCACAGGGCAGACCCAGGTCGTTTTCAAGGAAGTTGCGGATGCCTCGCGCATAGGTCTCGTTTGCGACGATGCCAAAGCTCGCCGTGGCAAAGAAATCCTGCGTGACCGAGCGCCACAGATCCCAGACCGGCTTAATCGTCGAATGCTTTTCCTGCGCGATGAACGGCTCGGGATCGAGGCCCAGCATCTCTCCCAGCATGCGCAGGAATTTCGTCGTGCTGTCGATCCCTACGGGTGCCTGCAGGTATGGTTTACCCAGCACCTCGCACAGGCCGCGCCCGAATTCGCGATACATGCAGATGTTGACATCCGCGTTCACCAGGTCGCGCATTTCGGCCAAATGCGCGCCCAGCGGCATCACCATGTTGACCTCGGCGCCGATCCCCTCGACCAGCCGGCGGATCTCGTGAAGATCCGAAGGCATGTTGAACGTGCCGTACATCGGCCCGAGGATGTTGACGCGCGGCTTGTCATGCTCTTCGCGCTTTTTCTCCTTGGGCATCCGGCCCTTGGTCATGCCGAACTCGGTGAAAAGCCAGGTCATCGCCCGGTCGGCAGCCTGCCATTGATCCTCGTCGATGGTGCGCGGCAGAAACCGCTGGATATTCGTGCCCTGCGGCGTCACGCCTCCGCCGATCATCTCGGCGATGGAGCCTGTGACCACAACCGCCGGCAGCGCCGGATCAAGCGTGCCCCAGGCGCGCTTCATCGCCCCCTCAGTGCCCTCGCGGCCCAGCTCTTCCTCGCCCAGCCCCGTCACCACGATCGGCAACTCATGCGGCGGCAGCGCGTCGGTGTAGTGCAGAACAGAGGTTACCGGCAGGTTCTCGCAGCCCACCGGCCCGTCGATCACCACCTGCAATCCCTTGACGGCGCAGAAGGCGTAAACCGCCCCCCAGTATCCGCCCGCGCGATCATGATCCTGAATAAGCATCAGATCATCTCCTGCGCTTTTTTGGCCCGCGCCTGCTTTTCCAGTTTCTTCTGGTTCAGCGCACGGAAATCATCGCGCACATTGGGCTGGCCTTCCCAGACCCCGGCGGTATCGCCTTCTCCCACGCCCTCAAAGAAGGCTTTCATGCTGTCCATACGGTCCTTGTTGGCGATGGCGGCGTTCACCACCTCGCCCAAAGATCCCGCACCCGCAGGCCCCATCAGGGGCCGCGCCGAAATCAGGTTGGTGAAGTAAAGCCCGGGGATGCCTAGCTCTTTTGCCTTCTGCACCACCGGCGTCGTGCCGATGGCCAGATCCGGCTTGATGCCCTCCATCGCCGCGCAATCGTCTTCCAGAGAGGCGCGGAATTTCACCGTCACGCCCTTGGCGCGCAGCCACTCGGCATCCGCCTCGGACCACGGGCTTTTGGCACAGGCCGTGCCGACGTAAGGCACCTCCGCCCCGCTTTCGATCAATAGCCGCGCCACCAGAAGCTCGCTGCCCTCGTAGCCCGACAGCGTGATCGTTCCCTTGATCGGCGCGGCGCCAAGTGCGGCGTCAATCGCTGGGATAAAGGCGTTCTGCGCTGCGGCCACCTTGTCGGCGGCAACGCCGAAGCTGTCCCCAATCGCGGCCAGCCAGCTCGCCGTACCATCCCGGCCCACCGGGGCCGATCCCAGCACGGAACGACCCGCGGCCTGAAACTCCCGCACGGCAGCGGTATAAAACGGATGTATCGCCGCTACGGCACCGCAATCCAGCGCCGCGTAAAGCTCACGCCATTCCCGGCACGGCACAACCGGCCCTGCAGCCAGCCCCATCGGCGCCAGCATCTGCCCGATCATCATCGGATCCGCCGGGAACATCTCACCCAGAAGCGTGACGGTGGGCCTGTCAGACACACCGCCCTCGGGCGCGGCGACGGGTCCCGCCTGCGCTTCGCGGCGCGCATAGTTCAGCATCGCACCGGCCAGCACGTCCTTGGCCTCGGCGTGGGTCGGAATGCCAAAGCCGGGCACGTCGATCCCGACGATCCGTACGCCGTTGATCTCGTCCGGCAGAAGGCGCAAAGGCACACCGCTCGCGGTCGGTACGCAAAGGTTCGTCACGACCACGGCGTCGAACCGGTCCGGATCGGCCAGTTCGTGCACCGCGTCCCGGATGTCCTCGAAAAGTTTGCCGGTCACCAGCGATTCCGAATTGAACGGCACATAGCCCACCGACCGGCGCGCGCCGTAGAAATGGCTGACGAAGGTCAGGCCATAGACACAGCAGGCCGACCCGGACAGCACCGTCGCCACCCGCTTCATTCGCAGCCCCACGCGTAACGACCCGAATGCCGGGCACATCGACTGCGGCTTGTCATGGGGGCCTTGCGGATAGTCCTTCGCATATTGGTCCAGCAGATCGCTCTGCCCAGCCATCCGCGCGGCCTTCTCCATATCGTGGCCCGAATGACAGCCCAGGCCGGGATCGCCGGTCAGCTCGGGCGCGGCCTCCTCGGCCTTGCCTTTGATCACCTCGACCTCGCCCGCGGCGTCGTATGTGACCTCTTCGGTCATGAAATCCCCTTCACGCGTCGTCATAAATCACTTCGAGCGACTCTTGCGGCTTGGCGTTCTTGCCGCGCATGTCCTCGTCGGTCGCGGGCTCCAGCGTGACGCCGGCGCCCGTCTCGGACCCGTCGAACAGCGCCAGAAGCCCATCCTGATCGAGCGGCGCAGGCCGCACCGGCGGCGCCAGCGACACCGCCTCGGCCAGACCGGCAAACAGGCTGCCCCACTGGCTCTTGTCGGTTCCCACGATCTGGTAATTCGCAGACTTCTTGCGCAGGTCGTCATCCTGCGGGATCGCGGCCAGCACGGGGATATCGACCGCCTCGGCAAATGCTTGCGCCTCGCCGGAATGGTCGTCCTTGTTGATCACAAGGCCCGCGACACCCACATTGCCGCCCAGCTTGCGGAAATATTCCACCGCCGAGCAGACATTGTTGGCGACGTAAAGCGACTGCAGATCATTGGAGGCGACCAGAATCACCTTCTGCGCCATGTCCCGCGCGATCGGCAGGCCGAAGCCGCCGCAGACCACATCGCCCAGAAAATCGAGCAGGACATAGTCGAAGTCCCAGTCATGGAAGCCGAGCTTTTCCAGAAGCTCGAAGCCGTGGATGATCCCGCGCCCGCCACAGCCGCGGCCCACCTCGGGCCCGCCGAGCTCCATGGCGAAAACGCCGCCGCGCTTGAAGCACACGTCGCCGATCTGCACCTGTTCTCCGGCCAGGTTCTTCTTGGTCGAGGTCTCGATGATCGTCGGGCAGGCCTTGCCGCCAAAGAGAAGGCTGGTGGTGTCCGATTTGGGATCGCACCCGATCAGCAGCACGCGTTTGCCCTGCTCGGCCATCATGTGGCTGAGATTGGCCAGCGTAAAGCTTTTGCCGATGCCACCCTTGCCGTAGATCGCGATGATCTGCGTCTTGCTGGTCGGCTCATCCGTCACGATATCGGCCAGATCCTCGTTTGCCTCGTCGCGCAAACGCTGGTTGAAATCTTTGAGGTTCGGTACGTCGTCTTTCACGCCGCGTCCTTCCAGTTCAGTATCATTTTGAGACAGTCAGGGCTTTCGAATGCTGTCCGGTACGCCCCTTCCGCCTCGCTCGCAGGGCGCTGATGCGTGATCAGCCCCCCCATGTTCAGCGCGCCGCTTTCGATCAGGCGGCCCACCACCGTGAGATCCTCGCGCGTCCATTCCGCGGCGACGCGTAGCCGTGCCTCGCGCATGAACGCAGGCGGAAAGGCAAAGCTGAGACCTTGCGGGTAGAAGCCCGCCAGAACGATCTCGCCGCCCTTTTTCAGGCGTCCGATCAGGTCGTTGAGAATGGCGGCATTGCCCGAGGCGTCGTAAATCGCACCATAATCGCGGCGCGGGTCGTCCTCGGGGCTGATAACCTCATAGCCTTCGGCCCCACCCTGCCGCGCCGGATCGGTTTCCCAGACTGTCGGCGCCGGGGCACCGGCGGCGATCGTCAGCCGTGCCAGAAGCCGGCCCAGAACGCCGTGCCCCACGATCAGCTCCGGCACATGCTTGTTCAGCCCCGCCATCGCGTGGCGCGCCGTGGCGGCCAGCGCCAGAAGTGCGCCTTCCGGACCTGCGTTCGAATCGGTTCGAGTCACCCGCTCGGCGGCGGTCACCAGCCGACTCGCGGCGCCGCCGAAAAGGCCGAACGCCCCGTCGAAACAGTTGGCCCCGGGCACGAAGACGTGATCGCCGGGCTTGAACCCGGTGCCGGGCGCGGCCTCGACCACCTCGCCGGCGGCCTCGTAGCCCGGCACAAGCGGATATCCCGAGCCCGGAAAGGGCGGCATGTCCCCGGTCCAGAACAGTTTTTCGGTACCCGTGGAGATGCCGGAATGCGCGATCTCGACCACCAGATCGCCCTCACCGGGGGCCGTCAGCGGCAGCCGGTCAAGATGCAGATCCTTGGGTCCGTTGAGAAAGACAGCGCGTGCGTCCAAGGCGAAACTCCCTTTGACCCTCGTCGTGATGTGCCTTTGCGGCAGCGGGGTCTCGAAGTTCAGTCTATTGGCAGGGGTTAAAGTGTCAAGTTTTCTTTACATATTATAATGCAAAGTTAGCTTGACAGCCCATCCGACTCAGACGGCTTGAAGGCGCTCAGCGCGCTGGTGATATAGGGTCGCGGTGCGCGGGGGATCCGCAGCTGCTCAAAGCCCGCCGCGCGGCACATTTCGGCGATCCGTTCAGGCGACCGCGCCCGGCCCG
This sequence comes from Roseovarius aestuariivivens, assembly GCF_004761875.1. Taxonomy (GTDB): domain Bacteria; phylum Pseudomonadota; class Alphaproteobacteria; order Rhodobacterales; family Rhodobacteraceae; genus Roseovarius; species Roseovarius aestuariivivens. The sequence goes on from NZ_SJEY01000008.1 coordinate 46,774, forward strand.
TGCCCATCGCCATCGTGTAAAAGGCAAAATAAAGATCGCCCGCGCGTTCCGGTCTGGCCCCGCCCGCCATCGGCTCGGACACGATCAGCCGCCCGCCGGGCGGCAGCGCGTCGTACACCGCGCGCAAAAGCGCGGTCACCGTGTCGTCATCGTGATCGTAAAGCACCCGGATCAGGCTGATCACGTCAGCTCCTTCGGGAAGCGCATCTTCGCGGAAACTGCCGCCTGCCAGCGTGACACGCGCGTCCAGCCCGAACTCGGCCACGCGGGCGCGGGCCTGCGGCATCACCTCGGGCAGATCGAACAGGATCCCTCGGGCGCGCCGGTTCCGGCGCAGAACTTCCGACAGGAACACACCCGATCCGCCGCCCACATCCATCACCGTCACATCGCCCTTCACCGGCAGCATCGCCAATGTATCGCGCGCCACCAGAACCTGGCTTTCGGCCATCAGGGTCGAATACCTGTCGGCCACCTCAGGGTCGATCTCGCCACCCGCGCCAAAGACATAGGGCCAGAACCGCTGCAAACGCGTCTCGTCTTCGCCCCGCATCAGCGCGATAGGATCGGCCATGTCGGCATAGAATTCGCGGTTATGCGCAATCATGGCCTCAAGCCCCGGCACCCCGAGAATGGCCGCACCCTTGCGCGCCAGCGCAAACCGGCCGTCGCGTCGCTGCTTCAAAAGGCCCAGCGCGACGCCGCCCTTCAAAAGCTGCTCCATGCGGTCGACGGGCACCTGGTGGCCAAAGCCCAGCGCCTCGGCGCTTTGCGCGCCCTCCAACAGCCCGCGCAGGATACCCGTCTCAACCAGCGTGCCCAGCACCTGACTGGCGACAAATCCCTGCAATATCTCGAAAATCTCGGCCCCGTCGCGCCGCGCCATGCCGCGCCCGAAAGGCAGCGCGCTGGCGATCTTCTGGACGTCGGGCCGCGCGATCAGCCGTGCGAAAAGGCCCGACAGCCGCACACGCCGCCGCGGCATCTCGGGCTCATGCACGGCCATGCCGATCAGGCCCTGTAGCGTGCGGGCATCTTCGGCATGATCGCCTGCGCCTGCAGGCGGACCATCTCGGCAAGCTGCGCCTCGCCCGGACAGGACGGGATCGACGCGATCGCCCCTGCAAGAATATCCTTCAGGCGCGCCACCGCGCCGTCGACGCCGTAAGCCGCCACGGCATTGGGCCGTCCGTGCAGATCATCCTGACCCACCGGCTTGCCCAGCGTTTGCTCGTCCAGCACCGCATCGCGCAGATCGTCGGCCACCTGGAACGCCTCGCCGATCAAGGCACCCAGATCGCGCCACGGCTCGGCCTCATGGCCTGCCGAGATCGCGCCCATTTCCGTCGCGGCAATGAACAGCGCGCCAGTCTTGGACCGGTGATAGGCGGCAAGGTCGACCTCCGCTTCGCTTTCCCAGCCCTGTCCGGCGCAAATGCCATGCGGCATGCCCGTGCGCCGCGCCAGCGACAGGATCAGTTGCGCCGCCCGCGCGGCATCCGCGCCCGCGGCTTGTCCAAGCACCTCGAAGGCCAGAATGATCAGGCTGTCCCCAGTCAGAACCGCCAGCGGTTCCGAGTAGGCGCGATGCACCGACGGCTTGCCGCGACGCAGATCCGCATCGTCGAAACAGGGCAGGTCGTCATGCACAAGGCTGGCGCAATGAATAAGCTCCAGCGCCGCCGCCGCGGCGTCCGACAGCACCGGGCGGTCGTCGCCACAGGCCGCCGCCACGGCCAGCAGAATCGTGGGCCTGATGCGCGCGCCCCCGGGCAGACAGGCATAGGCCAGCGCCTCGGACAGCTGCTTCGGCGCCGCACCGCCCTGCGCCCCCTGCAAGGCACGGGTCACGGCGGCGTCGATCCTGCGGGAATGGGGCATGGGCGGCTCCTGTCTGGCATGTGTCACGCGATTGAGACAACCGCAGTGTAAATCATACTGGACAGTTTGGGGGATCGAGTCAACAATCGCTGCCATGAAGATGCCTGCTCTTCCCGCCGAAACCGCCGGCCGCGTCCTCGTGATCGGGGCCGGGATCGGGGGATTGGCCTGTGCCGCGCGACTTGCGCAAGCTGGGCGTGCGGTAACCGTTCTGGAACGTCATGACGCGCCGGGCGGCAAGATGCGCACCCTGCCCTCGCCCGCCGGTCCGGTCGACACCGGACCGACCGTGCTGACCTTGCGGCCGATCTTCGACGCGCTTTTCGCCGATCTCGGCGAACGGCTCGACGATCACCTCGATCTCGTCCGCCAACCGGTGCTTGCGCGCCATTTCTGGCCAGACGGCAGCCAGCTCGACCTTTACGACGATCCCGAGGCCAGCCGCGAGGCCATCACCGCCTTCGCCGGGCCAACGGCGGCCCGGCAATTCACCGCATTTACTGCCCGCGCGCGCGAGCTTTTCCACGGCTTCGACGGGCCGATGATGCAGGCCCCGCACCCCAGCCTGCCCAAGCTGATCGCCCACGTGGCGGCCAATCCGCGCCTTCTGCGGCGCATGGCCCCGATGTCGACCCTGGCCCAGCTTCTGGACAAAAGCTTCGACGACCCCCGGCTGGCCCAGCTTTTCGGGCGCTACGCCACCTATGTCGGCGGCTCGCCCTATCAGGTGCCCGCACTTCTGTCGCTGATCTGGCAGGCCGAGGCGGCAGGCGTCTGGGTGATCCGCGGCGGAATGCACCGGTTGGCCGCCACCCTCGCCGATCTCGCAATCGCGCGCGGCGCGCGCTTTCACTACGGCGCGCATGTCGACCGCATTGACACCGAGGCAGGCCATGTCACCGGCGTAATCCTGCGCGACGGCACCACCTTTCCCGCCAGCCACGTTGTCTTCAACGGCGATCCGCGCGCGCTCTCCACCGGCGCCTTGGGCGAGGCCATTACCCGGGCTGCCCCAAACGTGGCCCGCGCCGCGCGCAGCCTCTCGGCCGAGGTCTGGGCCTTCGCCGCCCGCGCCCACGGACCTGACCTGGCGCATCATAACGTATTCTTCCGCACCGACCCGAAGCCTGAATTCGACGCCCTGGCCCGCGGCGAGCGTGTCGCGGATCCCACGCTTTATATCTGCGCCATGGATCGCGGCCTGCCAGAGGCTCCGCCGCCGCTTGAACGCTTCGAGATCATCGCAAACGCGCCGCCCCTCGACGGGCTGCGCGCGCAAGAGGAGTTTTCCCGATGTCAGACACGCACGTTCCGCACGCTCGCCCGTTTCGGCCTGCGCTTCGATCCGGAACCGGACCGGCACGCGCTGACGACACCTTCGGGCTTCGACCGGTTGTTTCCCGAGAGCACCGGATCCCTCTACGGGCAAAGCCCGCATGGCACGATGGCGGCCTTCCAGAGACCGCAGTCGACGACGCCGATCCGGGGGCTTTACCTCGCGGGCGGGGGCGCCCATCCGGGGGCGGGAGTGCCGATGGCGACCCTCTCCGGCCGGCATGCGGCCGAGGCGATCTTGAAGGACCGAACTTCAATCTCGATGTCCCGCCCAACGGTTACGCCTGGTGGTATATCGACGGCCTCTCGGCCTCGGGCCAGCGCGCGATAAGCATCATCGCCTTTATCGGTTCGGTCTTTTCGCCATGGTATGCGTGGTCGGGCCGGCGCGACCCGGAAAACCACGTCTGCATCAATGTCGCCACCTACGGCCCCGGCGGGCGCTTTACCATGACAGACCGGGGCAAATCCGCCCTGCGCCAGACGCGCGACAGCTTCACCGTCGGGCCATCATCGCTGCGCTGGGACGGCGCCCGGCTCATCATCGATATAGACGAGATCGGCGCGCTGCCGATGGTCAGCCGTGTGCGCGGCCAGGTCACCCTGACCCCGCGCGCCATGACCGGCGTGGAAATGCCGCTCACGGATGACGGCGCGCATGTCTGGCGGCCCTTCGCACCGACCTGCGATATCGACGTGGCGCTTGACGCGCCGGGCTGGCAATGGGCCGGTCATGGCTATTTCGATGCCAATTTCGGCACCCGCGCACTGGAACAGGATTTCAGCTACTGGACCTGGGGCCGCTTCCCGCATCGCGGCGGCAGCACGTGTTTCTACGACGCAGTGCGGCTCGACGGCTCGGAACTGGCCGCCGGGATCCATTTCGATGCTGATGGCGCGGCCCGCGTAACCGCGCCGCCGCCCAAAGCACCCTTGCCCCGCTCGCTCTGGGCCCTGCGTCGCGAGACCCGCGCCGATCCGGGCCACCGTCCATCGCAGGTGCGGCCAATGCTCGACGCGCCCTTCTACAATCGCGCCGCCGTGCGCACGCGCATCGACGGCGAGGAATGCACCGGCGTGCACGAAGCGCTCGATCTCACGCGTTTCCGCTCACCCTTGCTGAAACCCATGCTCGCCGTGCGGGTGCCGCGCCGCCGCGGCTGGACCTTCCGCGACTGACGCGCAGGTCTTGGCCGGCCACATGCCGAAAGTCAGATCAAATCAGCTCTCCGCGCCCGCGTTGGGATTGCGCTGCCAGACCGAATAGTTGAGCGCACCGGCAACGCTGACCCAGACAAGGTAAGGCACAAACATCAACCCTGCGATCCAGTCGACCTCCCACAGCGCCACAAGCGTCAGCGCCACGGACAGCCAAAGCCCGATCAGCACGATCAGCCCCAGCCGCAACCGCTTCAACCCAAAAAACACTGGCGTCCACAACCCGTTAAGCGCGATCTGCAACGACCAGAGCGCCATTGCCACCGCGTTGCCATCCGACACCGCCACGCGCGCACCCGCAGCGGCCATCAGCAGGTAAAGCGAGGTCCACGCGACGGGGAAAAGCCAGTTGGGCGGCGTCCATGGCGGCTTGTCGAGGCTTTCGTACCACTTGCCCGGCGGGAAGAGCCCACCGGTCGATCCTGCGGACAGGCAGGCCAAAAGAAAGATTGTGAAGCAAAGCCAAAACATGATGTTAACCTAGCTCCGCCCGTTGTGCCTGCAAGGCCGCGCGCCGCGCCGCATCCTTGGCCTTGAGCGTGGACATGGTGGCGTAAAGCGTCTCGCTCCAGTCCTTCGCCGTAGCCGATCCATCGCTCGCGGCCTGCACGAGAAAGGCCGTCTCGGGCAAGGGGCGCGCGTAGATCACGGCCGAGCGTGGCATCACCACCGTCGCGCCCGCGCGCAGCACCGACAGCGCCAGCCAACCCAGTTTCTGCGCCGTGTTGGTGCGCGCCCGGTGGCTGATCGCATCATATCCGCCCCGCCGAAGCTGAGCACCGATCCCGGCATAGATATAGCGCGCCGCGAATATCCCCGGACGGCACGTTACGGGCAGCGCCCCGACCCCGGCTTCGGATTTCGCATATAGATCGTCGGCGCGCCGCAACAGGCGCATGATCACCCCGCGCAACTCTGGCGTGAAGGTCGGTTCGGCCAGAAACGCATCCGGGTCGATCCCGGCCTCTTCCAGCCAGTCGGTCGGCAGGTAAAGTCGTCCCTCGCGGGCATCCTCACCCACGTCCCGGGCTATATTCGTCAGCTGCATCGCGACGCCCAGATCACAGGCCCGCGCCAGCGCATCGGCTTCGCGCACACGCATCAGCACGCACATCATCGCGCCCACCGCCGACGCCACCCGGGCCGAGTAGGCCTGCAAGTCGCTCAAGGTCTGATAGCGCCGTCCCATCGCGTCCCACGCCAGACCTTCCAGCAGCGCCTCGGGCAGTTCGCGCGGCATAGCGAACTCCTCGATCAGCCCGGCAAAGGCCCGGTCCGCGGGCGCATCCCTCGGCGTGCCGCGATAGGCAAGGTCCAGCCGCTCATGCAGCCTCAGAACCGCCTCGGCCTTCTCGGTTTGCAGATCGACGGCGTCATCCGCCAGCCGGCAGAACGCATAAAGCGCAAGCGCCGGGTCGCGCACCTGTGCGGGCAAAAGTTTGGAGGCGGCATGAAACGACCGCGACCCGTCCCGGATCGCCGCGGCGCAATGCGCCATGTCCTCGACAGCAATCGTCATCGCCGGGCGACCGTTTCGGCGTCGGGCACCAGTTGCCCAAGCACCTCGGCGCTGGAAATCACCCCGGGCAATCCTGCCCCGGGATGCGTGCCCGCCCCGGTCAGGTAAAGACCGTCGAGTTCCTCGCTCACATTGTGCGGGCGAAACCATGCCGACTGAAAGATTCTCGGCTCCAGCGAAAACCCTGTCCCGTGCGGACTGAGGTAGCGGTCGCGAAACGTGTCGGGTGTAAACACTTCCGAGGCCGACAGATGCTCCGACAGGCCCGGAAGCAGATTTTCTTCCAGTACATTTTGGACATTGGCCAGATATTTTTTGTACATTTTGGACCAATCCACCGGATCGTCGTGCCCAAGATGCGGCACCGGGCTCAGCGCATAAAAGGTGTCATCGCCCTCCGGCGCCGCGCTCGGGTCGGTGACCGTCGGGCGGTGCACGTAAAGGCTCATGTCCTCCGACAGCTTACCGTTCAGGAAGATGTCTTTCACAAGTCCTTGATAACGCGGGCCGTTCAGCACGGTGTGATGCCCCAAGTCCGGCCATTTGTCCCGCGTGCCTTTCGTTCCGAAATACCACACGAAAAGCCCCATGGACCAGCGCGACCGCTTTAGCTTCGCCCCCGTCCAGCGACGCTTTTTTATATTTCGCAACAAGTGGTTATAGGTATGGCCGGCATCCGAGTTCGACACCACAACATCGGCCGGAATGATTTCGCCCCCGCTCAGCTTCACGCCAGCGGCACGACCATTTTTGACAAGGATTTCATCAACTTCCGCACTCTGCCGCACCAACCCGCCCTGATCAGCCACGACATCCGCCATCGCCTTCGCAATCGCCTCGACACCCCCCATCGCGTAATGCACCCCGAATTCCTTTTCGAGATGGCTAACAAGGATATACATCGACGTCACCTTGAACGGGTCCCCCCCAATAAACAAAGGGTGAAACGAAAACGCCATGCGCAGTCTCTCGTCCTTGAACCGCTTCGCAGCATGGGCATAGACCGACCGATCCGCACGGAGCATACCGAATTTTGGAAGCACCTTGACCAGGTCCCACAGCTTGTGCATCGAACGGCGCCCGAGATCCTCGAAGCCGAATTCATAGCGCGCTTCGCTATCCCCTAGGAACCTCTCGTAACCCGCTGAATCTCGTGGAGAAAGCCGCGCCACTTCGGCCCGCATCGCATCGGTGTCCTGCCTCGCGGTAAACCGGCTGCCATCCGGCCAGCGGATCTCGTAGAACGGATCAAGCGCGCGCAGATCGACATCTTTGTCGAACTCCCGCCCGCAGGCCGCCCAAAGTTCTCTAAACACTTGGGGAACTGTAACAATTGTCGGCCCCAGGTCGAACCTGTGCCCGTTCCGCCAGATGCTGGATCCGCGCCCGCCGGGGCCTTCGAGCCGGTCGAGCACTGTTACTCTGTACCCTTTGGCTCCCAGCCTCATGGCCGAGGCAAGCCCCCCCAGACCTGCGCCGATAACGATGGCATGGGGCCGCATCGCGGCCTCCGCGGCGTGTTTCATTTCCGGGTCGAGACGTGTCAACATTTTACCAGACTACATGTGTCTAGTTAAATTGACAATCTCGCATTGCAGCCCTTTTCTGCCTCTCAAAACCATGTCAGTAATAGTAGACACTGCTTTGAGGGGAGACAGGCCATCCAAACCGTCAGTCTCAGCTTTTTTCGGTTCAGGCCGGGCTTTGCCAGGGTATGGGCCTTTGCCATGATGGGGCTTGCGCGCCCCGCGTTGGCGCGCGTTCCGGATATCGGGTTCTGGAAGCTGTGCGGCTCTGGCACCGGCGAGGGGTTCACGCCGATCCCCAATACTGGCGTCTACGCGATCCTCGCCACATGGCCCGACCCCGAGACAGCGCGCGCCCGAACCGAAGAGGCCGATATTTTCCGGCGCTACCGGGCGCGAGCCCTTGAAAATTATACTCTTTTCTTGGCCCCCACCTCAGCGCGGGGTGCGTGGTCGGGGCAGAGGCCGTTCCAGACGATACCGACAGAGCATACCGGTCCGGTTGCTGCACTGACCCGGGCCACGGTGCGGCCCGGCGCGGCGCTGCGTTTCTGGAACAGGGTGCCCGACATCTCGAAAGTCATCGGCGCGGATGAAAACGTGGCTTTCAAAATCGGAATCGGCGAGGTGCCGCTTTTGCATCAGATCACCTTTTCGGTTTGGCCCGATACAGGCGGCATGGCCGCCTTTGCCCGCGAAGACGGACCACATGCGCGGGCCATTCGCGCGGTGCGCGAGGGCAAATGGTTTCGCGAAGAACTCTACGCGCGTTTCGCTATTCTTGGCGCACGCGGCACATGGGAGGGCGGCCAGCCGCTCGCCCGGCTTGGACTAAAGACATGACGACAGCTTTTCCTTTTTCCGCCATCGTTGGCCAGGACGACATGAAACAGGCGCTTATTCTGACGGCCATCGATCCTGGCCTCGGCGGCGTTCTTGTTTTCGGGGACCGTGGTACTGGCAAATCCACGGCCGTACGCGCGCTTGCAGCCCTACTGCCTCCGATCCGGCAGGTGGCCGGGTGCCCAGTCAATTCCGCAGATCCCGCGGACATTCCGGACTGGGCCCAGGTCTCGGAGAAAGAGTTGGTCGAACGGCCTACGCCGGTGGTCGACCTGCCACTTGGCGTTACCGAAGACCGGGTGACCGGCGCACTGGATATCGAGAGAGCCCTGACCCGAGGCGAAAAGGCCTTTGAGCCGGGACTCTTGGCGCGGGCGAACCGAGGCTATCTTTACATCGACGAAGTCAACCTTCTCGAAGATCATATCGTCGATCTGCTGCTGGACGTGGCACAGTCGGGTGTCAACGCGGTGGAGCGTGAAGGCCTCTCGATCCGCCACCCGGCACGCTTTGTGCTGGTCGGCTCCGGCAACCCCGAAGAGGGCGAATTGCGCCCTCAGCTTCTGGACAGGTTTGGTCTGTCGGTCGAAGTGGCGTCACCCACCGATATCGATCAACGGATCGAAGTGGTGCGCCGCCGCGATGCGTTCGAAAGCGATACAGAGTCATTTCTGGCCTACTGGCAGGCCGAGGATGCCCGCATACGCGATGCCATCCTTGCCGCTCGGCAGGCTTTGCGCGACACCAAGGCGACTGACGACCTCTTGCGTGACTGCGCGCAATTGGCCGTGGCCCTTGGCACCGACGGTTTGCGCGGCGAGCTGACATTGCTGAAAGCAGCCCGCGCACTGGCCGCGTATGAGGGCGAAGGCGCGGTGTCCCGGGAGCATCTTGCGCGTGTGGCGCCCCTGGCCTTGGCGCACCGTCTGCGGCGCGATCCCCTGGACGAGGCGGGCACAGGCGCGCGGGTGGCGCGCGCGGTAGCGGACGTTCTGCAATGACCACTGCCGCTGCCCGTGCCTTGGCCGCCCTGGCCATCGATCCGGGTGGCCTTGGCGGGTTAGTCCTGCGAACGAGGGTCGGGCCGGCGCGGGGCGCTTTTGAGAACGCGCTGACACGTCTGCCCGGCGAAGCGCGGCGTATCCATCCCGCGATCTCCGACTCGCAGCTTTTCGGTGGCCTCAACATCGCGGCCTCGCTCGCCGAGGGGCGGCCCGTCTCCGATCCGGGTCTGATCGATATGCCCTGCCGGCTGATCCTGACAATGGCCGAGCGGACGGGACCAGGGCTTGCCGCGCGTCTGGCCCGGATCCTGGATGGCTGCACGGGACACTGCCTGGTTGCCCTGGACGAAGGCGCCACCGCGGAAGAAGCCGTGCCTCGGGCTTTGGCGGATCGCCTTGCCTTCCATATCGAGCCCGACGAGGGGCGCGCCAAGGCGCTTTTGCTTCCCGCTCCGGCAGATATCGACGCCGCACGCGCACGCCTCTCGCAGGTGAAGACACCGCAGGACACCCTGCCCGCCCTTACCGCGTTGGCTGCACGTTTCGGCATCGAAAGCCTGCGGGCGCCGCTGTTTGCGCTGCGCGCGGCCCGCGCACTTGCCGCTCTGGATGGGGCCGAGCAGATCATAGATGCGCACCTGCAGGAAGCCGCGGAACTCGTCTATCCGGCCCGCGCCACGCAAATCCCGCACGCCCCGGAGCCGGAACCTGACCTGCCAGAAGATCAGCCGCCGCCGACGCCCGATCAAAGCGATCAGGATGACCAGGGCGCACCGGACATCCCAGAAGAGATCCTTGTCCGGGCGATTGCCGCGCTACTACCCGCCGACATCCTCGAGCGTAGTGCCGGACGCAGTCGCACTGCCGCGTCGGGCTCGGGAGCGGGCAACAGGCGGGCGGGCAACCGGCGCGGGCGACCGCTGCCTCCGCGCTCTGGTCGGCCAAATGCACAAGCCCGGATCGACACCGTGGCAACGCTTCGGGCAGCCGCCCCCTGGCAAACCCTGCGCCGCACCGGCGCGAACAAGCATCGCGCGGTAATCATTCATCCGAGTGATATTCGTCTAAAACGCTACGAGGATCGCTCTGACCGCCTGCTGATCTTTGCGGTCGATGCCTCCGGCTCTGCCGCGGTCGCGCGCCTGAACGAGGCGAAGGGCGCGGTCGAATTAATGCTCGCACAAGCCTATGCGCGTCGCGATCAGGTCGCGCTGATAGCATTTCGGGGCGACCGCGCCGACGAGCTTCTGCCGCCGACCCGATCTCTCGTGCAGGCCAAGCGGCAACTGGCCTCGCTGCCCGGGGGCGGCGGCACACCGCTGGCCGCCGGTCTCGTCGCGGTCACGGAACTGGCGAGGCACGCGACCGGGCGGGGCTTGACGCCCATGCTCGTCCTGCTGACGGACGGTCGCGCCAATATCCCGCTGTCCGGCGAGGCCGATCGCAAGACGGCACTTGAAGATGCCGAGACCATTGCGGCTGGTCTGAACATGCAAGGTATCGCCGGCGTTCTCATCGACACGTCCAACCGTCCGGCGGATCAGGCACAGCGCATCGCCGCCCGTCTGGGCGCGCGTTATATAGCCCTGCCCCGCGCAGACGCACGGGTCATTTCCACGGCAGTGTCCGAAGCTTTGGACAGCTAAAGGATGGACTGGGCGCGCGACCTGAAGGATTGGCCCCTCAACCATCTATCGCGCCGCATCCGCCATCGCCCGCACGACTGGCACGTGCAGGAAACGGGCAAGGGCGCAACGATCCTTTTGCTGCACGGGGCCGGCGCGACGACCCATAGCTGGCGGGACGTTATCCCGACCTTGGCCACCCATCACCACGTGGTCGCGGTTGACCTCCCCGGTCACGGCTTCACCCGGCCCGGCAGCCGGAACCGGTTCGGCCTTGCCAAAACGTCGGAAGACATCGCCGAACTTTGCGCCGCGCAGGGCTGGCAACCATCGGCTATCGTGGGCCACTCGGCTGGGGGTGCAGTGGCGCTAGATCTGTCGACGCGCCTGACCACGCCGGACGGCGGACCGCCGCGGCTCGTCGGGATAAACGCCGCGCTTGATCGCTTCGAGGGTGTGGCCAGCTGGCTTTTTCCGGCGTTGGCCAAAATGCTCGCGCTCAATCCGCTGACGTCCTACGCCTTCGCCATGGGCGGCGCGCGGCCGGATCGGGCACGCAACGTGATCCGCTCGACCGGTTCAAACCTTTCTGACGAGGCGCTCGGCTACTACGCCCGGCTTTTATCGGATCGCGAGCATATCGACGGCACGTTGCAGATGATGGCTAACTGGAACACCGATGCGCTCTGGGACAAAATGGCCGAAATCGACACGCCCTGCCTTCTGATCACGGGCGAATGCGACAAGGCCGTGCCGCCAGAAGTGTCGACCCGCGCAGCCCGTGAACTTCCGCAGGGCCGGGTGCATCAATTGTCCGGGCTTGGGCATTTGGCGCATGAGGAAGACCCGGACGCGCTATCAGGCCTCATACTCGATTTCTGTGATGCGACGGGCCGTTAACGCGCGGCGGGCTGCACTTTCCGGCTGTAGGCTTGGGTCATACGGTCTGCAATCATGGCGATGATCGCCATGCCGATCCCGGCGATCATTCCAGTGCCAAAATCGCCGTTGCTGAGGCCGATATAGACACGTTGTCCCAATCCGTTCGTGCCGACCAGCGCCGCGATCACAAGCATCGCGATGCCGTACATGATCGTCTGGTTCAGACCCAGCATCAACTGCGGCGCAGCCAGCGGCAGGCGCACCCGCCACAGGATCTGCCATCGCGTCGCGCCCGAGGCCTTCGCGGCCTCGATCACTTCGGGTGAGATGTTGCGCAATCCATGTTCGGCATAACGGATCGCCGGCACGATGGCATAAGAGATAATCGCCAGAAGCGCCGTGAAATCGCCGAGTTTGAAGATCATGACGAACGGGATCAGCAGCACGAAAGGCGGCATCGTCTGAAGCGTATCGTTGATGGGGCGCAGGACTGCCGAGAAAGTCTCGTTTTCCGATGCGAGGATACCAAGGACAGTTCCTAACATGAAGGACAAGACAACTGCGATCCCGCAAAGGTAAAGCGACAGCATCGCTTGCGGCCAGACACCGACCAGCAAGAGAAAAGCCATGCCCAACCCTGCACCGAGCGCAAGACGCATGCCTCCGGCCTGCCACGCGAGCAAGATCAGAACGCCCATGACCGACGGCCAAGGAAGCCGTGTCAGACCAAAGTAAAACAGGATTGCCAAGCCCGCGACGAGAAGCGCAACATTGATACGCCCGCAGAACCACAGCCAACCGGCCAAGGCAAGCGCCAGTCCAGCGTATCCCATCTTGAGGGAGGGTGTGAGCGCAAAACCCCAGGAAAACGGACTTACGGTCTGTTCCAGCCCCATTTTCACGGGCAGCATGATGTAAAAGAGCGAGAGGGTTTTGATCGACTTGATCGTGTCGGCATATTCGACAAGCACGAAAGTCAGCCAATTATTGAGCATCTGCGCCGGATAAACCTCCCACGCTTCCGGGTACCTCTGCAGGAAAGGAAAGGTGCGGGACAATAGCAGGATGGCTAGCGTCATCCCAACCGCGATGATCCAGTAGCGGTAGCGTGCCCACAGACCTTCGGGCGCATCACCGGGGGTCTGCGCTGTCGCCACGCGGGCGGTCATTCGGTCCATCACCATTGCCATGAGTGCGATCACAATGCCGGCAAGGATGCTTTCGCCGAATTCCGCCTTGCGCATGGTCGAAAGAACCTCCCAGCCGATATCGGCCGTTCCACCGATGATCGATGCGATGATCACCATCGAAAAGGCCGCCATCATCGTCTGGTTGATGCCCAAAAGGATCTGCTGCAGAGCGCTTGGCACGCGCACACGCCAGAACATTTGTGAAGGCGACGCGCCGGCCATCATGCCAGCCTCGATGACCTCGGGGTCTACCCGGCGCAAGCCAAGCGTTGTGTTGCGCACCATCGGCGGCACCGCATAAAGGATCGAGGCGATGAGGCCCACCACGGGCCCGAACCCGAACAATAGAAGGATCGGCAAAAGATAGGCGAAAACCGGGATTGTCTGCAGTACATCCATGGTCGGGGACACGATGTGGTCGGCACGCGCGGAGTAATAGGCCGCAGTCCCAATGAAAAACCCGATAACGACAGCCATCGGCACGGACATCACCACCAGTGACAACGAGTTCATCGATTCCGGCCAGTAGCCGATCAGCACCATGTAGAACGTGGCCAACGCGGTGAATAGTGCCAGTTTCCATCCCGAGACGGCGAAGGAGGCCAGCGCCAGAAGGCTGATCGTCAGCGCCCAAGGCATCCATTGCAGAAGCCCCCGGATCCAACCCATCGGCACAGACATTGCCGCAGAGACCCCACGGAAGAACGAGCCGGTTTGCGCTACGACCACGTCCATACCGGCATTGAACCAGTCGGTCATAGGAAGCACCCAGGCGTCGGGGAAAACCATCAGCGCGTCCAAACTGTCGCGCGCACCGAGCACAGCCAGCGTCAGCCCGATCAATGCGATCCAGGCCCAGTGCTGGCGTGCCCCCTCTTGACCGAGTTTCATGTCCCGGCCTGCCCGATCGTGTCCGCGCTCTGGCCCGAATGGCGGGCAAGAGCGGCGATCACGCTTTGCGCTGTGACCAAGCCGAGGGGAGCGCCATCACTCTCGGCGATCAATCCGTCGGGATGTTCGGCCAGCATCGGCAGGAGGGTTTCTACAGGCGTTTCCGCCGCAACCCGCTTAAGCCCGTCATCCCTTTGTCCTTTGGCATCGGCGACCTCTGCTGCGGTCAGTACCCGCGCAAGCGGCACGTCATTGGTGAATTCGGCCACGTAGTCATTCACGGGGTTTGTAATGAGTTCTGCCGGGGTGCCGGTCTGAACCACTTGCCCACCGCGCATGATCATCATGCGGTCGGCAACACGCAGAGCCTCAAGGAAATCATGCGTAATGAACACGATGGATTTTTGCAGATCGTTCTGGATCCGCAGGAATTCGTCCTGCATTTGCCGACGGATCAGCGGATCGAGCGCCGAAAACGGCTCGTCGAGAAGCCAAAGGTCGGGATCCACGGCAAGAGATCTGGCGATGCCGACGCGCTGCTGCTGTCCACCCGAGAGCTGATGCGGATAGCTTTTTTCACGGCCGCGCAGGCCCACAAGGTCAATGACATTGTCCACCTGCGCGCGAATGTCAGCCTTGCTTTCCCCCTGCAGACTCAGGGGGAAGGCGACGTTGTCGTAGACGGAAAGATGAGGCATCAATCCGAAGTTCTGGAACACCATGCCGATCTTGTGGCGCCTGATCTTGATCATCTCCTTCGCCGATTTCGCCAGCAGATCGTCGCCGTTCAGCGTAATGCGACCGTGGGTCGGCTCCACCAGACGCGACAGGCAGCGCACCACCGTTGACTTGCCCGAGCCGGAAAGCCCCATGATGACGAATATCTCACCCACGCGCAGGTCAAAGCTAACATCTGCGGCCGCCGGTATAGCGCCATCGTCCCGGATACGCCGAACCAGCGTCGCGGGGTCTGCGACGTCTTCGTCCTTAGAAAAATATCGCTCGGGATTCTTGCCGTAGACCTTCCAGATGTTTCGGCAGGACAGACGAATGTCCGAACCATCGGCGGCGCCGGGATGGGACTTGGTCATCGGTGACGGTCTTTCGCGCAAGGGCGGTCTGGCCAAGGCAAAAGGGTCGCCTCGGCCGAGTACTTGATCAGGATTATTTCTTCGCGGCCATGCCCGCCTCGACCCAAGGAGACCAGACCGCCTCGTTCGCGTCGATCCACTCCGCAACGACCTCCTCGAGGTCCCGGCCTTTCTGGTCAATCTCCAGCATCAGCGCGTTTTGCGTGTCGTTGTCAATCTCAATAGCCTGGTAGAGCGCGAAGGCACCGGGATAGTTTTTCTTGAAGCTTATATTGGCGATCTTGTCGATCGAGGCCTGCTGAAAACCGCAAGCGTCCCCGCGCGTCTGGCCTTCCTCCTCGACGCATTCACCGTCGGCGGGGTCCCACGCGACCCAGTTGAATTCTTCCTCGGCAAAAAGCCAATGCGGCTGCCAGAACATCATCAGAAGCGGGTCCTTGGTTGCCACAGCGGATTTCACCTCGGCGATCATCGCGCCTTCGGAACCACCCGCAACGGGTTCGAACGGTAGATCGATCTGCGCCACGACGTCCTTTGAGCGTGTGCCCCAATCCGCCGGATAGGTGATCAGTCGGCCCTTGGGAAAGGTATCGGCGGCGGCAAAAGCCTGCGCGCAATCGTAAAGCGCCTCGTAGGCCGGCAGGCCGGGGCACATTTCTTCCATGTAGGGTGGATAAATCCACCCCTCCTGAGGCTTGAGACCCAGCTGTCCCAAGACGAGGATATCGCCACTTTCGACCGCTTTGGGATAGATCTCTCCCACGTTGTTGGTCCAGACCTCGGGCTGCACGTGCAAATCGCCATTGGCAAGAGCGATGAATTGCGGGACGGCGCCGGCTGTAACGTATTCCACCTCATACCCAGCTTTCTTGAACAGGCTGCCGGTTATGTAGGCCGATATGTGCTGGCCGGTCCATTCGTTGATGGGAATTCGGATCGGATCACTGCTGTCGGCGCTGGCGCTGAACGCGCTTGCAAGTCCGAGCGCAAGGCCGGCGGCAAGGCTGATACGTGTCGTCATCAAAAGACTTCTCCCGTTGGTCTGTTTCTTATTCGCTGGATTTGTCGAAGCTTACCACCTGCCCCCGTCTATTCAAGCACTGTACCGGGTGCCGCTCGCCAATTGTCTTGCGGGAAGCTAAGCTCGGGCATCAACCGATCCCCTGAGAAAGGCCCTGCATGACCCTTCCGATCGCCGCCACTTGGTACGGTGTACAAAATTTGGACGACGGGGTGACGCGCATTCACGAGCGCCATGTCGCGCACTGGCTTAGGTGCAATATTTGGCATGTGAGAGGCCGGGATCGGGATCTGATTATCGACACCGGTCTTGGCCTGCGCCCCCTGAGCGAGGCGGTCGCGGCGCTGGCCGAGCGACCTGTCATAGCGATCATGACTCACTCACATTTCGACCACTCGGGCGGCCTGCACCAGTTTCAACATCGCTGCGGTCATGCTGCAGAGGCCGGAATCATCGCTTCACCGACCGATGCCAACACCGTTGCCAATACCGGGTTTCTTATCGCCGAGACCTTTACTGCTTCGCCCTTCGAGGATTTCGACCATCGTCGATATCATGTGAAACCGGCCTCGCTGACGGAACACCTCGACGAGGGCGACGTCATCGACCTGGGCGACCGGGTGTTCCGCGTGCTGCACTTGCCGGGCCACTCCCCGGGATCCATCGCGCTTTTCGAAGGCGACACCGGGCTCTTTTTCAGCGGCGATGTTGTCTACGATGGCGCGCTGATCGACGATCTCTACCACTCCGAGCCGGAACTTCTTGCGGCGTCGCATGCGCGTCTGCGAGACCTTCCGGTGCACACGGTGCACGCTGGGCACTTCGCATCCTTTGGGCGCGACAAGATGCTGGAAATACTACATGAGTACGCGGCGGGCGGGCGCCGGCTCGGCGATGCCTCGACGTGGGTCGCAGACGAAATCGCCGGAGGCGGACATGACTAGAACAGCCTATATCAGCGGCGGCTTGGCGGGCATGGGCCTTGAAGTGGCGCGCGCAATGCGGGCCGCCGGACACCGCGTGGCGGTCGGTGGACGGCGCGGCGGGAACGTCGAGGCACAACAGGCGGCACACGAAGCGCTTGGTGAGGACGCTTTCGCGCACGAGCTCGACGTGTGCGATGAGACCTCCGTCGCCAGGTTTTGTCAGAACGCGGCGACCGCGATTGGAGACGCCGATATTCTGGTCAACTGCGCGGGCATAGAGGTTTATCAAACTGTATCGGAGCACGATATCAAAGCGTGGCAACGGGTGATCGATACCAACCTGACGGGCAGTTTCCTGATGATGCGAGAGGTCTTGCCGGGGATGAAGGCACGCGGATGGGGGCGGATCGTGACGATTGCGTCGACAGCGGCCCACACCGCGATGCCCGATCAGGCGGCGTATTGCGCGTCGAAGGCGGGACTTCTTGGGTTATCGCGCGCCGTGGCCTTAGAGGGCGCGCCGCACGGCGTGACGTCGATGACCGTTAGTCCGACCTGGGTGGAAACCGACATGCTACGGGAGTCAGCGTCGATGATGGCCCGAGAAAACGGTACAAGTCTCGCGCAAGAGATCGAGGCACTCGCAAGAAGCAATCCGCAAAATCGCTTGGTTCAACCGCAGGAAGTCGCCGCGTTGATCGCCTTTCTCTGTTCTTCCGATGCGCCGGCCCTGACAATGGAAGATATTCAGATCAATGCGGGCGCACTCTGGTAAGACTAAATGTCAGGCTAGTCTGCGGGTCCGCCACGTCATAACGGCGGGCTCAATCAGACCCGCCGACAGGATCAGGGGCAGGCCCACGGCTTCTCGCAGGCCGAAGCTTTCTTCGGCCCAGATCGCCGCCGTCACCGCCGCGACCACGATCTCTGTCATGAATAGCAATCCCACCACGCCGGGATTGAGCTTTGACGGAGCATAGATTGTCGCCAAACAACTGGGCAGAATGAGGATCACCGCAACCGGAATGAACCAGGCCAGCAAGCCCGTCACCTCCACGACGGCCGGCACAGTTGCGCCGCCCCGCAACGTGGCGAAAAACGCCACGACGCAGGCCACGATGGCCGCGACACCGAGGAAATTCACCGCTTGCGTGGCGATGCGCACCCGTTTTTCAGTCAGGATCAGTGTACAGCCGGCAGCCCAGAACATGCCGGACACCAGACCGAACCAGTCGCCCGCATTTCGAGGCACCGGAAGACCCGTGTCATCGGCAAAGATCACAACCAGACCGACGAGGCCAACCGCTATAGCCAACCAGCGGTACCATGTCATCCGGTCGCCAAGGAACAACCATCCCAGGAAAAAGCCCCAGATCGGCGTCATGTAAAACAGCAGCACTGCACGGACCACGTCGGTGTAAAGCAGCGAGGCCGCGTAAAGAGCGTAAGCCACGCCACCAAGCATGCCCCCCAACAGCGGGCGCAAACCCAGCCTGTAATCGGCGCGCAAATGCCACACCAGCGGCAGCGACATGAGTGCGGGCAGAACTGTGAAAACCACCATGGCCCACGGAGCGTCCAGGCCCGCTTGCTCGATCATGCGTAGGGGCAACCAGAAGATGCCCCAGCAGACGCCCGCGAAAAGGCCTGCCAAAACCGCTCCTTGGGTGCTGTGGGTCAAATGAAATCTCCGTTGGACGTGATGCGCGCGGTGGGACACCCACCGCGCAGTAAATCTCAATCAACCAGTCAGACCAAGCGCTGTCAGGCAGCGCGTTCCGGGATATCCACGAGTTTGCCGCGCGGTATTTCGCACGCCTTGTCGTAAAGCGGCGTTTCGGCCAGCGTTGCGGCATACATCTTGCCGTCATTTCCCTCGACCGTGATTTCGGTTCCCGGACCAGCCTCGGCGCTGTCCATCAGGGCATAGCCGATCCCGTGGCCAAGATACGGCGATGTGGCCCCGGCGGTGATCCGCCCGGCCGGTTTTCCCTGCCATTCCACCCGACCGTTCACGCGCGGTTCCTCGTCCGGGCAGATAATCCCATAAAGACGCCGCCGCTTATCAGCCTTTTCCAGCGCGGCCTTGCCGATAAAGTCGTCCTTGTCCATGGCCACGAACCCCCCAAGTCCCACGTCGTATGGCGTCGTGGTTTCATCGAAGTCGGAATTCGCGTTTAGAATTCCCGCCTCGATCCGGCGAATGTTCATAGAGTCGAGACCGAACATCCGCAGACCATAGGGCGCGCCGGCACGTTCAATGTGTTCCCAAAGTGCTTTGGCATCGTGATGGGGCTCCGTATAGAATTCCCAACCCAGCTCGTTGGTGTAGCCTGTCCGCGTGATCAGAACTCTCTGCCCCCCGAGATCCACCCAGGCGCTTCCGAAGTATCCAAAAGGTTCAGGCACCCCGTCCTTGGCCGCCATCTTCAGAATTTCCATTGCCGAGGGTCCCTGGATCTGGCTGACGTTTACGTGCGGGTCGAGAATCTGGACATCCATGCCTTTGGCATGCGCACGTGCCCAGTTGACGAAATCGCCATCGGCCTGTGCATACCAAAACCGGTCCTCTGCCAGCCTTACGAAGACTCCATCGACGATCAGCCCGCCATGATCGAAACAGGCGATCCCGTAGCCGCAGCGGCCGACGCGGACTTTGGAAATATTATTGACGAATAGAAGGCTCATCAGTTTCTCGGCGTCCGGTCCGACGAATTCGATCGGCCATTCGCCAGTGTGGAGACACGCCGCCTTGGTCCGCAAAAGCCAATACCCCTCGTCCGTCGGAAGGTCGTCCATGTAAACGCACATCAGGCGGCGGTTGTAGACGCAGTAATGCGGACCATGCCGCGCCTCGATGGCGTGGTAAGCATGACGGTTGAGGTTGAAGTCCCAGCCTGCGCCAGGGCGCGAGGTAACCAGGTCGCGTGTTTGTCCGTCGCTAGATCGCATCATGTGCCGGCCTCCACATCAAGATTTGCGCCGAGGGCATCAGCCACAAGTTTCTGGAAATGGTGCACCGCGTGTTCGCTCAATTCGGTCTTTCCCGCGTCCACGACGAAACGGCCCTGATTGTAGCCCGAGGATTTCAGCCCCTTCTGCACGCTTTCACAAAGCCCGATATCCTCGGGTTGCAGCACGTCGATCTGGTAGTTGATCGCATCGCGCAACTGATCGGTGACGACGCCGTCCTTCACGAACCAGTCCTGGTACTCCACGCAAGCCTCAGGCGCGGTCGGGTTCATCTGGAGAACCGAAAGATTGGCCTCACCAGGATAGGCCCAGATGGTGAAGTTCGGCCACACGTACCAACCTGCATAGCCGAAATCGACATCGCCCGGCTTGAAGGAATAGGCGCGGTTGCTTAGTGACTTGGGGTTGCCTGCACACTGGCTGGAATAAAGCCCGCATGTCACGGTGCGGTAGGTATCCATATCGACAAGATCAACGAAGTCCTTGTGCGCAGGATGGCAGTGGTAACACTCGAGGAAGTTGTCAACGAGCACCTTCCAGTTCGCCTCGACCTCGTACGTGTCGCGCTGCGCGAATTGCAAATCATCGACCGAAGGCACGTAATGCCGGATTTCCTTCTCCAGCTCGCCCATCTGCTCGGCAAAAGGCGTCGCGTCAGGATCCAGATTGACGAGAACAAGGCCGCAGAACACTTCTACCCTGACTTCCTTCAGCGAAAAATCTGACTTGTCGAAGCCCTTGACTGTCTGGGTGTTGCGCGCGGATTTGAGTGTACCGTCAAAGTCGAAAGCCCAGGCATGGTAGGGGCAAGTGATCACGTTCTTTCGACCCGTCCCGCTGACAAGTTCGTGCCCGCGATGGGGACACACGTTGTAGAACGCCTTTAGGTCGCCCTGCCGCGTCCGGGCGACGAAAATATTCTGCTCGTGGATCCTTACCGTCAAAAAACATCCCGGCTCGGCTACCTGACTTACATGGCCGGCGTAGTTCCAGCTGCGGTAGAAAATTGTGTCCTTCTCCAGAGCCCAGATTTCCGGGTCGTGGTAGAACCTCGCAGGCAGTGTGTAGGACTCGGCCGGGTCCGCGCGGAACGGGGCATCATCGGGCATAAGGTTTAGAATCGGTTTGGTCATAGCGGCACTCCCTCGGCTCATGCTTGACAGGAAACACCATTAACCTGATTTATGACAAACGCTGTTTTCTGGGGGTTTTGAGGAACAATTTCTTATGCAAAGGCTTTCTCTACCCCCTCTAGACCTTTTGCAGCCATTCGAGGCCTCGGCCCGGCTTGGCAGCTTTACTCGCGCCGCAGAGGAACTTTCCGTCACGCAATCCGCGATCTCTCAACGCGTGCGCAAGCTTGAAGATCTAATGGGAATTGAGCTTTTCGAACGCCATCACAGGAAGATCGTACTCACGGCGCAGGGACGTGAGCTTCTGAACGGGGTTCGGGCGGCTTTACAGCACCTTAGCGCAGCAACCAATAGCCTGCGCCTTGGCGAAGACCGACCCAATGTGCGGCTGTCGGCGGATGTTTCAATGGCGCATTTCTGGCTTCTGGAACGGCTGCAACCACGCTTGGCCGACGGCACGCCGGTGACCATAGACTTGACCGTCACCGATGATGAGGCAGAGCTACTGGCGGCCGATATCGCCTTGATGCACGGAGGCGGAACATGGCCGGGGTTTCGATCGGCAGAGTTATTCCGAGACGAAGTATTTCCGGTCTGCACGCCAGCGTACCAGGCGAAAAGCCGTATCGAGACACCCCAAGACCTCTTGCGGTGCGAATTGATCGATCTCGACTACATTCACTGGAATTGGATGAACTGGGGAATCTGGCTGACGGAGGCCGGTGTAGACGCCACCCGCGCGCCGATTTGCCTGCGCACCAACAGCTACACCGCGCTGCTCGATGCGGCGCGGCGCGGGCTAGGCGTGACGTTGGGTTGGGCCGGCCTCGTGGACGAAGACCTACAGGCCGGACGTCTGATACGCCCGCTTGAAAACAGCGTCCGAAGCGCATTCGGTTATTATCTGCTACTTCGGGATGGTGCGCCGCCCGCCGCGCGCGACGTGGCCGGACAACTTGCCCCATCCATATTTGGCGCGACATAGCCGCCGGGCACAGCGATGTCGCGACGATCCTGATTGAAGCTTGGGGTGGATTGGTGTTTGCTACAGGCTGATCGATTTCAAGCCAAGGACTACGGTCATGCGCTACCTCGCCCCCACGACCCTCGAAGATGCCGTTCACATGCTTGCCGAGGACCCCGGAGACTGCCGTGTTCTGGCCGGCGGCACGGATTTGCTGGTTCGTTTGCGCTCTGGTCATGCTGAACCCGACAGCATCCTTGACATAAAGCGTATAAACGCCCTGCGAGAGATCACAGGCGAAGAGGGTGGATGGCGCATCGGCGCAGCAGTATCGGGCGCCGAAATGAGGGAACACGAAGGCCTGTGCGCCGACTGGCCAGGCGTTGTCGAGGCCGCGAGCCTTATCGGGTCTACACAGATCCAGGGACGCTGTACCATCGCCGGCAACCTCTGCAATGCCTCTCCCGCCGCTGACAGCGTGCCCGCGATGGTCGCGGCAGGCGCCGTCGCGCGGATTGCGGGACCGAATGGAACCCGCGACGTCGCGGTTGAAGATGTGCCGCAGGGTCCCGGCAAGACCTGTCTGGAAAAGGATGAATTCGTCGCCTCGATTTTTCTGCCCGCCCGCCCAGAGAAGAGTGGTGACGCTTACTTGCGGTTCATCCCGCGGACGGAAATGGATATCGCAGTTGTCGGCTGTGCCGTCTCTCTCACGCTTTCGGACGACGGCACCTGCACCGCCGCCCGCGTTTCGCTGGGTGCCGTCGCCCCAACTGTGATCCTCGTTCCCGAGGCTGCTGCCGCGCTTGAAGGGACCAAGGTCGACGACGGGGCGTTAGAGGCACTTGCCAATGCTTGTACCAAAGCCGCAAACCCTATCGCTGACAAACGCGGCACGGTTGAATTCAGAACCCATGTGGCGGGCGTGCTTGCCCGCCGTGCTGCCAATATCGCCCTGACCAGGGCCGGAGGCTGACCCATGAGCAAAATTCACGTCACCACCAAGATCAACGGCGATCCCGTCGAGTACCTTTGCGAGCCCGACGAAACACTGCTTGATGTGCTTCGGGACAAGCTTGGCATGACCGGTTCTAAGGAAGGCTGCGGCACAGGTGATTGCGGTGCCTGTTCGGTCACGGTGAACGGCCGGCTGGTCTGTTCCTGTCTCGTGTTGGGGGCCGAAGCCGAAGGGACCGAAATCGGCACGATCGAGGGCATGGCGCAGGGCGAGGCACTGCACCCGTTGCAGCAGAAATTCATCGAGCACGCCGCGCTACAGTGCGGGATCTGCACGCCGGGCATTCTTGTCGCGGCGAAGTCCCTGCTGGAAAACAACCCCGACCCGACCGAGGAAGAGACACGCTATTGGCTGGCAGGCAACCTTTGTCGTTGCACGGGTTATGACAAGATTATCCGCGCCGTACTGGATGCGGCGGCGGACATGCGGGAGGCCTCGTAATGGCACTGGACAGCAAGACCAGCAACGAAGCAATTCAGTTCAAGGTCGTCGGCACGCGTCCGCTGCGGCCTGACGGCATTGACAAGGTAACCGGCCGCGCAAGGTTCGGAGCCGACATTTCGGCCCCCGGCATGCTGACTGGCCTCGTGCTGCGCAGTCCTCATGCTCATGCGAAGATCAAGAGTATAGACGTCTCCGCCGCCGAGGCGATGGAGGGCGTGCATGCGGTGGTCACGCGGCGTGATTTTCCCTCACTAGAACCCGGTTCCGGGACTGGCGATGTACTCGACAACTGCATGGCGGGCGAAAAAGTGCTCTATGACGGTCATGCAGTGGCAGCCGTTGCAGCCTCGTCCACGCATATCGCACGCAAGGCGCTTAGGGCGATCAAGGTCGAGTACGAAAGGCTCGACCATGTGACCGATGTCGACGAGGCGATCAAGCCCGGCGCACCGGTGTTGCATCCAGGCCGCGCCAATGAAAGCGTACCCGAAGGCTCTTCGCCGAACATCATGGCGCGCTATGAATTCGGCCATGGCGATATTGAGGCGGGCCTAGCGCAAGCCGACCGGGTGCTGGAACGCAGCTACAAAACCGAGGCGACGCATCAAGGGTATATCGAGCCGCACGCCTGTCTTGCGCAGATGGGACCGGATGGGCAGGCGGATCTCTGGTGCTGTACCCAAGGCCACTACATGGTGCGCAACACCTGCGCCGAAATCCTCGGGCTCGCGCAGGGACAGCTGCGTGTAACCGCATCGGAAATCGGCGGCGGATTTGGGGGGAAGACCACCGTTTTTCTTGAACCCGTCGCGCTGATGCTGGCCAAGAAATCGGCACGCCCGGTCAAGATGGTCATGAGCCGTTCGGAAGTTCTGCGCGCGACAGGACCGACCGCATCCAGTTCGGTGGATGTGCGGATCGGCATGACAAAAGAAGGCATCATCACCGGCGCCTTTGCCGAACTGCGGTATCAGGGCGGGGCATATCCCGGCTCGCCAGTCGACATGGGCTCCATGTCGGCTTTCGCGCCTTACGATCTAGAACATGTAAAAACGGTCGGCTGGGACATCGTCACCAACCGGCCCAAGCAGGCCGCTTATCGTGCTCCGGGTGCGCCCATGGCGGCCTTTGCCGTCGAGAGTGCCATCGACGAGTTGGCCAAAGGTTTTGGTCTCGACCCTCTCGAGGTGCGTTTGAAGAATGCCGCACGCGAAGGCACACGTGCCTCCTACGGGCCGACCTACCCGGCCATTGGGCTTGAGGCGACGCTGCGCAAGGCAAAGGACCATCCGCATTGGTCCGCACCTCTTGGTCCCAATCAGGGACGTGGCGTGGCCTGCGGCTTCTGGTTCAACTTTGGCGGTGACACATGCGTTTCGCTGAACGTCACTCCCGACGGGACGGTCACCGTGTCCGAGGGCAACCCCGATATCGGCGGCTCTCGTGCGTCGATGTCGATGATGGCCGCCGAAGAACTGGGCATACCCTATGAGAAGGTCCGCACAATTGTGGCAGACACTGGCAGCCTTGGTCAGAACGAGGTAACCGATGGCAGCCGTGTGACTTTTGCCGTGGGTCTGGCCACGATCAAAGCTGCACGCGCCGCGAAGGCCGAGATGTGCAAGCGCGCCGCGATGGTCTGGGGAATTGACGCCGAGGCGGTCGAATGGAAGGACGGCGCCGCGCATCCGGCAGGCCCCAACGCGGGCACCCACCCGCCAATGACACTGGCCGAGATCGCCGCGATTGCCTCAAACACCGGCGGGCCCATTGCCGGCCATTGCGAGGCCAACCCGGAAGGCGCCGGCGTGAGCTTTGCCACCCATATGGTGGACACCGAGGTGGATCCCGAGACCGGCGCGGTCAAAATCCTGCGTTACACGGTCTTCCAGGACGCGGGCAAGGCGGTGCATCCGGCTTATGTGGAAGGGCAGTTTCAAGGCGGTGCAACGCAGGGCATCGGCTGGGCGTTGAACGAGGAATACATCTATGGCGAGGACGGGATCCTGCAGAATGCCGGGTTCCTCGACTATCGGATCCCCGTCGCCTCGGATTTGCCAATGATCGACACGGTCATTCTGGAAATCCCCAATCCGGGCCACCCCTATGGCGTGCGGGGCGTCGGAGAGACCTCCATCGTGCCGCCGCTCGCGGCGATCGCCAACGCCGTGTCAGAGGCCGCGGGCGTGCGGATGACCGACCTGCCCATGTCGCCACCCAAAGTCCTAAAGTCCATCCAGAACAGCTAGTTACCCCCCCGCGCGCGCCACGGGCCTGACCCGGGGCCTTCCCGCGTTTTGCCGAAAGCACCACGCATGGTTCAGGTCAAGATCTGGGGCTCCTTGAGCCAATTCACCGAGGACCGGCGCGAGGTCGAGATCGAGGCGAAGAACCTGCGCGAACTGCTTGACGGGCTGGCAGAGAGCTATCCCGGGCTGAAGCCGCAGCTGGAGCGGGGCGTGTCGGTGTCCATCGACGGGCGGGTCTATAACGACAGCTGGTTTCAACCCATCGAGGAGGACAGCGAGGTCGTGCTGCTGGCGCGCCTCAAGGGCGGCTGAGGTCTCTGCCGCGCGATTTTGTACAAAATGCAGCAACTTTTCTGGGGCCGTTGTCCATTTTGTACAAAATTTTCGGTGGCGTCCGCGAACTGTATAGGTGCCCCAGATGGAAGATGTCAGGACGCAAGGGCTGAAGATTATGCGACGACTTTCCAGATGGCAGCTCTCCATTCTCACCGTCGCTGACCGCGATACCGTGCTCTGTTCCGACGGCGCCAGAGGCGACAAGACGGTCGCAGCAGCAGGCGGTCGCGCGCACGTCTTGGCCGGAGGTGTGGATGGCGGGTATGTGCCCGGCGGAGTTTGTCCGCGCATCGTAAATACGGTTCGCGCAGAGGTCTGCTTCGAGCCCAAAGCGGAAGTCCTCAGCTTCTATTGCTCGCAGATTCAGCCATAAAATCGACTAGTGAGGTCAGCCGTGATGCAGCAAGATACGCGGACATCCATTCGAATGCAGAGAACTTTCCGGCATCGATGTCCAAGTTGCGGGACAAATCCGAAGTGGTACGACCACGTTTCTCAAAGCGGTTGCGGCTTCTGTTGAATCGAAGGGTATTCACCGCGGGCTTGCTTTCTGATTCGTCCTGTTCAGGAAGGTCAGTCCATGCCCGACCCGCTTTCCGTTGATATTCGTGCCGGTGTTCAACATCTTTTTTGCTGAGGGCCTGTCGGGCCAATGGATCGGTCGCCGCCTGATGATCTCGGCAGCGTCCGCCTCTCCGCTGTCCCGGAAACTCCGGCAATCCGGAACACCGAAGGCTCGGCCTCAAAAATGGTCAGAAACATCCGTCGCCAGACACGACGGCAGGTCAACTGACGGCATGGTGCGCGTAGCTGCCTGAATTTTCCTGTCCCTTGCCATGGAATTTTCTACTTTCCTATGCTCAGCGGCCCGTTCAGGTTAATGTTCAAGGCTTTGGCAATCACCTCATCATTTTTTCAACAGGGCGCCAAATGCGCGGTTATCTGACGATCCGCAAAGTATACAAGCAAACTGGAGTGACAGAATGATACCGGAAAAGACCGACACGCTGATCGTTGGCGCGGGTCAGTCCGGCATCGCGATGAGTGAGCACCTGACAGAGCTTGGCGTTCCACACATTGTTCTGGAACGCAACCGGATCGCCGAACGCTGGCGCTCGGAGCGTTGGGATTCTCTGGTCGCCAACGGACCGGCTTGGCACGACCGGTTTCCGAACCTCGAATTCGATGATGTTGATCCGGAGAGCTTCCCACCCAAAGAACGCATGGCCCGCTATTTCGAGGACTATGCGCGCATGGTCGATGCGCCCATCCGCACCGGCGTCGAGGTCAAGCGCGTCCGCCGGTGCGAAGGCCGTCCCGGATTTATCGTCACGACCTCTCAAGGGGATTTCGAGGCACTGCGCGTCGTCGCGGCCACGGGGCCTTTTCAAGTGCCGTCGTGGCCCCGGCTGGTGCCCGACACCGCACCTGTCTCTCAAATCCACTCGAAGGATTACAAGAACCCTGAGCAACTGGCACAGGGTGCGGTCCTCGTCGTTGGCGGCGGTGCGTCGGGGTGTCAGATTGCCGAGGAGCTTCGGCAGAGCGGGCGCGAGGTCTACCTGTCGATCGGAGAGCACTACCGGCCGCCGCGGTCCTACCGCGCGCGCGACTATGTCTGGTGGCTGGGCGTTCTCGGCAAATGGGACGAGATCAGGAAGGATTCCAAGAAAAAGCACGTGGCCTTTGCTGTCAGTGGCTATGACGGTGGAAAGACCGTGGATTTTCGCCGTCTCGGTCATATGGGCATCACCGTGCTTGGCAAGACCGAAGCCTATGACAACGGCGTTGTCCGCTTTGCCGGAGATCTTGTGGAGAACATACGCGAAGGGGATCGGGCGTATCTCGAAGTGCTGAGCGAGGCCGATACCTATGTCGCGCGCAACGGCATCGACCTGCCGCCGGAACCGGAGGCGTGGGACATTCTGCCCGACCCGGATTGCATCAAGGACCCCTTGCGCGAACTTGACCTAGCGCAGGCCGGGATCCGAACGATCATCTGGGCGACCGGATTCAAATTCGACTTCAGCTGGCTTGAGGTCGATGCGTTTCACGAAGACGGGACACCTTTTCACAAGCGGGGCATTTCCGCGGAACAGGGCATCTACTTTCTCGGTCTTCCGGAACTGACGAACCGCGCGTCCTCTTTCATCTACGGCTGTTGGTACGATGCGAAGTACATCGCCACGCATATCGGCGTGCAGCGAAATTACGTGAGCTATGAAAAACCGTATGAGGCGCAGAACGACATTCCGATGCAGCGCGGGGCAGCGGCATCCTAGGCCTCATGCAACGCCCCTTGCCCTGACATCACGGGATCGACGCCGCGTTCCGTTTTAAGGAGATAACCTTGAAAACAGTCATGTTTCTCAACGGACCCAATGCCAATCTCTACGGTCTCGACCCGAACGGCACCTATGGCACGGACAGCTTTCCCCAGATAGAGGCGGCCTGCATCGCACGCGCCGAGGCCTTGGGCTTCAAGCTGGATTTCCGGCAGTCGAACCACGAGGGCGTGCTGGTCGACTGGATTCAGGAGGCGCGGCAGACCTGTGACGGGCTGATGATCAACGGCGCGGGGCTGAGCTATACCTCGGTTGCCATTCTGGATGCGCTTCTGGCGTTCGATGGTCCGATCATCGAGTGCCACATGAGCAATATCTGGAAGCGCGAGCCGTTCCGTCATCACTCTTATATTTCCAAGGCGGCGACGGGCGTGATTGCCGGGCTGGGCTTGCAGGGCTACCTGCTTGGGCTGACGGCGATGCAATCGATGCTCGCAGACGACGCGGCATGACCGACACGCTCGTTTTCTACAGCGGCCCGGATCCGTTTGAAGCGTGGCGCGATGCGCTTGCGCCTCATTTGGGCGACACCGTGAAGATCGAGAACGCGGACAAGGTCACTGACCCAGAAAGCGTACGCTTCGCGCTTGTCTGGATGCCTCCCGATGGGTTCTTCGCAAGGTTCCCCAACCTTGAGCTTGTGATAAATCTTGGCGCTGGTGTGGATCGGCTCGTGGCGCGGGACGATCTGCCAGATGTTCCGATCACGCGGTTATCCGACCCCGAGATGGGCAAGATGATGGCGGGGTTCGTGCTCTTCTCCGTGCTGCGGCACGCGCGCGACATCCCCTATTTCGAGGCGGCGCAGGCCCGGCGCGAGTGGGCCTACAAACATCCGCGTGCGGCAACCGAGATTTCCGTGGCGATCCTTGGGCTTGGCGAGCTTGGCGCGCTTGCCGCGACCGAGGTCGCGCGGCAGGGATTCCAAACCTACGGCTGGGCAACCCGAGCCCGCGACCTGCCCGGCGTTACGGTAGAGTACGGTGACGATGCGCTCCTCACCCTGCTCGGCAAAGTGGACATTGTAGTCAGCATGCTACCCCTGACCAAGGCCACGCGGAAACGCCTCGATGCAGCGGCGTTCGCCGCGATGAAGCCCGGCGCGTCTTTAATCAACGTGTCACGTGGCGAAGTTGTGGATGAAGACGCACTAGTCGAAGCCTTGCGCATCGGCCATCTGTCGGGTGCGACGCTCGACGTCTTCGAAGCGGAGCCGCTCGCCGAGGATCATCCGCTGTGGACACTGCCCGGGGTGCTGATCACACCGCATCTGGCCTCGGTCGCGCTGCCCAAGAGCGCGGCACCGCAGATCGCCGCGAACATCCGTGCCGCACAAACCGGCGGCACGCTCGCCAACACGGTCTCGCGGGTGCACGGATATTAGGCAAACACCCAACAACCAGGGATTGCGATTTATCGACCAACACGCCCGATCTCAATATTTATGAAGAAAAAACAGAGGCATAGTCGGATAGGATGGAAATGCCTACGCAGAACCTTGATTTTTGCGACTCCGCCAATCGGCCTTTGAGAGGAAAGATTAGAAACACACAAAGACCTCGCATAGCGAAAAAGAAGATCGGAAAGACCCATGTGCGCGACATGGAAAGGCAGCGGATCATCCAGACGGATTGCGCCATCCGGTGGCAAGCCGACATCGTCGCCATCACACAAGTCAGCAGCACAGGACTTTTCGAGACCAGCCCCGATCACGCGCTGTCACGCGGCTCGGGGGACCATCCGGACGGTCAATCAGGTCCGGTCCTCCTACGGCAACATTCCAAACCGTTGCCGAAACATAAACTCTCAACCAACAGGATAATCACATGAAACGTCTCCTCCTGACCGCCTCGGCGCTGAGCCTTCTCGCGCCAGCAGCCTTTTCCGAAACGCTAATTGTGAGCAGCTGGGGCGGAAGTTTTCGAGATCTGATCGATGACACCATCGCCGCGAAGTTCACGGAGGAAACCGGTGTCGAAGTCGAGTTCATCACGGGCGGCACCATTGACCGGCTGAACCAAGCGAAACTGAGCCGCGACACGCCGGAAAGCGACGTGACCTTCACGACCTCGCATATCGGCTGGCTCTATCATAACGACGGGTTGTTCGAGGAACTGGACATGTCCCAGATCCCGAACGCGGAATACCTCGTCGATCAGGCCAAGATCAGCCCCTCGCATATCGGGGCCTGGGCTTATGTCTACACCATCGGCTATTTGCCGGATTACGTGCCCGAGGGCATTGATTTCGACAGCTGGGAAGACCTCTGGTCGCCCGAGCTTGAAGGCATGCTGGCGGCGCCTGATTTCGATCCCTCTCATATCATTGCGGCGTCGGCCAAGCTAGAAGGCGTGGACATCGAGAACTGGCGCGACGCGACTGACAAGCTTTTGGCGCTGAAGCCGAACTTCAAGGCGTTCTACACCAACGATGCCAATTCTCAGCAGCTTCTGTCGACGGGTGAAACGCCGGTGCAGATCCTGCTTTCAATGAATGCCTACCACATCAAGTCGCAAGGTCTGGACGTGGAAATCGCGATCCCGTCGGAAGGCGCGGTTCTGGGTGTCGACACCATGGGCATCACGACCGGCACGGACAAGAAAGAGCTTGCCTACAAGTTCATCAACGCGGCCCTCGACCCGGAGGTGCAGGCCAAGATCGCCGAGATCAAAAAAGGCAGCCCAGTCGTTTCCAACGTGGAACTGCCCGAAGAGCTTGCCTCTCTGCCCGGCATCTTTACCACGCCGGAACAGTGGGAAACCCAGACGCTCATCATCCCGCATGAACTGCGTGCAGAGAAGACCGCTGAATGGCGCCAGTGGTTCTCTGAAAACATGATGTCCGGCAACTAAACGCCCTGCCCCGGCAGTGGTTTCTGCCGGGGCGCATTTTTCCGGGAAGCAGGCTGTTCGATGAACAAGCGCCCTTTTCTTGGCTGGTTTGCCTCACCGTCGATCCTGATCGCTTTCGGGATAACGGCCTCGTTTCTGGCTATCGTCCAATATAGCCTGCGCGCACATGTTCCGGGATCGCTCGACCCCGGCGGCTTCACCCTCGAAAACTTCACCACGCTTTTGAAAGCGGTGTATGGCCAAGCGTTCCTCAACACGGTTCTGCTATGCTTCTGGACGACCGTGTTCACGCTGCTGATCGGGTATCCGCTTGCCTATGCGATGATCCGTGCGAAGTCTCTGGCCCTGCGCAGCGCAATCCTTCTGATCTCTCTCACGCCGCTTTTTCTGGGGGAAATCGTCCGGACGTATTCATGGATGATCGTTCTGGGCAATCGTGGGTTCCTGAATGCCTCTCTGATCCAACTGGATCTGATCGACAGGCCCATCGACTTCATGTTCACGATGACCGGTGTGGTGATCGCTCTGGTTCATTTTACGCTGCCGATCGTCGTCGTGATGCTGGCCGCGGCGTTGTCGCATATCGACCGAAACCTCGAACGCGCCGCCACCTCGCTTGGCGCAGGGCGCGTGAGATGCTTTCTCACCGTCACCTTACCGCTTTCGATTCCCGGTATCGTCGCTGCGACCTCCACGTCCTTCGCTTGGACCTTCTCTGCCTTTGCAACGCCGCAGATGATCGGAGGCGGCAAGGTGCAAACGATCTCGACACTGGTCTATCAGGTCGGGTTCGCCTCGTTCAATTTCCCACTTGCCGCGTCGTTGTCGCTGGTCGGACTGCTCTTCACCATCGCAGTGCTGGCGATCTTCAACACCGGGATCCGAAGGCTCGAACAGATGGGGGCGCATTGAGATGAGAAAGACCCCTCTCGACCGCGTTCTCGACTGGACGGGCAGGCTCTTGCTCGCGGCCATTCTGGGTTTCGTGATGCTCCCTTTTGTGGTCGTCTTCATTGCCTCCTTCAACGAAAGCGCCATCCTCAGCTTTCCGCCGAGGTCGTGGTCGACCAAGTGGTACGTGAATGCCTTCGAGTACCGTGATTTCGGCCTGGGGCTTGTGAACTCGCTGAAGATCGCCGCTTTCGGAGCAACGCTGGCCCTGATCGCCGGAGCCGGGTTCGCCTATGTCCTCGATCGTTATGATTTCAGGTTCAAGGCGCTGTTGAACAGCGTTCTCATGTCGCCGCTCATCATTCCGAACTTCACCATCGGTCTCGGCCTGCTTGTCCTGTCGGCAGCGGCCTCGCTGCCACGCTCGACCTGGTTGGTCGTCGCGACGCATGTGATCATCGTGCTGCCCTTCGTCGCGCGGTCGGTTTATGTATCCCTGCGCAATTTCGAACGGCGCTATGAGCAGGCAGCCGAAAGCCTTGGCGGCACGCCCGTGCATGTGCTCTGGACGGTTACGCTGCCGCTGCTTTTACCGGGGCTGATCTCGGGCGGGATTTTCGCCGCGATCCTGTCGTTCAATGAATTCACCGCTTCGCTCTTCGTTGTCAACCAAAGCACCAAGACCCTACCCGTGGCGATGTACGACTACGTGCGTGAATATGCAGACCCCACGCTCGCGGCGGTCTCGGTGATGTACCTGGTCGTGGTCGCGACGGCCCTTGTCATAGTTCACAAGCTCTTCCGGCTCGAAAAGGTTCTCAATGTCGACTGATCCTCCTGCCGACGGTCCATCCCGGACCCTCGGAAAACACGCCGTGAAAATCGACGGCGTCTCGAAATCCTTCGGCAAGACCGTCGCGTTGGAGCCTGTCTGGCTCAAGATCAGGCGGGGTGAATTTCTGACGCTGCTGGGCCCATCGGGTTGTGGCAAGACCACCATCCTGAACCTGATCGCGGGCTTTCTGGAGGCCGACAAGGGTGAGATCTTCATCGATGATGAGCTTGTCACTCAAGTGCCCCCGCACCAGCGCGAGATCGGAATCGTCTTTCAGAACTACGCGCTGTTCCCGCATATGAGCGTGACGCAGAACGTTGCTTATGGTCTTCGTACGCGGCGGATCTCCAAGGCCGAGACCGAAACGCGTGTTCGCGAGGCGCTGGACCTGGTGAAGCTTCAGGACTTTGCCGACCGACGTCCCAAGCAGCTGTCAGGCGGACAGCAACAGCGCGTCGCTCTCGCGCGCGCTCTGGTGATCCGTCCGCGTGTGTTGCTTCTGGACGAGCCATTCTCCGCGCTTGATCGCAATCTGCGCACGGCGATGCAGGTGGAACTCAAGGAAATTCAGTCACGCCTTGGCCTGACGACGGTGTTTGTCACGCATGACCAGACCGAAGCTCTCAGCATGTCGGAGCGTATCGCGGTCATGTCCCGTGGCAGCATCCGGCAGATAGGCACACCCACCGAGATTTACGACCATCCGCAAAATCGCTTTGTGTCGACCTTCGTGGGAGATGCGAATTTGTTCTCGGCCGATCTTCTCAGGAAAACCGCGCAGGGCGCACGTCTCGGTGTGGGCGGCACAACGCTAGATCTGGACACCTATCAGGACGACCTGCCCGATCCCGGTCCGGTCACGCTTTTCGTGCGGCCCGAACAGTGCACGTTGACCGCCCCGGATCAGCCGGGCGCAATCACGGCTACCGTCGCCTTGTCGGTCTATCAGGGCAGCCACGCGGAACTTCACCTGGATTGCCCGGCCTCGGAAGACGGACGTGTAATGCTGCGCGTGCCATGTGGCGAAGCGCAGGATGCGGGCACGAAGGTGGGTCTTGCCCTGCCCCAGCGAGGCCCGGCGATTTATGCGAAGGAAGGCGGTCCCGAATGACATCCATGAAAGCCGTAATCGCCGAAACGAACGGAGGGCCGGAGGTTCTGCAACTGGTCGAACGGCCCGTGCCAGAGCCTGAACCTGGCGAGGTTCGCATCTGTGTGAGCGCAGCAGGCGTGAACCGGCCCGACATCATGCAACGTTCGGGCGCGCTGCCGGCACCGCCCGATGCCTCGGACATCCTCGGACTGGAAGTCGCGGGCGAAATAGACGCGGTTGGCGACGGCGTGAACGGATGGGCGACGGGTGACCACGTCATGGCGCTTGTCAAATCAGGCGGTTATGCCGAACAGGTTATCGCCAAGGCTGAACAATGCCTGCCAATCCCCGAAGGTTTGAGCCTGCAAGAGGCCGCCGTGCTGCCCGAAGGGCTTTTCACGCTCTGGCACAATCTCTTCGACCGCGGCGCTTTGCGGAAGGGGGATCGCGTATTGCTAGAGGGCGGCGCAAGCGGGATCGGCACGCTCGGCCTGCAATTGGCCAAGACGTGGGGCGCGGACGTCATCGTCACGGCGGGTGGCCCGGATAAATGCGCGCGTCTTGAAGAGATGGACGTGTCAGCCATCGATTATCGCAAGGCGGACCTGACCGCAGAGGTGCTGCGCCTGACAGACGATCGTGGCGTCGACGTGGTGCTCGACATACTGGGCGGCGACGCGGTCAACAAGCATTTGGCCTGCATGGCACCGGGCGGGCGACATATCGGACTTTCCTTCATGATCGGCATGGTCGCGCCGGTTGATCTGGGGCTGGTGATGCGCAAAGGACTGTGGCTCACTTCATCGACCCTGCGCCCCAAGAGCGACGCCGAAAAGGCTGCCATAGCCCGCGATGTGCGTCATCATCTTCTGCCGCTTCTTGGCCCGGACAAGGTTCGGCCGGTCCTTTCGAGAACTCTCACGCTGGACGAGGCCGCCGCCGCGCATACGCTCTTGGAAAGCGGTGACAATTTCGGAAAGATCGCGCTCAGCATCCACGATGAACAGCCCTGAACACCCGCGGGGATCGCGCCCGCGCCCCTGAACAGAAAGACCAAAGCCATGGCACATACCCGTCACCGGAAATTCAATACGAAGGACACCTACCCCGAGCAGAACCTCGACAACGACCTTGCGCAGGCTGTGGTTGCCGAAGGCGGGCGGATCGTATTTCTGCGTGGCCAGTGCCCGCAGGATCTCGATACAGCCGAGAACATCACCAGCAGTGATCCGGTCGAGCAGACGCACAAGGTGATGCAGAATATCAGGCAGCTTGTTGAGGAGTGTGGCGGCAGGATGGATCACGTGACCAAGCTGGTGGTCTATCTGACGGACGTGCGCCATCGCGAGGCGGTCTATCGCACCATGGGCGAGTACATCAAGGGCGTACACCCGGTCTGCACCGGGCTGGTTGTCGTCGCGCTCGCGCGGCCCGAGTGGCTGGTGGAGATCGACGCCACGGCAATTATCGACGACTGAACCACGGTGCGAGGCACAAGGAGGAGAAATGACTTTTTCAATTATTGGGCATTGCCCGAAAACCGGCATGTTCGGGGTCGCGATTTCCTCGTCCTCGCCAGCGGTCGCGGCACGCTGTTCTTTTGCGCGCGCACAAGTGGGCGCAGTAGCAACGCAGAACGTCACCGATCCCCGGCTCGGGCCGCATACGCTCGACCTGATGGAGCGCGGCGCAAGTGCGTCAGAGGCCTTGTCCATCGTCGAACGCAGCAACGCGCATATGGCGTACAGGCAGGTTCTCGCGGTGGGAAAATCGGGGGAAAGCGCAATCTACTCGGGCTCCCAGGTTCTGGGGATGTGGTCCGAGGCGGAGGCGCATGACGCTGCGGCGGCGGGCAATCTTCTTTCCGATGCCGGTGTGCCCGAGGCGATGATCAAGCACTTTTCCGGCAGTTCCGGACATCTCGGCGCAAGGCTGGTGGGCGCGCTGCGTGCCGGGCTTGATGCCGGCGGCGAGGCCGGGCCGGTGCACTCTGCCGGCCTTTTGGTGGTCGACGATCAGATCTGGCCTCTGGCGGAATTGCGGATCGACTGGACCGAGGATTGTCCGATCACCGCGCTCGAAACCGCCTGGCAGGTCTACGAACCGCAGATGGCCGATTACGTCACGCGCGCGCTCGATCCGCGCAAGGCGCCGTCCTATGGCGTTCCCGGGGATGACTGACTAGACTTTGGCAAACGTACCTTTGGCCGCCCGACAGAGGCGTGAAATCGAGGTTTTGCGATGCCACTCAGGTTCACCTTGCGACAACTGGAATACTTCATCGCAGTCGGCGAAGCCGGAAGCATTGCGCTTGCCTCTGAGAAGGTGAACGTGACCGCGCCGTCGATGTCCTCGGCCATCGCCCAGCTTGAGGCGGGGTTCGGCGTGCAGCTTTTCACCCGCCGGCACGCGCATGGATCTGTCCTGACCCCGACCGGCGAGCGGTTCATCGAACAGGCCCGTGCGGTTTTGGAGGCCGCCGACAAACTTAACGATCTCGCGCATATCTACACGAAAAGCGTGTGCGGATCGCTGCGCGTCGGGTGTCTCAAGACCTTCGTCCAATTGATCGTGCCTCAGCTACGGCGCAGTTTTCAGGACAAGCATGCGAGCGTCGACTTCAGCCAGATCGAACTGGATCAGGCCCAGATTTTCGACGCCCTCGGTTCGGCGCGTATCGACGTGGCGCTCACCTATGACATGTCGATCCCCAGCGATATCGAATTCCAGCCGCTTCGGACCCTGCCACCTTATGTGATGGTCGATGTGAACCATCCGCTGGCAGGCCGATCGGAAATCACAGTCGACGATCTGATCTCTCACGAGATGGTCCTGCTCGATATGCCGCACAGTTCCGACTATTTCATGTCGTTCTTCCGGGCGGCCGGACGACGCCCGCGGATCGCCGAGAGAACCTCGGAAATCGCGGTGCAGCGCAGTCTTGTCGCCAACGGGTTCGGGTTCGGTATCTGCAACATGCGGACTGTGTCCGAATATTCGATGGACGGCAAACAGCTGAAGTTCATCCCGTTGCAGACGAAGGTCGCTCCCCTTCAGCTTGGGATCGCCACATCCCGCGCGGCCCATATTTCGCGCACGATCGAAGCGTTCATCGAGCATTGCCACGAGGCGGCGGACGCCGATGCACTGCCTGGGCTGGCGCGATGAGCCAGGCGGCTGAGCCCTCTACGGATCCTCTGTCGGTCCTCGACAGATTGATTGCCTTCCCGACCCTGTCGCGGCAGTCGAACCTCGAGCTTCTGGACTATGTCGAGGGCCTCCTAAGGCCGGTTGGCGCGCGGCTTGAGCGTTTTCAGAGCGACGATGGCACCCGCGCCAATCTTTGGGCAAGCGTCGGTCCCGAGAGGTCAGGCGGTGTCGTGCTGTCCGGGCATTGCGACGTGGTGCCGGTCGAAGGCCAGAATTGGACCAACGATCCCTTCGTCATGACCCGCAAGAACGGGCGGCTCTACGGGCGCGGGACAGCCGATATGAAAGGTTTTCTCAGCGTCGCGATCCACGCCATTCTCAACGCCGCAGAGCGCGACCTTTGCGCGCCTTTGCATCTGGCGATTTCCTATGACGAGGAGATCGGATGCCTCGGCGTTCGGGGAATGCTCGATGCGCTTGCGGCGAGACCCTTTCGCCCCGCGCTTTGCCTGATCGGAGAGCCGACCGGGATGCAGGTCGCCATCGGCCACAAGGGCAAGAGAGGCTTGCGCGCCTGTTGCCACGGTCAGGAGGGGCATTCTGCGCTCGCCCCAAACGCCTTGAACGCGCTGCATATGGGGGCGGCCCTTGTTGAGCGGCTACAGGTGCGGCAGGAAGATTTACGCGTCAACGGCAGCCGCGACGACGCCTACGAAATCCCCTATTCGACGGTTCATGTCGGCATGATGCAGGGCGGCACGGCGCTGAACATCGTTCCGAACACCTGTCAGCTCGATTTTGAGATCCGCAACCTAGCCACGGACGACCCGGACGAAATTCTTGGCCATATAGAGGCAGATGCAGAGGCCATCGCGGCCGCGCATCGGAACCGCTTTCCCGATGCGCGGATCGAAATCGAGGAGATCTCGGGCTATCCCGGTCTTGAGACGCCACCGGATGCATCTTTTGTCTCGGTTATCCAAGAGCTTCTTGGACGGCGCGATCCGCTGATCAAGGTAGCGTTCGGGACGGAAGGCGGTTTGTATCAGCAAAGGCTGGGCGTCCCGACCCTGATCTGCGGCCCTGGCCATATGGCGCAGGGACACAAGCCCGACGAATACGTTGAAGAAACACAACTTGAGGAGTGTGCCCGTCTACTCTCGGCTTTGACGGATGCACTTGAGCAGGGCGAAACAGAGGATCTGATCTCCTCGACCGGACGCGCCTGAAACACCGATACTGCGGGCCAGTTGATCTTCCAATCATCGTGCGATCGTCAAATGGCTCACACCCGCGTGCCGGAGCTGTCTGAAGCGCCCCGGTTTGGCTGATCAGCACCACCCGCCAGGTGAAAGACAACCTGCTAACCGGCGACGACCCTCTGCGCGGAGTTCCAGCCGGTTGCGACTTGCGAGTGCACCGTGTGCTCTGGATCATTGTCCGGTCATCCGATGAAAACACTCAGATGGCCGAAAAGAGCCCGTAGCGCGCATTGAATTATTTTTCCGATGCTTGCACGTCGATATGCCCAAATCAGGCGTCCATCGCGTTCACTGCCGCCAGAGGCGAGACTGTATCGGCATTTAGCTTTGCCCCCTTTTGTAATTGTACGGGAGACCCCGCGCGCGAGACCTTACCGGCAAGATCCAGAGAAATCATTGCGTCCATCGCCAATCGGAATCTCGGGTCTCGCGCGGCACGCTGTTTCAGCATGGCAACTTCCCATTCCAGTACATCGCTGTCTCGCGTCAGATAGGTCGAGGCCGAAGCACGGTTGCCAGTCAGATAGGCGACTTCGCCGACAAAAATTCCTTCCGGAATGGAGAAGCGGCTGCCGGATTTTGCGACTTCAACTTCACCGTCGATGACATAGTAGAGCGTGTTGACGCGGCTACCTTCCCTCGTCAGCTGAAACCCAGCCGGTTTCATGGCCCGGTGTGCCGCTCGCATTAATTTCCGGAAATCACCCGGCGGCAGCAGGTCGAACTGGACATATATGTCCCTGTACTTATTGGGTATCGCCCAAGTTGAACCGCGGTACAACAGGCTGAGCAAGCCAATCATGTTCGCAGTCCCAGTCGCAGCACTTGCCCAAATGGCAGGCCATAAAGGCGTTTCATCGACCACCGCGTAGTACCAGATATAGAGCATCGTCCCAATGAGTAGCATGGTGCGGAGCATGATCTGGTTGATTATGAGATATCCAAGGACGAACATCCCGGCAGCGGCGAGAACAAGAAAATCGGATAAATTCAGGTCTTCCATATAATCGTTCTGGGTGACTTCGTTTGGGCGCAATGAGTCAAAAAAGTGTATTGGACTTGATGCTTCAATTCTAGATAGGGCTGAAGGGTCGAACCGGATTATCTCTGTTGTCCGCAAACCAGCTGTCTTCCCAACGAAGCACGCTGGAAAGCAGCGACCGGTTTGTCCGCAGAGCGGACCAACACGGATTGCGGACATCACCAAAATCTTGCGCCGCTATTCGAGTCGATCGATGAACGCGAGGACCGGATCTAGGAAGGCCTGCGGCGCCTCTATCAGACCAAGGTGACGCAGGCCCGGCACGATCCGAACCTCGGCGCGCGGCATTTCTGACCCGATGGCCCGGCTCATGGCGGGTGTCGATCCGGGATCGTGTTCGCAGGTCATGACCAGCGCCGGGTGCGGGATCGGCGGGTCGGGGCGGATCAGCTCGGTCACGCCGGCGGCGAGGACGTAGCGATGCGCGGCGTAGCTTGCCGGCTCGCAGGCGAGAACGGTCTCGCGCACGCGCGCCACGGTTTCGGTCTCGGTCGCACGAAACTCCGGTGTGAACCACCGCTCCAGCGCGGCATCGAGCGTGGCTGCCGGGCCGCCTTCGGCACTCTGACGCGCGGCCTCTTCCATCAGGCGCTGGCGCTCGGCGTCGCGCTCGTGCGGGGAATTGAGGATCGCGAGGGCCTGCACGCGATCCGGGTTGTCCATCGCCACGCGCCGGTTGATCATGCCGCCGAGCGAGAAGCCGATGAGGGCGGCACGCGCGAGACCCAGCTCATCCATCAGGCCGATGAGCTGCGCGGAGAGGCGCGTCAGCGTGATCTCTCCGGCAACCGGCGCGCTCTTGCCGTGACCGGGCAGATCATAGCTGAGCACGCGGAAGCGGTCGGAGAGGCGTGGCACAAACGCGTCCCATGTGACGCGGCGCGAGAGGCCCAGACCGTGGATCAGCACGACGCAGGGCGCGTCCTTTGGGCCGGTGAGGTCATAGGCCGTGCCGTCGCGCGCGTGCGCCATCAGACCCCGGCCGGATTGTCGAGTGAGTGTCCCATCTCTTTCAGATCGGCATGGCGGTCGCCGATCCGGTGATTGGGATGCCCGCCGATCGAGGCCCCCAACGCAATAACGATCTCATCCTCGGCCGGGGCGTCGGGGATCGAGAGGTGGATGGTCTGATAATGCGACCGCCTTGAGCCGTCATCCTTGTCCATCAGCGGAATGACCAGCGACGTCCCCGCCCCACCGCGCGTGTTGGCAAAGACCATGTAGGATTTCGCAGACACCGCCTCGCGGTAGCGGTTGCCGAACCAGAGCGTATGCGTGAGCGCCTGCCCGTGTTCCTGTTCTCCGCCCATGCCCACGAGCGAGGCTTTTCCGTAGCCCTCGATCTGTCCGCCGCTTGCCTCGAGTATGATGTCTGTCAGAACCTGCCCCAGCACGGGACCGTGACTGCGAATTTCGGGCCGCAAGTCTGCAACATGGCCCCTGCCGAACCACGGATTGCGGATGATGGCCAGCGCCGCAATCAGCCGGGTTGGACGATCCACGCTCTGCCAACCTTCCACATAGGTGGTTTGCACATGGCTCAGAGTGCGGCGGATTTCGACCTCGGCGTTATCCGGCACGGGCCATCTCTCTTTGCGCAAATTCCGGCATGACGCGGTCGATAAAAAGACGAAGACTGCGTTTTTGCTGCTCCATGTCCATACCCATAGATGCATAGTAAACGAAGGCATCGACACCAAGGTCCTGATAAAGCTTCAGTTTTGCGACAACCTGTTCCGGCGAACCGAACATCAGGTTCTCTTCCAGCATGCCGGGGTCGACCCGCGCGTTGCCGTCCAGTTCTTCCAAGGGGACTTGGTCAGGAAAACCGTTTTTGACATCGCCTTTCTGCATCATCAGATTGCCGAACTGACCCAGCACATGGCGGATCGCGGCCAACGCGTCCTGCCGGTCATCT
Organism: Roseovarius aestuariivivens; assembly: GCF_004761875.1. GTDB lineage: Bacteria > Pseudomonadota > Alphaproteobacteria > Rhodobacterales > Rhodobacteraceae > Roseovarius > Roseovarius aestuariivivens. Next base: position 88,231 of record NZ_SJEY01000008.1, read on the forward strand.
TCTGTATCGTAGACCGCCGCGTGGCGCATCATTGCCCAGTTGCCGCGGAACGGGCCGTGCCGGCTGATGGCGTCATCCAGCCGCCTCCGATAGGTTTCGGCCTCGCTCATCGGCATGGTCAGCGGCCAGCTCAGAATATTGCAGCCTTCCGCCACGGCGTAATCGAACGTGATGGGCGCGCGGGCCGCGACCCAGATCGGCACCTCTTTCTGCAGAGGTTTCGGACAGGAGGTCGAGGTCGGGAACTGCCAGTACTCTCCGTCATGGGCATAGTCGCCTGTCCAGAGCTTTCGCACCACCGGCAGTGCCTCTTGCATGTAACGCCAACTGTCGCGCTGATCCAATCCCGGCTTCATACGATCGAATTCGCGCTGATAGGCCCCGGACCCGATCCCAAACTCAAGCCGACCGTCGCTCAGCAGGTCCAGCATCGCCGCCTCGCCTGCGAGATTGATCGGATGCCAATAGGCCGCGTTCACCACACCGACGCCCAGCCGGATGCGTTTGGCATGTTCCGCCCACCAGCCAAGGATCTGGAACGGGTTGGGCGCGATTGTCATTTCCAGCGCATGGTGCTCTGCCGCCCAGACGATTTCGAAGCCGGCCGCGTCGGCCATTTTCACCATCTCAAGCGTGTGATCCCGAACCGCTTTCATGTCCGTGGCGGGGTTCATGCGCTCAAGATTGATGGCAAGATGAAATTTCATGGCGTTTCTCCTCAACGCATCTGGAACGGGTTGGCAACCGGTTCCTCTGACAGGTTCATCCAAACGGTTTTCGGACGCGTGTAATCATAAACCGCCTGAAATCCGCTTTCTCTGCCGTATCCACTGGCTTTCACGCCCCCGAATGCGGCCACGGGCGAGATCGCCCGGTATGTGTTGACCCACACGATACCGGCGCGCACCGCCTGCGCCATGCGGTGCGCACGCGCCACGTCGCGGGTAAAAATGCCTGCGGCCAGTCCGTGTTCGCTTTGATTGGCAAGTGCGAGAGCCTCGGTTTCGGTCCGGAATCGCAAGACGCACAAGACCGGACCGAAAAGTTCGGTATCGACGATGTCGAGGTCGGGAGACGGGCATTCAAGGATGGTCGGCTGGTAAAACAGGGGGCCGGCCTCGGCGCGCGCTCCGCCACAAAGAAGTTGCGCCCCCTCTGTTTGCGCTCGCGCTATTTCGCGCTCGATCGTTTCAATCTGACCATGCGTGCAAAGCGGCCCCATCTCGGTATCTTCTGCCATAGGGTCGCCGATGCGGATTCCTGCGGCGATTTCGGTCATCCGCTTCAAGAACTCGTCTGCAACATCCTCATGCACAATCAGACGGGATCCCGCGACGCAGCTTTGTCCCGAGGCCCCGAAAATTCCGGCGACAGACCCGTTGACGGCACTCTCGAGATCGGCATCGGCAAAAACGATGAATGGAGATTTGCCCCCAAGCTCGAGGCTGACCTGAGCAAAATTATTTGCGGAGTTTCCGATCACGTGCCGGGCCGCGCTTGGCCCGCCGGTGAAAGAAACCCGCGCGACCATTGGGTGCGAGGTCAAGACCTGGCCACAGGGATCGCCGTGGCCGGTGACGATGTTCACAACCCCATCGGGAAAGCCCGCCTCCGCAATGAGCTTGCCGAATTCGAGGATAACAGCGGGGGCATGTTCGGACGTCTTCAAAACAACCGTATTTCCAGCCGCCAAAGCCGGACCGAGCTTTACGGCCGTCAGGAAAAGCTGGCTATTCCACGGCACAATGGCCGCGATGACTCCCAATGGCTCTCGATTTGTGAAAACGAACATGTCGGGCTTGTCGATAGGCAGTGTCTCACCGGCAATCTTGTCGGCAGCGCCAGCGTAGAAGTGAAAAAACTCAGCGATGTACTTCGCCTGCCAACGGGTTTCCTTGAACATCTTGCCGCTGTCGCGCGTTTCGATTTCACCAAGATGTTCGGAGCGCTCGGAAAGTAGATCGCCGAGACGGCGCAGGCATTGTCCACGCTGCGACGGCGTCATTGCCGCCCACGGTCCTTCGTAACACGTGCGATGCGCAGCCCTCACCGCGCGGTCCACATCTTCTGCCGTGGCCTCGGGTACTTCGGCCCAGATTTCGCCCGTTGCGGGATTTGCCGACCCGAAGAAAACGCCGTCGCTCGCTTGCACCCAGTCTCCGTCAATCAGCATCGCGTAGCGTGAAGTCATCTGGCCCTGCCCCATCCAATTTTGACACCCCCCAGTGTTTCACAGCAGCTCGATTTTGAATAATGAAATTAATTGCTGATTAAGTTCGGAAAATGTGAATTATACCGCATGAATATCGCGGCCCTGCAAACCTTTGTGACCATCGTCGACACCGGCAGTCTTGTCCGGGCCGCGCAGCGGTTGAACGTGACCCAATCGACCGTAACGGCCAGGCTCAAGACGTTGGAAGATACGCTTGGGCAGCCGCTCCTCAATCGACATAAGTCGGGTGCAACTCTGACGCCGGCAGGCACGCGATTTCTCAGATATGCGCGCATCATGACCGGGCTATGGAGACAGGCCAGGTACGAGACGGCTCTGCCCTCGGGCCTTGCCTCGGTCTGCACGCTGGGATGCGATCCCGAGCTTTGGCATGGACCCGGGCGCGCCTTTTTCAACGGGGTGGTCGAAGGCCACCCGGAAATGGCCGTGGCGGTCAAACAGGCCGGGCCGCAAGAGCTCGAGACGTGGTTGAACGAAGGCATGGTGGACGTGATCGTGACCTATGCCGCTGTGGCGCGCGGCAACCAGACAGTGCATCCGCTGCCGGCCGAGGAACTCGTGCTCTACTCAACGCGGGCCGATAGTCCGATAGACGCCGATCCGCTTTACGTCTTCGTGGATCACGGCCTCGATTTCCGACGCCAGCACGATGAAGCCTACCACCATGCCGGCGTCGCGCGTATCAGCTTCGACAGCTCATGGTGGTCGCTTCAACACATTCTTTCTCGTGGTGGATCGGCCTATCTGCCCCGGGCGCTGGCCGGTCCGTATCAACGTTCGGGACGCTTGATCGAGAGAACCGACGCACCGGTATTCACCCGCAAGAAAAACCTGGTGGTCAATGATGTCGTCGCACGGAATTGGGATTGGTTTGGCCCGCTTGCGGCCCGACTGGCAGAGCCCGTAACGACGGATCAATCACAGATCCGATAGGCGTTTCCCCAGATCGAGAAACGCGCCGCCAGTTCTGCTGCAAGTGGCTGATCGGTGAAAAAGACATCGATCTCGCGCAAAGAGGCAATGCGGGCCGGTGCGCTGCGCTGAAACTTCGAACTGTCCGCCACAAGAAACGTACGACGAGCCTGCCGGATGATCGTCTGGCTGACATGGACCTCCTGAAAATCGAAATCCAAAAGGTCGCCTTCGAGATCGAGAGCCGAACAACCGATTACGGCATAATCGAACTTGAAGTGCTGAATCGTCGTGGTAGTCAGGTTACCCACAAGCCCCCCATCAGAGCGGCGCAATACCCCGCCGGCAACGACGATCTCGCAATTCGGATTGCCGACCAGAATATTTGCCACGTTCATGTTGTTGGTGACCGCCATCAGATCCCGGTGGGACAGCAGTTCGCGGGCGACGGCCTCGGTCGAGGTACCGATGTTAAGAAAGACAGACGCGCCGTCGGGAATTTCATGCGCACAGGCCTTGGCGATGGCGCGTTTGGCAGCTTCGTTGAGGTCGCGTCGATCCTCATAGCCAATGTTCGATACGCCGGACGGCATCACGGCGCCGCCATGCACACGTTCAAGCTTACCCGCATCGGCCAACTCGGTCAGATCGCGTCGTATGGTCTGGACGGTAACACCGAAACGGTCTGCCAGGTCCTCGACCACGACCTTTCCTTCAGCGCGCGCGATCTCAAGGATTTCGGGGTGTCGGAAAGTTTGAGACATGGATCACGTCAAAGTTCGTTTTCATTCGTTTTTCTTACCTGGCCCGCTGCTGATCTCGGCGAGAGAGATGCGCACCGATTCGCAAAAGCCCTTTTAAATTGCCTAAGATCGCCATCCTCCCGTGGTGAAAAGTATAGATACTGAAGCTCGAAATGCGAGAACTTTTCAAAAACGAAAATAAACGAAAGAAGAATTTGACAAGTATCTACGCTTTATGGTTCGCTTGCCATGCAACGTATGGAGGGGACGTTGACGGCTCACACGGATCAAACCGACATCTGCGACCTGTTCGTCATTGGCGGCGGGATCAACGGGTGTGGAATTGCCCGTGATGCGGCGGGTCGTGGATTGTCGGTTTGCCTCGCCGAAATGAACGATCTCGCTTGGGCGACCTCTTCCGCATCAACCAAGCTTTTCCACGGCGGTCTTCGGTATCTTGAATATTTTGAATTCAGACTGGTCCGCGAAGCGTTGATCGAGCGCGAAACGTTGCTGCGCGCCATGCCTCATATCAGCTGGCCGATGCGTTTCGTTCTACCCTACCATCCCGACATGCGCTTCGAAGGAGGCACGCCCACGTCCCGGCTTTTGGAAAAGATCATGCCGTGGATGCGCGGGCGGCGCCCGGCTTGGCTGATCCGGCTGGGTCTTTTCCTTTACGACACGCTCGGTGGCCGCAAAATACTGCCCGCCACCCGGTCAATCGATCTGCGTCGGGCGCCCGAAGGTGCGCCGCTTCAGAACAGATTTGAGAAGGCTTTCGAGTATTCCGATTGCTGGGTTGAAGATGCGCGCCTCGTTTCGCTGAATGCGCGCGACGCCGCTGAACGGGGCGCCGAAATCCTGACACGTCACCGGGTGATTTCAGCCAAGCGCGTGGACGATATTTGGGAACTTTGTCTCGAAGACGGCGAAACCGGTGAGAAAAAGCTTCGTCACGCCCGGGCCCTGGTGAATGCGGGCGGACCGTGGGTTGGCAATATCATCCACGATGTGACCCATATCGACAGCCGCGAAGGGGTGCGTCTGGTGCGTGGCAGCCATATCGTGACGCGCAAGCTTTTCGATCACGACAAGTGCTATTTCTTCCAAGGCACCGATGGTCGGATCATCTTTGCCATACCTTACGAGACGGATTTCACGCTCATCGGGACAACCGACGCCGATCATCCGGACCCCGGGCAAAAACCGGAATGCACACCGGAAGAACAGGACTATCTGTGCGATTTTGCGTCCCAGTATTTTGAGGAACCCGTCACCCGCGACGATATCGTCTGGACCTATTCCGGGGTACGCCCGCTTTATGACGATGGTGCCAAATCGGCAACGGCCGCGACCCGGGACTACGTACTCAAGCTCGACGAAGACGGCGCTCCTTTGTTGAACATTTTTGGCGGCAAGATCACGACCTACCGCCGGCTTGCGCAAAGCGCGGTGGACCGCTTCAAACCCTTCTTTGCGCAGATGTCAGGGCAATGGACTGCCGGGGCCTCGCTCGCCGGCGGCGATTTCGAGGTCGATGGCGTCAACGGCTTGATCGAGAAACTGATGCAGGACTATCCCTTTCTTGATCGGCGATGGGCGCTTCGCCTGGTTCGCGCCTACGGGACCGACGCAGCACGCCTTCTGGGCACGGCACGCGAGGTCGATGATCTTGGCCGGCAATTCGGCGCAACCTTGACGGCGCATGAGGTCCGCTGGCTCATGGCACACGAGTTCGCCAAGCGGGCAGACGACGTGGTCTGGCGACGCAGCAAGCTTGGCCTGCGCATGAATGAGGACGAGATCGCGGTACTCGACGACTGGATGCGCGCGCAAACCGTGCGCGATGGCTCGGTTGCGGCGGCTGCTGAATAGGATGACAAGGACGTTTCGATGAGCTTGGTTTTGGACAACGTGTCAAAAAAGGTAGGGGGACAAATCCACATCCACCCGACCGATCTGACGCTTGAGAACGGGACAATGAACGTTCTGCTTGGGCCAACTCTTGCAGGCAAGACGACGCTCATGCGGCTGATGGCCGGACTAGATGTACCAGATACGGGGCGGATCCTCTGGCAGGGTGACGATGTGACCGGGCAGCGCGTGCAAGATCGTGGTGTCGCCATGGTCTATCAGCAATTCATCAACTACCCGTCGATGTCGGTTTATGACAATATCGCCTCCCCTCTGCGTCTTCTTGGCAAACCATCGGACGAGATCGACCGTGCGGTGCAAGAGACGGCGGCGATGCTTCAACTGACCCCGATGCTGCAGCGTAAACCGCTGGAGCTGTCTGGCGGACAACAGCAGCGCTGTGCGCTGGCGCGAGCGCTTGTGAAAGGCGCCGGCCTTGTTTTGCTGGATGAACCGTTGGCCAATCTGGACTACAAGCTGCGCGAAGAACTGCGCATCGAGATCCCCCGCATTTTCGAAGAATCCGGCGCAATCTTCGTATACGCCACGACGGAACCCGAAGAAGCCCTGCTTCTGGGCGGAAACACAGCCACGCTGTGGGAAGGGCGCGTGACCCAGTTCGGCCCTACGGCAGAGGTTTATCGCAAACCGGCCGATGCCACGACGGCGCGCGTGTTCTCCGACCCTCCGATGAATTTCCTTCAGATCTCCAAGACGGGCGGCAAGCTGATGTTCGGTGAAGGGCAAAGCCTGCCTGCCAGAGGACCGCTGGCGAATTTGCCCGATGGTCGGTTCACAGCCGGTTTTCGGCCCAATCACCTTGAGATCATACAGCACACCGACAACGCGCTCAGCTTTCAGGCGACCCTGAGGGTGACAGAGATCACGGGATCGGAAACTTTCGTGCATCTCGATCATGCCGGGACGCGTTGGGTGGGCCTGATCCACGGCGTCCACAATCTGGAACTCGACCGCGACATCGCTGTCTACCTGGACCCGTCGCACATTTACATTTTTGACGAGGACGGCACGCTCAAAGCGCCGGCCTCTTATGCGATGGCGGCCTGACGGGGACCCGATAATGGCAAAGATCACGCTCGACAATCTCGCGCATTCCTACCTGCCCAATCCCGGCAGCGAAGATGACTTTGCGCTCAAGGAACTGAACCACGACTGGAACGATGGCGAGGCTTATGCCCTTTTGGGCGCTTCGGGCTGTGGCAAGTCCACGCTCTTGAACATCATCTCAGGGCTTTTGCAGCCCAGCCAGGGGCGGATACTTTTCAACGATCAAGACGTCACCCACGCCCCCACCACCGCGCGCAACATCGCGCAGGTTTTCCAGTTCCCGGTCGTCTACGACACCATGACCGTGCGCGACAATCTCGCGTTCCCGCTTCGCAATCGTGGTGCGGATGCGGACTATATCGCGACCCGTGTACAGGAAATCGCGGCGATGATCGGTATGGAGGATACGCTCGATCGCAAGGCGCGCGGTCTGACGGCGGATGCCAAGCAGAAGATCAGCTTGGGACGCGGGATGGTGCGAGAGGACGTCAACGCACTTCTCTTCGATGAACCGCTGACGGTCATCGATCCGCATATGAAATGGGAGTTACGAACGCAGCTCAAGCGCCTGCACCAACAATTCGGACATACGATGATCTACGTCACCCACGATCAGACCGAGGCGCTGACATTCGCCGACAAGGTCGTCGTGATGCATGACGGGCGCGTGGTGCAGATCGGCACACCTCAAGAGCTTTTCGAGACGCCCGAGCACACCTTCGTTGGCTACTTCATCGGCTCACCCGGAATGAACGTGATCCCGGCCAAAGTGGACGGCGACCGTGCCTATATAAACGGCGCGGAAGTGATGCTTGCGCGCGGTTACGGCAAATTGCAGGGCGACATCGCCATCGGCGTGCGCCCGGAATTCGCCCGCCTGTCGGACAGCGAGGGACTGCCCGTGAAAATCCGCAGGATCGAAGATGTTGGCCGCCACAAGATCATCCGTGCCGATTGTTTCGGGACCGAAATCAATATCGTCGCGGCTGAAGCCGACGAGATCAGGGCCGACATGACCCGCGTGGCCTTCGATGCTGACCATGTCAATGTTTACGCCAATGACTGGCGGGTCAAAGAAGAGGCCGCGTGATGGACAAGACTCCCAATCAAAAGGCGTGGTTTCTTGTCCTGCCTGTGCTGGTACTGGTGGCGTTCTCTGCCGTGATCCCGCTGATGACCGTGGTGAACTACTCCGTGCAGGACACGTTCGGGGGCAATCAGTTTTTCTGGGCCGGGCTGGAATGGTTCGACGAGCTTTTGCATTCCGAGCGGATGTGGGACGCGCTAGGCCGGCAGCTTCTGTTCTCTGCTATCATCCTCGCCATCGAGGTGCCTCTGGGCATCCTCGTAGCCCTTAACATGCCAAAGAAAGGCGTGTGGGTCTCCGTCTGCCTCGTGCTGATGTCGCTGCCGCTTCTGATCCCATGGAACGTGGTCGGCACCATCTGGCAGATCTTCGGGCGCGTCGATATCGGCCTTTTGGGCCATACGCTTGCGGCGCTGGGTATTGAGTACAATTACACGCAGAACACGCTTGATGCGTGGATCACGGTCATCGTCATGGATGTCTGGCACTGGACTTCGCTGGTGGCGCTCTTGGCCTATGCCGGGCTGCAGTCGATCCCCGACGCCTACTACCAGGCCGCCAAGATCGATCAGGCGTCGCGTTGGAAAGTCTTTCGCTATATCGAACTGCCCAAGATGATGGGCGTCCTGATGATCGCCATCCTCCTGCGTTTCATGGACAGTTTCATGATCTATACCGAGCCTTTTGTCGTCACCGGCGGCGGGCCCGGCAACGCCACCACTTTCCTCTCCATCGACCTGGTGAAGATGGCGTTGGGGCAGTTCGATCTGGGTCCTGCGGCCGCGTTCTCGATCATGTATTTCCTCGTGATCCTGCTGATCTCATGGGTGTTCTACACCGTCATGACCAATCTCGACAAAAAGGGGAGCTGAGGCGATGAGCGACACAACCGCAGATCAGATCCCCGGCAAGCTCACCCCAAGCGGCGCCAACAAGCGGGTGCGTGCAGGCATCAATTCCCGCGCCGTTGTGATGACGCTCTATCTCGTGTTCCTCATGCTGCCGATCTACTGGCTGCTGAACATGAGCCTGAAGACGAACACCGAAATCCTGAACTCTTTCACGCTCTGGCCGTCCGAGCCTACGCTGGCGAACTACGCGACCATCCTGACCGATCCGGCGTGGTACATGGGCTATGTGAACTCACTCATCTACGTGGTGATGAACACGGTAATTTCCGTGGCCGTGGCCCTGCCCGCCGCCTATGCGTTCTCGCGCTACAGCTTCATGGGCGACAAGCACTTGTTCTTCTGGCTGCTGACCAACCGCATGGCGCCGCCGGCGGTCTTTGCGCTTCCCTTCTTCCAGCTTTATTCCTCGGTTGGTCTTTTCGACACCCACATCGCCGTGGCCTTGGCGCATTGCCTTTTCAACGTGCCGCTGGCGGTCTGGATCCTCGAGGGGTTCATGCGCGGCGTACCCAAGGAGATCGACGAGACCGCCTATATCGACGGCTATTCCTTCCCGCGCTTCTTCGTAAAGATCTTCATGCCGCTGATCGCATCGGGCATCGGCGTTGCGGCGTTCTTCTGCTTCATGTTCTCTTGGGTCGAACTGCTGCTCTCGCGCACGCTGACGACCGTCGACGCCAAGCCCATCGCCGCCATCATGACCCGCACCCAAGGGGCCGCGGGCATCGACTGGGGCGTGCTGGCCGCTGCCGGGGTTCTGACCATCGTGCCAGGCGCCCTCGTGATCTATTTTGTGCGCAACTACATCGCTAAGGGCTTTGCCCTAGGGAGAGTATGATGAAGAAAACTTTGATATCTCTGGTCCTTCTAGGCGCGCTTTCGTCAATGGCTTCGGCGCAAAGCATCGTCGTTCCGGACAACCGTGGCCCAACCGACAGCGGCTGTCTCGTCAAGGGTCTAGACCCCAACGGCGACGGCTTCCTTGCTCTGCGCACCGGACCCGGGACCAAGTACCAGCAAATCGGCAGCCTGCATAACGGCGATGCCGCGTACATCTACGGCGGGAAGGGCAAATGGCTCTACGTCGAAAACGGCTCTAAAGGCGGTAAAGAGGCAAGATTTCGCGGCTGGATCTACAATGCCTGGTGCGAATTTTACCCGTAAGGAGGAACCTTAATGGACTGGATGGCATGGACATGGCCGACCGCCGCCTTCTTTGGCGTCATCGCTTTGTTGCTCATCACCTTTACGATCCTCGCGATCAAATTCCCGGAAACTCCGCGCACGGGTATCCTGCGGATTGAAACGACACGGGGCGACCGGCTTTTCATCACGCTGCTTGGCTCGGCCTTTATCAATTTGGCCTGGCTCGGCCTTGTCGGCGCGAACCAGCCCTATGCGCTCATTCTTTGCCTCGTCTACGCTGCAGCGGTCTTTCGCTGGGTCTAGGCGACCAAACCCCGCGCCTCCGGCCAGCCCGGGGGCGCAGATACCGACAAGACGTTCATATAAAATGGGAGGAACCAGATGAACTTGTCACTCAGATCAACCACGGCCCTCGCGGTCGCGCTCAGCCTGACAGGCGGCGCGTCCTTCGCGGGCATGGAAGAGGCGATGGAGTTTCTCGACAACGAGATCGACGGCCTTTCCGTGCTTTCCCGCGAAGAGCAGGAAGCCGAGATGCAGTTCTTCGTCGACGCCGCAGCACCGTTTGCGGGCATGGATATCAAGGTGGTCTCGGAGACCATCACCACGCATGAATACGAGAGCCAGGTGCTCGCGCCCGCGTTCTCGGCCATCACCGGTATCAACGTCACCCACGACCTCATTGGCGAGGGCGACGTGGTGGAAAAGCTGCAGACGCAGATGCAGTCGGGCGAGAACATTTATGACGGCTATGTAAATGACAGCGATCTGATCGGCACGCACTGGCGCTATCAACAGGTGCGCAACCTGACCGATTGGATGGCGGGCGAAGGCGCGGACGTCACTCTGCCGACGCTCGACATCGATGACTTCATCGGCACGTCCTTCACCACAGGTCCTGATGGCAAGCTTTACCAGCTGCCTGACCAGCAATTCGCGAACCTCTACTGGTTCCGCTACGACTGGTTCAACGACGAGAAGAACAAGGAAGATTTCAAGGCCGAATACGGCTATGACCTCGGCGTGCCGGTCAACTGGTCGGCCTATGAGGATATCGCGGAATTCTTCACCGGTCGCGATCTGAGCCATCTGGGCGTCGAGGGTGAAGTGTTCGGCAACATGGACTACGGCAAGAAAGACCCAAGCCTCGGCTGGCGCTACACCGACGCGTGGATGTCCATGGCCGGCATGGGAGACGTGGGTGAACCCAACGGTCTGCCCGTGGACGAATGGGGCATCCGTGTGAACGAAAACAGCCAGCCCACAGGATCGTGCATGTCGCGCGGCGGGGCCACCAACGCGCCCGCGGCGGTCTATGCCGTCACCAAGGCGATCGAATGGCTGCAGAAGTATTCGCCACCCGCCGCCGCCGGCATGACCTTCTCCGAGGCAGGCCCGATCCCGGCGCAGGGCAACGTCGCCCAGCAGATGTTCTGGTACACAGCGTTCACCGCCGCCACGGTCGAGCCCGGCCTGCCGGTGATGAACGAGGACGGCACGCCCAAGTGGCGCATGGCCCCCTCGCCGCATGGCGTCTATTGGAAAGAAGGCCAGAAGATCGGCTATCAGGACGCAGGCAGCTGGACGCTGATGCAGTCCACACCGGTGGATCGCGCCAAGGCCGCATGGCTTTATGCGCAATTCGTCACCTCCAAGACCGTGGACCTGAAGAAATCAGACGTCGGTCTCACCTTTATCCGCGAGTCGACGATCAACTCGGACCATTTCACCGAGCGCGCCGACAAACTGGGCGGTTTGATCGAATTCTACCGTTCGCCCGCGCGTGTCGCGTGGTCGCCCACCGGCACCAACGTCCCGGACTACCCGAAGCTCGCGCAGCTCTGGTGGCAGAATATCGGTGACGCCATGTCCGGCGCCAAAACGCCGCAAGAGGCGCTCGACAGCCTGTGCGCAGATCAGGAGCGTGTGCTGGAGCGTCTGGAACGGGCTGGCGTACAAGGCGATCTCGGACCGGTGATGAACGAGCCGCAGGATCCGTCCTACTGGCTTGAGCAGCCCGGCGCGCCCTACCCCAAACTGGAGAATGAGGACGAAGAGCCCAAGACCGTCTCTTATGACGAGCTGATCGCCAGCTGGAAGTAGATCGGGGACCGCCTGAAATGGCCATTATGTGTCCGCCCCAATTTTCTTGGGGCGGGCACGATTTCATGCAAAGACCAAGACCATGACCCATATTCTTGCCATTGACCAAGGCACCACGTCGAGCCGTGCCATTTTGTTCGACTCCAACCTGCGCGTCACCGCCACCGATCAGGAAGAGTTTGCCCAGCATTTCCCGCAATCGGGCTGGGTTGAACACGCACCCGACGATCTTTGGGCCACCACTGCCAGCACGTGTCGCGGCGTGATCGAACGCGCGAACATCGACCCCGCCGACATCGCCGCGATCGGCATCACGAACCAGCGCGAAACCACGCTGGTCTGGGATCGCAAGACCGGGCAGCCGATGCATCGCGCCATCGTCTGGCAGGACCGCCGCACCGCCGAGACGTGCCGCCGTCTAAGGGGTCAAGGCCACGAGGACATGATCACCGAGCGCACTGGTCTTCTGCTCGACCCGTATTTTTCAGGAACGAAACTGGCCTGGATCCTCGAGAACGTCGAGGGCGCACGCGCCAAGGCGGAGGCCGGTGATTTACTTTTTGGAACAGTCGACACCTACCTGATCTGGCGACTGACAGGCGGCAAGGTGCATGCGACGGACGCCACCAATGCGTCCCGCACATTGCTTTATGACATTCGCAAGGGGCGCTGGAGCCAGACGATCTGCGATCTGTTGAACGTGCCCATGTCGATGCTTCCCGAGGTGCGCGATTGCGCGGATGATTATGGCACCACACGTCCCGATCTTTTTGGACGCGAGATTCCCATCCTCGGCGTGGCGGGAGATCAGCAGGCAGCGACCGTCGGTCAGGCCTGTTTCAATCCCGGCATGCTGAAATCCACCTATGGTACCGGCTGCTTCGCCCTGCTCAACACAGGCGATACGCCGGTACGTTCGCAAAATCGGCTGCTGACGACAATTGCCTATCAGTTGGACGGCAAACCGACCTACGCGCTCGAAGGCTCCATATTCATCGCGGGGGCCGTGGTTCAATGGCTGCGCGACGGGCTGAAACTGATCCGCGAAGCTAAAGAAACCCAACCGCTTGCCGACACAGCCGATCCGCATCAGAACGTCATTCTCGTCCCCGCCTTCACAGGGCTTGGCGCCCCTTACTGGCAACCGGATTGCCGTGGAGCGGTCTTCGGCCTGACCCGAAATTCAGGGCCGGCCGAGCTTGCCCGCGCGGCTCTCGAAAGCGTCGGGTTTCAGACGAGGGACCTGCTGGAGGCGATGACAGCGGATTGGGTGCCGGAAGGCGGCGGACAGGTCCTACGCGTCGATGGCGGTATGAGCGCATCTGACTGGGCGATGCAGTTTCTGGCAGACATTATCGGCGCACCGGTGGACCGGCCCGAGGTACTGGAAACCACCGCTCTCGGAGCAGCTTGGCTGGCTGGAATGAAGGCGGGTGTCTATCCGGACGCAGACGGGTTTTCCAGCGGATGGGCGCTCGAACGACGGTTCGAACCGGCGATGGACGACGCGACGCGAAGCACGCGCTACTCAGCTTGGAAACGCGCCGTCGAAGCCACGATTTCGGTATGATCGCGCCCTTCGGCATTACGGCGCCTACGCAAATTCTATTCGGCCGTGGCGAGTTTGCGAAAGCCCCATCGCTTGCGATGAAGCTCGGAACGCGCGTCTTTGTCGTGCACGGCGCCACGCCACGCCACGCAGAACCCTTTATTGCCGCGCTCGACATGCCCGTTCAGAGCTTTGCCTGTCCTAAAGAACCCGATCTGGATCTGCTGATGAGCGCACTTGCCTCAGCGCGTGCGACAAAAGCGGATTGCGTGATCGCCATCGGCGGTGGCGCGGCCATGGACTTGGGCAAGGCCGTGGCCGGATTGCTCGCCTCGTCAAACGATCCGCTCGATCACCTCGAAGTGGTGGGAAAAGGTCAGCCGCTTGCGGCGTCGCCCGCGCCCTTCATGGCCATTCCGACCACTGCAGGAACCGGCGCGGAGGTAACGAAGAACGCGGTAATCGGCGTTCCGAGCCATAACCGGAAAGTCTCGCTTCGTGACCCACGCATGATCGCCGATATCGCGCTTGTCGATCCCGCACTGACCGACAACACGCCGCCGGAAACCACGCTCGCCTCCGGTCTCGATGCCATCACCCAAGTGATCGAGCCTTATATTTCTTCGCGCGCCAATCCGGTAACGGACGCGCTTTGCCGCGATGCCATTCCGCGCGGGTTACAAGCCTTGGCGCTTTTGATGACGACCGAAGAGGCGACCGCCCGGGATGATCTCGCGCTTTGCAGCCTCTTTGGTGGTCTTGCGCTTTCCAATGCCGGGCTCGGAGCAGTCCACGGGTTGGCCGGAGTGATCGGGGGTCATGCCCCGAAGGCGCCACATGGCGCCGTGTGCGGTGCGCTGCTGCCACATGTCCTCAACTTGAATTCGGTCGCGCTCAACCGGGACGGACCGATCGCCGCGCGCATTGCGGAGGTTGTCCGGTGGATTACCGCGGCACTCGGCACCGACGATCTTGCGGCATGGGCACGTGACCATAGCCTTCCGGGTCTTGTACAGATGGGCCTGAAGGCCAGCGATTTTTCCACCGTCGCCGCAGAGGCACAGGTCTCTTCCTCTATGAAGGCGAACCCGGTGAAACTATCGGATGCGATGCTCGTCGAAGCGCTGACCGCCGCCGCCTGAACTGTGACGAGGCTTTACACGAGCTTCATTCGAAAAGTATTCAGAAAGACGGAAGTTCGCCCCGCGAAAAGAAAGGCTTTCTGAAATTGGCGATCAAAATAGAAATGCTGCGGTGTTTCATGGCCGTGGCCGACAGCGGCAGCCTTTCCGCGGCGGCAGAGACGCTGGCGCGCACGCCATCGGCCGTTTCGATGATGTTGCGTCAGTTCGAAGATCACATCGGTGCACCGTTATTCGAGGCCGGGCGCAAGTCGCGGCTGACGCCTCTGGGCGAGCTCATCCGCAACGAGGCCCGACGGGAACTGGTGCATTTCGACACGACGATCGCGGCCATCGAAGGACTGGCGCAAGCGCGCGGCGGCTATGTCCGGCTTGCGGTAACGCCCTCGGTCGCGCAGTCCATCTTGCCACCTATCTTGCGCACATACGTCAAACAGCATCCTGATGTGCGGCTTGATGTGAAAGATACGGATTCCGCTTCGGTTCAGGCCGATCTGGTGGCAGGCCGCGCCGATATTGGCCTGGCGAGCCAGCCGGAATTGCCAGGGCTCGAGCGGCATTTGCTCTTTTCAGACCGATTTGGCCTTGTTTGCCAAGCTGATAGTCCCTTGGCGCAGAATTGGACCAGTCTGACCTGGTCCGATCTGAAGGACATGCCTTTCATTGCCAACGGTCTTTGCAAACAGATCGATGATCCCGGCTTCGCCCCAATTCTGGCGAGTTCGGCGCTGAACGCGAACAACACGGCCTCGATCCTGGCACTGGTGCGCGCGGGGATGGGCGTGACCCTCTTGCCCGAGCTTGTCTTGCGTCCCGGTCACGCCGACCTCGCGTTTTTGCCGTTGGCAGATGACGGAGTACGACGCGAGGTCTGGATGGCATCCCCGGCCCCCTCCACCATGACACCCGCCGCGCGCGCCCTTGTCGACGCCATAAGGGCTGCAGAAGCGCCATTTCAGAGATTCTGAAATTTCCATCAGAACTTTGCAGTTGAACTGACGGAAGAAATCCTATGGAGTCCGCCAAATTTTATGCGGCTTTCGAAGGGATCAACCATGTCAGAGACGAAGAAGAATTATATCGCCGGCGCGTGGGTCGCGGGCGCATCCGAGATCGAAAACCGTAATCCGTCCGACCTGTCGGATCTCGTCGGCATGTTCGCTCAGGCTTCGACCGAACAACTGGAAGATGCGCTAAGCGCAGCGCGCACAGCGCAAGCGCAGTGGGCCGCCTACGGTCTGGAACGCAAACAGAATGTCCTTTCGGCAATTGGCAACGAGCTCATGTCCCGTGCCGAAGAACTCGGTCGCCTGCTCAGCCGCGAAGAGGGCAAGCCGCTGGCAGAGGGCAAGGGTGAGGTGTTTCGCGCAGGTCAGTTCTTTACCTATTACGCGCATGAGGTCCTGCGACAACTGGGCGAAAATGCCGATTCAGTGCGTCCTGATATCGAAGTCGATGTGCGTCGTGAGCCTGTCGGCACAGTGGCCGTCATCAGCCCATGGAACTTCCCCACCGCCACGGCCAGTTGGAAAATCGCGCCGGCATTGGCCTATGGCAATGCGGTAATCTGGAAGCCCGCGAACCTGACGCCCGCCTCGGCAGTTGCCCTGACCGAGATCATCGCCAAGCAGGACATCCCGGACGGGCTTTTCAACCTTGTGATGGGCCCAGGCCGCGACGTGGGTCAGCGTCTGGTCGAAAGCCCGCGCGTCAACGCAATTTCCTTCACCGGTTCGGTTCCGGTGGGACGTGGCATCGCCACGGCCGCCGTGCACAACTTCACGAAAATCCAGGCCGAGATGGGATCCAAGAACGCGTTGGCGATTATGGACGACGCCGACCTGGACCTTGCCGTGACGCTCGCCCTTGGCGGCGCGTTCGGCGGCACCGGTCAGAAATGTACCGCGTCGTCCCGGCTGGTGGTCCATGAAGGCATTCATGACGCCTTCGTCGAAAAGCTGGTCACGGGCGCCAAGGCGATGAAAGTGGGCCATGCGCTGACCGAGGGCACGCAGATGGGGCCCGTCGTCTCCGAACAGCAGCTCAACGAAAACCTGTCCTATGTCGAGCTTGGCAAATCCGAAGGCGCCGAACTGGCCTGTGGCGGCGAGCGCCTGACGATGGAGACCGAAGGCTATTACATGTCGCCCGGCGTGTTCCTAAACTCGACCAACGAGATGCGCATCAACCGCGAGGAAATGTTCGCGCCGCTGACCTCCGTGATCAAGGTCGGCAGCTATGACGAGGCGCTGCATGTCGTGAACGACACCGAGTTCGGTCTGACCTCGGGCATCGTCACGCGCGATCTGGCGCGCGCCACCCATTTCCGCCGCAACGCGCAGACCGGCGTGGTCACGGTCAACCTGCCCACCGCCGGTACGGATTATCACGTGCCCTTTGGCGGGCGCGGCAATTCCTCTTACGGGCCGCGCGAACAGGGCACCTATGCGCGCGAATTCTATACCACCGTCAAGACCGCCTATATCTCGGCGGGCAAACCGGCATGACCTACCGGATCGACAACCTGCAATACGCCAACTGGTCGGAGAAGATTTTTCGCCAGATGCGCGAGGGGGGTCTCGACGCGGTGCATGTCACCATCGCGTATCACGAGACCTTCCGCGAAACCGTGCTCAACCTCGAACAATGGAACCGTTGGTTCGAGCAATATCCCGACCTGATCATGAAGGGGCGGTGGGCGGGCGATGTGCGCACCGCGCACGAGAGCGGCCGCACCGCCATCTTCTTCGGCTTTCAGAACCCCTCGCCCATCGAGGACGATATCGGCCTTGTCGAGATCTGGCACGATCTGGGCGCGCGGTTCATGCAGCTGACCTACAACAACCAGTCGCTGCTCGCGACGGGTTGTTACGAGGCCGAGGATGCAGGGATCACCCGGATGGGCAAACAGGTCATCAAGGAGATGAACCGCGTCGGGCTAGTGGTGGACATGTCCCATTCCGCCGACCGCTCGACAATCGAGGCGGCGGATATCTCGGAACGCCCCATCGCCATCACGCACGCCAACCTGCACAGCTGGCAGTCCGCATTGCGCAACAAGCGTGACGACGTGGTGCGCGCGGTGACCGAGAATGGCGGAATGATGGGTTTTTCGATGTACCCGCATCACCTGAAAAACAAATCCGACTGCACGCTGCAAAGCTTTTGCGAGATGATCGCCATGGCCGCCGAACGTTTCGGGCCGACGCATTTCGGCATCGGCTCGGACTTGTGTCAGGATCAGCCAGACAGCGTTGTCGAATGGATGCGGGTCGGTCGCTGGTCGAAGGAAATCGACTATGGCGAGGGCTCAGCCTCTGCGCCGGGCTTTCCGGATCAGCCAGAGTGGTTCCGTGACAACCGAGACTTCGGAAATCTCGAAGACGGCCTGCGCAAGGTTGGCTTCGACGAAGCCGAAGTCGCCGGGATCCTTGGTGACAACTGGTTGCGCTTCTACGACGAGAATTTCGGCCCGGCGCCCTGAGGCGACCGGACACAGGGGTCCGCCCCACCCACGGATGTTCATATGAGGAGACCCCGAATGTCCGACACGACCCACGAAACCAAGACGACAGGGCAGATGCACCACATCAACAAGCCCCTTTTTGCCATCACCGGCGGCTTCATCGCGCTCTTTTGCGCGGTGGCTCTGTTTGATCTCGATCTCTTGTCCAGCATGGTCGATGCGGGCTTTGCCTTCTCCGCGCGGTATTTCGGCCTTTACTGGCAACTGCTGCTGCTGGCCACATTCCTGATCGGCCTTTTGCTGGTCGTGCTACCCGGTGGCCGTGCAATCCTGGGCAACCGCGACGAAGCAGAATTCCCAGTCTTCCAGTGGGGCGCCATGATCATGTGCACGCTTCTGGCGGGCGGCGGCGTCTTTTGGGCCGCGGGCGAGCCGATGGCGCATTTTCTGTCCTCGCCACCGCTTTACGGGGCCGAAGGCGCAACACAGGCGGCGGTCAATCCGGCACTTGCACAAAGCTTCATGCACTGGGGCTTTCTGGCCTGGGCGATCCTCGGCGCGCTGACGACCGTGATGCTGATGCATTACCACTACGACCTTGGTTTGCCGCTTTCGCCGCGCACGCTGCTTTACCCCGTCTTCGGCGACAAGGCGATCAAGGGTCCTATAGGCCTCATTGCCGACGCCTCCTGCATCATCGCGGTTGTTGCCGGCACGGTCGGCCCGATCGGCTTTCTTGGTCTGCAGGTAAGCTACGGCCTTTCGGCACTCTTCGGCATCTCCGACACGTTTGCCACGCAGGCCGCCGTCATTATCGGGCTTGCGGCGATCTATACGATCTCCGCGGCGACCGGCCTGTCGAAAGGCATTCAGATCCTGAGCCGTTTCAACGTGATCCTCGCCGCGATCCTTCTGGCCTTCATTCTGATCGCAGGCCCGACTGCCTTCATCTTCAAGGGCTTCTTTGGCGGCTTTGCCACGTATCTCAAGGAATTCTTCCCGATGGCGCTCTACCGGGGCGAGGCCGGGGTCTTCGGCGATCCGGGCTGGCTTGGCTGGTGGACGGTCTTTTTCTGGGGCTGGTTCCTGGGCTACGGCCCCCTGATGGCGATGTTCATCGCACGCATCTCACGCGGGCGGTCGATCCGGTCGATCGTGATCATGCTGGCGCTCATCGCCCCCATCGTGACCGCCTTCTGGTTCTCGATCATCGGCGGCACGGGCATGGCTTATGAACTGTCGAACCCGGGCAGCGTGTCGCAAGCCTTCGAAGGCTTTAACCTGCCTGCCGCTCTACTGGCAATCACCCAGCAGCTTCCGATGGGCTTCCTTGTCTCGGTCCTGTTCCTGATCCTGACCACGGTTTTCGTGGCCACGACGGGGGACTCGATGACCTATGTGATCTCGGTGGCCATGTCGAACGAGGACCGCCCCGCGCTTCCCGTTCGCATTTTCTGGGGTGTGGCCATGGCGGCCATGGCGCTCATCCTCATCTACACCGGCTCGGGCGGCATCTCGAAACTGCAAAGCTTCATCGTCGTGACCGCCGTGCCGGTTTCGCTGGTGCTGTTGCCGTCGCTTTGGGACGCGCCGCGCATTACCCTGATGAAGGGCCGCGAGGGCAAATGACGTAGCCCCGGGCGGCCCTAGGCAGGGCCGCCCGGATATGCTCAACTCGAAGAAAGACCGGAGGTGCCAGGATGACCCAAGCTTCACCCCCCACCATCGCCCCGCGCGACCCGAACGTGGTCATGAGGCTGGCGCGCCTTGGCTCTTTTCATCAGTCGCGGCTTAGCTTCATGCGCCAGCTTCTGCGCCGCATGGCAGCCGAACAGTGGCGCTTTGACGTGCCCGCGTTCGAGATTGACAGCGCCGGCGTGGGTCACGCGGTCTACACCGCCCATGGACCAGAACGCGCCTATTCGCTGGTTGCCTTCTCGCATGATCTGCCTCCCGAGCAACGCTCGGATCGGGTGATCGCCACCGCTTGGGACGCGACATTCACACTTTTCGACGGGATTCCGACGGATGCAGACATCGCCAGGCTGCGGGGTAATGTCCCCAAGCAGGAGGCTGGGCGCATCTCTGACCGCGAATTGTCACTGAGCCGTGCCAACCGCTCTGTCCGGCTCTGGAACCATGTGATCGACGCGCTTTCCGAAGGGCGACAACCGGATCAGAGCCTGGTCGACACTGTCGGCTACCTGATGCGTACCACGGCTGTCTATGGGTCTGGCAAGTTCGGAGCGGCGGACCGAGAATACACACGCCACCGTCCAGAATGCGCCGGGCCCTTCCAGATCGAGATGCTGTCGGTCTACCTGACACGCGCGTTCGTCATGGATCTGGTCGAGCATATGGCCCGCGCCCGCGCGCCTTTGACGGCCGTGCCGCTCGACCCGGCGCTGCGCCGCCGGTTCGGGATCGGCAATTCAACCGGGCTCGGGATGGCGCCGTTTCTGATCAATCATCCCCAACTGCTCAACGCCTGGATTGCCGCGCGCGAGGAAGCGCTTGCGCGCGTGAGGTCGCTTCCCACAGGCGGCGCGGCAGAGGTCGAGGCGTTCCGCACCTTCGTCATCCGCGCCCAGATGCACGCGCAAAGCTGGAGTTCGGAGCACCCCCTGCAGGTTGAGAAGCTTGATGCCCTGCGGGCTGATATGGCTGCTCTTGCCACGCATCTAAGCCAGGCGGATCTCACCAGTGATTATCCCTGGAACCGGCTTTGGCTGTGGGCCCAGGATCACCTGTCGATGGAAGGACAGGAACAACTGGCCTCGCTCATCCTTGAACCGCACGGAACCATCGTTGACCAGCTCGCCTCGTGCATGTCGGCGGAGGAGCACACCGCGTGGCCCATCGACGGCACGATGCCCGTTTCAGACCTGCGCGGGATCGTTGAGGATGTCTATGGCTGGGCGCTCAAAATCGACTGGACCGATCCCGCACCCTGTGCCCGGGTCTGGTACGTGTCGGAGGCCAAGCTGGAGCCGCGGCTCGGGCAGCGCTTTGAAGAACCTCTGGAAGCCTATGAACAACCCTTGGGCCCGGGGAGAGATGCAGCAAGACTTCACGCCGCGCTGCAAGATACCGAGGCCACCACAACAGCCGCGTTCTTGCTTCGGCGTCCCGAGTTCCGGCATATCGCCCGCCGCGCCCAGATGGCCGCGCGCCTGCCCTATGCCGAGATTCGCGACAACACGCTCGACGCGCGCATGCTGCCCATCGATATGCTGCGGCTGAAGCTGTCATTCTTCGGAGCCTGTCATTTCGACCCGCGCTCGGACCGCTGGCTGCGTATCAATATGTACCAGCATGCCCCCTTCCCGCACGAGCTTGACCGCGTGACCGGCGACGACTGGACATTGCCGCCGCTGCCACTGGCCGCGGAATAGGACGCAAGCGCATGGACTGGTCACTCAATGAAATAGAGGGGCTGGCGCGCAAGGCCGTGCGAGGGGCCGGCTATGGCTGGGGTCATGCCGAAGAAGCAGGGAAGGCGACACGTTGGATCTGTGCCGCGGGATGGCCAGGGGCCGAATTGCTGGCCGACTTGCTGACAAGGCTGGACGGTGTCGCCTACGACGATATCCGGCCCGAAAGCTGCACCGGGCCATGGCGCGCGCGGCTTGGCACGCTCTGCCCTCTGATCACGGGCGCCGCGATCTGCGATCTTGCGCCGCGTTGGGCGTCGGGAGAGACCTTGCAACTCGGCGCTGTGGCGGCGCCCCTCTTCCTCGTACCTTATATGGTTTGGTCTGCGGATCGGACGGGTGTGCCGCTCATGCTCGAATGGCCCGGTCTGAAGATCATTCGCGGCGCAGGTCAGACCGGCATCCACCTGCCTGATCCCGCCACGTTGAGCCTTGCGCAGGTCGAGGGCGCGACTCTCACCCCGGCGACATCGGTGACTGGCCTGCCTCTTATCCGCGCGTATCGCGCGCATGTCAGCGCTGACCCGGCCGCGCGCCTGCAACAGCTGGCCCACCGCACCTACGCGCCCGAAACCGAGGAAAGCCGCCGCGCCGGGGCCGGCGCGGGGCTTAGCGACAACGACTGACGTCGATCAAAACTGCCAGAGCGCGGGCACGAAGCGATATGCATCGCCGTCGCGCTTCACATGGCCCACGCCCGGGAACGGGAAGTGATAACCCAAAACCGCGATACGGTCCTCGGCCGCCATGTCGAGCAATCGTTTGCGAGTCGCGACCGTCTGCTCGCCATCGCTGTCGAAATTATTGTACCAGCCGGGGTGCGCGAAATTCGTGTAGGCGTGGCTCATCGCGTCGCCAAGCGCGATCAGGGAGCTGTCGCCGCTATCCACGCGCACGCTCATATGACCCGGCGTGTGACCCGGTGTATCAAACAGCGTCACCCCCGACACCACCTCGTATCCATCACCGACAAGCGTCCACTCGACACCCTCGGTCTCGATCGAATTGACCGCGCCGACGACGAATTGCTGATCCTCCGCCGGTACGCGGTTGACCAGACCGTCCTGCATCCAGTGGGCATGCTCTGCCTCGCCTAGGATATACTCGGCATCCGGAATGATTGCCTCGTCGAAATCGTCCCTGATACCCCAGATGTGGTCGGGGTGGGCATGCGTGATGACCACGTGGGTGATTGCGAACGGATCAATCCCTGCCGCGTCAAGATTGCGCATCAGCTGACCTGCGGTGTCGAAAAACCGATTGCCGGATCCAACGTCAACCAGCACCTTTGCGTCCCCAGTTTCGACGTAAAGATGGTTGGTATGAGAGTACCCCTCCTCGGGTGAAAGATAATTGGCCTCAAGAAACGCCTGAACCTCCTCGCGCGGGGCGTTGATGCCAAGCCCGGTGGTAGGCAGGCTGAACCAACCGTCAGAGACGATCGTGATGCGCGCATCACCGACCGAAAAGCGGAAAAAGCCGGGGTTTTCACCGACGGGGCGGCCTAGCTCAGCGCGCACCGCTGCCGGCATCGCGAAGGCCGGCGCAGCGGCCGCCAGTTTCATAATCTCGCGGCGCGTGGGTTTGAAAAGCGGCATTGTGGATCCTCCCCGTTTACATTTCACGCGAGGATAGCCACGCCTTCGTTCAACGCAACACGTTTTCTGAATATGTTTGCCGCTGGACCGGCACCCAGACCGCTCATACTCTCGACCGAGGTCACCGGAGCAGTTCCCATGCGCACGTCCCGCATCCTCACCGCCGTCGAAGCCCATGCCGAAGGCGAGCCCGGTCGCGTCATCACAGGTGGCGCGCCGATCCTTCACGGCGCCAGCGTGTTCGAAAAAATGCAGGACATGGCGCGCAATCACGACGATCTGCGTCTTCTGATGCTGCGAGAACCGCGTGGGTATCCGGCGCTGTGCTGCAATATGCTTGTGCCGCCCTGTGATCCGAAGGCCGACGCGGGTTTCATTATCATGGAGCAGACGGAGTATCCGCCGATGTCAGGCTCCAACACGATCTGCGTCGTGACCGTGCTTCTCGAAACCGGCATTCTTCCGATGACTGAGCCGGTCACCAACCTGACGCTCGAAGCGCCTGCCGGTCTGATCCGGGTGCGCGCCGACTGCAAGAACGGCAAGGTTGTGCAGGTGACATTTCAAAATGTGCCGGCTTTTGCCCTGCATCTCGACGCATCGCTCGACGTGCCAGGTTTGGGGCGCATCGCCGTGGATATCGCCTGGGGCGGGATGTTCTATGTGCTGGCCGATGCCGATGCTCTTGGCGTCTCTCTTGCCGCCGAGAACGGTGCGCAGATCGTACAGGTTTCCGAACGCATTCTTTCAGCGGCGCAAGAGCAACTGCCCGTCGCACATCCCGAAAATCCTGCGATTACGGGGCCGACCATCACGCAGCTTTACGGCGCGCCGGTACTCCCCGGCACGCATCAACGC
Source organism: Roseovarius aestuariivivens (assembly GCF_004761875.1). Classification (GTDB taxonomy): domain Bacteria; phylum Pseudomonadota; class Alphaproteobacteria; order Rhodobacterales; family Rhodobacteraceae; genus Roseovarius; species Roseovarius aestuariivivens. The sequence goes on from NZ_SJEY01000008.1 coordinate 112,398, forward strand.
AACGCCGTCACGGTTTCATCCGGCGGGTATGATCCTGACAAACCGCACGCCGTGCCCGGCACGCTGGATCGTTCGCCGTGCGGTACGGGCACCTGCGCGCGCATGGCAGCACTTTTCGCTCGCGGCGAGTTGAAGCCGGGGCAGGATTTCGTCAATGCCGGTCCGCTCGGAACCCTTTTCACGGGGTCGATCACAGACGTAACGGAAGTCGCGGGACATCCTGCAATCATCCCGTCTCTGTCGGGACAGGGATGGATCACCGGATTGTCTCAGTGGACGCTCGATCCAACCGACCCGTTCCGGCAAGGTTACAGGATCGGTGATATCTGGGCCTGACGTGAAACCGGCGTTAGTAGGGTCCCACACCACCCGTTACAGTGGCGAGTACGAAAACGACGACGGCAAGACCGGCAATGATATGATAGTTGCGAATACGAAGCATGGCTGAAGCCTGAAAAACGGTACGTTGAATAAATTCATGATACCTCAACCGACGCTCTGTCGCAGCGGGAAGTGACTCCTGCCCGAATTTGCGCGGATTTCAGCCGCTCAGCCGGCCTCTTGCAGACGCGCCACATAGCGCGCCAGCGTATCGATCTCCAGGTTGACCTGGTCCCCCACCTTTGTCTGGCCCCAGGTCGTAACTTCTTTCGTATGCGGGATGAAATTTATGCCGAAGTCCCGGCCTTCCACCTCATTCACTGTCAGCGACGTCCCGTTCAGCGCAACGGATCCCTTTGGGGCGATGAACCGTGCAAGTGCCTCCGGTGCACGCAAGGTCACGCGGGTACTGTCGCCATCGTCACGAAGGTCAACAACCTCTGCCAAGCCGTCGACATGTCCCGATACGATATGCCCGCCAAGCTCGTCCCCGACCTTGAGTGACCTTTCTAGATTGACACGACGGCCTTCGGACCACGTCCCGAGATTGCTTTTTGATACAGTCTCTGCGGATACGTCCACGTCGAACCAGTCCGCGCCTTTGTCGACCACCGTCAGGCAAACCCCGTCGCAGGCAATCGAGGCGCCGATATCGACGTCGCTCATGTCATAGCGGGTGCCGATGCGCACACGCATGTCGCCGCGCGTCTCAACGGCGCGGATCTCGCCCATATCGGTAATAATACCTGTAAACATGAAAGCGCTCCCTGTGCTTTGATCCGGACCTAGCGGGCGCGGCGCGCTCTGGCAAGACGGCCTCTTGCCCGGGTCTTAAATTCGCCCCAATACTGAGGTAGTGCGACCAAAAAGCAAAAGAGCAGACGAAAGCAGGCGATCTAATATGAGTGCGCTTTCCGGCGATAATCTGGTTTTCCTCTTTCTTCAGGGGCCGCACGGGCCGTTTTTCGCAAAGCTCGGAACGATGCTCTGCCGTGCAGGCGCTCAGGTCTGGCGCGTGGGCTTCAACGCGGGCGACGCGGCATTCTGGCCCCAAAAGGGCCAGTACATCCCCTTCACCGGAACCATTGACAACTGGCGCGGCGCCTTCCGCGAGCTGCTGTCGGAAAAGGGCGTGACGGACCTTGTTCTATATGGCGACACAAGACCCATCCATGCCCAGGCCGTCGAAGCGGCGCGCACAGCCGGATTACGCATTCACGTTTTCGAGGAAGGCTACTTGCGGCCCTACTGGGTGACCTATGAGCGGGGTGGCAGCAACGGAAATTCACGCCTCATGGAAATGGGCGTGGCGGATATGCGCCGCGCGCTGGAGAATTCCGACATGGACAGCGCCCTGCCGCCCGCTTCGTGGGGCGACATGCGACAGCATATTTTCTACGGGGCGGCCTATCACGGATGCGTTCTTTTCCTCAATCGACGCTATCGAAACTTCCGACCGCACCGCGCCCTTTCCGTCAGCCAGGAATTTCGTCTGTACATCAAGCGCCTGCTGCTGATGCCGGCACAGGCCATTGACCGGCGCATCGCGACGCGGCGTATTCGCAATGGCGGGTTCCCGTACCATCTCGCGCTGCTGCAGCTTGAGCATGACGCATCATTTCAGATGCATTCGCCATTCTCCACGATGACCGAATTCCTTGAAACCGTGACCGAGAATTTTGCAAAAGGCGCGCCCCGACATCATCACCTTGTCGTCAAAGCCCATCCGCTCGAAGATGGGCGCATCCCGATCCGATCCGAGCTTCGGCGGCTCGCACGACAACACAACATCGCCGACCGCGTACACTACGTCCGCGGCGGCAAGCTGGCGCAGCTACTCGACGAGGCGCGAAGTGCCGTGACGGTCAACTCAACCGCTGCGCAACAGGTGCTCTGGCGCGGTATTCCGCTCAAGACTTTCGGCGAGGCCGTCTATGCCAAGCCAGAATTCGTGTCGACCAAACCCCTTCGCGATTTCTTTGCCGCGCCCGAGCGGCCCGACCGCAAGGCCTACGCCGATTATCGGCGCTACCTGCTTGAAACCAGCCAGGTGGCGGGCGGTTTCTATTCAGCCCGGGGCCGCAGACAACTGCTGCGGCAGGCTGTCGACATGATGCTCAACGACGAGGATCCCTATGACGCGCTCGTCTCCGGTACCGCGGCGCCGCGGCAACAGTTGCAGGCAGTCACCTGACGGCGTCCGACGGTTGCACTGGATTTGACCGCCCGCGTAAGCTATTGTGACAAAAAAGTTCGAGGCAGTACAAAAACAGGTCGAGGAGACCGGGCAGTGAATATTCAATCCAGCCGATGGGCGCGGTCCGTCGCAGTACTGCTTGTGGCGACCATGGTCGCATCCTGCGGCTTTCTTCCCCGTTCAGGCCCCAACAAGCGCGAGATATATGAAGGATCAGTACAACGATCTGGCGATGCGTTCGTCGTTACGGTCAACGACCGTGTCACCCGCGCCACCGCTGTGCAACCGACGCTCGGCTTCACTGAAGAATTCAAAAATGCCGGGCTTGTTGGTTCGGACACGATCCGACCGGGTGATACGCTGGGTCTGACGATCTGGGAGAACGTCGATGACGGTCTTCTGGCCAGCGAAGGCACCAAGCAGACGGTCCTCGACGAAGTGCAGGTCGATGGCGCTGGGTTCATTTTTGTGCCCTACGCCGGTCGCATTCGTGCCGCTGGTAACACGCCCGATGCGATCCGCCGCATCATCACCAACAAGCTAAGCCCGACGACACCGGATCCGCAGGTCGAGGTGCGCCGCCTGGCGGGGGACGGATCGACGGTCTCGCTGGTGGGTGCAGTTGGCGCACAAGGCGTCTATGCCATCGAACAGCCGACCCGGACACTGTCCACCATGCTCGCCACGGCGGGCGGCATCGCGATCGAGCCCGAAACGGCCCAGATCACCGTGATCCGTGGCGCCATGCGGTCGAAAATCTGGTTCCAGGACCTATACCGGCACCCTGAATTCGACATCGCGCTACGCGGCGGCGATCGCATTCTGGTCGAAGAAGACACCCGCGCCTTCACCGCGCTCGGTGCTACCGGCGGCCAGGCCCGCGTGCCCTTTCCTTCGCCCACGATCTCGGCGCTCGAGGCCATCGCGCAGGTGGGCGGCCTTCAGGCCGGTGCGGCGGATCCGACCGGCGTCTTCGTACTGCGCAATGAGCCGGCCGAAATCGCCAATCAGGTGCTTGGTCGCGACGATCTTCGTGGCGCGCAACGCCTGGTTTATGTGCTCGATCTGACGCAGCCGAATGGCATGTTCATGGCGCGCGACTTCGCGATACGCGACGACGACACGATTTTCGTGACAGAAGCCCCGTTCGCCCAGTGGAGCAAGGTCATCGGTGCGCTGACCGGCACGCTTGGCGCCGTCGGCTCAATCTCGACCGCAGGCGATACGCTTAACGGCAACTGATGCCGGTCCCAGATCCGAAACCACCCGCCGAGCCACGCACGCCTCGGCGGGTGCTTTATTTCAATGCGGGCTTTCTGCGTCAAAAACGTATCCGGCGGATCATGGAGCTTGCCGGTCTTCCGCTGCGTCTCGGACGGCCCGGCGCCGAAGATGCGATAGCCGTCTGGGGTCGCTCTCCCTATGCGGTTCGCGGCGAGGCGATGGCGGCGCGCAGCGGGGCAGACCTGATCCGGATCGAAGACGCCTTCTTGCGGTCGCTCTTTCCCGGTCGCGCCGGCGAGCCGCCGCTTGGCCTTCTGATCGACCGCACAGGCGTGCATTTCGACAGCACTGGCCCGTCCGACCTTGAGACCCTTCTGGCCACACGTCCACTGGACGACACGCCGCTTCTGGACCGGGCGCGCGCCGGCATCGCCCGCCTGCAAGAGGCGCATCTTACAAAGTATTCCGGAGTCGACCCGCAAACGCCCTGCCCAGAGCCGGGCTATGTGCTTGTGATCGATCAGACACGCGGCGATGCCTCGGTCATTCATGGCGGCGCGACGGCGGACACATTTCGGGACATGCTGGTCTGTGCGCGCATGGAGAACCCCGGCGCGCGCGTATTGATAAAGACACATCCAGAAACGGTGCGGGGCCATCGCAAAGGGTACTTCGGCCCCGATGACGTCTGCGACGGCGTCGAACTCTGTTCGGATACCGTCAGCCCGTGGACACTCATGGAAGGTGCGATCGGCGTCTACACGGTGACCTCGCAACTTGGCTTTGAAGCGATCTTCGCAGGCCACAGACCTCAGGTTTTCGGTCAGCCCTTCTATGCCGGGTGGGACCTCACCCAAGACCGCCATCCGCATCCACTGGCGCGCCGGGGCCGCCGCCTGTCGCGGGCCCAGCTTTTCGCAGCGGCAATGATCCTTTACCCGACATGGTATGATCCATGCCGCGACAGGCTGTGTTCATTCGAGGATGCGATAGCCCATCTCGAGGCACAGACGCGTGCCTGGCGCGCCGACCACCGCGGGTGGGTGGCGGCGGGGATGCGCCTTTGGAAGCGCGCGCCTCTTCAGAGGGTCTTTGGCCAGCAAAAAAGGCTGCTCTTTGAAAACGATCCCGCCAAGGCCGACGCGCGCGCCACGCGTACCGGGCGCAGACTCATGATCTGGGCGGGCAAGGCCCCGCCCGGCCTTTCGGCGACACGGGTCGAGGACGGCTTTCTACGCTCGCGTGGCCTTGGTGCAGCTTTGGTACCCCCTATGTCTCTCGTGACCGACGATCTCGGAATCTACTATGATCCCCATAAGGAAAGCGGGTTGGAGCGTCTGATCGCAAGCCGCGAAACGCTGCGACCCGATCAGCAAAACCGCGCCGAAGCGTTGATTGCGCGACTCATCGATCTCGGGCTGAGCAAATACAATTTGGGACTGCCTGCGGCAGAATTGCCATCCGGGCCGCGCCTGCTGGTACCGGGGCAGGTTGAGGATGACGCGTCGATCCGCTTGGGCGCGGGCGAGATCTCGACAAATCTTGCGCTTTTGAAAGCCGCCCGCGCAGCCAATCCTGGTGCCACCTTGCTCTACAAGCCCCATCCGGATGTCGAGGCTGGCCTGCGTAGGGGATCGGTGCCGCAGACCGATCTCGATGCAATCGGCTGCATCGTCTTGCGTGATGTCGATCCCGCGTCCCTATTGCAGGAGGTCGACGAGCTTTGGACAATGACCTCGCTGATGGGGTTCGAAGCCCTTTTGCGCGGCGTGCGCGTGACCACGACAGGTGCCCCATTTTATGCCGGTTGGGGCCTGACGCGGGATCGTGGTGCGCCGCCGCCCCGTCGCCGGGCCCGGCCCTCGCTCGCGGGTCTCGTACATGCGGCGCTTATCGATTATCCGCGTTACGTAGATCCCAAGACCGGCCTGCCCTGCCCGGTCGAGGTCGCGCTCGACCGGCTGTCGTCCGGCGACATCCCGCATCCCGGGCGTGCCAATCGCGCGCTGTCGAAACTGCAGGGAGTTTTCGCATCTTACGCTGGCCTTTGGCGCTAGAGCTGTCTGGCAAATTCTTGCGATAACTACGCTTCAAAGCGTGGTTTTTTATCGACACCCCGCAGAGTTTTCAGGTTTGGCTCCTCTTGCGTGGTCCGCCTTCAGACCCGGCGCCAGACCTGTAGCACATCGCCCCCAAGGGGGCGCGCCTCCTCCAGACGGAAGCGGGCGGCCTCATCAAGACGGCCAAGGCCAAGGGCGCCGATCGCGGGGCGCCCCTCTGCCCCGATAGCGAGACCTGCAGTCATCGTCACCAGTACATCCGCAAGATCCTCGGCCAGCAGAGACGCCGCAAGCGCGCCGCCGCCTTCGCAGAAAATGCGCGTTAGGCCCCTTTGTCCCAAAGCGCTTAGGACTCCCCCCATGTCAAGCTGTCCGGCGCGCAGACCACAGGGCAGAAGAAGCGCCCCCACTCCGCGCCATGCCTCGATGAGCGCAGGGTCGGCATCAGGACCGTGACAAATCCAGAGCGGCACCTCACGGGCGCTTTGGGCCAGCCTTGACATCAGTGGCAGATCGAGGCGTCGCGACACGACAACGCGGACCGGCTGACGGGTTGCACCCATGTCACGCACGGTCAGCAACGGGTCGTCGGCGCGCGCCGTGCCGGCCCCGACCATCACCGCGTCGTGGCGCGCCCGCATCGCATGCACCGTGCGGCGCGCCAGCGTGCCGGTGATCCACTGACTGTGACCGCTGGCAGTGGCGATGCGTCCATCAAGCGAGGTTGCAAGCTTCAGCGTCAGTTCCGGGCGTCCTTGGGTCACGCGCCGAAAGAACCCGGCGTGATCGCACCGGGCCTGGCCTGCCAGAAGCCCGCTCGACACATCCACTCCGGCCGCGCGCAAGATCGCGAATCCCCCGCCCGACACGCGAGGATCGCTATCCTCCAGCGGGGCCACAACCCGGGCGACCCCGGCCTTGACCAGAGCCTCGGCACAGGGCGGCGTGGCGCCATGGTGCGAACAGGGCTCGAGGCTGACATAAGCGGTAGCGCCTCGCGCAGCCTCACCCGCCTGCGCAAGAGCGAGGGTTTCGGCGTGAGGGCGCCCCCCGGGCGCGGTGTGGCCGCGCCCGACTATCCGGCCATCCTTGACAATCACGCAGCCCACAGCAGGGTTGGGCCAGCAGCGGCCCATCCCGCGCCGGCCCAATGAAAGCGCCAGTCGCAGAAAACGCGCGTCGTCGTGCTGGGTCACTTGGTGCCAGGCTCTTCCGCCGTGCCGGGCCGCAACTCGCTCACGAATTTATCGAAATCGTCCGCAGCCTGGAAGTTCTTGTAAACACTGGCAAAACGCACGTAGGCAACGGTATCGATCCGCGCCAGACTTTCCATGACGATTTCGCCGACGGTTTTGGAAGGGATGTCCGTTTCGCCGAGGGACTCCAGCCTGCGCACGATGCCCGAGATCATCTGCTCGACGCGCTCAGGCTCCACCGGACGCTTCTGCAGCGCAATCCGGATCGAGCGTTCGAGCTTGTCGCGGTCGAAATCCTCGCGCCGCCCGTTAGACTTCACCACCACAAGATCGCGCAACTGCACGCGTTCGTAAGTGGTGAAACGCCCACCGCACGCCGGGCAGAACCGCCGGCGACGGATGGACACATGATCCTCCGCAGGGCGGGAATCTTTCACCTGTGTATCGATATTTCCGCAAAACGGGCAGCGCATCGGCCGTCCCCCTTTTCTTCTCTGCCTCTGTCGGTCATGGGTCTGATGCCCAGTTATCCACAGCCACTATAGGTCAGCCGCAAGGTTTTGGGTAGAGGGCAAATGACGCCTCTAGATCAAGCGGTGAAAGAGGCCGCGGAACCATTCCGGTAGGCCGTGGTTGGCCCGTTGAGATATGTTTAATGACACAAAAAGGACACCAAGATCATGGCCAACAAAACACTTTTCATCACCGGGGCGTCGTCCGGCATCGGCGCGGAAACCGCCCGGCACGCGATCAAGGCCGGCTGGCGCGTGGCTCTTTTTGCGCGCAGTGAAGACAAGCTGACGGCGCTGGTTGACGAGATGGGCGACGACTTGGCGCTTGCGCTGCCGGGCGATGTGACCGACATGTCTGCGCTTCAGGCCGCAATGGATCGGACCGCCGAACACTTCGGCGGGATCGACGCGATTTTCGCCAATGCTGGTAAGGGCTTGGACACCGCCGGTGTCGAGAATGGCGATCCGGAAGAATGGAAAACCATGCTCGATCTGAACATCAACGGGCTGCTTTACACGGTGAAATGCGCCTATCCACACCTGCAAAAATCCAAAGGACATGCCGTCTTGACCGGGTCGGTGGCCGGGAAGATCAACCTTTCGGGGTCCATCTACGGAGCATCCAAATGGTTCGTGCAGGGCTTTGCCGGTAATCTGAGCCAAGAGATGCGCGAATGGGGCGGTCGGTGCACGGTCATTTGTCCGGGCATGGTCGACACGCCGTTCTTCGACAGCCCGAAGCCGGACAAGCTGAAGCCCGAGGATATCGCCAGCGCGGTGGTGTATGCGCTGGAACAGCCGGAACGCGCGGATGTGCGCGAGATGGTTATTATGCCGACGCAATAAAGACTTAGAGGAGATGCGCCGCGACTTTTCTGGTGTGCGGCGCGTCTCTATGCTCAAAGACATAGATGCCCTGCCAGGTGCCCAGCACCAGCCGGCCGTCACGGACCGGGATCGACAGGCTGACCGGCATCATTGCGGCCTTGATGTGGGCGGGCATGTCGTCAGGTCCTTCATATGTGTGTTTAAGATAGGACATCGACGGGTCGGTCGTGGGTGGCACGAGACGCGCAAAGTAGTTTCTCAGGTCGGTCTGCACCTCGGGATCGGCGTTTTCCTGGATGAGCAAACTGGCCGACGTGTGCCGGATGAAGAGCGTCAGCAGTCCGGCGTCAATTTGTACGTTTTGTACAAATTTTTTGACCGCTTTGGTCATTTCGTACAAACCCTGTCCTCGGGTTTCGATCTGAAATTCGGTCTGATGTGGTCGAGACGTTCCGGGCAAAGCGACGTTCCTTGCAAACTGGGCCTGACTGAAAGAGTAGCGCAGCGCGCGATACCCTGCAGTGCAGATTTTCGGAAACGCACCGCGCGATTACCTGGCACTCAATATCCAAGGGAAAAGCTTTACCCGCCTTTGGCTTCGACTAGCTGTTTCAGATTTTGCAGACCCGCATCGTAATCGTCAGCGATCCAGCGCTTCATCATCACGCCGAACCAGCGGTTGACGGGACCTGCCCCCATATCGGTCTGCATGCTCCAAGTGGCGGTGGTCGCGCCATCGGCCTCTTGGAAATCCCAAGACGCCGTCGCCGTTCCCATGTCACCGAAATCCAGCGCGACCTCCACATAGTCATCGGGACGCGACTCAGTGATTGTCATGGTGCCCGTACCGACCTGCGGGTTGTCCGAGGCCCAGGACATGCGTGCGCCTTCACCGACCGGATCCGCGCTGAACTCCAATGATGTGTCGGGGTCACGCGCCAGCCACGGTGACCAGTCCACGGTCGCCTGCAAATCATTGACATGCGGAAACACAGCAGAGGCCGGCGCGTCGATTACGATGCTGCGCGCCACGGATATTTCGCGCGGCAAAAGCAGACCCACGCCTGCCAGTAGGACGATGGCGACGACGCATCCGATGAAAAGGCGCTTGATAAACTTCATGGGCTGTCTCCCGACGCCACAACGCCGGAAGATTACCGCAAATTCGTCGATCCGGAAAGCGCCTGCGCGAGGCATCGCCCAGGGCCGGGCCGTGGCTGGCGGGTGGGCCGGTGCCGAGCCCTATGGGCTCGGCGCTCGGGGCGCCCGGCAGGCCGGCCTACTGATCTAGGAACGACCGCAGCTTGCGCGACCGCGACGGGTGCTTGAGCTTGCGCAGCGCCTTGGCCTCGATCTGGCGGATGCGTTCGCGCGTGACTGAGAACTGCTGGCCCACCTCTTCGAGCGTATGGTCGGTGTTCATGCCGATGCCGAAGCGCATGCGCAGCACCCGTTCCTCACGCGGGGTGAGCGAGGACAGAACCCGCGTCGTCGTTTCCTTCAGATTGTCCTGAATGGCAGAATCCAGCGGCAGGATGACATTCTTGTCCTCGATGAAATCGCCGAGCTGTGAATCTTCCTCGTCGCCGATGGGCGTTTCCAGAGAAATCGGCTCCTTGGCGATCTTCATCACCTTGCGAACTTTTTCGAGCGGCATCTGCAGCTTTTCAGCCAGTTCTTCCGGCGTCGGCTCACGGCCGATCTCGTGCAGCATCTGGCGTCCGGTCCGGACGAGCTTGTTGATCGTCTCGATCATGTGGACCGGGATGCGGATCGTGCGGGCCTGGTCGGCGATGCTCCGCGTGATGGCCTGCCGGATCCACCAGGTCGCATAGGTCGAGAACTTGTAACCGCGGCGGTACTCGAACTTGTCCACGGCCTTCATCAGGCCGATATTGCCTTCCTGGATGAGGTCCAGGAATTGCAGGCCGCGGTTGGTGTATTTCTTGGCGATCGAGATCACGAGGCGCAGGTTGGCCTCGACCATTTCCTTCTTGGCCTGACGCGCCTCTTTCTCGCCCTTCTGGACCTGATTCACGATGCGGCGGAATTCCGAGATATCGAGACCGACATACTGACCGACCTGGGCCATGTCGGCGCGCAGTTCCTCGACCTTTTCAGGGCTGCGTTCCATGAACATTTTCCAGCCGCGACCGTCCTTCTTGGCCATGTCTTCAAGCCAGGTCGGGTCAAGCTCGCGTCCGCGATACTCGTCGACGAATTCCTTGCGGTTGATACGCGCCTGATCGGCGAGCTTCACCATCGAGCTGTCGATCGACATGATGCGACGGTTGATGCCGTAAAGCTGGTCGATCAGCGCCTCGATGCGGTTGTTGTGCAGGTGCAGTTCGTTCACAAGCTCGACGATTTCCGAGCGCAGCTTCTGATAGGTCTTTTCCTGTTTGTCGGTGAAAGAGCCGTCCTCGTTGAGCGTCGCGGAAATGCGGCTGTCCTGCATTTCGGCGAGCTTTTCGTAATCCTGCGCGATGCGGTCGAGCGTTTCGAGGACCCGCGGCTTGAGCGCGGCCTCCATCGCGGCAAGGCTCATATTGGCCTGTTCGTCCTCGTCGTCGTCATCGTCGCTGGCGATGGGGTTGCCGTCGGCGTCAAGCTCGGGCTCGTCGGACTTGTCCTCGGACTTGGGCGCGCTGGAGATGTTGGCGGGGGCCACCACGCCTTCGCCGCCGTCCTCGTCGCCCATCTGGGTGCCGAAGGTGGCCTCGAGGTCAATCACGTCGCGCAGAAGAATGTCTTCGCCCAGAAGTTCGTCGCGCCAGATGGTGATGGCCTGAAAGGTTAGTGGGCTCTCGCAAAGTCCGGCGATCATAGTGTTCCGGCCAGCTTCGATCCGCTTGGCGATGGCGATCTCGCCCTCGCGGCTGAGCAGTTCCACGCTGCCCATCTCGCGCAGATACATGCGCACCGGGTCATCGGTGCGGTCTAGCTTCTCTTCTTTGCCGGATCCGAGCGTGATCTCGCCCTTGCGCCCGATCTCGGCGACGGCGGTGGATTTCTGCTCTTCTTCCTCGGCCTCTTCTTCCTCAATGATGTTGATGCCCATTTCCGAGAGCATCGACATCACGTCCTCGATCTGTTCCGACGAGACCTGTTCTGGCGGCAGGACCTTGTTGAGCTGGTCGTAGGTGATGAAGCCGCGTTCGCGCGCCTCTCCGATCATCTTCTTGACGGCCGCCTGGCTCATGTCGAGCGAGATTTCGGCATCCTGCTCTTCGGACTTGTTGTCGTCGTCGGTATCCTTGGCGGCCATGAAGCTCTCCTGCATCTGGTCGGGCGAGGGTGATTCGCTAAAACGAATCAATAGCGCGATCCGGTGATTCGCACACCCTTGACCCGGTATTCTTTCACAATTCCTGCGGCTGCGTTACCCGTCAGGCCGGCTTTTGAAGCCGATCTGGGCAAGCAGCGCGTCGAAGCGTTCCTTTTCCGCGCGGCTGACCGGGGCCCCGTTGGCACCGCGCTGGTATTCCGTCTTGTCTTCCTGCTGGCTTTGCAGCGCGCGATTGCGCGCCTCGGCCGCCTCGCTCAGCCGCCAGGTCACGTGTTCGTCGCCGGGTCCGGCCATATCTTCGACCGCCTCCGAGATCTCTGCCGCGAGGCCGCGCTCGGCCTCCAGCTTGGCGAGGGTCTCGGCCACGGTCATGCGGGCCAGCTCCGCGTCCCCGGGCCGGCGGACCGCGGGCACCAGCGCGACATGGGGCAGCGACAGGAGGTTTTCAAGCGCCTGGACGCCGATTTCCGCGGCCACTGCCGCGACGGGATCCTCAGCGCCCAGGCTGCGCAGAAGCGCGTTGCGCAGGCTGGCATGGAGGGGGGTGCGGCAGTCGAGCCGGTCGAGCGCGTGCTCGCAGTCCGAAAGGATCGCGGGATTGCGCAGCAGCGTGGCGAGGATCACCGCCTCGCGCAATTCGACCTGGGCGGCGTCACCGGACATCACGAGGTGAGAGGTTTTGGTCGCGGCACGCACGGGCGCAGCTTTTTGCCACCGCCCCTTGCCTGGGCCGCCGCCCGCACGCCCCCCGGTGTTGCGCGGATTGAAAAGCTGCCAGCGGAGGTCCTTGATGGCCTGGCCGTAATGAGAGCGAATCGAGGGATCGCGGATCAGCTTGATCTTCTCGCGCAAGGCCTTGTCGAGCGCGGCGCGGCGTTCGGGGCTGTCGAAATCGCGCCCTTCGGTTTCGCGCTGCCAGAGCAGTTTGACCATCGGCAGGGCGGCATCCAGCACCGTCTGCACCGCGCCAGCGCCTTCGGCGCGCAGAAGATCGTCGGGATCCTTGCCTTCGGGCATGAGACCGAACCGCAGGGATTTGCCCGCCTCGAGCAGCGGCAGGGCAATGTCGATCACCCGGTGCGCCGCGCGTAGGCCCGCCGTATCGCCGTCGAGCGCGATGATCGGCTCGTCGGCGATGCGCCAGAGCAGGGCGAGCTGATGTTCGGTCACGGCGGTGCCGAGCGGTGCGACGCTGGCCTCGAACCCCGCCTGGCTGAGCGCGATCACGTCCATGTAGCCTTCGGCCACGATCAGCGGCTGGCCCTTGCCCGCCGCTTCGCGCGCCGGGCCGTGGTTGTAGAGCGTGCGGGACTTGTCGAAAAGCTCGGTCTCTGGACTGTTGAGATACTTGGCGTTGTCGTCCGGGTCCATCGCCCGACCGCCGAAGGCGACGCAGCGCCCGCGCGCGTCACGGATCGGGAACATGATGCGGCCCCGGAACGTGTCGTAGGGCTTGCCGCCGCGCTGCGAGGGTTTGGCCAGACCGCAGCCCAGGATCAGGTCGTCGGCCACGCCCTTGCCCTTGAGGTGATCCCACAACCCCTGCCACGCATCGGGCGCAAAGCCGATTTCGAAGCGTTCGAGCGTCGCCTCGTCGAGGCCGCGTTTTTCGAGATAGGCGCGCGCCTCGGCCGCGGCACCCGTGCGCAGCTGCAGGCGGAAGTGGCGCACGGCCATGTCCATGACCTCGGCCAGTTCGGTGCGCTTGTCGGCCTTGGCCTGCGCCTGCGGATCACGCTCGGGCATGGGCATTCCGGCCTCTTGCGCGAGAATGCGGATCGCCTCCATGAACTCCACGTTCTCGGTTTCGCGCACGAAGGAAATGGCGTCGCCCTTGGCGTGGCAGCCGAAGCAGTAATAGAACCCCATGCGGTCGTCGACGTGAAAGGACGCGGATTTCTCGGTGTGGAACGGACAGGACGCCCACATGTCGCCCTTGCCCTGGTTGGACTTGCGCGTGTCCCACATGACCTTGCGGCCCACGACCTGCGCCAGCGAGGTGCGCGTTCTCAATTCATCAAGGAATCCGGGAGGCAGGCTCATGCACCTGAATATGGGCCATATGCGCCCCGCCGCCAAGTGGCGTCAGGGTTTGAAGCCCACGCAGGTCTGGCGGTAGGCGTCCGAGATCGTCTGGGCGGCGGCAGGCCCCTCGACCACGGCCTGATCGAGCGTGAAGACCCAGTCCACCAGGGGCGCCACGGTGCCGGAGAACTTGGACGGCACGGCGTTCTGGCCGTTGGTCAGGCTTTGTTTGATCGCGGGGGCCGACGCGCCGTCGGCGCGCAGGGTGACGATGGTCGCGACAACGCCGGAGGTGACCTGGCAGGTCTCGGACTGGTCGGTGGCAAGGGCGGTCACCGGCGCGACGAGCGACGTCAGCGCAAGCGCGGCGGCGGGCAGAAAACGGAACATGGCGGCTATCCTATCGGGTGACGCAGCGGATTTCGCGGAGTTTGTCAGCCCGCGCCGCTGGCCGCAATCCCCGCCCGCGAGAACGTGATGCGCCGGGACGCGCCTTGTCGCATATCAAGGACAGGCGGCACGTCGCGCCGTACCAATCGGGATCCGCCCTGCCCCGGGCCGCCTGCGCCGCGCGGGGGGGCGGCCGGCCGGGCCGCAGATGCAGCGAGGAGGATCGCGACCATGACCGAAGAACCCACCAACCCCTGGGACGCCATTGTCGTCGGATCAGGGATGGGCGGCATGACCGCCGCCGCCGCCCTGTCGAAGCTGGGTCATCGCGTGCTGCTTTTAGAACAATACGAGACGCTGGGCGGTCTTACGCACAGCTTTTCGCGCGAGGGGTTTTCGTGGGACGTGGGCATCCATTACCTGGGATGCGTCGCCCCCGGAGACCGTGAACGGAGCATGCTTGACTGGCTGACGCAGACGCCCATGGCGTTCGAATCCATGGGCTCTGTCTATGACATCCTGCATCTGGGCGATACCGCGCCGCTTGCGCTGTCGCGCCCCTATGAGGCGCAGGAGCGCGATCTGAAGGACAGGTTTCCTAACGAGGCGCGTGCGATCGAGGCCTGGACCGCCGCATTGCGCAACGCGCGGAGCGCCATCTATGCGCTGATGCCGACGCGCACGATGCCCGAGTTCGCGTCGCAGATGATCGAGTGGTGGAATCACCGGGCGATCGAGACCTGGTGCAAGCGCACGACCAAAGAGGTCGTCGACAGCATCACGGACAATCCCAATCTTGCCGCCGCGCTGACCGCGCAATGGGGCGACCACGGCGGCCGGCCGCACAAGGCCAGCTTTGCCATGCACGCGCTGATCTGCGGATCCTATTTGGAAAGCGGCGCGTGGTATCCGGTGGGCGGCGGCCGCGCCTTTGCCGCGCATTTGATCCCCACGATTACCGACGCTGGCGGTGAGGCCCGCGCGGGTGTGAAGGCCGAGACGCTGCTGGTCGAAGAGGACCGGGTCGTCGGGGTGCGCACGTCCCGGGGCGAGACCCTTCGCGCGCCCGTTGTCATTTCCGATATCGGCGCGCGCGAGACGGTGGACAGGTTGTTGCCCGAGGGAGTCGGGCCCGAGGACTGGAAGCACGAGATCCGGGCCCTGCCGCCCTCGATCGCGCATTTCAGCCTGTTTTTAGGGTTCGAAGGGGACGTGCAGGCCGCCGGTGCCACGCGATCGAACCACTGGTTCTATCCGCAGAGCGAGGTCGACGCGATCTGGGCGGAGGCCCCCGACGGCGATCCGCCGGGATTTTTCGTCTCGTTCGGGTCGCTGAAGGACCCGCACCACGATCCCGGGCCGAAGCGGAAATACGCAGGCGAAATGGTGGTCTGGACCGATTGGCGCTGCGTGGCCCGGTGGGCTAAGACCGAGCCGGGCGCGCGCGGCGCGGACTACGCCGCCCTCAAGGAGCGGATCGCGGCCAAGATGTTTGCACAGTTCGAAGCGGCCTTTCCGGAGTTGGCGAAGCTCGTGGTGTTTCGCGAGTTGTCGACGCCGCTGGCCACGGCGGCGATCACCGGGCATCACGAGGGCCGTTTTTACGGGCTGGACGGCACGCCAGAGCGCGTGATGAGCCGGGCGCTTACTGCGCGGACGCCGGTCGGGGGGCTGTACCTGACCGGTCAGGACGTGGTGTCTCAGGGCATCCAGGGCGCGCTATGGGGCGGGATGCTGTCCGCGGCGAGTGTGGACCCGAGGGTGTTCCGAACGTTCAGGACGTAAGGCACGGCAGCTGTCATGACCGCCGCGCCTTGCGTCGCCGGCCGTCGCCTCAGAGGCCCAGCGCGCGGTAGCTGGCGGCGACCTTTTCGATCGCCACGAGATAGGCCGCGGTGCGCAGATCGCTGACATCGTCACGACTGTGCCAGACCTCGCGCATGGACTGGTAGGCGACGCGCATCGTGTCATCGAGGCCGGAGCGCACCAGTTCCAGCTCGCCCGCGCCGCGAAGATACTTGGCCTTGAAATCGGGTGACATGCTCCAGGCGTCGCCGATGTGATCGTCGAGCTTTTCGAGCTCGCGCACGATCAGCTCGTGGCGCGCTTCTTCCTGCCGGCGGCCCATGCGGCCGAAGCGGATATGGCTGAGGTTCTTGACCCATTCGAAATAGGACACCGTGACGCCGCCGGCGTTGGCGTACATGTCGGGGATGATGACCGTGCCCTTTTCGCGCAGGACATCGTCGGCGCCCGCCGTGACCGGACCGTTGGCGGCCTCGATGATGAGCGGCGCCTTGATCCGGGGCGCGTTGCCCATGTTGATCACGCCTTCGAGGGCCGCGGGAATGAGGATGTCGCAGTCTTCCTCCAGCACCGCCGCGCCTTCGGCCTGATGGGCGGCATCGGGATAGCCGGTGACGCCGCCATGCTTGAGGATCCATTGGCGCACGGCCTCGACGTCAATGCCACCGGCGTTGAAAAGCGCGCCGTCGCGTTCGATGATGCCGGTGATGATCGCGCCGTCTTCCTCCTGCAGGAACTTGGCGGCGTGATAGCCCACGTTGCCCAGGCCCTGCACGATCACGCGCTTGCCGTCGAGCGTGCCGGACAGGCCCGCCGCCTTGATGTCTTCGGGGTGGCGGAAGAATTCCTGCAGCGCGTATTGCACGCCGCGTCCGGTCGCCTCGGTCCGGCCCTGGATGCCGCCCGCGTTCACCGGCTTGCCGGTCACGCAGGCGCGGCTGTTGATATCGGTGGTGTTCATGCGCCGGTACTGGTCGGCGATCCAGGCCATCTCGCGCTCGCCGGTGCCCATGTCGGGGGCGGGCACGTTCTGAGAGGGGTGAATGAGGTCGCGCTTGGCCAGTTCATAGGCGAAGCGGCGGGTGATTTGCTCCAGCTCGTGCTCGTCCCATTCGCGCGGGTCGATGCGAAGCCCGCCTTTGGAGCCGCCGAAGGGCGCCTCGACCAGGGCACATTTGTAGGTCATGAGCGCGGCAAGCGCCTCCACCTCGTCCTGATTGACGCCCATGGCGTAGCGGATGCCGCCCTTGACCGGTTCCATATGTTCGGAATGGACCGAACGATAGCCGGTGAAGGTCTGGATCTGGCCGCGCAGCCGCACACCAAAGCGCACCGTGTAAGTGGCGTTGCAGACGCGGATCTTTTCCTCGAGCCCCGGGGGCAGATCCATGAGCGCCACCGCGCGGTTGAACATGAGATCGACGCTTTCGCGAAAGCTCGGTTCCTTGATGGGCGCAGTCATGGTGGGTCTCCCTTTTTCCTTTACACATGCGAACAGCTCTGAACGGCGTTCTTGAAAACATGGTTAAGGGTCGCGGCTCAATTGTCCAGCGGCAGAGCGACGGGGCGACCCGGTCATGGGGGCATGTCGCAGGTGCGGTAACAATCCGTTAAGCCTCTGAATTTTGTCTCTAATCCGGAACAAATAACGGCCAATTTTCCGCCGTTTCGCCATATTTAGAACACAGATCTTGTTAATACATACCGAGACGAAATCCGTAACAGAGTCGTAAAACGTCTAAAAAGGTGTGTTATGAAAATTCCAGAAACTTTTGCGCCAAAGAGCTGGTATCAAACAGATGATCCAACCAACGTGCGACTCTATGAACTGAGACAGACCTTCGCCCTTTTCAAGCGAGACGAAGAGGGTGCGATGACAATTCTGACACTTTTTATCTTCCTTTTCATGCTAGTGATGGCTGGCCTCGGGATCGACACGATGCGTCACGAGATGAACCGGGCCAAATTGCAGGCCACGCTCGACTCTGCGGTGCTCGCTGGCGCCGGCGCCGCGACTGCACCAGACGCCGAGGCGGTGGTGAAAGATTATTTCGCAAAGGCCGGCATGGCCGATAAGCTGACAGATATCTCTGAAGGAGATATTCAGATGACGTTGAACACCTCAAGTGTCTCTGCGTCGGCCAGCTTTACGATGGACACGTATTTGATGAAATTGTCGGGCGTCGAGCAGCTCTCAAGCTCGGCTGAAGCGACCGCTGAAATGCGCGTGCCGAAACTGGAAATTGTACTCGTGCTAGACGTCTCCGGATCCATGGCGAATAATTCGAAGATCGGAAATCTGAAAACGGCTGCGAATGCCTTCATTGACAAAGTCATGGCCTCATGGAGGTCTAGGCCGGGCAGCACAGTTATGTCAATTGTGCCGTTCAGCACTTCGGTGACACCCTCAGACGGCATTTTCAAGGTGCTAGCCGTCGGCGAAGATCACACCTACTCCAATTGTCTTTATCTTGAAGAAAACGACTACACTCACCCCTCGCTTGCTACCGGCTCGTCATCCAACAGTTCGGGCCAGAACCTTAAGCAAGCCATCTATACATCGATGTACGGCGGGTTTGACGACCTCAACTCCGTATGGCGGTCTTGCTATACAGATGAATACTTTCAAATACTGCCCTACTCGATCGATAAAAATGTCTTGCATGCCAAAATCAACTCTCTTCAAGCAGCAGGCAATACTTCGACAGACCAAGGCATTAAATACGGCTCTGCGCTTCTTCACCCCGACTGGCGGGAAGTATCTTCGTCACTCATCGCTGACGGTGTCGTAGATGCATCTCAAGTTAACGTACCTGCGGATTACGATGAGCCTGAAACGCTAAAGATCATGATCGTTATGGGCGACGGAGAGAACACCACGACGCATTTCTTCAACAAAATGCCTTCGGAATTCCGTGGTGCCAACTCGGATCTGCACCTCGTGACGCACCAATTCATGAAATTCGAGTACGCTTACGAGAAACGTAACCGGGACGCCAAGTTTTCATCACTGGAATACGAGGCTTACTGCGCTGACAGCAATTGGGTTTGTAAGTATGAGGCTTACGGCCCGCTAAAGTCGGCATACTACCTGGAAGACCCCGACCCGACAGACCGAGATGGAGACGGCATCAAGGATGTCTTTTACAACATCGAGAAGAACAGATGGCTTTCCGCCAACGAATTTAACGACCTCAGCGATGATATAGGCTTTGTGTCCAGTGAACAGGTGTCGTGGGAGACCGCTTGGGGTCTGATGTCGCCACATTACTACGGCGAGATCACAGAAAACTGGCAGCCTTGGAACGACTACAGGTATGCTGAGCAAATTACGGGCGCGACCAAAAATAGCCGGATGGACAATGTTTGCACTGCGGCAAAAACAGCCGGAGCTATAATTTACACGATCGGCTTTGAGATCGCAGAAGGCGGGGTCGCTGAAACGGCACTGGAAAGCTGCGCTTCGTCTAATTCGCACTACTATCGTGTGGAGGGACTCGATATCACCGACGCGTTCGGCTCCATCGCCGGTAACGTCCAAGCTCTGAGGCTAACGCAATGATAACTTCAATCAAAAGTTTTCTTGGCAGCAAAGCCCTTGACGAGAGCGGTTCCGCGTCGGTCGAGTTCGTCCTGATATTCCCAGTCTATCTGTCAATGCTTTTGATGTCGATCGAATTAGGCTTCGTAACGATGCGCCACACACTGATCGAACGCGGCCTCGACATCGCGGTGCGCGAAGTTCGACTGGGTACCGGCGAGGTGCCGCAGCACGACGCCATAAAGGACCTGGTTTGTGCAAACGCCATAATGGTCTTGAGCTGCAAGGAAAAACTCCGCCTCGAGATGCGCCCGGCCGATCCGTTCGCGTTCACATCGCTTGACACCACTGCGGACTGTACGGATGCTGCCGAACCGGCCAAGCCAGTGCGGGCTTTTGTGCCTGGAGTCGCGAACCAACTGATGTTACTGCGAGCCTGCTACAAGTACGAGCCGCTTTTTCCTAAGGCAGCTCTAGGCTCTGCGCTTAGTAAAGACGCAAGCGGCGAAGCGTCCATCATTTCTTTGACAGCCTTTGTACAGGAACCGAACTGATGCACTTGTCTCGTTTTCAAGCTTTCCTGCGTAACTTCTTTGAGGAAACGCGTGGGTCGCTCATG
Organism: Roseovarius aestuariivivens; assembly: GCF_004761875.1. Classification (GTDB taxonomy): domain Bacteria; phylum Pseudomonadota; class Alphaproteobacteria; order Rhodobacterales; family Rhodobacteraceae; genus Roseovarius; species Roseovarius aestuariivivens. Next base: position 132,466 of record NZ_SJEY01000008.1, read on the forward strand.
GTCGAAGCTGTCATTACTATACCTCTGCTGTTCTGGATGATTGCTGCAACCTTCGAGTTCTTTGAAGTTCATCGCTACAAAAGCGTGCGAGAAAAGGCGACCTTCACGCTCGCGGATATGATTTCGCGAGAAACGTCTCCGGGTGGAATCACATCTGTCTACATTGACAACGCTAAAGTGTTATTCGATGAGATCACAAACGACAGCGGCGTGAACCAGATCCGCGTTTCGGTGATATCGTATGATGCCGACAGCAACGAGTATGGGATTGCTTGGTCGCAGGTGCGTGGTAGTGGTTCCCTTGCTCCTTTAACAGACGGTGAAGTTCGGTCTGCGCACGCGAGTTTGCCGGTCGTGAGTGACGGCGAAGAAATCATCCTCATCGAGTCTATTTCTAACTACGACCCACTGTTCAACGTAGGTATTAATGATGTAACCATGCAAACGCGAGTTTTCTCGGCAATCAGATTTGCACCACAGATTTGCTACGAAGGGACTTGCGGCCTGCATAGCTGATTTGATCATAATCGGCGCAGGGCCTTCATTGCTTTATGAATCAGCCCTGAGGCAGGTTAGTTTTCACGGTCGATGTCTTCCGCTAAAAGCGTAGCGAGAATATCGGCCATCGCGCGGGCTTGGCCGCCCGAGGTGACGCCGCCCAGCCCGACGCGCGCGCCGACGCGCCACCAGAGCCCCGGACGCCACCGCGCCGGGGCCTTGGCGTTGAGCCGCACCAGAAACCCGTTGGAGGGTTTCAGGGCGAAGGCCCCCCGATCGACCGAGACGATCTCGGACAGGCGCGCGATCCATTCGCCATCGCGCGTGCGCAGCCCGGTGCGGGTCAGTTCCACCGCGCCCTGCGTGGCGTGATACATGGCGTGACCCAGCCAGAGCCCGAGCCCGCCGCAAAGGATCGCGAACACCCGCCAGCCCACGCTGGCCGGCGGATGGACCAGTGCGGCGTAAAGCACCAGCGCGCCCAGAGCCGTCATCATGCCCACGCCAAGGGCGCGACGACCGCCCGAGGCTTCGAGCCGGGCCAGAACCTCGTCGGGATCCGTCATCGGGTGTCATCTCCTGTCGCCGCGGGCCCGGCCGCCACGGCGCGGCGCACCATGTCCCAGTAGAGCGCCTCCACCTCTGGCAGAGACAGCCGTCCGGCGCCGCGATACCACGTGTTGACGCCGGTCAGCATCGAAATCAGCGCCATCGCGGTGATGCGCGGCTCGGTCACGGTGAACGCGCCCTGCGCCACACCGGCGCGCAGGATGTCTTCAAGCGTGGTCTCATATGTACGGCGCAGCCCCTCGATGGCGGCGAAATTCTCGGGCGAGAGATTGCGCAGCTCCATATAGGAGATGAAGACCGCGTCGGCGCGCTGCGTGTTGAAGCGGATATGAAAGCGCGTGAAGGCCTCGAGCCGGGCCAGCGGGTCTGCGTCGGGGCCGGGGGCGCAGGCGCGCCACGCGGCCAGAAGATCCTGCATATGCGCCTGAAGCAGCTCGAAAAGCAGCGTCTGCTTGTCGGGAATGTAATTATAAAGCGCGCCGGCCTGCACGCCCACCTCCTGCGCGATGCGCCGCATCGAGACGGCGGCGTAGCCATCCTGCGCGAAAAGCCGCAAGGCCGCGTCGCGCAGACGCGGGCCGGTGATGTCGGAATGGGATCCTTGGGTGCGGGCCATGATCCCGGTTTAACTGAACACCCGTTCAGATCAAAGCCCCGCTTGCCGCCGCTGGTCGGTCCGTGGCATGACGGATCCACCGTGCCCGAACCGCCGAGCCATGCCGTGCCCCTACCGCGACGCTTTTCCCGTATCTTTGCCGTGCTGCTTTTGGCCGGGCTGACCGGCTGTGCGCAGTTTCCGGAACTGGACGACACCTTTGACGCCGAGGCGCGGCGCGCGGGCTATCCCGATCTGGTGCCGGCCGAAACGCTGCGCGCAGACCTGCCGCAGACACGCATCGCCCCGCAGACACGCACCGCGCTGGAGGTGCGGATCGCGGGATTGCGCGCACGCGCGGCCCGGCTTCGCGGCCAGGTGATCGACCGCCCCTCGCGGGCGCGCCTGTCGCAGCCCGTGACCATCGCCGAGCCGTCCTGACCCCGGCTGCAAACCCGCGTTGCAAGCGCGCGCGCAACCGGCTACATCCGCGCCAGCATTTCACACCAGCCGCAAACGGAGCGCGCCATGTCATCCCCCATCCGCCTTGGTATCGCCGGCCTCGGCACTGTCGGCACTGGCGTGGTCAAGATCGTGCGCCAGAAAACGCAGCTTCTGACCGCCCGGGCGGGCCGCCCGATCGAGATTGCCGCCGTTTCGGCGCGGACCCGCGAAAAGGATCGCGGCGTGTCGATCTCGGGCTACGCGTGGGAGGACGATCCCGTCGCGCTGGCCACCCGTGACGACGTGGATGTGTTCGTGGAACTGATGGGCGGCTCGGACGGGCCGGCGAAAGCCGCCACCGAGGCCGCCATCGCCGCCGGCAAGCATGTGGTCACCGCCAACAAGGCAATGCTGGCGCTGCACGGTCACGCGCTGGCGCTTGCCGCCGAGGAGGCGGGCGTCGTGCTGCGCTTCGAGGCGGCCGTTGCGGGCGGGATCCCTGTGGTCAAGGCGCTGACCGAGGCGCTGGCCGGCAACGAGATGACCCGGGTGATGGGCGTGATGAACGGCACCTGCAACTACATCCTGACGCGGATGCAGGCCTCGAACCTGCCCTATGAGGAGGTGTTCGAAGAGGCCAACCAGCTTGGCTATCTCGAGGCCGATCCGACGCTTGACGTAGGCGGCATCGATGCGGGCCACAAGCTGGCGCTGCTGGCCGCCATCGCCTTTGGCGCGCAAGTGGATTTCGGCGGGGTCGCGCTGGAAGGGATCGAGAAGATCACCATCGACGACATCAAGCAGGCCGACGACATGGGGTATCGCATCAAGCTTCTGGGCGTGGCGCGGATGACGGGCCGGGGCCTGGAACAGCGCATGTCGCCCTGTCTCGTGCCCAAAAAGAGCCCGCTTGGCCAGCTTGACGGCGGCACCAATATGGTGGTGCTGGAGGGCGACGAGGTGGAGCAGATCGTGCTGCGCGGCCCCGGCGCGGGCATGGGTCCGACCGCCAGCGCGGTGATGGGCGACGTGATCGACATCGCGCGCGGGTTCCGCGTGTCGACCTTCGGACAGCCCGCCAGCACCCTGACCGCGGCAAGCCAGGCCAGTACGGCCACCCCGGTGCCCTATTACCTGCGCATGGCGCTGCATGACAAACCCGGCGCACTTGCCAAGGTGGCGACGGTGCTTGGCGATGCGGGCGTCTCGATCGACCGGATGCGGCAGTATCGCCACAAGGACGCCACCGCGCCGGTGCTGATCGTCACGCACAAGACCGCGCCCGCAGCACTTGAGGATGCGCTGGCCGCGATGTCGCAGCTTGACGTGCTGGCCAGCAGCCCGGTTGCGCTGCGCATCGAGAGCGTCTGACCCATCGTTCACCCCGCGCGCCCTGCTTGTGCGGGCTCGGCCGAGCCGTTAAAGCTTTATCGGCCTTAAAACAGGAGTTTCCATGACCACCGCATTTGATGACGCCATTCTGTCCCTCGCGCTGGCGCGTGTCGCTGAAGAAGCCGCGCTGGCCTGTCGCCCACTCATTGGGCGCGGCGACGAGAAAGCCGCTGATCAGGCCGCCGTCAACGCCATGCGCGAAGAGCTCAACAAGCTGGACATTCAGGGCACCGTGGTCATCGGCGAGGGCGAGCGCGACGAGGCGCCAATGCTTTATATCGGAGAGGAAGTCGGCAGCGGCAAAGGCCCCGAGGTGGACATCGCGCTTGATCCGCTGGAGGGCACGACGATCACCGCCAAAGCGATGCCCAACGCGCTCACGGTCATTTCCATGGCGCCGCGCGGCACCATGCTGCATGCGCCCGATGTCTACATGGACAAACTGGCGGTTGGACCGGGCTATCCCGAGGACGTGGTATCGCTTGACATGAGCCCGACAGAGCGGGTCGAGGCGCTGGCCAAGGCCAAGGGCGTGGCGCCTTCGGAGATCACGGTCTGCGTGCTGGAGCGCCCGCGCCACGAAGAGATCATCGCCGAGCTGCGCGGTCTTGGCGCGTCGGTCTATCTGATCGGGGATGGCGACGTGGCGGGCGTCATGCATTGTACCGATCCCGACGCCACCGGCATCGACATGTATATGGGATCCGGCGGCGCGCCAGAAGGCGTGCTTGCCGCGGGCGCGCTCAAGGCGCTTGGCGGGCAGATCTGGGGACGGCTGCTGTTTCGCAACGATGACGAGCGGGGCCGCGCCGAAAAGGCCGGGATCACGGATTTCGACCGGATCTACAGCCGCGACGAGATGGTGACCGACGATGTGATCTTTGCCGCGACGGGGGTCACGCAGGGCTCTTTGGTCGCGGGGTTGAAGCCGCGCGGGGACTTCATCGAGACCCAGACCCTTTTGCTGCGCTCCTCGACAGGGGAACGGCGCGTGATGACCTGTCGCCACAAGGTCGCGTGACCGCCTTTCTTGGGATCGAACAGTCGCTGACCGGGCGGTTCTGGCGCGGGCCCGCGGCAGAAGCGGATCGTCTGGCCGAGGCGATGGCGCAGGACACCGCCCTGCCCCGGCCGCTCTGCCAGACGCTGGCACGGCTGGGTGTACCGGCGGCTGAAGCGGCGCAATATCTCGACCCCAAGCTTCGCGACCTGATGCCCGATCCGCGCGGCCTCAAGGACATGGAGTGCGCCGCGGCGCGGGTGCTGCGCGCCGTTGAGCGGCGCGAGCGGATCGCGATTTTCGCCGACTACGATGTGGATGGCGGCGCCTCGGCGGCACTTCTGATCGATTGGCTGCGTCAGTTGGGACTGACGGCCACGCTTCACGTACCGGACAGGATCGACGAGGGCTATGGCCCGAATGCACCCGCCATGACCGAGTTGGGAGGCGCGCATGACCTGATCATCTGCGTGGATTGCGGGACGCTGTCGCATGACGCGCTGGCTGCGGCGCAAGATGCGGATGTGGTGGTGCTGGATCACCATTTGGGGGGCGAGACGTTGCCTCCCGCGCTGGCGGTGGTCAACCCCAACCGGCAGGACGAAAGCGGGGATCTGGCGCATCTTTGTGCAGCCGCCGTGGTTTTCCTGATGCTGGTCGAGGCCGGGCGGCAGCTGCGTAAGGCCGGCAAGACCGGTCCCGATCTGATGGCGATGCTCGACCTGGTGGCGCTGGCGACGGTGGCCGATGTCGCGCCGCTGCGCGGGGTGAACCGGGCCTTCGTGCGCGCGGGCCTGCACGTGATGGGACAACGGCAGCGGCTCGGGTTGGTGGCGCTCGGCGATCTGGCGCGGATCGATACCGCGCCCACCACCTATCATCTGGGCTTTGTCCTTGGGCCGCGCATCAACGCCGGCGGCCGCGTCGGGCGGGCCGATCTGGGCGCGCGGCTTTTGTCAACGCAGGATGCGGCAGAGGCGCAGGCGCTGGCCGAGCGGCTGGACCAGCTGAACGCGGAACGCCGCGAGGTCGAGGCCGCCGTGCGCGCCGCCGCGCTGAACCAGGCCGAGGCGCGCGGGCTGGACGCGCCGCTTGTCTGGGCCGCCGGCGACGGCTGGCACCCGGGCGTCGTGGGCATTGTTGCGGCGCGCCTCAAGGAGGCCACCAACCGTCCTGCCATCGTGATCGGCTTCGAGGGCGACGAGGGCAAGGGATCTGGCCGGTCGGTGAGCGGCGTCGATCTGGGCCACGCGATTCAGCGGCTGGCGGCCGAGGGGCTGTTGCGCAAGGGCGGCGGGCACAAGATGGCCGCCGGTCTGACCGTGGCGCGCGACAAGCTGGAACCGGCGATGACGCGGCTGGCCGATCTTCTGGGGCGGCAGGGTGCCGGACAGGCCGGCCCGGCGGATCTGCATCTGGACGGGCTTTTGATGCCGGGAGCGGCGACGCCGGAGCTGGTAACGCAGATCGAGGCCGCGGGCCCTTTCGGCGCCGGGGCGCCCGGACCGCGCTATGTCTTTCCCCAAATGGGCGTCACCTTCGCCAAGCGGGTGGGCGAAAATCACCTCAAGCTGCGCTTTGGCGAGGGGGGCGGGCCCACCCTCGACGCGATCGCCTTCGGGGCGTTCGACGGGCCTTTGGGTGCAGCTCTGGAAGGGCATGGCGGCGCCCAGTTTCACCTGGCCGGACGGCTGGAGATCAACACCTGGGGCGGGCGGCAAAGCGTGCAATTGCGTCTTGAGGATGCCGCGCCAGCCTGACCTTACCGGCCCCGAAATTTCGCGCCAAGCCCGAGAAGATTCTGCAATTTGCCCCTTGCGCAGCGCCGAGGATTTTCATAGGAACCGGCTCACGCCAAGGCATGGCCCGTTCGTCTATCGGTTAGGACGCCAGGTTTTCAACCTGGAAAGAGGGGTTCGATTCCCCTACGGGCTGCCATCCCCCTCCACGAATGGTCGGTCCGACGGAACTGGATAGAGTATCTGGTTCGGGTGCCGCATGTTGCCCCAATCTTGAACCGTTGCGGTACGGCATAGACGGTATTCTCTCGGTCTTTTACCCATCGCAACAGAACCTGTCGCTTTGGCAGACCCTTGCATACGCGTCGAGCGACGGTAACACGGGGTGATCCTGCGCTTGATTGGAACCACAGTGTTTCCACCGCGAGGTCTGTTTTTCTTAGGAGAGATCGGTGCGCCCGACATATGCTTCTAGCATCGATTTACCGAGAGTAATTGTTATGGCTTATGCCGCTTTTGCCTTTAGTTGGATGTCTGTCGCGATCTTGGCCGTGGCTTTGCTGGCCTAGCGATCCATCCTCGGAAAGACCGCGACGGAATTGCGCGACCCGGACCCGACGATTTTCTGCGGGGGGCCTGAGCCGGTTTTTGTTTCGGCACGCTGTCTTGTCCTTGCGCCGTCAAGGCGCGAAAGCCACGGGATGACCGACAGTCTCAGACGCGCGCGGCCTGCCTAGTTCCAGGTCCAGTCCGGCCGGCTGACGACATCGAGCGCGCGGCGCAGGGGAACGGCCTTTTTGCGCAGTGCCGCGATGCGGGCCTGCCAGTCTTTCCAGTCCTTGAGATCCTGTGCGTCGAAATGGCTTTTCGCACAGGTGGGCACCTGCTGACCCATGAGCAGGGCGAGATATCCCTCGAACTGGACGATCCGCTCTTGCCCGATCACGGATTTCATCGCGGTGTGGGGTCCGATCTCTTGATAGAGCCGCACGATGTCTTCGGCATCGCCGAGCTGCGTGTCGGCGCGGCAATCCTGCCAGAACTGGCTGTCCGACCGCGTATTGAATTTGTAATGCACCGCCAGGAAATCGCGGATCGCGTCCCATGTGGCCGCGAACCGGCGGTTGGCGTCGGCCTGGGCTGCAGCCTCGATGCGGTAATCGCTGTCAAGCAATGCGCCGCAGAGGCTGACCAGTTGTTCGCAGATGACATGAAGCGCGGTGGATTCCAGCGGCTCCACGAAACCCGAGGCATTGCCCATCGCCGCGACGTTGCCGATCCAGAACCTGTCAAACCGACCTGATGGAAAACGGACAACGCGCAGTTCCTCGGTGAGGTCGGGCGTCTTGCGCCGAAGCTCTGCCTTGGCGTCCTCGAGCGAGATGTAGTCCGAACTGTGCACGTAGCCGACCGACACCCGCTCGGGCAGCTCGATCTTCCAGCACCAGCCGCACTCCATGGTCTCGGCCGAGGTATAGGGCCGGATCGTGCCATCGCGCGGAATATCCCCGAGAACCGCAGTGTCGCAGCGCAAGGGGGGAGAGAAGCTTTGGAATTGCGCGCCCATCTGTTCCTTGAGCAGCAAAGAGCGAAAGCCCGAGCAATCGACGAAGAGATCCGCCTCGATCCTGCGGTCGTCATCGAGCTGCAGCGCGGTGATGTCTCCTGTCTCTGTCTTTTCGACGCCGGTCATCGTGGCGATCACGTTCTCAACGCCAAAGGCGGTCGCCTGTTTTTCGAGATAGGCCAGGAAACGCTGGTTATCGATGTGATATCCGAACGGCAGGTCGATCATCCCGTAGCGGCCGTTCTCGGCGACGATCGGCGCGGTGTCGTCGTCCATCAGCGCGCCGAGCAAACCCGTCGTCCCGCCCAGTTGCAGGTGATAATAGGCCGCGCGTTTGCGCAGGGTCCCGACCCGTTCGGACAGTTCGAAGGAAAAGGGATAGTTGAAATGATCCCGCTCTTGCGGGCCCCAGACGAAGCGAATGCCAAGTTTCCAGCTTGGCTGCACCTCTTTGTAGAATTGCGCGCGGTCCAGCTTCAATTGACCGTGCAGGAACTGCGGCAGGTAGGCGGTGGTCGATTCTCCTACCCCGATGACGGGGATGTTCGGCGCGCGAAGGGAGATGACCCGACGCCCGGGCAGCAACCGCTTGAGGGTTAGCGCGGAAAGAGACCCCGCGCTGCCGCCGCCCACGACGCAGATCGTCTTGATTTCTTTCATGGAAATTCTTTCGGCCTTATTCCTTCGCGTCGCCGCGCAAGGCTACGGCGCGCGGCATGGCACTGCAAGGCCGCATCGGCCCCGGAATGCCGCGGTGCGCCAATGGGCCAGGAGGCCGCGCACGAGCCACACAAGTTCGCCGAACTGCCAACCGGCGGCGAAAAACCGACGCCAAGCCATGCAACCTCTTGGCCGGTCAAGCGTTGGACAGCCCGTGCAAAGGCTGTTATGTCGCGCGCGAAGTAATAAGGGGGCGGATGGGCCGCGTGCGGCGCACCAAGCGCGATGCAGCAGGCGCCCGGACCGGCGCCATGCGGTGTCCAACCCCGGTGAAGCAAAGGCGAAACGATGTCTCTATTCCCCCGCGTGCGGCTTTGTGCCGTGGCTTTCACCCTGATCCTCATGACGGGGTTCGCCTGTCTTGCCCCGGCGGCCGCACAGGAACAGGGCGGCGGAAGCGGCCAGGCAGATGCACAGGCGGACAGCGCCCTGTCCTCGGCTCCCCTCGACGCGTTGCTGGACGTGCTGAAGGACGACGCCGCGCGGCAGAGCCTGATCGACGCGCTGGGAAGCGCGGCACAGGGCGGCGATACGGGCCAGTCTTCGGAAAGTGCGGTAGAGCAGATCCTGCCAGATCCCGGGCAGACCCCGTCAATCGGGGCGCAGATCGCGGAATTCACCCAATCCATCGCCGAGGATCTGGCCGGTGGGCTTGCCTCGCTGACAAGTGCCGTCAAGAGCGGCGGCAGCGTGTTCGAAGGGCTGTCGGGCGCGGAATTCGTCGTGATCCTCGAAAGCTTCAAGAACCTCGCGCTGGTTATCGTGATTACCGTTGCGGTCTATTTGACCCTGCGGCGGTTGATGCGCCCGGTCTTCCAGAAGATGGGCGCGCGCGCGGCGGACGCGAATTTCCTGCGCTCGCTTTTCATCTTCCTCGGCTCCACCGCCCTTGACGTGATCATCGTGCTGCTGGCCTGGGCCCTGGGCTATGCGATCACGCTTCTGGCGTTGGGTGAATATGCGCAAATGGGCTTTCGCCAGGCGCTTTATCTCAATGCGTTCCTGCTGGTCGAACTGATCAAGGTCGCGATCCGGGCCATCGTGTCGCCCACGACGGGCGGTTTGCGTCTTATCAACCTGTCGAACCGGGCGGCGCGCAAGCTGAACCGGCACGCCAGCGTGGTGGTCAGCGTGCTAGGCTACGGCCAGCTTCTGGTGGTGCCGATCGTCAATCGCAACGTTTCCTTCGCCGCCGGTCTGGGCGTCTCGGCGCTGTTGTCGTTGTTCGTGCTGTTCTATCTCGTGGTGCTGGTGATCCGGCATCGCGACCACGTGGCCAACTGGATCGCGCGCCGCCTGACCGCCGGGCATGACGAGGAGGAAACCGACGAGGACATGCCCGACAAGGAAAGGCTGGGCGGGTTTCTGGGCACGCTGACGCGCACCTGGCACTGGTTCACGCTGGCCTATCTGCTGTTCATGTTTTTCCTTGTGGTGTCGCGCCCCACGAGCGTGGTGGTCGACTACCTTGTGGGGTCGGGCAAGGTGCTGATGGCCGCGCTGCTGGGGTCGCTTGTGATCGGGGGCATCGGCAAATCGCTGCGCGCCGGGGTGCACCTGCCCGAGGACCTGCGCCACAAGATCCCGCTGCTTGAACCGCGTCTCAACAACATCGTGCCGAAGGTGCTGACGGCGGTGCGGATTCTGGTGGCGCTGGCGGTCGTGGCCTATTCGCTTGACGTAACCGGACTGATCGACGTCGGGGGCTGGCTTGCCTCGGCGGGGGGCATTTCATTCTCGGCGCGGCTGCTGTCGGTGCTCGGTATCCTTCTGGTGGCCGCCATCATCTGGCTCGCGCTCAATTCCTGGGTCGATTACAAGCTGAATCCGGATTACGGCACGGCGCCGACCTCGCGCGAGACGACGCTGCTGACGCTGCTGCGCAACGCGGCGACCATCGCGCTGCTCGTGCTGACGCTGATGCTGACCCTGTCTGAGATCGGTCTGGATATCGGCCCGCTTCTGGCCTCGGCCGGCGTGCTGGGCCTGGCGATTGGTTTCGGGGCGCAGAAATTCGTGCAAGACATCATCACCGGCGTCTTCATCCAGTTCGAAAACGCGATCAACGTGGGCGACGTGGTGACCGTGGGCGGCACGACCGGCACGGTGGAGAAACTGACCGTGCGGTCGGTGTCACTGCGCGACGTGCAGGGCACGTATCACATCATTCCGTTCTCGTCGGTCGATATGGTGTCGAACTTCATGCGCGATTTTTCCTACTTCGTCTGCGACATGGGCGTGGCCTATCGCGAGGATATCGAAGAGGCGAAACAGGCGATGTTCGACGGCTTTGCCGAGCTGCGCGACGATCCGGATTTCGGCCAGTTCGTGATCGACGAACTGGAGTGGTTCGGCCTCAACTCCTTTGGCGACAGTGCCGTCGTGCTGCGCGCCCGGATCAAGACGATCCCGGGCAAGCAATGGGGTGTCGGCCGGGCCTATAACGGGATCCTCAAGCGCATCTTCGACGAGCGCGGCATCGAGATTCCGTTCCCGCACCAGACGATCTTTTTCGGCGAGGCCAAGGACGGCAGCACGCAGACCCTGCGCGTCGGCGGCCCGGTGGCCGAGACCAAAGGCGGCTCGGGCGGGGCGTCAGGGTCTGGCGATGCGGCAAAGCCCACCTCGGACGCCAAGGAAGCCACGATCGAGTCGGAGGCCTCGGACGCGGGTGAGGCGAAAGGCGACTAAAGCGTCCGCGCCCGGGAGTGCGGGCGCGGATGACATCGTCATTCCGCGAAAGACACGCCGTCGCTGCGCGGGTCGCTGGCCGCCTCGGTCCGGCCATCTGCGTGCCGCACGACGCCGCCGGCGTGACCGGCGAGACTGGAAAACGGTTCCATCAGTTCAATGTCGTGGCCCGCGTCTCGCAGGCTCTGGACGAGGTCGGGATCGGCATTGGCCTCGATCTTGAGACTGTCGGTGCTGTCGCCCCATGTCTTGCCCAGAAGCCAGCGCGGTGCGCTGACCGCCTGCTGCAATGGCTGGCCGAACATCGCGTAGCGCGAAAAGACGGCGGCCTGTGTCTGCGGCTGCCCCTCGCCACCCATCGTCCCGTAGGAAAAGACGCGGCCATCCTTGAGCTCGGCCATGCCGGGGATGAGGGTGTGAAAGGGATGCTTGCCCGGTGCCAGCTGGTTCGGGCCGGGCTTGAGCGAGAAGCCCGCGCCCCGGTTCTGGAAAAAGACGCCGGTATCAGGGCAGACGAGGCCCGAGCCGAATTCCCAGAAGACGCTTTGGATGAAGCTGACGACCGTGCCTTCGGCATCGGCCGCGCCCATCCAGATCGTGTCACCGGGCACGGGAGCGTGCGGCCAGGGCGCGGCGCGGGTCATGTCGACCGCGGCGGCCATACGGTCAAGCTCGGCATCGGTCAGGAAGTCCTGTGCGGGCTGACGCATGCTACGCTCGTCGCCCAGTTCGGCGTTACGGATGAGGAACGCCTGCTTGGTCGATTCCACAAGGCCGTGCCAATGCGCGAAGGTCTCTGCCTGCGTGACACCCAGCCGGTCGAAGGTTCCGAGAATGCCCAGAGCCGCCATGCCTTGGGTCGGCGGAATCATGTTGTAAAGCGTGCCCTGCCGGATGCGGATCGTCAGAGGCGTGACCTGCCGCGCCGCGTAGCCGGCGAAATCGTCACCCCGCAGAGGGCTGCCGGACGCCTCGAGAAAGCGCGCGTGAGTCGCGGCAAGATCGCCGGCGTAAAAGTCATCCAACCCGACCTCGGCCAGCCGCGACAGGGTGGCGGCCAGCGCCGTCTGGCGCAGCGGCGTGCCGCTCTCGGGCACATGACCGGCGGTCAGGAACGCGTTGGCGAAGCCCGGCACGTCGGCGAGGCCATCCAGTTTCTCACGCGTGGTCTGTGACTGGTTTCGGGTCACGGCGACGCCTTCGGCGGCATAGCGAATCGCCGGGGCGAGCAGGTCGGCCAACGGGCGCGGCGCGTCCAGAAGCGAAAGCGCCTGCCCCCAGCCGCCGATGGTGCCCGGCACGGTGAGCGCGGCAAGACCGCCACGGCTTGGCAGGGCGGTTTCGAATCCTTGCCGGGCGTACCAGTCGGGTGTCGCAAGCCCGGCGGCCTGTCCGCAGGCGAAGATGCCAACAGGTGCAGCGCCGGGCCGCTTGATAAGCCAGAACCCATCGCCACCGATGCCGTTCATATGCGGGTAAACGACGGCGATTGTGGCGGCGGCGGCGACCATCGCCTCGATCGCGCTGCCGCCGCTTTCAAGAACATCCGCGCCCGCCTTTGTGGCGAGACGATGGGGAGCGGTGAAGGCACTGCGCAGGCCAAAAGCGGTTTCGATCACGGTCTTGTCTTCCTTGTTGTCGCGGTCACGGGTCTCTGCCCCATTCGCATGGCCGAGTAAATCCTGCGCCGCTGCTGTTTCGCGCAAAACCGTCGTTTTGGTCCCGAAAAACGTCTTCGCACCTCGAAGTCTTGCACATTTTTCGCCGAATCTTGCAGCAAGGCCGACTTATTTTGCGCCTATTTTTTAATCAAACGCCTGTGAAAAACACCATTTCCGATTATTTTGGCGGCATGTGCGTGATCTGCTCTTGCAAGCCGCCGCGTGTGACGCTCCAAGTGCCGTCAGCGTTTATCGGCACCGCGCGGGAAACACCGCGCAAACCCGGTATGCCACAGGGATGGATCGCGAAAATTGTGGGCGGAGCGAAAAATCTGACTACTTAACGCGATGTATCCATTGAAGGGTCAACAAGGAGGACAACCAACATGGAAAGACGTAAATTTCTGAAAGTCGCCACCGGCGGCGCGGCCGCATCGGCGCTGGCCGCACCGGCCATTGCGCAGGACCGCATCGACATGGTCATCGTGTCGACCTGGGGTCGCGACTTCCCCGGCCTCGGCACCAGCGCGCAGCGCCTGGCTGCCCGGATCGAAGAAGTGACCGAAGGCCGCATCGCCGTTCAGTACTTCGCCGCAGGCGAGCGCGTGGGCGCGTTCGACAGCTTCGACGAGGTCGCCTCGGGCAACGCGAACGCCTATATCGGTACCGACTATTACTGGAAGGGCAAGCACCCGGGCTGGGCCCCGTTCACTGCCGTTCCGTTCGGTCTGACCTACACCGAAATCGATGCGTGGATGAAGTTCGGCGGCGGCCAGGCCCTGCTTGACAAGATCGGCGCAGAGTTCGGCATCAAGGGCATCCCCTGCGGCAACACCGGCCTGCAGATGGGCGGCTGGTTCAACAAGGAAATCAACTCGCCCGAGGACCTCAAGGGCCTCAAGATGCGTATCCCGGGCCTCGGCGGCGACGTCATGGCCAAGGTCGGCGCCTCGCCGGTCTCGCTTCCGGGCGGTCAGATCTACGAAAACCTCGTTTCGGGCGCCATCGACGCGACCGAATGGGTGGGTCCGTGGAACGACTTCTTCCTCAAGCTCTATGAAGCGGCCCAGTACTACTACTGGCCGGGTATGCACGAGCCGGCCTCGCAGGTCAGCCTGGGCATGAACGCCGATTGGTGGTCGAGCCTGAGCGCGAGCGACAAGAACATCATCACGGTCTGCTGTGCCGAAGAAAACGCGCGTCAGCCCGCGGAGACCAACTACAACAACGGTATCTACCTCAACCGTCTGGTCAACGAGTACGGCGTCGAGCTGCGCGAGTTCAACGACGACGTCTACGAGGCCTTCGGTGAAGCCGCGACCGAGGTGATCGAGGAAACCCGCGATCACAGCGCGCTGGCCGCGGAAATCGTCGACAGCTTCCTTGCTGCACGCGACAACGTGGGTGTCTGGACCAACTACTCCGACGCGCCCTACATCGCGAAGCGGAACCGCTTCCTGGGCATATAAGCCCGGTGCGTAGAATAGCCGGCTGATTTTTCGGCTGGCCGAGATCGGGCCAGATTGTCACTCTGGCCCGATCCATTTATAAAACACCGACTGCAGTCAGGGGGGACTTTCCGGATGACGGATACGTTTGGCGCGCCGGCTTTGCTTCCGCGCTCTTTCGCTTGGATCGTGATCGCGTCGATGACGGCGTTTCTTGTCAACGCGATCCTTAAGTTCTGGTTCGGGTTTCCCGGTGTTGGTGCGATCACATCCGGCGGCGGGATATTGTCGGCGGTGCAGATCGGGATCTACGCGCTGGCGGTGTTCGCGGCGGTGGTCAGCGTAAATCGCACGCCCGGCACGACGCTGCGCGAGGACGCGGCGCGCATCACCGGCATCAACACCTTCCTCGTGCGTGCGGCTTTCTGGGTCGTGGTGCTGGTCGGGCTTGGCGATGCAATCGTATCTTTCCTGCGGGTGAATGGCTCTCTTGAAGCCGTCGTCGGGTCGGAACTGGCCGGCAACCTTGGTCGGGCGCAGTATCGCGGGCTTTATTTTCATGGTCCGTTGATCCTTCTGGGCATCCTAATTGCTTCGGTGACGCGGTCGCTCGGCTTTATCTGGTTGGCGCTTCTGGTGGTTCTGGCCGAGCTTTTGATTGTTATCAGCCGTTTTGTCTTTTCCTATGAACAGGCCTTTATGGCGGATCTCGTGCGCTTCTGGTACGGCGCGCTTTTCCTTTTCGCGTCCGCCTATACGCTGCTGGAAGACGGCCATGTGCGCGTGGACCTCTTTTACGCCAGCATGCGGCGCCAGACGAAGGGCAAGGTCAACGCGGTGGGGTCGATCTTGCTGGGCATGCTCTTGTGCTGGTCCATCCTGATCATCGGTTTCGGCGGCTCTTCGAGCATCATCGTCGGGCCGATTCTGGTCTTCGAGGTGACGCAGTCGGGTTTCGGTATGTACGTGAAGTATTTCATGGCCGGATTCCTTGGTGTCTTTGCAGTGACCATGATGATCCAGTTCGTCGCCCAGTTTCTTGAATCCATCGCCGACAAACGCGGTGAACCCGGCGCGCGCGAGACGCACGCCGACATGATGTAAAAAGAGCAGGTCCGCCCGATGGAACTTTTCTTCCTTCTTCTACTGATCGTGATCATGGCCACTGCGCTTGGCTCCGGCTATCCGGTGGCCTTCGCGCTGCCGGGCTCGGCGATCATCACCGTGCTGGCCGCGGCCGGCGCAGGCTATCTTTTCACCGGTAGCACCGACGCGTTCTTTGAATCCGGCGGCCCGTCACAATGGCTGAGCGCAGGGGTTACGAACCTACGCGGCGTCTATTGGGAACCGGAACGAGATACGCTGATCGCGATCCCGCTCTTCATCTTCATGGGCATCATGCTGCAGCGCTCGAAGATCGCCGAGGACCTTCTCGTCACGATGGCGCAGCTTTTCGGGCCGATCCCGGGCGGTCTGGGCATTTCGGTCGTTGTGGTGGGCGCGCTTCTGGCCGCCACGACGGGCATCGTCGGCGCGACGGTGGTCGCGATGGGCCTCATCTCTTTGCCGGCGATGATGCGCAACGGCTATTCCAACTCGCTGTCGTCCGGCATCATCGCGGCCTCGGGCACGCTGGGGCAGATCATCCCGCCCTCAATCGTGCTTATCATTCTGGCCGACCAGCTGGCCTCGGCCGTGGACCAGGCCGGGCAGGCGCGGCAGGATCTTTACAAGGAAGTGACCGGCGAGCTGGTCATGCCGTCGGAGTTCGGCGTTGTCTCGACCAGCGCGGGCGACATGTTCCTCGGCGCTATGGTGCCGGGCCTTGTGCTTGTCGGCCTCTACATCCTCTTCATCCTCGCGGTGGCGCTCATCCGGCCCAAGCTGGCCCCGGCAGTGCCTTACGAGGGCGAATACGACTTCAAATTCCTCGGGCAGGTCTTTCTTGCGATGGTGCCGCCGCTGGCGCTTATCGTGCTGGTGCTGGGTTCGATCATCGGCGGTATCGCCACGGTGAACCAGGCGGGTGCCATCGGTGCCGTGGGCGCGATGATCATGGCGGGCTATCGCCTGCATCCGGGCGGCAAGCTGCGCTATGTGCCCGCGATCATAGCCCTGGTCGGCCTCGGCATCATCGGGTACGTGCTGTCGAACTACGACACCAACGTACAGAACATCCAGAACGCCGACGACGTCGAGGGCGTGCGCCTTGCGATCTTTGGCGTGGTGCTGGTTGTCTTTGCCATCATCTGGAGCGGGTTCCGCGCCTACATGACGGAGGACGCCCTGACCGGGGTGATGGTGGAAACCGCCAAGACGACCTCTCTGGTGTTCATCATTCTTCTCGGTGCGGCGATGCTGACCGCAGCCTTCCGCGCCTTCGGGGGCGAAGAGCTTGTGAAGCACTTCCTGGAAGGCCTGCCGGGCGGGTTCTGGACGAAATTCGCCATCGTCATGGCGGTGATCTTTGTCCTCGGCTTCTTCCTTGATTTCATCGAAATCGCGGTGGTCGTAGTGCCGATCGTGGCGCCGATCCTTCTGGCCGATCCAGAAGCGAACGTGACGGCGGTGTGGCTTGGCGTGATGATCGGTCTGAATATCCAGACCTCGTTCCTGACACCACCCTTCGGCTTCGCGCTTTTCTACCTGCGCGGTGTGGCCTCAAAGGCGGTCAAGACGATCCAGATCTATACCGGTGTTCTGGCCTTTATCGGGCTGCAACTTGTGGCGCTGGTGATCGTGGCGGTCTATCCCCCGCTGGTGAACTATCTGCCGATGCGAAGTTCGCTGACCGCCGAAACGGCCCCGCCGCCGATCAACCCGGCGCTTCAGTACTGCGTGGAAAACTACGTCGCGCAGGAATTCGAGCAGAACGGCGATGCGATCAAATCCGCCGTCGAGCAGGCGGCCTCGTTGAATATCTCGTACCTGCCCGAAGACCTGCAGGATGACTGGAACGACGGGATCGAAAAGGCGCGCGAGTCCTTCACGCTGATGGAAGAAATCGAAAGCCTGAAAGTCGAGCAGGCTGAAAAGGCCGTCGATTACCGCCCCCAGCATACGGTGGTCCGGGCGTTGCAGCGCGACGCGCGCCGTCTGGCAGACGAGATCGAGGATCTCGACACCTCGATCAGCCGTGGCTACGGCGACACCGAACGGCAGCGCGAGCGCCGTGCCGAGCTTGAGGCGGAGCGCGAGGCGCTGCTGGCGCAGATCCCGGAAAGCTGGAGCGAGGTGCAACGCGCCTACGGTCAGGTCACCGCCGCCGACCGGCGCGCGCGCGGCATGTACCGCCGCACCGTCGACCAGGCGTACGAGCCCGTGGCCGAGTTGCAGCAGATTATCGCTTCTGCCGATCAGCTGGCCGCGTTGGAAAGTGAGCTGGACGCGCTTGCGGCTGATGCGCCCGACATGGACGGCGAGACCGCCGACGAGCGGTTCAAGGAGGTGGAGCGCATGTTCGGCGACGTGGCCGGCGCGCGCGAGATCCGCAGCCTTCTGTCCGATGCGCGGCGCGAGATTGATGCGCGTACGCCCAATCTTGAGCGCGCGCTCGATTACATCGCCGACGCGCAGGCGCTTTTCGCGCAAGAGGTCGAATGGCGTACACGCGCCCAGTCCGAGCTTTTGCCCGAACTGCGCGCCTATGACGAGGCGATCCAGGGCACGATCGGCCTGCGCCAGCAGCCGCGTCTGCCGCGTGAACAGGCGCTTTTCGTCGCGTCCTGTAACGCCGAGCATCGCGATATCTCGCTGAACTTCTGATCGGCGCGACAGGCACACAATCAGACCGGCGGGGCGCCCGCCGGTCTTTTTCGTTGCGCGATGGCAGCGCGGTAATCTGCCGCCGCGCCGCTGACAAAGCGGGCTTTGCGCCTAGGTTGACCGTCAGAATAGAAAAGGACGGCGGCGGCCCATGCAAGTTGTTTGGTTCAAGCGGGACCTGAGAGTGCACGATCATCGGGCGCTGGTCGAAGCGGCCCAGCGCGGCCCCGTTCTGCCGCTTTACGTTATCGAGCCAGATCTTTGGGCCGAGCCGGATATGGCCGGGCGGCACTGGGCCTTTATCGCCGAAAGCCTCGAAGAGCTGCAAAGCGACCTTGCCGGGTTTGGCCAGCCCCTGGTTCTTCGGCGGGGAGAGGTGACACAGGTGCTGGACATGCTGCACGAGGAGCACGGGATCGACGCGCTCTGGTCGCATGAGGAAACCGGGAACGACTGGACCTTCCGGCGTGACAGGCGCGTGGCCGCATGGTGTCGTGATCGCGGTCTCGCCTGGCACGAACTGCAAAACCACGGCGTGATCAGGCGGCTTGGGTCGCGCAATGGCTGGGCCAAGCAGTGGGACAGTTTCATGGCAGAGCCGGTGCGCGAACCGCCCGCACTGCACCCGCTGGAGATTGAGCCCGGCGGCATTCCCTCGGCGGATGATCTGGGGCTGGGGAAAGACCCCTGCCCCGACCGTCAGCGCGGCGGGCGCAAGGCGGCCCTTGCATGCCGCGACAGTTTCCTTTTTGAGCGCGGCGAACCTTATCGCAAGGCGATGTCCTCTCCGCTTGACGGGGCGACAGCGTGTTCGAGGATCTCACCGCATCTGGCCTGGGGCACGGTTTCGATGCGAGAGATGGCCCAGGCGACATGGGCACGGCAACGCGCGCTGAAGGCGCAGCCGGGGCGTACCGGCGGATGGCGGCCCTCTCTCAACTCTTTCACCGGGCGGCTGCACTGGCACTGCCATTTCATGCAGAAGCTGGAAGACGAGCCGCGCATCGAGTTTGAGAACCTGCATAGCGCCTATGACGGGATGCGGCCCGCCGAACCAGATGCCGCCCGGCTGGCGGCGTGGGAACAGGGCGAGACCGGCCTGCCCTTTCTTGACGCCTGCATGCGGTCCCTACGGCACACCGGGTGGCTCAATTTCCGGATGCGGGCGATGGTGATGGCGGTGTCGTCCTATCACCTCTGGCTGCATTGGCGGGCACCGGGTCTCGCGCTGGCGCGAATGTTCACGGACTATGAACCCGGAATTCACTGGAGCCAGACACAAATGCAGTCGGGCACAACGGGCATCAACACCGTGCGGATCTACAACCCCGTGAAGCAGGGCAAAGACCAGGACCCCGACGGCGTCTTTACCCGCCGCTGGTTGCCGGAACTGGCCGAGATCCCCGACAAGCATCTTCAGGAGCCGTGGAAGGCGGAGAATGCGGGAAAGGTTCTTGGCAAAACCTATCCGCATCCGATTGTCGATCACCTGGAGGCGGCGAAGGCCGCGCGCCAGAAGGTCTGGGCGGTACGGCGCGGGTCTGACTATCGCGCTGCGGCAGAGGATATCCAGGAAAAGCACGGCAGCCGTAAAAGCGGCATTCCCAACCGCGGCCAACGCGGCAAAGCGAAGACGGAAACCGCACAGATGTCGTTTCCCTTTGACGGTAACCGGTCATGAAGATGCGCCGCAAATCCGACCTGCCGACGAAGCTATGCCTGACATGCGGCCGGCCTTTCACGTGGCGCAAGAAATGGGAAAAGGTCTGGGACGAAGTGCGGTATTGCTCGGACCGGTGCAGGCGTGAAAAGCGCCGTGCGGATCAGGCGTAGCGCGCGATCAGCGGATCCATATCGACCCGTGCGCGCAGACGCTCGGCCAGCAGGTAACAGCCCAGAACCTTGCGTTGCAGCAGAAGTGTCTCGGTCGGCGGCGCGTGGATCGAGACCTGTTCTTCCGCGAGGACGAGGCCGGCCCGGCGCAGACGGGCGAGCAAGCCCGACGTGCCGAAATCGAGCACACCGCCCTGCCGGAGCGGTGCGGCCGCGATGCCGAAAAGATCTAGGACCTTTTTGCGGTCTGCGCCGCGCATGTCTTCGGGCAAAAGGCCGATGCCGACCATTTCGGCAAATGCCGCCGTGCCGTCGCCCGAAATCGCCGCACGAAACAGCGCTTTGTAGCGCCGGACCAACGCCGCATCAAAGCTTTGCGTCGCCCCGAAATCGAGAAGCACCACGCGGCCGGTTTCCTGCTGGTAAAGGTAGTTGGCGAAATTCGGATCGGTTTGCATGTCCTGAAGGTTGAAAAGCTCGTGCAGGGCGAGATCGATGAGGGCGGTCGCGATCTCGTCGCGGGTTTGCTGCGGCGCCGCGGCCAGCTTTTCGATGGGCGTACCGGAAACGAAATCCATGGCGAGGATGTTGCGCGTGCTGAGGTCCCGGTGCAGGCGCGGGACAACGAAACGTGCGTCGCCGTCCAGATGCGCGGCAAACCGGACCAGCGCCTCTGCTTCGCGCTGGTAGTCGGTTTCCTCGTGCAGCTGCGCCGCGCCCTCGGCCAAGAGCCGGTCCAGATCGAAGGCGTCCGGCACCATGCCTGAGGCGCGCGCGACCAGCCCGAGATTTCGCATGTCACTGTCGATGCTGTTACGGATACCGGGAAACTGCACCTTGATCGCCAGATCGCGCCCATCTTTGGTCTGGGCGCGATGGACCTGTCCGATCGAGGCGGCGGCGATGGGATGAATATCAAAGCGTTTGAAATGTTTTAGAAAATTCCTTCCCCATTCGGCGGCCAAGACCTTTTTCAACTGCGCGGGCGGCATGAAATGCCCTTCGGAGCGCAGGCGCGACAGGATGTCGGCCATCTCGGGTGGCAGCAGGTCGGCGGTTTCCATCGACAAAAGCTGCCCGGCCTTCATCGCGGCGCCCCGCATCCGCGCCAGTTGGTTGGCAACGCGTGCGGCATTGCCGGGGGTCATCAGCAGGTCGGGCAACGACGGTTTCCGCCCGCGCAAAAGCTCTAGCCCGCCCCGTGCCGCGACATTGCCAGCCAGCGCCGTCGTGAGACCGCCGAGACGGGCCATGCGATTTAAGCGGCCCTGCGGGATCGAAACGGCCTGTTGATGGCTGCGCTTGGAGGAATCAGACAAGGCACGGTCCCGATGGCAAGAAGGCCCTGGTCATGCCTGCGCCGTTTCACGTTTGCGCAGATGCGGGCCAAGCTTTTTGGCGAGGTACGGCCGGACCGGAAGAAACGCGCGATACGCCCCTTCCATGAGCCAGAGCATGCCGGGGATCTGGGCCATCGCGGCCAGCCACCGCCACCCACGCAAACGCAGCCAGACCTCGACGAATCCTTCGGCACCGGAGACGAGCGAGCCGTCGGGCTTGCGGACGTGAAAGCGCGCAGCGGCCTCCTCGGGATCAAGATCCTCACCCAGATCATGAGACTGGGTTATGTCGACGAAATCGATGACCTCGGCACCGTCCGTTTCCTTGTAGAGCGAGATTTCGGCCCGGCAGAGCGGACAGCCGCCGTCGAAATATACGGTAATTTCATCGCCATTGTGCTGTGTCATGATCAGGGTCCTCATCGTCTGGTCCGGCCTCGGGCGAGCGCTTGAGAATACGCTGCAATGTGCGCCGGTGCATGTTCAAAAGCCGTGCTGTGCGGGTGATATTTCCGTCGGTGCGCTCCAAGAAACGCTCGATATGAATGCGCTTGGCCTCTTCCGGCGAAATCGGATTATCCGGGGCGGGCGGCAGGTTGCCCTCTGGCGCCAGTAGAGCATCGACAATCTCGTCGGCATCGGCGGGTTTGGCGATATAGTCGATCGCGCCAAGTTTAACCGCCGCCACGGCGGTCGGCGTGTTGCCGTAACCGGTCAGAATGATGGCCCGCGCGTCCGCGCAGACCTGTTTTAGCATTTCGACAACCTCAAGACCGGATCCGTCATCGAGGTGCAGATCGATGACAGCATACGCGGGATGGCGCGCCTTTATGGCGGCGACCGCCTCGGTCAGGCCAGATGCCTTGATCGGATCGAACCCGCGATTGGCCATAACCTTGGCCAACTGGTCCCGAAACACGGTGTCGTTCTCCACGATGAGGAGCGTGGGATCTTGAAGGGGTTTGTCCATTACGACCTCCTGTTAGGAATACGCATGTACACCCTGTTTGGATCGGTCCGGACCGGGGCCTGCGTCAATTTGCACAGGTGCCGCAGGAAACGAGAAACGGCGCCGAACCAGAGGTCCGGCGCCGTTCTTCTAAAGGTTTTCCAAAGGCTTAGATGAGCCCCGCGCGATCGGCGTCCATGACCTTGGCCCAGGCCTTGGCAAAGTCCTTGACGAATTTCTCGCCGTTGTCGGCCTGTGCATAAACCTCGGCAAGGGCGCGCAGCTGCGAGTTGGACCCGAAGACTAGGTCAGCACGCGTGCCGGTCCACTTCTTCTCGCCCGTCTTGCGGTCATGCGCCTCAAACAGGCTGCCCTTTTCGTCTACCGCTTTCCATTCATTCGCCATGTCCAGCAGGTTGACGAAGAAATCGTTGGTCAGCGCGCCGGGACGGGTCGTGAAGACACCATGCTGCGAGCCGTCATAGTTCGCTTCCAACATGCGCATCCCGCCGACAAGCACCGTCATTTCCGGCGCCGTCAGAGTGAGAAGCTGTGCCTTGTCGATCAGCATTTCCTCAATGGAAACGCTGTACTCGCCCTTGGCGTAGTTGCGGAAACCGTCGGCCTCGGGCTCGAGCGGATCGAAGCTTTCGGCGTCGGTCTGCTCTTCCGTCGCATCCGTGCGGCCGGGGGTGAAGGGCACTTCGATGTCGTAGCCGCCAGCCTTGGCCGCCGCTTCGACAGCCGCGTTACCGCCGAGAACGATCAGATCCGCGAGGGAGACTTTCTTGCCACCCGAGGCACTGTTGTTGAACTCGGCCTGCACGCGCTCCAGCACATCCAGCACTCGGCCCAACTGGTCGGGCATGTTGACCTCCCACTCCTTTTGCGGCGCCAGGCGAATGCGCGCTCCGTTCACACCGCCCCGGCGGTCGGACACGCGATAGCTGGAAGCCGCGGACCACGCGGTATAGGCCAGCTCGGACACCGAAAGCTCAGATTCTAGCAGCTTGGTCTTGAGCGCCGCCGCATCCGTGTCGTCGATGAGCGGGTGATCGACCGCCGGAACCGGGTCCTGCCAGATCAGGTCTTCTTTCGGCACTTCGGGACCGACATAATAGTCCTTGGGGCCCATGTCGCGGTGCGTCAGCTTGTACCACGCGCGGGCGAAAGCATCGGCGAATTCGTCGGGGTTTTCATGGAAGTGGCGCGAGATCTTCTCGTACTCGGGGTCCATGCGCATCGCCATGTCAGCGGTCGACATGATGATCGGCACCTTTTTCGAGGGATCCTCGGCGTCGGGCGCCATGTCTTCCTCTTTCATGTCCTTTGGCGTCCATTGCCACGCGCCGGCGGGGCTTTTCGTCAGCTCCCACTCGTATTTGAAAAGGACGTCGAAATAGGACATGTCCCACTTGGTCGGCGTCGGCGTCCACGAGCCTTCGAGGCCCGAGGTAATGGCGTCACGGCCCTTGCCGGACTTGTAAGTCGACATCCAGCCAAAGCCCTGAAGTTCCATCGCGCCGCCTTCGGGCTCGGACCCGACATGGCTGGCCTCGCCTGCGCCGTGACACTTGCCGAACGTGTGGCCGCCGGCGGTCAGCGCGACGGTCTCGTAATCGTTCATCGCCATGCGTGCGAAGGTTTCGCGGATGTCGCGGCCCGAAGCGAGCGGATCGGGTTGGCCGTCGGGGCCTTCGGGATTGACGTAGATAAGGCCCATCTGCACGGCGGCCAGCGGGTTTTCCAGAACCCGGCCTTCGGCATAGCGCGTGCCGGGCTGGTCGCTGGTGGCGAGCCACTCGGTCTCGGAGCCCCAATAAATGTCTTCCTCGGGCTCCCATACATCCTGACGTCCGCCGCCAAAGCCAAAGGTTTCGCCGCCCATGGATTCGATGGCGACATTACCGGCGAGGATCATCAGGTCGGCCCAGGAGAGCTTGTTGCCATATTTCTGCTTGATCGGCCACAGGAGGCGGCGGGCCTTGTCGAGGTTTCCGTTATCGGGCCAGCTGTTCAGAGGAGCAAATCGCTGCGTACCGGCGCGCGAGCCGCCGCGACCGTCGGCCGTGCGGTAGGTGCCAGCGCTGTGCCACGCCATACGGATGAAGAAAGGTCCGTAGTGGCCGTAATCCGCGGGCCACCAGTCCTGACTGTCGGTCATCAGCGCGGTCAAGTCCTTCTTGAGCGCCTCATAGTCGATCGACTTGAAAGCTTCGGCGTAATTGTAGTCCTCGCCCATCGGATCGATGTTCGACCCGTTCTGCGCCAGGATCTTGAGGTTGAGCTGGTTCGGCCACCAGTCCTTGTTCGACTGCACGCTGAAGCGCGTGGCACCATGCATCACCGGGCATTTGCCCTGATTTTCAAGATCGTTGCCGTCCATGAGTATCTCCCAGTTTTTCTACTGCATTATTTGGGACTGACGGGAGCTCTGTCCAACCGGTCTGACCAGGTTTTCGCGGAATCGCCCCGATATCAGTTTAGAATCGTTCTACCAGATTCAGGCCATATATATAAGTTGCAATTTTTGATTATTATCATAAGAAAAAGATATGACGAAAATCACCCTTCGACAGTTGCGCTATGTCGAGGCGCTGGCGCGTACGGGGCATTTCGGACGTGCCGCGGAAAGCTGTGCGATCAGCCAGCCTGCGCTGTCCATCCAGATCAAGGAACTTGAGGAAACGCTCGGTGCGCAGCTTTTTGAGCGCGGCGCGCGGGAGGTGCGGCCCACAGGGCTGGGCGAAGCGGTGATCGCCCGGGCGCGCGAGGTGCTGCGCGGGGTCGACGAGATTTCCGAGATGGTGCGGGCGGCGCGGGATACCCTGACGGGGCGCTTGCGGGTGGGGGTCATTCCCACCATCGCGCCTTATCTTCTGCCGCGGCTGCTGCCCGATTTATCCGACCGCTTTCCCGACCTCGACGTGCAGATCCGCGAAAGCGTGACGCCGCGCCTTCTGACCGAGCTGGGCGAGGGGCGGCTGGACACGGCCATCGTGGCGCTGCCGGTATCCGATCCCGCCCTTCAGGAAGTGGCGATTTTCGAGGAACCCCTGGTGTTGGTGGAACCTGCCGGCGCAACCGGACCGGCACCGCGGAACCCACAGGATTTAGCGGGTCTGCGCCTTTTGCTGCTGGAGGAAGGACACTGTTTTCGCGATCAGGCGTTGTCGTTCTGCAACCTGCCGGGGCAGCGCCCGCGCGAGGGGCTGGAAGGCACGTCGCTGTCAACTTTGGTGCAGATGGTCGGCGCGGGCATCGGTGTCACGCTAATCCCCGGCATGGCGGTCGAGGTGGAGACCCGTTCGGCTGATGTGCGCGTTTCGTCATTCGACGCACCACAGCCCACCCGGACGATTGGCATGGTGTGGCGAAAGAACAGCCCGCTGACCGAACAATTTACCGGCCTGTCAGAGCTTGTTCTGGCCGCCGCGCAACAAGACGCGACGGCCGGGGATCCTCGCTAGGACCCGTAGACGATACTGGGTAACCAGGTGATGATTTCCGGGAACATCATACAGGCCACCAGCCCCACTATCTGCAGGAACAGGAACGGGAGCGCGGACTTGAAGATGTCGCTCATCGGGATTTCCGCCGGCGCCACGCCGCGCAGGTAGAAGAGCGCGTAGCCGAAAGGCGGCGACAGGAAGCTCATCTGCATGTTTACCAGGTA
The DNA here is from genome assembly GCF_004761875.1 of Roseovarius aestuariivivens. Classification (GTDB taxonomy): domain Bacteria; phylum Pseudomonadota; class Alphaproteobacteria; order Rhodobacterales; family Rhodobacteraceae; genus Roseovarius; species Roseovarius aestuariivivens. The sequence continues at coordinate 158,354 of NZ_SJEY01000008.1, forward strand.
AAGCACGCCGAACCACAGCACCAGTTCGCCCTCGGATCCCAGACCGAAGGCCTGCGCGCCGAGCGCCTTGATGATCGGGACGAAGATCGGCACCGCCAGAAGCAGGATGCCCACCCAGTCGAGGAACATGCCCAAAAGGATCAGCACGACCTGCATCAGGATCAGGATGCCCCACGGGCCGAGACCCAAACCGGTCATCGTGTCCTCGACGAATTGCTGACCGCCCTCGAGCACGTAAAGCCCTACGAAGATCGTCGCACCGAACATGATCCAGATGACCATGGCGCTGGCCTTAAGCGTGGTGAGACACGCCTCGCGCACCGTGGCCCAGTTGAGCTTCTGGTGGATGGCCGCCACGATGAAGGCGCCGAAGGTGCCGATGCCCGCGGCCTCCACCGGGGTGGCGACGCCCGAGAAGATCACGCCGAGCACCACGGCGATGAGCGTGATAGGCGCGGCCATATTGCCCAGAAGGCGCATCTTCTCGGCGGTGCTGACGCGTTCATCGACTGGGATCGGTGGCCCCTTGGCCGGGTCGACGTAGCACATCAGGGTCACGTAGACGATGTAGAGCCCCGAGAGCATCAGACCCGGCAGAACCGCACCGATGAAAAGCTCGCCCACCGACTGTTCGGCGACCACCGCGTAAATGATGGCAAGGATCGATGGCGGAATGAGAATGCCCAATGTTCCGCCCGCCATGATCGACCCCATGGCGATCTTCGGATCATACTGGCGTTTCAGCATCGCCGGCAAAGCGATGATACCCATTGTCACCACCGCTGCACCGATCACGCCCACCATTGCCGCGAGGATCGTCGAGGCGATGATCGTCGCAGCCGCAAGACCACCCTTCACGCCGCCGAGAAGCTTGTAGATGACGTCGAACATCTCGTTGATGATCCCCGCCCTCTCCAGCATTGCGGCTAGAAAGATGAAAAGTGGAATCGCCGAAAGCTGGTAGTTCGTCATCAGCGGGAAGATCCGGCTGGGCACGATGTTTAGCGTCCGTGCATCGCCAAGGATGAACAGGAACACACAGGCCAGACCGCCGGTGACGAAAGCAAGCGGCAGGCCCGCCATGAGCAGGACCATCAGGCTGCCGAACATCAGCAGCGTGAGCCATGCAATATCAATTTCAATACCCATAGGCTCAGGCCCCCTGCATCGCGTTGCGCACTGTCATCAGGTCGCGCGCGAGTTTCGCGATCCCTTGCAGGATCAGAAGCACGGCACCGACCACGATGGCCCATTTGAAAGGCCAGTAGGCGATCTGCCATTCCGAGAAGGATACTTCGTCCACCACGGTCGCATCCATGGCGAAGATCCACCCGGTGACCAGCAGCGTGCCCGCGAAGATGAAAAAGAAGATCGAGGTGAATAGATCGACCAGCGCTTTGCGCATTGGCGACCACGCCGCATAGAAGACGTCGACACGAACATGCGCCTCCGTCATCGCGGCGTAGGCGCCGGCGATCAGGTATTGCATCCCGAACATCAGGAACATGCCCTCATGCACCCAGATCGTGGGCGAGTTGAAGACATAGCGCGCCATGACCTCGAAGTAGTAGGCGAAGACGGCGATCACGGCCCAGTAGGCCACGAATTCGCCGGCGTAATAGGACAGCCGGTCTATGGCCCCGGTCCAGCCGGTGCCGATATGATCCATGTCGTGCTTGACCTCCTCGGTCTCGACCGCGTCGATCGCGATCTCGGCGGGAGAGGCATGTGCATCTTGCTGGTCGGCGCGCTCCTGTGCCTTGCGCACCAGTCCCGGCAGCAGAAGCGCATCGACGGCGACCAGCGCACACAGCACGAGGAAAGCGTAATAGGCGACATTGGCCCAGCGGTCGCGTTGGCCCGTCGCGGCCACGAGGTCGGGCTGTGCGGCTTCCAGATCGGCCTGGGCTGCGGCCAGCCGCTCGGTATCGGCGACCTTGTCCGCCTCGGCCTTTTCCAGCGTGCGTTCAGCGCGGATATACGCAAAGGTCCCTTCTTCGGCCTCGGCCAGATCTGACCGAAGTTTTTCGATCTTGGCGTCGGCGCCGGCGACTTTCGGTTCCAGCCTGTCGATCACGCGCTCGGCGCTTGCGACGACGTTGGCCGCCTGGCTTTCAACCTCGCGCGCGTCGCGCCCCTGCCCGTTGGCGAAGAGGATCACGAAGAAAATCGGGATGAAGATGAGCCCGAGCATGTTGCGCAGGTACAGCCGGTGCAGACCAAGAATGCCCCCGGTCACGAGGACGAGATAGCCGATCGGCAGGGAATAGCCCGTCGTGCGCGAGCGCCGCGACATCACCATCGCGACAAGCGGAAAGACGATCAGCGCACCCCAGTACAGCCAGTGCGGCAGAATGAAATCGATATTTGGCATGGGTTATCCGGTTTTTGAAACCTGAGGCGCGTCCCCCGACCGATGCCGGGGAACGCGCGGAGTTGTACGGCGACCGGACCGATCAGAGATCGAGCGTCTGGCCTTCGACCATCTCGGGCGTGACGTAGCCCAGCGAGCCGGACATCATGTAGTCAAGCTGCACCTTGAAGACGCGCGCAGCGTCCTTGTCCCGGTTGGCATACTTGAACCAAATCGGCACGGCGACCTCGGTCATGATCTCGACATCGGTCTGGCTGAGGCGCGTGACCTCGGTGCCGTCGGCCTCGAACTTGGCCCAGGCGTCCTGGTCGGCCTTCTGGATCGCGGCGTGGTGCGCGTCCGAGTAGCTGTGCACCTCCATTTCGACGAACTGCTTCATCTGGTCGGACAGCGCGTTCCAGCTTTCCATGCCCACGGTCAGATCCATGAGGTCGACCGGCTGATAGACCGACATGAAGCCCGGAGGGCCCATCGAGATGTAGTCGGTCACCTGGCTGAAGCCGAGGGCGTAGTTCACCGCCGGGCCCACATAGTCGGCCACGTCGATCGTACCTTTTTCCAGAGCCGGGAAGATTTCCGAGCCGGGCAGCAGCGTGGTCTTGGCGCCAAGTGCCGAGAAGAGTTCCGCGACCATGCCACCGGGCGCGCGCATCTTGCGGCCGGCAAAGTCATCGACGGACCGGATCGGCACCTTGGAGTGAATGATGTTCGGGCCGTGGTGAATCGGGCCGACGAAATGCATGTTCTGCGCCGCGTAAAGCTCGCGCGCCATCTCGAGCCCGCCTAGACCGTAGTAGAACGTGTCGAATTCGTGCGGGTTGCGCAGGCCGAGCGGGTAGCTGGTCAGGAACATCGCCGCCGGGATGATGCCCTGCGCATAGATGGTGAAGGGGTTCACGGCGTCGAGCACGCCGTTCTTGACGGCATCGTAAAGCTGGAAGTCGCCGACGACGTCGTTGGCGCCGAACGGCTCGAAGGCAAGCTCTCCGCCGGTCTTCTCGACGATCGAGCCGGCCCAGTCCTTGAAGATCTGAAGGCCGATGCCGCCCGGCCAGGACGTCTGGACCTTCCAGGTTTTGGTGTGGCTCGCCGCCGTGGCGATGGACGGCGCGGCGAGACCCGCCGCCCCTGCGGTGGCAAGACCGCTGAGCGCGGCACGCCGCGAAATACGTTTCGTGTCTGTCATGACATCCTCCCTAGAGTGTTCTGCATCCCGAAGCGCTGGCTCCTCTTCCCGGCCTTCGGAACGTCGCCATACATTAAGGCCCGGGGCAAATTGGTAAAGGAGTTTTTCCAATTCTTTCGAAGGATTGGCCGGTTACTCCGCCCATGATTGAATCGCCCGTCAGGGCGTCGTGATCGGCGGCGGCTTGCGCCGTTTGCCAGAGAGCGCGTTGCCGGCGATGGCTGCCAGAAGGATCGCACCACCGGCAAGTGTAAACGCGCTTGCCGTTTCGCCGAGAAACAGCCAGACCCAAAGCGGACCCAGCAGAACCTCGGCGAGCGACAGCAATGCAAGTTCTGCCGCCGGCAGGCTTTTGGAGCCTAGCGTGTAAAGGATAAGTCCCGCGCCGACCTGAAAAACGCCCATCGCCAGGGCGATGCCCGCGTCGCGCGCGGTCAATAGAACGGGCAGACCCAGAACAAGGCAAAAGCCCAAGGTGATGAAGATAGCGAAGATCCCCGACAGGAAGACCGCCGGAAGCATGTCGCCGGATTTGCCCCATCGCAAGGCGACCGTGAACACCGCGAAACCAAGCGCCGAGCCAAGGGCGGCCAGGCTTCCAAGCAGGGCGACGCCACCAGACTTGTCCACGACCATGATCGCGATCCCGCCGATGGCGACCGCGATGGCAATCCAGGTGGCCCGGCGCACGGGCTCTCTCAGAACGATCCAGCCAAGCACCGCCGCCATGAAAGGCGCCGTCGCGAAAAGCAGCATCGCATTGGCGACCGAGGTCGCCTGAATGGCATATATCCCGCCCGAGTAGGCGGCGACAAGAGATATACCCCCGAAGACCGCCGGCAGACCAAGACGTTGCACCTGTCGCAGAGGCGGCACGTCGGACCGCCAGCGCAATACGACATAAAGAAATGCGGAAAGGCTGAGCGAGCGATATAGCAGGATTTGCCAGACCACCGCATCCTCGATCAGACGGATCCCGATCCCCACGGTCGACCACAACACACCCGCCGCGAATACGAACAGAAGTCCTGTGCGCGGGGCGTCCACTGCGATGAGGGGGCGAGGTGGGGCGGTCATTGTCAGGTCATTCCTTCCTGCGACGACCGTAGACACGCGCACGCGCCGACCGCGCGAACGTTTGCGACATTTCCGGGTGAATAGATTGATCGCCGCCGGGATTCAGTGCGGGTGAGGTGTCCGGAAATCTCAAATAGCCGGGAACCTTTCAATCGCGCCGGGGTTGTGCGGTTACACAAAAGACTAGCACGTGAATTCTCCGCAGCCCTTTTCGCTGCGGCCCATTCCTTGCACGCCAATAAACCCGCCGATGTCATCGCTGCGGGAAACGAGGGTGGCAATAAATGCCTGATCATATGGACAAAATGAACCAAGAAAGCCTGCTCTTCTTTCCGAGGGTCAACCGGCGGGTCTTCTCGGTGTCGGCGATCCTCATCATCGGCTTCATCATTCTCGGGGCCGCGTTCAGCGAGACCGCCGGGACCGTTTTCAATGGCGCACAGGACTGGCTGGCCGGAAAGTTGGGCTGGGCCATGATCGCGCTTGTGAACGTGTTGGTGATCGCCGTGGTTTACCTTGCCTTCGGGCGTTTCGGCGACATTCGTCTGGGTAAAATGACGGAAGAACCTGCCTACGGGTTATTTCCCTGGACGGCGATGCTGTTCTCGGCCGGGATCGGCATCGGGCTGATATACTGGGGCGCGGCGGAACCGCTTTACCACTATTTCGCGCCGCCCATTGGAGAGGCCGAAACCGAAGCTGCCGCCAAGCAGGCGATGACCATTTCGTTCCTGCACTGGGGCTTTCACGCGTGGGCCATTTACGCCATTGTCGCGTTGAGCCTGGCCTATTTCCATTTCCGCAAGGGCCTGCCTCTTACCATCCGGTCAGCGCTTTACCCGCTTCTGGGCGAAAAGATTTTCGGCTTTTGGGGCGATGTGGTGGATATCCTCGCCGTCTTCGGCACGATGTTCGGCATCGTCACCTCGCTTGGTCTTGGCGCGATGCAGATCAATTCCGGCCTTGGCGAGGTTTTTGGTGTGCCGCAAAGCACGACGGTGCAGATCCTTGTGATTGCCGGCATCACGGCCATGGCGACGCTCTCGGTTGTGGCAGGCCTTGATGGCGGCATCAAGCGGCTCTCGAGCCTCAACATTCTGCTGAGCCTCGTTTTTCTTGTATTTATGGTGATCGTCGGCCCGACGCTCTTTATCTTTGACACGTTCGTGCAAAGCTATGGCGCCTACGTGCGTGACCTGGTCTTCTGGGGCACATGGTCGGAGGCTTGGACCGATGGCGGGACGTGGCAGAACAGCTGGACCATCTTCTACTGGGCGTGGTGGGTCAGCTGGGCGCCGTTCGTGGGCGTTTTCGTGGCCCGCATCAGCCGCGGCCGGACCATCCGCGAGTTTCTTGTCGGCGTCATGCTGATCCCTGCGACAATCATGTTCTTCTGGTTCTGTGCCTTTGGAGGCACCGCGCTGTCCATTTCGCTTGGAGGCGATCCGACGCTGGTCGAGGCGACCAAGGAGTCGTATGGCGATGCGATGTTCGCGCTTTTGGGCTACTTCCCTGCGTCCGAACTGACCTCGGGCTTCGCGATCGTGCTTATTACACTGTGGTTCGTGACCTCATCGGACTCGGGCTCTTTCGTGATCGATATGCTGACGGCGGGCGGGGACCCCGATCCGCCAAAGGTGCAGCGGGTCTTCTGGGCCGTCAGCGAGGGCGCGGTGGCTTCTGTCCTGCTGCTGGCGGGCGGACTCTCGGCCCTGCAGGCCGCCGCTGTGATCGCGGGCTTCCCCTTTGCGGTGGTGATCGTGCTGATCCTAGTCGGTCTTTTCAAAGCGCTAAGCTGGGATCCACTGATGGTTTACCGGCACAACCAGCGTTACCGTAATGACGCGGAGGCAGACCACGCCATGCCGGACGAATTACCTGGAGAGCTTTACGGGCAGGACCCGGTTGTGCCCAGCGAAGGCTCGGCCCAGCCGGCGGAGTAAACGCCACCGAACCCTAACGACCGCGCGCCGCCTTGGCGCGCGGTTTTTTTGTGGCTTTACCTCGTCAGCTGCATTTCGAATGCCCGCAGCTTGCGCAGGTCAGACAACCCTCGATCTTGCGCATATCATAGCTGCCACATGACGGGCAGGCCGCGCCGCGCGGCCCGTCAAGATTGACGACCTTTGCTGTCGGATCGCTTTTGAGGCCAAGCCCCTCGCCTTCCAGAAATCCGATGGAAATCATGTGATTTTCCAGCACGCCACCGATGGCGGCAAGGATCGAGGGGATGTATTTCCCGTTCATCCATGCCCCGCCACGCGGGTCGAACACCGCTTTTAGTTCTTCGACCACGAAAGACACATCGCCGCCACGCCGGAACACCGCCGAGATCATCCGGGTCAAGGCCACTGTCCAGGCGAAATGTTCCATGTTCTTAGAGTTAATGAACACCTCGAAGGGCCGCCGGTGGCCGTTAAGAACGATATCGTTGACGGTGACGTAAATCGCATGGCTGCTATCGGGCCATTTGAGCTTGTAGGTCGCGCCTTCAAGCTCTTCCGGCCGGTCGAGCGGCTCGGACATGTAGACCACTTCGCCACCCTCGGCGGGCATTGCGCCACCTGTTTGCGCCGGTGCCTCACCCGGGGTGGCGTCGGCGCTTTCCGACACGCTGAGCACGCTACCGGTCACGTCGTTCGGGCGGTAGGTGGTACAGCCCTTACAGCCGAGATCCCAGGCCTGCAGGTAGACGTTCTTGAAGGCCTCAAAGCCGATATCGGCCGGCACGTTGATGGTCTTCGAGATACTCGAGTCGACCCACTTCTGTGCTGCGGCCTGCATTTTTACATGCGCCTCTGGCTCCAGCACCTGCGCATTGACGAAGTAGTCGGGCAGCTCGGCGTCGCCGAACCGTTCGCGCCAGAGCTGCACCGCGTAATCGACCACCTCTTCTTCGGTCCGGCTGCCATCTTTTTGAAGCACCTTGCGGGTGTAGGAATAGGCGAAGACCGGTTCAATGCCCGAGCTGACGTTGCCAGCGTACAGGCTGATCGTGCCGGTGGGGGCCACGCTTGTCAGCAGCGCGTTGCGGATGCCGTGCTCGGCGATGGCGGCGCGCACGTCCTCGTCCATCTGCTGCATTGTACCGCTGGAAAGGAAAGGATCGGCCTCGAAAAGCGGAAACGCGCCCTTTTCCTTGGCCAGATCCACCGAGGCGAGATAGGCCGCCCGTCCGATGCGCTTCATCCAGGCCTCGGTCTGGGCCACGGCGTCGTCATCGCCGTAGCGCAGCCCGCACATCAGCAGCGCGTCGGCAAGTCCGGTGACACCCAGGCCGATGCGGCGCTTGGCCTGCGCCTCGGCCCGCTGTTCTGGCAATGGGAAATTCGAAGCGTCGACCACGTTGTCCATCATGCGAACGGCGGTGGCCACGAGATCATCGAGTTGCTTGTCGTCAAGCCCTGCCGCGTCACCGAACGGATCACTGACCAGCCGCGCAAGATTGATCGACCCCAGAAGGCAGGCGCCATACGGCGGCAGAGGCTGTTCGCCGCAGGGATTCGTGGCGGCAATGGTTTCGCAATAGCTCAGGTTGTTGGCGGCATTGATGCGGTCGATGAAAATGACGCCCGGCTCGGCGAAATCATAGGTCGCCTGCATGATCCGGTTCCACAGGTCGCGCGCTTGCACCGTCCTGTAGACGGAATCGCCGAAGACCAGATCCCACGAGCCATCCTGCTTTACCGCCTCCATGAAGGGATCGGTCACCAGCACGCTCAGGTTGAACATTCGCAGCCTTGCGGGGTCTGCCTTGACCGCGATGAAGTCTTCGATGTCTGGGTGGTCGCAGCGCATTGTCGCCATCATCGCGCCACGGCGGCTTCCGGCGCTCATGATCGTGCGGCACATCGCGTCCCATACATCCATGAAGCTGAGCGGGCCGCTGGCATCAGCGCCAACGCCCTTCACCTCGGCGCCCTTCGGCCGGATGGTCGAGAAGTCATAGCCGATCCCGCCGCCTTGCTGCATGGTCAGCGCGGCTTCGCGCAAGGCGTTGAAAATACCGTTCATGTCGTCGGGGATCGTGCCCATCACGAAACAATTGAAAAGCGTCACGGCCCGCCCCGTGCCCGCGCCGGCGGTGATGCGGCCAGCGGGAAGAAAGCGGAAATCCTCGAGCGCGGCATAAAACCGCGCCTCCCAAGCTTTCGGGTCAGACTCCTGCGCCGCGAGGGACCGCGCGATGCGGCGCCACGTGTCCTCGACCGTGCCGTCATGCGGTGTGCCGTCCGCCTCCTTGAAGCGGTATTTCATGTCCCAAATGGACTCAGCAATCGGCGCGGCGAAACGGCTCATGGAACACCATCAGTTGCGTGTGAAGAGACGAGTCAAACTATAACTTGACGCCTCGACGGTCAAGCATGTCGGTCTGCCAAAGCCGCAGGATTTCTGCGGTAAAGCCGAGGCCAGCGCCGCCGGAAGATCCTGTCCTGTCGGCAGCGCTCGGCCGATATCGCCCTGCCTATAACCCTTGAAGCCATGCCTGTTTCGGCTACTTTGATTGCAGCATTCGCGAGGGGGTCTATTGGGCGATCTCAATCTCATAAAGCTAAGCGTAGGGTCGGAAACCGTCGAAAGCCTGATCGCATGGCAGTCAAGCGCGCCGGCTAAGGGGCCGGATGGTTTGCCGCGCCACGTGACGCGCATGTGGCCACGGCGCGAGGCGGAACTGCTCGACGGCGGCTCGATCTATTGGGTCGTTCAGGGCCTTGTGCAATGCCGTCAGCGCATCGTGCGGCTTGATGAGGTCGTACGCGCCGATGGTATCCGCCGTTGCGGCATCGTGCTGGACCCCGAGATCATCCGCACTCAGACCGCGCCCAAACGGCCTTTTCAGGGATGGCGCTATCTTCCGGCCGGGGACGCTCCGGCTGACCTGCCCGAGACACGCCAGAACGAGGAAGCCTTACCGGCAAGCCTTTCCGCGGCTTTGGCGGATATCGGAGTGCTTTAAGAAAAGCGACCGGTCGACGCCCACGAAAAAAGCGGCACGTTCCCAATGTGCCGCTTCCGGAGGCAAAGCAGCAAAAATCCGCCTGAAATGCCAACCCACTGGCAGCCTGGAGGCCGATCGCACCGAAGAGGTGTTACGTTTTTCCCACAGATCGACGAGGAATTGATGGACCCATCCTTGGCTTCGGCGCGTTGACATCCCATCTCCAGTCTCAGCACGGGGCGGCAACCTGTCGTACCCGCAAGAGTTGAAATCACCGGACAGACAAAAAGGATCTGACCATGAAACGTACGATGATCGCCACAACGGCACTCGCTCTGGCTGCAGCCCCGGCTTTCGCCGGCTCGCCGGCGCCGGCGCCGGTCGACACGCCCGTCGCGGCTCCCGCCCCCGTGGCCGCAACTCCCAACTGGACCGGTCTCTACGGCGGCGTGCAGCTGGGCTACAACAACATGGACTCGAACATTGCCGGCAACGATGAGTCCGCAATTGGCGGTCTGATCGCAGGTTACGACTATGACTTCGGCGATTTCGTTCTGGGTGCCGGAATCGACTACGATTTCACCGACACGGCCATTTCGGAAGCGCCCAACCCGAGCATTTCGCTCGAAAATATCTTCCGCGCCAAGGTGCGCGGCGGCATCAAGTACGGTGACGGCCTGTTTTACGGGACCGGCGGCTACGCCGAGGCCAGCTCCGACAACTTCGGCAGCGACGACGGCTACTTCATCGGTGCAGGCTATGAGACGATGGTGACCGACAACTTCTCGCTCGGCGCCGAGTTGCTTTACCACGAGTTCGACAACTTCAACGGCTCGAACGCGGATATCGAACCGACCACGGTTCAGCTGCGCGGCATGCTGCGGTTCTAGAAACCCGAGCTGCGTCATAAGTGAAAGATTGTTCCCGGCCCGCCTTTTGGCGGGCCGGTTTCTTTTTGGGTAATGCCTGTCGGGTTTCATGTCGGTAAAGGCAGGCACCAGAAACCAATACGGCCGTCTTCAGCCGCGTGCGACTGGCCGTTTCATCCGGACCGACGAAGATTTGTTCCTCCGCGCGATGGGTGCCTTATTCCCGGCTGCGAAAAGCGGTGTTCTGCACCACGAAGACGATCAGCAAGGGCAACGCCACGCCGATTGCCGTCACGGTCAGCAAGAGCCAGCCAAGCTCGCTGTAGTCTGCGGCCACGGTTACGGCACCCGTGTCACGGTCGGTCACTTGCCGGCTGACCAGATAGACCTCGTTAAGATATTTCGTGCCGAGGTTCGACGCCGAAAGCGCAAGATTCGTGAAAGACGCCATCACCGCGAAGAATGTGGCCTTGAGTTCACGCGGGGCGTTCCTCGCGATCCACGCAAGCATCGGTATCATCGCGACCTGTCCCAGCGGGCTTTCCACTGCTGTGTCAAGAATAGCGATGAACCGCGCGTCCACGATGCCTGCGGTGACGGCGGCGGTCCAGTTCTGAACTCCGTAGTAAAGTCCGATATTGGGCAGCATCAGAACGCCGCCCAGAAGCGTCAGCACGACGACGATCCAGACGATGGATTTGCGCGCCATCATGGGGCGCAAAAGGACGATGACCACCAGCGTCATGACCGACGTGATCAGCGACAGGATAGACTGGAACTGCTGATCGAAGCCCAGCACGTCGATCTGGAACCACGTCTGCCCCTGGCCTGGCCCGGGAATTGCGCGAAAGACGAAAATGATGATCGCCGTTCCAACAAGGGTGCGGGCCTGGGGGCGCGGCAGGACCTCGACAAGCTGGCGCATGAGCAGCAAAACGATGCTCATCGACCCGACGAAGATGATCTCTTGCCCGTAGGGCACCTGCCCCAACCCGACGATCAGCGACAGCGCGACAAAGGCGCCGCCGCCGCCGAAGTACCACCAGTTGGGCGTTGTCTCGGTCGGCGGTGGCAACTCGGCGCTTTGCGCGCCGAAGCGGCGCAGCAGCCCCGCGAGCACCACGCCACTGACCGACAGGGCGGGAATGATCAGGGCCGTAAAATAGATGCGCGCGTAAATGTCGGCCTTGGCGGCCTGATCCATCGCCTCGATCCCGGAAAACATCCAGATATTGATCACCGCCACCGCCACGGTGCCACCGATCAGCGCGAAGCGCCCCAGCGTCTGCATCGTGGTGTGCAGCGCCTTGGACTGGTCTTCGGGAATTTCCGCACCCAATTCGTCGTAAAGCGGCACCGCCTCGACGCTCATCGCGTCCGCCACCGCGTCCTGAAGCACCAGACCGCAGGGCGCGAGGATGTAGCTGGCCACATACCAGGACCCGATCGGCATGATCGCCTGCATCATCTCGGTCTGCGTAATGGCGAAATACATGATCATCACGCTGGCCGCGACGCATCCGGCGCCCAGCCAGATCAGAAGCCATTTCCATTTCCAGATGATGTCCACCAAGTGTCCCAGCGGCATCTTGAGCGCCCAGGGAATACCAGCCCAAAACACCAGCCCGGCCAGAAAGGCAGCCGAGAAATCGAGATATTCCTTGACGTAGAATGTCCCGACGATGGCTGTCAGGCCCGACGCTCCGGCGGCGAAATAGACCATGAGAGGCGGCAGGAAAGACCAGCGCATCTGGCGGGCCAACTCGAAGACAACCGCGTCAAGAAAGGTATGAACCGCCCGGATCATGGGTCTCTCCCGCCTTCCGCGCCTAAAGAATGTCCAGTACCGCTTCGGGCGGGCGACCGATTGCGGCCCGGTCCTTTGCGAAAACGATCGGGCGCTCGATCAGGATCGGGTGCTCTGCCATGGCCGAGATCAGCCGATCGTCAGGATCATGCTCCGAAAGTCCCAACTCTTTCCAGGCCTTCTCGCCGCGCCGCATCATGCCGGACACTCCGAGCCCAAGCTTCTCGGCGGCTTCGCGCAGTTCGGCCTCGTCGGGCGCATCTTCGAGATACTTGCGCACCTCCGGTTCCACGCCCTTCTCCTGAAGCAACGCGAGGGTTTGCCGTGATTTCGAACAGCGCGGATTGTGCCAGATCACCGTCAGAGCCATGCGTCTCTCTCCTTGCCGACTGCCTGCGCCACATTGTCGAACCCGTCGCGGTCGAGCAAGCGGTCGAGCCCCCGCGCGATGCGCGGCACGAGCCCGATCCCCTCGTAGACCAGTGCGGAGTAAAGCTGCACCGCGCTGGCGCCCGCCTTGATCTTGGCGTAGGCATCTTCCGGCGAACCTATGCCACCCACACCGACAAGCGGCAGCTTTCCCTCGGTCAGCTGGCTGAGCCGCGCCAGCACCCGAGTGGATTTTTCAAAGAGCGGCGCACCGGAAAGTCCGCCGCCCTCGTCCCGCATCTGGCTTTGCAAGCCGTCCCGGTCCAGCGTCGTGTTGGTCGCGATGATCGCCGACACGCCCGACGCTTGCGCCACCTCGGCCACGTCGCCAAGGGCGGTGTCGTCAAGATCCGGCGCGATCTTGAGAAAGACCGGGATAGGCCTTTCCAGCCAGTCCCGCGCCTCCATCACGCCCTTGAGCAGTGCGGACAGCGCTGCGGCGCCCTGCAGGTCGCGCAGCTTTTCGGTGTTCGGCGAGGAGACGTTGACGGTAGCGAAATCGAGAAAGGGCCCGCAGCGCGCCAGCACACGCGCGAAATCCTCCGCCCGGTCGGCGCTGTCCTTGTTGGCCCCGAGATTGAGGCCGATCACCGCATCGCGCGGACGTTTGGCAAGGCGCGCGCAAACGGCCTCCATGCCCTCGTTGTTGAAACCGAAGCGGTTGATCACCGCGCGATCCTCGCTCAGCCGGAAGAGACGCGGACGCGGGTTACCCGGCTGGGGCCGTGGTGTGACTGCCCCGGCTTCGAGAAAGCCGAAGCCGGCCCGGCTGAGCGCCGAAAGCGCCACCGCGTTCTTGTCGAATCCCGCCGCAAGCCCGACGGGGTTGGGAAGGCGCAGACCGGCGAGTTCGCAGTGCAGGCGCGGGCCGCTGACCAGCCCTGGCAAAGGCACGAGACCCGCCTTGAGCCCCATCAGCGCAGCCCCGTGCGCGCGTTCGGGCTCCAGCCGGTGCAACAGCGCGAGGCCCAGACGCTCGGGCAGGGTCATGACAGGCCCGGCGGAAAGCGATGCACGCCGTCCTCAAGCGGCAACGGCTGTGCCCAAGCGACGTCTTTCATGTGCAAAGAACGGTAAAGATGCGGAAAGAGCGCACCGCCGCGCGACGGCTCCCAGCGCAGGTCGTCGCCAAGCCTGTCGCTTTCGACAGCCAGAAGCATCAGCCCGTCCTGACCACCGAAATGCTTCGCTGCAGTCTCGGGCGCCTGTTCCGGAGTCGACAGGTGAATGAATCCGTCGGCGAGGTCGACCGGCGCACCGGCACTGTGGCCGTCGCGGCGCAGTGCCTGCCATTCGTCTTGTCGGAAAATCTTGAGGATCAGCATGAGATCGTGATGCCGTGCGCGCCGGATGCGGTCAAGCGCTTTGGCAGGGCCGGACGGCCATCGAGTGTTTCGGCCAAGAAGAACATCTCCTGGTCTTGCATCGGCAGGGGCGGCGCTTATCCTGCGCGCCATGAGCGAGGTGCGCGATCAGTACGAAGCCTATCCCTATCCCGCGCGCGACCCGCGGGATGAGCAGACCCGGCTGATCACCGGCTCGCCTTCGCTGCCGCAGGAGATCGACCACTATGTCTTCGGCGGACAGCGCGACTGGTCGAAGCCGTTGCGCATTCTCGTGGCGGGCGGCGGTACCGGCGACGGGCTAATCCAGCTGACCGCGCTTCTGACGCGGTACGGCAAACCATACGAGGCCACCTATATCGACCTGTCGCGCGCATCGCGCGAGGTTGCGGAGGCGAGAGCGAAAACGCGGGGGCTGACCGGCATCACGTTTCAGACCGGCTCCCTTCTCGAGGCGGCAGCCATGGGGCCTTTCGATTACATTGATTGCTGTGGCGTATTGCACCACCTGCCGGAGCCGGAGGCCGGTTTCGCGGCGTTGCGGGACGCGCTGGCGCCCGGCGGGGGTATGGGATTCATGGTCTACGCCCCTTACGGCCGATCGGGCGTCTATCCTTTGCAGGCCGCATTCGGTACGCTTTTTGCAGGCCAACCGCCCGAGGCGCGGCTGAAGGCGGCGCGCGCGCTTTTCGCGCGGCTGCCCGATGGGCATCCTTTCAAGTGCAATCCCAACCTAAACGACCACGAAGCGGGCGAAGCAGGGTTCTACGACCTGCTTCTGCATAGCCAGGACCGGGCGTTCGATGTCGGCACGTTGGTCGAGACGCTGACGCGCACCGGCTGGGCGCTGTCGGGTTTCACCCTGCCCGTGTTGTACGATCTTTCGCGGCTCGTCCCCGTCCCGGACCACATCGATCCGGTCACGGCAATGGCCCTCGCCGAACAGCTTCACGGGACGATCCGCACGCATACCGGCTACGCCGTGGCGCTGGAGGACGCCCGCACGCCTGCCAGCGGGCGAAATCGCGCGCTGGTGCCGCAGCTCAAGGGCGTCGATGCCGCAGCCCTGGCGCGGGCGGCGGCGACGGGTCAAACGCCGAAGCTCGACACGGACGGAATCACGGGACGTCTCAGCCTGCCGCGTGACGCCGCGCACCTGATCGCGGCGGTTGACGGTCGGCGCAGCCTGGCCGAGATCGCCAAAGGCACGGGCATGGATCCGATGGCCTTCGGCGCGCTCTGGTCCAAGGTCGAGGCCGCCCTCCTGCCTTGGGGCCTGCTGCTTTACTCGGGCGTGCTGCGCTGATGTGCGGACGCTTCGCGATTACCATGCCCAATGACGCGATGGCGCAGCTTTTCCGGGCCGCACCTGCCAACGCCCTGCCCGAGGTGCCGAATTTCAATGTCTGTCCCACCACGCAAGTGCATGTCGTGACATCGGAGGTCAATGCGCGGCGTCTAGGGTCCATGCGTTGGGGATTCGTGCCGCAATGGTACAAGACCCCGACCGATGGCCCGTTGCTTATCAATGCGCGCGCGGAGACGGTGGCGGACAAGGCCGCCTTCAAGGCGGCTGTGCGCACAAGGCGCTGCCTGATTCCCGCGACCGGGTTTTACGAATGGACCAAAGACGCCGATGGCAATCGCCTGCCATGGTACATCTATCCCAAGGACGGTGATCTGCTGGCCTTCGCCGGGATCTGGCAGGTCTGGGACAAGGGCGAGGAACCGATGCAGACCTGCGCCATCGTGACGACGGCAGCGAACACGGCGATGTCGAAGATCCATCACCGGATGCCCGTGGTGGTGACCGAGGCGGACTGGCCGCTCTGGCTGGGCGAGGCCGGGCACGGGGCGGCGCGGCTGATGCAGGCGGCGCCCGAGGATGCAATGGCGTTGCACAGAGTTGGCCGCACGGTCAATTCCAATCGCGCAAGCGGGCCACAGCTCATCGAACCGCTCGAGGATCAGGAAGCGTCACCAAACTCCTGAGGCAGACGCCGACGCGCCGCGCCGCAAGCGCGCGCGCCATTGCGTAAGGTCATCACCGAAGGCGCGGAAAGATCACGCAAATGCAGGGATTTCACGTCCGCCATCCGCAGATAACGACGGGCGGCGGGGCCGTAGTCGCGCTTGCCCTGGTGCAGAAGCAGACCATGCATCGCGACGAGCAGATCGGCCCGGCCCGTGGGCGGCATCATGCGCAGGGCCATTGGGCCGGGATATAGGCTTTCGGCCCAGACGCCGTTCGCAAGGATCACCTGATGGCGATCCAGAAGCAGGTGGTAATAGCGCAACATCCGCACGCCGCGCGCAATCCGGACTGTGCCGCCGCGCATACGGGCGAGATGCGTGGCGCGAATAAAAACCTCTTCCTTGCTCGCGGGACAGTACATCAGAAGGCCATGCTGAGCCGAAACAAGCAGATCGCGCTCGGCCCCGAAACATCCCTTGCGCAGCCGAACCGGCCGGCAGCCGGGATCGCGCGACATACGCGCCGTGTCGACATTGGTACTACCGACCCATTGCACCGTCTGTGGCCTGGCATCGCGTGTCAGCACCGCCATTCCGGGCCTGAGATCCTCGATCGCGCAAGCTCCGCCGGGGACCGAAATACGTGTGCCCTTAGCAAAGCAGACCACGCCCGTATTCTCCGCGGTGAAAGAGGTATTGTCCGCGCTCGCACCTGAAAAGGTGAGGCTTTCACCGCCGAATTGCGTATTGTCCGAGTAATCGACCGATCGGCCCTTGGTATCGGTGGTGTTGGATTGATTGAGCACGCCATCGTCGGCCTGATCGGCGTAAAGCTCTGACAGATTGTCGTAGAAACCGCTGAGGTTGATGAAATCGTTATTGGACGCGTCACCGTCCGAAATCGTGCCCGTCGTGCCGAAATTGAAATCGGTGATCGTGTCGGATCCGTCACCCGGATCATAGACAAACAAGTCATCGCCCGTACCGCCTGTCAGGGTGTCATTGCCCGTGCCCCCGGTCAGGATGTCGTCGCCACCGCGCCCGTCGATCAGGTCATCGCCCGCGCCGCCGTCGAGAATGTTGCTGATGCCGCGCCCGTCGAAGGTGCCGTCATAGCCTGTGAGCGTGTCGTTGAAGTCTGAACCTTCGACATCTTCGATATTCGCGATGACGTCGCCCTGCGCATCGCCGCCCGAGGCGGTGAAGGTGTCGAGATTGACGTTCACCGCTGCGCCGGACGCGGAATAATCCAGCTTGTCGCTGCCAGCGTTGCCATCGAACGTGTCGGCCCCTGCGCCGCCGACGAAAGTGTCGTCGCCCGCCCCGCCACTCACGGAATCCGCGCCGGCACCTGCGTCGATCAGATCATCGCCGTCCCCGGCTTCGATCGTGTCGGCGCCCGCGCCGGTTTCGATTGTATCGTCGCCCGACCCAGCAAGTACATAGTCGTCGCCGGACCCGATCTGGTTGCCTTGCGCATCGACGAACCCGGCGCCGATGCTGTCGGCGCCAGCGGTGCCATCGACCGGCTCGATGAAGTCGCCCGGATCGCGATCCGCGCCGAAATTCGCATCGTTGGAGAATACGCTGTCGAGCGAAATGGATTGGATTGGCGCGGCTTCGAGGCTGTCCTGACTGGCGTTCTGCGTCAGGCGTGGCGCGAGATAGGTGTTGCCTGCGGTATCCTGGATGATGACAGCCGTGATCGTTGCGGTCGTGCCGTCGATATAGGTGATGGTCGCGGTATAGGCCGCAACCGCGTCGAATGTCTGAAGCGCGCCGCCATCAATTCGGAACGTGTCGTTCGAGATGGTGTTGTCCGTGTCGTAATTGGCCGGATCGCCACCGCTGAAAGATCCCGGCGTCAATTGCTGCACTTGCTGATGCAAGGGCGCGCCAGCTGAGCCGTAGGTGCCGAGGATCGCGCCGGCATTCCCGGCGACGGTATTGCCCTCGGTAGGATCTATGCTGGCAAGATTGCCAAGAGAAATGACGTTGAACGTCGTGGCCATAACGGAAGTCCCTGCCCGGCGCTGACCGGGCGAAAAGGTTACTGCATCCGCTCAAAGACCACGAAAAGCTGAGGAAATACTTAAATCTTGTTTTCAGTCACTGGCAGCCATAGTGCGAGCCATGTCGAGCATGCGGCACGAAAAGCCCCATTCGTTGTCGTACCAGCCGAAAACCCGCGCCAGGCCTCCGCAAGAGACCGAGGTTTCCGGCCCGACCATGACGATGGATTCCGACCGCCCGCGCAGATCCGAACTGACCAACGGTGCCTCGGTCCAGCCAAAGACCTTGCCGGATGTGGCCGCGTCACGCAAAAGCGCGTTGATCTCAGCCCCGGACGGGCGGTCGCGCAGATCGACGGTAAAGTCGATGCAACTGACGCTTGCCGTGGGCACACGAACGGCGCGCGCCTCGATCCGGCCGGCAAGATGAGGCAAAACAAGGCCGGTCTGATGCTGTGCGCTGGTGGTCGTGGGCACCATCGACAGGGCCGCCGCACGGCTTCGTTCAGGCGCGGCGCGAGGCTTGTCCACGGTCGGTTGGCTGCCTGTGTAGCAGTGCACCGTCGTCATCTGGCCGCTTTGCAAGCCGAAGGCCTCGTCGAGCAGGCGCGCCAGCGGGGCCAGGGCATTGGTGGTGCAGGACGCGTTCGACACGATCGCCTCGCCGGCGTAGCTGTCGGCATTGGCCCCCAAGACCAGCGTCACATCAGCCTCGGCAGACGGCCCGGACACCAGCACCTTGCGCGCGCCCGCCGCGATGCCACGTTCGGCCATGGCGCGCTTGCCGCCCATGCCGGTGCATTCCAGCACAATATCCACGCCGTTGAGGTCGAGGGCGCGAATATCCTTTTCCGCATGAAAGGGGATGCGGCGCGCGCCGACCTGCAGAACACCGTCTTCGCCGCGCACCTCTTCGGGCCACGGTCCGAAGACGCTGTCATACTGAAAAAGATAGGCGCAGGTCGACAGCGGCTCGATCTCGTTGATGCAGACCAGTTCAAACTCTGGCGCGTCGCGCAGAAGGATCCGCAGAAGGGTGCGGCCGATCCGGCCAAAGCCATTGATCGCGATGCGGATAGGGGGCTGAGACATGGGACCTCCTGCGCCGAAAACTGCCCTTGGCCCAGACACATACCGCCACACGCCGCGAATTCCAGCGCAGAATTCAGAATTTGATCAAATTGAGCTCGCCACGCTACGCTCGAGGCTTGGATAGCGCAGTCCAAGCGTGATGCCGCGGGCCACGAAGCTGATCAACAGCGACAGCCATAAGCCATGGTTGCCCAGCAACGGCACCAGCGTCACGACCGACATAATATAGATGACCAGACTGATCGCCATCATATTGCGCATGTCCCTTGCCCGCGTCGCGCCGATGAAGATTCCGTCGAGCATCCACGAGGCCAGACCCAGCGCCGGGGCAAAAACCATGTAAACAAGATAGACACGCGCCGCCTCCCGCACGCCTTCGGCGGTCGTCATCAGGTCGATGATGGTCCGTCCGAAAACAGCGAAGACCGCACAAAGGCCCAGCGTGATGATACCGCCCCACAGACAGGCAAGAAGCGCCCCGCGCCTGAGGCGGGCACGGTCACCCCGACCAAAGGCCTGCCCGACCAGCGCCTCGGCGGCGAAGGCGAAGCCATCGAGGGCGTAGGCGGTGATATGCAGGAATTGCAGCAAGACCTGATTGGCGGCGAGCGTCACGTCGCCGAAATCGCCGCCGATGAAGAGAAATGACACGAAGATCCCCTGCAGCATGAGCGAGCGCAGCAGGATGTCGCGGTTCACCGCAATCATCTCGCGAAGGCGGGGGGCGTGGAAGACGCGTGGCCAGTCGCGCCAGGCGGGCACGCGAAACGCCGCGCGGCAAAGCCAGAGGCCCAACAGAAGCCCCGACCATTCCGCGATGAAGGTGGCCCAGGCGACGCCGGTGACGCCCCAGTCGAGGCCCAACACGAACCACAGGTCCAGAAGGATGTTGATGCCGTTCATCGCCACCTGCTGCACCAGAACGGCGGTGGTGCGTTCCTGCGCGATGAGCCAGCCGGTCACGCCGTAAAGCGCGATGATGGCCGGTGCGCTCCAAACGCGGATTTGCATATAGTCGCGCGCCAGAGCCTCGACCTCGGCGCTGGCGGGCGAAACGAGGAATGCGCCGCGAAAGAGGAGCGACTGCAAAGCGATGACCGCAATACCTCCCGCCAGCCCGATCATCAGCGCGCGGGTGAGCATGGCTGCGACCTCGCCTGTCTGCCCTGCCCCATGGGCCTGACTGGTCAGGCCAGTGGTGCCCATGCGCAAAAAGCCGAAAACCCAGTAGAGCGCGCTGAGGATAATGGCACCGATGCCCACCGCGCCGATGGGCACGGCCTCTCCCATCTGGCCGACCACGGCGGTATCGACGGTGCCGAGGATCGGGACGGTGGCGTTCGACAGCACAATGGGGATCGAGATGGCAAGGACCCGGCGGTGCGTGATCGGCGCCGAGGGCGGCGGGATATCAGCCATCGCGGCGGGGCATGACGAAATGCGCCGTGGCCTGCGCGAAGGGGCGTGCACGGTTGTCCTGCCATGCCTCGACCTTGACCGAGGCATATCGGCGTCCCGAACGCGTCACCTGCGCGCGGGCATAGGCATCGCGCGGCAGGCCCGATCGAAGGTAATCCACGGTGAAGTCGATGGTCTTGGGCAGGCGCGGAAGGGTGCCCGCCACCAGAGTGTCGGGGTCCAGCTTACCGCTTTCGATATCGTCCCAGAGCATCGCCCAGCTCAGGCCGATGATGGCCGTAACTTCCAGAAATGCCGCTGTCGCGCCGCCATGCAGCGCAGGCAGGAGAGGATTGCCGATCAGCTTTTCGTCGAAGGGCATGATCGCGGTCAGTTCATCGCCGCGGCGGTCGAATTCGATGCCCAGAAAGTTGATGTAGGGCACGCCCGTGACCAGCGCGTGGAGCGCCGCATCGCGGCGTTGCTTGACCACCTGCACCGGATCGGGGGGTCTTCGGCTCATGGCTCGCTCTCCACCGTGAAGCTTCCGGTGGCCTGCGCGACGGGCCGGCTTTCGTCATCGTCCATCGCGGTTGCCCGCAAGAACGCCACGGAGCGCGTGATATGATAGCATTCGGCCCGCGCACGGATCTTCTGGCCCGGTGTCGCGGGACGCATGTAGTCGATACGTAAATCTATCGTGGCCGTGCCGCCGGGCGAATTGGGATGGCTCATCGCCGCCGCGCCGCAACATGTGTCCATCAGGGCGGAAACCGCCCCGCCATGGATCACCCCGGTTTCGGGATCGCCCACGAAGCGTTCGTCGTAGGCCATCTCGATTTCCGCCGTTCCTTCGCCGACGTCAGTCAATTGCATGCCCAGCGCGCGGGAATGCGGGATCGCCCCGATGAACTGTTCGGCTATCTTCTTTTTGTCCATGCCCTGCTCCGGCCTGAAATTCGCGGCCTTTATGGGCCTGAATGCGCGAAAGCTGCAAGGGTACCTGTTGCCCTGCTCTTGTGACTTAAATAGAATTTCGCCATGGGAGGGACCGCTATGGCTGAACAGCGTTTGTCGTTCAAGGAGATGTGCGCGAAGTTCGATGTGACGCCGCGCACCCTTCGGTACTACGAGTATATTGAGCTGATCAGCCCCGAGCGCGACGGTCGGTCTCGTTTCTACGGCCCCAAGGAGGTCGCGCGCATGACCCTGATCCTGCGCGGTCGCCGGTGGGGCTTCGCCCTTGAAGAGATCCGCCAATGGCTGCTGATCTACGAGGAAAAAGGCACCGATGCACAGCTCAGGGAGTGGATCACGCTGGCCGATCGACAGCTGGCCGATCTGAACGAGCAAAAGGCCCAGCTTGAACAATCGATTTCCGAACTGACCGAGATGCGCGACGCCACTGCCCGCTCTGTCGACTGAGCGATTCCGTTCGCCGACGGTCGAAAAGGCGAAAGCTTCAAGTTACAAAATTAGGCAAAAACACGCTTTACCTTGCCTTATCTTACGTCAACTCAAAAGTGACGCGACGTACCTGTTACGTCAAGCTGGTTATCTGTTGTAACGAAAGAACAACGCTTCCAGATAGGCTGCGAGTTCACACCGGACAGCGAGCCAGACCATGAGTAACGAAACCATGACCATCCGCGAAATGTGCGATGCCTTCGACGTGACGCCGCGCACGCTGCGCTTTTACGAAAGCAAGGAACTGCTCTTTCCCGAGCGCCGTGGCCAAAAACGGCTTTTCACCAAGCGCGACCGCGCGCGGCTCAAGCTTATTCTGCGCGGCAAGCGCTTCGGCTTCAGCCTTGAAGAAATCCGTCAGCTGCTGGACCTGTATTACAAGGGCGACCAGCAACTGACCCAGTTGACGCAGACCTACGAGCTTGCCCAGCAGCGCCTGAACGACCTCTTGCGCCAGCGTGACGAGCTTAACGCCGCCATCACGGATCTGAAGGACCAGATGAAGTGGGGGGAAAAGATGATCGCCTCGCTTCGCCAGACACCAAAGGCCGCCGAGTAACCGGCCAGACCCATTCGACGTTTTACGGGAGGATAAAGATGCCCAGCTACACCGCACCCACGAAAGACATGCAGTTCATTCTGCACGACGTCCTGAAAGTGAGCCAGACCGACACGCCCGGATATGCCGAGCTTGAGCCCGATTTCACCGGTGCGGTTCTGGAAGAGGCCGGCAAGATCGCCTCGGAAGTGCTCGCCCCGCTCAATGCGGTGGGCGACACCGAAGGCTGCACGCTGGAAAACGGCGTCGTGCGCACGCCCACCGGCTTCAAGGAGGCCTTCGACCAGGTGCGCGACGGCGGCTGGACCGCACTTGATCTGCCCGAGGAATATGGCGGGCAGAACATGCCCTATATCATCTACACCGCCGTGGGCGAGATTTCTTCCGCCGCAAACCAGGCGTTCACCATGTATCAGGGCCTGACACATGGGGCGGCCTCGGCGATACTGGCACACGGGTCGGAAGATCAGAAGTCCACGTATCTGCCGAAAATGGCCTCCTGCGAATGGACCGGCACCATGAATCTGACCGAGCCGCATTGCGGCACCGACCTTGGCCTGATGCGCACCAAGGCCGAGCCACAGGCCGACGGCAGCTTCAAGATTTCGGGACAGAAGATCTTCATCTCGTCGGGCGAGCACGACATGGCCGACAACATCATCCACCTGGTGCTGGCCAAGATCCCCGGCGGCCCCGAGGGCATCAAGGGTGTAAGCCTTTTCATCGTGCCGAAATTCATCGTCAAGGAAGACGGCACACTGGGCGAGCGCAACGGCGTGTCCTGCGGCAAGCTCGAAGAGAAGATGGGGATTCACGGCAATTCGACCTGCGTGATGAACTATGACGAGGCCACGGGCTATCTTCTGGGTGAAGAGCACAAGGGCATGCGCGCGATGTTCACCATGATGAACGAAGCGCGGATCGGCGTGGGCATGCAGGGCGTGGCACAGGCCGACGTCGCCTATCAGAACGCGCTGGCCTATGCCAAGGACCGCCTGCAGGGCCGCGATGTGACGGGCGCGAAAAACCCTGATGGCCCGGCAGATCCCCTGATCGTGCATCCCGATATCCGCCGGGCGCTGCTGGACCAGAAAAGCTTTGTCGAGGGCGCGCGCGCCTTCCTGCTCTGGGGTAGCCAGATGATCGACCAGAGCCACCGCGGCAAGGACGCCGCCGCAGAGGGCATCGTCAGCCTGCTGACGCCGATCATCAAAGGCTTCCTGACCGATGAGGGCTTCGACATGACGATCCGCGCCCAGCAGGTCTACGGCGGGCACGGCTATATCGAGGAATGGGGCATGTCCCAGTTCGCACGCGACGCCCGGATCGCCATGATCTACGAAGGTGCCAATGGCGTGCAGGCGCTGGACCTCGTGGGCCGCAAGCTGCCGCAGGATGGCGGCAAGCACGTCATGGCCTTCTTTGAAATGGTGAAGGCTTTCCTGAAGGACAACGAGGGCAACGAAGCGCTCAAGGCCGATTTCCTCGACCCGCTCAAGGCGGCCTCTAAAGATCTGCAGCAGGCGGCGATGTTCTTCATGCAGAACGGAATGAAGAACCCCAATGCCGCGCTTGCGGGCTCTTACGACTTCATGCATCTCTTCGGTCACGTCTGCCTCGGCCTGATGTGGGCGCAGATGGCCAAGGCCGCGCATGAGGGGATCGAGGCCGGAGAGGGCGATACGCGCTTCTACCAGTCGAAGATCAAAACCGGGCGCTATTACATGAAGCGCCGCCTGCCCGCGACCGCGATGCACCTTGCGCGCATCGAAAGCGGCGCGGAGCCTGTGATGGAGCTGGAAGACGAGCTGTTCTGAAGATGACCAAGCCGGTGGGCCGCGCTGAAGCACGGCCTACGGGCGCCTTTGTCACGACGGGAGGGATCATGCCGAAACGTTTTCGCCTGACACGCCGGTTCAACGCGGCGATGACCGAGGATGGCTATCGTCGCCTGCGCCGTTTTGCGCAGGAGGCGGGGCTCGATGAGGGCGAGGCGCTGTCGTTCCTCTTTGAGAATTTCGACAGCGTGATCGACGAGGACACGTTTGGCCACAGGCTCCGGATCTTCAATTCCGAGCTGGACGAGCGCAAGAAGTAAAGGGAGGCCCTGCCATGGCTGGCTGGATGACGGACGAGCACCAGATGCTGGGCGAGATGACGGCGAAGTTCATCACCGATGAATGGGCGCCGCATTTCGATCGCTGGCGGAAGGCCGGCATCATGGACCGCGAGATCTGGCAACAGGCCGGTGAGCTCGGCCTGCTATGCCCATCGATCCCCGAGGAATACGGCGGCGCGGGTGGCGATTTCGGCCATGAGGCGGTGATCTGTATCGAACAGAGCCGCGCCAATCTCGCAAGTTGGGGCAACCCGATTCATTCCGGGATCGTGGCGCATTATATCCTCGCCTACGGCAGCGAAGAGCAGAAGAAACGCTGGCTGCCCAAAATGGCCTCGGGCGAGTTGGTGGGCGCGCTGGCCATGACCGAGCCCGGCGCGGGATCGGACCTGCAGGGAATGAAGACCAGGGCCATCCGTGACGGCAACGCGTATCGGCTGTCGGGGCAGAAGACTTTCATCACCAATGGCCAGCATGCCGAGCTGATCATCGTCGCCGCCAAGACCGACCCCAAGGAAGGTGCCAAGGGTATCTCTCTGGTCGCCGTCGAAACGGAGGGCGCCGAGGGGTTTTCGCGCGGTCGCAACCTCGACAAGAACGGGCTGAAAGCCGGAGACACATCTGAGCTGTTTTTCGACAACGTCGAAGTGCCGCCGGAAAACATACTCGGCGGCGAAGAGGGCCGCGGGTTCTACCAGATGATGGAGCAGCTTCCGCAGGAGCGGCTAATTATCGCCTGCGGTGCGCAGGGTGCGTTGGAAGGCGGGGTGGACCGCACCATTGCCTACACCAAAGAGCGCGAAGCATTCGGCGCTCCCATATTCGACAAGTTCCAGACAATCCGCTTTACGCTGACCGAGTGCCTGACCAAGACCAAGGTCTGCCGCGCCTTTCTCGATGAGTGCATTGAGGAGCATCTGCACGGAAAGCTTAGCGTGGAGAAGGCCGCGATGGCCAAGTACTGGCTGACCGACACGCAGTTCGAGGTGCTCGATGCCTGTGTGCAGCTGCATGGCGGCTATGGCTACATGGCCGAGTATGACATCGCCGAGATGTGGGCGGACGCGCGGGTCCAGCGGATCTACGGCGGCACAAACGAGATCATGAAAGAACTGATTTCGAGGTCGCTATGAGCTGGCAGAAGACCGCAAGAGCCGTAATCGTGGGACGCCTCGGACGCGAGCATTCATGGAACAGCGAAAGACCGGTGCTTTCACCTCTCCATGAATTCACACATCCGGCGGTGGCCACGCGCGCAACGACGGGAAAACCGAAATGACGATCAAGCTTTACTGCATGGGCGAGTCGGGAAATGCCTACAAGGCGGCGCTGCCGATGGAACTCGCCGGGCTAGACTGGGAGCCCGTTTTTGTTGATTTCTTCGGCGGCGAGACACGCACGGAAGAGTTTCGAAAGCTCAACGTCATGGGCGAGGTGCCTGTGCTGGTGGATGGTGACGTCACGCTGACGCAATCGGGCGTCATGCAGATGTACGTGACCGAGAAGACCGGCAAGTTCGGCGGTAAGACGCCCGAGGAGAGCCGCGAGGTGATGCGGTGGGTCTTCTGGGATAACCACAAGCTCAGCTCTCAGGCCGGGATGACGCGGTTCCTGATGAACTTCCTGCCCGAGGAAAAGCGACCGGCGGAGGTCATTTCATTCATGCAGGGGCGGCTCAAGGCCGCTTACGCGTCGCTCGATGCACATCTCGGCGGTCGTGACTGGATTGTCGGTGATGCGATCACCAACGCCGACATGTCCTGCTGCTCTTACCTCTTTTACCCCGAGCCCTTCGGTTTCGACCGCGCGGCTTGGCCCCATATCGACCGGTGGCTTTCGAACATCGAAAACACACCCGGATGGAAACACCCCTATGACCTGATGCCCGGCAATCCGTCGGATCGGGCCTGAGAAAGGAAACAAAATGTCTGATGCCTATATCTACGACGCCGTGCGCAGCCCGCGCGGGAAAGGCCGCAAGGACGGCGCACTGCATGAAGTGACCGCCGTAAGGCTGAGTTCCGAGGTGCTAAACGCCCTCAAAGAGCGTAACGGACTGGAGGGCCACGCTGTAGAGGACGTAATCTGGGGCAACGTCACGCAGGTGATGGAACAGGGCGGGTGCCTGGCGCGGACCGCCGTACTGGCCTCGGATCTCGACGAGTCGATCCCGGGCCTTGCGATCAATCGCTTTTGCGCATCGGGCATGGAGGCCGTGAACCTGGCCGCGAACCAGGTCAAGGGCGGCGCAGGCGAAGCCTATATTGCCGGCGGCGTGGAGATGATGGGCCGTGTGGCCATGGGCAGCGACGGCGCGGCCATCGCCGTAGATCCCAGCGTGGCAATGAAAACCTACTTCGTCCCACAGGGCATCTCAGCGGACATCATCGCGACCGAGTATGGCTTCAACCGCGATCAAGCCGACGCGTTGGCCGTGGAAAGCCAGAAGCGCGCGGCGGAGGCTTGGGAGGACAAGCGCTTTGCCAAGTCGATCATCGAGGTGAAGGACCAAAACGGCCTGACGATCCTCGATCATGACGAGTACATGCGCCCGGGCACCGACATGCAGGCTTTGGGCAGCCTCAACCCCAGCTTTCAGCAAATGGGTGAGGTGATGCCCGGCTTCGATGCCGTGGCCAAGCTCAAGTACCCGCATCTCGAGAAGATCAACCATATTCACCATGCCGGGAACTCCTCGGGTATCGTGGACGGCTCTGCCGGAGTGCTGATCGGCTCCAAGGAATTCGGCGAAAAGTGGGGCCTGAAGCCGCGCGCGCGCATCCGCCAAACCTGTAAGATCGGGACAGATCCGACGATCATGCTGACCGGGCCAGTGCCCGCGACGCAGAAGATCCTTGCCGACAGCGGCATGGAGATCGGCGATATCGATCTTTTCGAGGTGAACGAGGCCTTCGCGTCGGTCGTGCTGCGCTTTATGCAAGCCTTTGACGTGGACCCCGCATTGGTGAACCCGAATGGCGGGTCGATCGCCATGGGTCACCCGCTGGGGGCCACGGGTGCCATCATCATCGGCACGCTTCTGGACGAGATGGAGCGCACCGACAAGGAAACGGGCCTTGCCACGCTTTGCATTGCGTCGGGCATGGGCGCCGCGACGATCATCGAGCGCGTGTGAGCCGGACAGGAAGGAATAGAACAATGACTGATTTCACGATGGAAAAAGGCGCCGATGGCGTTGCCGTGATCACTTGGGACACGGTCGGCAAGTCGATGAACGTGATGAACGAGCAGGGCTTTTTCGACCTCGAGGCGCTGATCGACGACGCGCTTGCCGATGACGCAGTGAAGGGAATCGTGCTGACCTCCGGCAAGGAAGGCACGTTCGCCGGGGGTATGGACCTCAACATCATCGCGCGGATGAAAGACATGGCCGGCGACGAGCCCGAGAAGGGTCTCTTCGAAGGCCTGATGCGGATGCACGGCATCCTGCGCAAGATCGAGCGCGGCGGGATGGACGATAAGAACAAGGGCGGCAAGCCGATTGCCTGCTGTCTGCCGGGCACCGCGCTTGGCATCGGGCTTGAGGTCCCGCTGGCCTGTCACCGGATTTTCGCCGCCGACAACCCCAAGGCCAAGATCGGCCTGCCGGAAATCATGGTCGGCATTTTCCCCGGGATGGGCGGCACCACGCGGCTGGTGCGCAAGATGGGCGCGATGGCGGCCTCTCCGCTCTTGCTCGAAGGCAAGCTGAACGACCCCAAGAAGGCGAAAAGCGCCGGGGTGGTCGACGAGGTGGTAGCCCCCGAAGAGCTGCTGGACAAGGCGAAGGAGTGGGTCCTGTCGAACCCCACCATCGTCAAGCCGTGGGACGAAAAGGGTTACAAGATGCCTGGTGGCGCACCCTATCACCCGGCGGGCTTCATGACTTTCGTCGGTGCCTCGGCCATGGTGCATGGCAAGACGCAAGGGGCGTTTCCGGCAGCCAAGGCGCTGCTGAGTGCGGTCTATGAAGGCGCGCTGGTGCCCTTCGACACGGCCATCAAGATCGAGGCGCGGTGGTTTACCAATGTGCTCATGAACCCCTCATCCTCCGCGATGATCCGCTCGCTCTTCATCAACAAGGAAAAGCTGGAGAAGGGTGCAAACCGCCCCGACGTGCCGGACCAGAAGGTGAAGAAGGTCGGCGTCATGGGCGCGGGCATGATGGGCGCGGGCATCGCGCTTGTCTCGGCCATGGCAGGCATGCAGGTCGTGCTGATCGACCAGAAACAGGACGCCGCCGACAAGGGGAAGGCCTATACCGCCGACTACATGGACAAGGGCATCAAGCGCGGCAAGGCCACGGAAGAGAAGAAGGCGGCGACGCTGGATCTGATCACCGCGACCACCGATTATGACGCGCTCACGGGCTGCGACCTGATCATTGAGGCGGTGTTCGAGGACCCGGGCGTGAAGGCCGAGGTTACCAAGAACGTGCTGAAGGTCGTGGGCGACGACTGCATCTTTGCGACCAACACCTCGACCCTGCCGATCACGGAACTGGCCAAGGCGTCTGATAGGCCCGAGAACTTCATCGGGATCCACTTTTTCTCGCCCGTCGAGAAGATGATGCTGGTGGAGATCATCAAGGGTAAGGAGACCGGGCCGCGCGCGGTGGCGAAAGCGCTGGATTACGTCCGCCAGATCAAGAAGACGCCGATCGCCGTCAACGACGCGCGGTTCTTCTACTGCAACCGCTGCATCATTCCGTATATCAACGAGGGCATCCGCATGGTGGCCGAAGGTGTGACGCCTGCGCTGATCGACAATGCGGCGCGCCAGCTGGGCTTTCCCGTGGGGCCGCTGCAACTGGTCGACGAGACCTCGATCGACTTGGGCGCCAAGATCGCGCGGGCGACGAAGGCGGCGATGGGCGATGAATATCCCGATGCCGCTGTAGACGAGGTGATCTTCTGGATGGAAGGCGAAGGCCGTCTGGGACGTAAATCCAACGCAGGCTTCTTCGACTATGACGAGAAGGGCAAGCGTCAGGGTTACTGGCCCGGCCTGGCGGAGAAGTATCCCCATGCCGAAGTGCAGCCCGACCTGATCGAAGTGCAGCATCGCCTGATGTTCGCACAGGTGCTCGAAGCGGTGCGCGCGCTGGAAGAAGGCGTGCTGGAGGATATCCGTGAAGGTGACGTGGGTGCCATACTCGCCTGGGGCTTTGCGCCCTGGTCGGGCGGTCCGTTCGCGTGGCTGGACATCATTGGCGCGCCCTATGCCGCCGAGCGGTGCGATCAGTTGACCGAGAAGTTTGGGGAGCGCTTTGCCACGCCCGCGCTTCTGCGCGAGATGGCGGATAAGAACCAGAGCTTCTATGGCCGGTTCGGCACGCAGGAAGATCAGGCCGCCTAGGTCGCGGCCTCATTGATCCCGAAAAACGTCAGACCCGCGCGGTGGCGAGTTCACCGCGCGGGCCTCTTTACGGCCTGACCCCGTCTGTGAAAATCAAGCCGGCGCAGCCGCCGCCCACACATCCTGGGGGGAATATGTGCGGTCGGTGGTTGCTTCTTCTTCAAGATGAACGGCGAGAAAGCGCGCCTCGTCCATTGGCAGGATCGCGTAATGCGGGCGGGCTTGCTCCGAGCTTGCCGCCGCTTGCAGCACATCGTGGCAAGCCGGGCAGAAAAACAGTGCGCCGTTGTTGGCAAAGACGATCTGATCGTCGGCAAAGTGCAGAACGATGACCTCGATATCGCCTTGCGGGGGCACACGCTCGACCCCGTTGGTGCCCTCTATAGCCTCGGCTGGGATCAGCGAAAACGGATCGCCGTAAAGATCCTCTGCGGCGTCGCTTTCGATCATGACGTTCTGGCCGGGCAGAACGTGCATCACGTCGCGGTTGCCCAGTGCACCCGCAGGCACTTCGAGCGGCCAGAACTGGCGCGGGCAGTCGTCTTCAGCGCTCCAAAGACGAATGCGGCTGACCTTATGCACGGTTTGAAGGCCTGAATCGAAAGTCAGGACCTTATCGCCCTCGGCGATGGCCTCGACCGGGCGCCAGCCCATGGCTGTGGCCACGCTGGTTCCCGCGATCAGGCCCGCCTCGACACTTGTGGCAGCACGTGACAGGCCGGCGAACCCATGCCTCCCGTCTTTTTGCTCCGCGCGAGCAGACATCCATCCGAACATTGCTTCTTTCCCTGGTGTGCCGGTAGCAGCCGGCTTGAGCAGACAATGTCCATCTGGGGTGATTCTCTGGACGCTCCTTGGTCGGAAAAGGGGCCGAAATGAGGCATTGTTGCGAAAACGGGATCAGTTAGAACCGATCTGAAGATCTTTTCTAAAATTCAAAACAACCTTGCCTCAAAAGCGGTAGCTGAAGCGTGCGATATCCTCTGCACAGCATGCTGCAAGGGTCTCAGCGTCTTTGTCTGAATAGTAATTGCGATGACTTTGCGAACGCGCTGAGGCATTTTCATGAGGCAGCTCAAGTTTGAACCCAAGATGTTGCCACAAATGCGCCGCATCCTCCTCGAAATGTTCGAGCCGGATGTAAAGATCTGCATGTTCATTCCCGTCCGCCGCGATCATTGCACGTGGATAGGGATTCTTACGGAAGGATTTCTGCGTGTGCGGTTCGGCGAGAAAACGGGAAAAGGTCATAGTTTGCGCGCGCCTCACGGCCGGATGATCAAAGCGCTGCTCGCGCAGCCAGTGATAGTAGCTGACCGCGCGGTCCCATGGATTGCGAACCAGCGTAAAGCAGAACGCTGCCCCGATCTCTTGCAAGGAGACCAGCCCATCGAGGTCGGCCAGAGTTGAATGTTTCCACAACCGGCCCGCTGTCTTGACCCCCTTGAGGCGCTTGCGCCGGCGCAGGGCCTTAGGCGTGTCGCCGATCAGGATGTCGTCCTTTTTCGCCCGGCCCTCAAGCGCCAACGCCATCGAGGTGCCGCCGGTCTTGGGGATATGCACGAAGATGTAGCCGCGGCCGGGCGAGATGATCATGCTCATCACGCTAGGCTATCGCCCGTCGGCTGCAAAGATGGGTCGCGCCCGAAAACTGCTTTGCTTTCACCGGGGAAATGCGCAATATCCCGGGCGTTTGAATAGCGACAGCGCAACAAGGGGGAGAACCACCATGGGTTGGATGAAGGACGAGACCGGGCTGGACAAGAACGCCGCCAATTTCGTGCCGATGACGCCGCTGTCGCATCTCTATCGGGCGTCTCACGTATTCCCCGACACCGAGGCGCTGGTCTATGGCAATACGCGGCGGACCTTTAAGGAATATTACGAGCGCTGCACCAAACTGGCGTCGGCGCTGGCGAAGGCCGGGGTCAATCCCGGTGACGTGGTGGCGACGCTTCTGCCGAACCTGCCCGCCCATGCCGAGACGCTTTTCGGCGTGCCGGCCTGCGGTGCGGTGGTAAACACAATCAACACGCGGCTCGAGGCCGATACGATTTCCTATATCTTCGAGCACGGCGAGGCGAAGATCGTTCTGGTCGATCCTCAGTTCATGGCGGTGACGAAAGAAGCCATCGACAAGATGGAAGGCCCGGCGCCTCGGATCATCGAGGTGGCCGACCCAGAGGCCGGGCTGGACGCCAGCGGCGAGCATACCGAGTACGAAGAATTTCTTGCGACCGGCGACGCGGATTTCGCATGGATCATGCCGAAGGACGAGTGGGAGAGCCTCGCGCTCAACTACACCTCCGGAACGACGGGACGGCCCAAGGGTGTCGTCTATCATCATCGTGGGGCGTATATCCTGACCATGGGGACCGCTGTGGATTGGCCCCTGCCCCGGCATGCGCGCTATCTGACGATCGTACCGCTCTTTCACTGCAACAACTGGTGCCACACCTGGGCTATGCCGCTGGTCGGTGGCACGGTGGTCTGCTGCCGCGATATCACAGCGGCCAACATATATAACGCCATCGCAGACGAGGGCGTGACCCATTTCGGTGCCGCGCCCATCGTGCTTAACATGATCGTCAACGCAAAGGATGCCGAGCGGCGCGCGTTCGAGCATCAGGTCAATGTATTTACCGCCGGCGCCCCGCCGCCCGCCGCCACCCTGCGCGCGATCGAGCCGCTCGGCTTTTCGGTGACGCAGGTCTACGGGCTGACTGAAACCTACGGTCATGTGACCGAATGCGTCTGGCAGGATCGCTGGGAGGATCTGAAGGACGAAGAGAGGTATGCCATCAAGGCACGTACCGGTGTCCTGATGGGCTTCATGGAAGAGATCACGTCGATGGACCCCGAAACGATGGAGCAGGTGCCGCTTGACGGTGAGACGCAAGGCGAGATCATGATCCGCGGCAACGCCGTGATGAAAGGGTATTATAAGAACCCAGAGGCGACAGCGGAGTCCTTCCGCGGGGGCTACTTCCATTCCGGCGACATCGCCTATCAGCACGAGGACGGATACCTGAAGATCGCGGACCGTGCGAAGGACATCATCATCTCGGGTGGAGAGAATATCAGCTCGGTCGAAATTGAGGGCGTGCTTATGATGCATCCGTCTGTGCTGCTCTGCGCCGTTGTCGCCATGCCAGACGAGAAGTGGGGCGAGGTGCCCTGCGCCTTCGTCGAGGTCAAGGAGAGCGCAACGGTCACTGAGGAAGACCTGATCGCCTTCGCCCGCGAGAAGCTCGCCGGGTTCAAGTCGCCCAAGAAGGTCATGTTCCAGGAGCTGCCCAAGACGTCGACCGGAAAGATCCAGAAGTTCGAATTGCGTAAAGCCTTCAAGAGCGGCTGACCTGCTTGCGATTGCCGCCTTGGCCACAGACGTGATACGCTTGTTCTAAAGAGGCGGAGCAGGCCCAACCGCACATGACGGCTTTAAAGCAATATCAGCGGCTCGAGGCGGCCGGTCTGTGGCGCCCGTCGCCCGACGCGCAGCGCGTAAACGTTGTCGTATCAATTGGAGACGCGACGCTGACCATTTGCGATCTGCGGGACAGACCACTGACGCACTGGTCGCTTGCCGCTATCGAACGGTCCAACCCGGGACAGCGTCCTGCGATTTATCATCCGGACGGCGACATGCAGGAAACGCTGGAGTTGGCCGCCGACGAAAGCGCGATGATCGACGCGATCGAAAAACTGCGCCGCGCAATCGAGCGCGGGCGGCCACGTCCCGGTCGGCTGCGGTTGACAATGTTAGGGCTGTCTTTTGCCGTCCTTGCTGCTGTTATGACCGTCTGGATGCCAGATGCGCTGCGCGGTCACGCCGCCTCTGTCCTGCCAGACGTGAAGCGGATCGAAATCGGTGAGAACTTGCGTCGCGAAATCGAGACGGTGACCGGCCCCCTTTGCACCACGCCAGCGGGTGAGATCGCACTGGGCCGGCTGGCGAGCCGGCTTCCCGGCCCCGAGGGACCGGCCCGTATCGCGGTGTTGCGCAGCGGAGCCCGGCAAAGCGTTGCCCTGCCCGGCGGCACAATTCTGGTCAACCGAACGCTGATCGAGGATTTCGACGAACCGGACGTGCTTGCAGGCTTTGTCGTCGCCGCCCATCTCCGCGCCAGTCTTCGCGATCCGCTCAACCGTCTTCTTGGCGACAGCAGCCTTTGGGACGTGGCGCAGCTTTTGACGACCGGTGTCCTGCCACAAGAGGTTTTGCAGGCACATGCCAGAGCGCTTTTGACCGCAGTCGAGCCCCCAATCCCGGATGAGACCTTGCTGGATGCATTCCGAAGGTGGGCGGTCCGGTCGCGCCCTTATGCCTATGCCGTAGACGTGACAGGGGAAACGACCCTAGGGCTGATCGAAGCCGATCCCTTCGCCCGAGACATCCCGCCGCCGCTCTTGAGCGATGCGGACTGGCTGCAACTTCAGGGGATCTGCACCCGCTGAACACAGCCACGCCGACAACCGACGCGGCCTCGGTTCATCTCATTTCCGAAGTTTCGCTCCGCCATAGCCGGCGGCCCGCACCTTCGACAATGCCGCGTGCAACTGCGATTGTGTGCCGAACGGCCCTGTTACCACAAGCGTATAAGCCTTGCCGTTGCGGTTCAGCGTCCCGGTCTTGGCCGGCAGTCCGCGCTGCGCCAACTTCCTCGCGGCGCGCTTGCCTTGAGCCGCGTCGGCAAAGATGCCCACCTGGACGTAGCGATGACTTGCCGCCTTCGCCGGTGTTTTAGGCACCGAGCGCGTGGAAATGGTTGGAGTATTAACTGTCTGCCGCTGCGCGACGGTCGTAGCAGGCTGCCTGGCCGGTGTCGCGCTTGCCACATGGCGGATCCGGCCGTCCCGTCCACGGGTCACGCGGATCGGCTCTTGCATCACCACACCGCGCGTTGACACGGTCACGCCGGCGGCGCGCTGCTGTTCGAAACTGGTGTAGGGATACTGCAGGCCCGGATACCGGTAGGTCACTTCACGCCCCGTCATCCGCTCGATCAGGCGGCGCGGCACGGTGTTGGTCCAGAGGACATCGGATTGCGCCATGCCTGCAAAAGTCTGGTGCGCGCGCTCTGGGTTAAGACGGTCATCCTCCCAGACCGGCTGATATCCCGGAGGCACGCTAAGCCCGGTTGCGTTGACTTGCTTGGTGTAGACATGTCTTGGCACGACGCGCGTCTGGTTCGTCACGACAGCGCGCGGCGCGGGCTGAGGCGCAGGCGATACGCTACGCACGGGCGACGGCTGCATGGCGGGGGCAGTTGTCGCACGTACCACATGGACAGGACGCATGGTCGGTCCAGCCCCACCACCGCCGGATATCACCGTGCTGTGCGGTTGCGTCTGTGGTCCGCAGCGCACAGTCACGCCCGGTTTGGCGCGCAAATAGTGAGACGAAATCGGACTCGCCCCCTGACAGGCGGGCTCGCCTTGGGCAACCTGCGGCGCGACCTTTCGGACCGTCACGGTCTTTGCCCCGGTCGCCTGTGCCTTGGCAGCGCTGACCGGCTTGGGCGCAGGGGCAGCTTTCGCCCGGGCCGTTTGCACGGGCGCGGGCCGGATGACCGTGACTGCCGGCGCCGGTGCCCGGCGCACGATCTGGGATTGCGCCGTCGGCGCGCTGCGTCGTGCGGGCGTCGCGGCAGGTGCGCGGGTCTTGGTCGTGGGCGCCGTGGCCGGCTGTGGGCGCGCTTCGCGCGGAACGATTATCTGCACCGGCTCGGCAGCCGCTGTGCGGCGCGTCGGCGCAGGCGCCGCTTGTGCCTGCGCCGTGGATAAAGAGGGCTTGAAGCCGCAGATCACCTTTCGGTTGCGCGTCATGCGCGGAATCCACGAGGTCTGGCCGTCGATACCGGCGCGAATATAGACGCATCCCTTGCTGTCGACATATTGCCGGCCGGTGTAGGATGCGGGCGGAAATTCGGCTGGAACCTGAATGTTCGACCGGCTCTGCGCGATCGCGTGACCGTCGGCGAACGAAATGGCGAAAGCAGCAATCGCCAATACTCGTATCAGTGTCATTTTGCCCCCAAGACAGTTGTCTCAAGAGTGCATGATTATCTGCATTGAGTAAACAATAATTCGCCTATTTAGTGCCGAACATCCGGTCACCCGCATCCCCTAGCCCCGGAAGGATATATCCTACATCATTCAGGCACGTGTCGAGAGCCGCTGTCACAATGGGAACATCAGGATGCGCCTCTTTCATGCGGGCCACGCCTTCGGGCGCCGCAAGAAGACACAGGAATCGGATATCACGCGCGCCGGCTTTCTTGAGCAGATCTACGGCCGCGGCCGACGAATTACCGGTGGCCAGCATCGGGTCCACCACGATCGTCAGGCGTTGACCAAGCTGGTCGGGAACCTTGAAATAATACTGCACGGGCTGCAGCGTCTTCTCATCCCGGTAAAGCCCGACGAACCCGACCCGCGCCGAGGGGATCAGTTCTAGCATCCCGTCCAAAAGCCCGTTGCCCGCCCGCAGAATGGACACCAGCGCCAGTTTGCGCCCCGCGAGCACCGGCGCTTCCATTTCCTGCAGGGGCGTTTCGATCACCTTTGTCGTCATCGCCAGTTCATGCGTGACCTCGTAGGCCAGCAGCTGACTGATTTCGCGCAAGAGCTGCCGAAAGACCGCCGTGGGCGTGTGCTTGTCGCGCATCAGGGTCAGTTTGTGCTGCACGAGGGGATGTGTGACGACGGTCAGGTGGTTTTCCATGATCTCTCCGGTCCTGTCGGGGCGCGTGTGGCCTCTGTTTTCCAGAAACCGCCGCAAAGGGCAACGCCGCGCGCGGCTCAGGGCAACCGGTTTCTGCCCGGGCCCTCGTTCGGTACGCCGAGATGCGCGGCCACGCAGGCGGCCACGTCAACGAAGTCCATCCAGCCCAGCTTTCCCGGGCCGAGCCCGGCGATCAGGACGGGCACGCATTCCCGGGTATGGTCTGTGCCCGGCGCGGTCGGATCGTTACCATGATCGGCGGTGATCACCATGATGTCGCCACCACGCAGCGCCGCAAGGACCGGACCGATCGCAGCGTCGAACCACTCCAGCGCCTGCGCGTAACCTGCCGCATCCCTGCGATGACCGTAAAGGCTATCAAATTCCACGAAATTGACAAAAGTGAGTGAGCCGTCCTCGGCCTCTTGGACGGCGCGGGACAAATGCGCCATCAGCGCTGCATCACTGCCTTTGGCCAATGTGTCGATCCCCCGCATCGAGAAGATGTCGCCGATTTTGCCAAGGGCATGAACCCTGCGGCCCGAGGCATGAACCCAGTCGCACAGTGTCCGGCTTGGCGGCGGCATGGCGAAATCGCGCCGGTTGCCGGTACGGGTGAAACCAGTCTGCGCGGTGCCCACGAAAGGACGCGCAATCACCCGGCCGACCCCCATTCCGTGCAGGACAGGCGCAAGGCGCGCGCAGGTCTCCATCAGGCGGTCAAGCCCGAAGCGTTCTTCGTGCGCGGCGATCTGGAAGACACTGTCGGTTGAGGTGTAGCAGATCGGCCAGCCGGTGCGCATGTGTTCCGCCCCGAGCCGGTCGAGGATCTCGGTCCCGGACGCGTGGCAGTTTCCCAGTATACCATCCGTGCCCGCCTCTTTCTGAACGCGTGCAACCAGCTCATCCGGAAAGGCAGGGGTCTTTTGCGGGAAGACGTGCAGCGGTTTGTCCACCGGAGCACCCGCCAGATCCAAGTGCCCGGACGGAGTGTCCTTTCCCGCCGCCTGCGGCACCGCGACGCCCCAAAGGCCCCCAGGTCGCGCCGCTAGGCCCGGGGCGGTCTGGCCCGAGGCCTGCCGGAGCGCAGCGCCCAGTCCGAGCGCATCGAGATTTGGCAGGTGAAGTCCGCCGTCCTGCGCCTGTGCGATATGCCCTAGGGTGTTGGCCGCAGTATCCGCCACACCGCCACTGCTGTAGTTCGCCGCGTCCGGCGCAGCGCCGATCCCGACGGAGTCCATCACAACGAGAAACGCGCGTGTCACAACCCGATCCGGTCATGGACCAGCGGCGGAATCTCCGGACATGTGTCGGTGATCTCGATGGCGCGGCCAATCGCGGCCTCGGCGGCATCGGCATGAGGCGACCGGCTGGCGTGCAGTCGCAGGAGAGGTTGACCGCGCGTGACCGGCGTGCCGAGCGGCAGGATGTCCGACAGACCCACGGCAGGATCGATCCGGTCTGTTTCGACGTTGCGCCCGCCGCCAAGACCGACCACGGCCCGTCCCAGTACGGTACCGTCGATGGCCCCGATATAACCATCGCGCGGCGCTTTCACTTCGCGGATCACAGTGGCTTCGGGCAGGAACCGCGCCCACGAGTCTACAAAGCCGATCGGTCCGCCCATCGCTGCGATCATGCGGCCGAAAATCTCCGCCGCGGTGCCTGACCCGATGGCCTCTGCGATCCTCTCAGCGCCCTGAGCCTCGGTATCGCAAAGCCCTCCAAGCCGTAAAGCGGCGCCGCCAAGCGTGCAGGTCAGGTCGTGCAGCGGTCCAGTCCTCACCCCGGTGATGACTTCCATCGCGGAAGCCACTTCGACCGCGTTGCCCGCTGCTGGCGCCAGAGGCTGGTTCATGTCCGATATGATCGCACCGGTACGGCAGCCCGCGGCGTTCGCGGTCTCGACCAGCGCATCGGCCAGCGCCCGCGCCTCGCCAAGCGTGCGCATGAACGCCCCCGAGCCGACTGTGACGTCAAGCACAAGTCCTTGCAATCCGGCCGCCAGCTTCTTGGAAAGGATCGAGGCGGTAATGAGATCAAGGCTTTCGACGGTGGCGGACACGTCGCGGATCGCGTAAAGCCGCCTGTCGGCGGGCGCCAAAGTCGTGTTGGCCGCCGCGATAACCACACCCAGGTTTTCCACGATCAGGCGCATCTTGGCGTCCGGCAGATCGGTTCCCACGCCAGGTATCGCCTCGAGCTTGTCGAGCGTCCCACCGGTATGACCCAGCCCGCGACCCGAGATCATCGGAACACAGGCACCGCAGGCAGCCAACGCAGGAGCAAGGACGAGGCTCACGCAGTCGCCGATCCCACCAGTGGAATGCTTGTCGAGCACGGGCCGTCCTGCGGCCCAAGACAGCACTTTGCCGCTGTCGCGCATGCCCAGCGTGAGCTCGGTACGCGCCGGTCTGTCCAACCCGCGAAGCAAAACCGCCATGGCAAACGCCCCGGCCTGTGCGTCGCTGACCGCGCCAGTGGCCAGTCCGTCGGCAAATTCCAACAGCGCACCTTGAGGAAGCTGAGCGCCATCGCGGATGGCTTCAATGGTGTCCCGGGCCGTCACCTGTCAGCGACGCCCAAATGCGATGGTCCGAAGGCTCCCGGCAATAGTTCGGCCAGGGTGGTCCGTTCGATCGTTCCATCGAGCGCGGCGATAGCGACAGGCACTTCCCCCGCGCCGAACTCGACCAGTTTCTGGCGGCATCCGCCGCAGGGCGCTGCAGGTCTCGTGTCACCGCCGACCACCCCGACAGCCGTCAGCCGCGTCTCGCCTGCTGCGATCATCGCGGCAAGCGCGCCAGCCTCGGCGCAGGTCCCTTCCGGGAACGCCGCGTTTTCCACATTGCATCCCACATAGACCATGCCCGTGGCTCCGCGCAACGCGGCGCCCACCGCATAACCGGAATAGGGCGCATAGGCGTTCTCGCGCACGGCCCGCGCCTGCGCCAGAAGCTCGTTCTCATCGTCTTGTGTCATGCGTAACCTGCCGCTTTCCCTCTCCGCTGGCGCCATGTTTGCGCAGCCAGCCCACCGGATGCAAGACACCGCTCGAAGTGCCATACCCGGTTGCGAAAACCAGAAGATGGTTTAAGGCTAAACAACACCCCGGCGGAGAGAAGCGAATGACCGATAGCCCCAACGATCCCCTGCGCGAAGCGGCGCTCGCCTATCACGAGTTTCCCAAACCAGGCAAGCTGGAGATCCGGGCGACAAAGCCGCTGGCCAACGGTCGCGACCTTGCCCGGGCCTATTCGCCCGGCGTGGCCGAGGCGTGCCTTCAGATCAAAGCAAATCCCGATGACGCGCGCCGTTATACCGCGCGGGGCAATCAGGTCGCGGTCGTCACCAACGGCACCGCCGTTCTTGGACTGGGCAATATCGGGGCACTGGCCGCAAAGCCGGTGATGGAAGGCAAGGCGGTTCTTTTCAAGAAATTCGCCAATATCGACTGCTTCGATATCGAACTCAACGAGTCCGATCCCGAAAAGCTGGCCGATATCGTGTGCGCTCTTGAACCTACTTTCGGCGCGATCAACCTTGAGGACATAAAGGCGCCCGATTGCTTCATCGTCGAGAAGATTTGCCGCGAGCGGATGAATATCCCCGTGTTCCACGACGATCAGCACGGCACTGCCATTGTGGTCGGCGCCGCCGCGCGTAACGCGCTTTTCGTGGCTCAAAAAGAGTTCTCGGAGATTAAGATCGTCTCCACAGGCGGCGGGGCTGCGGGCATCGCCTGTCTGAACCTGTTGCTGAAGCTGGGCGTGAAGCGCGAAAACGTCTGGCTCTGCGACATTCACGGGCTGGTCTACAAGGGTCGCACCGAAGATATGAATCCGCAGAAAGAGGCCTTTGCGCAGGACACCGACCTGCGCACGCTGGATGAGGTGATCGAAGGCGCGGACCTCTTCCTTGGGCTGTCCGGAGCGGAGGTGCTTAAGCCCGAGCATGTCAAGAAGATGACCGGCCGCCCGATCATTCTTGCCCTGGCCAATCCGGTGCCAGAGATTTGGCCGGACCTGGCGCGCGACGTGGCCCCGGATGCGATCATTGCCACGGGCCGCAGCGACTTTCCCAATCAGGTCAACAACGTCCTGTGCTTTCCGTTCATCTTTCGCGGTGCGCTCGACGTCGCCGCAACCGAAATCAATGACGAAATGGAAATCGCATGTGTCGAGGCCATCGCCGAGCTTGCGCGCGCGACCACTTCGGCCGAGGCGGCGGCGGCCTACCAGGGCGAGCAATTGACCTTCGGGGCCGACTATCTGATCCCGAAGCCGTTTGATCCTCGCCTGTCAAGCGTCGTGCCGGCCGCAGTGGCCCGCGCGGCGATGGAAAGCGGGGTCGCCAAACGCCCGCTTGAGGATCTCGTGGCCTACCGCGAAAAGCTGAACGCGTCGGTGTTCAAGTCCGCTCTTCTGATGCGCCCGGTCTTCGAGGCCGCAGCCACCGCGTCGCGCCGGATCGTCTTTGCCGAGGGCGAAGACGAGCGTGTTCTGCGCGCGGCTCAGGCCATTCTGGAGGAAACCACCGAATTGCCGATTCTCATCGGGCGACCGGACGTGATCGCGCAGCGGTGTGAACGGATCGGTCTTCAGATCCGTCCGGACGAGGATTTCAGCATCGTGAACCCTGAGCGCGACCACCGGTATCGAGACTACTGGGCGACCTACCACGACATCATGAAACGCCGGGGCGTAACGCCGGATCTGGCAAAAGCGATCATGCGCACCAACACAACCGCCATCGGGGCCGTAATGGTTTATCGGGGCGAGGCGGATTCGATGATCTGCGGGTGCTTTGGCGAATACCGCTGGCATCTGAACTACGTGACGCAGGTCTTGGGCGATGCGCAGCATCATCCGCATGGCGCGCTGTCGCTGATGATCCTCGAGGATGGCCCTCTTTTCATCGCTGACACCCATGTGCGCAGCCGGCCAACGCCAGAGGAACTTGCCGAGACCGCCATCGGGGCCGCGCGCCACGTCCGCCGCTTCGGTCTGGAGCCAAAGATTGCCTTCTGCTCTCAATCACAATTTGGCAATCAGGGCAGCGATTCAGGAAACAGATTACGGGCGGCGCTGGAAATCCTCGACAGCCGGACGCGCGACTTTGTCTACGAGGGTGAAATGAACCTGGACGCTGCGCTGGACCCCGAGTTGCGCGAACGGCTTTTGCCCGGCAACCGGATGGAAGGCGCCGCAAATGTCCTGTTGTTCTCGAACGGGGACACGGCCTCAGGAGTGCGCAACATCCTCAAAATGAAATCCGGTGGATTAGAGGTCGGGCCGCTGCTGATGGGAATGGGTAACCGGGCGCATATCGTGACGCCATCTATTACGGCGCGGGGCCTTCTGAACATGGCCGCGATCGCCGGCACGCCGGTCGCCCATTACGGCTAGTGCAAGCGGGTCTTTGCAAACCGGTGTGACAATTGCAAACTAGCTCGGGAAATCCGCGCGACTTTGCAAATCTTGCTGCAGGTTCTGGCTTGGCGGCGGCGGTCACCCTGCGATAATCTGCCACGCCGAGGCTACCGAGACTTGCCGCAACGGCAAACGATCCCGTAACGCTATCGCGGACACCGGAGGAGAATACCATGGGATACAAAGAGGTCTACGAAAGCTGGAAACAGGATC
The DNA here is from genome assembly GCF_004761875.1 of Roseovarius aestuariivivens. Classification (GTDB taxonomy): domain Bacteria; phylum Pseudomonadota; class Alphaproteobacteria; order Rhodobacterales; family Rhodobacteraceae; genus Roseovarius; species Roseovarius aestuariivivens. The sequence goes on from NZ_SJEY01000008.1 coordinate 200,729, forward strand.
CTGAAACCTTCTGGATGCAAGCAGCCGATGCAATCGACTGGGATCGCAAACCGTCGAAAGCGCTCTTTGACGACAACGCTCCGATATATGAATGGTACAGCGATGGCATGGTCAATACCTGCTGGAACGCGGTAGACCGCCATGTCGAGAGCGGACGCGCCGATCAGGCCGCAGTAATTTATGACAGCCCGATCACCGGACGGAAAGAGACGATCACCTACATCCAACTGCGCGACCGGGTCGCATCGCTGGCCGGCGCGCTAAAGGCCAAGGGGGTCGAGAAGGGCGACAGGGTCATCATCTACATGCCCATGGTCCCTCAAGCGCTGGAAGCAATGCTGGCCTGCGCCCGTCTAGGCGCAATCCATTCCGTCGTCTTCGGTGGGTTTGCCGCCAACGAACTTGCCGTGCGGATCGACGATGCCAAGCCGAAAGCGGTGATTGCCGCCTCCTGCGGGTTGGAGCCGGGCCGTGTGGTCAGCTACAAACCGCTTCTCGACGGCGCGATCGAGATGGCGGCGCACAAGCCTGACTTTACCGTGATCCTGCAGCGCGAGGAACATGAGGCCACACTGAAGGACGGATACGATTTTGATTGGTACGAGTTGCAAAAGGGCGTCGCGCCCGCCGATTGCGTGCCGGTCGAGGGCAATCATCCGGCATACATCCTTTACACGTCCGGGACGACCGGTGCGCCCAAGGGCGTGGTGCGCGCCACGGCCGGACATCTCGTTGCGCTGAACTGGTCGATGAAGAACATCTACAATGTCGAGCCCGGCGAGGTGTTCTGGGCGGCTTCGGATGTGGGCTGGGTCGTCGGTCACAGCTATATCTGTTACGGGCCGCTTATTCACGGCAACACCACGATCGTCTTCGAGGGCAAGCCGGTCGGCACGCCCGATGCAGGCACGTTCTGGCGCGTCATCGAAGAGCACAAGGTGCGGTCGTTCTTCACCGCTCCAACCGCCTTTCGCGCGGTCAAGCGAGAGGATCCCAAGGGCGAATACCTCAAGAAATACGACCTTTCGAACCTGCGCGCGATCTATCTTGCGGGAGAACGCGCCGATCCCGACACCATCGAGTGGACCCAGGCCATGACCGGCAAGCCGGTCTATGACCACTGGTGGCAGACCGAGACCGGCTGGACAATCGCCGGCAATCCCGTGGGGATCGAGGCGATGCCGGTCAAGATCGGCTCGCCGACCGTGGCGATGCCGGGCTATGACGTACAGATCCTCGACGAGGCAGGTCATCCCGTGGGTCCGAACACGCTTGGCGCGATTGCGGTCAAGCTTCCCCTTCCGCCCGGCACACTGCCGACGCTCTGGGGTGCGGAGGAACGGTTCCGGAAGAGCTATCTCACGACGTTTCCGGGCTATTACGAGACTGGCGACGCAGGCATGATCGATGAGGACGGGTACCTTTACATCATGGCGCGCACCGACGACGTGATCAACGTTGCGGGTCACCGCCTCTCCACCGGCGCGATGGAAGAGGTTCTTGCCAGCCACCCGGACGTTGCCGAATGCGCCGTGATCGGCGTCTCGGATCAGCTCAAGGGCCAGCTTCCTGTGGGCTTTGTGTGCTTGACCAAGGGCGTCGACCGCCCACACGAGGAAATCACAGCGGAATGCGTAAAACTGGTTCGCGACAAGATCGGCCCGGTGGCCGCCTTCAAGCTGGCTCTGGTCGTCGATCGTCTGCCTAAGACGCGCTCGGGCAAGATTCTGCGGGCGACTATGGTGAAAATCGCTGACAACGAGGAATTCCGTTTGCCCGCGACAATCGACGATCCGGCCATCCTCGATGAGATCAAGACCGCCCTTCAGAGCATCGGCTATGGGGCCAAATAGACAAGGCCCGACACGCCGTGCCGCTCTCGTGGGTGGCGCGGCTCTTTGTTTGCTGCCACGAGGGGTCATGGCAGACACGATCCTTATCGACGATTTCTCCGACACAACGGGGCCGTGGCGCTTCTTCACCGATCAGGTGATGGGCGGGGTTTCGACGGGCGAGGGCCGTGTCGCCACAGAAGGCGGCGTGCGGTTCCTGCGGCTGACAGGCACTGTCAGCACGAAGAACCGCGGTGGCTTTATTCAGGCGCGGCGCGATCTGGACGCGCCACTGCCCGAGGATGCAAGTGCCCTGAGGATCAGGGTGCGGGGCGACGGAGAGACATATTTCATACACCTGCGCACGCGCGCCACGGCCCTGCCCTGGCAATATTATCAGGTGGCGTTCCGCGCCGCGAGGAACTGGCAGGAGATCACCCTGCCCTTCACCGCGTTCAAGCCATCCGGCCGGCTGTTGCCCGGCACACCGCGACCCGAGCGCGTGACCAGCGTGGCGCTTGTCGCTTATGGGCGAGACCATGAGCCGGACGTTTCGCTCGCGCGGGTCGAAGCGGTCTGATCAGGAAAACTGTTCGCGCAGCAACCGTTCTTCAAGCCCGTGACCGGGATCGAATAGCAAGCGGTGCTCGACCGAGGGCTCCGAGCGGACCTCGACCACGGTCACGTTTTCGATCCACTTGCTGTCGGCATCGGCCATGACTGGGCGTTTCTCGGGGTTCAGGACGTCGAACCTGACATGGGCGGTCTTGGGAAGGAGCGCCCCACGCCAGCGCCGGGGACGAAATGCCGCAACCGCCGTGAGCGCCAGCACATCCGAGCCGATCGGCAGGATCGGACCGTGAGCCGAGTAATTATAGGCGGTGCTGCCCGCTGGCGTGGCAACAAGCGCGCCGTCGCACACCAGCTCGTCGAGCCGCAAGCGCCCGTCGATGGTGATGCGCAGTTTGGCCGCCTGGGGCCCTGCGCGCAGCAGAGAAACCTCGTTGATCGCCAGCGCCTCATGCGTGCTGCCGTCCTGGCGTGTCGCGGTCATCGCCAGAGGGTTTATCACCTCTTCCTGCGCTTCATCCAACCGGTCAAGTAGGTCTGACTCACTGTATTCATTCATCAAAAAGCCGACCGTGCCACGATTCATGCCGTAAACCGGAACGCTCAGGTTATGCTTGTCATGAAGGGTCTGGAGCATGAAGCCGTCGCCGCCAAGCGCCACGATCACCTCGGCTTCGGCCTCGGGGACGTTGCCGAACCGGGAGATCAAAGCCCCGCGCGCGGTCTGCGCCATGGGCACATCGCTGGCGACGAAAGCGATCCGTTTCTTGCTGGTCATTGGGACATACATCCAAAAGCATGACTGGACCCGGATCGAAGCACACTTTAACGACGCACACCAGCAATGCCGGCGACAAGGCGGCTTTTGTCGCTTTACAACCTTTAAAACAGTCTAGGTTTCCGATAGGAAATCTAACAAAACCTCTTGGACGGAGAAGAATTCATGGCACATGACGGAAATCAGTCGTTTGTTTCGGAAGGGTTTTTTACCGAATCGCTCGCAACGCGCGACCCTGACCTGGCCAAGGCCATCAGCCAGGAACTTGGCCGTCAGCGTGAGGAGATCGAACTGATCGCCTCGGAAAACATCGTGTCTGCGGCGGTGATGGAAGCCCAAGGCAGCGTGATGACCAACAAATACGCCGAAGGATATCCGGGCCGTCGTTACTATGGTGGCTGCCAGTTTGTGGATATCGCCGAAGAACTGGCCATCGAGCGCGCGTGCAAGCTCTTCAATTGCGGGTTCGCCAACGTGCAACCCAATTCGGGAAGCCAGGCCAACCAAGGCGTGTTCCAGGCCCTGCTGAAGCCCGGCGATACCATTCTTGGCATGAGCCTTGACGCCGGTGGGCACCTGACCCACGGCGCGGCCCCGAACCAGTCGGGCAAGTGGTTCAACCCGGTTCAGTACGGCGTGAAGCGCGATACGCTCGAAATCGACTATGACCAGATCGCGGAGCTCGCAAAAGAGCACAAGCCGCAGATGATCATCGCCGGCGGTTCGGCCATCCCGCGCCAGATCGACTTTGCCAAATTCCGCGAGATCGCCGACAGCGTTGGTGCCTATCTGCTTGCAGACGTTGCACATTTCGCCGGCCTTATCGCGGCGGGCGAGTATCCGAACCCGTTCCCGCATGTGCATGTCGCCACGACAACGACGCACAAGACCCTGCGCGGCCCACGCGGCGGCATGATCCTGACCGATGACGAGGCAATGGCCAAAAAGTTCAACTCGGCCATCTTCCCCGGCATTCAGGGCGGCCCGCTGATGCACGTGATTGCCGCCAAGGCCGTGGCTTTTGGCGAGGCGCTGCGCCCCGAGTTCAAAACCTACCAGCAGCAGGTGATCCGCAACGCGCAGGCGCTGGCCGATCAGCTCCACAAAGGCGGTCTGGACACCGTGACACACGGCACCGACACCCATGTGATGCTGGTGGACCTGCGCCCCAAGGGCGTGAAGGGCAACGCCACCGAAAAGGCGCTCGGACGGGCGCATATCACCTGCAACAAGAACGGTGTGCCGTTTGACGACGAAAAGCCCACCGTCACAAGCGGCATCCGGCTTGGCACGCCTGCCGGCACGACGCGCGGTTTTGGTGAGGCCGAGTTCCGCCAGATCGGCGACTGGATCAACGAGGTGGTCGACGGGCTGGCGGCGAATGGCGAAGAGGGCAATGCCGCCGTCGAGGAGAAGGTGAAGGGCGAAGTCGAGGCGCTTTGCAAGAAGTTCCCGCTCTACCCGAACCTATAAGCCATTACGAAATCAAGAGAAAACCCGCGCGGCAGGCCTGCGCGGGTTTTTTCGTGCGCGGGTTTTAGACGAGGCCCTGCCAGCGCAGGATCAGCACCAGAAGCGCGATCAGAACCAGCAGATTGAAGACCAGACCACCGGCCCAGCCAAGGATCTTGCCCTTGCGCCGGTCCTTTGGATCGACCTCGGACAGATGCGCCTCTAGCGCGGCGAAGGCCTTGGTAACGCGAGGAAAATCGACCTGACGCGCGAGGCCGGGATGGGTCAGCTTGTGCTCTGCCTCGGTCAGGATGGCGGCCTCGGCGCGCAAGCGGCGCGGCAAAAGACGCCCGGCGCGGCGCAGACGGGCCGACAAGCTTTTGCCCTTGAGGCCGAGCTTGGACTGCAACAGCGCCTCCAGCTTGGCCGCGCGCGCATGAAACTCTTTTGTATCAATCACTTGGCTGTCCTCATGCCTCGGCAGATTAGGCAGGTGCGGGGCAAGTTACAATGCCCTCTGGCCAGCTTTGCGCCCGCGCGGTATGTCTGGACCATGCTGAACACGATCCTGCAATCCTCCGAGTCGCCAGCCACCAACCTATTGATCGCGCACGGTCTTTACGGCTCGGCGCGGAACTGGGGCGTGATCGCCAAACGCCTGTCCGACCGGGGGCCGGTGATCGCCGCGGATATGCGCAACCATGGACTAAGCCCTTGGTATGACACGCATTCCTATCCCGATATGGCCGGGGATCTGGCCGAGGTGATCGAGGAGGAGATGACCGCGCCCGCCGATGTGCTGGGCCATTCCATGGGCGGCAAGGCGGCGATGGTGCTGGCGCTGTCGCGGCCGGAGCTGGTGAACCGGCTAATCGTGGCAGATATTGCGCCTGTGGGCTATAAGCACACCCAGATACAGTATATCGACGCGATGCGGGCGGTGAATCTGAGCCAGATCGAGAAACGCTCGGACGCGGAGGCGCAACTGGCCGATCACGTGGAGGACAAGACGCTGATGTCGTTCTTCACGCAATCGCTGGACCTGAAGGAAAAACGCTGGCGGCTGAACCTGGACGTGCTGGCGCGGGACATGCCGAAAATCCTTGATTTTCCAGAGGTTAGCGGCACGTTCGACGGGCCCGTCCTGTTCCTGTCAGGGGCCAAATCGGACTATGTGCGGCGCGAGGACCGGGACCTGATCAAGGGGCTTTTCCCCAACGCGCAATTCGCCAAAATCCCCGGTGCCGGGCATTGGCTGCATGCCGAGCAACCCCGCGATTTCGAGGCGGCGGTGCGGGCGTTTCTGGACGGGCACGCCGACCCCTGACGCACCGGGTGCGTACGGTGGGGTAAGGGCCCTTTTGTACAAAATGGAGCAGGTTTTCCGGGACCAGAATCCATTTTGTACAAAAATCAGGAGGCCCCCATGGAGACCGGAACACCGCTCTGCCTGCCCACGTCCGAGGCGCGGGCGAAACTGTCGGAGATCATCACCAAGGTTCAGGACCCGAGGGCGTCGGTGATCCTGACGCGCCACGACAAGCCGGTGGCGGCGGTGGTGTCGATGGAAGAGCTGCGGCGGATCTGGTCGGCGCAGGAGGTGGAGGCGATGCTGGCGAACCGGACGCCCCTGGAATGGGTGACGGCGGGGATCCGGCGGAGCGGGAAGACGACACCCTTCGCGGCGGCGGAAGAAGTGCGCCGCGTGCAGATGGACCGCAAGGCGGAACGCGCGCTGCTGGCCCACGCGGGGCTGGCGCCGGTTGAGGGCGGGGAGCTGGGTGTCGAGGTGGAGGAGGTTCAGGAGGTGGTGAAGCGGAAGGGGTGGTGGGGGTGGCTCGGGAATGTATGAGAATACATGCTCCGCAGTGAGTAAATAAAAGGCATTCAACTTAATAAAACACGATCACTCGTTACTTTGAACAGTAGGGACTTTCACGCACGCACTAAAGGTTGAGAAAATTAAAATTTTGGTGGGAACGTAGAAATACTTTATAGTATCCAATTCTTGTCATTATTAGACAATATGGATTCCCGATGCTCTACTCTTCAACTCCTACACCCGCGCCTTCCTGATTAAGCTTACCACGGTTTTCAAGTATGAAATTTGCATTAGGAATTTGTAAGACGTTTCCATTTTCTAAGGAAAATACTGCGCCCTCACTATTGCGAAACAACAAAGAAATTTTCTCAAAGTTATACGAAGCACCGCTCAACAACGTTACCTCAATATTCTTTTGATGCTCAGCTCGCGAAAAACCAGCCCAACTACCAATTAGGAAAATTATAGTCACCGCATAATTCATCAAGAATTTTTTTGCATTAGCCATAAAAATCTTTAATACTAACTTGCCTCGCCCAAAAAGAATTTTTTTTATTCTACGAGGATTTTCAAAGATACTCGTTCTGGTAGGGAGCCACCAGAGAAAAAACAGAAAGAGCAGTCCCAATAGACTCAGAAGCGTCGGCAGGTTCCCAAAAGCTGCAGTTGGTGCAAGAAATAGCAAAACCATAAATGGCAAAGGAACTATCAAAATAGTTGCGTCATGTTTATCCGCTATAAGCCCAGAAAACATTTCAGCAAGACTACTCTTTGCATAGAATTCAGATGTGGCGTAGCGTAAAATGACCACGTGACAAAATAAAGCCATTGAGGTCGCCAGGCCCGCATGAAAAGCTAAGTTTGAAATGACAACGACGTCTGCAAGAAGTAAAGCATTGAACCCGGCAGCATAAAAGAACCCAATGACATAGGAAATTGTAAAGTTCAGCCAAGCAGAAAGCGCAAGCCATATTACAGGCTTGAGCCATTGAGCTGAAAATAGCTTCGGGCTGCTTTCTACCTCAGCCAACTTACCTCAGTTGTCCATTTTCAGGGCGCTGATGAACGCTTCCTGCGGGATATCCACCTTGCCGAACTGGCGCATCTTCTTCTTGCCCGCTTTCTGCTTTTCCAGAAGCTTCTTCTTGCGGGTGATGTCGCCGCCGTAGCATTTCGCCGTCACGTCCTTGCGCAGGGCCGAGAGGGTCTCTCGCGCGATGACTTTGCCGCCGATCGCCGCCTGGATCGGGATCTTGAACATGTGGCGCGGGATGAGGTCCTTCAGCTTCTCGCACATCGCACGGCCGCGCATCTCGGCCCGGTCGCGGTGGACCATCATGGAGAGCGCGTCGACCGGCTCGTCATTCACAAGCACCTGCATCTTCACCAGATTGTCGGTGCGGTAGCCTTCGAGCTGATAGTCAAAAGAGGCATAGCCCTTGGTCACGGATTTGAGCCGGTCGTAGAAGTCGAACACCACCTCGTTCAGGGGCAGGTCGTAGACCACCATCGCGCGGGCGCCGGCATAGGTCAGGTCAAGCTGAATGCCGCGCCGGTCCTGGCAGAGCTTGAGCACGTCGCCGAGGAATTCGTCGGGCACGAGGATGGTGGCCTTGATCCGCGGCTCCTCGATATGGTCGACATGGGTCATGTCGGGCATGTCGGCGGGGTTGTGCAGGTCGATCTTGGTGCCGTCCTTCATGAAGACGTGGTAGATCACCGAGGGCGCGGTGGTGATGAGCTCGATATCGTATTCGCGCTCGATCCGGTCGCGGATGACCTCGAGATGGAGAAGCCCCAGAAAGCCGCAGCGGAAGCCGAAGCCGAGCGCGGCGGAGCTTTCCATTTCATAGGAGAAGGAGGCGTCGTTGAGGGCGAGCTTGTCTATGGCGTCGCGCAGGTCTTCGAACTGGGCCGAGTCCACCGGGAAGAGGCCGCAGAAGACGACCGGCACGGAGGGTTTGAAGCCTGGCAGCGCCTTGGCGCAGGGCTTTTTCTCGTGCGTGATGGTGTCGCCGACGCGGGTGTCGCGGACCTGTTTGATCGAGGCGGTGATGAAGCCGATCTCGCCCGGACCGAGGCTGTCGACGACGGTCATGGCGGGGCGGAAGACGCCGATACGCTCGACATTATAGACAGCGCCGGTCTGCATCATCTTGATGCGGTCGCCCTTTTTCATGCGCCCGTCCATGATGCGCACGAGGACGACGACGCCGAGATAGAGGTCGTATTTGGAATCCACCAGCATCGCCTTCAGCGGCGCGTTTTCGTCACCTTTAGGGGCCGGCAGGTGGTGCACGATGGCCTCGAGCGTCTCACGAATGCCCTGGCCGGTCTTGGCGGAGACGGGGATGGCGCCGCTCGCGTCGATGCCGATCACGTCCTCGATCTGCTCGGCGACGCGGTCCACGTCCGAGGCGGGCAGGTCGATCTTGTTGAGGACCGGGATAAGCTCGTGATCAGCGTCGATGGCCTGATAGACATTGGCGAGCGTCTGGGCCTCGACGCCCTGGGTGGAGTCCACCACCAGGAGCGAGCCTTCGACGGCGCGCATGGAGCGGGAGACCTCGTAGGCGAAGTCCACATGGCCGGGCGTGTCGATGAGGTTGAGGACATATTGCTCGCCGTTCTGGGCGGTGTAGTCGATGCGGACGGTGTTGGCCTTGATGGTGATGCCGCGCTCGCGCTCGATATCCATGGAGTCGAGCAGCTGTTCCTTCATGTCCCGTTCGGCGACCGTGTCCGTCATCTGGATCAGGCGGTCGGCGAGCGTGGATTTCCCGTGGTCGATATGGGCCACGATGGAGAAATTGCGGATATGGCTGAGCGGTGTCATGGTTGGCGTTGTATGTCGAGAATTAGAGGGTTTGTCGAGAGGCCATGTCGAGCAGTTATGTCGACCTTTTGGGTTTAGATCATGGACCCTATGGCAGGAGTAGTTTCTACCTTAGTCTTCGCTACGCAATTAGCGTTTTTCCATGCGCATTCAATCGTGACGACTACGCCGGAGATCAGCTTGCACGTCTTCAAAATGCAAGGCTACTGATGGCAACTGTCCTCGACGCGCGAGACATGGTTCAACGCAACCAAGGCTCTGAAAATATAAATGTCTGTGCGGACCTTACTAATTTAAAACTCAGAGAACACTTGGAAAGCCTCGTCAAAGGTACGATCGACGACGCTGGGCGTTCATGGCGCCAATTTAGAGAGGGTCATGAGCACTTCCCCACGTCTGCGAGCCGGCTAGAATTATCCCCTCTCAAAGCAACCTACAGTTCCAGCTTGGCACTGCGGGAAGATCCCGTCAGCTTGGGTGGTGACTTTATCTTCTTTGACAGCGAGTTCTACGCTCTTGAAAACCAAGACCTAACAAGACCATTTAGACGACCCGGCAAAATAGAATTTCTTTGGACGGAGCTCACTAGCGAGACCGAGGCATCCGACGGCGTGAGCCACCTTCGTAGTACAGCTCAGGAGTTCGTGGATAGGCATAACGCTGACCCGGACGATATTTGGTCCTTCTGGCGCAACTGGTATCAAGGCTTCTTAAATGAAATACCGCTCAACTGGGAGCTTCAGCGGCGAGTAGCGTTGATCGCAGATGACATCTGGGAAGCCGGGCCAGCGGCGGTGGCCGAGGAGATCGCGCGGATCGAGGCGGCGTATGAGGTGGAGAAACGCGCCTCGGAGTTGGAAGAAAGCGCCTATCCACATTCCGACCTTAGATCCGTGCGCGGTATGGGGGACAACAATCCGCCTTCGCCGATTGACGATGCGCTCAAGACTTCTGACGGCGTGACGATCATCTGGGCCGCTGCGCATGAGCTGAAGGAGGAGGCGCAGGCCGCAAAGCCGGACAAGGCGCGGATCGAAAAGGCACTGGGCGCCATTCTGGGTGTCTTGAAAGCTTGCGGATTATGGGCGGCAAAAAAAGTAGACAGCGGTTTGCAAGCTGCCGTTATCGCAGCGGGTGGTGCAGGCGGCGTTGCCGGTGTCGGCTGGATCACGCAGAACAGTGACGAGATTGTGGGCCTTGTTGAGGCCGTCCAAAAATGGCTGCCGTTTCTTCAATGAGTCTTGAGGATGTCGCAGCGGTAGGTCGGCAAAATGCCCACCCTACAGGCTGACGCGACAACTTTGGCTTGCGCCCTATATTCTTTCTCACCAAAAGGAGGCGCAGATGCACAATCAGACGACACTGACCGGCGTACAGATCACTGGCACCGTGCAGGGCGTGGGGTTTCGGGCCTGGACGCAGGACGAGGCCACGGCACGCGGGCTGCGGGGCTGGGTGAAGAACGAGGAGGATGGCTCGGTCCGCGCGGTCCTCTCCGGACCGGAGGACGCCGTGGCGGACATGCTGCGCGCGCTGGAAACCGGCCCGGCGGCGGCAGAGGTTACGGCCGTCCTGCCCGAACCGGCGGAAGCCCCCGAGAATACCGGGTTCGAGATCCGGCGCTGACGGGCCGCGTTTCGCATTGACCCCGGCGGTGGATCGGGCACGATGCCGCCACACGCAAGGCGAGAGGCGCGATGGGAACCCCGGCGACGTTCTGGAACAAACGGGCCAAGGCCTATGCCGCGAGCGCGGTGGGCGACGCGGATGCCTATGAGGCCACGCTTACACGGGTGCGCGCGCATCTGAGCCCCGAGGACCGCGTGCTGGAACTGGGCTGCGGCACCGGGACGACCGCGCTGCGGCTGGCCGATGCGGTGGCGCAGATCGACGCCTGGGATTACGCTGAAGAGATGATCGCCATCGCCGAGGGCAAGCCCGAGGCGGCGGACGCGCCGGTCGCCTTTCACACCGGCGGCATCGAGGCGGCGGTGGCGACAGGGCCCTATGACGTGGTGATGGCCTTCAATCTTTTGCACCTTCTGGACGATCTCGACACGGCGCTGGCCGACATCCATGGCGCCGTACGACCGGGCGGGCTTTTCATCTCGAAGACATTCTGCGCGCCCGAGCGCGGCGGGCCGTTGCTTTACCGGGTGATCCGGCTTGCCCTGCCGGTGCTGCAGCTTCTGGGCCTTGCGCCGAAGGTGGTCTTTCACCGGGTGGCCGAGCTTGACGCGGCGATCGGGCGGGCGGGGTTCGAGATTGTCGAGACCGGAAACTATCCCGAGGCGCCGCCCCGGCGGTTCGTGGTAGCGCGGCGGCCGGGATAAGCCCGGGGGCCATTGCCGCTGGGCCGGCGCAGGCTAGGTCTTGGGGCCCAACGCAACGAGGCGGGCCCATGCAACTTCTCGGATTATACGGCGTCACGGTGGTGATGTTCTTTGCGCTCGATTTTCTCGGGCTGCGTTATCTGGTCGGCCCGCTCTTTCAGCGCCACGTGGGCGATCTGCTGCTGGAAAGCTTTCGCGCCGGGCCGGCGCTGGTGTTTTACCTCTTTTACGTGGCGGGGCTTGTCTGGTTCGTCTCGTGGCCCGCGCTGCGCGGGGATGGGGTGGGCGCGGCGGCGCTCAATGGCGCGATCCTGGGGGCCATCGCCTATGGCACGTATGAATTCTCGAATTACGCCACGCTCAAGGCCTGGACCTGGCAGATGGTCGCGACGGATCTCGCCTGGGGCACGGTGCTGACCGCGGTGTCGGCGGCGGCGGGCGTGGCGGTGATCCGCGCGCTGGGCTGAGCAGTGGGCTGAGCCCCGCCGCCCGGCTTGCCACGGCCCGGCGGGATCCCTACCCTGCGCGTGACCGTCCGAAGAAAGGCCCCTTGATGCGTGTCCTGACCGCCAGCCTTGCCGCGGCCCTGATCGCGGCGCTTGCCGCACCTGCCCCGGCGACCGAGATCACCGCCACGCTGGGACCTGCGCCCGTGCTGGGCGGCGGCAGCTATTCCACCGGCGGCGGCCTCACCGTGGCGGTCGAGCCGCGGCGCACAGCCGACGGGCATCTCGCGATTTGCGGGGTCTGGGCCGAAAGCCGGCGTCTGCCCGGGCATGCGCGGGGGCGCGCGCCGGAGGTGCTGCAGACCGGCTCCATCGCCGTGGATGGCGTGACGGTGCTCTCAAACCTGCGCTTTCTGCAAAAGACCGCCCCCGCCAAGAGCTATTCTGGCGCGCAGGCCGGGTGCCGGGTGACGGCGCGGCAGTTCACCGGCGCGGAACGGCTTGAGGTGCGGATCCCGCGCCAGGTCGTGATGCGGGACCGTGGCGGGCTGAACCTGCGCTTCGGCGCCGCCGAGCGGCCCAACCCGGCGCTTGGCGCGGGCTCGCTTCTGCCCGAAAGCTGGACGCATTGGGGCGGCTGAGCCGCGCTACATCATCCGTTTGCCGGGCGGATCGAAGGGCAGGAATTCCACCGCGGATTGCTGCACCGGCGCCGGGTAGAGCTTCATCAGGTCGAGGATTTCCGACGGCATGCCCACGGTGATGGGCAGGCCGAGCTCGGTCGCCTCGGCCGGGGTCAACGCATAGTCATGCGTCCAGCGGCCAGAGGCGAGCGTGTCGGCCAGCGCGCAGGCCTTGTCGCGCGGCAGGCGGGGCGTCATGATTTCGACGGCGCCAGCCTTGACCTGCGCGATGGCCTTGTCGCTGACATCGGCAAGAACAAGGGCCACGTCCGAGACATGTTCGACCGGCTTGGCGTCGCGCGCGGCGACGATGGAGGCCGCCGAGATGCCCATGATCTGCGGATCGATGGGGCCCAGCATCGAAAACTCGCCCATCACGATCTCGTCTGCGGCCAGCGCGATGAGCGTGCCGCCCGACATGGCGTAGATCGGCACGAAGACGGTAACGCGGGCGGGATGCGCCTCGACCGCGCGGGCGATCTGCATGGCGGCCAGCACCAGCCCGCCGGGCGTGTGGATCACGAGGTCGATGGGCGTGTCCTTTGGCGTGGCCTTGATCGCGCGAATGATCGATTGCGCATCCTCGAGATCGATCATCCGGCTGACATTCATTCCGAAAAGGCTGCGCTTTTCCTGGCGGTGGATCATGGTGATGACCCGGCTGCGGCGCGATTTTTCGACCGCGCGGATCGCCTGTTCGCGGCGAAAGGCGAAAAGCCGCCCGGCCAGAAGCGGCTGCAGCACGATCACGAGGAAAACCAGGAAGATGAGGTTCGAGAAGGTGAATTCCATGACCGCCTGTTTTCCGTGCCGATGCGCCGCAATGCGTTCAGTTTCGCAGGGCCCGGCGATGTTGTGAATTGAAAAAACGCGCCGGATCGGCCAAGGATACACGCAGGCAAGAGAGCCGCGCGAAGGGACAGAAGGGACAAACCCCACCCATGGCCGCGCGGCACCCCGGGCGAATGAGGCAGAGATGAAACAGCTGATCGTGATCGCGATGATCCTGACCGTGGCGGCCTGCGGGCAGCCCGAGCGCTTGAAAAGCAGCGGCGGGCCGGTGAGCCGCGGCATGCCCATGGCCTTCGGGCCGATCTCCAAGGCCTGCATGGCCTCGGACCGCAAGCGGCGCTCGCGCGAGCTTTGCGGCTGCATTCAGGCGGTGGCCGATGACACGCTGAGCTTTGCCCAGCAGCGCCGCGCGGTGGGCTTTTACCGCAACCCGCATGAGGCACAGGAGATCCGGCAAAGCGACCGCGCCCGCGACGAGGACTTCTGGACCGCCTATCGCGCCTATGGCGATCAGGCCGAGCGGCAGTGCAGCTGAGCCCGCATGAGCCCCCTGCGCCATGGGCCGGCCCCAAAGGGCGCGCGGGGCCGGCGGCGAGATGACCGGCGCGCGCGGCACGCGCGCCCCTTCGGATCTGCGTGACCTTATGCCTTGAGCCGGTAGCCGCGCCGGAACATCAGCCACGCCAGAACGCCGACCGCGAGCGTGGAGCCAAGCACGATCACGAAACCCAAGCGCGGATCGGAATCCGAGACCCCGATCATGCCGAAGCGCACCCCGTCGATCAGGTAGAAGACCGGGTTCACGTGGCTGACCTCGTAAAGCCCGGGCGGCAGCGCCTCGACCGAGTAGAACGTGCCCGAAAGGAACGCCAGCGGGGTGACGATGAAATTGGTGATCGCCGCCATCTGGTCGAACTTGTTGGCGAAGATCCCCGCGATCATGCCCAGGGCCCCCAGAAAAGCCGCGCCGATCACCACGAAGGCCAGCGCCAGAAGCGGGTGCGCCGGCACCAGCCCCAGGAACACGAAAAGCCCCAGCGCGATGGCCACCGCAACGAAGACGCCGCGGCCCACCGCCCCGGCGAGATAGCCCAGCACCAGTTCCAGCGGCGCCAAGGGCGGCATCAGCGTGTCGACGATATTGCCCTGCACCTTGGAGATCACGATCGAGGACGACGTGTTGGCAAACGCGTTCTGGATCACCGTCATCATCAGGATGCCCGGCGCGATGAAGGTGGTGAAATCCACGCCCATGACGTCGCCCCGGCGCGGCCCGATGGCGATGGAAAAGATCACCAGAAAGAGCCCGGCGGTGACGAGCGGCGCCATGAGCGTCTGGGTCCAGACCGCCAGAAAGCGCTGCATCTCGCGCGCGGCCAGCGTGTAGAGCCCCAGCCAGTTCACCCGCCCGAAGCGGCGTGCGCCCATTTCCGTCATGTCCTGCATCATGTCCCTTCCTCTGACCTTGCGTCTTTGCCTTGTAACTGACAGGTCAGTGATTAGAATAGAAGCCTGTTGAAATGATCCCGTGCCGCCAAGCTAGAGCGGCGCGATGAGACGGAAAGGTGGCTCATGTCCTGGAGCGACGAGCGCGTTGAACTTCTGAAGAAAATGTGGGGCGAAGGCCAGTCCGCGAGTCAGATCGCCAAGGAGCTGGGCGGCGTGACGCGCAACGCGGTCATCGGCAAGGTGCACCGGCTGGGCCTGTCGAACCGCAACGGATCGGGCGGCGGCGCCGCCGCGTCGGACGGCGGATCGAAGGCCAAGGCGAAAGCGACGGCCAAGCCTGCCGCGCCCAAGCCCACGCAGAAGCCCGCCAAGCCCGAAACCCCGCGCGCCGAACCCGAGAAGACCGAGACCGAAGAGGCCAAGCCCACCGCAGCGCAGGCCCGGGTCAAGGCGATCATCCCCGCCGGACAGCCTCTGCCGCCACAGCCTTCGGCCAACGAGATCGATCCCGAAGCGCTCAAGAAAGTGAGCGAGATCGAGAAGAAGGCCAAGAAGCTGAGCCTGATGGAACTGACCGAGCGGACCTGTAAATGGCCCGTGGGCGACCCCGCGACGCCGGATTTCTGGTTCTGCGGTCTGCCGGTGCAATCGGGCAAGCCCTATTGCGAGGCGCATGTGGGCGTGGCGTTTCAGCCGATGAGCGCGCGGCGCGACCGCAAACGCTAGGGCCAAGGCCGCGCTGAAGCACGGCCTACGGGGGGTCTTGTGCCGGAGCGTGGGCGTTGCGTCAGCGTGCCAGCACCACGTCGGCGCGGAGATCGAGCCCTTGTTCCACGGCATCGACACAGTAGGCGGCCACATCGGCGCGGCCGACAAGCCCGTTGCGCCACTCTGACGGGTCGCGCAGCACGCGGATGCGCCCCGATTTCGGGGAATTCCGCAGGATCACGGGCCGCGCGATGGTCCAGTCCAGATCGCTGGCCATGATCATCTCTTCCTGTCGCGTCTTGTCGGCATAGACGCGGCCCAGCACCGCGTTATGGCCGAAACGCTCCAGCCTAGACATCGCGCTGCGCGACCTTCCCGCGCCGAACCCGGTGACCGCCACCAGCCGGGTGACCCCGGCCTGCTGCATCGCGGACAGAAGCACGCGCGTGGTGTCGGAGAAGAGCGTCTCTTCCTCCCACATCATCGCGGGACGTTCCCGGATGCCCAGGCAATAGATCACGGCGCCTGCGCCCGTCAGGGCCGTGGCGACATCCGCCTCGGACCGCGCATCGCCCCCCATCGGGGTCACATGGTCTTGCGGGGTCATGTCGCCGGCCCCTCGGGCGAAGGCGCGCACCTCAAGGCCGCGCGACGCGGCCTCTTCCACCGCCAGAGCGCCGATGCCCGAGGTGGCGCCCATCACGAGGAGCGGCGCGGTCATGTTCCCGGTCCCGAAAGATGAGGGCCAGACCCGCACCGCCCGAAGCGGTCGTGATGGTGTGGCGTACAAGGCAGGCCCAGATATGGCCGGGGCGCGGCCGGGGCGTGCGGTTTGGTATGAAAAACGTGCTCTGTCATACCGGCCAAGATAGGCCGCCGGGACGGCCTGTCAGCCCCCGCGCAGAGTCGACGGGGTGCATCGCGCACTGACATGCGTCAGCCCGGCTCGCGCAGGTAGGTCGGGCGCAGCACCATGATGGTGGGCTGCGCGGGCAGCGTGTCGAGCGACACCTTGAGCGTACTCAGCCCGGTGTCCACCACCGGAAAGACCCCGTCCATCCCCGCCAGGAACCGGTCGAGCGTCGGCTCTCCGAACCAGTGCATCGGAATAACGATCGAGCTTTTGAGCCGCTTGATGACCGAGATCATCTCGGGCAGCGACAGGGTATAGCCGCCATCGACCGGCGCCATCACCACATCGACCCGGCCAAGTGCCGCGAATTGCTGTTCGGTCGGCACGTGATGCAGATGCCCCAGATGGCCGATGCAGAGCCCCGCCGCCTCGAAGACGAAGATCGAATTGCCCTTGGGTTCGGTGCCCGCGCCGTAGGGCGAGCGAATATCCGTGGACACGTTGCGCACCACCACGTCGCCCAGATCAACGTGATGCTCTATCCCTGCGCCGTGTTCCTCCCCCCAGCCGGGCAGCACATGCGCGATCCCGGGATCGGGATAGGGTGTCCAGTGCGTGTCGTGGGCGTGGTTCATCGTCACCACGTCGGGAATGAAATCCACGTTCCCGATAAAGCCCGTGTAATCGGTGACCGCCGAGGTCCCGCCATGGGTCTGGATCAGGAAAGACGCATGGGCAATGTAGTGCAGCCGCACCGTGTGCGGCTCCATCGGATCGCGAAAGGACGCCTTCTGCAAGTACTCGACCCCGGGCGTCTTTTGCGCCACAGCAAGGCAGTGAGACGGCTTGCGGTCAAGCTCGTCCGTTTCCTGCGCCAGGGCGGCAAGCGGCGCGCTCAGCAGGGCCAGAACCGTGGCGATCAGGGCGGTCATGCGCATCGGGACACCTCCGTTTGAGCAAATCATAGCACGCGCACCGATCAGGTCACGCCCCTAGGGCGCGTGTTTGTCGTAGGCGGCAAAGGGGCTGAGCCCCAGCCAGTCCTGCATGGCGCCGGCCACGTCGCGGTCGCCCACCAGCATGAGCCGGTCCTCGTGCTGCGCGCGCGACACCGTGTCGAGCCCCATCCAGATCGCCGTCATGGTCTTCAGATCGCAGCGCACAAAGAGATCCACGTCGAAGCCCGGATCCACCGAGCAGAGATCCGCGCCGGTCTCGGGCGCGTGGATCAGCCACCAGTTGGCGCAGGCCGGCCCGAGATCGCCGTAGATGAACTGCACCGTCACACGCCGCGCGGGCAGGATTCCGGTACGGATGTTGCGGCGCATGTCCCACATCAGAAGCGCGGGATCGGTGTTTTCCAGGCTCGGCGCGGATTGCACCCAGCGCTGACCCCAGATGCCGATGGACATGATCACCTCGCCCAGGTCCCGGCCCGCCTCCGTCAGCACGTAGTCGTATAACTCTGGGCTCCGGCGCACGAGCCGCCGCTCGACGATCCCCTGGTCCTCGAGCTCTTTCAGGCGCTTGGACAAAAGCGCGGGCGACATGCGCGGCACCCCGCGCCGCAGGTCGTTGAACCTCGTTGATCCCGCGCAAAGCTCGCGCAAAAGCACGATCGTCCAGCGCGCGCCAAGGATCTCTGCGGCCATGGCGACAGGACAGAACTGGTTGTAGCTTGGTTGTGACATTGGTCTCTCCCCTTCTCTTCCCCGCCCCGATCGTGGCATGACCGGCCCCCGCCATGCCAGTTCAGAAACTGTACCGGGTGGATTCAGATCCTGAACTGGCGGCCCGGGCGCCATTCGTGACAGGCTTGTCCTACACCAGAAAACAAAGGAGACAGTGCGATGAAAAAGTTCATGATCGAACGCGAGATGCCCGGCGTCGGCGGCTTGGGATCGGATGATCTCGCCGGCGCGGCGGCCAAATCCTGCGATGCGCTGCGCGAGCTCGCACCGCGCGTTCAGTGGCAATATTCCTACGTGGCCGGCGACAAGACCTTTTGCGTCTACCTTGCCGAGGACGCCTCGGATGTCCGCAAACATTCAGAGATAAGCGGCTTTCCCGCCGACACCGTCAACGAAATCACCGGCATGATCGATCCGACCACCGCCGACGCGTGATCGCTGCTTCATCTGGCCGGAAATACCTCGGGGAGTTTGAGGGGCAGCGCCCCTCATTCCCCTTGGAAAGCGTGGCGCAGCCACTCCGCCGGATTACGCAACCTCAGCCCGCATCCGTGCGCCCGCGCCGGTCGGCGCGCAGCGCGGCGTAAAGCACATGGGTGCGCCAGCGCCCGTTGATCTGCAGATAGGATTGCGCGACGCCCTCGTATTTGAACCCGCAGCTTTCCAGAAGCCGCCGCGAGGGTGCGTTTTCCGGCAGGCAGGCGGCCTCGAGCCGCGACAGGTCGAGCCGCCCGAAGGCGTAATGCACGACCGCCTGCAGCGCCTCGCGCATGTAACCCTGCCGCGCGTGGGCTTCGCCGGTCCAGTAGCCCAGCGTGCCCGCCTGCGCGGGACCGCGCCGGATATTGTCGAGCGTGATCGCCCCCAGAAGCCGGTCATCGTCTCGCCGGAAGAGAAAGAGCGGCACCGCGGAGCCCGCGGAAATCGACCGCTGCGCCCAGGTGACGCGATTGGTAAATCCCTTGCGCGACAGGTGGTCATCGGCCCATTGCGGCTCCCACGGGGTGAGAAACCCGGCGCTTTCCGCCCGCAGGCTGGACCAGGCGCGAAAATCCGTCAGCACCGGCTGGCGCAGCGTGAGACGCTCGGTCTCGATCCGGATTTTCCGCCGCGGCAGGAACATCAGGCCGCGCGCCTTTCCACCAGTTCGCCCAAGCCGGGCGCCCGGTCCACCGGGCCGTAAAGCGCCATCGCCGCCGGGGCCTCCTGCGCCATGTGGCCGGCAAAAGCGCGCAGACCGGGCAGCGTGACCTCGTCGATATGGCCGATCACCTCGTCGAGCGCCGGCACCCGGCCCCAGATCTGGAGCATGCGCGCCAGCCGTTCGGCCCGGTTCGACGGGCTTTCCAGCCCCATCAGTAGCCCCGCTTTCATCTGGGCGCGCGCGCGTTCGAGTTCGGCCACCGACAGGTCGTCGGCGGCGCGCTTCATCTCGTCGATGGTGATCCGCGCCAGCCCCGGCATTTCCTCGGCCGAGGTGCCGGCATAGATCGTCATCATGCCGGTGTCCGAATAGGCGCCGGCCTGCGCGAAGATGGTATAGCAAAGCCCGCGCCGCTCGCGGATCTCCTGGAACAGCCGCGAGGACATCGAGCCGCCGAGCGCAGTGGCGTAAATCTGGGCAGTGTGGATCTCGGGGCTGGTGTAATCAGGAGACTCGAACGCCAGCGCGAAATGCGCCTGTTCCAGCGGCTTGATCGTCCGGCTTTCCCCGCCCGAGAAACGCGCGCCGCTGGCGGGCATGATATCGCTGGCCGGCATGTCGCCGAAAAGCTGCTCAGCCCGACGCACCAGCGCGTCGTGATCGACCGCGCCGGCCGCGGCGAGGATCATCTGCCCGGGGCGGTAGCGTTCGTCGACGAACCGCAGCAGGTCGGCGCGGGAAAACCCGCTGACCCGCTCGGCCTGCCCCAGAATGGCGCGGCCAAGGGGGTGATCGGGATAGGCCTTTTCCTGCAGCCAGTCGAAGATGATGTCGTCGGGCGTATCGAGCGCCTGGCCGATTTCCTGCAGGATCACGCCGCGCTCGACTTCGATCTCACGCTCTTCGAAGACGGGATTGCGCAGAATATCGGCCACCACGTCAAGCGCCAGCGGCACGTCCTCTTGCAGAACTCGCGCGTAATAGGCCGTCACCTCGCGGCTGGTATAGGCGTTGATATAGCCGCCCACATCCTCGATCGCCTCGGCGATCTGCAGGGCGCTGCGGGTCTTGGTGCCCTTGAAGGCCATGTGTTCGAGGAAGTGCGCAACGCCGTTCTGGCTCGCCTCTTCGTGGCGCGCCCCCGCGAGCACCCAGACGCCGATCGCCGCCGATTTCATCGACGGCATGTGTTCGGTCACAATGCGAAATCCGTTGGACAGGGTCGTCAGTTGGACGGTCACTGGGGCACACGCTCCTTGATGAGGGCTTCGATGGCGGCGAGGTCGTTCTCGACGCGGGTCAGGCGTTCGTCGCGATCATAGAGATCGGACATGCGTTCGGGCAGCGGGGGATGCACGCCGGTCGCCGTCTCCACGGCGTCGGGAAACTTGGCCGGGTGGGCGGTGGCCAGCGTGATCATGGGCGTACCGGTCTCGCGCATCTCGTTGGCGACCTTCACCCCCACCGCCGAATGGGGGCAGAGCAACTCGCCGCTTTCGGCCAGGGTGGATGTGATCGTGGCGCTGGTCTCGTTCTCGGAGGCGCGGCCCGAGGAAAAGCTTTCGCGCAGGGCCTCGAGCGCGCCCTGGCTGACGGAAAAGCCGCCCCCTTTCAGCTCGTCCATGAGTTGCGCCACGGCGGCGCCGTCCTGGTCGTAGGCATAATAAAGCGCGCGCTCGAAATTCGAGCTGACCTGGATATCCATCGACGGGCTGATCGTCGGGCTGACGCCGTCGGGGCGATACTCGGCGCTCGTCAGACAGCGGTGTAGGATGTCGTTCTGGTTGGTCGCCACCACCAGCCGGTCGATGGGCAGGCCCATCCGTTTCGCGATATAGCCCGCGAAGATGTCGCCGAAATTGCCGGTGGGCACGGTGAAGGACACCTTGCGGTGCGGCGCGCCAAGGGCCACGGCGGAGGTGAAGAAATAGACCACCTGCGCCAGCACCCGCGCCCAGTTGATCGAATTGACGCCCGCGAGACCGACCGCATCGCGGAAGGCAAAGTCGTTGAACATGTCCTTCACGCGCGCCTGCGCGTCGTCGAAATGGCCGGTGATGGCGAGCGCGTGGACGTTGCTCTCGACCGGCGTGGTCATCTGGCGGCGCTGGACCTCACTCACCCGTCCATGCGGGTAGAGAATGAAGACGTCGACCGCGTCGAGCCCGCGAAACGCCTCGATCGCCGCAGAGCCGGTATCGCCGGACGTGGCGCCAACGATGCAGACGCGAGAGCCCGAGCGTGTGAGCGACGTCTCGAACATCTGTCCGATGAGCTGCATCGCGAAGTCCTTGAAGGCAAGTGTCGGCCCGTGAAAGAGCTCGAGCAGGAAATGCCCCTGGTCGAGCTGCTTCAGGGGCGCGCGGGCGGCGTGGCCGAAACCGGCATAGGCCCGCGCGAGGATGCCGCGAAACTCGTCCTCGGTGAAGGTGTCGCCCAGGAACGGCCACATCACGCGGAAGGCGGCCTCTTCATAGGGCACGCCTTCGAGCGCGGCGATCTCGGCGTGGCTCATCTGCGGGATACGCTCGGGCAGGTAAAGACCGCCGTCGCGCGCGAGGCCGGTTAGCATCGCCTCCTCGAAGCTTAGGGTGGGTGCGTTGCCACGGGTGGAGATGTATTTCATGTGCCGGGGCCTTTTGCGGGTTTGCGGCTGCGGGTGATGTAATAGCCGGTCATCACCAGCCAGACGGCGGCGAGGGAAAACCACGTCACCGCATATTGCAAGTGATCATTGGGGATATGCGTGGTGTCGACCGGCAAAGGCGTCAGCGCGGCTTCGGGCGGTGCGATCCGCCGCGACGTGAGCAAAATCGGCTCGGTGCCCAGCACCTCGGCCATTTGCGGGATGTCGCGGGCGAACCAGGTGTTGTCCGCGACATCGTTCGCAGGTGTCGAGGAATTGCGGTCATCGGGCCAGTGCAGGTTGCCGGTGATCGTGACGGGCGTTTGCGGCGCTGCGGGCAGGTCCGTGTCGAGCTTAAGAAAGCCGCGGTCCACGAGAATGCGCCGGCCTGTCGCAGTTTCAAACGGTGAAATGATCAGATGGCCCGCGCCGACGCGTTTGCGGCTGACGAGCACCTTGAGCGCGCCCTCGCCGAACTCTCCCTCGACCCGCACGGGCAGGTATTGATCGGCCTGCGCGGCGGGCTGCGCGGGCAGCGCCCCCGGTTCGGCTGCGATGCGCGTCTCGATCTCGGCCAGAACGCCCTCTTTCCAGGTCAGGCGCTGCATCTGCCAGATCCCGAGCCCGACAAGAATGCCCGCCCCGGCCAGGCCGAAGATCAGCGGAATGAGCAGACCTTTTCGCATGATGCCCCATCTGACGCGAAAATGCGGAAGGTCCCCCCTCCGCATCTTCTTCTTGGTAGAAATACTCTTGGCCTCAGCCGTCGATTTTTCCGTGAAAAACCGGCCTCAGCCGCCCCAGATATAGACTGCGGCGAAGAGGAAGAGCCAAACCACGTCCACGAAGTGCCAGTACCAGGCTGCGGCCTCGAAGCCCACGTGGTTGTTCGGCGTGAAATGCCCGCGCAACACGCGCATCAGGCACACGAAGAGGAAGATCGTGCCGATGATCACGTGCGCCCCGTGAAAGCCCGTCGCCATGAAGAAGTTGGCACCGTAGATATTGCCCGAGAAGCCAAAGCCTGCGTGGCTGTATTCATAGGCCTGGAACACTGTGAAGATCGCGCCCAGGGCGATGGCGATGATCAGGCCCCACTTCATGTCTTCGCGGTTGTTCTCATGCACCAGAGCGTGGTGCGCCCATGTGGCCGCCGCACCCGAGCAGAGCAGGATCAGCGTGTTGATCAGCGGCAGGTGCCAGGGGTCGAAGGTTTCGATACCAGCGGGCGGCCAGACGCCGTCCACCCCGGGGCTCATGGCGCCCATCGGGTACATGGCGTGCTTGAAGAAGCTCCAGAACCAGGCCGCGAAGAACATCACCTCGGACATGATGAACATGATGAAGCCGTACCGCAGACCGATCCGGACCACGGGCGTGTGATCGCCGACCTGATTTTCCTTGATCGTGTCCGACCACCAGCCGAACATCACGTAAAGCACGCCGACAAAGCCCATGAGCATGACCCAGGGTCCGTTGTCGTGGAAGAAAAGAACGGCCCCGAAGAGCATGACAAAGCCCGCCAAGGCCCCCAGGAAGGGCCAGATTGAGGGGTTCAGAATGTGATAATCGTGGTTTTTCTCATGTGCCATCTTGCTTGTCCCTCGTCGAAGGCGGTTAGTTCACGGTGTTGTCTGTCTCGGCGCCCGCGTCAAGCGCGGCTTGGCTTTCGGGCAGGTCGATTTCATAGAATGTGTAGCTGAGCGTGATCGTGTGGGTGTATTTCGCGTCCCGGTCGGTGACGATCTCGGGGTCGACGAAATAGGTCACCGGCATCTGCACCCGTTCGCCGGGCTGCAGCACCTGCTCCTCGAAGCAGAAGCAGTCGATCTTGGTGAAAAAGCCTCCGGCCTCGTAGGGCGTCACGTTATAGCTGGCCGAGCCGGCAATGGGCCGGTCGGTGGGGTTGTAGGCCTCGTAAAAGGCCAAGCCCGTCTCTCCGATGCGCAGCTCGGTTTCGCGCTGAACGGGCTTGAACTCCCACGCAAAGCCGCGCTCCTTTGAGGCGTCGAAGCGGATCTTGATGGTCTCGTCGAGGATATCCTCGGAGCCCACCGAGGCCACGCCCGGCGCGCCGCCGAAGCCGGTAACCCGGCAGAACCAGTCGTAGAACGGGACGGAGGCCCAGGCGAGTGCGCCCATGGTAACGCCCACGCCCACCAGCTTCAGCACGGTTTTCTGTTTTGCATCCATAGCCATCAGCTTGCCTCCTCTTCGGTCGGCATGGCGAAATTGTCATCGGACACCTTGGCGATGGTCAACCCGAAGACCAGCGCGACGAAGGCCACCAGCACAAGGCCCAGCCCCAGGTTACGGCTGAACCGGCGCTTGTGCATCTCGTGTTGCCGCGACAGCGCCATCACCAGAGCCCCCATCCCAGCGAGGTCAGCAGCGCCTCGGCGGCGATGGCGCCGAAATGCGCGAAGAGATAGAGCAGCGACGCCTTGAAGAAGCGGCGCTCGGCCAGGTACTTGTCGGCCTCGGCCATGGTCTCGTCCCGGCGCCAGATCTCGACGGCGCCCTTCAGGAAGCGCGCATTGAGGTAGAGCGCCACGGCCAGATAGAGCGGCCCACCGATGGAGGTGAAACCCAGCCCGATCGCCAGCGCGGCCAGCAGCACGGTGTAGACGAGGATGTGACGGCGGGTGGAGGGCCGGCCATGGGTGACGGTCAGCATCGGCACCTCGGCATTGTCGTAATCCATCTTGGTGAACAGCGCCAAGGCCCAGAAATGCGGCGGCGTCCACATGAAGATGAGCGCGAACATCAGCACCGATTCCACGGAAATGCCGCCCGTGGCAGCGGCCCAGCCGATCATCGGAGGAAACGCGCCCGCAGCACCGCCGATGACGATGTTCTGCGGCGTCCAGCGCTTGAGCCACATCGTGTAGATGACGACGTAGAAAAAGATAGTGAAGGCCAAAAGGCCGGCGGCGACGAAATTCGTCGCCAGCGCCAGCATCACGACCGAGAACGCCGTGAGCGTCATGCCGATGGCGAAGGCTTCGTCGCCGGTGACCTTGCCCGCGGGAATGGGCCGGCGCGCGGTGCGTTTCATCACCGCGTCGATATCGGCGTCCCACCACATGTTGAGCGCGCCCGACGCCCCGCCGCCGACAGCGATGAAGAGGATCGCGGCGAAACCGACGATCGGGTGCACGGCGGTGGGCGCGGCGATGAGACCGACGAAAGCGGTGAACACCACGAGCGTCATCACCCGCGGCTTCAGCAGGGCGAAGTAGTCGCCGAACCCGGCCTCATTGGCCTGGGCGGGACTTTGCGCGGAGGTGAGGCTGGCGTCGCTCATCTGGGTCCTTGGCGGTCTGTCGGTTCTTGCAAGGCAGGGCGCGCTGAAGCACGCCCTACCGGTGTCTTAGATCTCGTAGGGCGTGCTTCAGCGCGCCCTTTGGGGCTTACTCAGCCGAGGCGACCTGCAGATGCGCGGGCAGGGTCGAGGGATCGCCGGCATATTCTTCGACCGCGCCAGTGAGCCACTGATCATACTCTTCCTGGCTCACGACCTTCACGGTGATCGGCATATAGGCATGCGCCTGGCCGCAAAGCTCGGAGCACTGGCCGAAATAGACGCCTTCCTTCTCGGCCTTGAACCAGAGTTGCGCCAGACGGCCCGGCACCGCGTCCTGCTTCACGCCGAAGGCGGGAATGGTCCAGCTGTGGATCACGTCACCGCCGGTGACCTGCATCACCACGGTTTTGTCGACGGGCACGACCACCGAAGTGTCGGTCGCCAGAAGGAACTCGTCCTTGGTATAGCCGGCCTCTTCGAGCTGGGCCACGACCTCGTCGCTGATGGCGTTGTTGCCGCCCGTCGCGGGCGCACCGATCATGTAGCTGTCGAAGGCGAAATCGTGATCCGTGTACTCGTAGCCCCAGTACCACTGGTAGCCCGTCACCTTGATGTTCACGTCCGCCTCGGGGATCTCCTGCTGCTTGAAGAGCACCGGCAGCGAGAAGGCTGCGATGAAGACCAGAATGACGATCGGCACCACGGTCCACGCCACCTCGATCGGCGAGTTGTGCGTGAACGAGGCAGGGTTCGGGTTCGCCTTGCGGTTATACCGCATGATGCAGATGGCCAGCAGAGCGCAGACGAAGATCGTGATCGCCGTGATGATCACGAGGATCATGCCGTCCAGCCACTGCAGGTCGCTGGCAAGCTCCGTCGCCGCGGGCTGGAATCCGATACCGCCCTGTTCGGGGCGGCCGATGATCTCGAGCCCTTCCTGCGCCATGGCCGGAAGCGCGGTGGCAGCCGCCATCGTGGCAGCCAGAAAACTGGTGAATTTGCGCATGTTGCACCCTGATCGGTTAAATCGGTTATATGTACCCTGGACGTTCCCACCGCGCATGCGATGGAATCCCGTTGTCTCGGGAACGGTAAAAACCATATTCTCGCCCAGCACACAAGCAAAGCCGTTGCGGCAAATCGGCACTTTATTGACCTGGATCAGGTCCGATCCGGGCCAGTTTGCCGCAGCGCCAGAAAGGAAGACCGCATGTCGGACGCCCCGTTCCGCCCGTTTGAGACCCTGCTCGACCGCGACAGCGCGTTGGCGCGC
This sequence comes from Roseovarius aestuariivivens, assembly GCF_004761875.1. GTDB lineage: Bacteria > Pseudomonadota > Alphaproteobacteria > Rhodobacterales > Rhodobacteraceae > Roseovarius > Roseovarius aestuariivivens. Next base: position 227,324 of record NZ_SJEY01000008.1, read on the forward strand.
CTGCAAGAGGCCGTGGCCGGCGCCGATGACGGCGAGCTCTTCCTCGAACGGCGGCGCTCTGAGTCGCTGGTGTTCGATGACGGCCGGGTCAAGACCGCCTCTTACGACGCGTCGGAGGGCTTCGGCCTGCGCGCCGTGCGTGGCGAGGTGGCGGGCTATGCGCACAGCTCGGACATTTCCGAGGCCGCGCTGACGCGCGCGGTGGAAACGGCGCGGCTGGCCGTGGGCGATGGCGGCGGCACGCTGTCCGCGCCGCCCGCGCGCACCAACCGGCATCTTTATACCGACGCAGATCCCATCGCCGGGCTGGGCTTTGCCGTGAAGCTTGACACGCTGCGCGAGATCGACGCCTTCGCCCGTGATCTCGACAGCCGCGTGGTGCAGGTGTCGGCGGGCCTTTCGGCGTCGCTGCAGGAGGTGGTGATCCTGCGCGAGGATGGCCACGAGGTGAGCGATATCCGCCCCATGACCCGCCTCAATGTCAGCGTGATCGTGGAGGAAGACGGGAGGCGCGAAACCGGCGGCGCGGGCGGCGGCGGGCGCATGACGCTCGACGGGCTGATCGACCCCGCACATTGGCAGGCGCAGGTGAAAGAGGCGCTGCGCATCGCACAGGTCAACCTGCGCGCCGAGGCGGCCCCGGCGGGCGTGATGGACGTAGTGCTTGGCCCCGGCTGGCCCGGGATCCTTCTGCACGAGGCGATCGGGCACGGGCTGGAAGGGGATTTCAACCGCAAGGGCAGCTCGGCCTTTGCCGGGCTCATGGGGCAGCGCATTGCCGCCAAAGGCGTGACCGTTCTGGATGACGGCACGATCCCCGACCGGCGCGGCTCGATCACCTTCGACGACGAGGGCACGCCCTCTGGCAAGACCACGCTGATCGAGGATGGCGTGCTGGTGGGCTATATGCAGGACCGCCAGAACGCGCGGCTGATGGGGGTGGCACCCACCGGCAACGGGCGGCGCGAAAGCTATGCCCATGCGCCGATGCCGCGCATGACCAATACCTATATGCTGGGCGGCGATGCGGACCCCGAAAGCATTGTGGCCGACCTCAGGGACGGGATTTACGCCGTGGGCTTCGGCGGCGGGCAGGTCGATATCACAAATGGCAAGTTTGTGTTCAGCTGCACCGAGGCCTACCGTGTCAAAAACGGCAAGGTGGGCGCGCCGGTCAAAGGGGCGACGCTGATCGGCGATGGCGCGACCGCGCTGCAGCAGATTCAGGCGATCGGCAACGACATGGCGCTTGATCCCGGCATCGGCAATTGCGGCAAGCAGGGGCAATGGGTGCCGGTGGGCGTGGGCCTGCCCACGGTGATGATCGGCGGGCTGACGGTGGGCGGCTCCAACGCCTGAGGCGTTTTCAAGTCTGGATGCGGGCGGGCAGCTTGCCCTGCGGCCCAAGTCACTCCGCCCAGATCGCCAGCGTCCGGTAGTGTTTGCTCTTTGAGATAAGAGAGAGCTCTTCACCCTTCTCGAGCTTTCTGTACCGTTTGTAGACATCGCTGCTTTCAGAGACGCGAAACGCTGCGGCACGCACGAAGCAGCCGGGGTTCATGCTCGCGATGCCAAGATTGAGCTTGGTCGTGCCGTTGAAAAGCCCGGTCCAGAGGATGAATTTGCTGGGGTCCATCGCCCCCAGTCGCCGGAAATGCGTGTTGAGCTTTGCCTTGGCGTCGACCGATCCATATTGCAAATGCCAGTCGAGTACGTGGGCGCCGCCCAATGGTGTGGCAATACCGTGCGTGTGATGCGCATGGCTGGTCTCGTCGCGGATCTTGGAAATCATGCTCTCGTTGATGTCGCTGTAGAAGTGCACCAGCTTTTCGGCGCGGTTCGCGGCTTGCTCGGGATCGGGTGAGGCGACGGATGTCTCGTAGTCAAGCGTCTCTTCCAGCGTCAGGACGCGCGAAGCCGCGAAAGGGTCCGTGACCGGCTTGCGCGACACCGGTTGCAATCGGCCCAATGTCAGAATCTCCGGTTTCCCGCTGGTTTTCCGCACCGCCCAGAAGACGACGAAATTAATGGTGCCGCCTTTGACCTTCAGGCTGAACCGGTGATCCCAGTCTCCTGACCCGGATTTCACCACGTGTTTGTCGAAGCCGCGGATCGCCGGGTAGATCCAGCAGGTGAAGTTCAGCTGAGGCCACCGCGCGGCCAGCTTCTTGACCGTGTCTTTGGCCACTTTCTGAAACGGGCCGTATTCCAGCGGAAGATCATCTATCCGCTCCAACAGGTATCTCTTGACGCAGGCGCGTATCTCTTTTCGGTCGATGGTGCACTTGATGGCCTTTTGGCTGGCCTGGGCAATGGCGTCCAGGTCCTCTTGCGTGGTGGTCGCCACATACTCCATGTGCTCGGCCACGTCTTTGGGTCCGAATTCCGTGTCCGCGGCTTTGCTCTGGCGCGAGAGCTGCTCTATCTCGATGGCACCGATCAGGATCACGCAGCTTTGGGCGCGCTGGACAAGGTAATGCGCCATCGACACGATCTGATCGCTGTTGCCGTAGGATTGCTTGTAGAGCAGATTGAACAGCGAGCTGTTCCCGGAATGACCCTCGGCCAGATGGCGCAATTCCTTGAGATAAACGCGAAAGTCGTTTGGATCGAACCGGGCAAGGGTGTCGAGGGATTTGCGCGGGGTCTTTCCCTGCCTGCGATCCGACGCAATCCGCTTGAGCGTGGATTCCGCCGTTGTCAGCAGGGCCTCGTCGTGGAACGTCGCGGTGGACAGGCCCGTCAGCTGAATGCTCGTTTCCAGCCCCTGGATCGCGACCATGACCCGTCGTTCCAGCGTGTCGAGCCGATCCATGACGGCACCTATCGCATCGAGGATACGATCCGTATCGCTCTTGACCGGCATCAGGGCCGAGGCCACCGCCAGCCCCATCGACAGGATCTGCAAGCCCGCCGTGACGTTGGACAGGAACGTGAGGCTGGCCGCGAAGCTCTGAATGTCGCTGAGAGTCTTGCCCGCCTCCTGCATCTTGCGGGCGTTTTCCGCGTAGGCCTCCAGGCTTTTGGCGCCCGTGAGCGCCTTGTCGGCATAGGAAGACAGGTCACGCAGCTCTTTGGGGTCGAAGTCGAACATGAAGGCAGGTCCAGTTTTTTTCAAATTCCAAGGGATTGCTCAAAACCAGTCGCGGGCTAGGCCGGCACACAATGGGTCGAGTGTGCGGGCACGCGCAACACCGATCAAGGCCTGTACTCTTCTCTTTCGGATAAGGCGCGAACTGGGGGACCATCGGCCTGGCACAGATTCTTTTGCTTTGTCCCGGTTTGGTTTACCGCCTCTTAACCATCCGTGCGCTAGTCATGATCGTGCAACATGGCGGAGCGACGATGGCCAAGGCTACACATCCTTCCACTTACCCCCCACTCCCACCCACCACGGAAGATGAACGGGTGTCGTGGCTTCGCCTTTTGCGATCACGGCGCGTCGGGCCGGCGACCTTTCACAGACTGCTCACGGAACACGGCTCGGCCCGGGCGGCGCTTGATGCGCTGCCCGACATCGCGCGTGCGGCGGGGGTCGAGAGCTACACCTCCTGCCCCGAGGGCGTGGCGCGCGCGGAAATGGCGGCGGCCCGGGCGCAGGGGGCGCGGATGCTCTGCGCGGGCGCGAAAGACTATCCCGCGGCGCTCGGCGAACTGCCGGATGCGCCACCGATCCTCTGGGCTGTTGGGGATCCGGGGCTTCTCGCGCAGCCGGGCGTCGCCATCGTCGGCGCGCGCAACGCCTCGTCGCTGGGGCTGCGCATGGCGCGCGCGCTTGCCAAGGAACTGGGCGAGGCGGGCTATACCGTGATCTCGGGGCTGGCGCGCGGGATCGACACGGCGGCGCATACCGCCTCTCTGGGGCATGGCACGGTGGCGGTGATGGCCGGCGGTGTGGATGTGATGTACCCCGCCGAGAACACCCGACTGGGCGAGGAGATCGGGCAGAAGGGTCTGCGCCTTTCGGAGCAGGCCATGGGCCTGATCCCGCAGGCGCGGCATTTTCCGGCGCGCAACCGGATCGTCAGCGGGCTGGCGCGGGTCGTGGTCGTGGTCGAGGCGGCGGCGAAATCCGGCTCTCTCATCACCGCGCGGCTGGGCCTGGACCAGGGGCGCGAGGTGATGGCGGTGCCGGGACATCCGTTCGACGCGCGCGCCTCGGGCTGTAACATGCTGTTGCGCGACGGGGCCGGCCTCGTCCGCCGCGCCGAGGACGTGATCGAGCTTTTGCCGCCTGCCGGCAAGGCACCGGCGGAGGCGCAGCCGCAACTTGCGCTGGACACGGTACCTGCGCCGCCGCCGGAGAAACGCACATTGCGCGAGACCGCCGCGCTGCACAGCCGGATCCTCGAACGGCTGGGGCCTTCGCCGCTGGCCGAGGATCAACTGATCCGCGACCTTTCGGCGCCGACGGCGCAGGTGACGCCGGTGCTGACTGACCTGGAAATGTCGGGCCGCATCCGGCGCCATCCCGGCGGCCTTGTGTCGCTGGAGCAGTGACGCCGTAGCGTCCGCCCGCCCCGGCCCAGGTTTCCCCGCCCGCGCCCACGCGGCGCGGGGTGCTGTCCTTTCAGCGTGACAACCCCGCTTTCGGGGTGCATTGACAATCCCCATCCCGGCACCACATGTTGCGCCGCCAATCGACCCGCTTTGAATCGCGCTTTGAATCGCCAGGAGTTGTCATGCCCGTTGTCGTCGTCGAGTCCCCGGCCAAAGCCAAGACCATCAACAAGTATCTGGGGCCCGATTACACCGTGCTCGCCTCTTACGGGCATGTGCGCGACCTGCCGCCCAAGGATGGCTCTGTCGATCCCGACCATGACTTCGAGATGAAATGGGAGGTGGCGAATGACAGCAAGAAACATGTCAAGGCCATCGCCGACGCCCTGAAAGACGACAACGCGCTCATCCTCGCGACCGACCCCGACCGTGAAGGCGAGGCGATCAGCTGGCACCTGGAAGAGGCGCTGCGCAAGCGCAAGGCAATCAAGAAGGACACGCCCGTCAAGCGCGTGGTCTTTAACGCCATCACCAAGAGCGCCGTCACCGAGGCGATGAAGAACCCGCGCGACGTGGATGGGCCACTCGTGGAGGCGTATCTGGCGCGCCGCGCGCTAGATTATCTGGTGGGGTTCAACCTGAGCCCGGTTCTGTGGCGGAAACTGCCGGGCGCCAAGAGCGCGGGCCGGGTGCAGTCGGTCTGTCTGCGGTTGATCGTCGAGCGCGAGATGGAGATCGAGGCTTTCAAGGCGCGCGAATACTGGAGCGTGAAGGCCGCGTTGAAGACACCGCGCGGACAGGAGTTCGAGGCGCGTCTGGTGACGCTCGCAGGCGACAAGCTCGACCGGTACGACCTTGAAAACGAAACGCAGGCCGAGATGGCCGTGCAGGCGATCGAGAGCCGGGACCTCAAGGTGATCTCGGTCGAGGCCAAACCGGCGAGCCGCAACCCCAGCCCGCCTTTCATGACCTCGACCCTGCAGCAAGAGGCCAGCCGAAAGTTCGGCATGGGCGCGCGGCAATGCATGAGCGCGGCGCAGCGTCTCTACGAGTCGGGGCACATTACCTATATGCGAACCGACGGGATCGACATGGCCCCCGAAGCCGTGAGTGCCGCGCGTGACGCCATCGCGGACCGCTTCGGCAAGGATTACGTGCCGTCCTCGCCCCGCATGTACAAGAACAAGGCGAAGAACGCGCAGGAAGCGCATGAGTGCATCCGCCCTACCGACATGACCAAGGACGCGGACTCGCTGCGCCTGACGGATGCGGACCAGAAGAAGCTCTACGATCTGATCTGGAAGCGCACGCTGGCCTGCCAGATGGAGGGCGCGCGGCTGGAGCGGACCACGGTCGAGATCGGCAGCCAGGATGGCCAGGTCGGCCTGCGCGCCACCGGGCAGGTCATTCTCTTCGACGGCTTCCTGCGTGTTTACGAGGAAGGCCGCGACGATGTGGTCGCCGATGACGACGACAAGCGCCTGCCGCAGATGGCCGAGGGCGACGCCACCGCCAAGGACAGCGTGACGCCTGAGCAGCATTTCACCCAGCCGCCGCCGCGCTACACCGAGGCGACGCTGGTCAAGAAGATGGAAGAACTGGGCATCGGGCGCCCCTCGACCTATGCCAGCATCGTCACCACGATCCAGGACCGCGAATATGTCCGCAAGGACAAGAACCGCCTGATCCCCGAGGACAAGGGCCGGATCGTGACCGTCTTCCTGCTGAACTTCTTCCGCAAATATGTGGGCTACGAGTTCACCGCCAATCTCGAGGACGAGCTGGACGTGATCAGCGCGGGCGAGGCGGATTACAAGAAGGTGCTCGCGAAGTTCTGGCGCGATTTCCACGCCGCGATCGAGGAAACCTCGGAGCTGCGGATCTCGGAAGTGCTGGACGTGCTGGACGAGGCGCTGGCGCCGCAGCTTTATCCGCCGAAGGAAGACGGCAGCGATCCGCGCGCCTGTCCGCTGTGCGGCGAGGGGGCCTTGCATCTCAAGACCTCGCGCTCTGGCGGGTTCGTGGGCTGCTCGCGGTATCCTGAATGCCGCTATACTCGGCCCATCGGGGGCGATGCCGCCGAACAGGGTGACCGGGTGCTGGGCGAGGACAATGGCGACGAGATCTCGCTGCGCTCGGGCCGGTTCGGGCCGTATGTGCAGCGCGGCGAGGTGACCGAAGACAACAAGAAACCGCCCCGCGCCAGCCTGCCCAAGGGCTGGAGCCCCGATGACATGGATCTTGAAAAGGCGTTGACGCTGCTGAGCCTGCCGCGCGAGGTCGGGCCGCACCCGGAAGACGGCGAGATGATAGAGGCCGGGATCGGGCGCTATGGGCCCTTCGTCAAGCACGGCAGGCTTTATGCGAACCTCAAGGAGGTCGACGACGTCTTTACCATCGGCATGAACCGCGCGGTGGAGGAGCTGGCCAAGAAGGCCGCGAGCCGGGGCCAGGGCCGCGGCGCGGCGGCCAAACCTCTCAAGGAATTGGGCGAGCACCCCGAGAGCGGCGGGCCGGTCAACGTCATGGATGGACGCTACGGGCCTTATGTGAAGTGGGAGAAGATCAACGCCACGCTTCCCAAGGGCACCGAGCCCGGCGATGTCACCATGGACATGGCGGTGGAACTGATCGCCGAGAAGGCCGCGAAAAAGGGCAAAGGGCGCAAGCCCGCCGCCAAGAAGACCGGCGTGAAGAAACCGGCGGCCAAAAAGAAGGCTTGATTAAAGCGTTCGCGAAAAACCTGGGAAACAGATTTTCGCGAAAGGCCGTGCAGGGCTCAGACGGCGCACGCGTTCCGCCTTTTTCTGATGTCTCAGGGTAAAGGCGAAACGCTTTAGTTCGACGCAAGCCTGAGCGCGCAGGCGTCCGTAATTAGTTCGGGCCGCGTGTGGCAAAGACCGCTGGCGACCTCGAAAGCGGCCAGCACCTTTGGGATGTAATCGCGCGTTTCGGCGAAGGGCGGCACGCCCGCGTGCTTTTTCACCGCGTTCTCGCCGGCGTTGTAGCCTGCAAGCGCCAGCACCGCGTCGCCGCCGAATTCATTGAGCAACCAGTCGAGATAGGCCACGCCGCCCTTGATGTTCTGGGCTGGCGACAGGCTGTCGGTGACACCAAAGCGATCGGCGGTGGCGGGCATAAGCTGCATCAGACCCTGCGCGCCGGCATGGCTGACAGCATCGGTGCGCCCGCTCGATTCCACGGCGATCACGGCGAGAACCAGCGCGGGCGAGACATCGGTGCCGATGGTCGCGCGCAGGATCTCGGCCCCGCGCGCCTGGGCGATGGATTGTACGGCCTGCAGGCGCGGCCCCGCGACCCGCGCGCCGCCCGGCCCGTTGCGCAGGGTCTCGAACGCGAGCGCGAGGCGCCGCGCGCCATCCTCGCCCTGCCCCGCAGGAACTTTTGTCCAGAACCAGGCATAGGCGGCTTTGGCGGTGGGCACGGCGGGCATCGCCGCGCTCTCGTCCTTTGTAGGGGTCAAGGCCTTTGCCTGTTCCTCTGGGTCGATCTGCACCAGCTTGACGCGCGCGCCGGCCTTGGGCGGCTTGCCTTTCTTGAAGGTGAACTCCGGAAAAGGGGGCGGATCGCCCGCTTGAACTCCGGAAGACAGCAAGATTGCCGCGCAAAGAGCGGTCAGAAAAATGAATCGCATATGACGGGCCTGCTCTGCCTCTTTGGATTTGTCGGCAGTATGCCACCAATCGCGCAACCGCACCAGCATTGTCAAAAAGAGCGAAACAGCCATCTGCGCAAAAGCCCCCCTTTTTGACCGTCAATTCCGGGAAATCTCGAAAAGATTAACTTTTTCGTCACGTAAAAACAGTGGGTTAAGAGATTCCCTCTAAAAAAAATTTACGCCCGCAAAAATCGCTATAAAGCCGCCCAATTCTTGCCGGAATTCGCTGGCTATATCTGCTCATACCGCAAAGCAGCGGGCCAAAGAGAGAGATGGCCCGGGACCCTGCAGAACCGGTTGTAACCTAGCAAGTGATCCTATGGAGGGACCAAACATGATCAAGTTCATCAAAAAATTCCGCAAGGAAGAAGACGGCGCCGTGACGGTTGACTGGGTCGTTCTGACCGCAGCAGTCGTGGGCCTTGGCGTTGCCGGCGTTTCGACCGTTCAGGGCGGTGTTGACACCCTGGCCGGCACGATCAAGTCGGGTGTGGCGACCAAGACGGTCGACAACGGCGACTAATTATCGGCCGACGTCTGAAACTGCTTTTGGCCGCAAATCGACCGATTTGCGGCCATTTGCATGACAGCGGAGCAGCCGGACCACGTCCACCCCCCCCCCGGCCACACGACATCAGAACGATTTCGGGCCTGCCGTCGCACGATCGAAGAGAATGAGCAGTTCATCCAATATGAGTGAGACCTTATGCGACATATCTTAAGCAGCTTTTACGCAGCAGAGGACGGCGCCGTGACCGTTGACTGGGTCGTACTGACCGCGGCGGTCGTCGGACTGGCGGCCAGTGGCGGATCGGCGATCCTGTCGGCGACAAACACCCTGTCGGGCAACATCAAGACGGAAGTTGCCGCCAAGACCGTCGAAAACGGCGACTGAACGCGCCGCCGGATTGGCCGGACGACGTCGCGGTGCCCGGGTGGGCATCGCCCAAAGCCGAACCGCCCAAGGCGTCCGGCAATATCCACGGGTCGACGCCCCGGAAAAAAGCCCCGAGTGTCCATCATTATGCCACAATTTTGCAGGATACCCGGGATTGTACTAATGGCGCGAACGCGTCCGAAAGAGCAGTTAACGTAGAAAGGACAAGCCATGCGTGTGGTGTTCGGACTTGTACTTATTCTTGGCCTCGGCCTTGCCGGGTTCGCCGTTTACATGGCGAAAAGCTACATCCAGAGCTACCAGGCGCAGCTGGAAGAAGAACGCAACAACCGCGGCCCAGCAATCGACGTGGTCGATATCTATGTCGCCAAGGAACGGTTGGAATATGGCCAGCGCCTGCTCAAGAAGCATGTGCGCAAGGTCGCCTTCCCCGAGGCATCGCTGCCCGAGGGCATCTTCACGACCGAAGAAGAGCTTTTCCCCGAGGGCGAGGACGAACCCCGGACCGTGCTGCGCACGATGGAGCCGAAAGAGGCGATCATGCTTGTCAAGGTGACCGGCCCCGGCGAAGAGGCGGGCATCACCTCGCAGCTTGAGCGCGGCATGCGCGCCTTTGCGATCAAGGTCGACGTGTCGTCGGGCGTGTCGGGCTTCCTGCGTCCGGGCGACCGGGTCGATGTCTACTGGACCGGCCAGGTGTCTGTCGGCGAGGATGACCGCCGCGGATCGGCCGGCGAAGTGACCAAACTGATCGAGACCGGCGTGAAACTGATCGCGGTGGACCAGGTCGCCAACGGCGATACGACCGAGGCGATCATCGCGCGGACCGTGACCGTGGCGGTGCGTCCGCATCAGGTCGCGGCACTGGCGCAGGCGCAATCGACCGGCCGGCTGTCGCTGTCGCTGGTGGGAGCCGAGGATGACTCCGTCGCCGAAGCGATCGAGGTCGATCAGCGCAGTCTTCTCGGGATCGTGCAGGCCGAAGCGCCCAAGGAGATCCCCAAAGAGGAGATCTGCACGATCAAGACGCGCCGCGGTGGCGAAGTGATCTCGACCCCGATCCCCTGCACGAACTGACCTAAAACCACAAGATATGGTACTCGCGAGGCGCCCCCACCACAGGGCGCCTCGTCTCATTCGGGCAACTGTTCTCGGAAAATCACACTGATTCGAGAATAAAGGTCATTGATTCTTGAAAAAATTTCGGAATTGCCCCAAGGTTTTTCGAAACCGGGCGACAGACCCGATAAATGAGGCGTGATCGGAAAGGCAGGTCACATGAAAAATTCGAGTATGCTGAAGGCGGCCCTGCTGGGGGTTGCCGTGCTGTTTGGCCCGTCCGCCGAGCTCGCACTGGCTGAAAACATCCAAGTCATCCGCAAGGGCGCAAGTCGGGATCTGAGCATTCCGATGAACCGCGCCGTTGTGATCGAAAGCGACGTTCCCTTCGCGGAACTGAGCATCGCGAACCCGTCCATCGCGGACTTCTCGACCCTGTCGGACCGGACGGTCTATGTGCTGGGCAAGGCGCCCGGACGCACGACGCTGACGCTTCTGGACGCGACGGGGCGGCTGATCACCAATGTCGAGGTGCATGTCAGCCCCGATATTTCGGAATTCAAGGAACGCCTGCAGCAGATCCTGCCAGGCGAAAAGATCGAGGTTCGCTCGGCCAATGACGGCATCGTGCTGTCGGGCACGGTCACCAGCGCATCCAAGATGGATCGCGCGCTGGAACTGGCGCAACGCTATGCGCCCGAGCGGGTGTCGAACCTTCTGTCGGTCTCGGGCAAGCAGCAGGTGATGCTGAAGGTCCGCTTCGCCGAGATGCAGCGCAGCGTCTCGAAGGCGCTGGGCACCTCGCTTGGCATCGACGGGCGCTCGAACAACTCGGTCGGCACGATCGGCGGCACCAACACGACCAACACGCAAAGCGGCGTGCTGGGCCTGTTGGGCGGCGCCATCCCGGACGTTCAGAACAACAACGGCGCGCTCGGCATCGGGTTCGACCTCGGCTCGGTCGAGGTGGGCATCCTGCTGGAAGCGCTTGAAACCAAGGGCATGGTGCGGACGCTGGCCGAACCGAACCTGACCGCGCTGTCGGGCCAGGAGGCCAAGTTCCTGGCCGGCGGCGAATATCCCATCCCCGTGGCCCAGGACAACGGCACCACCGCAATTGAGTTCAAGCCTTTCGGCGTCGAGCTCAACTTCGTGCCGCGGGTGCTGGACGACGAGGCGATCAACCTGGAAATGGCCGCCGCTGTGTCGTCGATCGACCCCTCCAACGGGATCACGACGAACGGCTTTACCGTCGACGCCTTCCGCCGCCGCGACACATCCACCACGGTGGTGCTGCGCGACGGGCAGAGCTTTGCCATCGCGGGTCTTCTGCAGGACGATTTCCGCGACAACGCGGGCCAGGTGCCGTGGCTTGGCGACATGCCGGTGCTTGGCGCGCTCTTCCGCAGTGCGGATTACGAACGCTCGCAGACCGAGCTGGTGATCATCGTGTCGGCGCATCTGGTCACGCCGACCAGCGGGGACGCCTACGTGCTGCCCACCGACCGGGTCAAACTGCCCACCGAGAAGGATCTCTTCCTGAATGGCCGCGTGGCCAAGGATGTAAGAGAGTCCGGATCCGCGGGCGAAGTGGCGCAGCAGGACTTCAACGGGTCCTACGGCTACGTGATGGACTGAGGAAAGGCAGGCGCACATGAAATATCTTCTCGCAGCCGCATCCCTGATCGCCATGGGGGCCTGTTCCCAGCAAGGCCAGGTGTACAAATCCTACTTCGGCGAAGCCGGGGGCCTGGTGGACAGTGGCAATTTCGGCAATGCCAACATGCACAACAGCCTGGTGATGACGGGCGAACGCACCTATGTGCACGACCTGGCGAACCGGTTCTCGAACGAGGTGCTGAGCACGGTCAACTTCGCCTTCAACTCGGCCGAGCTGGACGCCGGCGCGCGCGACACGCTGCGCGAACAGGCGCACTGGATCAAGCAGTTCCCCGAGGTCCGTTTCCGGGTCTACGGCCACACCGATCTGGTCGGATCGGCGGCCTATAACCGTCGTCTGGGTCAGGCCCGGGCGAACGCGGTGGTCAATTATCTTGTGAGCCACGGCATCAGCCGCTCACGGCTGGAAGCGGTCGTGTCCTACGGCGAAACCCAGCCTCTGGTCGTCACGCAGGGCCGCGAGCGGCGCAACCGCCGGACCGTGACCGAAGTGACGGGCTTTGTCGGCAGCCATCCCATCGTCATGGACGGCAAATACGCCGAGGTCGTCTACCGCGAATACATCAAGAGCGCCGAGCCGGTCTCGACCATCCAGATGGTCGAAAAGGGTGGCGAGGTGACCAGCGGCTCCGAGTAGCGCAAGTTTCTCCCTGTCCGGTCTCGGCCGGGCCACCTGATACCCCGCCTCGACAATCGTCCGGGCGGGGTTTTTTTGTCTTTTGATATCGCACAATTACGATCTTTTGGCCCAAATGTTGCCTAGATTATCCCGCACCTTCTCATCATCGCAGGGGTCTTTATCGGAGCGATTCCGGGATACGGCTGCGAAAAAATAACGGTTTCGGCAGAGGATACGCCGCGACAAACCTACGGGGCCGATAAAAGATGAGTAGTGCACAGCAACAACCCGAAGCCAGTCCGATCACGGCCTGCACGATCAGCCGTGACGTACAGGATTTCGACCTTCTGATCGAAGACATGGAAACCGCCCTTGGCGAAAGCTGGGGCGATCTTGGCTTTGCCGAGGCGCTGGCCTTTTTCAACCAGCCCGAGGCGGACAGTCTGGAATTCGTGGCGCTGGCCATCGACGAAAGCGACGAGGACGAAATCGCGCTTCTGAGCGAGATCATCACCCTGGCCAAGGCGCGGGGCATCAACGTCATCCTCATCGCCGAGGATGTCAGCCCCGCCGCGCTGCATCAGCTTTTGCGCCAGGGCGCGGATGAATTCGTGCCCTACCCTCTGCCCGAGAACGAACTTCAATCCGCGATCGACCGCCTGCGCCGCCGCGAGGAACGCGCGGTGCAGAGCGAGGTCGCCTTCGTGCCCGACCAGACGCCCGGCGACGGCGTGCTTCTGGCCGTGCAGGGCATCGCCGGCGGCACCGGCGCCACGACGCTGGCCGTCAACCTGGCCTGGGAACTGGCCACGGTCGACAAGAAGGACCCGCCGCGCGTCTGCATTCTGGACTTCGGCCTGCAGACCGGATCGGTCGCCACCTATCTCGACCTGCCCCGCCGCGATGTCGTCTACGAGATGTGGGCCGACACCGAGTCGATGGATGAGGAGGTGTTCAAGCAGGCGCTGGTGAGTTTCGAGGACAAGATGTGGGTGCTGACCGCGCCTGCCGATATCCTGCCGCTCGACATGATTTCGGCTGAGGATGTGCAGCGCGTGCTCGAACATGCGCGTGCACGGTTCGATTACGTGATCGTCGACATGCCCGGCACGCTGGTTTTGTGGACCGAAACGGTGCTGAACGCCGCGCAGATCTATTTCTGCTCGCTCGAGCTCGACATGCGCTCGGCGCAGAACGCGCTCCGGTTCAAGCGGGCGCTCAAATCCGAAGAACTGCCGGTGGAAAAGCTGCGCTTCTGTCTCAACCGGGCGCCGAAATTCACCGATCTGAACGGCAAGAGCCGCGTCAAGCGCATGGCCGAAAGCCTTGAGATCGGCATCGAGGTGCAATTGCCCGATGGCGGACGCCCGGTCATGCAGGCGGGCGACCATGGCCTGCCGCTGGCCAATACCGTGGCCAAGAACCCGCTGCGCAAGGAAATCGCCAAGCTCGCCCAAAGCCTGCACGAGCTGGGCAAGAGCGACGCCGAGCAAGCGGCATAAGGGATCCAGGGGATGTTTTCACGATACAAGAAACCCGGCGAGGCCGGAAAAGCGGCGAAACCCAGCGCCAAGGCCGGGCTAAAGCCGGTCGAGGACGCGCCCAAGACCAGCCCGGTCGAGGACGCGCCCAAACCGTCGCTGCGCCGCCCGGCCCAGGTGGCGGCGAATGCCGCGCCGCAGGACAAGGAACGCAAGCGCAAGGAACGTCTTGCGGAAATCAAGATCGAGCTGCATCGATCGCTGCTCGACAACCTCAATCTGGGCGCGCTCGACAGCGCGACCGAGGCCGATCTGCGCGCCGAGATCAGCGCAATCGCCAGCGAGGCGCTCGAAGAGCGTAACATCGTGCTCAACCGTGAGGATCGCACGACCCTTACGCAGGAACTTTATGACGAGGTGCGCGGGCTTGGCCCGCTTGAGCCGCTTCTGAAGGACGACACGGTCAACGATATTCTCGTCAACGGCCCGCATCAGGTGTTCGTCGAACGCGCCGGCAAGCTGGAGCTGACCGACACGACCTTCAAGGATGAAAAGCATCTCTTGCGGATCATCGACAAGATCGTGAGCGCCGTGGGTCGGCGGGTGGACGAATCCAACCCCTATGTGGACGCCCGTCTGCAGGACGGCTCGCGCTTCAACGCCATGGTGGGCCCCATCGCCGTCGACGGCAGCCTGGTGTCCATTCGTAAGTTCAAGAAGGACAAGCTCGGGATCGACGATCTGGTGCGCTTCGGCGCCTTTTCCGAGGAAATGGCGGCCTACCTGCAGGCCGCCGTGGCCTGCCGTCTGAACGTGATCGTCTCGGGCGGTACCGGTTCCGGTAAGACCACCACGCTTAACGCGCTGAGTTCGTTCATCGACAATTCCGAACGGATCCTGACCATCGAGGATACCGCGGAACTTCAGCTGCAGCAGATCCATGTGGGCCGGATGGAAAGCCGCCCGCCCAACGTGGAAGGCAAAGGCGAGGTCAGCCCGCGCGACTGTCTCAAGAACGCGCTGCGGATGCGCCCCGACCGCATCATCGTCGGCGAGACGCGCGGCGAGGAAGTGATCGACATGCTGCAGGCCATGAACACGGGCCACGACGGGTCGATGACCACGATCCACGCCAACAACCCGCGCGACGGCATCAGCCGTCTGGAAAACATGGTCGCCATGGCTGGTCTGGAAATGCCGCTCAAGGCGGTGCGCAGCCAGATCGCTTCGGCCGTGAACCTTCTGGTGCAGGCCAGCCGTCTTCAGGACGGCTCGCGCCGGATGACCTCGATCACCGAGATCACCGGCATGGAAGGCGACGTGATTTCCATGCAGGAAATCTTCCGGTTTCAGCGCGTGGGCCTGACGCCCGACAACAAGATCATCGGCCATTTCACCGGCACAGGTGTGCGGTCCAACTTTTCAGAGCGGTTCCGTCTGTGGGGCTATGACCTGCCACCCAGCATCTACGAGCCCATCGCCGCGGAGTAAATGATATGAGTATCAGTGCAGAACCGATCATCTACGGCCTGATCTTCGTGGGCGTGCTTGTCCTCGTCGAGGGCCTTTATCTGACCGTCTTCGGGCGCTCGATCAGCCTCAACAACCGGGTCAATCGCCGGCTGGAGATGCTGGACAAGGGCGGCAACCGCGAAGAGGTCATGGAAAAGCTGCGCAAGGAGATGGAACAGCATCTCAAGGCGCGCAAGATCCCGCTTTACTCGATCCTGTCGACCAAGGCGCAAAAGGCTGCGATCGCGTTTTCCCCCAAGCAGTTGATCATGCTGATGGTCGGCCTGAGCTTTCTGGCCTTTATCGGCCTGTCGATTGGTACGGCCACCGCGGT
The DNA here is from genome assembly GCF_004761875.1 of Roseovarius aestuariivivens. GTDB lineage: Bacteria > Pseudomonadota > Alphaproteobacteria > Rhodobacterales > Rhodobacteraceae > Roseovarius > Roseovarius aestuariivivens. The sequence continues at coordinate 243,086 of NZ_SJEY01000008.1, forward strand.
GCCGGTGCGGGTCTTCGTTTCGATCGCCATGGGCGTCGGCGGCATCTTCACCTGGATCAACATGAAGGCCAACAAGCGCATGGCGCTTTTGGAAGAGCAGCTGCCCGACGCAATCGAACTGATGGTGCGCTCTCTTCGCGTCGGTCATCCGTTCAGCTCGGCCATCGCCATCGTCGCCAACGAGGTTGCCGACCCGCTGGCGACCGAATTCGGGGTGATCGCCGACGAGGCCGCCTACGGCCGCGACATGGGCGAGGCGCTCAAGGACATGGCCGAGCGGCTGGACATGCAGGATCTGCGCTTCCTTGCGGTGGCGGTGACGATCCAGCAGCAATCGGGCGGCAACCTGGCCGAGATCCTCGACGGTCTGGCCAAGGTGATCCGCGCGCGCTTCCGTCTCTTCCGCCGCGTGAAGGCCATCACGGCAGAAGCGAAGTGGTCGGGCAAGTTCCTGTCGGGCTTCCCGATCCTTGCGCTGATCGCCATCCAGCTGATCAAGCCCGACTATTACGACGAGGCCATGGAGCACCCGTATTTCATCCCCGCCTGTCTGGCGGTGGGCGGGTTCCTCATCGCGAACCTGATCGTGATGCGCGCGCTCGTGAACATTAAAGTGTAAAGGACCGGTTCGATGGGCTTTCTCGATAGTGTCATGCAGACCATGACCGACACGCTCGGCCCCTTCGGCCCGATCATCGTGATCGGCACGCTGGGCCTTATCCTTGTTCTTCTCACGATCCCGCTGATGATCCGCCAATCGCAGGATCCGCTGGAGAAACTGAAGAAGAACTCGCGCGCCGGGGCCGCCGACAAGGAGCCGAAAAAACGCCTGCGCGCGGGTCAGCGAAACGAGAAACTGGACAAATACGCCAAGTTCCTCGAACCCGATGATGAAAAGCAGCTCAGCCAGATCCGCCTGACGCTGATGCAGGCCGGGTATCGCAACCGCGACGCGGTGCGCTACTACCACTTCGCGCAGTTCGCGCTGGGGATCGGCTTTCTGATCCTGGGCGTGCTTTACTTCGTCGTGTTCGTCTCGGGCAGCGAGGATACCAGCACGCAGCAGACGATCATGTACATTCTCGGGCCGGGCGGCGCGGGCTACATGTTGCCCAAATACTGGGTCACCAAGCGTCAGCAGAAACGCCAGGAAGAGATCACCGACGGCTTTCCCGACAGTCTCGACATGATGCTGACCTGTGTGGAAGCGGGCCAGTCGATGGATCAGTCGATCATCCGCGTGGCCAACGAGATCCGCGCCTCCTACCCCGCGCTGTCTGAGGAATACGAGATCGTCGCGCACCAGATCAAGGCGGGCCGCGACAAACCCTCGGTGCTTAACGAGATGGCCGAGCGCTGTGGCGTGCAGGACATTTCCAGCTTCGTGACCGTGCTGGTGCAGTCGCAATCCTTCGGCACCTCGATCGCCGACGCGTTGCGGGTCTATGCCGGCGAGATGCGTGACAAACGGGTCATGCGCGCCGAGGAAAAGGCCAACAAGCTGCCGACGAAGATGACATTGGCAACGATGATGCTTACAGTTCCACCATTGCTGATCATCCTAGTCGGTCCGTCGGTGCTGGGGATCATGGAACTCTTCGCGATGGCCGGCCAGTAAAAGACCAAAGGGCAACATGGCACGAGCAGGTGTCTGGCTATTGATTTCTTGCGCCCTGACCGCGTCCTGCGGCCAGGGCGCCGGGCTGTCCGGTGCGGACAATGGCCCCTTCGCCCCCGGCGTCGCCCGCAACCAGGAGTCCGTGGACGGTATTCTGGTGGGCAACCGGCTGATCGATGCGGGCGAATACGAACTGGCGATCGACGCGTTCACGCGAGCAGCCCTTGATCAGGGGCTGTCGGCGGACGTTCTGGCCGGCATGGGCAGCGCCAATCTTGGCCTTGGCCGCGTGCATACCGCCGAACGGCTGTTGCGCGATGCGCTGGAGAAGGACGAGACCTCGCCGGAAATCTGGAACAATCTTGGGGTCGCCCTGCTGGAAAAAGGCGAGATCGCCGAAGCGGAACAGGTCCTCAAACGTGCCTACGCGCTCGACAATGGCCAAAGTGACTCAATTCGCGACAATCTGCGGTTAGTTCTCGCAAAAACGGAAAATTCCGTTTATGATGAACCCCAAGAACAAGACTATAAACTGATACGACGCGGTAGCAGCGACTACATGATACGCACGATATCAGATTGAGGCGAAGGCAGTAAAAGGACGCAAGAATGCGCCATCCCATCTTTCTAGGCATCTGCGCGGCAGGCGCATTTGCACTTTCGGGCTGTGATGAACAAGGATCGTCGCAGGTGGACAGGGCCCTGTCCGACATCAATGTCGTGGACGAGAGCAATCTCAACGACGTGATGCTTAATGTCGCCGACCCCGACGAGGCGGTGTCGTATTTCCAGCGCACGCTCAAGGACAACCCCGACCGCATCGACGTGCAGCGCGGTCTGGCGCAGTCGCTGATCCGCGCCAAGCGCCACACCGAGGCCGCTGCCGCCTGGAAACGCGTGACCGAGCACAAGGACGCCACCGACGACGACCGGGTGGATTTCGCCGATGCGCTTATTCGCAACGGGGAATGGGAGCGCGCCGACGAAGTGCTCGACAACATTCCGCCGACCTTCGAGACGTTCAAACGCTACCGTCTCGAGGCGATGATCGCCGACAGCAACAAGGAATGGAAAAAGGCCGACAGTTTCTATGAGACCGCCATCGGCCTGACGACCCGTCCCGCCGGCGTGATGAACAACTGGGGCTATTCCAAGCTGACCCGGGGCGATTTCGCCGCCGCGGAAAGCCTGTTCTCGGACGCGATCCGCCAGGACGACAAGCTTTTTACCGCGAAGAACAACCTCGTTCTGGCGCGTGGCGCGCAGAAGAAATACTCCCTGCCCGTGATGCAGACCACGCAGGTCGAACGCGCGCAGCTTCTCTATACGCTCGGTCTTTCGGCGATCAAGCAGGGCGACACCAATATCGGCAAGGGCCTGTTGCGCGACGCCATCGAGACCCATCCGCAGCATTTCGAGGCCGCCGTGCGGTCCCTGCGCGCGCTGGAAAACAACGTCGAGTAAGCCGCGAAAGGCCCGTTTCATGCCCCTCGACATCACGAGCTGGTCCGCGGCGTGGTTCCTGCCGTTCGTCACGCCGATCTGCCTCTGGGTGATCTGGAGCGATCTGAAGGCGATGCGCATTCCCAATGCCGCTGTGCTGACCATGGCGGGGATCTTCATGATCGTAGGGCTTTGGGCCGTGCCGATCTGGCCGGATTACCCGATGCGTCTGATGGCGCTGGTGGTCATGCTGATCGCCGGCATCATCGCCAATGCCGCCGGTCTTATGGGGGCGGGCGACAGCAAGTTCATCGCCGCCGCAGCACCCTTCGTGGCGCCCGCCGACTGGCGCGTGATCGTGTTCATCCTGATGGCCAACCTGCTGGCCTGCTACGTCACCCACCGGATCGCGAAACACACGCCCCTGCGCGCGTTGGCACCGGATTGGACAAGCTGGGACAAGGGCCGCAAGTTCCCGATGGGCTTTGCGTTGGGCGCCTGTCTGGTGATGTATCTCATCGCGGGCGTCGTCTGGGGCCGCTGACAGCCGCGCAATGCCTCGTCCCTGCCCGGGACGGACCATAATTTCTGCACGATTATCGCCGATCTTGAAACGAAGCGTTCCGCGTGGGCCTGTCCCGCGACGGACCGGTCGCAGTGTCAAGCAACGGGGCCAGAAGCCAATGAATATGCAAGTCACCACGGGTGTGCAGCCGCCACCCCCGCCCAAGGACCTTCAGGACATGCGGCTGCCCATCGTGATGATGCGGGATATCGTGCTCAAGACCATGTTCCGCAAGAATCTCGACATGGTCAGCGAACTGGCCGAGGCGGTGTGTCTGCCCCGCGCCGTCACGCAGGAGCTTGTCGATATCGCCCGCGGCCAGAAATATCTCGAGGCGACGGGCAGCCTGACCGCGACAGGCAACGGCGAGATGGGCTATCAGCTGACCGATGCGGGCAAGACCCGCGCGATGGACGCGCTGTCGCAGTCGGAATATTTCGGCGCGATGCCGGTGCCGCTGTCGGTGTACCGCGAGCAGATCAAACGCCAGTCGATCCGCGATATTCAGATCACCCGCGACCAGCTGACCAAGGCGATGGGACATCTTGTGCTGCCCCCTGCGCTCATTGGCAACCTCGGTCCGGCGGTGTCCTCGGGCCGGTCGATCCTGATGTACGGGCCCCCGGGCAACGGTAAATCCTCGATCTCCAACGGTATCCGCGACGCGATGGGCGACAAGATCTATGTGCCGCGCGCCATCGAATACGCGGGCCAGGTCATCACCGTCTACGACCCGATCGTGCATTCCAAGGCCGAGGTCGAGGTCGACGACCCCAACAGCCTGCGCCGCAAGCGCACGTTTGATACCCGCTATGTGCGCTGCGAACGGCCCACGGTGATCACCGGGGGCGAGCTGTCTCTGGACATGCTCGATCTGGTCTACAACCCCACCGCACGCACCTATCAGGCGCCGCTGCAGCTCAAATCCACCGGCGGGATCTTCATCGTGGACGACCTTGGCCGTCAGGCCGAGCCGCCACAAAGCCTTGTGAACCGCTGGATTGTGCCGCTGGAGGAATCGAAAGACATCCTCGCGCTTCAGTCCGGCGAGAAATTCGAGGTGCCCTTCGATACACTGGTGATCTTCTCGACCAACTTTCACCCCAACGAGATCTTCGACCAGGCCGCACTTCGCCGGATCTTCTTCAAGATCAAGATCGACGGACCGTGCCAGCAGGATTTCCTCAAGATCTTCGCGATGGTGGCCAAGAAGCGGGGAATGCCACTCGATGAGGCGGCGCTCTTGCACCTGCTCAAGGTCAAGTATCCGACGATCGACAACATCTATGCGAACTATCAGCCGATCTTCCTGATCGACCAGATGATCTCCATCTGCGAGTTCGAGGGCATCCCCTATCAGATGTCGCCCGAACTGGTCGACCGGGCCTGGGCGAACATGTTCGTGAAAGACGAGAAAATCGTGAAATAAGCGCGGCCAGGAGTTTTTCGAAAACTCCTGGCAAACTTTTTCTGAAAAGTTTTGCAGGTCCGCCTACATCAGGCGGATGACGCAATTGCCTTCCGTCTTCGAGAACTGGTTCGCCACACGCGGCTGGTCGATCCATCCGCATCAGCAGGCGATGCTGGAGCGCGCCCAGGCGCCTGCGCTTCTTCTTATTGCGCCGACCGGTGGCGGCAAGACGCTGGCGGGGTTTCTGCCCACTTTGGTCGATCTGGCGGAGGGCGGACATGAGGGGCTGCACACGCTGTATATCTCACCGCTCAAGGCCTTGGCGGCAGATATCAAGCGAAACCTGACCACGCCCGTCACAGAGATGGGCCTGCCCATCCGGATCGAGGACCGCACCGGCGACACGCCGTCGAGCGCCAAGCGCCGTCAGCGCGCGGACCCGCCGCATATCCTGCTGACCACGCCGGAAAGCCTTGCGCTTCTGACCTCCTACGAGGATGCACCGCGTATTTTCAAAGGGTTGAAGCGTGTGGTGGTGGACGAAATCCATGCACTGGCCGAAAGCAAGCGGGGCGATCAGCTTTTCCTCGCGCTCTCTCGGTTGCAGGCGATGTGCCCGGATTTGCGCCGCGTGGGTCTCTCGGCCACGGTGGAGGACCCCGACGCCATCGCCCGGCTTCTGGCCAAAAACCCCGATCCCTGCGAGATCCTGCAGGCCGATCCGGGGCCGGAGCCCGATATCTCCATGCTGAAAACGGACGCGCCCCCGCCCTGGGCCGGGGGCGGCGCGGCCTATGCCATTCCCGCCGTTCTGGACGAGGTCAGGCGCCACAAGATCACGCTTATCTTCCACAACACCCGCGCGCAGGCCGAAATTTTCTTTCACAACCTGTGGCTTGCCAACGAAGACGCGCTGCCCATCGGCATCCACCACGGAAGCCTTGACCGCTATCAGCGCGAGCGCGTCGAAGGCGCGATGCAGCGTGGCGAGCTGCGCGCGGTCGTCTGCACCGGCTCGCTCGATCTCGGCATCGACTGGGGCGATGTGGATCTCGTGATCCAGGTGGGCGCACCCAAGAACGTCAAGCGACTGGTGCAGCGGATTGGGCGGGCCAATCACCGCTACAATGCGCCCTCGAAGGCGCTGCTTGTGCCCGCCAACCGGTTTGAGGTGATCGAATGCCACGCAGCACTCGAAGCCGTCAAAGACCGCGATCTCGACGGGGAACCGCGCGGACCGGGGCCGCGCGACGTGCTGTGCCAGCATATCCTGATCCGCGCCTGTGCCGGCCCGTTCGAGGCGGACGCGCTTTTTGACGAGGTGAAAACCGTTGGCGCCTATCAGGGTCTGACCCGCGCGCAATTCGACGATTGCCTCGATTTCTGCGCCACCGGCGGCTATGCCCTGCGCGCCTATGACCAGTGGCAGCGGCTTCTTTGTCGCGACGGGCTGTGGCAGCTGCGCGATCCGCGCGCCGCGCGTCTGATCCAGATGAATATCGGCACCATTCAGGACAGTGACCTTCTGAAGGTGCGGATGCGTCGCCAGCGCGGCGGCAAGCCCTTGGGCGAAATCGAGGAGGGCTTTGCCGCGTCCCTCACCCCCGGCGATACGTTTCTGATCGGCGGTCAGATCGTGAAATATGAAGGCCTGCGCGAGATGGTGGTCGAGGTCAGCCGCGACAGCGCCCGCAAGCCCAAGATCGCCACCTTCGCCGGCACCAAATTCGCCACGTCGACCCAGCTCAGCCAGCGGATCCTGCACCTGCTGAACGAGGGCGACCAGCGCCCCCTGCCCGCCCACACGCGCGACTGGATCGACCTGCAGACGCAGATGTCGCGCCTGCCCAAGGCGGGCCGTCTTCTGATCGAAAGCTTTCCGCATGAGGGGCGCGAACACGCCTGCATCTACGGTTTTGCCGGACGCAACGCGCAGCAGACATTGGGGCTTTTGCTGTCCAAACGGATGGAGGAGATGGGCCTTGCGCCAATGGGGTTCGTGTCCACCGATTACGCGACGCTCATCTGGGGGCTCGATCCGCTGACCGAGGCTGCGCCACTCTTTGACCGGGCTGCGCTACGCGCGGGGCTGGACAAGTGGCTGGCCGGCAACCAGTTGATCAAGCGGACGTTTCGGGCCTCGGCCACCATCGCCGGGCTCATTCAGCGCAACGTCGCGGGGGCGCGCAAATCCGGGCGTCAGGCGACCTTTTCCTCGGATATCCTGTACGACACGCTGGCGAAATACGATCCCGATCACCTGCTTCTGGACATCACCCGCGAAGAGGCGATGCGCGGGCTTATCGACTTTGGCCGGATCGAGGAGATGCTGGACCGGATCGAGGACCGCATCGACCTTGTGCGCCTGCCCCGCGTCACACCCTTCGCTGCACCCTTGTTCCTTGAGGCCGGGCGCACCCCGGTCGAGGGCGCGGCGCAAGAGCGGCTTTTGGAGGAAGAGACGCAGCGCCTGATGGAGGCCGCAGGACTGGCGTGATAGGGCTTGCATCGGCTGGCATGGCGCGACAAGAACAAGACATGAACGGATACGATTTTATTCTCGCCGGGGCCGCGTTGACGGCACTTGGCTCGGGCGCGCTTTACTGGCGCGAAAAGAACCTTCTATGCGTCTCCGACATGCATCTGGGCAAGACCGAGCGGCGCGCACGGCTGGGCGAGGCCACCCTTCCGCCCTACGAGACCCACGATACCCTGTCCCGGCTACAGGCCGATCTGGCGGCGACGGGGGCCACCACGGTGATCTGCCTTGGCGACAGTTTCGACGACGCCGCCGCCGCGCGCGCGCTTCTGGAGGCCGAAAAGTTATGGATCGCGCGGCTGCAGGCCGGGCGGCGCTGGGTCTGGATCGAGGGCAATCACGATCCCGGCCCGATGGATCTGGGTGGCACGCATCTGCACGAATTGCCGCTGCCGCCGCTGACCTTCCGCCATATCGCGAAGCCCGGACGCTCGGGCGAGCTTTCGGGGCATTATCATCCGAAGGTGACGCTGCCGGTGCGGGGCCGCGCGATCACGCGACCGGCCTTTCTGATCGACACCGACAGGGTGATCCTGCCCGCCTACGGCACCTATACGGGCGGTCTACGTAGCCACGATTCGGCCTTGACCGACCTGATGCGGCCCGAGGCCATCGCCGTTCTGACCGGCACGACCCCACGCGCGGCACCGATGCCGCGCTAAAGAATTCCGGCCTCTTCCAGATCCCGACGATAGGTACGGCTGACCGGCACGCGGTCGCCATTGGTCAGCACGATCCAGGTCTTCTGCGCGTTCTCACGGTCGATGCCGGCGATGGCCGCGCGCGTGACCCAGTGCGACCGGTGGGTACAGTAACCTTCGACCGGTTCCATCTCGTCGATTGCATCGGCAAGGCGCATCCGCAGCATCTGTACGCCGTCGGCGGTGGCAACCTCGACATGGTGATCCTGTGCGGAAAGACGCAGAACCGGGCTTGTCATATCCGGGTCAAGCCGCCGCGCCAGGCGTGGTGCCGAGCGGTCCAGAGATCCGCCCAGTCCGCCGATTTCCGAGCCCATGAAGCGCTGCGCGCGCGTGTCCAAAGAAGGAATGAGATGCCGCACCACCGCGACCGACAGGGACAGCACGAGAACATAGAACGCGACATAGGCCAGGCCCGGCGCCTGTGCGCCTGTCTGGCTTGCGAAGGCCCGCGTGATCCACCAGATCGCGGGTGAAAGCAGCGCGACCAGGAACACAGTGACCAGCGCCTCCTGCCAGAGCCGCCTGTCGGTCCGCACCAGTGAAAAGACGAGGGCGCGGGCGCCATAGCCCACCAGGATCGAAACCGAAACGATCACGACCCAGAACGCCGCGCGGTTGATAGTATCGAGCCAGTCAAGCGTACCGAAGGGTCCGGCGACAACCGCAACCCCAACCGCGCAAAACCAGATCAACCCGGTCTCGATCGTGAACAATGACCGAGCTTGAAGGGTCAATTGTTTCCTAAACCTGTCCCGGAACACAGTCACCTCGCACTAACTCACACAATACCATGTAATATATGGCTTTTTTCTGGTTCAACCATTAAGTTAAAAAAAAGGTTCCCTGTCAGCCTCCCAATTGTCGCACTAGGATCCGATCCGCGCATGTCCGTCAGCCCCGAAAACCGCATCCGCGACAGCTTCAACGCGCAATCCCTGATGCGCACATTTGACGCCCGGCTGGAGCGTGTTGCGCCCGGCGCGGTCGACATCAGCGCACCTATCGGGGACAACGTGCGTCAGCAGCACGGCTTCGCCCATGCCGGGCTCAGCTTTTCCTTGGGCGACAGCGCCGCGGGCTATTCCGCGCTGTCGCTGTTGGATGAAGGGCACGAGGTACTGACAACCGAGATGAAGATACATCTGCTCGCTCCGGCGGCCGGCGACCGCCTCGTGGCGCGGGGCGGGGTGATCCGTGCGGGCCGACGGCTGGTGGTGGTCGAGGCAAAGGTGTTCTCGGTCACATCCGGCGCGGAAAAACAGGTGGCGCTGATGACGGGCACGATGATTCCCGTACCCTTGGGCTAAGGTCGTCCCTGCCGGTGGATGCCGTGCGGGAGGTCGCCTGGACCCCCCAAAAAAAGCCCCCGCGGTGTCGCGCGGGGGCTTTGGCTTTTCATGATGGGCCTGCTCAGGCGGTGAGCCCCTCGGGCTCGGGCAGGCCGTTCGCGCGGCAACAGGCCGTCACGGTGTTGGCCAGAAGGCAGGCGATGGTCATCGGCCCCACCCCGCCCGGCACGGGCGTTATGGCCCCGGCACGCGCGGCACAGCTGTCGAAATCGACATCGCCCACCAGCTTGTTCTTGCCTTCGCGCTCGATCCGGTTGATGCCCACGTCGATAACGGTGGCGCCTTCCTTGATCCAGTCGCCCGGCACCATTTCGGGCCGGCCGACGGCGGCCACCACGATATCGGCGCGGCGCACGACCTCGGGCAGGTCCTTGGTCCGGCTATGCGCGATGGTCACGGTGCAGCTGTCGCCCAAGAGAAGCTGCGCCATCGGCTTGCCCACGATGTTGGAGCGTCCCAGCACGACCGCATCCATGCCCGAGAGGCTGCCGTGATGTTCGCGCAGCATCATCAGACAGCCCAGCGGCGTGCAGGGCACCATGCTTTTCTGACCGGTGCCAAGCAGACCCACGTTCGAGATGTGGAAACCGTCCACATCCTTGGCCGGGTCGATCGAGTTGATCACCAGATCGGAATCAAGATGATCGGGCAGCGGCAATTGCACGAGGATGCCGTGCACGTCGGGGTCCTTGTTAAGCTTGTCGACAATCGCCAGAAGCTCTTCCTCGCTGATCGTGGCGTCGAACTTGTGCTCGTAGGAATTCATCCCCGCCTCGACCGTCTGCTTGCCCTTCGAACGCACGTAGACCTGGCTGGCGGGGTCCTCGCCCACCAGCACCACGGCCAGACCAGGCGTGATCCCGTGCTCTTCCTTCAGGCGGGCCACATGGGCCGCCACCTGTTCCCGAACCTTGGCCGAGAACGCCTTGCCGTCGATAATTTGCGCGGTCATCTCTGTCCCTCTTCTTTCTGTCCTTGTGCTTTGTGAGGCGGTTTTAGCGCTAACCGCGCGCAAGACCATGCCACCTTTTGTCTCAGAACAGCCCCTCGATCTGTCCGTCTTCGTTGAGGCGGATGTTTTCGGAGGCGGGTCTTGAGGGCAGGCCGGGCATGGTCATGATCTCGCCGCAG
>NZ_SJEY01000009.1 GCF_004761875.1 Roseovarius aestuariivivens
AGACAAAATTCAATGAAAAATAGTAGATTAAAGTACATTTACGAAAGCAGTCGAAACGAGCGCCGTAAGACTTCTAATCAGCAGGTTCGGGGTTCGAGTACTCGCGGGATCGCCATGATTTCAATGATTTATTGGACACGAGACTCCCGTAAAAGCGCTTCGGGTTTCAAGGGGGTTACAAAATAGGCGTTTCGCTTTCATACTCGTGGCGCCTGTCTTACCCAAAAGCGCAATGATCAGATCCCACATAGTGGCGTTCGGCAGAACCTAGGGTACGCTCCGACTTTGACGGGGGTAGGTAGCCCCACCTACCCGCTACCCCCCTTACCAAACCACAGCATCCAAACCGAGCCGCACGCTATGTTAGGTTAGAGACGGCGTGTTGGTCCGTATGCGGATCAAGGATTTGCAATACTCGGCTAGCGATGATCGACTGATCTTCTTGGCGAAGGAACTCAGGGTCGTATACCCTATGCCTTTAGGCTGGTCGCAGTCGATTGGTCTTAACGTTCTGCCAAGGCTCACTTTGATCATGGCCGCCTTCTCTTCAGTCTTGCCGGCAGCCTGCCCTGCCATTATCCGCGCGATCAAGCCCCGTTCAGCTCCGCCATTTGTATAGCGGATTGTTTGCGCAATATTCATACGGCTAGCCGCACCAGCGCAGCGCATTGCGGTTAATGAAGATTAAGACGGGCAGCAAATTCGTTGCTCATCGCGAGTCTTGCCGCCGGATCTTGGCAGTATGGGCTCGAGGCACGCCATCCGCGCATCGTTCAGCAACAAGATATTGCTAATGTGACCGACCTCTTTTTGAGCTGTGAAGCGGAAGGCTGAATCCAGACGAGTGGGTCCTGACCCTAGGACAAAGGGCGACGACTGACTATCGTTTCTGGCATGGAAATGTCACGGAACGTCTGAAGAACCTGCACCCTCTGGCTCCTGACCAACCGCTGCCCCGCCCCGCGACCAGCAGCTATGATCTGCTGACCACCAGCTACACCCCGCTGCCTACCCTTGGCTTCGGACCACCCGCTACACCCGTCCTAGCGGCTTGCTGCGGGCCGGTGGTGTCCAGAACAAGAAAGAGCGCGAACCCCGCGCCCTTCCAACTCTTTTACCACTGTTAGTCCCTTAGACCTTCCTTCGCCGCAATGCAGCCAATGCACCGAGGCCGCCTAGCAGCAGCAAACCACCAGCTGGGAGGGGGATCTGGGAAACAGCTGATACTGTCCAACCCTGGGTATCTGAGATTAAACGAGCATAAGAGAGACCCTCACCGTTCGAAAGTCTCAACAAATTAGCGAATGCTTTCGGAGAACCGGGCCCAAGCGTATCGGTGTTGTTGCTGTCAACATCATACCAATTGGACTGGGTGATCTGACCCGCGCCGTCGGTGACAAAAGTCAGATCATTTAAGTATGGCGCGTTGAACGTGGCGGTGTAGGACCCCGATGTCAGAGTTGCCGACAACACATCAGCCTGAAACCACTGTTGATTGAGATCGGTGTTTCCTCCGTTATCAACCAAGACCTGCAATGAGAATGCATCGTTCCCGGATATCCCCGCAGCGGCGCTTCCATTCGTAAAGGTGCTGTCGAAAGAGAAAAGGTAGGTTGCAGCCTGGGCTGCGCCGCCAGCAACGACTAGGCACGTTGCGAGCAGCGCCAATCGAACAGTACGAAACATAGAAGATCCCCTTGTATTTGGAAAAAGGGTGTGCCGTTTCCTTCGGTGAGTCAAGAAAATAGTATATTCTGCATGTAGTTCTGAGATGAGTGCCCAGCGCCGGATCGAGACTTTTCGCTGGCCAAGCGAATACACAAAACCGAGGCTCACGACGTTTGCCGATGTAGCACTTTTCTCAAACGGAACTGTCGGCTCCGCCGAAGACAATAATGCAGCTATCCATTTACAGCGCAGCGAATTCTCTGCCCTCAATGCCAGAGTTACGGACTTTCCGGGCCGTGGCACTTTTTGAATTTGACCTTGCTTTCTAGCGCGCTTTTACAAGCCATTAAGCAAGGTCAATTTGTCGAAAATCCTTTTCGTCAAGTTTCCTCCATGATCGATTCACGACCGCTTTTGCGGAGATTAGTAACATCGCTTGAGTGGTATGCCATCGTCGTGGAACGGTGGGCTGTCTTTTACGTTATAAGATTGCCCCGTGGCTTTGCTGCGCGACGGGCCTCAGTCGCATGGGCCTATCTCAGAGCCAGATTGTCCAATATACCTCTCGCGACAGGCGCCGACTACCCGGTAGCGCGTTAGTTCGTAGGCGGTGCAACAGCGTCGTGCTCGGCTTTGAAAGTGTCAAAATCGTAGCCCATACCGTTCAGAACAGTACTCCACATCCGCACGTTCGCAGCCGTGGCTACGGCCTCTCGCACTTCTGCCTCGGTGGCTCCGGCTTTGCGGGCCATCTTGGCATGGGCGTAGACGCAGTATTGGCAAGGGATCTGCGCTGATACGGCGAGAGCGATCAGTTCCCGTGTCTTTGAATCGAGCGATGCTTCGTCATTTCCAAGGGTGCCGTAGAGGGTCCAAGCCTCGTCGAGCGTATGCTCAGGGTAGGTTTTTTCGAAGAACGGTGGGGCCTCTTGGGCCATGCCGCCACTCGCGGTGATAGCCGCGGCGGCAAAGATCATGAACATTGTGCGCATAATTCCTTCCTCCTCTTTTGAGTCCAATGGACAAATATAACATAAAACTTGCAATATGTCAGTCGGCCCATTGCGGCTCTCGCGCCCAGCAAAAGCGTCCATGTTAGGTTATGATTAAGAGTTTCCATGGGCAGGCTGCAGCAAAAGCTCACTTTGTCCGCAACTCGGTCGTAACCTCCGTCGAGTTTGCTGCGGATTGCCCCAACGTCCGCTTTTTCTGCTGGGTTGCCGTATGGATTTCTCAGCCCATTCAGAGACGAAGATGCTGCAGGCGCAAACGGTAGGTTTTGATTGGGTCCGGATTGGGCTCGTTTCTGTCATCTGAGTGTTTTCATCGGATGACCGGATAGGCGCGACAAGCAGCCGTTGGAGCCGGAAACGTCGACGCTCAGCCATGAACGACGGCTTCCACCAACACCGGACGTTTATCGAAATCAGGGCAATGACCGGGGTGCGGACAAAGCGTAATTTCGCTTCGTCAGCACCAAAGGCAGCTTGCTGCATCTAGCTACTACCGCGAAAAAGACCAAGGGCGCTTAGTACTCATGTACATTTAAACTCATTCGAGTCCGTACAACCGCTGTGCCGCGACTCCATCCGACAATTCGCGCCAATCACCGGCCCGGTGAGCAGCCTGATCTGACTGGTCCAGTTTGATTGTTAGTGCATTGTCGGCCTCGGTTCTATCTTGATGATGGTTTCTGGAGCCGGTGGCCGGAACCCAAGAGCGCTGTGGGGACGCTTCGTGTTGTAGTGTTTTCTCCAGCCCTCGATGATGATCTGCGCTTCTCTCAGCGAGTAGAATATCTCCCGGTTCAGCAGTTCGTCCCGGAACCGAGCATTGAAGCTTTCGACGTAGCCGTTCTCCCAAGGGCTGCCTGGCTCGATGAAGGCGGTCTTGGCGCCAACAGCCTCGATCCAGGCGCGGACATCCTTCGCAACGAACTCGGGCCCATTGTCACTGCGCACGAATGCCGGCGGTCCGCGCAGGATGAACAGGTCAGTCAGTGCGTCGATGACGTCCGTCGAGTTCAGCCTGCGCTTCACCCGGATTGTCAGGCATTCCCGGCTGAACTCATCGAGGATGTTCAATGTGCGGAACGCCTTTCCATCGTCGGTGCGGCAATGGACGAAGTCATAGCTCCAGACATGGTTTCGATATTCCGGACGCAGCCTGATGCATGAGCCGTCGTTCAGCCACAGCCTCGATCTCTTCGGTTGTTTTGGTGGCACCTTCAGCCCCTCCCGCTTCCACAGTTTTTCGATACGGCCATCGCTGACCTGCCAGCCCGCGTCTCTCAGCAGCGCCGCAACACGACGGTAGCCGTAGCTGCCATACCGCCTCGCCAGTTCGATCATATCGGCCACAAGTCGTTCCTCGTCTGCCCGGCCGCGCGGTCGATACCGTTGTGTTGATCTGTGCTGCCCCAGGGCCCGGCAGATCCGGCGCTCTGACACCTTCATCTGACTCCGGATCAGATCGATACAGGCGCGTCGACGGGCGGGGCTCAGAAGTTTCCCCGGGCTGCCTCCTTCAGAATGAGTTTATCCAAGGTGAGGTCGGACACGGCCTTGCGCAGCCGTTCATTCTCTTTCTGGAGCCGTTTGAGTTCCTTCAGCTGGTCCGTTCCCATGCCGCCATACTGCTTGCGCCAACGGTAATAGGTCTGCTCGGTTATACGCACTTCGCGGATCGCATCCACACGCGCCATCCCTTGGCCGACAAGAACGTCAACCTGCCGCAGCTTCTGAACTATTTCCTCTGGCTTGTGTCGCTTGTTCGCCATTCTCTGTCCTTCGTTTCCTAAACATAACGGTGGACCAATTCAGATGGGGAGGCTCAGGTATTGGCGTCGGACGTGTGATCGCTGGTATCGGGTTCCTCATAATCAACCTCTATTTCACCAAGATGGTCGCCGACTGGTTTGAAGGCTGCGAGATCGCGACCGCGATGAGCGTTTTGGTGATGTCCTGGCCGTTTGGTATCGCGATGGGACAGGTGGGTCATGCATGGCTAGGGGAGCTTTATGGCTGGCGGGTACCGTTTCAAGTTGCATCGGCCTATTGCCTGCTCGCCGCTTTGGGCGTTTTTTTGTTCTACCGTGCCCCAAGAGACCCGTCTGCCATGAAATCCGTAGGCGCGGGGAGCCTCACACGGCAGGAATGGCGTTTGGTGTTCTGCGCTGCTGGGGCCTGGGGCGTCTTCAATGCGGCCTATGTGACTTACTTGTCTTTCGGCCCAAAAGTTTTGGAGAACCTCGGACAAACGGCAATCGCCGCAGCAGGTGTCATAAGTGTTGGGAGTTGGCTGATGATCGGCTCCGGTGCGCTTTGCGGTCAGATAGTAGACCGGTATGGCCACCGCAATCTCGTCCTGACGGTGTGCATGACTGGGGCGGTGATCGCCCTTTATTTGCTGAATTACCCTGGTGCCGGCCTTGCGGCCAGCCTGCTCTTCGGACTGGTCGGGATGGCGCCCGCTGGTGTCATTATGGCGCTGGCAGGTCTCGCTCTCCGACCCGAGGTTCGCGCCTTTGGCATGGGGGTGTTCTTCACAATTTACTACGCCATCATGCTGGCCACGCCACCCGCCGCCGGAGCGATCCTGGATGCAACAGGTCAACCTGAAGCCCCGATCTGGCTGGCCATGATCCTCTTTGCAAGCGTGGTTCCATTCGCGGTGACGTTCAAACTTCTCAAATCAGGCTCAGAGAGGGTTATCTAAAAGACCAGCGCATAATGGCTGTCTGGCAAGCAGACATTCGTTTGGCTCGCAACATCTGTCGGTACGGGGCTCGATCCGGTAATTAGCTGCGCAGAGTGCAAAGGTCTGCTCAGCGGACGAAGCTGCCGGTCCGTCATCCTAATTCGACCGGTGCTATTGGCCCGAAGCGGACCCTGAGCACCGTTATGGATGCTGCAATCACAGTTCGGTTTGCTACCAAACGCTGCAGTCGCAAAATAAAATGCCATCAGAATTCTCTCTCGGCGGGCAAAATAGACCTTGGCCGCGAGGTCCCGAAAGACCGCCTTGGCAAGCTGCCGGCATCCCGCAAGACCACCACAAAATGGCACAGGCTCTCTCTGGATTACATTCCGCAAAATGTGGCTGAAATGGTCGTGATAGACCCAAGGTCAGTCATGCACTAGCATGGGAGCCGGATCAATCCGGTGGAGGAAAGTGGGCATCATTGTACCGCCGAAATCCGGGGCAATCAGGATCGCATTTTGAGATTTTTACTGAGAGCGATATTTTTTCTGATCTTACTCGCAACAACGGTGTTTGGTTACAAACAGCTAACGCGCGTACCGGATGTGCGCGTCACATATATGACCGACACGGTAATTGAAGGCCCTTTGCGTGATGAGATATCCGCGACCGGCGCCGTCAACGCAGTGGTCACGGTTGAGGTCGGATCCCAACTTTCGGGCCGGATCGCAAAACTGCTTGTCGACTTCAACGACATCGTGAGCCGAGACCAACCGGTTGCACAGCTCGACGCCCAGACCTACGAGGCACGACTTGCAGAGGCCAAGGCGGCATTGGATATGGCGCGCGCGACGGTTGCGATCAAACAAGCCGAACTGGATCGTGCAAAGGCCGAGCGAGACGACGCGGCCTCTTATTTGACGGTGCTGCGCGCGCGACTCGATGGAGCACAGGCCCGGTTCGACGCAGCCAAAGCAGACTGGGACAGGAAGGTGTCCCTGGATCAGCAGAACCTGATGACGGCCGAGGCGTTCTCGGCCGCGGAGCTGAATTTCAAACTGGAAACGGCGGCCCTGCAAGAGGCGCAAGCGGTTCTCGATGCCCACAGTCTGAAAGTGCAGGTTGCCGAGGCCAATGTCGCCCGGCAGGAAGCGGATCTGTTAAATTCCCGTGCGAATATCCCGCAACGCAAAGCGCTTCTTGACCTTGCGACGGTTGAGTTCGACCGAACTGTGATCCGTTCACCCATCGACGGTGTGGTGATCCGGCGCAACGTATCCGAAGGCCAGACCGTTGCAGCAAGTCTTGAGGCGCCGACGCTCTTCACGATTGCAAAAGATCTCACCCAGATGGAGATCCACGCCCGCATCGATGAAACCGATATCGGCATGATCCAAAGCGGATTACGAGCGGAAATTACGGTCGACGCGTATCCGGATCGCCGGTTTGAAGGCCTTGTGAAACAGATACGGAAAGCGCCTGAAGTTATCCAGAATGTCGTGACCTACACGGTGATCATTACGACCAAAAATCCGGACCTGCTTCTTTTGCCGGGCATGACCGCGAACGTTCGCATTGTCGTGATGGAAACCGAGCCGCTTGTAAAAGTTCCACGAGCCGCGCTGAGTTTCGTTCCCGATGCTGCGGACACGCCCGACGGAGGGCCCAATGTGTGGGTTCTGGATGACAGTGGTGCGCCACGGCCTGTTTCTGTAACCGCTACCGGTGCGCAGGACCGGACCCATGTGGCGGTCAGCCCGGGCGAGCTGAAAATCGGGCAGGCTGTGATCATCAACGAAATCAGCCAGCAGGCGGCAAGAGAAGTCTTTGGGATCCGTCTTGGGTTTTGAGCGCAATACCAAGCCGCTGATCGAGGCGGACAACATTTGCAAGGACTACGTGTCGGGTGCGGGCGTAGTGTCTGCGTTGAGAGGGGTTTCACTTGCCATCGGCTGCGGCGAATTCGTTGCGATCATGGGCCCGTCCGGTTCCGGCAAGTCGACACTCATGAACATCTTCGGCCTTCTCGACAGGCCATCGAAAGGCCGTCTGATATATGCTGGCCGTGACGTGTCGGACCTCGATATCAACGCGCGGGCCGCGATCCGCAATGCGCAAATCGGGTTCATCTTTCAGTCCTACAACCTGTTGCCTCGGTTGACTGCATTGGAGAATGTCGAACTGCCCTTGGTCTATGCCGGTGTGCGGCGACCCGAACGCATGAAACGCGCGAGAGAGATGCTGGATGCGGTCGGTCTGGCGGACAGGCAGGCGCATTGGCCAAACCAGCTCTCTGGCGGCGAGCAACAGCGCGTCTCAATCGCGCGGTCCATGATCGCCAATCCGGCGCTCGTGCTGGCTGACGAGCCGACCGGCGCCCTCGACAGCAAAACCGGTGAGGCGGTAATTCGATTGTTGGCCGACCTTGTCGCGTCAGGTGTAAGTGTCGTGGTCGTCACCCATGACGAAACGGTCGCGGCCAAAGCGGACCGGATCGTGCGGATGGCCGATGGCGCGGTGCTTCCCCACCGCCCGGAGATTGCCCGCGAGAGTGCCACCCGAGATAGCACGCCGCGATGAACTGGTTGGAGACATTGCGTGTCGCTCTGCGCTCCATTCGTGCCAACCGGATGCGCTCGGCCCTGACCATGCTCGGCATCATCATAGGCGTCGCGTCGGTGGTGACGATGATTGCGATCGGCTCCGGTGCGCGAACGAAAATTGCCGAACAGATCCGCTCTCTTGGTGCGCATGTGCTGATGGTCCTGCCTGAGGCGAGCAGTTCGCAGGGCGTGCGTCAGCGGGCCGGGTCCGGCCAGTCGCTCACAGAAGGCGATGCGGCTGCGATCATGGCAGAACTTCCGGCGGTGACCGCCGCGGCACCTTCGATCCGTGGCGTGTTCCAGATCGTGGCAGGCAAGCGCAACTGGCGCACGACCGTGAACGGAACGACGGCCGAATACTTTGTTATCCGGGAATGGGCGCTGGCGGCTGGCCGGTATTTCACGGCGGAAGACACGAAAGGGGGTGAACGCGTCGCTCTGATCGGACAGACCGTGGCCGAGGAACTCTTCCCCGATTTCGACAGCCCAGTCGGCCAGACCCTGCGCATTGGTCACGCGCTTGTGACAGTCGTCGGGGTGCTATCCGAAAAAGGCCCGACGGGCTCTGGCCGAGATCAGGACGACGTTGTCTTCCTCCCAATTTCGACGGTACGTCAGCGGCTTGTCGGCGGATCAAATCAGGTCAATCGCGATGCGGTGGCCTATATTCTTGCCAAGGCGGTGTCGGGACAGCAACTGTCTGTCGCTGAACAACAGATTGCGTGGTTGCTGCGCCTGCGGCACGACCTGCGGGAGGGGCAGAACGATGATTTCAGAGTGACCAACCCGGCTGCTACGATGCGCGCGCAAACGGCGTCGACCCGTGTTCTGTCGTGGCTTCTGGCTTCGGTCGCGTCCGTGTCCCTGGTGGTTGGCGGCATCAGTATAATGAACATCATGCTTGTCTCGGTCGCGGAACGACGGCGCGAGATTGGTCTGCGGCTTGCTGTCGGGGCCCGGCAAAAGCATATCAGGATGCAATTTCTGACCGAAGCACTGGTGCTCTGTGTGATCGGAGGTTTGCTGGGCTTGATGTTGGGAACGGTGTCGACGGCCATTCTCGCATATTACGCGAATTGGCCCGTCTATTTGTCGCCCACGGCCATGGTGCTGGCGATGGTCTTCGCCGGACTGACGGGGTTGGTCTTTGGATATTACCCGGCCCGGAAGGCTGCAAAATCTGACCCGATTGAGTGTCTCAGGTCGGAATAGGGTTTGCTGGAGGCGGATCAGTATACCGCCCGTCGTTCGACGGTGCCGGGCATCAACATTGTGACAAGCACTGTCCGCCAAAGTCTCGGACTAGCTGGAATCCTGGTGGCACACACAAAACGTGGTCTGCGACATCCGAAGTCGTGGCTCAGATCGAAGTGTTTCGCATCAGTCCGAAAATCGAGTGCAGAAACTTCCGCGGCCCTTTACCCGCTCAGGAAAAGATCGCCGCCGTCAGACAGCGGAGCGCACCGCCGAGACCTGCTGTCGCCGAAGGGACGAATGTGATGCGAAAGCCTCGTGCTTCCAGCATGGCCTGACCCTCAGGCGTCAAGCCGGGCGCGTCCTCGAAGTCCGGCACGAGAAGATGATCATCCAACTGGATCCAGTTGAGAGGCGAAGTGAAACCTTTGGGGCCGTCGGACACCGGGATTTGCAGAATCTCTGCGTCGGGCAAGCATTCCGCCAGTTGCTCCACAAGGAAGTCGGAGATCTTGCTTGAGGTTTCTTCGGAATGCATGGCAACGGCGCATAGTTCAGGGCCGAGGAACCGGACCATCCCGTCCGTGTGCTGGCTCACGTCCTCCGGGAAGCCCGGAACGAAGAGCCAGTCGCGTATGCCCAGTCGCTTGGCATCGGCCCGCAGCGTGTTGCGCAAGTCTTCCTCAGACGTGATCTCGTTTTTGGCCAGAAGCGAAAAGGTGGACACGGCCAGACCGTCCGGCCCCGGGACAAGGTTTCCCGAGGCGATCCAAGCGTCCGTTGTCGTAGATGCCGCGGGCAGGATGTTGGCAAACAGCTCGGCGTCATCCGGACGCTTTTCGACGCTGTGGCGCGGCCGAACGAGGTCTATTCCGACCTCGGTCTGGACTGCGATCGGCGCGTGATCGCGAATCCAGGGGGAATTCAAAACCCCTGCAACCACGGCGACATGATCCGGGTCGGACATTTCGGCAATCTGTGCCGACGCCCCAAGCGGGTCCGGCCCAAGCAGGATGACGCCAATTTCCTGTGACGCGACTTTCGCGATGCTCAGCAGGGTCGCGTGAACGTCGATATTCCAAAGCGGGACGCAAATTGCGTCCGGTACCGCATAATCCGGGACGAGCCTACGCGCCCCGGAATCAACGATATACCGCAAGGACAATCCGTCCGATCAGTCGGGTTCCGCTACGTCCTGTATTGTGCCGTCCAAACAGTATTTGAAGTCGCAGCCAGAACCGGAGGAGGTTTGTCCGATGCGGTATCCGAGGCGCCCCAGTGCGGTCCCATATTCGCGTATCGTGAAACCATCTCTTGCGCGAACACCTGTCCGCAAATCGCGGACTCCCAGGCGAAGATCGCGGATGCCAGCTCTCTTGGAGACCGAGACGTCCTGTGCGGCGGCAGGCATGGCAAACAACGGAACAGACACAAATAGGCCCAACGCCTTGTTCAACCGGTTGCGAGCAGCTGATGACTTTTTCATATTTCTTTCTCTCACAAAAATTTGGCTTGAGGGATGACGGTACCCTGAAATGTGGTCACGATCAAGAAATGGGCACCCGCAGTTTTGCGCCACAATCCCTTCAAGTGTGTCCCAGAATGCAGCTAGGGTTAGGCTGAACATCCAGACTTAGACTTCATGCGCCGTCAGACATGCCTACAGTTTTTAGGAAATATCGACCGGCATACTGGCGAGCGGATGCCCGTTCCCGGGCGGCGAATGGCTATTTTCCCTAGATGGAGGATATCAAGAAGGCTGCATTGTGGGACCGTATCTGGATTCGACGCGGCCATGCAAAGTTGCAGCATGAGCCCTTTATTGAGAGCACCAGGGATATCCGCTCTTTGTCGGTCGTCGTGTGAACTTCGCAGCCAGAGCGAAAGTCCGGATTCCGCCGTTTTCGCCGATTTCTGCGCTCGACACGAATGTCTTGGATGGGCTCGACCCGGTCATCTGAGTGTTTTCATCGGATGACAGGATAGGCGCGGCAATCAGCCGTTGGAGCCGGAAAAATTTGAGGCGGACGAAGTGAAAGACGGCTTTTAACGACACCAGACGTTCCTCGAAATCAGCCCAATGACCGGGTAGCGGACGATGCGGGCTCGCGCTCGCTAAGTCGATGCCACTTGAATGTGCTAAGATCATGTCTCCCTCCCAGTAAAGGGATGCAGCACCATGAAAATCGTCAAGGCGCGCTCACAGGCAGCAGTCGTTGATGCGGCGAGCCTTATGCGAGGTTTGTATGAAGCAAACAAAGCACTTTATCACGACGACCTGGAAACCATCGAAGAGTACTATCGCGGCTCATGGTTTTTTGAGGTCTCACCCGCAATACCTGTGAACTACCGACCGCCACAGGGTGATGTTCTTGTCGCTTACCTGAAGGGAATGCCCGCCGGAACGGTCGCGATTTACAGGATGGGGCCGGACAACTGCGAGCTGAAATCAATGTTCGTTGCAGAGAAGTTTCGAGGGGCCGGGGTCGCGCGCGCCTTGTGCGAGAAGGTGATCGAACTGGCCAAAGACCAAGGCTATCGCTCCATCAGACTCACAACAGGGATCCGTCAAAAACCAGCCCGACGCTTGTACGAAGGACTTGGTTTCAAGATCGTCAAACCTTGGGATACCGACCCTCCCGAAGGCTACGACTACTTTGAGCTTGGAATTGCACAGGACAATTCTGACCTTGATCTTGGCTCTGTTTAATTGGTCCGCTCGGGGCTCGACCCGGTCATTAGCTGCACCAAGTACCAAGGTCTGCTCAGAGGGACTTTTCTGAATGTCACTAACGAGCGCAATCCTTCACTGGTCCTTGCTGTCAGGAAGCGATACGTCTTGCCTCTCTAACCACTCGCGAAAGACGGCCCACCGGTCTTGGCTGTGGACTGGGAACCGAAAGCTTTCCAGATCTTCGAGCGCTTTCTTGAGTTCCGGTGGGATTGTTCTTGGCAGAGTCATGTTGAGAACATTAGGCGAACATATCATTCCACAGCAAGTCCGTTTGCGGTATGCTCAATGAATAATTTCATCTGGCGGAGTTAGGTGTCTAAGAGTTTCTTCCCTTCCTGCGAGGCGGGCATGACAAAGAAGCAGAACATTCTGCAGCAGCAAGAAAAACCGATCACCGAGGAACAGGTGGTAGACGCGGTACGCACCAAGAAACATGCGCGACCACGGGCTCCACGGTTGGAAATGAATTTCGATGAAGATAAGCGCGTCAACTCACTCAAGTTCGATCATGAAGACCAGAGTGTTGCCTACACGCTTGCAATGTACGACGTCGGAACCGGAGATGCGGATTTCTTTCAAGGCATCCTGAAGCAAGTCGCGTCGCTTGGGTCCCAAGGGAAACCTGTCTGCGAAGATGCGACGAACTTTGTCCTGAGCGTCATACGCTCTGTAGATCCCCAGGACGAGGTCGAGGCCATGCTTGCAGCTCAAATGGCTGCAACGCATCTCGCGACCATGACATTCGCGCGACGGCTCAATCATGTTGAAACCATTCCCCAGCAAGACTCAGCAGAGCGTGCCCTAAACAAGCTGGCCCGGACCTTCACGACGCAGATGGAGACACTAAAGAAACACCGCGCCAAGGCTCAGCAAACGGTCAGGGTCGAGCGCGTTCTGGTGAGCGAAGGTGGCCAGGCCATTGTGGGCGATGTAAGCACCGGGGGGGAGGGTTCAGCGTGAAAAGTGACGCTAACCCCATTAGCCCTGCACAGCGCCTCAGAGACGCGCCTAGATGCCGAGCTAAGGCCAAGCGCACCAAGGAACGCTGCAGGGCCCCAGCGGTGCGCGGATGGCATGTGTGCCGCGTTCACGGGGCAGGCGGGGGTCACAAGGCCGATCCGATGCATCCGCGCTGGAAGCACTGCGGGCGGTCTCAACAGGCTGAGCAGGCACGGGCGCTGATCCGAATCCTAAAATATTTGCCAACCACGCCGTTCCAAACTTAACGACAGCTTTTGTTTAACCAGCGGACGTTCGAAAAAATCGGGCAAAAGCAGATTTGCGGACGAATCCGAGCCTTAGTTCAAGTTGGTCGAGTTGGGGTTGCCGAGCCAAAGCTGCGATGAGGTGCCTTCCCTTTCAGTTACTTAGTTATCTCGAACTATCCCACGGCTTTCTTCAGGCGTTCATTGACTCAGCCCGCATTTCCCAAGTAACTTAACGTTTTCGCACCTCCGATTGCCAGTAACGTGTTATATTTCAGCGTGTTAAGGCGGTCGGGAGCGAAGGTTTATGGTTCACCCTGCGGGTGCAAGCAAAACGGGCGATGTCCGGCTTGGTTTTGATCGCCGGGTGCGGCTGGAGTTCCATGGCTCGAAGATCAGTTCCGACGGTGGTCTGTTGCTGTTCCGGGAACTGGATGAGGTGCTCGGCCTGAATGAACTGGCGGGTAGCGTGCTGCGCGATACCCGCACCGGTCACAACCGTCTGCATTCTCTGGTAGGCCTGTTGCGTCAGTCTGTTTTCGGTCGGCTGGCCGGGTACGAGGATGTAAATGACGCGGATCGTCTGGCTGTTGATCCAGTGATGCGGCAAGTCGTCGGTGGACGGGCTGTCGATGCAAATGCCGCCTCCGCCAGCCAGATGGGGCGGTTCGAGACCGAGGTGTTGGCGACGACCGACAATCACGCAGAGCTGGCTGATTTGTCCGGACACTGGATCGAACGGTTTCATGCGGCAACCGCACCCAAGTGGATCACGCTCGACATGGACAGTTCTGTCAGCCCGACCCACGGCGCGCAGGAGGGCACCGCCTGGAACGGTCATTTCGGCTGTATGTGCTATCACCCGCTGTTTGTCTTCAATCAGTTCGGCCACCTCGAACGTTGTGCCCTGCGCCCCGGAAATGTGCACAGCGCCGACGGATGGGAATTGGTTCTGAAACCCGTCATCGCGCGATATGCAGATCGCAACCTGATGCGGTTCTTCCGGGCCGATGCCGCGTTTGCCATTCCGGACCTCTATAAGGTGCTCAAAGCCCAGAGCTATTTCTACGCCATCCGCCTGCGAGCCAATCGCGTACTTCAGGGCAGGGTCGCGCATCTGCTCAAGCGCCCGGTGGGTCGTCCGCCCAGCTATGTCCGCCGCCTTTACGGGGACTTCGAGTATCAGGCGGCATCTTGGGACAAACCGCGCCGAGTTGTAGCCAAGGTGGAATGGCATCCGGGCGAGTTGTTTCCCCGTGTCGGCTTTGTCGTCACCAACCTGCCGATGGAACCGGACTGGATCATCCACTTCTACAATCAGCGTGGCACCGCCGAGCAGCACATCAGGGAAGGTAAGCAGGCGATCAACTGGACGCGCCTGTCGTGCAAGGGCATGGCGCAGAACGAGGTGCGGCTTCAGCTTCACGCATTGGCGTACAATCTCGGCATCTTCCTACAGGGCGCTGATCTGCCGGAGGAGACGGCCGACTGGTCTTTGACCAGCCTGCAAACCCGGCTGATCAAAATCGGCGCGCGGGTCGTTCGCCATGCCCGCGCTATCACGTTCCAGCTTGCCGAGGTTGCCGTTAACGGCGCTCTGTTCAGTCGTATCCTCGCGGCCATCCAGCAGCTGCGCTCCCCACCAGTTCCAACATGACGGTGTCGATAACAAAACCCGAACGAAACCGGCTCGACTGCTCTGCCCAATCGGGTGCCCATCCGTCCCAAACCCAAGTCAAACCCGCTGTCGAAAGCAGAAACCGCGCTCAGCACAGGCGCCCGACGCACATACACCGGCTCACCGTGCCCAAGGGACTTGATCGGCGCGACGTTCAGCCGCAAAATGGAAGGCACGAAGTTCTACTTGGGGAATGTCAGAATAAAATATTGCGAATCCGACACGAACTGGCATGGTATTAATCGATTAGCTGGTTTTGCGGCGGTCGTAGGGTAAGGGGAACTCTTATATGATACGTAAACTTTTATTTGTTTCGCTTGGTGTCGCGGCGGTCACGTTGGCAGCTGAAGACGCCCAAGCATCCACTGTAACGCTCGATTTCGACACCGCCGCGACGGGCAGCAACATCGTCTCAGACGGTTCGGTTTCTACATCGCTCGGAACCGTCAGCCTGTCTTGTACCGGCACGTGCCTTAACCTTACCTCGAATGGAGGGAACGGGTTCCTGCGCCACAATCAGGGCACAGACGCGGACTTCGCAGAACTTACATTCGGTTTCTCCGCGACGTCACTTTCGTTAGTCTATGCGGGCGATATCTCTGGCGTGTTCACTGCTCAGGCAATCGACAGAAACGGCAACGTCGTGGACTCGTTCTTCGATGACAATACCGTCGGCGCGCTGGGAGACGACGTCCCCGGCGGCACAGTCAACCTTTTTGGGACGGATATTGTTGCATTCCGTTTCTTCGACGGCCCTGGTGGCCTTAGTTTTGCGAGTATCGACGACTTGGCGATCACTGTCGCGCCGATCCCGCTTCCGACCGGCCTTCCGCTACTGGCCGGCGGCTTCATGCTTCTCGGCCTGCTTCGGCGCCGCAAAGCCTGAACGCTATTTCATTGCTGAAACGGCCCGCGCACCTGCGCGGGCCGTCTTCTTTTTCACGGGACGTTAATCGCGTATTCAGGGTTTATGAACTCAAAGACAAAATTGTGAGATTTGTCCTACTAAAACTTACGCATCTAGCTTAAAGACTAGAGTTATGTTTTACGGGGATTTATAATTATGCGTGCTATATTAAGTGCAATTCTCTTTATATTTGGCGCCGTGACTTCGGCGTCTTCGGCGACCTATGCGGTCAATTTTAGCTTTGGCGGCACGTCCGGCAACGACGTAGAGGGAGTGCTTTACTTCAATGACATCGACCCCTCAAAAACAGTTCAATCAACGTGGACAAGGGTGACAAAAAATCCGATCAGCAGTGCTATGAATGAATTTTTATGATGTTGACTTCTATCAAAATAACGGATTTGGGTTTTATTTTAATTATTTCAGCTTTGACCAAAATGGCGTTTATAGATCTAGCGACTATTTAGCAAGAGGCGCTTTTGACCCGGGCCCTGTATATACTTACGCTAGTTTGTACTTTGTTTTATCTGGCGAGGCGTCATTTTCATGTCTTTATCGGCCAGGCTCAATTTGTGGCGACCCTTCCAATACCCAGAGCAGTGGACAGGCTACGTTTAGCCCCGCTCGTCTTGAACCTGTTCCTGTCCCCGCAGGTATTACCCTTTTGCTAACTGGGGTTGCAGGCTTCGCAAGCGTTCGGGCGCGTCAGGAGCGTAAGCCGCGGGTCTAGACTGAGGCTAGGACCAGAACTCGTATCCGTAATGTTGCGACGGCAGCTGGTGCCCACCAAACGGGTTTGCATAATCTGCTCCAAAGCACGAATGCACTTATATCGGCAGAACCCATGAAGCCAACGTGGGCGTTTTCATCGTCAGCTCAAATCGTTGCATTTTGCAACTTTGCTCTTCTACCCACCTTAGATCAAGGCGCGGTCAATATGCGAACCGTAACACCGTGGGCAAATACTTCGATGAACTGAAAGCTCGCGGCCTAACCGAGATGACGCGCGCGCCCTATCTCGGCCCCTCCGGAGTGGGGCAAGCGAGCCTGTGGGCCTTGCAAGAACTACTACGATGGACGGCAAGTCAGCTCAGCAAGCCTTTCTAAAGTGGAGGAAAAAAGAAAAGCCCCGCACAAAAACCCTGCATTCCCGCCCCAATGACTGGGACACCGATACAGAACGAAACAAAGAAATAAGCGCGACCGTCATAAAAATTGGGATGCGAGGTTGAAATTTCCCTTTGTCACCGATGCACAAAAACCGTGACACATATACATCTAGCCATAGGCACATGGCGTGATTGATAGAAGCCACGACATATAAACTTGGCAGGCTAAATAATGCGCTGGATTATCCTACTCATACCGATTGCATGGTTCTTACTTACCGACCCGACAAAACGTCTCGCAAACTGGTTCTGGCCAAACTCCCCGGCACCTTGGGAAACCGTAGACGCCTTCTACTATCCAGATCGAGGGGACCTGTTGAGCTATGAGAATGCGCGCGGATTCGCAACGCTGGATGAGTGCCGGGACTGGGTTCTAAGTCAAGCGCGCCTAAACGGCGACCCTAGAATATTGAATGGCGATTATGAGTGCGGGTTTGGGCAAGTCGGCACCTTCGGAGACTTGATAGTATACCGGCAAACAGCACAATAAATTTGCTATAGATTTCGGCAAAATTCAGAGGCATGGCATGGGCGGCATCGGTAGCGGAAGGCACTGGCATTGGGACGCGAAAAGCACGGTAGCAGACTATCGCAGTATCGACGTGCGGCGCTGGGCGCGGGAGGGGTTACTGACGCCCGGAAGGCGCTTTTCATGGCAATGGTCCATCGACGATGAAAAGGTCGCCAGCATAACCGTGCAGGCCGAGCATGGACAGGTGAGGCTAATCTATCGCAGCCGGGACCATGGCGACGAGTGGGAGAGCCACGACTACCCAGTGCGCTTGCTTTCTCAGCAATGTCACTACGGGGGCCATCGCGAGTGGTTCGCCTGCCCTGCTCGCGGCTGCGGTCGGCGGGTGGCAAAACTCTACGGCGGTCGGATATTTGCGTGTCGGCATTGTTATCTACTCGCCTACCCCTCGCAGCGCGAGGCCGGCTTTCAGCGCGCCCAGCGCCGAGCGGATAAAATCAGAGAGCGGTTAGGCTGGGAACCTGGTTGCGATAATTGGGGTGAAAAGCCCAAGGGGATGCATTGGCGCACCTATCACAAGCTCATCGGAGAACTACAGGCTTGGGAGCGTCAAAGCGAGTTGGGTTTAGCCGCATTTGCTTTGGAAAAATTTGGCGGGCTGGAGTATCTATGACGCGCCATTAGGTGGTTATCCGGGTGGATAAATTATGATTGATGTTTAATTAAATTAATACAATCAATAACTTATGGCAATTTCATGGTGCGGGTGAAGGGACTCGAACCCCCACGCCAAAGGCGCCAGAACCTAAATCTGGTGCGTCTACCAATTCCGCCACACCCGCATCGCGCTGCGTCATAGCAAAGCGCGGATTTGGATGCGAGAATAAAATCCAACCTAAAAATTATCGCGGGACGGCGCAGAATAGGCGCGACATTTACCCATTGTTGCCATATTCTGGTTGAAAAACTGAGGCAGTAACAGAGCGAGACCAAGCCCATGGAACCGAAAACGGTCGGGCGTATGACGGGTGACACCGTCATTATGCCCAATGCGGATGCGACAGGCTTCCTCCCATCCTCCATAATCCTGACCCTCGCGGGCGAAAAACGGGTCGAGGACCTGAGCGCCGGTGACAGGGTCATCACGCGCGATGGTGGCATGGCCGTTCTGAAGGACGTACGGAGCCGTCAGATATCGACCCGCGCGGTCCGGATCAAGGCAGGCTCGCTTGGACATACCCGACCAGAACGAGACGTGACGGTCCCGGCGGGTCAACCGGTCCTGATCCGCGACTGGCGCGCCAGGGCGGTATTCGGCGCGACACGTGCCATGGTCCCGGCGCACCGTCTGGCAGATGGCGAATTCATCACGCTGCAGGACCACGTCACGATGACCGTGTTCGAACTCGAATTCGATCGCCCGCACGTGCTCTATGTCGATGGGCTCGAGGTCGGCAGCCACGACGCCGCGGCCGCGCTTTCCAAAGCGGCCTGACTGTCGCTCCCACCGAATGATGTTCTGAAGCATCGCACGACGCCTTGCCGTACGTTGTCAAACTCCCAGATCACGCAACACCTGCGGCAGCGTCTCGGGCAGATCTTCGGCAATAAGCCCCGGCCCGAAAGACCGCGCGCACTCCACGTGAAGCCAAGCCGCGGTCTCTGCGGCGTGGAGCGGGGCCATGCCCCGCGCCAGAAGCCCGGTTATGAAACCCGCCAGCACATCCCCCGATCCGGCGGTCGCCAGCCACGGTGCGGCACGCGCGCCATTGGCGGCGTTTATGGAACATGTCCCATCCGGGGCGGCAATGACGGTTTCGGCCCCCTTGAAAAGCACGACGCAGCCTGCGCGACGCGCCGCCTCGCGCGTGGCGTCGACCTTGGAAAAGGCCGGGCCTTTGGTCGGCGTGGCGCTCAGCGTTTCGGCCAGGTCCGGAAAAAGCCGTGCGAATTCTCCGCCATGCGGGGTCAGAATGCAGCGCTTGTGCAGCATCTCGAAAAAGGTATCGCGATCCGACTCGAATGCGGTCAGCGCATCGGCATCCAGAACCACCGACCGGGTCGGATGGGCAGATTGTCCAATCGCTCCAAGTGCCACGGGCACGAGGTCCCTTGCCCGGTCAAGGCCCAACCCGGGCCCGAGGCAGACTGCGTTCATCCGCTCATCCGCAAGAATTCTGTCCAGGTCCGGCCCATCCCCGACCCGCATCAGCATGAGCGCCGTGATCTGGCTCGCCACTTCCTGCTGCGCCGATCCCGGAACACCCAACGTGACCAGCCCCGCCCCGATCCGCAGCGCTCCCCGGGCCGCCAGCCGCGCCGCGCCGGTCTTTCCCGCGCCGCCCGTCAGGATAAGGGCATGACCGTGGTCGTATTTGTGCCGCCCCGCGCCCATGCGCTTATCTAGATGAGAGCCCGGCCAGACCCGCCGGGAGACGCCTTTGGGGGGGTCGAAATCCAAAGCCATAACCCGGTCCGATGCGCGCGGCGCAATCAGATGCGCGGGATGCATGTCCTCCGCCCCAAGACCGATATCGACGACGGAAACCTTTCCGCAGGCGTCGCTGAGAACATGTCCGACCTTCTTGCGATGAAAGGTCACGGTCAGATCCGTGCGCAACAACCGCTTGGACGCGTCCGCCTGCCACCACTGTCGTTGCGCGTCGATGTCGTCCTCCGAAACGTCCTCGGGTCGGGATGGCAGCAGGAATTTCCCAGTGTCGCAATCAAGACCCGACGGACAATCCACCGCGACGCGTCGATAGGGCACCAGCCACGGATGCGTGTCACCCACGTCTCGTGCCTCCACCGCATGATGCGCCAGCGCAAGGTCGAGTGGAATGGCGCGCGACAGCCCGGTGCCGAACATGGCATCAACAAGCAATGAGGGCCTGGGCCCCTGCCCGACCGCCTCTACGGTGAGCGTTTGGATCTCACCCATCTTGGTCCAGACGTCATGGTTTTTCCGCGCATCCTGCGACAACCCATCGGGCGTGCCAAAGAAGAAAACCTCAACGGTCCAGCCCCTGTCACGCAAGCGCCGGGCCACGACAAATCCATCGCCGCCGTTGTTGCCGGGACCACAGAGCACGACCGCGTGACGCGCCCCTTCGCCCAGATCCGGCCAGTGCGCAACGACGGCGTCGACCACGCCGCGCCCGGCCCGCTCCATCAGCTGCAGGCCGCTGGCCTTGCCCGAGTCTATCGCGGCCAATTCAGCGGCCCGCATCTGCGCAGCTGTCAGCAGTTCCGTCATGTCCCTCTCGTCAAGATTCAATTCCGCATAAAAAATATGCAAATAGCATAAATTTACGGCAATTATTTCCGGCAGCCGTGTCGACACGGGTCCGACAACCCTATCCGATTGTGCACCCCAAAGAGAAGTGGTCTGCAATCCCGGGCAGACAGTCGAAGGAGGCGACCGCATGAAAAAGATCGAAGCGATCATCAAGCCGTTCAAACTCGATGAAGTGAAAGAAGCACTTCAGGAAGTGGGCGTGCAGGGCCTCTCGGTTCTCGAGGTCAAGGGCTTCGGCCGCCAAAAAGGCCACACGGAACTCTATCGTGGCGCAGAATACGTGGTCGACTTCCTGCCGAAGGTGAAAATCGACGTCGTGCTTGATGACGATCAGGTCGATGCCGCGGTCGAGGCGATCATCGAGGCAGCCAAGACAGACAAGATCGGGGACGGCAAGATTTTCGTCAGCCCCGTGGAACAGGCCATCCGCATCCGCACCGGCGAATCCGGCTCGGAAGCGCTTTAAGCAACCAAGCACCGCTCCCCGGCCAGAGCGACCATCCACTACACCAACAAACGAAGGGATCAAGGATATGAGCGCAAGCGATCTGCTCAAGATGATCAAGGACGAGGACGTCGAATATGTCGACATCCGCTTCACAGACCCGCGTGGCAAGCTGCAGCACGTGACGGTCATCGCCGACGAGGTCGACGAAGACTTTCTCGACGAAGGCTTTATGTTCGACGGCTCCTCCATCGCCGGCTGGAAGTCGATCGAAGCCTCGGACATGAAACTCATGCCCGATACCGACAGCGCGTATATTGACC
Source organism: Roseovarius aestuariivivens (assembly GCF_004761875.1). Lineage (GTDB taxonomy): Bacteria > Pseudomonadota > Alphaproteobacteria > Rhodobacterales > Rhodobacteraceae > Roseovarius > Roseovarius aestuariivivens. The sequence goes on from NZ_SJEY01000009.1 coordinate 21,399, forward strand.
CCTTCTATGCCGAAAAGACCGTCTGCGTGCATTGCTCGGTCGTGGAACCCGACACGGGCGAGCCCTATGAGCGCGACCCGCGCGGCACCGCCGAGAAGGCCGAGGCTTATCTTAAGTCCTCCGGCATCGGCGACAGTGCTTTCTTCGGCCCCGAAGCGGAATTCTTCCTCTTTGATGACGTGCGTTTCTCGAACACGATCAACAAGGTGTCTTACGAAGTCGACGCGCTTGACGCGTCCTGGAACACCGATACCGAGTACGAGATGGGCAATATGGGCCATCGTCCGGGCGTCAAGGGTGGCTATTTCCCCGTCAACCCCACCGACGACGCGCAAGACATCCGCTCCGAAATGCTGTCGACCATGAAGCGTCTCGGCATGAAGGTCGACAAGCACCACCACGAGGTGGCGTCGTGTCAGCACGAGCTTGGTCTCATCTTCGGTACGCTGACAAAGCAGGCCGACGAGCTTCAGAAATACAAGTATGTCATTCACAACGTCGCCGCCGCCTATGGCAAGACGGCCACGTTCATGCCCAAGCCCATCGCCGGCGACAACGGCACTGGCATGCACTGTAACATGTCGATCTGGAAAGATGGCAAGCCGCTCTTTGCCGGCGACAAGTACGCCGACCTGAGCCAGGAAGCGCTCTACTTTATCGGCGGCATCCTGAAGCACGCCAAGGCGCTGAACGCTTTCACCAACCCGTCGACCAACTCTTACAAGCGTCTGATCCCGGGCTTCGAAGCCCCGGTTCTGCGCGCCTACTCCGCTCGTAACCGCTCGGGCTGCGTGCGCATTCCGTGGACCGAATCGCCCAAGGCCAAGCGTGTCGAGGCCCGCTTCCCCGACCCGTCAGCGAACCCCTACCTGTGCTTCGCCGCTCTGCTCATGGCCGGTCTCGACGGCATCGCCAACAAGATCGACCCGGGCGAGGCGATGGACAAGAACCTCTACGACCTGCCCGCCGAAGAGCTCGAAGGCATCCCGACCGTTTGCGGCAGCCTGCGCGAGGCCATCACCGAACTACAGGCAGATCACGAGTTCCTGCTTGCGGGTGATGTCTTTACCAAGGACCAGATCGACGGTTATATCGACCTCAAGATGGAAGAGATCGAGATGTACGAACACACGCCGCACCCGGTCGAATTCCAGCTCTACTACAGCTGCTAAAAGACAGCATTTGGACAGTGAAGTATGGGAAGGGCGCCTCAGGGCGCCCTTTTCAATCTGTCCTGAATCTAGGAACTGTGTCTCTTCGCGCAACAATACTGCTTCGAAATAGTCGATTGCCCCATTAGTTCCTTAATCGAAACAAATTGGTTTCCCTTTTCCGCGAATAACTGGAGCGGATAATGGACGGGGTAAAAAGATGGCTTCGCATCTCGAAGACTACAGATTGGCAGCGGGCTTAATGTTTCAAGACCGCAAGAACATTAGCATAGAAACAGCGTTGCAACGCGTCAGCGAAACGCTGCGTGATCTACGTGTAGAAATCACCGCCACATCCTCGTCGTCTTCCGCACAGGCCATTGTCCAAACCGATGGCCATCTCGTTCATCTGGCCCTTCTCGCCGATGTAACGCTGACCTCGCAGAAGTTCTACGCCGACAAAATCCTTCACGTGTGTGTTGAGACGCGCGCGGACGAATCGGCTGAGCTTCCGTCGGAGGTTCTACTGCTGGAAATGACGACGCGCCTTTATTCTTCATTTGGTCCGGACCACGTGATGTGGCTCGATGCCTCGGCGATCCTGAGCAGCGAGGAATTCGCGGAGCTGACCGGCGAGACGCAAACCTCGGAAGAGACCGTGGAACAGCCACTTGTCCCCAAGGCGAAAACATTGCCCGGAATCGAGGACACGCACACGCATCTTCAAGCCAAGTTCCTGTCCGAAGCCGAGGCGGCGCAAGCGGCCTGGCTCGATACGCTGTACTGGCAAGACCAAGAAATCATATCGGAAGTCCTGATTGAGGCACCCGAGAATATCGAACCAGAAATCGAGGATATCCGGGATTCCAACAACAGCTTCCGGATGTCGGCATGGCTCTTGTCGATCGCCGTGTCGATCTTCGCGCTACCCGTGGGCGCGGCGCTGATCGTCATAAACCTATTGAAGGGTGAGAACCTCCGCCTGGTGTCTCATTGCGCCGCACTCGTCGGGCTTTTCTCGGCGCTCAACGTCAGTGGCGCACACGCCGACACAGTAGAGTTTATCGGGCGCCTGCTCGTATAGCGGGTAACGACTTGGCGGGTTGGGCAGACGTTTTAGTCTTGTCGGACGGGAATCCTCGGCTAGAGTTTGAGAAGTTCCCCGGTCTGACGGAGTTTTCAATGACTTTTCCAAGATTCGTTAAAGTGGTTTTCCTCGCCGCCGGTTTGCTGGGCGCGCCGGCTGTCCACGCCCAATCTTGCGGGAACACCGCGAACGGCTTCGACAACTGGAAGGCGCAGTTCGCACAGGTTGCGCAACGTGCCGGCGTGGGCCAGCGTGGCCTGCAGGCCCTCGCGCAGGCGCGGTACGCGTCCGACACGATTGCCGCCGACCGCAACCAGAAAAGCTTCAGGTACTCGCTGGACAAGTTCATGCAGGTGCGCGGCGCGAACACGATCGTTGCACAGGGCCGCCAGCGCAAGGCGCAGAACGCCGCCTTTTACGCCGCCTTGGAACGGCAATACGGTGTCCCTGCGGGCGTCCTGATCGCCATTCACGGCATGGAAACCGGGTTCGGCAGGTTCATGGGCAATTCGCAGGTGGTATCGGCCATCGTCACGCTCACATATGACTGCCGTCGCTCCGATTTCTTCCGCCCGCACGCCATCGGCGCTTTAAGGCTGGTGGATCGCGGGTCGATCTCGGCCTCGACCCGGGGCGCCAAGCATGGCGAACTGGGGCATACTCAGTTCCTTCCGGGCAATGCGCTGCAATACGGGGTTGATGGAAACGGTGACGGTCGGGTGGATTTCTACAATATCACCGACGCCATGGCCTCGACCGCGAACTTCCTGCGCCAGAAAGGCTGGCGTCCGGGACAGGGCTATCAACCCGGCCAACCAAACTTCCCCGCAATCCAGGCCTGGAACGCCGCTGGGGTCTACCAAAAGGCGATCGCGATCATGGCTGCGCGAATTGACGGCTAGAATTAACGATTTAGCCCACGAAAGCAGGGCAGGTTATCCGCAATCCTGATCTTAGGACCGAGATACACGAAGACGCCAGATTGTGTTCGCCAGTCTGCCCCAATTGTCTGGTTATCTCATCCTCGGATTAGTTCACGTGAGTTACCTCGACATGTACAGTACCCCCCAGGGTTCCATAGCCGCACTCGGATACCGCGACCTGGACGAAGCCCGGTTTCCCGGGATTGTGCGCGATATCGATGCCGCGCTGCAGATGACGGATGCCCAACCACGCAACATCACGTGGGATAGCGACTACATTGCCATGATCGACCGCGAGGAGACCCGCATCGCGCTCGGGTTTCTGCCGGCCATGCCAAAAACTGGCTGCAGCTATCTGGTTCTGGCCGTAGGCACGCTCGATGACGCCGAGGATATGCTCGGCGCCGTGCCGACGATCCACCTTGCCGACAGATTGCTGCTGCGCATCAAGGACGATCTGCCCTACGATACGATCATGCGCGGCGAAACCCCGCAAGAGGTCGACTCGGAACTGATCTGGTCACTTTTCGAGATGCTGGTTCAGACCCCCGCCCCCGCTGGCGCCGCAAATTCGAAGCCTCGCCCCAACCGCGCGCGCGCGGCACCCGACGACAGCTACGAGGATTTCGAGATCATCGACAGCCACGAAGTGAGTAAAACCGAAGGTTGGCTGGCCGCCCGCCTCGCCCGACGGGCCAAGCCGACGCGGCCGCTGCGCCTCGCGGTGCATGTCACCGGGCTTACGGTCATGCTGACCTCCGCGCCGCTTGGCGCCTTCATGTTCACCTATTCCATGCTCCGCGACGTCGCAGGCTCCGACACCTAGTCCGCGGCCCGCACCACGAACGTGTGAATCGAAAAAACGCAGGCTCGTGTTTGCGGCAGGCGAAGCACGCATTGCCGCTCGCTTCGGAAATAGGGATGTCGCACCGTCGCGCCGTCCTCCGAAATGGCCCCCTCCTTGCGCCACGGCTGATGCAGATCGGGCTGCGCATAGTGCAGCGCGTTGAACCGCCAGAGCGGTCGCTCCACCTGCACCCCGTCGAAAAGCCGCTGCACACGCCGGGCCAGACCGTCGTCGTATTCGGGCACCGGCGCGTGGATCTCCACAAGCGGCCGCCCAATCTTGTCTGACAACCGCCAGCTGGCCGGAAAACACAGCACAGCGGCGGTCAGCACATGAACATCGCCCTGCCTTTCCATCAGGCAAAGGTCTTCCTGCACCAGATACCCCAGCGTGCCCATCGGATCGCGTTGATCGATTTCGACCTCGATACCGTCAGGCCGGCGCACACTGTCAGCGCCGATCTCATAGCCCGGATCATACTCTTGCAACCAATCGAGCACGAAAGACAAAAGCTCGTCCGCCGCCACCCGCCCCGCGTCGGTCACCGCCAGCACCGCCTCGCGCCGCTCCGACAAAAGCTGCCCGCGCAGGGCCATCTGTTCGGCAAAGGCATCATCGCGCATCAACCAGTCCTCGCGCGCCATCGGCCTGACGCCCGGCAAGGCGCGGGACCGGGTGTCATAGGGTACGCTAGCCTGGAGGATCTCGGTCATGCCCGAACTCTACGTGTCACGGCGCGAAAGAAAAGGGCGGCGCCACCCGGCACCGCCCTCTGCCTGTATGAAGCCCGTTGGCCGGGCTTTCCTGCTTAGACTTTGGTCGACCCGAAGCCACGGAACGCCGCGCGCATTTCTGGCGTCAGAAAGCCCTTGCCGGTCGCAATCTGCGGTAGTTCAAACGCCCCACCCCAATTGAACTCTATCTCGACAGGGCCTTCTTCGGTGATGGCGATGTCCTGCGTCTGGTATTTGACCGGATAGTGCAGCGCGGCAACGCGCGCATTCAGGTCGCGCACCTTGTCCCAATGCGGCAGATGCTTGCCAAGAATTTCTTTGCCCGTCTCGGGATGCACATCGTGGCGCACAAGATCGGGCCCCTCGCGGCCCACACAGGTCCGGATCTCGCCGGTCTCTACATCCAGCGCGCAGACCAAGTTGCCGGTACGCCAGAAATTGTCGGCTTCGTTCTGCGCCGACGGCAGCTTGAGGATCGCATGCGGCGTCCAGAGCCCGTCCTCCCGCCACAGGTTGACCATGCGGACCGTGGCCGTGGTCGGCGTGAATTGCCTTAGGAAAGAATGGTTTTCGACGATCCGCTGGATCAGGAACACGTGACTGCCGATATATTCCTCGAAGAACGCGGCATAGCTGATCGGATCCTTGCCGCGCATGTGGATATGGCTGTCGTCGGCGGCAGTGATGATATTGGCGCCAAGGCTCCACCGACCGTTATTGTATTTGCAGAACAGCGGCATGTCCTGCGCCGTTAAAAACGCGCGCACCGCCTCTGGCGTCGCAAGCGTCTCAGCCCCGTGATAGGCGCGCGGGCCCTGATCGATCACGGCGATCGTGTCGGGCTGCGGCGTGCCGTCGGCGGCCAGGAACATGGCGCTCAGCCATTTGTCACCCGCCGCCTCGAACCAGCCGTAATCGTTGAATTCGTAGACGATCTTTCCATGCATCCCGCCCGAGATGAAGGCGGCCTTTTCCTCAGCGGTATACTTCTCCCGGTCGTAAAATTCGTACATCACGTATTCCGCCGGCTTCAGTTTCGCCTTGGACCGCGCGCATTTCATCATCTCGCGACCGACCGACAGCGCCCCGCGCCCGCTTTTCTTCGCCGCATGCGCGATAAGATCGGCCGCGGAAAAACTGTCTTTCGCGTTGAACGCCTGCGTTTCGCGCTCGATGATCGTGTCTTTATTGACGGCTGCCTCGCCCATGTCTCGCCCCTTTGCTAGGCCCTTGATCATTGTTCCTTGTGGCGAAACAATTGGGCTAAAAAATGGCGCTTTATCGCGGATTTTAGGAAAGAGGTCAGTTCAGACGCGTGGCCACGTAATGCGATGGCGGCGCAGTCTTCGAACGGTGCGAGGTCACGCGCCGGTACTGGCTGACCATGCGGTAATTCTTGCGCGGCCCCCGCACTTCCCAGGTGCTGGACCAATCAGGCCAGCGGCGAAAGTCATACCGGACCTCGTAAAGATCGGGGTCGCACCAATGGCGGTCCTGCGGATCCTCTGGATCGATAAAGTGAAATGGCCGCCCGTCCTCGAACAGAACCTCGATCACGCCCCCCGGCAGGCTGCGCCAGATATATCGCCGCTCGGCGTTGACCGGCGCCTGCCCGCCCACGCGCAAAAGCCCCGCCTCGCTATAGCTCATTCCGGTTTCGTTCGGCCGCAGGATCGCGCTGCCGCGCAACTCGGCGTTCGGCGCGCCCGCTTGTTCGATCCGGCGGGTAAGCTCCCAGAGCCCTTCGAAATCCCCCAAACCGCCGAACATGGCGCGCGCTCCTGCCTTGCTGATACCTTTCCATCGGTCTAAACCGCGCCCAACCACTTTTGCAATTCAAAGGTCGCAATCTCATGATCCCGCGCTATTCCCGCCCCGAGATGGTCAGCATCTGGGAACCCGCCACGAAGTTCCGCATCTGGTACGAGATCGAGGCCCATGCCTGCGACGCGATGGCCGATCTGGGCGTCATTCCTCGCGCCAACGCCGAGGCCGTATGGAAAGCCAAAGATGTCGAGTTCGACGTGGGCCGCATCGACGAGATCGAAGCTGTGACCAAGCATGACGTGATCGCCTTTCTCACGCACCTGGCCGAACATGTCGGCAGCGACGAGGCGCGGTTTGTGCATCAGGGCATGACCAGTTCAGACGTTCTCGACACGTGCTTCAACATCCAGTTGGCCCGCGCCGCCGACATTCTGATCGCGGATATGGACGCGCTTCTGGCCGCGTTGAAACGCCGGGCGATGGAACACAAGATGACCGTACGCATCGGGCGTTCGCACGGCATCCACGCGGAACCGACGACCATGGGTCTGACCTTTGCCCGCTTCTATGCCGAAATGGACCGCAACCGCCGCCGTCTCGTGACGGCGCGCGAGGAGATCGCCACTGGCGCAATCTCCGGCGCGGTGGGGACCTTCGCAAATATCGATCCTCGGGTCGAAGAGCATGTCTGCGCCAAGCTCGGTCTGACGCCCGAGCCGATTTCGACACAGGTGATCCCGCGCGACCGACACGCAGCCTTCTTTGCAGCCCTTGGCATAGTGGCCAGCTCGATCGAGAACATCGCGACGGAAGTGCGTCACATGCAGCGCACGGAGGTTCTGGAGGGCGAAGAATTTTTCTCGAAGGGTCAAAAGGGTTCGTCGGCCATGCCGCACAAGCGCAACCCGGTTCTGACCGAGAACCTGACCGGCCTCGCGCGTCTGATCCGGTCGATGGTTATCCCCGCGATGGAAAACGTGGCCCTCTGGCACGAGCGCGATATTTCGCATTCCTCCGTCGAACGAAACATCGGCCCCGACGCCACCGTGACCTTGGATTTCGCGCTCGCTCGACTGACGCAGGTTGTGGACAAAATGGTCATTTACCCCGAAAACATGGAGTCCAATTTGTACAAATTCCGGGGATTGGTGATGTCTCAGCGTGTTTTGCTGGCTCTGACTCAGGCGGGTGTGAGCCGGGAGGATGCCTATCGGTTGGTGCAGCGCAATGCGATGAAAGTCTGGGAAGAAGGCCGTGATTTCAAAACCGAGCTTCTGGGTGATGAAGAAGTAGTCAAGGCGCTAGGCACCGAGAAAATAGAGGAAAAATTCGACCTCGGTTACCATACGAAGCATGTGGACACGATTTTCGAGCGGGTTTTCGGCGAAACCTGAACCTTCCCTTTTGAGAATACAGACCTGCGTGATACACTTTTACATATAACGCACCCGGAAGAGGTAAGACCATGAAATCAAAGGTAATCGTGACATCCGTCGCCCTGACACTGGCCTCCTCGCTTTCGGCTTTCGCAGCCTGCAGCGGACATTCGCAGCAGGCCATGACCTGCGCCGAGGGAACGAGTTGGGACTCCGAAAGCCGCAGCTGCGTGCCGACCACCAGCTAACACTCCGAAACAACTTGCGAATTTGCCGGCACGAAAAACCACAGTTTTTCGTGCCGTTTCAATTTTAGACTTCAGTCTTTCTTCACCCCTGCAGGGCTACGGTCGCTCCAACTGCCATCCGGGGTTCGGAATGACATCCAAGACCATCGCGCGCCTTGCACCGCCCCAAGCCGCCAAGACGCCGCTTTCGCGCCGGCAGAAAGCGGCCATCGTGGTGCGATTCCTGCTCAACGAAGGCGCTGACCTGCAGCTTTCCGACCTGCCGGAAGACCTCCAGAGCAGTCTGACCAAGCAAATGGGCTCCATGCGCTACGTCGACCGCGACACTCTGCGCGACGTCGTCGCCGAATTCGCCGCCGAACTGGAATCCATGGGCCTGACCTTTCCGCGCGGCGTCGCGGGCGCATTATCGGCGCTTGACGGGCGCATAAGCCCGCAAACCGCGCAACGCTTGCGCAAAGAAGCCGGCGTACGTCAGTTCGGTGACCCCTGGGAACAGGTTCGGTTGGCCCCCGCCGACGCCCTGCTCGAAATGCTTGCGGGGGAAAGCACGGAGGTGGCCGCCGTCCTTTTGTCCAAGCTTGATGTCGCACGCGCCGCCGATCTGTTGGGCCGCCTGCCCGGAGAAGCCGCGCGTCGCATCACCTTCGCCATGTCCCAGACAGCAGCGGTTACGCCCGACGCCGTCGACCGGATCGGTCTGTCACTGGCAGCGCAATTACATGAAGTCCCCGATATAGCCTTTCGGGATGGGCCGGAGAAACGGGTGGGCGCCATCCTGAATTACTCTCCCGCGGCAAAGCGCGACGAGGTTCTGACCGGTCTTGACGCCGAAGACGAAGCTTTCGCCGCGCGCGTCCGACGCGCGATCTTCACTTTTTCAAATATCCCGGAACGAGTATCAGACCTCGACGTACCGACGATCACCCGGGAAATCGAACAGGCGACTCTCGTCACGGCGCTGTCCGCAGCCGCAGGCGAGCAGGACACCCAGGTAGCCGCAGAGTTCATCCTGTCCAACATGTCCCGCCGCATGAGTGATGCGCTGCGAGAAGAAATGGCCGAACGCGATGCACCGAAGAAAAAAGATGGCGAGGCCGCCATGACCGAGGTCGTCAACACGATCCGGCGGCTGGAGGCGAACGGGGGCATCACGCTTTTGCTGCCCGAAGACGAAGATGCGGCGTAAACGTGAAGACATTGCTCGGCTTTGGCCTAGATGCGGGTCCGCATCTTTCTCACGGCGGCCAGCCAGAATTCAATTTCGGGGGAAAAGAAAACACTTGTCGCGGCGGATCATCAACCACATGGGCGTGCCACGCTTGGGCAGAAAGACGGCCGGAACGGTGGCTTTGAAAATCGAGCCGTCATAATCCATGCGGAATTCCACGAGGCTCTCTGACCCCATGAAACGTGCCCGCTGCACAACTCCGCGCGCGGCCGTACCGTCGCTGATCGTCGGAGATGGCCCCTTGCCGTTGCGATCGAAGTCAAGCTTGATGTGCTGAGGACGAATGACGATTTCCATTTCCTGGCCGTCCGGCATACCCGGCGAAAGGAATTGACCGAAAGGCGTCTGCACGAGTGCCCCCCGCGCCTGTCCGCGCACCACGTTCACGTCAGAAAAGAAGGCCACGGCATCGCGGTCCGCGGGTGCGTTATAGATATTGTAGGGCGCGCCCTGCTGCACAATGCGCCCGTCGCGCATCAGGGCGATGTCATCGGCCATGCGCATCGCTTCTTCCGGCTCGTGCGTCACAAGAAGCACGCCGGTGTCTTCCTCGCGCAGGATCTCCAGTGTTTCGTCACGGATACCGTCCCTCAAACGATTGTCGAGCCCGGAAAACGGTTCATCCATCAGCATGATACGAGGTCTGGGCGCTAGAGCCCTTGCAAGCGCCACGCGCTGTTGCTCTCCGCCTGAAAGCTCATGCGGGAAATTCTGGTCATACCCAGAGAGCCCGACGCGCTCGAGCAGCTCGCCCACCCGCGAGGCCTTGGCAGATGCATCCCCTGCGAGACCAAAGGCCACATTTTCGCCGACCCGCAGATGCGGAAACAGGGCGAAATCCTGAAACATCAAACCGATATGGCGCCGCTCCGGCGGCACTCGGTAGACCGTATCGCAAATCAATTCGCCATCGACGAAGATCGTGCCCTCATCCTGCATTTCGACGCCCGCGATCATCCTAAGCGTGGTCGACTTGCCGCAACCCGATGGACCAAGAAGGCAGGTCACCTGTCCCGGCTGGACCTTGAGGGAAACGTGATCCACGACCGTTCGCCCGTCATACCGGCGGACAAGCTCTCGCGCTTCAAGACGCGGCGGCGGCGCCTGTAGGGTCATTTCGTCGATACGGGTCTGGGTCAACTCCGGAGCCTTGTAGTTTCCCGATCTTTTTCATCGGGTTTTCCAAGCGCAAATAACAATCCCAACGTCCACGTGCAAGCGCCAGCCACCTAAGCCTGATCCACGCCTTGGTAAGATGAGGAAAGGACAGATCGCCGATTTGACTTACAATGCCGCCCGGCCCGTGCCGGATTAGTCTCGCGCCTTTTCAATGGCGGGGCGAATCTGCCCATCCATGACGCGTTGCGTGATCGGTCCTGCAAAGCGCAGCACGATGGTGCCATCCGCGTCGATCACATAGGTCTCAGGCACACCGTAAAGACCCCAGTCGAGCGCCATCCGGCCCTGCGCATCCGCGCCAATCGCAGCGTAGGGGTCACCCAGTTCTTCGAGGAATTTCAAAGCATTTGCCGGCTTATCTTTGTAGTTCACGCCGTAGATCGGAATACCTTCTGCAGCCAGTGTTTCGAGGTGCGGGTGTTCCACCCGGCACGGCGCACACCAGCTGGCCCAGAAGTTTACAAGTTTCACGCCACCGCTCCGCAGGTCGCTGTCGGCAAACCCGGCCTTGCCGTCAAGTGCCGTCACTTGAACCGCCGGCGCCGGGCGCCCTTCGAGAGCCGATGGCAGCTCGTCGGGGTTGTCGCGCATCATGCCCACATAGAACACGCCCGCCAGCAGGGCGAAGAGCACCGGCGGCGCGATCATGAGAGGCGACAGCCTAGCCATTCTTTTTCTGCCTTTTTTCAATATCTTGCAGGGCTTTCTTGATGCGCATCGAACGCCGCCAGCTTAGCCCGACCAGAATTAGAAGAAGAACGAGGGACACGGCGTAGGACGAAAGAACCGCCTCGGCATATTTTCCAAGATCCGGCATCAGTCCTTCATCCTGTCACGCACTATCAGCGCCCGCATGCGCCGGGCGCGGATTTCAGTTTGAGTGCGCAGGAAGACCAGCGCGATAAAGAGGAAGACGAAGCCCGCGATGCTGAACAGCAACGGGTGATAGAACACGTCGGCCACGTTTTCTTCCTTGTCGAGGCTCAGGGATGCGCCCTGATGCAGGCCCTGGTTCCAGAAATTCACGGCGTATCGGCTCAGTAGCGCGAAGACGGAGCCGACAAGACACAGGATCGAGGTCAGGTCCGCGGCAGTGTCGTCATCTTCGATCGCCTCCCACAGCGCGATATAGCCAAGATAGAACAGAAACAGGATCAGAAACGAGGTCAGGCGCGGATCCCACGCCCACCATGTTCCCCACATCGGCTGACCCCAGATAGCGCCCGTCGCGAGCGCGATCAACGTCATCACGACGCCCACCGGTGCCGCGGCCCGAGCGGCCAGCGCGCTGACGTGGTGGCGCCGGACGATCCAGATCAGGGAGGCGACCAGCATCATCAGCCATGCGTTTATCGCCATCAAAGCGCTTGGCACGTGCAGATAGATGATCTTGACTGTCGAGCCCTGCCTGTAATCATCCGGAGTGAAGAAAAAGCCCCAGATGAGCCCGATCACAAGGCACACAACCGCCAGAACCGACACCCACGGCAGAAAGCGATCTGTCGTGTCGATGAATTTCTTGGGGTTGGCATAGACCCAAATCGAACTCACGCGCGTTCCTCCCGTTGTCTCAGCGCAGGTTGACCCTCAATACCGCAGCGGCGGCAAAAGGCAAAAGCGCGATGGTGCCGCAGGTGATCCCCGCCAGCATCAGCATCGGCGTCGTGGTATCCAGCCCATCGATCCCGCGACGCGCCATCTCGGCGCCGAAGATCAATGTGGGGACGTAAAGTGGCAAAACAAGCAGGCTGAGCAACAGCCCGCCCCGCCTTAGGCCAACGGTCAAGGCCGCCCCGAAGGCCCCGATCATCGACAGTGCGGGCGTCCCTAGTAATAGCGATATCACGACCGGCAGATAACCGTCTGCTGGAAGGCTCAGAAGGACGCCAAGCAGCGGGGCCGCCAGCACCAGAGGCAACCCGGTGGTCAACCAATGCGCCAGTGCCTTGATTACCGCGACCGCCTCCATAGGCACCGGCGCGGTCGCCAGCAGGTCCAGGCTGCCATCTTCGAAATCGAGTGCGAAGATCCTGTCGAGCGACAGAAGACAAGCCAGAAGCGCGCCGATCCAAAGAATCCCCACCGCGATCCGCGCCAGAAGATCGGTCTGGGGCCCGACCCCGAATGGCACAAGGACCACGACGATCAGAAAAAACGCCAGACCGAGGCCAAACCCACCCCCTGCCCGCGTGGCGAGCCGGATATCGCGCATCAACAGCGCAATCACAGGAACGCCTCGTCGAATTCATCGATCCCGGGGGTCTTGGCGCGGAATGGTGCCACGTCAAGCACGCGCGCCTCGTTAAGACCGAGGTCGATATGCGTCGCCATCAGTGCCGCCCCGCCCTCGGCAAGATGGTCCCGGACAACACGCGCGAACATCGAGACCGCATGGGTGTCAAGCGACACGGTCGGCTCGTCCAGTATCCAGACGGGCCGGCCCGTCACCAGCAGGCGCGACAACCCCAATCGCCGTTTCTGACCAGCCGAGAGCATACCGGCAGGACGATCGGCGAGCGCGGTCAGTTCGTAAGCGTCAAGCGCCGCTGAAATATCCGATGTTCCGAAAACCTGCGCCCAAAAGCTCAGGTTTTCACGGACGGTAAGCATCGATTTAATGCCGTCCGCATGCCCGGCGTAGACCAATGCGTCAGGCTCGCTTTCGATCCTGCCCGCCAATGGCGGCTGCAGCCCGGCCAGCGTGCGCAGAAGGGTTGTCTTACCCGCACCATTGGGCCCGCGTAGGATCAACGCCTCGCCGGAGGTAAGCGTGAAACTCACACCGTCAAGCACGCGCAGCCCGCCGCGTGCGACGCTCAGGTCATCCGCCCGCAGCATCAACCGGCCCTATTGCAAGACGAGGGACATTCACACACCCAAGAGCGCCGCGGCAACGCGCCGTCCTTCAGAAATCAGTACGTTGTAGGTGCGCGCGGCCGCAGGTGAATTCATCGCCTCGACCCCAATCCCGACGTCCTCGAGCCGGGCGCGGAACTCTGCCGGTACGTGTGCAGTTTCACTGCCCGTTCCGATGAAAAGAACGTCGATCTCTTCGGTCAGGGCCAAAAGCGTGTCGGTGTCATCGTAGCCGCCCCAAGCCGTCACGCCATTCGGACCGACGCAGACCGGTGCATCGATCACCTCGCCGCCGACACGAAAGAAGCCCGCGCCATATCCGTCGATGGGTTTCACATCGTTGAATGTCACCTCATTCAGACGCATGTCATCCTCCTAGGGTCGAACGTGTCAGGCATCCACATTGGCGAATTGCGTACCGGCATTTCCGTCTGTCTTGGTCCAGTCGCGCTTGACCCCGAGCCACAGCAGCACCGAACTCGCGACGAAGACCGAGGAATATGTGCCCACGATCACGCCCCAGATCATCGCAAAGACGAACCCGCGGATCACGTCGCCCCCGAGAACATAAAGTGCCAGCAAGGCCAGAAGCGTTGTCACCGAGGTCATCATCGTCCGGCTGAGGGTTTCATTGATCGAGATGTTGAGCACCTCGGACAGCGGCTTTTTCTTATATTTTCGAAGGTTTTCCCGCACTCGGTCGAAGACCACAACGGTGTCGTTGAGCGAGTAGCCCACGATGGTCAGAAGGGCCGCGATGATTGCCAGATCGAACTGGATCTGCAGTTCTGAAAAGATGCCAATGGTCAGAACCACGTCGTGCACGAGTGCCAGGACGGCACCGACCGCGAACTGCCACTCGAACCTCAGCCAGATATAGACAAGCACCGCTCCGATGGCGAGAAGCACCGCAATGATCGCCGTCTGAATCAACTCACCGGACACCTTGGGCCCGACGCTTTCGACCGCTGTGAACGAGATATCTGGCACGGCCGCCTTGAGCGCCGCCTCCACGCTGCGGATCACGTCGGCAGATACCGCCTCTTCACCCTCTTGAGCCTGGATGCGGATCATCGCGACATTCTCGTCTTCGGCGAAGGTCGGGTCAAAGACCTCGGCGATGGTGATATCGCCAAGCCCAAGCGGCGCGATGGCGTCGCGATATGTCCCGATCTCGATTTCCTGCGCACTCTGGGTTCGGATCGTCGTGCCGCCGCGGAAGTCGATGCCATAGTTTAGACCTTGCAGAAGGAAGGAAATCGCCGCGACGACGATCAGCAGACCAGACAGGCCAAGAGAGAATTTCCAGCGCTTGAAGAAGTCCCAGCTTGTAACTTGAGGAACAAGACGCAAGCCTTTGTTTTGCAGAACGGTTTTAGGACGCTTCCGCTCGAACCAGATGACCACGATGAGGCGCGTGACGAAAATCGCCGTGAAGACCGAGGTGATGATGCCGAGACCAAGGGTGATCGCGAAGCCGCGCACCGGTCCCGACCCCATGGTGTAAAGGATCAGCGCGGTGATAAAGGTCGTGATATTGGCGTCGGTGATCGCGCTCAGGGCTTTTTCATAGCCAAGCTCGATGGCGCGGGCCGGTCCTTTGGCGGTTTTCATCTCTTCGCGGATACGCTCGAACACGAGCACGTTGGCATCGACCGCCATGCCGATGGTAAGCACTATCCCGGCGATCCCCGGCAAGGTCAGCGTGGCCCCGATCATGCTTAGCAGGCCAAAAATGAGTCCGACGTTAATGATAAGCGCGATATTGGCGAAGAGTCCGAAAAGACCGTAGCTCGCCCACATGAAGGCCAGCACCAGCACGAAGGCCACGATGCAGGCGATCTGACCGGCGGCGATACTGTCGGCCCCCAATTCGGGTCCGATCGTGCGTTCCTCGACGAATTCCAACTCTGCCGGCAGGGCGCCGGCGCGCAGCAGAACGGCCAAGTTGGTGCTTTCCTCAACCGTGAAATTGCCGGTGATGATGCCGGTACCGCCGGGGATATGGCTCTGGATCACGGGCGCGCTGATGACCTCGTTATCCAGCACGATGGCAAAGGGATTGCCAATGTTATCAGCCGTGTAGTCACCGAACTTGCGGCCCCCGCCGGGATTGAAACGGAAAGAGACCGCAGGGCGGCCGTTCTGGTCGAAATCGGGTTGCGCGTCGACAAGCTCTTCGCCGGTGACGACGGGGGCACGTTCGAGGATATAGAACGTCCCTTCCTCATCCATGGACGGCAGGATTTCATTGCCAGGTCCGGGGTCCTCGGCGGCATTAGTGGTTCGGGTGACCACCGGTTGAAAGGTGAGCTGTGCGGTGGTGCCAATGATGTCCTTCAACTCGGCCGCGCTGCCGACGCCCGGCACCTGGATCAGGATACGGTCGCTGCCCTGTCGTTGAATGGTCGGCTCGCGCGTGCCCATTTCGTCGATGCGGCGTACGATGATCTCGCGGGCGGTGCGCACGGTCTGCTCGTCGCTGGCCAGTTTTTCGGCCTCGCTGAGCTGAACCACCACTTCGTCACCGTCGGTCGATACGTCTATGTCGTTGGATGCGGCGCCCGTGACACTAGATACGGGCCGCGCGAGGCCGCGGACGAGAGAGGCGGCGTAGGCGACCTCGTCGGGGTTCTCGACAAGGCGGATGCGCAATTCCGGCTGTGACGTGGGTTGCAGGCGGATCGGACCAACGCGGTCGCGTTCCTCGCGCAGCAGATCCCGGATCTCTGGCCACATCGACTCAATCCGCGACTGGTAGACGTCCTCGACCTGTACCTCTGCCAGAAGATGCGCCCCACCGCGCAGGTCGAGCCCGAGATTGACCAAACCGGACGGCAGCCAGTTCGGCCACCCGCCAAGCGCATCGGCCACCTCCGCCTCGGTCGCCTGATCCGCCTCGACGGCGGCGACGGCGTCGTTGTGCGTCTCGACCCGGTCGTAGAAGGCGTTGGGCATGGCCAGCATGAGGCCAATCGCCACAAGCCCCCAAACCACGATGCGTTTCCAGAGGTCGATTTGCAGCATGATTAAGCCTTTTCAAAAGGTTGCGCCACGACCCTCAGGTGACGCTAGAAGCAATGGCCGCGCGCGTCAGGACGCCGGTTCGGTCTTGGAAAGTACCTGAGCGATGGTCTGCTTTACGACGCGCACTCGCACGCCCTCGGACAGTTCGACCTCGACTTCTTCCTCGCCCTTCACGCGGGTTACCTTGCCAATCAGCCCGCCCTGGGTCACCACCTGATCGCCCTTGCGCAGGGCGGCTACCATGGCCTGATGTTCCTTCAGTTTCTTCTGCTGCGGGCGGATGAGAAGGAACCACATGATCGCGAAGATCAGGATGAGCGGGACGAATTGAGCGAAAGCTTCCATGCGGATTTGGTCCTTGTTCGAGAGCGCGGCGCCTGGCGCGAATTGGCGGGAACCTAAGGTTCGGACGGGGTATTTGCAAGGCGCGAAAAGCCCCGAAAAGGCCGTGCACAACCCGTACACAGGCCGTACACAACCCGTACACCGATTTTGCACAATTGCCCGGGACGATCTGCCGCCGGTATCTAGGGGCTGGCACCCGTTTGCAGATCGTTGATAAACATCTGCGAAACTTCGACTCAGCCACGCAAGGACAGACCCGATGCACGACATCCGCGCCATCCGCGAGAACCCCGATGCCTTCGACGCCGCCCTGGCCCGTCGCGGCGGATCGGGCGCATCGGGCGAGATTCTGGCCATCGACGAGGAGCGCCGCGCCAAGATCCTGGCCGCCGAAACCGCCCAGGCGGAACAGAACAAGGCCAGCAAGGAGGTCGGCGCAGCCAAGGCCAAGGGCGACGAGGCCGAGTTCGAGCGGTTGCGCGGACTTGTCACCGAAAAGAAGGCGCAAGTTGCGCAGATGCAGGCCGAGGCCAAGCAGCTGGACCAGAAGCTGACCGACTTGCTGATGGGTCTGCCGAACCTGCCGCATGACGATGTGCCCGATGGCGCCGACGAGGACGACAATGTCGAGCTGCGCCGTGTCGGCGAGCCGCGGTCCTTCGATTTCACCCCGAAAGAGCATTATGAGCTGGCGGGCGTGAAGCCGGGGATGGATTTCGAGCTTGCAGCCAAGCTGTCGGGCTCGCGCTTTGTGGTGTTGTCGGGGGGCGTGGCCCGCATCCACCGGGCGCTGGCGCAGTTCATGATCGACACGCATGTCGAGGAAAACGGCCTTGCGGAGACCTGGACGCCGGTGCTGGTGCGGCCCGAGATGATGTATGGCACAGGCCAGTTGCCGAAATTCGGCGAAGACAGCTATGAGACCACAAATGGCTGGTGGCTGGTGCCGACCGCCGAGGTGACGCTGACCAATATCGTCAGTGACATGGTGGTCGAGGAAAGCTATCTGCCGCGCCGCTATGTGGCGCATACGCAATGCTTTCGGTCCGAGGCCGGCAGCGCGGGCAAGGACACCGCGGGGATGCTGCGCCAGCACCAGTTCGAAAAGGTCGAGATGGTGAGCGTGACGCATCCCGACACGTCGCTGGAAGAACACGAGCGGATGACGAAATGCGCGGAAGGCATCCTGGAGCGGCTTGGCCTGCCCTATCGCACCATCGTGCTTTGCACCGGCGACATGGGATTCGGGGCGCGCAAGACGCATGACATCGAGGTCTGGCTGCCCGGGCAGGACACCTATCGCGAGATCAGTTCGGTTTCGGTCTGCGGGGATTTCCAGGCGCGGCGGATGAACGCGCGGTTCAAGCCCAAGGACGGCGGCAAGCCGCAATTCGTCCACACGCTGAATGGATCTGGCCTTGCCGTGGGGCGCTGCCTCATTGCGGTGCTGGAGAACGGGCAGCAGGAGGACGGATCGGTCGACCTGCCCGAGGCGCTGCATCCTTACCTGCGGGGCAAGACGCGGCTTGAGGCAGACGGCACGCTAGGCTGAGCAAGGTCTCCCGGCAGTGACCCGCCGGGAGAGGGCCGTGCGAGCGCGGGGACTATTCGGCCAGCAGGCCGCTTTCCATCGCGGTCGTGAGTTCTTCGGCACTCACGTCGCCGGACGCGTCGAGGTCGATCTCGGCGTAATCTTCCTCGGTGAGGTCAGGATAGGCTGCCGCAACCTCATCCATCGAGTAACTGCCGTTGCCGTCGGTATCTTCGGGCGTCGCCGCGAAAGACGGGGCTGCAACGAGGGCCGCAAGCGCGGCGATGACCCACATGGTCGTCTTCATTTTGGGTGGTCTCTCCAACGGCGACTCACTGTCGCCGAACCGAAAGCGGATCGCTTCCGAATACGCAGAATGCCACAGGCGCGGATTTGCGCAAGAGGCCGCCAGAGGGCGGCGGCGGGGCATGCGCGCTTTTTGGCCGATGCAGATTTTCCTCGAGATATCAGGTCTTTCAGCGCATTTCAGTTGGCCGGACATTGAAGAGGACGCGCACGGCCCCATCTGGCTCCGCATGGAAAAGATGAAAGCGATTTTCGTGCTGGCCGCAGCGCTGGCTTTTGCGGCCTCGCCGTTCCTGTCGAGCGGCTTCAACGGGTTCCGGCCCGACCAGTTTCCCATCCCGCAAGTCGATGTGCCGGTGCAGCCGGCAGGGTATGCGTTTTCGATCTGGGGGGTGATTTATCTGTGGCTTCTGGCGGGGGCGGCATTCGGTCTTTTGAAGCGGGACGCGGAGCCGGGCTGGACCGCGATGCGCTGGCCCCTGATCGCGAGCCTTGTGGTCGGGGCGGCATGGATCCCGGTGGCGCAAACCAGCCCGATCTGGGCGACGGTTCTAATCTGGGTGATGCTGACAACGGCGGTCGTGGCCCTGTTGCGCTGTGGCGCTCGGGATCGCGGTTGGCTGCGCACGCCCGTCGCGCTTTACGCCGGATGGCTGACTGCGGCGAGTTGCGTGGCCCTGGGGCTGATGCTGGGCGGGCACGGGATCCTGTCGGAACAGGTGGCGGCGCTGGCGATGATCGTGCTGGCGCTGGGGATCGCCATGGTCGTGCAAGCGGCCCGGCCCGACACGCCGGAATACGCCCTCACGGTGATCTGGGCGCTTGTCGGCGTGATCGTCGCCAATAGCGGCGGGCCGAACTGGTCTGTGCTGGGTCTTGCGGCGGCGGGGGCGGTGATGCTGGGCTTGATGGCGCTCGGCCCTCGTCGGGGGGTCTAAGGTTTAGATGAGGTTGGGCCTTGCATTTTCGCGCCGACTGACCCCAAAACTTTTCCCTGTGCGTCGTGGTGTCGCCCGTCTTGCGACAAAATGCTCAACAGTCAGAAAATTTCAATGTTTGCGGCTTCGACGCTGGCGTTCTGATCAAACGTTGCAAGGAGAAACTGTTGGGACGCTCCAGTGCCGTCAACATCAAACCAAAGCTCACCAGACGACTGATCGAAGACAAATCTGTCGTCTGCATCAGATGCCTGCGTTCCTTGGACAAAGTTGTCTGCGCTCAGTAATCCCGCAGTTAGTCCACCGCCGAGCAAGGACGACTTAAACTTAAGCAAATCACCCTCGTTGGCTTCGTTTGTGTTGAAGTCCACGATCCGATCGACGTTGGTTGGGCCGAAAACTCTGTCAAACACGAAGGTATCTGATCCGGCCTGCCCTCTCAGCGTATCGTTTCCTGCGCGGCCAATTATGGTATTCTCAAAAGGATTACCGACGATGGTATTGTCGAGAGAATTACCAATTCCGTTCAGGACAACCGGATTATTCTGTTGATCATAAACCGTCTGAACAAAAAGATTCTCGATATTTTGCGCAAGCAAATAGCTCCGAAAAGCCAACACGGTATCCAATCCTTCGCCCGCCTGCTCTATTACTTGGTCTCCCGCATTTTGAACGTAGTATCGGTCGTCCCCTAACCCACCAATGAGCGTATCGTTGTTCTTTTTTCCATCGAGAATGTTGTCTTGATTGTTACCTGTAATTTGGTTTTCAAGCCCGTTGCCCACACCAAGTATGGCACCCCCAGAAAGATACAAATCTTCGATATGTTCTTGGCCCATGCGGAAATCGACACTCGACCAGACAACATCATAACCACTCCAGCTACTGCTTTCTTTTACAACGTCGCCGACACTATTCACGTGGAAAGTATCCGATCCTTCACCGCCGACCATAAAGTCATCTCCAGCGTCTCCGTTTAGGATGTCATCACCTTCGTCACCACGAAGCGTGTCACCGCGATTTCCGCCGAACAGACTGTCGTTGCCAGAACCGCCTTCGACACTATCGCCGCCACTGCCTCCCAAGACGCGGTCGTTGCCACCGCTGGCGCGAACCGTATCGTCATTGAGACCGGCGGCAATCAGGTCGCCGTTGGGCGAGCCAAGAATGATTTCCACGACGTCAGCATCGTCGGAATCGTAATCATTCACGGTGATACCGCCGTCGGCTGAAACGCCCGATGGCAAGAAATTAACCGGATCGATAAAATCTACGGTCTGCAGAGTGGAGAAATCCGGAATATCAGAACTTTTCAGGAAATGATCTTCCTGATCGCCACCGTTCGCACCGCCGTTTCCGTTGATGTCAACGCGTGCGCCTTCAAGTGCATAGAAGATGTGACCGCCAGTCGACGTTTCGATCAAAAGCCATTGTTGCGTTGCGGCACCAGCGTCATTGTGGCCGCCTTCGTAGTCCACGATCCGAACATTGCTGGGAAGAGCGTACAAATCGAGCTCGACGCCTTCCAAGTATATCTTGTCTCTCGAAAAGTCGAAATCTTCGAGGCGGCCGACCACGACGTCCCCGGAGGACACAATGTCGATATCTTTGAAATTGAAGATGTCTTCTCCCGGCGCATAGTTGCCGGTGGAATCGATCTGTTCGTCATTGTCGCCACGTACATGGTGACCCTTGTCAAAAGCCGGAATGTTTTGACCAAACCTCATGTTTATGAAGTCATTGCCGTCTTTGGCGTAAACATGCACCTGACCCGTGCCACCGCTGCCAGAGCTTCCCCCGATCAAGACCGCGTCTATCGTATCATTTCCTGATGTACCGCTGTACGCTGTAGGCATAATTTCTCCCTATAGATGTAAACCAAGAGTGGAACATCTATGAGAAGAATTCAACTTAAGGGTTATTTATGCGAATCACGCACCGCCTTAAGATTGCATAATGAGCCAAGATCCTTTACAGTGCGACGAGCATCAATGACGCCTCGCATGGCACCTATGTTTTGCCTGAAGGTTTCCCCAGATGCTTGCGCAGTTTCGACGGGCCCTGCTTTTTCTTTCCCTTGTAGGGGTTTTTCGCGGCTTGTGAGCGCATGTGCAGCCGGATCGGCGTGCCGGGCATGTCGAAATCGGTGCGCAGCCCGTTGACCAGGTACCGCGTGTAGCTTTCGTTCAGTTTTTCGGGGTTCGAGCACATCACGACGAACCCCGGGGGCCGGGTTTTGGCCTGAGTCATGTAGCGCAGCTTGATCCGGCGGCCCCCCGGCGCGGGGGGCGGGTGTGCCTCGAGCATGCCAATGAGCCAGCGGTTGAGTTGGGCCGTGCTGATGCGGCGGTTCCAGACATCATAGGCCTTTTCCACAGCCGCGCGAAGCCGGTCGAGCCCCTGCCCCGTCTTGGCGGACACGGTCACCAGCGGCGCGCCGCGCAGTTGCGGCAAAAGCCGCTCGAACGCCTCGCGCAGATCGCGGAGTTTCTCCTGCTTTTCGCGCTCCAGGTCCCATTTGTTGACGGCAACCACGACGGCGCGGCCCTCGCGCTCGGCCAGGTCGGCGATGCGCAGGTCCTGCTGCTCGAAGGGAATTTCGGCATCGAGAAGAACGATCACGACCTCGGCGAACTTGACCGCGCGCAGACCGTCGGAGACGGAAAGCTTTTCCACCTTGTCCTGCACCTTGGCCTTCTTGCGCATGCCGGCGGTGTCGAAAATGCGGGTGGGCAGCCCGTCCCAGTCGATCTGAAGCGAGATGGCGTCGCGGGTGATGCCCGCCTCGGGGCCGGTCAGCAGGCGGTCTTCGCCGAGGATCTTGTTGATGAGTGTGGATTTGCCGGCGTTGGGGCGGCCCACGACGGCGACCTGCAGCGGTTTGGCCTTGGTCGGCTTGGGGATCGGGGGCGCGTCGATATCCACATCGCCCTCGGGCAGGTCCACATCGGTTTCCGGCGCGTCGTCCTCGGCACGTTTGGCATACTCGTCGGCCAGCGGCAGAAGCGCGGTGTAGAGATCCATCATGCCCTCGCCATGTTCGGCGGACATGCGGATGGGCTCTCCCAGGCCGAGATTGAACGCTTCGAGCACGCCATCGTCGGCGGCGGAGCCTTCGGCCTTGTTGGCAGCGACGAAGATGTGTCCGGCGCGCTTGCGCAGAATGTCGGCGAACATCTCATCAAGCGCCGTCACCCCGGCGCGGGCGTCGATGAGGAAAAGGCAAACATCGGCCATGTCCACGGCACGTTCGGTCAGCCGGCGCATCCGGCCCTGCAGCGAGTCGTCGGTGGCGTCCTCCAGCCCCGCAGTGTCGATCACCGTGAACCGCAGGTCGGCCAGCCGCGCCTCACCCTCGCGCAGATCGCGGGTCACGCCGGGCTGGTTGTCGACCAGCGCAAGGCGCTTGCCCACCAAACGATTGAACAGCGTGGACTTGCCCACATTGGGGCGACCCACGATGGCGAGGGTGAAACTCATGGTCAAAGGCTCCGATCAGGCGCGCTGGCCCCTGTTACCCGAATGTGGCGTCAGCGGAAAGCCAGCAGCTGTCCCGAGGTGGTCACGACATAAAGCGTGCCGCCCGCGACGACCGGGTTGGTCGTGGCCCCGCCGGGCATCGATATCTGACCGAGCGGCGCGCCATTGGTGGGATCAAAGAAGCGCATCAGCCCGTCATTGGACACCACGATCAGACGCCCGCCGGCGATGATGGGCCCGTGATGCGCGAAGATCTCGGCCTGGCGCTTGGGCTTCGACTTGGTGAAGAAGGGCAGCGCACGGCCCCAGATGCGGCGGCCATCCTCGGCCGAGAGACGCAGAAGCTCGTTGCGGTCGGAGACGAGAAAGATCGAGTTGCCCGCGGGCCAGATCGGGTTAAGCGGCCCTTCGGGTGCGGTCCAGAGCCGTTCGCCGTTGCCGAGCGAAAGGGCCACCGTGCGGCCGGCGTGGTTGCCCACGTAAACGCGGTCACCGTCGATCACCGGTCCGCCGGTGATGTCACCGACGAGGCCGGTGGAAAACCCGTCGCGGTCGCCGGCAAGCTGGGCGTCCCAGCGGCGCAGACCACCTTTGCGGAAGGCGCCCTGCACCTCGCCCGAGCCATAGGCGAAGACGACGTACTTGTCCGACAGCGCAGGCGCGGGCGCGCCCATGAAATTCTGCAGGTCCGGCGTGGCGCCAAGCTGCCAGCGGATGCGGCCGGTGTCGCGTTCCAGCGCCCAGCCGACCTCGTCGCCCGCCACCACGTAGACCAGATCGCCCGCCACGCTGGGGCTGCCGGTGCCGGAGGCGCGCAGGTTCTGCTGCCAGATCTCGCCGCCCGACGCCGCGTCGAGCGCGGTCAGAAGGCCGAAACCCGAGGACACATACAACTGACCGTCGGCATAGGCCAATCCGCCACCGGACGCATCCGAGCCGGAGTCGTTGGGCGGCGTCAGATCGCGGGTCCAGAGCACCTTGCCCGCGGTCGAAACAGCGCTGACGCGCGCTTTGGAATCCAGGGTGAAGATACGGCCATCGCCCACCACGGGATCGGCGGTGATGCGTCCACGCCGACCGTCGCCGTCGCCGATATTGACCTGCCAGGCCAGCCGGGGCTGCGCAGAAAACGCGGGATGCGCAACGCGGGTCGCGGGGCTTGACACGCCTTGGGTCCAGCCGGCGTTGACGCGGGTCGCGGGCAGGCTCAGAGGCGGAATTTCTCCGGTTACGGTCCGCTCGGCCAAGGCCGTCTCGCCGGTTTCGGTCACGAGCACGTCGCGGATATCCTCGCGCTCGCCCTGCAGGATCACTTCCTTGCTCGAACAGGCCGCGGTCAGGCAGATCGCCGTTAGCGAGATGAAACGTGTCACTGTCTTCACGGCCAATGCCCCTACCCTTAATCGTCCGCCTGCCCGATCAAGGGCCCTGCGGCGGTCTTCAATTGCCGGCCTCCGCGCCGGTCTCTTCCATACCGGGCGTGTCCGCACCGGGGACGGCCTCGAGATCGCCGCCCAGCGCCACAATCACTTGAGACGCTCGCCGACGCAAGCCCGGGCTGGCCTCTGCGGATTGCCGGATCTGCTGCAGGCGCTCGAGCGCGGCCTGTGGCTGCCCGGTCTCGACCTCGAGCAGCGCAAGTTGTTCTTCGGCCAGAAGCCGCACCAGCCCGCCCCCCGGCGCCATCCCGTCGAGCCGCGCGCGGCGGTCTTCGGGGCTGAGGCCGCTATCGGTCATCGCCACAGCCTTGAGCAACGCGATGTCGCGGTAAACCGCCGGCGTGGCGGGATCGTCGGCCAAAGCGAGAAGCCGCGCGGCGGCATCCGCCGGGTCAACGCCGCTTTGCTCGCCCGCGGCCAGAAGCGCCAGAACGGTTTCGGCGCCGGGCCGGGCCGCGTCGATCTCACCAAGTGCGGCGGCGCGGGCCGCGCGGTCTTCGGCCTCGAGCGCGGCCAGGATGGAATCGCCCAAGGCCTGCGCCTCGGCCCGGGTCTGGGCCTTGCGCCACTCGTTCCACGCCGCGCCGCCCACAAGCAGCAGGATGGCCAGAACCGCGATCCAGCCATACCGGCGGAATGTCGCGTAAAGCCGGTCACGGCGGACCTCTTCGGTCACTTCGTCGATAAAACTGTCGGTATCGCTCACGCCGCACCTTTTGCCATATTTGGCCCCTCTTACCGCGAAGGTCCGGCCCTGCCAAGGGGCCGGGAGACAGCCCGCGCGAGACGTGTCCATCGCATCTTGCATCTCGGGCGTGAAAATTTTAATCTGAACCGTATAGTTCAGCGTATTTGGTGCGTTGTAAGGTTTTTTGCCGTTCTGCCTTCGCGGGCGCGGCCCAGTTCGTGCGGAAAGCGGCGTCATGAGACTTTTCTCCTTGCTTGCAGCCATATTGGTCGGCGCAGCGATTTATGCGTTCGTGATGGAGCGCGACAGCCTTCTGGCATTTCTGGGCGCGGACCCGGCCGAGGAGGCCGCCCCGGAGGAGGCTGCCGCGACGCAGTCAGGCGAGGCGGACGCGCCCGAAACGGTGGGCGTGGTCGCGATCCGCTCGAGCGCACGAGAGATCGACAGCGCGGTGATTCTGCGCGGTCAGACCGAGGCCGACCGGCAAGTGGAACTGCGCGCCGAGACCACAGGGCAGATCGTGTCGCCGCCCCTGCGCAAGGGGGCCTTCGTGGAAGAGGGCGAGGAATTGTGCCGGCTTGATCCGGGCACGCGACAGGCCAGCCTGGCCGAGGCCGAGGCGCGGCTGGCGGAGGCGAAATCGCGCCTGCCAGAGGCCGAGGCGCGTGTGCCGGAGGCCGAGGCGCGCGTCGAGGAGGCTCGTGCACGCCTGATCGAAAGCCGGGCGCGGCTGCGCGAGGCCGAGATCAACGCCAACGCCGCCAGCCGCCTGAGCCGGGACGGGTTCGCCTCGGACACGCGGGTGGCGCAGACCGAGGCGGAGGTCGAGGGCGCGCGTGCGGGCATCACCAGCGCGGAAGCGACGCTGCGCGCCGCCGAGTCGGGGCTGGAGACGGTCGCGGCAGGTATCGAGGCCGCGCGCGCGGGTGTGCAGAGCGCCGAGGCCGCCGTCGCCTCGGCCGAGCGCGAGATCGCGCGGCTGGTGATCCGTGCGCCTTTCGCGGGCCTTCTGGAAAGCGACACGGCGGAGCTTGGCAGCCTGCTGCAGCCCGGCGGGCTTTGCGCCACGGTCATCCAGCTTGATCCGGTGATGCTGGTGGGGTTCATCCCGGAAACCGAAGTGAGCCGTGCCGAGGTTGGCGCCAAGGCCACCGCGCAGCTGGCCTCTGGCGAGAGCGTGGCGGGCGAGGTTATCTTCGTAAGCCGTTCGGCTGATCCTACCACCCGTACTTTCCGGGTCGAGATCGCGGTGCCCAACCCCGAGCTGTCCCTGCGCGACGGGCAAACCGCCGAGATCGAGATCTCGGCCGCCGGCAAGCTGGCGCATCTGTTGCCGCAATCGGCGCTGACGCTGAATGACGCGGGCGTGCTGGGCGTGCGGGTCGTCGATGACAAAAGCGCCGCAAAGTTCATGCCGGTCGAGCTTTTGCGCGATACGCCGACGGGCGTTTTCGTGACCGGCCTGCCCGAGACCGCCGAGGTTATCGTGATCGGCCAGGAATTCGTCACCGACGGCGTGCCGGTCGCCCCGAGCTTTCGGGAGATCGGCCAATGACCGGGATCGTCGACTGGGCCGCCGCCCGGGCGCGGATGGTCATCGCCTTCATCCTGTTGTCGATCCTTGCCGGCACCGTGGCCTATGTCAGCCTTCCCAAGGAGGGCGAGCCGGATATCGAGATCCCGGCGCTTTTCGTGTCGGTGCAGTATCCGGGCATTTCGGCGGAGGATAGCGAAAAGCTTCTGGTCAAGCCGATGGAGACCGAGCTTGCCGATCTTGACGGGCTGAAGGATATGACCGGCACCGCGGCCGAGAACTATGCCGGGGTGGCGCTGGAATTCGAATTCGGCTGGGACAAGACCAAGATCATGGCCGATGTCCGCGATGCGATGAGCGCGGCGGAAGCCGAGTTTCCCGAGGGCGCCGAGAAATACACCATCAACGAGATCAACTTTTCGGAATTCCCGATCATCGTCGTCAGCCTGGCCGGGCCGGTTCCCGAACGCACCATGGCGCGGCTCGCGAAGAACCTGCAGGACCGGCTTGAGGGGCTCGAGCCCGTGCTGGAGGCCGGAATCGCCGGCAATCGTGACGAAATGGTCGAGGTTCTGATCGATCCGCTGCGGCTGGAGGCCTATAACGTCACCGCCGGTGAGCTGATCAACGTGGTGCAGAACAACAATCAGTTGATTGCGGCGGGGGTGGTGGACAGCGCACAGGGGTCCTTTTCGGTCAAGATCCCGTCCTCGTTCGATGAAACGCGCGATATCTATGATTTGCCGGTGAAGACGAATGGCGACCGGGTGGTCACGCTGGGCGACCTTGCGACGATCAACCTGACCTTCGAGGACCGGATGGGCACCGCGCGGTTCAACGGCGAGACGGCGATCGCGCTGCAAGTGGTCAAGCGCAAGGGCTTTAACATCATCGACACCGCCGATCTGGTGCGGGAGGTGGTGGCCGAGGCAGAGGCGGAGTGGCCCAAGGAACTGCGCGTGGCGGTGACGGTCGAGACCTCGAACGATCAGAGCCGGATCATCGAGTCGATGGTCAAGCAGCTGGAAGGTTCGGTCCTCACCGCGATTGCGCTGGTGATGATCGTGACGCTGGCCGCGCTTGGGATCCGCCCTGCCCTCCTGGTGGGCTTTGCGATCCCGACCTCTTTCCTGCTCTGCTTTGCCCTTTTGGCGGTGATGGGCGTGGCGGTGTCCAACATCGTGATGTTCGGCCTGATCCTGGCCGTGGGGATGCTGGTCGACGGGGCCATCGTGGTGGTGGAATACGCCGACAAGCGCATCGACGAGGGCGACGGGCCGATGCATGCCTACGTGGCCGCTGCCAAGCGCATGTTCTGGCCGGTGGTCAGTTCGACCGCGACGACGCTGTGTGCGTTCCTGCCGATGCTGTTCTGGCCGGGTGTGCCGGGGCAATTCATGCGGATGCTGCCCGTCACGCTGATTTTCGTGCTGTCGGCCTCTCTGCTGGTGGCGCTGGTCTATCTGCCGGTGATGGGCGGCGTGACCGGACGGCTGGAGCGGTGGTTCGACACCCGCATTCGCCAGATCGCCCATGCGAAATGGTACTGGCACATCGTGACCGTCGCCGTGGGGGCGGCCGCGCTGGCGGCAGCGGGAAGTGCCATCGGGCCTGTCGCGGGCCTCATCGGGGATAAATTCGGCGCGGTGGATGGCACGCGCATTCTGGGGTCGGTCATTCCGACGCTGGTCACGGTCTTCGCGATCGTCGTGGGACTTGTCGCGCTCGGCGCGGTGGCGCTGGCCGGGGCGGTGACGGTCCTGCTGGGACTGATGGCGGTCTTTCGGCGGCTGCGCTACGCGCGGCGCTGGATTGGCGGGAAGCTGTTCCCCAACCGGCCCGAGAAGGTGAAGGCGGGCTATCGCCGCTCGCCCTTCGGTCATGTGATCAACTTCATCGCGGGCAATCCGGTGATGCCGCTCATTGCCGCCGGGGCGGTCTTCGTCTTCGTGGGCTCGACGTTGTTCTATTACATGAACAACAACAACGGCACCGAGTTCTTTGTGGAATCCGAGCCGGAAAACGCGATTGTCTACGTCCGCGCGCGGGGCAACCTGTCGATTGACCAGACCGACGCGCTGGTGCGCGAGGCGGAACGGGTGGTGCTGGACCACCCCAATGTCTTGAACGCCTTTTCCTTTGCGGGCGAGTCGGGTTTGAACAACAACACAGGCGGCTCGCAGCCGCCGCTGGATACCGTGGGGCAGGTCCAGTTCGAGATCGTGAAGTGGGAGGACCGGCCCACCACCACCGAGACATGGTTCACCGTGCCGCTGCTGGACTTCGATGTGACACGGCAGGTGTCGGACCCCGAGGTGGACGGCGACCGCACGATTGACGAGCTGACGGCCAAGCTGTCGCAGATCCCCGGCATCAAGGTCGAGATCATGGCGCTGGAACAGGGTCCTGCCTCGGCCAAGCCGGTGCATCTGCGGCTTAAGGGCGACGACTGGGACGAGTTGCGCGCCTTTACGGCGCGGGCGCGGGAGAAATTCGACGAAACCTATGGGCTGAAGCTTGTCGAAGACACCCTGCCCCTGCCCGGCATCGACTGGCAGATCGACGTGGATGTCGAGAAGGCCGGACGGTTCGGCGCGGACGTGGCCACGGTGGGCGCGATGGTGCAGCTTGTGACGCGGGGCCTGACGCTTGATACGATGCGGGTGCCCTCCTCGGACGAGGAGATCGACATCCGCGTGCGCCTGCCCGAGGAGGACCGGGTGCTGTCGACGCTGGATACGCTGCGGGTGCGCACGGCGGACGGGCTGGTGCCGCTGTCGAATTTCATCACAAGGCAGCCCGTGGAGAAGCTGGCGCAGATCGACCGGATCGACCAGACGCGATATTTCGACGTGAAGGCCGGGGTGATCGACGGGCTGACCGTCGAGAAAGACGGCGAAGAGGTGCCGCTGACCGCGAACGAGCGGATCGAAGTGCTGACCGAGTGGCTAGAGGCGCAGGAGATCCCCGGCTCGATCAGTTACGAATGGACCGGAGATGCCGAGGATCAGGAGGAATCGGGCGATTTCCTGATGAAGGCCTTTGCCGGCGCGCTGGCGCTGATGTTCATCATCCTGCTGGCGCAGTTCAACAGCGTCTACAATGCCGCACTGGTGTTGGTGGCGGTGGTGCTCTCGACCGCCGGTGTGCTGATCGGGATGCTGGTGATGAACCAGGCGTTCTCGATCATCATGACTGGCACAGGCATCGTCGCGCTGGCCGGGATCGTGGTGAACAACAATATCGTGCTGATCGACACCTATCAGGATTACAGCCGCTACATGCCCAAGATCGAGGCGATCACGCGCACCGCCGAGGCGCGGATCCGGCCCGTTCTGCTGACGACGATCACGACGATGGCGGGCCTTGCGCCGATGATGTTCGGCCTCAGCCTCGATTTCGTGGGGGGCGGGTACACGTTCAACTCGCCCACCGCGCTTTGGTGGACGCAGCTGGCCACGGCGGTGGTCTTCGGCCTTGGCATCGCAACGGTGCTGACGCTGGTCTTCACGCCCTCG
This sequence comes from Roseovarius aestuariivivens, assembly GCF_004761875.1. Taxonomy (GTDB): domain Bacteria; phylum Pseudomonadota; class Alphaproteobacteria; order Rhodobacterales; family Rhodobacteraceae; genus Roseovarius; species Roseovarius aestuariivivens. The sequence continues at coordinate 51,604 of NZ_SJEY01000009.1, forward strand.
ATGCTGGCGCTGCGGGTCTGGGCGGGTACCTATGTACTGTGGGCGGCGCAGCTTCTGGCGAAGCTGTCCTTTGGCCGGGCGAGCCGGGCCGCGAAGGACTGGGCGCTGACCCGCGAGGCGCGGCGCACCCGTGCGCCCGAGATCATCTGGGGCGACGAGCGGGTCGAGAGCGGGTTCGAGGACGAAGACGCGGGCGCGCCGGAGCTTGACGATCTCAAGCGGATCCTCGACGGGCAGGGCAAGCCGCTGCGCGCGGCGGAGTGACCGGACGGCCCGCCCGCCAACCGGCGGCGGCCGCGAGATCCCGTAAGTTCTGATCCGGCCCCGGAAAAGAGAGAGGATGTCGACGATTCGGAAAGATGTGTTCACCAAGGACCCGCCCTGGGAGCCGCGCGAGACGCCCGCGCCGATCCGGCTTGCCTCGGACCGGATCGAGGGCGTTGTTGTGCAGCCGCTGATCGCCAATCTCGATGCGCGCGGCGCGCTCAGCGAGCTTTTGACGGTCGACACGCCCGGTATGGCGCCGCTGGTGCATGTCTATGCCGTGACCGCCGCGCCGGGATCGGAACGCGGACCGGTCTACCATGCGAAGCAGACCGACAGGCTTTATTTCATTGATGGCCGGTTCCGCATCCTGCTGATCGACCTGCGCGCCGGGTCCGCGACCTGTGGCGGCACGCTTTGTTTTGAGGCCGGGGCAAATCGGCCGCTGCGGCTGCATATTCCGCCCTACGTGGCGCATGGCGTGAAGAATGTGGGCGAAGGACCCGCGATCTTCGTCAATATGCCGACCGAAATCTTCGACCGCGATGATCCGGACAAGTACCGCATGCCGCCCGATTACGACGGAGAGATCATCGGGTTCGACGCGCCCACCGATTTCTGATGCGTTTCAGCGGCCAGGGGATTTCTTTTGTTGCGGACCACGGGGCAAGCACCGCCTGGGCCGCCGCGGCATCGCCGAGCGCGAACGCGAGGGCGAGCGCGACCGGCGCGCCCGCGCCGACGATCCGAGGGTCAGCGGCCCGCGCCGCCACCCAGTCCGCCTCGGCCTTGTCCAGCTGGCCGGCGCGCGTGGCGCTCCAGGCGGCATAGGCGAAGCCGACCGCGCGCTGCATGCCCTGTTGCCCCTGCGCATAGGCGCGGCCACAGGCGGCGCGGTCTGTCGCCGAGGCAGCGGACCCGAACGCAGTATCGGCCACCTCGGGCCGCAGGAACTGTCCCTGCCCGTTTTCGATCATGTGCCCGAGGGAGGGCGTCAGATCATCGGGCCGAACCGGTGTCCCGGTAAGCGCGGCGTGCACGAGACGCAGCTCGGTATCCGCCTCGGAGCCCGCCACCAGCCCGCCGCGGCGCAGGCCGAGCCACGCGATCGTCTGATCGTAGTCGTGGGTCGGGAGCACGTTCTGCTCGACCAAGATCGACAGCCGCTCGACCCAGGCGGCGCACGGCGGGCGCGTTTCGCGCAGCACCCGCCAGGCGGCGCATTCCGCAGCCCGCGCAGGCGTGTCCATGGCGATGGCCGGATTGCGGCGGGGCGGCGAATTGAGCGACCACGAGGTCGCCTCTGCCCCGAGCGCCCAGGACACCGACGCAGCCTCGTTCAGGACTTGTTCCGAGAAATATCCCGAGAGGCCGCCGCTGACCCTGTCCCAGCGCAGGCCAAGCCGACGATAAAGGCTTCGCCGGAAGCCGTAATGCGCCTCGTACCAGGTCTTTCGCCCAAGTTTGCGGCCAAGCGCACGGATATGCGGCTGATCGAGACCGGTATGCCAGGCGTGCACCCCGAAGCCGAGGGTCACGGCGCGCACGCTGTTCATCGCCACCTCGGCGCGGTCGAGAAGACCGGCCATGTACGCGGCATGATGCGCGGACCAGTCGTCATCGTCCTGCAGGATGAGGATATACTCGCCCCGGGCGGCCTCAATCGCGGCGTGGCGCGCGGCCCCCGTCGTGGCTGTCGGCTCGCGCGGGGTCTCGATCAGCCGGATGCGCGCATCCTGCGCGGCCCAGCGCCGCGCGGCCTCACGGAGGGGCGCGCTCGGCCCGGCCATGGCGATCAGAAGCTCTATGTTTTCAAGCGTTTGAGACAGCGCCATGGGCACCGCGAGATTGAAGGTTTCGACCCGGTCTATGATCGGAAGGATGATGCTGACCCGCGGCGCAGCGGTCATGCGGCATCCTGTTCCGCCATCTGACGTTGCCAAAGCGACGCGTAGCGCCCGCTACGCGCCAGAAGCTCGGCATGGGTGCCTTCCTCGACGATCCGGCCATCTTCCAGCACGACGATGCGGTCGGCCTCGGCCACGGTTGACAGGCGGTGCGCGATGGTGATGACCGTGCGCCCCTGGCCTGCGCGCCGCAGCGCATCCTGGATGTCCTGCTCGGTCTCTGTGTCGAGCGCGCTTGTCGCCTCGTCCAGCAACAGGATCGGCGGGTTCTTGAGCAGCGTGCGGGCGATGCCGACCCGCTGTTTTTCGCCGCCCGACAGCTTTAGCCCCCGTTCGCCCACCTGGGTGTCGTAGCCGCGCGGCAGGCTGGAGATGAAATCGTGAATTTGCGCCGCGCGCGCGGCCTCTTCGATCTCGGCCTGGCTGGCGCCGTCGCGGCCATAGGCGATGTTATAGCCAATGGTGTCGTTAAAAAGCACGGTGTCCTGCGGCACCACGCCGATGGCGGCGTGCAGGCTGTCTTGGGTGACGTCGCGCACGTCCTGCCCGTCTATCTTGAGCGCGCCGGACTGCACGTCATAGAAGCGAAACAAGAGCCGCCCGATGGTGGATTTGCCCGAGCCGGTGGGGCCGACGATGGCCACGGTCTGCCCCGGCGGCACGGTGAGGATCACGCCCTTGAGGATGGGTCTTTCGGCCTCGTATCCGAAGAAAACCTCGCGCAAGGCGACCTCACCGCCTTGTACTTTCAGAACCTTCGCGTCGGGCTTATCTAGAACATCTGGCCTTTGCTCTAACAAATCGAACATTTCCGCCATATCAACGAGGGATTGCCGGATTTCGCGGTAAACCGTGCCGAGAAAGTTCAGCGGCATGGTGATCTGGATCATGTAGGCGTTGACCATGACGAAATCGCCCACCGTCAGAGCACCCGATTGCACGCCGAAGGCCGCCATCACCATCACCGCCACGAGGCCACCGGTGATCAGCACGCTTTGACCGAAATTGAGAAAGGCCAGCGAATAGGAGGTCTGCAACGCCGCGGTCTCGTAGCCCTCCATCGCCTTGTCGTAGCGTCCCGCCTCGCGACCCTCGGCCCCGAAATACTTGACAGTCTCGAAATTCAGAAGGCTGTCGATGGCCTTTTGATTGGCGTCGGTATCCTGGTCGTTCATCTTCTTGCGCAGCTTTACGCGCCACTCGGTCACCTTGAAGGTGAACGCCACATAGGCGGCGATCACGCCCATCACGACGGCAAGATACCAGAAGTCGAAGAGCGTCCAGAGGACGATACCGATGAGCAGAAGCTCGAGGATCAGCGGGCCGATGGAGAAAAGCAGAAAGCGCAACAGGAATTCCACGCCTTTCACGCCGCGCTCGATGATCCGGCTGAGCCCGCCGGTCTTGCGCGAGGTGTGGTAGCGCAGCGACATGGCGTGGATATGCTGAAACGTCTCAAGCGCCAGTTGCCGAAGCGCGCGTTGGGCGACGCGCGCAAAGATCACGTCGCGCAGCTGCTGAAAGCCGACATTGAGAAGCCGCGCCATGCCGTAAGCCACGGTCAGGCCGATGGCCCCCAGCGCCAGCATCCACGCGGCCTCTTGCCCCTCGCCCGCAAGCGCGTCGACGGCGGCCTTGTAGAAATAGGGCGTGCCGACGGCCACCAGCTTGGCCGCGAAAAGCGCGATAAGCGCGAAGACCACGCGGCGTTTGACCCATCCCTGACCCTCTGGCCAGAGATAGGGAGCGACACGGCGAATGACGCTCCAGCCATTTTCCGGGGCTTTGGTGGTGGTGAGCGCGCGTCGGCGCATGAGGACCTCTTAGCGTGATGTCGCCATCAGATAGGCCGGAGCGCGGGCAATGACCACCCCGCTCAATCCTGAGGGATCGAGAAGAGCTGTCCAGGATAGATCAGGTCGGGGTCGCGGATGCGGTCGCGATTGGCCTCGAAGATCCGCACATATTGAAAGCCGTCGCCGTAATTGCGCCGCGAAATGCCCCAGAGCGTGTAGCCGGGCTGCACGATCACGGCCTGAATGGGCTGGTTGGTAGCGGTGGCGGAAGCGAGCACGTCGTCGGATTCGCGCTTGAAGGGCGTCTCGATCCGCGAGGTGACGTTGCCCTCGGCGTCGACCTCGTCGATGCGCAACGTGTAGATGCCGGTGTCGATCTCGGGCAGATCCGAACGCCAGCGACCATCCTCGGCGATGCGTGAGGTCGTGATGGGCGCGTTGTCGAGATAGACCCGCACGAAGCCATCGCCCACGCCGCGCCCGGCCAGAAGCACATCGCCCTCCTCCGAATACGAGATCGCGTCCAGGGCGACGGTCGCCATGACTTCGGGCCCCGGATCGGTCGCCGGTGCGGGCTGCAGGACCTGAAGCCCCTCGGCATCCGAGAGCAGCACGGCAGCAGGTGCGGCGGGCTCTTGCTTGGCGACGGGGCCGGGTGTTTCGGGTGGCTCTTGCGCCGTCGCCGGTGTTGCCAGGGTTTCGGGGACCTCGACCGCGGGATTTGGCGCCGCGACGGCCTCCGGTGCGGTGCCGTTTTCGGGCGCGCGCAGCGGAGCGATGATGATTTCGCTTTTCGACACGATGTCCGAGCCGTCTTTCGGCGAGCGCATGGCGAGGGTCAGAATGCGGGCCTTCTCGCTGGGGCCAACGGTGACGAACTGGACGAATTCGCCGTTTGCCTCGGGCTGAAAGCGGGCGAGTTCATCGTCATCGAGCCGGATCGCCGTTTCCCATCCCGGCGATGCGCGCCCCGCCACGACCATGCGACCATCGGCATCGAGCAGGAAGGTGCTGACCTTCGGAAGGTCGGGCATGTCGGGCGTATCAGGCGTGGTTTGCGCGGCTGTTTCCGGCGCGGGGTCGGCTGGAGGCGCCAACGCGGCGGGTTGCGCCTCGTCGGTCACAGCGGCCCTATCGGCCGGCGGGGGCGAGGCCGGGCGCAACACAGAGAAATAAAGAAGCCCGCCGACCGCCGCAGCCAGAGCGACGCCCGCGATCACGAGGGGCCCGCCCCCCGATACTCCGGACTGCTTCGTCATCCGTGTCCTTCCGATCCGCGCTTTTCCCATGCGCGGTTGCGAGACTTTATCAACAGCGGGTAGAACGGTCAAAACAACCCTTTTCCCTATCCGGTGAATTCATGGCAACGCATTCCATCTGTGTCTTTTGCGGCTCACGCGCCGGGCGCAATCCGGCCTATGCCGCCGCCGCCGAGTCATTCGGCGCCGCCATCGCCGCGCGGGACTGGCGGCTAGTTTACGGTGCAGGCGATGTCGGGCTGATGGGCACGGTGGCGCGCGCGGCCCAGAATGCGGGGGCCGAAACCTTTGGCGTCATCCCCGACCACCTTGTGAAATGGGAAGTGGGCAAGACGGACCTGACCCGCTACGTCGTCACCGAAACGATGCACGAGCGCAAGAAAGTTATGTTCATGAATTGCGACGCCATCGTGGTTTTGCCCGGTGGCGCGGGATCTCTGGACGAGTTCTTCGAGGTTCTGACCTGGCGCCAGATCGGCCTGCATGAAAAGCCGGTATTTCTATTGAATACCGATGATTACTGGACGCCGTTGATGCAATTGATGAAGCACGTGATCAACGAGGGCTTTGCCGATGCGAGCCTTCTGGACTTCGTGCGCGCCGAAGCAACAGTTCAGGCGCTTTGCGAGAGCCTTGAGCGCGCCTTGTCCTGATGCCAGCGCGACCAGCTGTAGAGCGCCAGCGCGGTCCAGATCATGCCGAAGGCGACCCCGTGCCAAAGGCCAAAGAATTCGTGAAAAACCAGTGTCGCAACAAGGAATTGCAGGGTGGGGTTCAAGTAGGAGAGAAGCCCAACGCTGGCCAGCGCCACCCGGCGCGCGCCATAGCTGAAAAGGATGAGGGGCGTGGCCGTGATCGGGCCTGAGAGCATCAGCAGCCCTGTCTCAGCCCATGACACGCCCAGCGCGTCGCCGCCCTGCAGATGCACCCAGATGAGCAGGCCGACCGCCAGAGGCACCAGCAGGATCGCCTCGGCCGTCACGGAGGTGATCGGGCCGAGATCAAGCCCCTTCTTGAGCATCCCGTAGATGCCGAAGGTGATGCCGAGAATGAGGGAGATCCATGGCGGCACGCCAAGCCCGGCGGTGAGCGTGATGACACCCACTGCGGCGAGGATCACCGCGGCGGTCTGAACCCGGCTAAGCCGTTCGCCAAAGACCAGAAGCCCGAGAAACACGGCGACAAGCGGAAAGATGAAATATCCCAGCGAGGCGTCGAGCGCTTTGCCGATCTGTACCGCGAAGACGAAGGTGAACCAGTTCGCGCCGACCATGAGCGAGGCCAGCACGATGATCGGCAGGTCCCGGCGGCGCGTGAGGGCGGCGAATGGCGCTGTCGCCCTGCCCTGCACGCCCAGAACGATCAAAAAGAACACGGCGGCCCAGATGGTGCGGTGGGCCATCATCTCGATCGCAGGCAAATGCACGAGAAGCTTGTAGAACATGCCAGACAGGCCCCAGATCATGCAGGCGCAGATGATGGCGAGCACGCCACGGGCTGTCGGGGACATCAGGTTCTCCGGAACTGAAAAACCTCCGGGCAGGCCCGGAGGCGCTTCTTTCGCTCTATCGCGGCCCGCAAGCCGGTTCAAGACAGGGCTCAGCCAGAAGCGAGCTCGGACTTGAGCAGTTTTTCAACCTCATCGAGGGGATGGTTGGTAAAATCCTTGTCCACCTCGGCAATGATGCGGCTTTGCACCTCTTTGTGAAAGTGCTGACGCAATTCCCCAAGGGTGTTGGGCGGGGCGCAGACTACAAGACGTTCAAACGCATTCTTGTGGGCGTATTTGTACAGGATATCCGCCAGATCGCTTGCAAAGCGATCCTTGGCCAGCTGGTGCCAATCGGTTTCGTCGAGCGCCGACATCTGCTGAATTCCGGTATCCTGCATGCGGCCCGGGCTATCGGTACCTTGCTCGGAATCGGCGGGATTGTCCTGCTCTTCCTCGCGAACGACATTGAGGTCGGGGTTCATCTCGTCCAGGTCGTTGCGCAGGAAAAGGGCCTTCTCCCCGTCCGCGATCAGGACCCATGTGCCGTGTTTGAGTTCCGTCATCTCAGTCGTCTCCCTCCTTGATGCCGCTGTCGCGCTTGTCCGAGCCTGTGACGCGTGTGGCGCCGGCGGGCTTGGATTTGGCGCGCTTTTCCTCGTCGCGTGTGCCGATCTTGCGTGAGAGCGCGCCGCCCTCACGGCCCTGCTGGCTGATTTCCGTGTCGTCCCCGATGATGTCTTCGGTTTCCTTGCGGCCGTCCTTGGACCTGTGGCGCTCTGCCATGGCACGTTTCCTTCCTATTCTATCATACGTCAGGACAACGCGGGGCAAGTCTTGGCGGTTCCTGAAACAAAAACACCCCCCGGCATGGCCGGAGGGCGTTTCACCTTTAAATAACAAAGGCTTACATGCGCGACGCGACGTTTTCCCAGTTCACGAGCTTGTCGAGGAAGTTCTGTAGATAGGCGGGACGCTTGTTGCGGAAGTCGATGTAGTAGGAATGCTCCCACACGTCGCAGCCCAGAAGCGCGGTCTGACCAAAGCAGAGCGGGTTCACGCCGTTCTCGGTCTTGGTGACTTTCAGGCTGCCGTCCGTGTCCTTCACCAGCCAAGCCCAGCCCGAGCCGAACTGACCCGCGCCAGCGGCGGCGAACTCTTCCTTGAACTTGTCGACCGAGCCGAAGCTTTCGGTCAGGGCTTTTTCCAGCTCACCGGGCATGCCGGTCTGATCCGGGCCCATCATTTCCCAGAACTGGTTGTGATTCCAGTACTGCGAGGCGTTGTTGAAGATGCCGTTCTGGGCGACAGCGCCGGAATCGTAGGTGCCCTTGATGATCTCTTCGACCGACTTGCCTTCCCACTCGGTGCCCGCGATGGCCTTGTTGCCGTTGTCGACATAGGCCTTGTGGTGGATGTCGTGGTGGTATTCCAGCGTCTCGCGGGACATGCCGAGATCGGCAAGCGCGTCGTGCGAATAGGGAAGATCGGGAAGTTCAAAAGCCATATCGGGCCCCCTTGTCTTTCTGTGAATTTCTGCTGTGACAGATGGTAGCGCGGGGCGCGCTAGGTCAAGCCCTTATGGCGTGGGGCTGCCGAGTTTGGACTGTGCGGCGGCGCACGGAACCGCGCGCCGGCCGGCTTAGTCGAAAAGCCCCATGCGCCCCTCGGACCGCGCGGCGTCCTTCAGAAGATCAAAGGCATATTGCGCCACCGAGCGGAAGCAGACCACGTGCACGGTGTCCTCGTCCGTCATCCAGAAGGCCGCAGGGATCTGCGCCATGCGGGTGCGGCGGATCTGGCCGGGAGCAAAGGCGCCGGGCGCCATATCGACCGGGACGAGCTTGGCCATGACCTCGCGCACTGTGGCCCCGTGCAGGCGGAACATGGCGCGGGCGTCCGAGACGTTGACAGCGAGGTGGTGCGTGCCCGAGAGAGCTTTGTCGATTTTCCCGAGCGCGTCGGTGACATCGGCATAGGGCAGCAGCAAAAGCAGCTCGTCAGGTGACATCCACGCTGCACCCCGCCCATCCTTTTGAGCGATCTCGCGGGTGGCGGGAATGGCCACGCCGACGGTGTCCTTGACCGCCTTTTTCAGCTTGGCGGTCCCGAAATCCCCACGCAGGGTGATCATGCCCTGAAGGCCCGATTCCTCGACGCGCACCGCGCCTTCGAAGGCCGCGCCGGGCAATGCGCTGATGGCGTCAGACATTCTGCTTCTCCCCTTCAGGATCGTAGAACACGGGAGAGACGATCTTGGCCTTGATCACGGTACCATCGACCTTGGGGATATCGATGACCTCTCCCATCCGGTCGGGCCCATTGTGGACAAGGCCCATGGCGATGCCGCGCCCGAGCGTGGGCGAGTAATAGCTGGATGTGACGCGCCCCTGCACGTTGCGCTGCCCATTGGCGTTCGTGCCATCGGCCACCGCATAGGCGCCATCGGGCAGGACCGAGCCGTCGGTCGTCTCGAGACCGACCAGCTTCCACCGGTCGGGATTAGCCATGAAGGACCGGGCCTGGGCGCGCTTACCTAGGTAATCGTCCTTTTTCTTGGAGATCGCCCACTCCATGTTCAGATCCTGCGGGATCACGGTGCCGTCGGTCTCGTCCCCGATCATGATGAAGCCCTTTTCGGCGCGCATCACGTGAAGGGCCTCGGTCCCATAGGGCGTGACGGCGAACTCGGCCCCGGCCTCCAAGAGCTTGTCCCAGAGCGCCCGGCCCTGCCCCGCATCCACGGCGATCTCGTAGCTGAGTTCGCCAGAGAACGAGATCCGGTAGGCGCGTGCGGGAATGCCGCCGAGCGTGATGTCGGTCCACGCCATGAAGGGCAGCGCCTCGGCGGAAATGTCATCCTCGGTCAGATTTTCCAGCGTCTTGCGCGCGTTGGGGCCGACGACGGCGATCTGGGCGTATTGCTCGGTCAGGTTGGCGACGTAGACCTTCCAGTCCCACCACTCGCACTGAAGCCAGTCTTCCATGTGGGCGTGGATGTGATCCGCGCCGCCGGTGGTGGTGTGGCAGAGGAACGTATCCTCATCGAGACGCGCGACCACGCCGTCATCCATGAGAAAGCCGTTTTCGGAGCACATCAGGCCATAGCGGCAGCGGCCCGGTTTCAGGGTCGACATCACGTTGGTGTAGAGCATGTCGAGGAACTTGCCCGCGTCGGGGCCTTTCACGACCAGCTTGCCCAGCGTGGAGGCGTCGAGCAGACCGAGGCTGTCGCGGGTCTGCTTGATCTCACGAGCAACGGCGGTCTCGATCGCCTCGCCCGGCATCTTGCGGAAGGTATAGGGGCGGCGCCAGTGGCCGACCGGTTCCCAATAGGCGCCGTTTTCCTCGTGCCAGCCATGCATCGGCGTGCGGCGTAAGGGCTGGAAGATCGGGCCACGCGCCGCGCCTGCGATCGCGCCCATGGAGATGGGCGTGTAGGGCGGGCGGAAGGTTGTGGTGCCCGTCTGCGGGATGGGCTGGTTGAGCGCATCCGACAGGATGGCCAGGCCGTTGATATTGCTGAGTTTCCCCTGATCCGTGGCCATGCCGAGCGTGGTGTAGCGCTTGGCGTGTTCGACGGATTCGAAGCCCTCGCGCGCGGCCAGCTGCACGTCCGATACCTTTACGTCGTTCTGGTAATCGAGCCAGGCTTTGGAGCGCAATTCGTACTTGGCGCCCTGCGGCATGAGCCAGATCGGCGCGATGGCGTTCTCGGACGGGCTGTCGGCCTTGGGCGCGGCGGATTTCTTGGGCTTGTGGCCTGCGGCCTTGGCGGCGGTCTGACCGGCGGCATGGGCATCGGCCACCACATCGGCCAGCCCGAGTGCGCCGTTGGCTGCGCCTGCGACCACAACGAAGGCTTCGCCCGAGGCACCCGTTGGCGCTTTATCCACATCGGGGCGGAACATCGCCTTTTCGTCGTCCCAGATGAGCTTGCCGCCGCAATGGGACCAGAGGTGCACGACCGGCGACCAGCCGCCGGACATGGCGACCGCGTCGCAGGCGATCTCTTCCATGGCGGAGCCTTCGCCCGCCTGCATGCAGATCGCCACGCCGGTCACGCGCCTGCCGCCCTTGACCTTGGCGACGCCCTTGCCCGTCTCGATGCGGATGCCAAGCGCCTTGGCCTCTTCGGTAAGTTGGCTCGCGCCGTGGGGGCGTGCGTCGATGATCGCGGGCACGTCGAGACCCAGCTTTTTCAGGCAAATTGCCGTAAGGTAAGCATCGTCGTTATTGGTCACGACAACGGTGCGGTCGCCGATGGACACGCCGTAATCGACGGCGTAGTCGCGCACGGCAGAGGCCAGCATCACGCCGGGAATGTCGTTGCCGGCAAAGCTGAGCGGGCGTTCGATGGCGCCTGTCGCGGTCACGATCTGAGCGGCGCGGATCCGCCAGAGACGGTGGCGCGGCCCCTTGTCGGCGGGCTGGTGATCGCGAACACGCTCGTAGCCCAGGAGATAGCCGTGATCGTAGACGCCGGCGCCCATGAGCCGCAAACGGAGCGTGACATTGGGCATGTCAGACAACTCTGACAGAATTTCCTCCACCACTTTATCCACAGGCTGGCCGTCCACAGTGCCGCCATCGACCGGGGCACGTCCGCCCCAATGGGCGGTCTGCTCCATCAGCAGAACCTTGGCGCCGGCGCGGCCCGCCTCGCGCGCGGCCAGAAGCCCCGCGATCCCGCCGCCGATCACGACGACGTCGTAGAAGGCGTAGACGTGCTCGTAAGTGTCCGCGTCGCGGTCGCGCGGCGCCTTTCCAAGGCCGGCGGACTGGCGGATGAAGGGCTCGTAGACATGCTTCCACAGAGGGCGGGGATGCATGAACATCTTGTAATAAAAGCCCGCCGGCAGGAAGCGCGCCAGCCGGTTGTTGATCGCGCCCACATCGAATTCGAGGCTGGGCCAGTGGTTCTGAGAGGTGCAGGTCAGCCCGCCGAAAAGCTCGGTCGTGGTGGCACGCTGGTTCGGCTCGAACGTGCCGCCCTCGCCCATGTTGAAGAGCGCGTTGGGTTCCTCGGCGCCCGAGGCGACGATGCCGCGCGGGCGGTGGTACTTGAAGGAGCGCCCGACCATCATCTGGTCGTTGGCCAGAAGGGCAGAGGCGAGCGTGTCGCCCTCGAAGCCCTTGAGGCGCTTGCCGTTGAAGGTGAACTCCAGCGCGCGGCCCTTGTCGAGAAGCCGCCCGCCCGTGGCCAGACGCGTGCTCATGCGAACTCTCTCCAGCTCCAGCCCGGCACCTTGGCCGAGATCCTGTCCCTGATGTCTTTCGGCGGCTCGGTGGTCTGGGCCGAATAGGTGCCATAAACCTCGAGCGTCACGGTGTTGCGCGCGGCGATGAACCACTTGCCGCAGCCATAGACGTGCCGCCAGCGCTCCAGATGCACGCCCTTGGGGTTTTCCTTGGCGAAGAGATAGTCGTGGAATTCGTTATCCGACGAACCCGGACCGAACCGCTTCAGATGCGCTTCGCCGCCCTGGTGGAATTCTGTTTCTTCGCCCGTCACGCCGCAGCAGGGGCAGGTCAGGATCAGCATGGTGCGCACCCTTGGTTGAATATCAAATCTCCAAAGCCCCAAACCACTGTCCCGTAAAGTACAGCAGTAGCTTGCGAGGCGCTCACTCTTTGAGCTTTCTTAGCGTCATTTGCGAAGTCCGTAATGGCCTCGTGGTACGCGCCTATTCCGTCTTGCCCATTCAACTGAGCTTTGGATTGTGCCGCTGCGCCGCGAGACTTTGCGTCATCTTGCAGCCTTTTCCACCATTGCCCACTGCGCCGAGGATCTAGAAAATTCGCAAAAGCTGCTAATCCAACGATGATCGCTCCAGATCTCGAAAACCAATCGTTGGGGGCAAACCAGTCTGCAAAAAAACCGACCACAGAAATGGCAAGGCTGCCTGCGAAGTAGAATCTCCAACTTCGATGCTCGATGAATCTAGATACAGCGTTGTCAATCGGTGGTTCCATCAGTGCGCCACTCCTGCCGCGACCGACTCATCAATGAAGCGGCCCTCGGTGAAGCGGTCGAGGCCGAATTCGGCGCAAAGCGGCGAGTAGCCCTTGGCCATCAGCTCCGCAAAGCCCCAGCCCGAGCCGGGGATGGCCTTGAAGCCGCCGGTGCCCCAGCCGCAGTTGATGAAGCAATTCTCCAGTGGCGTCTTCGAGAGGATCGGCGAGCGGTCGCCGGTGACGTCCACGATCCCGCCCCACTGGCGCAGCATCTTTAGGCGCGAGACCATCGGGAAGGTCTCGATCAGGGCGCGCACGGTTTCCTCGATGTGGTGGAAGGACCCGCGCTGTGTGTAGTTGTTGTAGCCGTCGGTGCCGCCACCGATCACCATCTCGCCCTTGTCAGATTGCGACATGTAGCCGTGCACGGTGTTGGCCATGACGACCACGTCCATGCAGGGCTTGATCGGCTCGGAAACCAGCGCCTGAAGCGCCACGGATTCAATGGGCAGGCGGAAGCCCGCCATGCCCGCCAGGTGGCCCGAATGACCCGCCACGACGATGCCCAGCTTGTCGCAATCGATGTCGCCGCGGCTGGTGGTCACGCCCGCCACCTTGCCGTTCTCGGAGCGGATCCCCGTCACGTCGCATTTCTGGATGACATGCATGCCCATGTCCGAGCAGGCGCGCGCATAGCCCCAGGCCACGGCATCGTGCCGCGCGGTGCCGCCACGCGACTGCCAGAGCCCGCCCAGAACCGGATAGCGGGGCCCGTCGAGGTTGATGATCGGGCAAAGCTCCTTGACGCGGGCAGGCGAGATGAACTCGGTCTTCACGCCCTGCAGGGCGTTGGCATGCGCCGTGCGCTCGTATCCGCGCACCTCGTGCTGGGTTTGCGCGAGCATGATGACGCCGCGGGGCGAAAACATGATGTTGTAGTTCAGATCCTGGCTGAGCGTCTCGTACAGGCTGCGGGCCTTTTCGTACATCGCCGCCGAAGGATCCTGCAGGTAGTTCGAGCGGATGATCGTGGTGTTCCGGCCCGTGTTGCCGCCGCCGAGCCAGCCCTTTTCGAGGATGGCGACGTTTTTCAACCCGTGGTTCTTGCCGAGGTAATAGGCCGTGGCGAGCCCGTGCCCGCCGGCGCCGATGATGATGGCGTCGTATTTCTTCTTCGGCTCGGGTGAGGCCCAGGCGCGTTCCCAGCCCATATGGTGCGACAGGGCCTGACGGGCGACGGCAAAGGCGGAATAACGTTTCATGCGGAGACTCACTCCTTGGGCGGAATCGCGGGCGGCAACTTGTGCCCGGGTATGCGATATCGCGGCCATTTGGAAGATATCCACGGCGGCATCGAAGACACGATTTGCGACATTGCGCGCATGGCTTTTGACCACTTGCCCCTTTTGCTCGGGCGCGGGCGTCGTTAGATGAACCCGGTAAGCGAGGAGGCTTCATGTTTTTCTGGGGACTGGTCGGATTTCTGGCACTGGGCAGCGGCGCCGTTCTGGCGTTGGTTCTTCTGCGCGGACGCACCGGCGATGCGCCGCCCGCGGCCTATGACCTGCAGGTCTATCGCGACCAGCTCAAGGAGGTGGATCGCGACCTTGCACGCGGCTTGATTTCCGAAGACGACGCCGAGCGCACCCGGGCGGAAGTGTCGCGCCGGATCCTGGCCGCCGACACGCAGCTCAAGGAAGGCGGGGACAGCGGCGGACAGCCCAAGACGGTGGGATATCTGACGGCCCTGGCCGTTTTTGCCGGGCTGGGGGCAGGTTCTTTGCTGCTTTATCAGCAGCTGGGCGTGCCGGGATACGACGACGTGCCGCTCGAGGCGCGGATCGCGGCGTCGGAAGACCGCCGCGCCAACCTGCCAAGCCAGGAGGCCCTGGAGGCGCGCATGCCTGCGCCGGAAACGCCGAAGGGGGTGGAAGAGGATTACCTGGAGCTGATGGCGCAATTGCGCGAGGCGGTGGCCGGGCGACCCGGCGACCTGCGCGGTCTGCAGCTTTTGGCGCGAAACGAGGCGGCGCTTGGCAACATGGCCGCCGCGCGCAAGGCGCAGCAGGGCGTGGTCGATCTCAAGGGTGCGGAGGCCACGGCGCAGGACTATGCGCAGCTGGCGGACCTCATGGTGACAGCCGCCGGCGGGCAGGTCTCGGCAGAAGCCGAAGCGGTGTTGCGCGCAACGCTGGAGCGCGATCCGAACGAGCCGCGCGCACGGTATTACCTTGGCCTTTACCTGATGCAGGTGGACCGGCCCGACATGGCGTTTCGCACATGGGACAGACTTTTGCGCGAAAGCACGGCGGACGCGCCCTGGACACCGATCATCCGCAGCCGGATCGAGGAACTGGCGTGGCGCGCCGGGGTGCAGCGGTATGAACTGCCCCCCGAGCCGGGCGCGGAGACCGCGCCGGGTCCATCCGCCGCGGATATCGAGGCTGCAGGCGAAATGTCGGTGGAAGACCGCGCCGGCATGATCCGAGGCATGGTCGCGCAGCTTTCCGCCCGGATCCAGACCGAGGGCGGCAGCCCCGGGGAATGGGCGCGGCTGGTCAATGCCTATGCCGTTCTGGGCGAGGCCGACAAGGCGCGTGCGGCGCTGGCCGAGGCGCGCGAGATTTTCGCCGACAATCCCGAGGCGCTCTCGCTGGTGACCAACGCCGCAAAGCAGGCAGGCCTGTCAGAATGATCCACGAGGAGATCGCCGAATTCGCGCAGGCATTGCCGCGCGGCCGGGCGGTGCTGGGGCTTGATCTTGGGACCAAAACGATCGGCGTTGCCGCCTCGGACGCGCTGTTGTCCTCGGCCAACCCGGTCGAGACGATCAAGCGCCGTAAATTCGGACTGGATGCCGCGCGTTTGCTGGAAATCGCGGGCGGGCGCGAGGCCGGCGGTATCATCCTTGGCCTGCCGCGCAACATGGATGGCAGCGAGGGGCCACGTGCGCAATCCACACGCGCCTTCGCCCGCAATCTGGCAAGCCTCACCGAGCTGCCGATCGCCTTCTGGGACGAGCGGCTGTCGACGGTTGCGGCAGAAAGAGCACTGATCGAGGCTGATATGACCCGAAAGCGTCGTTCCGAGGTGATCGACGCCGTGGCGGCAGCGTATATCCTGCAGGGAGCCTTGGACCGTCTGAGGCATATGAGGGCAGAGACGTGAACGACACCCCGGTTTGGAAACGCGACGAGATCGAAAGCCCCTGCGTGCGCATCTGCGTGGTGCATCCCGAGGCGCGGATCTGTACCGGATGCTATCGCACGCTGGACGAGATCGCGCGCTGGTCCAAGATGAGCGCGGAGGAACGCCGCGACATCATGGCCACCCTGCCCGACCGCGCGCCGCAGTTGCGCAAGCGGCGCGGCGGACGTGCCGCACGTCTGAGCCGCAGCTAGGGCGCCGTCAGCCACTGAGCGCCCGTCTCCGGCCATTCGGGGCGGAAATAGGCGATCATGCGCCCGTCATCCGGCGCCTCGGCGCCGTCGTCCCACGGCGCCACGCCGTGCAGAGCCAGGCGGTGCACGAGATACGCCTCTCCCGGCGCGGCGGTGAGAAGCCGGCGCGGGCAGCTCTCGAACACCTCGCGGCGTGTGGCCTTGTAAATCTCGGTCAGGTCGACCTTGTCCCAATCCGCCGTATCGGTGCCGCCAAGCGCCGCCTCGAAGGCGCGGCGCATGATGTGATGGCTGCCTTCCCAGATGCTGAGCGGGCTGGCACCTGCACCGCTGGCGGTGAGCGGCAGGCCGAGGATATAGGCGTGGCGTTCCAGCAGATAGCGCCGTTTCCCGGGACCGCTGGCCAGCAAGCCGTCCACATGCGCGGCATCGCGCCGGAGCCGGTAGCCGAAGGCGGCCTCACTCTCGCCCGCGCGGGGGCGCGGGTAGCCCGGATAGATGACCGAAACCTGCCCCTTGTGCAGCGGCAGCGTGCCATAGAGCGCGCAGGCCGTTTGCCAGGCGGCCCCATCGAGGGGCGGGCCGTCGGGCAACCGGCCCGAGCTGTCGTTTTGCAACGCATCCACGCCTACGAACCAGGTCCCCTCGCAGACGAGACCTTGCTGCTGGTCGGGGTCGGCGACGCTTTGACGGGCGTGATGACGGGCGTTTTCGGCCCACGCGAGCACCGCCGGCTCGGATGGAAAAGACGCCCAGCCGCGCGCGATCAGATCTTCGCTCACACCATCGCTCCGTTGACCTCTTGCAACGCCTCTTCCACCAGTTCCGGGCCCGCGCCGCGACGGGTTGCGTGTTCCGACAGATGACGCCGCCAGGCCCGCGCGCCGGGTCGCCCGGTGAAGAGCCCAAGCATGTGCCGCGTGACCTGGTGCAGCTTGCCGCCCTGCGATAGGTGCCGTTCGATATAGGGCAGCATGGCCGCCACGGCATCCTCTGCTGTGCGGTCGGGCCCGCCGAGGCCGAAAATCCGGCGATCCGCCTGCCCGAGAATATCCACGGGCCGGTGATAGGCCGCGCGCCCGATCATGACACCGTCAAGCCCGCCTTCGAGCCGCACTTCGGCCTCGTCGAGCGTTTCAAGACCGCCGTTGACCGAGATATGCAGGTTCGGAAAAAGCTGCTTCATCCGGTGCACCAGCTCGTAGTCGAGCGGCGGAATATCGCGGTTTTCCTTGGGGCTCAGGCCCTGCAGCCAGGCCTTGCGGGCATGGATCGCCACGCGTTGGACCCCGGCCGCGACGATCCGCGCCAAGAATTCCGGAAGAATCTCCTCGGGGTCCTGATCGTCCACGCCGATGCGACATTTGACGGTGACCTCCACATCCGTTGCGACGCGCATCGCCGCGCAGCATTCGGCCACCAGACCGGGATCTTTCATCAGCACCGCGCCGAATGTGCCGGATTGGACGCGATCACTGGGACACCCCACGTTGAGATTGATTTCATCATAGACCGCCTGCGCCCCCAGCGTCGCGGCTTGCGCCAACTCCTCCGGGTCGGAGCCGCCAAGTTGCAAGGCCACGGGGTGCTCTTCCGGGTTGTAATCCAGAAGATGCATCGCCCCGCCACGCACAAGCGCCGGAGCTGTCACCATCTCCGTGTAGAGAAGGACTCGCGACGACAACTGCCGATGTAAAAAACGGCAGTGACGGTCGGTCCAATCCATCATCGGAGCGACCGATAGACGCGCGGCCTTGGTGGCTGCGGTGAAGGGCATACGGCAATCTCCTCGGGGCCTCTGGATTTAATGATCTCGCCGTGCGCACCATACGCACACGGCGTCTGGCTTGCCAGCCTACCGCGATCACCGTTCTGAAAGGACGGCCTTTCAAAGCATCAAGCAATTCCGAGACGGCACGTATCTGGTCACGCAGTTGCGTGACCGCCGCCTTCTTGCCATGCACCTCGTCGCGCACGTCACGACTGCATCACGCGGCAGCGGTTTCCGTGATGTCCGCCCAGACAAGTCCGGGGCCATAGCGTGCGTCCACCTTGCCGTTTTTCAGCGTAAAAAGGTGCAGCCAGCCATTGTCGAAAAGTTTGCGGACTTCCGTATGGTGCTTTAGGACCTCAGTGATCGCCTCACGGGGCGCTTCGATCATGACCGACAGCCGCAGTGGGTCATGCATCAGTTTTTCGCCGTCGTGAACGGACTGCCACGGCAGACCCGGCCTGAGACGTCCCGAATTGCCTTCGATCACGCCGATGCCGCCGACGACATTGTGGATAAGCTTGTTGCCCCCGCCGAAGACGTCGGGCATCACCGAAGACCCGTAATACTGTAGACTGATCCAGCTCGCCACGACCACGGGCGCCGTAATGATCAGTTCGAGCGTTCTAAAGTCTTCGTCCGCCTTCCAGTCGTAGCTGTGCAGGAACGCCCGGCCTTCGAGATCCTTGCGCTCTGTCGCGGCGCGTGGCGCCGCGATGAATGCGGCGCAGCCTGCCAGCCCCCATTCGGGCCGGATTTCGGCCCAGTTCAGCGCCCGGTCGGAGACCGTGGTGGGCATGGCCCCGGGCAGGTCGGGCGCCCGTTCTGCCCTCGCGATCTTGCCGGCCTGCCGCAACCAGTTTTTCATCTGGGCGATGTCATCGCCCCGGTCGGCGGGCAGTCCGTCATCGTAGATTGTGATCTCGTCAGTTGTCGTATCATGCAGACCGGCGATGAAGAGCGTGTCGTCCGGGATCGGAATGCCGCGCTCGTCAAGGCCGGCTCTGGTTTCGGGATCGTTCAGGAGAAGCGCCAAAAGTCGCGCCGATACCTCGCCCGTGTATCCGCCGCAGGCGCCGCAATGATATGCACTTTCATGCGGGTTGTTGGTGACCTGCCCGCCGTGTCCAAGAAGCAGCACCATCTCGCCGTGGCCTTTGGTCAGGCTCATTGCGCCCAGAACAGCGGCCGCTGTGTCGGCCTTCGCCTTGGCATCGAGACCGCCGATCACCTGCGGTGCGGGGGAGGTCTTTTTCGACGTCTTCCCGTGACCCAACGCATCCTTGATCAGCTTTCCGGCGTAGAACGGTCCCGCCGCCTCGACGAAGGCGAAGGAGGATACGGCTGCCTGCCGGAACCTACCCCAGGCCCGGATGGTGCGCGCAGCGACGCGGGTCTCCTGCTCATGCTCTGGATCAGCGTGGCTTGTCGTGTGCACTGTCGGATTCAGAAGAACGGGCAAATGGGCCTCTGAGACATCCGAGCCATGCGACATGTGCGCCAGCGGCAGGCCGAAAAAGCCTGCGAACCCGATAGTTTCGATCTTTGAGTCGACGCTTTCCAGCGCCCGGCGGAACACCTCTGAGCGGACGTCGATACAGAAGGCGGCCTGAAGCTTAGGACGGGCGTGGGAGGTTGTTTCTCCATCCAGGGCCGCGATCAACCTGCGTTGATGCGCCCTTTCAGACGCCTCTTGCAGGATCGCGAAGGCAACATCCTGCTCCGAGGCTGCCACGGGTTCGCCATGCGCCGTGACGGTTTCGGCCCACGTATCTGCGATCGACGGCACGTGCGCGAGAAGCGCTTCTTCCCAGATCAGCCGGATCGCCAGAAGATCGGCCAGCGTCCGGTCCGTCCCACCGGCAAGTTCGGCCTGCCAGAGAAGCCAGCGCGCGTGCTGCGACCATCCACCGAGATCCATGTAGAGACGATGAAAGGTCGTTTCGGCCGAGCATGCGTCGAGGCCAAGTGCCTCGGACGCTCTTGCGATTGCGCGCTCCGACGTGTCCGGGGCCGCTGCAACATGGGCGCAAAAGCCTGTCAGGCCGGCGATCTCGGGCGTCAGGTCGTGCGTGGCCCAGGCACGCCACGACGCGAAGGCTTCGGACCCGGGCGTCGGAGACCACAGAGCCTGACCCCGATCGAATTGTCCCGCCGCCCAGACACCGATGGTTTTCTCGATGATGGAGGGCCAATCCGTGCCGGTTGCCCGTGCTGCAAGGTCCGCCACGCTGGGCAGCATGCGGGCTTCGAGGGGCGTCGGGCCGGCGGCAACCGCTTTCAGCGCGGCGAGATCCCGGGGCTTCCGGAGCGACGCGGACGCTGAAAGCGCCGCTTCCAGATCCGCGTCCGTGATCCCGCCGGTTTCGAGCGCGGATGCGAAAGCGTCACTGGCCGGAGTTGCCTGAACGCCGGCAACTCTTTGCAGACGCGCCGACGCGGTCGCGAGGTCTTCGCCGGTCTGGCCCAGAAACGGGTTGACCGCGACGGTTGCCTCCAGCGGAAATGCGGGCGGGATGCGCCGCGCGGCATCTTCGGCGGCTTTCAGGATCGCCGAAACCAGAGAAGGGTCGATCTGCGTGTGCTTCATAAACATGTCAGTCTCCATGATCTCAGTTCGTTTTCGCGCTTCGGAAGCCGCCGATGGCGCGGTCAAGCAAGGCGTTCAGATAAAAGCCATTGGCGAGGTGCACGCGCAGACCGGCAGTTGACGGGTGATGCGCCCAGAGCGGAAAGAGCGCCTGCGCGAAGGCGACAAGGCCGAACGAGAGAACCGCAAGGACGATCAGCGCCCATTCAAGCGGCCCGGGCGTAGGAGCAGCCGGCAATGCCGGACCCCAGATCACCTGTGCCGTCGCTTGAAAGGCGAAATACGCGATCGCGGTGCCGAGCGACGCAAGTGCCGTCCGCGTGGTCAGTTCCGCGGGTGCCAGATCGGCCAGTCCCTGTGCGACTAGATACGCAACCCCGAAAATCAGGATGGCCCCGAGCGCCACCGCCTGCGCCGTTTTTGGCCCCAGAAGCGCGGTGAAGCCGACGGCGATCACGGCATAGAGGACGAGCGCAAGGGCAAAGGATTTAAGCACCGCGCCAACGCTCGGCACCGCGATCGGCCCGGGACGCCGCAGGCTTGCCACCGCCTGCACTGCGCCGCCCGAAGACAGGAAGGCGTGCGCCTTGTAGAGCGAATGTGCCACGATATGCAGCAGCGCGAGCGCCCACAAGCCGAGCCCGCATTGCAGAAGCAAGAACCCCATTTGCGACACTGTGGACCATGCGAGCGAGGTCTTCACCGCGCTTTGCGTCAGCATTACCGCCGCCCCAAAGAGCGCCGTGAGCCCGCCGATCATCACAAGTGCCGCCATGGCGCCGGGGCTAAGTTGCACAAGGCCAGACAGGGCGATCAACAGCACGCCACCTGAATTGATGATTCCTGCGTGGAGAAGCGCCGAAACGGGTGTCGGTGCTTCCATGACTTCGGTCAGCCACCCGTGCAGCGGAAGGGCCGCAGTCTTGAGCGCCGCAGCCAGAACGATCAGCGCAACGGCGATGGAGCCGCCCCAGGACAGGTTTCCTCCGGTGGCCGCCGCAGCGATATTCGCAATATCACCAGTGCCATAGCTGACGACCAGCAACGCCGACGCGATTAGCAGGATGGCATCCGCGCCGTGCCAGACAAGTGAGAATTTCATAGCCGCGCGCCGGGCCTCCGGGCGATTGCCATAAAAAAGGAGAAGGCGTTTAAGCCCCAGGCCTACAAGCACGGTCGAGGTCATAAGCGTCGCCAGACTGCCCGACTGTACGAAGAGCAGCACCGCCGCCAGCGTTGCGAGCATGAGCGCGTGAAACCGGCCCTCTTGCGGTTCACCGTCGAGATAGCTGCGGCTGTACCGGATCACGACCCAGCCGATGAAAGCGACCAGCAGCGCGAGGGTCAACGTGATGGCGTTCGCCTCGAAAACCAGAGCCGCGGGGCCTTCGAGAAGCGAAAACCTTGCCGGACCGCCGACCACGAACTGGACAAGGCCAAAGACCGCAAGGCCAAGCGCGACCAGGGCTGCGGTCTCCGCGAGTTGCGGCAATCCCTCTGGCCTGCAGCCGGGCCGCTGCCAGGCGATGAGCGCAACGACGATCAGAACACAAGGGGCGAGAAATGAAATCGAAAAAAGCATGAGGCGTCTCCATACCGATTTCCACGTCAAATAGGTCATGGAGAGCTTTGAGAAAAATTCATATATTGTGAGAAATCGTTCTGTTATATGTAAGTATGTCGATCCTGAATCTTCATCATCTGCGGCTGTTTCGTGCCGTCGCGCGGGATGGAACTCTGACCGGTGCGGCGCGCGCGCTCAATATCTCGCAGTCGGCGGTATCGACCCAGATCAAGTCACTGGAAGCGTCGCTTGGCCACGATCTGTTCGACCGGCGAGGCCGCAATCTTGTGCTGTCGGAGGCTGGGCGGATCGCACTCGATCATGCCGATGAGATTTTCCGCGCCGCTGAAAATCTTACGGCGACACTGAAACATGCCGAAGCAAAACGCCGGGTTCTGCGGATCGGTGCGCTAGCTACCCTGTCACGAAATTTCCAGATCGCGTTTCTGAAACCCCTTATAGGACGCGACGATGTTGAGGTGGTTCTGCGGTCTGGCACGCAAGAGGCCCTTCTTCGCGGTCTCGAGGCGCAATCGCTTGACGTGGTTCTGACAAATCTCATTCCCGCGCGCGACGTCGCGAGCCCCTACCTTGTTCATGCTCTCGCCGATCAACCCGTCAGCCTTGTCGGCGTACCAAACCGGCTTGCCGGGAAAGACCATACCGTGGCCAGCATCGTAGCGTCCGAACCGCTTGTTCTGCCGACGCCAGAGACATCGCTTCGTGCCGGTTTCGACGCATTGCTGGAACGGCTGGGCCTTGTGCCCAAAATTGCCGCAGAGGCCGACGACATGGCCATGCTGCGCTTGTTGGCGCGCGCCGATGCAGGCGTGGCTGTCATCCCCCCCATTGTCGTTCAGGACGAATTGGAGACCGGACGATTGAAGGAATACGCGCGCCTTGACGACGTCAGAGAGGTCTTTGCGGCGGTCACGATTGCGCGAAAGTTTCCGAACCCGCTCGTCCAAGAAGTGTTGCAGACGAAACTGCAGAACGCTGTTTAAGCGCACCCAATTCGAGTGTGTGCCACGCAGGAGTCCACGCAGCCATCTTTTTTAACAGAATAATGAGATTCCCGAATTCTGCCCCTTGCCGCCCGCATCAATTGTCAGGACCAGATGATAGCGCAAGCCCGCCCGGATCACTTATGCCGTGGGAGATGTATGGATGTCCTGTGGTATCGGTGACGAGGTTTCCGCGATCCTTTTCCAGAGGCTGGACATGACCCGGCCCATCGGTCGATCCCTTCGTCTGATCGCAAAAATCTCGGTATGGCGCGGCGGGAATCCTTCGACCGCCAGGGGAACGAGTTCCCGTTGCGCCAACTCGGTCTCCATCAAATGTTCCGGGATGCCGCCCCAGCCCAACCCGGCCTTGATGATCGACTTCTTTGCCTGAAAGTCAGACACGGTCCAACGCTGTCCGCCGGAGAGCAAGTCGCGGCTTTGATCGTAGTCCGGGCCACCCGTACCGGACACGACAACCTGCGTATAGGTCTGCATCTCGCGCCTGGATCTGACGCCGGAGCGTTGAGCGGCGGGAAAATCCGGGCTGACCACTGGACGGATCGTGATGGATCCGACCGGAAGCGTTTCGACCTCATCAATCGAGACGCCGGCGAGGCCGGCCACGATCAGATCCGCCTCTCCGTCCATGAGCCGCGCCAGAGGCCCGCCCATCATCTCTGTCACAACCTTGATGTGCGTGCTTGGAAAGGCCAGCCCGACCTCACCCAAGACGCTCAGAAACGGGTCGAGCGACATCGTGGCCGTCATCGCGATAGAGATCATCGGCTCGTGCTCACTCCGCAATCCCGCCGCCACCGCCTTAAGACCGTGCACGCTTTCAAGGACGCGCGTCGTTTCGCGAAAGAAGATTTCGCCTTCCGGTGTCAAACTGGGCCTATAGGCATCGCGCGAAAAAAGCTCGAAGCCGAGTTCGTATTCCAGCTTGCTGATTTGGTGGCTGACGGCGGATTGGGCCTTGTTCAGGCGATCCGCCGCCGCGCGGAAGGTTCCAAACGCGACGATCGCGTCAAAGGCCACGAGTTGATCCAAAGTCATCGGCAGCTCATTTGATCTATATTTTAGATCGTATATATGAAAACTCGATATTATCAATCGACGATCACGCTTGCTACGCCTCAGGCGCAGAACAAAACGGAGCGTCTGATGAAACTTTACTACAAACCAGGGGCCTGCTCTTTGGCCAGCCACATCATGCTTAGGGAGGTCGGCGCGACATTCGACATCGAAGCCGTCGATACCGATGCGGGACTGACGGAAAGCGGACGTCAATTCAGCGACATCAATGCAAAGGGCTATGTGCCCGCGCTGGAAATCGAAGGTGGCGAGACCATCAACGAAGGGGTGGCCATCCTGCAGTACATTGCGGACACGAACCCGGGGCGCGCCTTTTCGCCGGCGCCCGGCAGCCTTGACCGAGCGCGTCTTCAGCAATTCCTCAACTATGCCGCGGCCGAATTACACAAGTCCTGGAGTCCCCTTTTTGCGGATGATGCCACGGATGCGGAAAGGGCCGCAGCGACGGCCAAAGTGAAGAAGAAGTTCGACTATCTGGAAGCGGAGCTGTCAGACGGGCGAGAGTTTCTGGTGGGCAACCGGTTTTCCGTTGCGGATGCCTATACCTTCGTTCTGGTGTTTTGGGCCAACTTCAAGGACATCGATCTTGGCGGCTGGCCCAGGCTGTCGGACTTCGCCGACAGAATCTTTGCACGGCCAGCGACCAGGGCCGCTTTCGCCGCGGAAGGGCTTGCGTGATGGCCGGTCAGGATGAACGTGAAATCCGCGACCTCATGCAGCGCTACTTCGACGGCCTGTATCAGTCCGACAGTACGGTCTTGCGTGGCGTTTTCCATGCGGACCTTGCCTATGTGAACGGAACCTCCGGCAACTACGAATCCATGGGCCTCGACGCCTATATGGCGCGCATCGATGCCCGCACGTCGCCGGCATCGCGCGGCGACCTCCGCGACGAACAGATTGAAAGGATCGCCCTCAAGGGAGATCGCATCGGCATCGTCGAAGCACGGATGACCATGATGGGTCGCAAGTACGAGGACCTTCTTACGATCATGAACACGGATGACGGATGGCGAGTGCTGACCAAGGTATTCTCCTTTGTCGAACGAGAGGACTGACTCCATGCCGTACGTGAATATCAAGGTGACGCAGGAGGGTGGCCTGAATGGAGTCGGCCCGTCGGCAGAAGAAAAGGCTCAGCTTATCGCGGGCGTGACCGATTTGCTTTCCAGGGTGCTACACAAGAACCCGGCCACGACTTTTGTGGTGATCGATGAAGTGCCGCTTGAAAACTGGGGCATGGATGCCAGGCAGGTGAGCACCATCCGCGCGGAACAAAGCTGAGCGCGGTTTCCTTCGTCTCGCTGGCATACGACCAACATCGGCGCGCTTTCGGGTGCGCCGACCCAAGGGACAGGCCAGATGAACAGGCTTGTCCGAGTGGAGCGCCCAGCCGGCCCTGCGTCGATGCAAGGACGCAACGCTCCAACCGAAAGATCGTCATGCGCTTACATGCGAAAGGGCCTTCGTCAGGTACAGCAGACCATGAATGAAACCAAATCCCTCACATCGGTGACGAAAGGCTACGCCTGGATGTGCGTCGCCGTTTTGATCTGGGCCAGCTGGCTGGTCCTCACATCGGCAGGGCGCACGACCGCGCTTTCGGTTATCGACCTTGCGGGATTTCGGGCTTTGGTTCCCGCCATCGTGCTGGCGCCTGTGCTTTGGCGACAGCGCCGAGACGTTATCGCGCTTGGGCTTGTGCGGTGCCTGCTGCTTTCTGCATATGGCGCGCCTTTCACACTGTTGGTCGGCTACGGGCTTGGCTTTGCGCCCGTCGCGCATGCGGGTGCGTTGGTCCCGGGACTGATGCCCGTATTCGCCAGTATTCTTACCTTCGCATTCATGGGCCAACGTGTGACTGTACGACAGGTCATAGCCACCCTTCTCATCTTGTTGGGCGCCGTTGCTCTTTTGCTGCAAGCGTCGCATGGGCCGGTTCTGGAACAGATGTGGATCGGACACGCCCTTTTCCTTGCGGGCGCGGTGTGCTGGGCCTGTTTCGCTGTCACCATGCGGGCGAGCGATATCCCACCGTTTCTGGCCACCGCCATCGTGGCTGCCATATCGGCAGTGGTTCTGTTACCCGTCTGGGTGCTGTCAGATCTATCCGAACTGAACACGGCCCTCAGGGGCGATATCGTGTTCCAGGCGGTTTTCCAGGGCCTCATTGCGGGCCTTTTATCCCTCTTCGCGTTCGGCCAGGCGCTGCGATTGATCGGTGGGCAGGCCACCGTTCTGTCGGCCTTGACGCCGGGCGTCGCGGCCTTTCTGGCCATGCCGGTGCTCGGCCAAATCCCTGACCGGGTGGACCTCTTCGCCCTGACAGTCGTTGTCGCGGGGCTCATCATTAGAGCAACCGCGTCGAGCGAGACACTAGCCGACATTCCGCCATCGAGCCGGCCCGATGTGTCAACCACTGTGCAGAAACCCCTTCCAAGGCAGGAGCCGTATTGATGGATCTGACGCCAGGATCAGCTACCACGCTGCGAAGGGTTTGGCCGATACTTCGGGAGGAAACGCATGAAATGGCGGAAAAAGAGCCCTTTCTCGCGCCGATGCTGAATAGCATACTCCTGTCGTCGCCATCCCTGTCGCATGCGCTGGCACAGCGACTTTCTTTGGCTCTTGCCAGCGCTGAAGTCAGCAAAGGCGCGTGCCAAAGCCTGCTGTCTGAGGTTCTCGACCGGAATCCGTCTATCGTCAAAGCCGCAGCGCAGGATCTCATCGCCGTTCGCACAAAGGATCCCGCATGCAGAACGCATATCCACGCCTTCCTGCACTACAAGGCTTTCCACGCCGTGCAGACGCACCGCATCGCCAACGCGTTGTGGACAGCCGGACGACAAGAGCTGGCCGCGTGGTTGTCGAACCGCGTGTCGGTGGCCCTCGGCCCGGATATTCATCCCGCCGCCAGTCTCGGAGCCGGAATTATCCTGGACCACGGATCTGGCATCGTGATTGGTGAAACCGCTGTTGTGGAAGATGACGTCACGCTTCTTCAGAACGTGACATTGGGCGGCACCGGGAAGGTCGTTGGCGACCGTCATCCAAAGGTTCGAAAAGGCGCCATGATCGGCGCTGGGGCCAGCATCATCGGAAATGTCGAAATCGGCGCCTTCAGCAAGGTCGGAGCCGGCAGCGTCGTGTTGAAAGATGTGCCACCTGCTTGCACAGTTGCAGGTGTCCCGGCGCAGATCGTGCGTCTGCACAGGACAGCGGATTATCGAGGAAACGACCCTGAACCGATCTTTTGTTGAAAGCCAACCGGTCCCGATGTGCTCTTACCTATGCGGGCATCATTTGTATTTGGTCTAGGGACTACGATCCGAAACTGCAGCGCCAATATCAGGCCGGAGACACAGATGGACATCGAAGTTCGACAATTTCAACCGGATGACGCAGATTCGTTTCGCATGCTGCACCGTGCCTGTCTTGCGCATTATCGCATTGCTCCTGCGACGAGGGCGCAGGAAGACCGTGTCTTGGCCTGCCTGATCGCCGAAAGGCACATCGCATGTCACCTGGCCTTTGCCGACAGGGATCCAGTCGGTTTTGCCACGTGGGGACTGAGCTTTCCCGCTGGGCCCGGTGTGTCATTGGTCATGAAAGAATTGTTTGTGTCTTCACAAGCCCGGAGATGGGGTGTCGGTCGAGCCTTGCTTTCAGCCTTGGTCGATGTGGCGCGGGATGAAGGGTGCGAACGTCTGGACTGGGCAACCGATGGAAACAACGCCGGTGCACGGCTCTTTTACGAGTCAATTGGCGCACCAAGGCACTTCAAGGAAAATTACAGAGTGCCGCGCGAGGCGTTTGACGCGTTCCAAGCCGATTTAGGTTCAGGATGAACTTGGCTCGCCTTATAAGCGAGATGGGCCGCACCGGTCGCCTTCAACGCCTTTCTGAAGATCCGAGGGTGCGTCGGGCCGCGGGAAACGCGACGGCAATTCCGTCCCGCGCAATCGACAACGTTAGAGCAGATGACCCGGGATGATGCCAATTTTCATCGTTGCAGGTGAGCCGGGCCGAAACGAAATGGGGACAGCAGGAGCGCCATGTTTCGGTGCAGGCCAGCGCGCATCGTCTGACCGCGGCCCGCAAAGACCTATGGCAATGCGAATTCGAACCTGCCCGGATCGTTGGCACAGCTACTCTTCGGCGCTGTGCCCGGGTTGGCGAAGAATTGCTGCATGATCGAGTGTGCGCAGGCGTCGATGGCACCTTGGACGTGATCGCCATACTTGAACGTCACGGAAAACGCGTTCGACAGCGCTTCGGCAATGGGTTGCGCTGTGAAATCGGGCGTAACCGGATCGAAGCCGCCATTCAGGATCAGGACGGGCACATCGCTGATGACTGGCGCATCCTTTTCGGCAGGTAGCATCGGCAGGTTCATGTGGCTGCACATTTCGACATATTCACCTGCATCGAGATTGACATAATCAGTGACCAGTTCGAAACGCAGGGAATCCAGGCTGAACGCCTCGTCCAACGACGAAGTTGGGTCCTCGGCGCAGACAACCGCGAAATGCATCATATACGCGAGACTGGTTTCCGTCTGCGCCGGCAACGGCGCCACGAAAAAGCCGGGCGCTGTGTCATTCGGCGTGTCGTTCCGCATAGAGTTCACGATCTGCGGGATGAAACGAAGCTGTGTGACATCGTAAAGCGCATCGTAGAGAGCCAGTGAAAACTGCTCGGCATCGACTTCAAAGTCGACGCCCTCAACCGAAAACCGATAGGGCTCCGCCTGCAGTCTTTCATACATCTCGTTTATGGCGTCCTCGAGATCCGGGTATGCCGAACTGCAGGCGTCGTCCGCAGCACAAAGGTCGACGACATAGCCAAGCGCACGCTCATATCTCTCGTCAAGCTCGGTCTCCCAGCTGGGATATGTCGTGGTGAGAGCACCATCCAGGACCACGGCAGCAAGCGTTTCGGGATATTCGCGTAACAGGTGCTGGCCAAGTAGCGTGCCGTAGGATTCCCCGTAATAGAAAATCTTATCATAGCCGAAGAGCGCGCGGATGCTGTCGATATCGGCTGCATTCTCGAGGCTGTTGAACGCCGCAAAATCCACGCCGGCCGAGACGAAATCGTCGTAGCACGACTTGAAACGGTCAAGCTTGTCCTGTTCGAGCTCGCGCCAGCCAGGATAGTCCCCAGCAAGGTACTTGTCGGCGATATCGTTGACGGCGAAGCAGGCCAGAAAGGGATCGGAAAAGGCCGTTCCTCTTTGCGAAAAGAAGATCAGATCATGGTTTGCAAGCAGCTGTGCATAATACCCGTCCTGGTCTGACAGCGCACCAATCTCGAGAAGCGTAAAAGCAGATCCGCCCGGACCGCCAGAGCCGAAAACGATCGGCTCTCTTGGCTGATCTGATGTTGAGCGTAACCGGATGACACCCAAGGTCAGCGTTTTGTTCGAGCGCAGGTCAGGGAACTCCGGAACAACGACGCGCCCGCAATCGAAAGCAACATCCTCCGGCATTTCAAGAAAACACTCTTCGAGAGGTTCGTAACGTGGGACGTCTGTCTCCTGCGAATACACGGGCAGAGCGAAGCCGAACGCCAAAACCAGCCCCGCAAAACCGACAATCGAGCGTTTCATGACATTGACCTTTCTTTGATTTATTGCGGCAGTGGCGCGTCGGGCTGCACGAACCGGACCTTCGCGTCGTCGATACATGAGGTGTTCAAAGGTGTTTGAGGCGCTAACACGAATGACTGGACAAGGGCCTTTCCGCAGGCATTGAAGATCCCGGACACATGCCCGGACATCGTGATCGTCACGACCGTGGCATTGCTCAGCGTCTCTGCTGCGCGCAGCCCCCATTCCGGCGGCGTCGCGGTATCCAGCGCGCCGTTGACGATAAGCGTCGGAATGTCACTCACCACGCCTTGCGGTGCAGGCGCATAGTCGTCGGCGGCCAAGCCGAGCTGTTCGCAGCTGATCTGGTAGCTGGGCACCCATTTCACCGTTTCGCCGATAAGCTGCGGCACCTCGTAACTGGTATAGGCTTCAAAGGCCACGTCGTTGAAGAAGCTGTAGGAAATGTCGTTGCAACGGATGATGCGGTGCGTGATCGAGTCGACCATGGTACGTCCGCGCAGGAATGTGTCGCGGGTCAGATCGCGGAACACGACCGCAAGCTCGTCGTCTGAAAGAAGGTCAATAATCGCGAGCATTTCGGACTGCAGTGACGGAATAATGACGGATTGCTGAATAAAGTTCTTCAGGCCCTCTCGTGTCCGCTGGTCGCGGTGGATGAGAAGCGGTTCGAGCTTGGTCATCGTGAGGTTGGCAATGGAGCCGCCCGCCGTGTCGAGATAGGTTTCGAGGAGTGCTTCGAACAGCTCCGTTCGATTGGTTGCTTTCAAAAGGGCCTCCCGCACGATCGCGGCGCCACCAAGGATCAAGGAAACCTCTTCCTCTATCGCGTCGAACTTGTCCGAGATGCTTTCAAGTCGCGCGTTCGCCTGGGCGATAGCGCCCTCTTGCGCTGGCAGCGCGGCTTGCACTTGCGCATCAGGCAAGATCACCTCTGCCCGGGACGCCGCCCGGGCGAGATCGAACACAGCGAATTCACCTTTTTCCAGTTCGGCGATCAGCCGTGGCAGAAACGGGATCAGGTTCTTCTGCAACGAGATCGAGGATAAAAGCAGGCCGGCCAAATCATCAGCCGAGACTTCCATCCCATCGTCGCGAACCAGCGGTTCCGCCTCGAGACGAGCCAAAAGGTCTACAGCACGCTGACGGATCTCCGGATAGCTCGCCGCGCAGTCCGTATCAGCCTCGCAATCGGCAAAGACCCGCAGAACGACATAGGCGTTCAGAAATCCCATCTCGTAGAATTCGGTATTGCGTGGAGCGACACCGTCGATCACCGCCACACGCAGAGGCGGCAACCCGTTCTCGCCGGTCGTTTCATAGTGGTCCATGATCGCAAGAGCAACCGAGCTTCCGTAAGAGCCGCCGAACAGGTTGTAGGCCGTGTAATCTAGATGTTGCATCAGCGCGATCGTGTCGCGGACCGTGCTTTGCGTATGGTATTGCGTGATATCGATCCCTTGCGCCTGCAGGTAGGGAACGCAACTTCGGTAATCCACGACCTCGGCAGTATCCGCCATAATGTTATAGACTGTCTGCGGGTCGGAGCCGGGACCGATATCCATCGCCTCGAACCTTTGATTGACCGCATCAAGATCGTCCTCGTAAGTCTCCGGCTGTGAAATTCTGACGTTGATCGGACAAAGCAACTCGTTGCTGTGTGCGGTGCCGCGCTGGTCGAAAACGATAATGTCGCGGTTCTGACGCAAGCCCTGCATGCCGCCGGCGATTTGGACGAGCGAATTTAGAGCCGATCCACCAGGACCGCCCTGAAAATAAACGACCGGGTCCTCGAAGGGCGCGAGGTTCCTGCTTTTTAGGACAACGTACGAGATCGAGATCTTACGACCGTCCGGCGCATTCCAGTTCTCCGGAACGTCTATGCGGCCGCAGGAAAACGTTTCCCCAAGAACCTCTCCATCGTGAACAGGGATGGCACAGTCCGGATCAGATGTCTGTGCCGAAGCTGCGACGGTAAAAAGAAACAGGATGGAAAACAGAACCGGAAGACGTCTGGAATAGAACTTGTTCATATTCGGCTGGCCTCCAAAGTGTTTGGTGCATTTTGCGGTGCCGGCTTTCGATCAGCAGGTTCGGGAGGATCACGACGAGAAGGATCGTACTCGTCGCGATAGATTGGAAAATACCGGGCAAGGTAACCGCCGGATCGGCGGCAGGATTAAGGCCAAGACCTTGCGACAAGGGAGAACTGCCCGTCACCGGATCTTTCTCCTGACCGAAACGCTCGCACGATCCGGTCAGAAGCAATGCCAGGACATGAGAGAACAGATGCTTCTTTCCCGGCGATCCCCATGCGCGTGTGCGTCAGCCGGGTGTCAGTTGGCGAACTCGCTGAACACGGTGACGCTGCCATTTGGTTCCAGACGGCAGCTTAGACGCTGGCCACCCGCGTCAAGCACGAGCAGCGGTCCGCCACCTGTGCGGATACGGTCAGCGATATTGATGTCCCGCGCCGGGTAGTTCGCGTAACGAGCCGCCTGATCGATACACGGCGCAGTCATCGCATTAAACTGCTCCTCTGTTCCACTAAGACCATCGGCAGGTGCGGTGCCGCTGGTCTCGACACACCCTGCCACAGCGCCAAGAGCCACCGCTCCTATCACCATTTTTATTACACTTTTCATACAGTCCCACTCCTTTTTTCTTGGGTTTGCTGATTGGAAATCTTGTTTTTTCAACGCTCAGGTCAGGCTGCGTGCCGTCGGTCTTTCAACGCGAACCCGAAGAACGCCGTCTTGAGGCGACAAGGCGGGACCGTTCGCGCCGGCAACCAAAAGGCCTCCGAGATGTCGTCTCGTTCAGGTCATGGCAAGTGTCCTTTTTCAGGAAAGCGTGTGATTGGCCGGGGCGGGATACCGGCCCGGTGGTGGACCGAACGTGCGCGCGTCGTGGCGCATAACTTGTCGAGGCGTCGCATGGTCTGGCCGCAGTCGAGCAATTTTACGAGCATGCATCAATACGCTTGTCAGCTTCGCGTTCAGCAATCGCCGGCAGTTGTCACCACGCCTGGGAATTAGCCTTGTCGCGATCCATGATCTTCCCTGAGCGCGCGCGATAAGCATGCCAAATTCCATTGTAGCTTTTATGCAAACCGAAATGCAGTTGAACTCAAAGACCGAAAATGCCCGCACGACGCGGTTTACACATCGTGCCAACACTTTACCGTCAGGCCTTTGCTTGAAAAGGGCGAAAATATGCGTTTTCCAGTTTAGGCGCTACACCACAAAGGCCAGCTCAAGATTGGTACGAGCGTCCAGCGACCGAACCCTTGGAAAGCGCCCGGATCGCGTGATCCGCATGGGGGCCACGATACAGGGTTTCGACCTTGTCCGGATCAATCGTCGGCACCGCTTCAATCAAGGCAATCGAGGAACCATCGATCGCAGGCAGATCAAAGAAGAACGTGATGTAACAAAGCATCCCGGCCAAACCGGCTTCGTCGAAAATCGGCTCATAGACCGTTGCATGACCTCGTCCGCCGGAATTCGTCACGAAGCGAAAAAAGATGCATTCGCCGTGCAAAAGTCCTGATTCCTCGACTTTATCAAAAAAGAATGAGTTTCTTTGACGCTGTACGATCCAGTCCAGGCTCATTCCCATCATGGCCCTGGGGTTCATACCACGGTCTCTGTAGTACCGCTTGCCTGAGTCGGAAATTGCGACCAGTCGCAGCTTGCTATCGAGAAGAACGGACGGAAGAAAATCATTATGCACGAACGCGCGCGCCCTCAGCATCGCGCGCGTGTTGTCGTCAAGATTTAATAACTTCTGAAGTTCAGCCTGTTTCGCCGGACGTGGCTGCTCGACCGACCGCTCCCATCGGCTCACCGTACCCTGGTCCACGCGCAGTCGCTCAGCGAGTTGACGTTGTGTCATGCCGAGCCGCTTACGAAGTCCCCTGATTGCTGCGCCGTCGATTGCTTACCTCTTTCGCTGCCCTGTGTGTTGCGGCCCCGTTGGCGCCGAATGCGGGCACTCTAGCGCGATTATGCAGCATGCCACATCTTTCCTATCGACAACGGGTCGAGGCCGAAAACGAACTGAACACGAATTCGAAGTTTCGGCAGTGGCGGCACGGCCCTTGGAAAAGCGGCCTTTCTAGGCGGCTGCGATCGCGTCACGGTACATCGACACGACCGGATCATCTGCCAGATCGACATCGCCGAGCCCCAAGACCTCTCCCGCGGCAACGTCGCGCGTCAGCCTTATCCCGTGTGCCAGACCAATGGGGAGTGCCGCGCCCGCTTGGGCAATCGGCAGCGCCTTGCCCCAAACCGTATACCCGCCTTCGCCGTCAAGCATTTCACCCACTTTCAAATCCCGCTTCGCGACAGAGGCGACCGTGCCGCGCATCTCCCGCGCCTGGCCTGTTGGCTCGCCTCGCAACGCGGCGCTAAGGACCGAGATAGAGAGCTCGAGACCGATCAGGTGAAAGGGCTTGTACATCGCGGCGAACCGGCCGGTATCGTCGGTAGGCAGGCCATATTGCCTGAAACACGCCGCCGCGTAGTCGTTCGGGGCCTCAAGCACCACGTAGACCCCCCATCGCAGGTCCCGAAACACCGGGCGCCCGTCGCGTTCAAGTGAAGAAACAGTCTCGACCATCCCGCGCCCTTCCATCAGCCCGCCAAGCTCACGCGGGCGCAGCACGTGTGCGAGGTGATCGACCCCGCAAGGCGGAAAGCCAAGACCCTCGGACGGCACATCCAAGCCGCACGCATTGGCGATAGCGGCCATCTCGATCGCGCTTTTGGTGCCGTCGAGAAACGAGTTGAACATCTGCGGATTCATGCCCGCGGCTTTCGCTTCCTCGGGGGTCAGGCCGTAGTGGCTCCAGACATCATCCGGTGTTACCGCATGGAAGGCTGGAAGATACTTGGTGCCCTTTCCTGCGGCCGTGACATGGAACCCCGTGGCCCGCGCCCAGTCGACCATCTCGGAGACCAACGCGGGCTGGTCACCATAGGCCATGGAGTAGACGACCCCGGCCGCCTCGGCCTCTTTCGCCAGTGTGGGTCCAACCAGCACGTCGGCCTCCACGTTGACCATCACGACATGCTTGCCTGATGCGATCGCCGCTTGCGCATGGGCGATGCCGGCGCGGGGATTGCCGGTGGCTTCGATCACGACGTCGACGTCGTCGCGCGCTGCAAGCGTCTTGCCGCTTTCCACAAGAGCAGTCCTGCCAATGCGGTCTTCATCCCAGCCGACCTCGCGGCAGGCGCCGCGCGCCCTGTCAGGATCAAGATCGGCAATGGCGGAGACCGTGAGTCCGGCAATCGCGGGCACCTGAGAAAGGAACATCGAGCCGAACTTGCCTGCACCGATCAAACCGGCGCGTACGGGCTTTCCCCGCGTTTCGGCTTCTGCCGCGAGATGCGCGAGATTCATCCTAACCTCCCAATTTGACGACGTCGGTCTGCCAGTTGTCGGTCACCCGGTTTCAGATGGCCGCAAAAGCCGACCCGCCGACATCCCCGAAGTCCCGCGCGAGCCTTGGGCCGCGCAACAGTGTTGCTGACCCATAAACCTGCCAGAAAGACGACGCCAGTCTCTTCAGTCGAACGATCCGATGCCGGAGCGAGGAATGGACCGAGGCTGAGAGCCGTCCGCCTTTATTGCTCGATCGGCGTTAGGGCGCGAATTGCGAACATGCCGTCTTCGCCTTTCTCCAGCATCATCATGGCCGGTTCTCCCGCTTCGACGTCGCCGACCATCGCGTTCTCAAGAAGGTTCAGATCCATGGTCATGGCCGGCCAGCCGATTTCGGGAATTGGACCGTGAGACACATTCACACTGCCATCAGCCATGCTGTTGATTGTGACTTCGGTGTGAATACCGCCCTCCATCGTGCCATGATCCATCTGGCCGTGGTCCATTGTACCATGTCCGGATTGTTGGTCGCTGGCGAGGGATGCGGTCGCCATGAGACCGATAGCAAGTGCGGATGTAAGTGTTTTGCGCATGTGATCCTCCATGTGAAAAGCGCGGATGCTTCGGGTTATTCGCCCGGGGTTGAAATTGGGTCTGAGGTATCGAAAGCCGACGCACGGTTTGTCCGGGCAAGTCCAAGACGTTTCCAGATCACGAAGACCGCCGGTATGACGAAGAGCGTCAAAACGGTCGCCGTGGCCATTCCGCCGATCATCGGCGCTGCG
Organism: Roseovarius aestuariivivens; assembly: GCF_004761875.1. Lineage (GTDB taxonomy): Bacteria > Pseudomonadota > Alphaproteobacteria > Rhodobacterales > Rhodobacteraceae > Roseovarius > Roseovarius aestuariivivens. Next base: position 87,495 of record NZ_SJEY01000009.1, read on the forward strand.
ATGCGCTGCATGATCTCGGATCCCGTGCCGGTACCATACATGATCGGTATAAGCCCTGCGAAGATCGTGGCGACTGTCATCAGTTTCGGACGCAGCCGCAGAAGCGCACCTTCGAAAACGGCTTCTTCGATGTCATCCCGGGTCAGAGCGCGTTCTTCGGCCCGCGCGGCCTCGACCCGCTTGTCCCAGGCGAGATTGAGATAAAGCAGCATGACAATCGCGGTTTCCACGGCAACGCCGGCGAGCGCGATGAATCCAACCAGAACAGCGACCGAGACCGCGAAGCCGAGATACCAGACGAGCCAGACCCCGCCGGCCAGTGCAACAGGCAGAGCCAGCAGGATAATCGCCACCTCGGTCACCCGGTTGAACGCCATGAACAGCATAAGCGTGATGATCATCAGGGTCGCGGGCGCGACCACGGTCAGCTTGTTCTGCACGCGTTCGATATATTCGTACTGTCCCGCCCACGAAAGGGAATAGCCTGGCGGCAGGTCAATCGCGCGGGCCACCACCTCACGGGCTTCGGCCACGTAACCGCCAAGATCTCGCCCGGCAATGTCGATAAAGACGTATCCGGTGCGCCTTGCGTTTTCGGATCGGATCATGCCCGGCCCGTCGACCAGCTTGATCTCTGACACGGCCGAAAGCGGGATGTGCGCCCCCGAGGGCGTAACCACAGGCAGATCGGCGAGCCTGTCGGGACTGTCGCGCCAATCACGCGGGTATCGCAGGTTGATCGGGAACCGCTCCAGCCCCTCGACACTTTCGGCGATGGTCTGCCCGCCAATGGCGGTCTGCACAACCTGCTGCACATCGGCGATGGAGAGCGCATAGCGTGCAGCCGCGGCGCGATTGATGTCAATCTCGATATACCGCCCCCCGACAGGACGTTCCGCATAGGCCGAAGTGGTGCCCGGGATATTTGCCACCGCTTTTTCCACCGCCACGGCGATCTCCTCGATCACGTCAAGATCGGCCCCGGACACCTTCACCCCCACCGGGGTTTTTATTCCCGTCGCGAGCATGTCGATCCGATTCTTGATCGGCTGAATCCAGACGTTGGTAACGCCGGGTACCTGCACGCGTTGATCCAATTCGTTACGAATATCATCCATGGTGATACCCGGGCGCCAGTCCTCTTCGGGTTTGAGCTGAATGGTCGTCTCGATCATGGTCAGCGGCGCGGGGTCAGTGGCGGTGTCGGCGCGGCCAAGCTTTCCGTGCACGGTTTCGACCTCTGGCACCTCGCGAATGAGCCGATTGGTCTGTTGCAGGACCTCGCGCGCCTTGCCGATGGACACCCCCGGATAAAGCGAGGGCATATAAAGAAAATCCCCCTCGTTCAGGGCAGGCATGAATTCCGTCCCGATGCGTTGCGCAGGATACCACATCGACGCCACCAACGCCCCGGCCAGTAGCGTCGTGGCCCAGGGCCACGCCACGGCGGCGTCGAGGAATGGGCGATACATCCACTGGCAGACCACGTTGAGGGGGTTGCGCCGTTCGGCGATAATCCGTCCCCGGACGAAATAGCCCATCAAAACCGGCACGAGCGTTACCGACAGGATCGCGGCCGCCGCCATGGCGTAGGTCTTGGTGAAGGCCAAGGGCTTGAAGAGCCGGCCTTCCTGCGCTTCCAGCACAAAGACCGGTACGAAGCTGACCGTGATGATCGCCAGAGAGAAGAAAAGCGCGGGTCCAACCTCGCTGGCTGCCTCGCTGACCACCTTCCATCGGGTCTCCCGCGTGATAGGCGTCTTCTCGATCCTTCGGTGCATCGCCTCGATCATCACGATCGCCGCATCGACCATGGCGCCAATGGCGATGGCGATGCCGCCCAGCGACATAATGTTTGCATTCACCCCCTGCAGGCGCATGACAATAAAGGCCGCCAACACGCCCAAAGGCAGGAATATCACGATCACCAAGGACGACCGCAAATGCAAAAGAAAGGCCCCGCACACCAGAACAACGACGATGAATTCCTCGGTCAGTTTCTCCTGCAAGTTTTCGATGGCCCGCTCGATGACGCCGGAGCGGTCATAGGTGGTCACGATTTCCACACCTTCGGGCAAAGAAGACCTCAGCTCGCCCAACTTGTCTTCTACAGCCCGGATCGTGGCTAGGGCGTTTTCGCCCCAGCGCATGATCACAACAGCGCCCACTGCATCGCCTTCACCATCGAATTCGCCCACGCCGCGGCGCATTTCGGGCCCAAGCCGGATCTCCGCCACATCCCCGAGCGTCAGCGCGGCGCCGCGGTCATTGACCATCAGCGGGATCGTTGCGAGATCTTCCAACCCGTTCACGTATCCTGTTGCGCGAACCATATACTCCGCCTCGGCCATTTCGATCACGCTGCCGCCGGTTTCCCGGTTGGCCTCCTGAATGGCGCCGAGCAAATCGGACAGGGGAATGTCGAATGCCCGCAACTTGTTGGGATCCACGACGACCTGGTACTGTTTCACCATACCGCCGATCGTGGCCACTTCGGACACGCCTTCGATTGTCTGCAGTTCGAATTTCAGAAACCAGTCCTGGATGGCCCTGAGCTGTGACAGGTCATGCCCACCCGTGCGGTCGATCAGAGCATATTGGTAGATCCACCCCACGCCGGTCGCGTCGGGGCCGAGTTCAGGGTTCACGCCCGCTGGCAGGCGCGATTGCACCTGTGCGAGGTATTCCAGAACCCGTGACCGCGCCCAGTAGAGATCCGTGCCATCCTCAAAAACCACGTACACGTAACTGTCGCCGAAAAAGGAAAATCCACGCACATCCACCGCCCCCGGCACGGCCAGCATGGCGGTGGCGACGGGATAGGTCACCTGATCCTCCACCACCTGCGGTGCCTGTCCGGAATAGGTTGTCTTGACGATCACCTGGACATCGGAAAGGTCGGGAATGGCATCGACGGGCGTGGTGCGCAACGACCAGACCCCGGCGGCGGCCAGCATGCCAGCCAGAACGATCACCATGAAGCGGTTGGCGATCGACCAGCGGATAATCGACGCAATCACGACGCGCCCTCCTCGATACCGATCACCGTAAGGCTCAGGTCATCCCCCTGTCTCAGCAGCACTCCGGTTTTCTGCCCGATTGGCAGGCTTTCTGGGTCAAGCGCGTCATCCAGCGGGAAATTCATCGTCATGCCCGGCATACCGATTTCGGTGATCGGGCCATGCGTAATGTTGGCAGTAGCGGCATTGACGTCGACGCTGTTGATCGTCCCGGTCACCATGATCGGGATCGCCTTTGCCTCCACCGCCGTAAGGACCATGGTCATCCCGTCCGGTCGGGCGAAAGTCAGGGAAAGGTCCTTGTCCAGCGGCAGGTCGGAAGGGTCGAGGCTTTCGTCCAGGGCAAAGTCCATCATCATGCCGGGCATCCCGATCTCAGCAATCGGGCCATGGGCAATTGTCGCCTGCCGCGTGGCCGCGTCTACAGACCGGATCACGCCGTAGACCACGATCGGCGGAACCTGATCGGCCTTCTCCTGGGAGGTCTTAGGTTCAGGCGGGAGTTCGTCTGTCTCTGCTGCCGCGCGAAGCCCGACGATCACGTAAAGCCCGCCGTCGCCTTCGGCGAGGTCAAACTCAATCGGCGTTTCGAGCGGAATTTCGTCCGTCTCAAGACCTTCGACATCCATGTCCATCCTCATCGAGGGCCAGCCCAGCGCCGGGATCGGATCATGGCTGATGGTCAGTTTTCCGTCGGGTGTCACTGCGTGAACCATGCCAGTGCCCGAGGCATCGACGCCATCGTCATCGCCGATATCGCTGATTGCCACTAGGCCATCCGCCCCGCGGAAGACCTTGAACCGCACGGCCTGCCCTTCCGACAGATCGTCAAGCGCCACGTCGTAGCGGATCGTGAACGGGCTGGTCAGAGGTGGCCAGTCGAGATCTGCAATTTCGTCATGCGCGATCACCGCCCGGCGTGCCTTGCGATCCAGCGATACCAGTGTGCCCTTCGCCTCAACCGGCGCCGCCTCTGTCGGTGCAAAGCGCAGCATACCGGCATTGAGCGCGCTTTCACTGTCGATCAAAAACTGCGCCGAGGCGACAACCTCGTCCCCCGGGGCCAGCCCCTGCACGATTTCCGTCCGTCCGCCCTCGCCAAACCCGCTGCGCAACCCGGTGTTCACGAGTCGCGGACGAAAGGTGCCTTCATCGGTCTTGAGGATCACCCGTTCGGCTCGGCCCGTGCGGATGACCGCCTCCGAAGGCACCGTCACGGCTTGCCGGACCTGTTTCGGGATCAGCGTCACGTTCGCGAACATGTTAGGCTTCAGCATCCCATCGGCATTATCAAAGCGCAAACGAACGCGCAGGGTTCGTGTCGTCGCGTCGAGTTCGGGAAAGATGTAGTCAACCTTCCCCTCCAGCGGACGCTCTGGCAGATGATCGAACCGTGCTTCGGCTTTCATATCGGCAGATAACAGGGCGAGGTCTCGCTCAAATACGTCGACAATGACCCAGACGGTCGAGAGATCCCCCAGTGTCAGTGCCCGTGTGTTGGGTTGCAGATACATGCCATCCGCCGCATTCAGGCCAAGCACGACGCCATCTTGGGGCGCATAGTAGCGGATACGTTTCGCGGTTGTCTGCGCCCGGGCCATTTCTTCAATCTGCCGCTCGCTTACACCGAAATTCATCAGTTTGGTGCGGGCGATCTGTTCTTCATCGGCGTCCTGGCGCTGAACGGCGCGCATCAGCTCGGAACTCGCAATGGTGATTTCCGGCGCGTAAAGCTCAAACAGCAATTCGCCCTGACGCACCGGATCTCCCTCCGCTCGTACCTCAAGACGTTCTATCCATCCTTCGACACGGGTGTGAATGTGGCTGATCTCATGTTCGTCATAGGCTACAAAACCCACTGTCTCGATCCGACGCGCCACATCCTGCATTTGCGCCACCGCAGTGCGCACACCGATGGAGTTCACCTCGGTGGCCGACAGCATGACATTGCCGGTATCGCCGATCGGTTCATCGCCTTCGTAGACCGGCACGAGATCCATTCCCATCGGCGATTTGCCGGGACCTTCCTTACGGAAATTCGGATCCATCGGAGCAACCCAGTACAGTATCTGAGGGCCGGCATCGGCGGCCTCCATTGCGGCCCGCGTCCGTTCCTGTTCCACGAGAACGCCCCCGCCGACACCCAGAACGAGTGCCAAAATGCTTAGGGCAGCATATCTTCCACGCATCGCATGTTCCTGTTCTGACGGACGGCACATAGGTGGCCGCCTATTGAAGTCGATGTGCCTAAGCACACCAATGGCGCGTCAAATCAGGCGTGTTTTGGGGGTTTGTCGGCGCGGGCGCGATCCGCTTCGGCCAATTGATGCGCTGCGGGCGTCCCGAAATCCAGCAGCCCGGCACCGACGACCAATTCGGAGCAGGCCTGCATGCCGTCCGCCATGAAGCAGCATGCCATCATGGCACAATCCGCATGATCTTCGTGACCGCTCGGCAGCGTCTCTGTCTGCCCGTGATCCATATGGGCAGCGAATTCGTGCGAAGCATGGGCATTGTCTTCCACTGAGGAAGGGCCAGACAAGTCGGCCGAAGCGTTCGGCGAAGCAGAAGGCTGAGCAAACGTCATTACGACGCCGCCCAGCGCAAAGGCTAACGCTGTTACAACGACGCAAATTCGCGTCATGATCGGGCCGAAAATGTCCATTTGGTTGACATATCTCTCTTTCGCCCAGAGGCAAAGAGAGAAACACGCGAGAGGTACTCTTCTAGGGACACAGCGTCCCGCGTCGCTTTTGGACCGGTAGGGTTGACTCTCGGACTTGCAAATCGTCCAGTGCTGGCCGGTTTGAGCGCCGCTCAGAGCGGCAAGCACATCGCAAAACGGGAATGTCCACCATGAAGCACATCAGCGCGGTAATCATTTTTTTCCTTTTACCCACAGTCGCTTATGCGCATTCCAAAATGGACGCAACGTCGCCGACAGATGGCGCGGTTCTTAACGAAGCACCGACCGAGATCGCGTTCACTTTCTCAGGCAAACTTAGACTGACAAAAGTCGAGGCCAGCCATTCAAGCGGTGGCGCACAAACCATCGACCTGAGCGATCACACATCTTTTACCAACGAGTTCACTTTGCCGATCGATCCGATGGGGCCTGGATCCTACGACATCGAGTGGCGCGGTTTGGGCACAGACGGCCACGCCATGCAGGGATCTTTCACGTTCAACGTCGAATAAATCGTGCTTGATATCTGGACGATTGCCGGCCTTCTGGCCAAAGCTGCGATGTATGTCGGCATGCTGACAGCCGGCGGTCTGGTGATCGTGCATTGCGCATTTGCGTCTCACGTCCGCGACGTTGCATCATCCATGCGGTCCATGGCGCTGTTCTGCGCCATACTCGGCGCGGTCGCAGCGTTTGCGTCTTTCACCCTGCGCGGGGCCGCCTTGACCGGGGGTGCCTCTGGCCTGACAGACCCGGAAATCCTGGGATTGCTGTGGCAGACTCCGGCCGGATCGGCGCTTTTGTACCGTTTATCCGGGCTTGGCATTTTGTGTCTGGGGCTGTTGGTTGGAGGTGTTGGCTGGACTGTTGCGCTTTTCGGTACGGGTCTCTTGCTCTGGTCATTTTCGATTATCGGCCACGTCGCCGATGACACGGCGATCTGGATAGAGCTCGTCCTGTTTCTCCACGTGATCGTGGCCTCATTCTGGATCGGCGTCCTCATGCCGCTTAGTCGTCTATCGAAGCGTCCGGAAACGGTTGCCGCCGCCGGAGATCTTGGACACAAATTCGGTCAGATCGCATTTGGAGCAATTCCCCTGCTGGTGGTCGCGGGCCTACTTCTCAGCTGGCGCTTGGTCGGATCGTGGAGCGCCCTGTTCGCCACAGGTTATGGGTTAATGCTTGTCGCCAAAGTTCTTCTGGTCGCGGGTCTCTTGGGCCTCGGAGCGTTGAACAAATATCGTTTCGTTCCGAGGCTTCTTGCAGACGAACCCGGGGCGGGCGACATCTTCAGGCGCGTGCTTGGGATCGAATGGGCTGTCTTCTTTCTCGTTTTCGGAGCGACTGCCTTCCTGACTGCGTTCTTCGCGCTACCGGGCGGTTAAGCCAAATCCGCCCCGTGCGTCATGTTCGCACGGTCCTCAGAACACTGGTCATAATGAAGGCCAACGCCGCAACACAAACGATGGACGGCCCTGCGGGCGTATCAAATACATAAGCCCCGCGCAGTCCGACGACGACGGACGCGCCGCCAATCAGGGCCGCGGTCAGGGCCATCTGTTCCGGCGTTCGAGACAAAGGCCGCGCCGCAGCCGCGGGAATGATCAGCATGGCCGCGATCAGCAACGCGCCGACCACCTTGATAGCGACGGCAACCGTGATCGCGAGAGACAGGGTCAGGACCATCTGTTCGCGCCGTGGATTGATACCACTCGCAAAGGCCAGTTCCTCGCTTAGCGTAGACGTCAAGAGCGCCGACCAGCGCCACACCATCAATCCCACGACAAGCGCCGCGCCCGCCCAGATCACGGCAAGGTCAGTCGCCGACACGGCCAGAATATCTCCGAAAAGGTAGGCCATGAGGTCGATCCGGATACCGGACAGAAAAGACACCGCGACCAGCCCGAAGGCGAGCGCCGAATGCGCCAATACGCCCAGAAGCGTGTCCATTGCATGACCGCGCCCGCTCAGAAGTGTCACGGTCAGCGCCATGGCCAGCGCGACAGCCACTGCACCCGCGAAGATCGAAACTTCCAACGCAAGAGACAACGCTACGCCGAGAATCGCGGCATGAGCCGTTGCATCGCCGAAATACGCCATGCGCCGCCAAACGACGAAGCTGCCCAACGGGGCTGCGGCGCAGGCGACCCCGAGTCCTGCCAGCATCGCACGGGTCATGAAATCATCCAGCATCACTCGGCCGCCTCAAACTTTTCGGCACCATGATCATGATCGTGACCGCAGGCGCCATCATGAGCGTGATCGTGCTCGTGCCGATACAATGCCAGCGCGCCGCCGGTGCCGCTTCCGAAAAGCGCTCGGTATTCCGGGGCGGCCGAGACATTCTCGGGCGTTCCTTCGCAGCACACGTGTCCGTTCAGGCAGATGACGCGATCCGATGCGCTCATCACAACATGCAATTCGTGACTGATCATCAACACCGCACAGCCGGTTTCTTTTCGTACGTCCTCGATCCGCCTGTAAAATGCGGCGGATCCCGGTTGGTCCAGTCCTTGCGTGGCTTCGTCGAGAAGCAGAAGATCTGGCTCGTCTATCAGCGCCCGGGCCAATAGAACTCTCTGCATCTGTCCGCCAGATAGGGACGACATCTGCCGGCCTGACAGATCGGGCACGCCGGCACGTTCCAGCGCCCGCGCGCTTGCGGCACGCGGCAGGCGACAGGGCAAACCGAGAAACCGCTCCACCGTGATCGGCAGGGTTGACCCGATATGCAGTTTCTGAGGCACGTAGCCGACACGCAGCCCCGGCTTGTGGATCACGCGGCCGGACTTCAGGTTAACCGCACCGATCAGGGCACGCAGAAGCGTTGTCTTGCCGGACCCGTTCGGACCGACGATGGTTACGATCTCGCCGGGCTCTATCGCGAGTGACACATTTTGCAAGACCGTGCTGGTGCCATAAGCGACGCTGATGTTCTTGATATTTACAAGCGTCATGGACCGGCCTTTTCAGCGCAGGCGGGACACAGGCCGACAGCTTCGACCATGGTGCCTTCGATCTGAAATCCGGTTGCGCGCGCGGCTGCGCCAAGTGCCCCGCGCGATGGGGGAGACTGCGCCTCGGCCACGGCCTCGCAGGCGCGGCAGATCATGAAAGCGGGTGAGTGGCTGGCCCCGGGATTTGCGCAGGCCACAAAGGCGTTCAATCGCTCGATCTTGTGGGCAAACCCGTTGGCCACAAGAAACTCCAAAGCCCGGTAAGCCACGGGAGGTTGCGACCCAAAACCGGCAGCGCGCAGTCGATCCAGCATCTCGTACGCGCCAAGCGCGCGGTGTTCCTGAAGAAGAATCTCAAGCGCTGCCCGCCGGACCGGCGTAAAACGCAGGCCCTTTCGCGTGCAATGTGCCTCTGCCGCAGCAACGGCTGTCTTGATGCAATCGGCGTGATCGTGGCTTTCGAAGGCAATCGGATCAAGCTGTTGGGCTCGGACAGGTCTTGGGCCACTTGTCATAATATAACATTTCCGCTATTCGAAGTGTAACGTTATAAAATCACAAAGGTTGAGCCATGTCCAGAAAGCTTGCTGCACTGTCGTTCCTCGTCTCACTGACAGGAGGAGTCGCCCTGGCAGACATCCCCAAGGTGGCCGCGGATATCGCCCCGGTGCACGCACTTGTTGCACGCGTCATGGAAGGCGTAGGCACGCCGTCGCTCATCCTGTCCTCTGGGGCAAGTCCCCACGAATACAGCCTGCGCCCGTCCGAAGCGCGCGCATTGCAGGAGGCGGACATCGTCTTCTGGATCGGACCAGACCTGACCCCATGGCTCGACGAAACACTCGACACGCTGGCCGGCGACGCAACGGCGGTACGATTAATGCAGGTCGAAGGCACCACGGCTTTGCCGCGTCGCGAGAGCGCTCTCTTCGAAGCCCACCGACACGCAGATTCAGACCACGCACATGAGCACGCCACGGCGCATGAGAGCGACGCCCATGCCGATCACGACAATCACGACACCCATGGCGAACACGATGATCACGAACCTCATGCCGGACACGGCGAGCATGAAACCGGCGGCAAGGATCCTCATGCATGGCTCTCGCCCGACAACGGAGCGGTTTGGTTGACCGCCATCGCGTCCACCCTTTCTGACGTGGATCCGGCGAATGCCGAACTCTATGCCGTCAACGCGGCAGACGGCCAAGCAGAGCTGGAGGCACTGAAAGGCGAAATCGAAGCGATGCTCTCTCCTTTGCGCGACCGCAACTTCATCGTGTTTCACGATGCGTTCCAATATTTTGAGCATGCGTTCGAAATCCCCGCCGCGGGTGCGATCTCTCTTTCTGACGCCACTGAACCAAGCCCTGCGCGCATCGCCGAAATCAGAGGACGCGTTGCAGACCAGAATGTCACCTGTGTTCTTGCGGAACCGCAGTTCAATCCGGGTATCGTGGCAGCAGTAATGGAAAGATCCAGCGCACGTACGGGCACACTCGACCCTTTGGGATCGGACCTTGCGCCCGGTGCCGGACTTTATCCTATGCTCTTGCGAAATCTTGCGGTCTCACTTGCGGACTGTCTCTAGAACTCATGCATCGTCTCAAGGCGAACTGAGCCGGAACACTGGGAAAGCGCGCTTGGCAGCGACCACATCCCGGCGCAGCCGAGAGCCGAGACAGACACGCAACCCAAGACGCGTTGACCAAATTCCCACCTGCGAAATATGATCGCATCCCTAATGCTAATCGGCCTCGGGGGCCGCATGATGCCCAAATCCAGCTTAAAGCCCGGTTTGCTGCTTTTGCGTTCAAGACTCTGGCGCGGAACGGTCGGACGGAGAAACCTTTGGCCGACACACAACTGACCGTCTTTGAACGCACCGATAGGATAAGGGTCATTCATGACCGAATTTGACTGGACAGCAAGGTTCTCCGGCACTGCCGCATTGCCACGGCAATTGAGAGACCGGCTGATCTCCGCCGCGCGGGTGGTGAAGATCAAGCAAGGAAGTCAGGTGTTTGGACCAGGCAATGTGCCGGATAGCCTGCTATTTCTCTATGACGGACGCATTCGCGTGTTTCAACGCTCGGAAGGCGGGCGCGAAATTGTGCTCTACCGCGTCGAGGCCGGCGAAAGCTGCGTTTTGACGACGGCCTGCCTGCTTGCAGAAAAGGCTTATGATGCAGAAGGTTTCGCTGAAACGGATGTGACCGCTATCGTTCTGCCAAAGCAGGCTTTCGACCGGCTCGTCGCGGAAGAGGAAACGTTTCGCAATTTCGTTTTCGCCGCTTATGCCAGACGACTGATCGATCTTATTCGGGTGGTCGACGACGTGGCATTCGGCCGGATCGACGTTCGCCTGGCGGAACGGCTTTTGGCGCTCGGGGCCGGCCTGAAAGAGATCCAAGCGACCCATCTTGATCTGGCGCACGAACTCGGCACGGCGCGTGAAGTCATCTCGCGCGTGTTGAACGATTTCCAAAAGCGCGGCCTGATTGGGCAAGCGCGTGGCCGGATTACCCTTCTCGACAAGCCAGCCTTGGTTAAAATCGCCGAAAGCCCCTAATGCCTGCTTTTTTCGACGTTAGGTGACAATGTCACTGAAGCGCGGTCCGCGACGGCTTACCTGATGTTCATCCAATGCATCAGGAGGATATCATGTCAGCAAACGTCGGAACGATTGATCGCATCTTGCGGGCCGTCTTGGGCCTGGCCTTAATCTATTTCGCCTTCTTCAGCGGCCTGCCCGCCTTTGAGTCTCAAGCCCTCAAGTTTGGCGCGACAGTGATCGCGTTCATCATGCTGATCGTGGCGCCTGTGCGGGTTTGCCCGGTCTATTCCATCCTGGGCATCAAGACCTGCCGGAACTGATCTATGGAAACGAATTTCACCCCTTTCGCGTCTTTGGCCGGCGGTGCGGCTATCGGTCTGAGCGCGGTGCTTCTGATGGTGGGACTTGGCCGGATCATGGGGGCCACAGGCTTGCTCTCGGGTGTCCTGTTCGCCGAAAGCCGGGACGAACTGATGTGGCGTCTTGCTGTGATCGCCGGCATGGTTCTTTCCCCAGGCGTGATCTGGGGCGTGACGGGCGCGATGCCAAGTATCGAGGTGCCTGTCAGTCCGCGGATGATTGCCATCGGGGGCGTCATAGTCGGTATTGGCGCCCGGATGGGATCTGGCTGTACATCCGGCCATGGCGTCTGCGGATTGTCTCGTCTCTCGATCCGCTCGATGGTGGCCGTACCGACCTTCATTCTGACCGCCGGCCTTACCGTTTTCGTCATTCGCCACGTCCTTGGAGGCTCGTAAGATGAAGCTGGTCTTTGCTCTTGTCACCGGGTTGATCTTCGGCGTTGGAATCGCCGTGTCCGGAATGATGAACCCTGCCAAGGTTCTGAACTTCTTCGATCTTGCCGGTTCTTGGGACCCAAGCCTGGCATTCGTGATGGCCGGAGCCGTGTTTGTGGCCTCGATCGGGTTCAGATTAGCATCAAAACGACCGTCACCGGTGTTTTCAAACAGATTTCAGCTGCCAACCGCAGCGCAGATAGACGTAAAACTTGTCGCAGGCTCCGCGATCTTCGGGATAGGCTGGGGTATCGCAGGTTTTTGTCCCGGCGCAGCGCTTCCGGCGCTTGGTACCTTCCGGTGGGAGGTAGGCTTGTTCGCTGCTGCAGTCTTTACCGGACTTTGGCTGCACCGCGCTGCAGTCTCGTTTCGCCGGGAACACTTAACTGCGTGACACGCCCCACGCCGGAAAGACAGATGTTGGCGCGAACTCGCATCGCGCCCCGAACCGGAGACCAATATGACCCAATATCCCGTTCACATGAACATCCAACCAGAAGTTCAAGCGTTTTTCGACGAGGTCACGAACACCATCAGCTATATCGTCAAGGATCCCAACTCGTCGGCTTGTGCCGTCATAGACAGTGTCATGGACCTTGATTATTCCGCCGGTCGGATCACGTACGATCACGCCGATGAACTGATCCGCCACATCGAACGCCAGGCCCTCACGCTCGAATGGATCATAGAAACCCATGTCCACGCGGATCACCTGAGCGCGGCGCCCTATATTCAGGCAAAGCTCGGCGGGAAGATTGGCATTGGCGCAAAAATCATGGTCGTACAGGATACGTTCGGCAAGGTCTTCAACGAAGGAACCGAATTTCAGCGTGACGGCAGCCAATTCGACGCACTTTTCGAAGATGGCGACACCTATATGATCGGCACGATGCAGGCCTTCGCGATGTCCACGCCCGGTCATACACCTGCCTGCATGGTCCACGTGATGGGAAATGCGGCCTTCGTGGGCGATACTCTCTTCATGCCCGACGGCGGCTCCGCCCGTGCGGATTTTCCCGGGGGCGATGCTGGCCTCCTTTACGACAGCATCCAAAAGGTGCTTGCCCTGCCTGACGCCATGCGTCTTTTCATGTGCCACGACTACGGGCCGAATGGACGGGATATTCAGTGGGAAACGACCGTAGGCGAGGAAAAGGCCCACAATATCCACGTCGGTGGCGGCAAGACGAAAGAAGAGTTCGTAAAGTTCCGGACAGAGCGCGACGCGCATCTGGCGATGCCCAAACTCATCCTGCCGTCGCTTCAGGTGAACATGCGGGCAGGCGAAATACCCAAAGACAAGGATGGGCGACCAATGCTCAAGGTGCCCCTCAACAGACTATGACGCTGCCACGGAGCCATGAATACTGCCCAATTAATCACCCCGAGCCAGCGCTTCTGCGCACGCTCGTCCCTTAATGATTGCCCGGAAATCGATGCGCAAACTTGACCGCTATCTTCCAATCCTCGACTGGGGCCGTCGGTACAATCGCAGTGCCTTGTCCAATGATGTGATTGCCGCAGTGATCGTGACGATCATGCTAATTCCGCAATCGCTGGCCTACGCCCTTCTTGCCGGACTGCCGCCTCAGGCGGGCATTTATGCCTCCATCGTGCCGATCATGCTTTATGCTCTCTTCGGCACCTCACGTGCCCTGGCTGTCGGGCCGGTGGCGGTTGTCTCGCTGCTGACGGCCTCGGCGGTCGGGCAGGTCGCCGAGCAGGGAGCTGCGGGTTATGCCGTGGCGGCGCTGACGCTTGCTTTTCTATCGGGTGCGTTTCTTGTCCTGCTGGGGGTCTTGCGGCTTGGGTTTTTCGCGAACTTCCTCAGCCACCCGGTAATTTCGGGTTTCATTACCGCCTCTGGCCTGTTGATCGCGGTCAGCCAGATCAAGCACCTTCTCGGGATCAGCGCCCACGGCCACACATTGCCTGAAATGCTGAGCGCAATCTTCTCTCAACTGAATGAAACGAACTGGATAACGGTGTTCCTTGGCGTCACCGCGACGGCGTTTCTTTTTTGGGTACGCGGACGTCTCAGGCCGCTTCTCGTGCGCTTTGGCGCACCAAAGCTTCTGGCCGATATCTTGACCAAGGCGGGCCCGGTCATGGCCGTTCTTGCCACAACGGTCGCGGTCTGGGCATTCGGACTTGACGCGCACGGCGTCGGGATTGTCGGTGACGTCCCGCAGGGTCTGCCGCCTTTCACTTTCCCCAGCCTCGACCCTGAACTGCTGCAGACGCTTTTGGTGCCGGCGATCCTGATCTCCGTGATCGGTTTCGTCGAGAGCGTTTCCGTGGCGCAAACCCTTGCCGCCAAGAAAAGGGAAAGCATCGACCCCGATCAGGAACTGATCGGTCTAGGGGCCGCCAATCTTGGCGCCGCCTTTTCCGGGGGCTTTCCCGTGACCGGCGGTTTTGCCCGCTCGGTGGTCAATTTCGACGCGGGCGCCGAGACACCGGCCGCAGGCATCTTTACCGCGCTCGGTCTTGCCGTGGCAGCGGTCGCGCTGACACCGCTTGTCTATTACCTGCCTCTGGCGACGCTCGCGGCCACGATTATCGTCGCGGTGCTCAGCCTCGTGGACCTGTCGATTCTGAAAAAGACATGGGCGTATTCACGGGCCGATTTCGCGTCTGTCGCCGCCACGATCTTTCTGACCCTCGGGCTTGGCGTAGAAATTGGCGTTGCCAGCGGGGTTGCCATTTCGCTCCTTCTGCATCTCTACAAGACCTCGCGCCCGCATGTGGCCGAGGTGGGGCTCGTGCCCGGCACACAGCATTTTCGCAATATTCACCGCCACGCAGTCGAGACCGATCCTGCACTGCTGGCGCTGCGCGTCGATGAAAGCCTTTACTTCGTCAATGCCCGCTTCCTGGAGGATCTCATTCGCAGTCGGCTGCAGGAAGGCCCCGAAATCCGCAACGTTGTATTAATGTTTTCTGCGGTAAACGAAGTCGACTTTTCCGCACTGGAAAGCCTTGAATCTATCAATGAGCGCCTGAAAGACATGGGCGTGGGGCTTCACCTATCCGAAGTGAAAGGGCCGGTCATGGATCGCCTGGAAAAGTCTCATCTCATCGAAAACCTCAATGGGCGGGTTTTCCTGTCACAGTACGGGGCCTGGATCGCCCTCGCGCGCCACTCGGAACCTTCCGCTGCCGAAGCGCAGCGCCGATAATGTTGCCGGCGCCTGAGTTCAATACTCTTGGTTGAGGGCGTCGGCCGGCGGGATCTGGCGCTCGCGCCGGTCAATATAGTCCAGAAGCGCTTCGTTTATTGCGGCATCCAGTTGAGGCTCTTCATAAGCGGCCAGAAGCGCCCTTGCGTGATCCAATGCGCGTGCCGTGATTTCCTTCGATCCTTCAGCGGTCCATTGCTCAATCGAATTGTTGTCGAAGAGTTCCGGCATGAAATAGGCCGTCTGAAAATGTTCCTGCGTGTGCGGATGCCCCAGGTAATGCCCTCCCGGACCGACATCGGGAACAGCCGCAAGCGCGGTTTCGAAATCATTCCATTGCGGGCCTTGCGCCATTCGGTAGGCCATCGCGCATTGCTCCGCATCCACCACGAATTTTGCGACCGAACAATGCATCCCGGCTTCGTTCCAGCCAGCGCTATGCCAGATGTAATGCGCCCCGGCATGCATCACCGCGGAAAGTGTCGTCGCGCTTTCGTAGCCCGCCTGCGCATCAAGGGTTTTGGCCCCGCCAAGCAAATTCGACGTACGCCACGGCACATTATAATATCGCGCCATCTGTCCGATCATGAAATTCATAAGGCTGATTTCAGGCGTTCCCGCCATCGGCGCCCCAGACCGCATCGAGACAGTCGAAAGGTAATGTCCGTAGATCGCAGGTGCGCCTTTACGGATCACCTGCGAGTAGGCCAGCGCCGACAATGCTTCGGCATTGAGTTGCGCCACGGTGGCGGGCACAGAGGCCGGTGTATTCGCCCCACCCAAGACGAAAGGCGAGCAGAGCACCGGTTGATTTCGACGGCAAAAGGCCCGCATCGCGCCCAGCATAGTTTCGTCCCAGACCAGCGGCGAGTTACCGTTGCAGTTACCGGTTGTGACGGGATGGCTTTCCAGAAATACGTCTCCGAAGAGAATGGCACACATTTCCATGACATCTTCGGCGTTCCTCGGGCTGGTCGTCATGCCCATGAACATCTTGTCGGAATGCTTCATTGACGAATAGGTGATGCGAAGATGCCGCTGGCTGATTGGATGATCGTAGGGTTCTACGATGTGATGCGCCGTGGAATGCAGCGCCGGTGACATATGGCTCAGCTTGTGAAACATCGCCAAATCTTCAAGCGTCGGATTGCGCCGCACATCCTCCAGATCTCGCAAGTAAGGTGCGCCAGTCATCGGTACGAACACCGCCTGCCGACCGCCCAGGGCCACGTTGTTGGCAGGATTGCGCGCATGGTAGGTGAACGATGCGGGGATCGTCGCGATCAGTTCCCGCACAAGCCCCCGATCCAGATAGACCCGCTCGCCCACTAGCTTTGCCCCCGCCCTCCTCCAGTCGTTCAGGGCGATCTCATCGCGAAAGACGACGCCGACATTTTCTAGGATATCCATCGACGCCGCATCGATCTTTTCGACCTGCCCGTCATCCATGATCTCGCAATGCGGCAGCGTGTTGGTCAGGCCCGGCAGCATCGCGACGTCCCGCGTACTGCGCAAGCTGCGACGGGCGGCACGCCCACCAGCGCGGACAGGGGATTTCGGTGCTTGAACGTCCACGGCGAGCCCTCCGATTGGGTCAAGCCTACACGTGCGACCGACACTTGACGCCAAAAATTGCACGAAACGCGATCTGGAAACGACCCCTGATGCAATCTAAAATTGTATCTGGGTGGATATGCCGTTCTAGAATCGGGAAAAGGGACGGGAACGATTTTGTGATCGGCTGCGTTCGTTTTTAATGGAACACTAAAGATCTGCTCGCACCGCGTGCTTTTTCTGTCCCGGTTTTCCGGTTGACGTTGCGGTGCACACTCGTTTTCGTGCGCGAAACGCGCAGGCACGAAAGCTTTACGAATGCGGAGGGCTATCAAACGAAGGCTGACACCAAACTCGCAAAGAGATCAGCTAAGCCCGATCAAAAAACCGACAAGGATAACAGGGAGAAAAGCATGAATGAGTTCAAGGTCGACCATGACGACGGTCTCACCCAAGCACGAGAGCACATTCGCGAAAACTATACCTTGGACGAAAAGGACGTGATGCAGGCGCTGATGGCGCGGATCAACCTGTCCGAAGACGATCGTAAAACCATCGCCGCCGCGGGTGCCCAGTACGTCAGTCGCGTCCGTAAAGAGACTTCTCCGTCCATGATGGAGGCCTTTCTAGCCGAATACGGTCTATCCACGGAAGAAGGCGTTGGTCTCATGTGCTTGGCCGAAGCATTGCTGCGCGTGCCAGACGCCGAAACGATCGACGATCTCATTCACGATAAAATCGAACCGTCGGACTGGGGCTCGCATCTGGGTCACTCGTCCTCCTCACTCGTAAATGCGTCGACTTGGGCCCTTATGCTCACCGGTAAGGTTCTTGACGACGACCCGAAGCGCCCTGCGGCTGCATTGCGCGGATTGATCCGGCGAATGGGCGAGCCCGTGGTGCGGACGGCCGTCAGTCAATCGATGAAAATCCTAGGTAAGCAATTCGTGCTCGGGCAGACCATCGAAGAAGGCATGAAAAACGCCCGCGAATTGGAAAAGAAAGGCTATACGTACTCTTACGACATGCTGGGCGAAGCCGCGCGTACCGACGAAGATGCGGTTCGGTACCAAAAAGCTTATGCGAAGGCCATCACGGCTATCGCGAAACAGGCAAAGGGCGACGTTCGCTCCAGTCCCGGCATTTCAGTTAAGCTGTCCGCGCTGCACCCACGTTACGAATATACGCACAAGGAAACCGTGATGGCAGAATTGCTGCCGCGCGCGAAAGAATTGGTGCGTCAGGCCGCAAAGGCCAATATCGGCTTCAACATCGACGCCGAGGAACAGGATCGTCTGGACCTTTCGCTCGACATTATCGAAGAGCTGCTCAAAGACCCCGAGCTTGAAGGTTGGGATGGCTTCGGCGTCGTTGTACAGGCCTATGGTCGGCGTGCCGCGCCGGTGATCGAATACCTTTACGAGCTGGCCGAGCGTCTGGATCGCAAGATCATGGTCCGTCTCGTGAAGGGAGCGTATTGGGACACTGAAATCAAGCTTGCGCAAGAGCTTGGCGTGGAACGGTTTCCGGTCTTCACGCGAAAGGCGAATACCGATGTCAGTTACATGGCCTGCGCGCGCATGCTGATGGACCGGCGGGACCGGATCTATCCCCAATTCGCCACCCACAATGCCCATAGTTGCGCCGCGATCATCGCCATGGCCGGCAACGACAAAGATAGCTTCGAATTCCAGCGGCTTCACGGCATGGGAGAATCCTTGCATCAAATCGTGAAAGAGTCCGAAGGTACACGATGCCGCATCTACGCACCGGTCGGCGCGCACCGCGATCTGCTGGCATACCTTGTGCGGCGACTGTTGGAGAACGGCGCGAACTCGTCCTTCGTCAACCAGATTGTCGACGAGAAGATCCCGGCGGAGGAAATCTCGCGCGACCCGGTTACTGAGGTTGAGAAGCTCGATGACGGCATTGCAAATCCGAATATCCGGCTTCCGGGAGAGCTGTTTTCGCCCCATCGCCGAAACTCGAAAGGCTTTCGCATCAACGAACCGGCTTCCATCTTGCCGCTGCTTGCCAAGCGAGAGGCTTTTTCAGACACGAACTGGACCGCCGGACCGATGCTTGCCGGCAATCCGAAGCCGAAAGGCCCTGCGCGCGACGCGCTGTCACCGGCCGATCTGTCGCGTGTCGTCGGACAAGTGCACGAAGCGACAGAAGAAGAAGTGTCCACAGCCCTCGATAATGCCGACAAGGCATTTGATCGGTGGTCATCGACACCTGTGGGCGAGCGCGCAGACATCCTGCGCAAAGTGGCCGATCTCTACGAAAATAATATAGCCGAATTGACGGCGATCACGACACGTGAGGCCGGCAAGACGCTTCTCGACGGAATTGCCGAAGTGCGCGAAGCGGTAGATTTTCTGCGCTACTACGCCAACGAAGCTGAACGGCTTGAAGAAGAGGATCCGGGTTCGGGTCGCGGTGTCTTCGTCTGCATCAGCCCATGGAATTTCCCGCTTGCGATCTTTACCGGACAGATTGCGGCCGCGCTTGTGGCAGGTAACACCGTCCTCGCGAAGCCCGCCGAGCAGACACCGTTGATCGCTGCGCGCGCGGTCGAACTGATGCGTGACGCGGGGCTGCCCGACGACGCCTTGCAGTTGCTACCCGGGGACGGCCCGACAGTCGGCGGTCCGCTGACAAGCGATCCGCGCATCGCGGGTGTCTGCTTCACGGGGTCGACCGAGGTGGCTCAAATCATTCACAAGGCGCTTGCGGAGAACGCTGGCCCCGAAGCGACACTCATCGCCGAAACGGGCGGTCTAAACGCGATGATTGTCGACTCGACGGCCCTGACCGAACAGGCTGTCCGGGATATCCTGATTTCGTCCTTCCAGTCGGCAGGGCAGCGCTGCTCGGCCCTTCGCATGCTCTACGTTCAAGAAGAGGCCCGCGACCGCCTTCTGGAAATGCTTTATGGCGCCATGGAAGCGCTCAGCATCGGCGACCCTTGGAACATTGACACCGATGTGTCGCCCGTCATCGATGCAGACGCTCAAACCGAAATTTCGGAGTACACGGCAAAGCAGGACAAAGCCGGTCGGCTGCTCAAGGCGGTCGAGGCACCCGAAACCGGCAGCTATGTGCGTCCTGCCGTGGTCAAGGTCGGGGGTATCGCTGACCTGGAGAAAGAAATCTTCGGCCCGGTCCTGCACGTGGCAACCTTCAAGGCCAGTCAAATCGACAAGGTGGTCGACGCAATCAATGCGCGAGGGTACGGCCTGACCTTTGGCCTGCACACCCGCATTGATGACCGCGTGCAGCAGATCGTCGACCGCATCCACGTTGGCAACACGTACGTCAATCGCAATCAGATCGGCGCCATTGTCGGCTCTCAGCCTTTTGGCGGCGAGGGCCTGTCGGGTACCGGACCCAAAGCAGGTGGGCCGCTCTATCTTACCCGCTTCCGCCGTACCGGCAAATCGACATCCTACGATGCGCCAAGGGCGGAAGAGGTCAGTACAAAGCGGCTAACTTCGGCCATCGCAGCGCTCGACAGTCGTAATTGGGCGGCGCGCGGCGATCGAGTTGCCGTGCTGCGCAAGGCGCTTTCGGGCCAATCGGGATCCGTGCGAAAGGCACTGACGGAAACGGCGGCTTTCGACATGACTGCGCAGACGCTTCCCGGCCCGACCGGTGAAAGCAACCGGTTGAGCATGTATCCAAAAGGAACGACGCTTTGTCTCGGCCCAACGGCGGAAATCGCGCTTGCGCAAGCGGTGCAGGCACTTGGCGCGGGTTGCGGCGTCATTCTTGTCGCGCCCGGTGTCGAGAGTGCGGCGAAACCTCTGGCCGATGCCGGCGCCCCGGTGGTCGCCATCGATGGCACGGTCGGAGCCGACACCTTGACCGAACTTGACGGCGCACACGTGATTGCAGCCGCTGGCGCGTCTGATTGGACGCGCAACTTGCGCAAGGCGCTGGCCCGAAGAAAAGGCCCGATCCTTCCGCTGGAGACAGAAATCGTCGCGCCCGAGCGCTACGTGGTGGAACGCCATCTTTGTATCGACACGACCGCCGCAGGCGGGAACGCCAGCTTGCTGGCGTCTGCGGAGTAATCGGTGAACGGGTGCGCAGCTGACGCACCCGTTTATCTCTCTCGCCAACTTTCCTTTCGAAATTCATAAAAAGGAGTAGACTTCATGTCGACTGACGATCCCAACGTGCGTGAGCCATCGCTCGGCCTCGCCCTAGTACCCGTCGTGCTGACCTTGGCCGTTCTTGGCCTTCAGCTTTTCTATTTCGATGACTTTACACCACACATTCCGTTGTCCATCGGTCTCGCCATCACCGCGCTGGTAGGGCTTTATCTCGGGCACAAATGGCCAAACATTCAGGACGGCGTATTTCATGTGATTCATGTATCGCTGCCGTCTGTTTCGGTACTGATCACGGTCGGCATGATAATCGGTGTCTGGATCGCTTCGGGTACCGTGCC
This sequence comes from Roseovarius aestuariivivens, assembly GCF_004761875.1. Classification (GTDB taxonomy): domain Bacteria; phylum Pseudomonadota; class Alphaproteobacteria; order Rhodobacterales; family Rhodobacteraceae; genus Roseovarius; species Roseovarius aestuariivivens. The sequence goes on from NZ_SJEY01000009.1 coordinate 108,707, forward strand.
GACGCTTATATATTACGGACTGGTGATCCTTTCGCCCGAAATTTTCCTAGCGGCGGCAATGATACTTTGTTCAATCGTATCGCTTTCGCTCGGGACATCCTGGGGCACCGTCGGTACGGTCGGTCTGGCCTTGATGGGGATCGGCGCGGGTTTCGGCATCCCGATGTACTGGACCGCCGGTGCGGTGGTTTCCGGCGCATTTTTCGGCGACAAGATTTCGCCGCTGTCCGATACCACGAACCTGGCGCCGGCGGTGACCGGAACGGACCTTTTCGATCACATCCGAAACATGATGCCCACCACAGTCCCGGCGATGCTGATCGCGCTTGGTATCTATACGTGGGCCGGTTTCGCATTGATCGATGGCGGTGAAACGTCCTTTGAGCGGATCGAGAGCATCACCTCCGCCTTGCAGGACAACTTCTGGATTTCGCCTTGGCTTCTGGTGCCCGCCCTTTTGGTCATTGCCCTTGCCGTGACCAAGCAGCCGCCAATCCCCTCGCTGTTCGCCGGCGTCGTGGCCGGTGGTTTGATGGCAATCGGCTTTCAGGGTGTGGGTCTGCATGACGTCTTCACCTTTGCCAATAGCGGCTATTCCATCGACACAGGTGTGTCGGAAATCGACTCGTTGCTCAATCGTGGCGGCATCCAATCGATGATGTGGACGATCTCGCTCATTCTGATCGCACTTGGCTTCGGTGGCGCATTGGAGCGGACGGGCTGTCTGGAAACCATCATCAACGCCATCATGAGCAAGGTGCGCAGTTTTGCCGGTGTGCAATCCTCGGCCATCGGCACCTCGATCGCCACCAACCTTGTGGCTGGTGATCCGTATCTGTCGATCGCCCTTCCGGGCCGGATGTATGCGCCGGTCTATCGCGGGATGGGTTATTCGACTCTCAACCTCAGCCGCGCCATTGAGGAAGGCGGTACGCTGATGTCTCCGTTGATCCCGTGGAATGCAGGCGGTGCCTTCGTCATCAGTGCGCTCGCGCTTGGTGTACAGGACGGCAACCTTGAAAATCTCCTCTACATCCCGTTGGCGTTTGCCTGCTGGCTCGCGCCGGTGTTCGGGATCTTCTATGCCATTACCGGGTTCTTCTCGCCAAAGGCGACACCGGAAGAAATCCAAGGCTGGAACGACAGCGGAGAAACCATCAAGGACCTGAGCGGGCACGGTTTCGACGCGCCTGAAGACATTCAGGCCACTTCCTCTCCGGCGCAGTAAGCGCCGCATAGCAGAGACTTCAACAGGGCCGGACACGTCCGGCCCTGTTCTTTTTTCGGCTTTCACGATTATCCGCGCGCAAGCACACCGTAAGGATCATAAGGAGACGGCGCGATCACATGCGCATCGATCCGGTCCCCCAAAAGATCAAGCTGCACAGCGGTTCCAGGATCATTGAGGTCGGGCAGGACATAGGCCAGGGCTAGGTTCATGCCGGTCCTGTGCCCCCATGCCCCGGATGTGACGGTTCCGACAACTTTGTCTGCGTCCATGACGGAAGCTCCGCTCTGCGCCGGACGGTCGTCGCAATCTATATTGAGCGTCACCAAGCGCCGCTGCGGCCCCTTTGCCACGCGGGCCGCCAAGGCGTCGCGACCAGTGAAATCCGGCTTGTCCAATTTTACAAACCGGCTGAGACCGGCTTCGAACGGGTCGACTTCGGAAATAAGTTCCGATTTCCAGTGCAGGTAGCCCTTTTCAAGCCGCATCGACTCCACCGCGCGCGCGCCGAAAAGGCGCAGGCCGAAAGGTGCGCCTGCCGCGCTTAAAGCCGCGTAGACGGCGTAGAGCTGTGCATTGGGAACATGTATCTCATAGGCCAATTCGCCGGAGAAACTCACGCGCATGACTACGGCGGGCGCGATCCCGACGAACGTTTCGCGCACCGATAGTGCCGGGAATGCGTCAGTCGACCAATCCTCGCGAGAGGCCGCTGACAGCACGGCGCGCGCCTTGGGACCCGCCAGAACGAGCGTTGTCCAAGCGTTTGTCAGACATCGCAGTCTATAGTCCTCTCCGGGCCGAACGTGGCCAAGCAACCAGTCTCGGTCGTGCCATTCCGCTGCCGCAGCGGCGCCGTACCATATGCGCGCAGGGCCGTTGCACCCGGCCGGCAGGTTGGCGATCGTTGCCTCCGATTTGATCATACCGTGCTGATTGAGCAAGTAGGCCAGCCCAACGCGGCCCTCATGTCGCGGCAGACGGCCGCAGATCACGCGATCGAGGACGGCCTGCGCATCCGCTCCGGTGATCTCGTACCGTGTGAACCCGTTCACTTCGCAAAGGCCGACGGCGGTCTGCACGGCCGAAACCTCTTGCGCGACGAGGTCTTCAACTTCGGTGAAACGAAAGCTTTTGGTCTCGGTAAAGCCCTGATCCGGCTTGATGAAATCAACCCTTTCCCAACCGTTGACCACACCGAAGGCCGCACCCTCGGCGTCCAGTACCGGTGTCAGAGGCGTCGTCTTGACCGGGCGGCCTGCGGGACGATGTTCGTGCGGGAAATGAAACCGGAATTCGTTGCGGTACTCTTCTATGGCTTTCTGCGCGCATAGCTCGGCGGTGCCGTGCCCGGTAAAGCGGCGCGGATCGAGGGGCCACGTGTCATAGCACGCCTCGCCATGCACGATCTGCTGCGCCAAAAGCCACCCATGCCCGCCCCCTTCCCCAAGACCGGCGCGCAAACCGATGATACAAAATGCATTTCTTTTGCCCGGAACCGGTCCGACCAGCGGTGCACCGTCGATCGTATAGGTGATGGGACCGTTGATCACCGACTTGATCCCGACAGTCATGAGCGCGGGCATTCGGGCAAACGCGTCGTCCAGCACGTCGGTAATCCGGTCAAGGTCATTCGGACAGAGATCATTGCTGAAATAAGGATCGATTCCGTCCATCCCCCATGTTCGGCAGTCTTGCTCGTAAAAGCCGACAAGCAGGCCGTACTTCTCTTGCCGGGAATAGAAATCGCTGATCGGACAACGAATAAGCGGCATCCGGTGGCCTGCCTCTCGGATGGCGGGGATCTCCTCGGTGATGAAGTACTGATGCTCCATAGACATGACCGGGTGGTGCACGCCCATCATGGCGCCCACCTCGTTCACCCGGTAACCGCTTGCATTCACGATAAAATCCGCATGGACCTCGCCGTTGGCGGTTTCGATGGTCCAGGTGTCGTCCTGCCTCTGTCGCAATCCCGTCACGGGCGTGTGTCGATGAATCTCTGCGCCGGCCATGCGGGCGCAGCGGGCGAGCGCCTGACATAGCTGCGCCGGGTCGATATCGCCATCCAGCGGATCCCAGAGTGCGCCGATCAGATTGTCGGTAGACATCAGGGGATGGCGGCGGGCGCACTCGTTTTTATCAATGATTTCAAAGTCTACGCCCATACCGCGGGCCATGGAAGCAAAATGGCGGTAGCCGTCCATCTGTGCCTCGGTATTGGCCAGACGCAGGCCGCCATCGCCGTGATGATAGTTGATCGGATAATCGGGATCGTCCGCCAACTCCTTGTAAAGCTTGATGGAATGAGATTTTAGACCGACCATCGTCTGGGTCATACCGAAGTTTGTGACCTGCGCAGCGGAGTGCCAAGTGGTGCCAGAGGTAAGCTCATCGCGTTCCAGCAGCATGACATCGGTCCACCCTTCCTGACAAAGGTGGTAAAGCGTTGAAATACCAGCGATTCCTCCGCCGATGATCACGACTTTGACCCTGGATTTCATGATACCTCCGCCAAATAGCTGAGAAAAAGCGTCGGGGGAAAGCCAGGGAATTGGCAAGATGGGTCTCTGCATTTTCGATATTTTCGAAACTAAGATCGAATTTGGCCGCAGCGGTTACGTTTGTCTTGCAGGGCGGCACGGGACTGCGGTCCTCTGGCGCAAAAGGGAGCGACGGCAGGGCATGACACGCAACGGGGCACGGCGCGGCGGCGGGCGGCAGGAGAAGCTGGCGCAGCGCGCGCGGCCTGCGCCCAACCGGTCGCCGCCGGGCCAGATCAGCGGTCGCTACGCCCCTCTGACCGAGACGGAAATCGAGGCGATCTACAGCACGGCGCTGCGCCTTCTGGCCGAGTTAGGGCTGGGCGACGTTCCCCCACGACTGATGGGCGATCTGTGCGCCGCCGGCGCGGAGGATCGTGGCGACGGGCGGGTGCGCCTACCCCCGGCACTGGTGGAGACCGCCATCGACACAGCCGCCAAGCGGTTCGTACTGCACGGGCGCGATCCGGACCGGTCGATCGAGATCGGCGGACGCGCGGTGTATTTCGGCACCGGCGGCGCGGCAGTGCAAACGCTTGATCTCGAAACCGGGCGTTACCGGCCCTCGACACTGGCCGATCTGCATGACTTCACCCGCCTGCAGGACACGCTTGAGAATGTGAGTTGGTTCACGCGCTGCTGCATCGCAACGGACGTGCCGGACATGGTCGATCTTGACGTGAACACCGCCTATGCCCTGATCGCCAACACCACCAAGCCGGTCGCCACGGCCTTTACCCTGGCCGATCACGTGGCGCCTATCGTGCAGATGCTGGATATCGCGGCGGGCGGTGACGGCGCCTTTGCCCAAAGGCCATTCCTCAAGGCGCATATCAGCCCGGTGATTTCGCCGATGCGGTTCGGGGCCGACGCGGTCGACGTGGTCTATGCCTGCCTTGCGCACAACATCCCCGTCTCCTGCATCACCGCCGCGCAATCGGGCGCGACGGCCCCGGCGACGCTGGCGGGGTTCCTGGCGCAGTCGCTGGCCGAGACGCTGGCGAGCCTTGTCATGGTCAACGCGATCAAACCAGGTCATCCGATGGTCTTTTCCAACTGGCCGCTGGTGATCGACCTGCGCACCGGGGCCTTTGCCGGTGGCGGGGGTGAAATCGCGGTGATGAACGCCGCCTCGGCGCAAATATCGAACTGGCTTGGCCTGCCCTCGGGCGTGGCGGCGGCGATGACCGACGCCAAGGCGGTCGACGCCCAATATGGTGTGGAAAAAGGGCTGACGGCGCTTGCGGCGGGGCTGGCGGGCGGCAATCTGATCTACGAAAGCTCGGGCATGACCGCATCGCTTCTGGGGGTCAGTTTCGAGGCTTTCGTGCTGGACAACGACATGCACGCGGCCATCTACCGGATGCTGCGCGGGATCGAGGTGAGCGAGGACACGTTAGGGTTCGAGGCGATTTGCGAGGCGGTTCTGGGCGAGGGTCATTTCCTTGGCGCAGCACAGACCTACGCGGCGATGGAGCGCGATTACGTCTATTCCACGCTGGCCGACCGCGATGCACCCGTAACCTGGCACGAGAAGGGCGCACCCGACATCCGGGCGGCGGCGCGCACGCAGGCGCGCGAGATCCTCGACACCCACCGCCCCGTCTACCTGAGCCGGGCACAGGACGCGGAGATCCGTTCACGGTTCCGGATCTTGACGCCGCCGCGCGGCTGAGCCCCCTACCCCGTCAGCAGCCTGAAATCCGGGGCAAGCCAAGGCACCTGCGCCACGGTGGGCGCGATCACCCGGTCACGCAGAAGCGGGCGAACCGTCGCCTCGAAGAGCGACACAACACGGTGCGGCACGGCCTCGGCATGAAAGACCGACAACGGCCGCACGAAGCCCGCATCCGGGAACGGCAGGACCCGCAGACGCGGAACGAGCGCACCGGCCGAGGCGACATTGAGTGCGGTGGTGATCGTCCAGGCCTGGCCTTCGGCCACCATGGACAGGATCGCCGGCGTGCTTTCGAATTCGAGCCGCGCCGGAATGTCGAGCCGCAGGCGACGCAGCTGCGCCTCGATGCGGCGGCCCATCAGCTGTTTGCGGCTGTAGCGCAGAAGCGGCAGGCGGGACGCGCCGCGCAGGAAGGCGTCGGGCGTGCCTTCCTGGCCGCGCGGGGCAACAAGCACGTAGGGATCGCGCAAAAGCGGGCGTTCGTCCAGGCGGGTTGCGCGGAATTCGGCGGCGGAGGCGATGCCGATATCGATCTCTTCGGTCTGCAGCAAGGTCAGGATGTCGTGGCTGGGCCGCGAGCGGAACGACAGGTCGCAGCTGCGCAGATCGCGGCTGAGCCGGGCGGCCAGCGCCGGCGTGACCTGGGCGTCGAGATCCTCGATCAGTGCAAGGCGCAGCGCGCGCACCAGAGTGCCGGGTTCTTTCGAGACGACCTCTGCCATGCCCTTGCGCAGAAGACCCAAGGATTCGTCCACGCGGGCAAGCAGGGTCTCGCCCTCGGAGGTCAGGCGCAGGGGCCGCCTGCGGTGATCGATCAGCGCGACACCCACGGCCTTTTCCAGCCCGCCTAAGTGATGCGAGACGGTGCTGATGGATAGCCCAAGGCGGCGCGCGGCCTCTTGCAGTGACCCGCCACAGGCGACGGCCTGAAAGACTTCGAGGCCCTTGAGACTGAGTGTCGAGCGGGTCATGCGTGCGCGCCTGCCGGGTTTGATTTTCGAATTTCTCGAAATCGTGGCACGGTCCGCGACGGTCGGCAAGTCACCAAAGCGCGCGATGGCGGCTTGCGCGCGCAGGGCCGCCGGGGCATGTTTTGTACAAATTGTAGCAACCTCAAGACCCGCTTTGTCCAATTTGTACACTCCCTGCATCCTTTGCGTGGCCATCACGGGGTCGGTTCCCACGAAGGCCGACAACCCCGCCGTGCCGATCACCGTGACCGAACAGGTCGAGTCGACCCACGAGGCGTTCGAGGCGGGGGCAGCCATCGCGCATTGTCACGTGCGCAACGACGACGGCACGCCCAGTTCGGACCCCGAGAAATTCGCCCGTCTGAAGGAAGGGATCGAGGCGCATTGCCCGGGCATGATCGTGCAGTTCTCGACCGGTGGCCGGTCGGGCGCGGGTCAGGCGCGGGGCGGGATGCTGCCGCTCGGGCCGGACATGGCCTCGCTTTCGGTGGGCTCGAACAATTTTCCGACGCGGGTCTACGAGAATCCGCCCGACCTGATCGCCTATCTGTCGGGGTTGATGCGCGAGCATGAGATCACGCCGGAAATCGAGGCGTTCGATCTGAGCCACATCCTTCAGGCGATCCGGCTGCACGAGGCGGGCGAGATTTTCGGAAAGCTATACGTGCAGTTCGTGATGGGCGTGAAGAACGCGATGCCCGCCGACCGGGAGGTGTTCGACTTTTACGTCAAGCTGATGCGCGACCGGGCGCCCGGGGCCAACTGGTGCGCCGCGGGGATCGGGGCGAACCAGATCCGGGTCAACGAATGGGCCATCGCGGCGGGCGGGCATACCCGCGCGGGGCTGGAAGACAACGTCCGGCTGGATCGCGACACGCTCGCGCCGTCGAACGCGGCGCTCATCCGGCGGGCGGCGGAGCTTTGCGAGAAATACGAGCGCCCCGTTGCGACGCCCGCGCAGGCGCGTGAGATCCTCGGCCTGCGCGCCGCGTAAGCTTTTGCGCCGCTGCCTCACGCGGATGTGCTAGGCTGGGCCGCGCGGCGCACGTGACGACCGGCGGCGGCGGGCTATACTCTTTGCGATCTCATATGGCGGACGGCGCGGCGTGACACGGACCTCTTTCGGCAAACAGCTTTTGATCTGTGCGATCCTGATCGGGATCGGCGCGGCGGCGTGGGGCATGCGTGCGGAGCTGGGCGCGCTCTGGGCCTCGGTGACCGGGACTACGGCAGGCGACGCCCGGGCCGAGCGGAACCGCGACGGGGTGCCGGTGATCACCGAGCCGGTGCGGATCGTCAGGGATGACCTGACCTTTTCGGCCATCGGCACGGGCTATGCCGCACGCTCGGTCACGCTGCGGGCCCCGGCCAGCGGGCGGATCACGGCGCTGAGCCTGAGCCCGGACCGGACGTTTGCGGAAGACGAGGTTCTGCTGCAGCTTGACGACACCGACGAACGTCTGGCGGTGGAATTGGCCGAAGCGCAGCTGGAACGGGCCACGCAGGAGCGCGAGCGATACCGCGCGCTGCAGGACACAGGCGCCGCGGCGCAAACGCGGCTGGAACAGGTGGAAACCGATTTCAAGGTGGCCCGCATCGAGCTGGAACAGGCGCGCGCCGATCTGGAGGACCGCAGCCTGCGCGCGCCCTTCGACGGGGTGACCGGTATCGCGTCGGTCGAGCGCGGTGACCGCGTGGCCGCCGAGGACGCGGTCGCAACCTTCGACGACCGCAGCAGCATTCTGGTGGAATTCGACCTGCCCGAGGCGTTTCTGAGCCGTGTGGAGCCGGGCCTGACCGTCACGGCGCGTACGCCCGCGGTCGAGGGGCGCAGCTTTGACGGGCGCATCACCGCCATAGACAGCCGGGTGGACCCGGCGACGCGCACCGCGCGCATTCGGGCCAGCATCGACAACAGCGCCGATATTCTGCGCCCCGGCGCGTCCTTCTCGGTGCGCATGGACCTGCCCGGCGCGGCGTACCCGGCCGTGCCCGAACTGGCGGTGCAATTCTCGCGCGGGTCGCTTCTGGTCTGGCGGGCGCGCGACGGCACGGCCGAGGAGGTGCCGGTGCGCCTGATCCGACGGCGAGCCGGGCTGGTCATCGTCGACGGCCCGCTGGAGGAAGGCGAACCGGTCGTCGTGGAAGGCACGCAGCGCCTGCGCCCCGGCGTGACGCTTGATGTGCTCAACGAATCGACCGAGGCCAGTTCATGAGCTTTGACGGCGGCGGTCTTTCGGATCTGAGCGTGCGGCGGCCCTATATGGCCGCCGTCATGAGCCTTTTGATCGCCATCGCCGGGATCGGGGCGCTATTCGGCGTCGAGGTGCGGGAACTGCCGGATGTGGACCGGCCCATCGTGTCGGTGCGCGCCAATTATCCCGGTGCCTCGCCCACCACTGTCGACGCCGAGGTGTCGTCGCTGGTCGAGGGGGCTGTGGCGCGGGTGGCCGGCGTTGAATCGGTGCGCACCTCGTCCGAAGAGGGCAATTTCCGGATGCGGGTCGAGTTCAGCGCCGACCGCGATCTGGCCAATGCATCGAACGATGTGCGCGAGGCGGTGAGCCGGATCGAGAACCGTCTGCCCGACGGGGTGGAAGACCTGTTCGTGGTCAAGTCCGAGCAGGACGCGGACCCCATCGTGGACGTGGCCGTGTGGTCGAACGAGCGATCCATCGACACGCTGACGCGGCTGGTGGAGGACGCCATCGCCACCGAGTTCACCGCCGTGGAAGGCGTGGCCGAGGTGGTGCTTTTCGGGGACCGGCAGCGCGTCTTGCGCGTGGCGGTGGAGCCAGACCGGCTGGCGGCGTTCGGGCTTTCTATCGGGGAAGTGGCCGAAGTGCTGCGCGCGGCGCAGTTCGACGTGCCCGTGGGCAGCTTTGCCTCCGGCCCGCTGGAAGTTCTGGTGCGCGCCGACGCCACGGTGGCCGACCCCGCACGGATCGAAGACCTGATGCTGAACGACCGAGTGCGGCTGGGCGATGTGGCGGGCGTTTATTTCGGCCTGGCGACGCCCGACAGCGTGGCGCGCCTTAACGGGCGGCAGGTGGTCAGCCTGGGTATCGTGCGGCAGGCGCAGTCGAACACGGTGCAGATCTCGGGCGAGGTGAGCCGCGCCATCGAGCGGCTGAAGCTGCGGTTTCCCGATCTGGGCTTTCAGGTGACGAATGACGACGCGGTCTTTATCCGGGGCGCGATTGCCGAGGTTTTGAAGACACTGGCGCTGGCGCTGGTGATCGTGATCGCGGTGATCTGGGTGTTCTTCGGGCGGTTGACCGCGACGCTGATCCCCGCCGTGACGATCCCGATCGCGCTGATGGGCTCCATCGCGGGGCTGTGGCTCATGGGATTTTCGATCAACCTGATCACACTTCTGGCACTGGTTCTGGCCACGGGTCTGGTGGTGGATGACGCCATCGTGGTGACCGAGAATATCCAGCGACGCCGGCAGGAGGGCATGGGCCGCCGGGCCGCCGCCGTTCTGGGCGCGCGGCAGGTCTTTTTCGCGGTCATCGCCACGACGATCACGCTGATCGCGGTCTTCGTGCCGATCTCGTTCCTGCCAAGCGACGCCGGGCGGCTGTTCACCGAGTTCGGTTTCATGCTGGCGGTGACGGTGGGCATTTCATCTTTCGTGGCGCTGACCATGTGTCCGATGCTGGCCTCGCTGTCCGAGGGGCTGGCGCAGGGCAACGGGATCTTCGACGGGCTGGGGGCGTGGCTGAGCCGGACCTATGCCGCGCTGGTGCGCCCGATGATCCGCGCGCCGCTGGTGACGCTGGTGGGCGCGGCCCTGCTGGCCGGGGGCGCGGGGCTTGTCTATGACGATCTGGGCGCCGAGCTTGTCCCCAAGGAGGACCGCGGCGAAATCTCGGTCTGGATACAAGGGCCGGACGGCACAGGGCTTGATTACACAGACCGGCAGGTGGTGAAGGTCGAGGAGGCGCTGCAGCCCTTCGTGGACGAGGGTGTGGGGCGCGGCATCTATTCGATCACCGGGCGTTACGACCTAAACCGCGGCAGCATCGGGATGCGTCTTGTCCCGTGGGAGGCGCGCGAGATCAGCCAGGGCGAGATCGAGGACGCGATCCGCCCGGCGCTGGAGGGGCTGCCGGGCGCACGTCCCTTCGTGCGGTCAGGCAATTCGCTGGGCCTGCGGGGCAGTTCGGGGGGCGGGCTGAGCATCGCGCTGACCGGGCCGAATTACCCCGATATCGCCGTGGCGGCGGATGCGTTCGCGGTGGCGATGGAGGATATCCAAGGCCTGTCGCGTATCCGCGTGCAGTACCAGGCGACCCAGCCGCAGCTGAGCATCGGGGTGGACCGGCAGCGCGCGAGCGATCTGCGGGTGCCGATGGCGACGCTGTCGGGCACGCTGCGTGCGCTGATCGACGAGGACGAGATCGCCGAGCTGACCATCGAGGACGAAGCCATCCCGATCCTGCTGCAATCGGCGGCGGGCGCGGTGCGCGACCCGGTGGATCTGATGAACCTGAATATCCGTTCGGACGCGGGCGATCTGGTGCCGCTGAGCCAGATCGTGACCTTCGAGGAAAAGGGCGTGGCCGCCGAGCTTGACCGCCATGCCCAGCGCCGGGCCATCGAGATCGACGCAAGCGTGGCGCCCGAGGTGACGCTGCGCGAGATGATCGACGAGGTGCGGGCGCTGGCGCAGGAGGAGTTGCCGGAGGGGATCGGGCTGATCTTTCTCGGTGAGGCCGCATCACTTGACGAGACGTCGTCGGCGCTGACGGTGACCTATGTGATCGCGCTGCTGGTGGTGTTCCTGGTGCTGCTGGCGCAGTTTGAAAGCCTGACGAGCGCTTTGGTGGTGATGATCACGGTGCCCTTCGGGGTCTGCGCGGCGATCTATGCGCTGCTGCTGACGGGGACGACGATCAACATCTACAGCCAGATCGGGGTCTTGATGCTGATCGGGGTAATGGCAAAGAACGGGATCCTGCTGGTGGAGTTCGCCGATCAGCTGCGCGACCGGGGCAGGCCCGTGGTCGACGCGGCCTACGAGGCGGCGCAGGCGCGGCTGCGGCCCATCGCGATGACGCTCATTTGCACGGTGATGTCGGGGCTGCCGCTGATCCTGGGCGGGGGCCCGGGCGCCGAGGCGCGCGCCGCCATCGGCTGGGTCATCGTCGGCGGCCTTGGCCTTGCGGCGGTTTTCACGCTGTTCCTGACCCCGGCGGCCTATGCGCTGATCGGGGGTCTGGGCAAATCGCGGGCCTCTGCTGCGCAGGCGCTGGCCGAAGAGCTGAAGGCGGTGGACGGCTAAGGCGGATCGTTGCCGGGCTGCGCGCGCCGCGTCGCGGCGAATCCTTGCCGTAGACCGAAAAAATCGCCGAACCGCATACTTTCGCCCTGTCTGTTTACTTTGTTCTTCCCTATCGTAAACTTCAAAATCGAGGGACTCAGCATCAGTCAGCTTTGGTCGGGCAAGATGACTTTTTATCCGTAAGCTCACCTGTCTCATGCGCAGGCCGCATTGCGCGGCGCCAAGCCTGCGGTCCGCCGACGTGAATGCAGAGTTCGTCATGTAGCGTGACGTTTGTTGATTGAATTCCGAAGACCGAACCGAATTACAGGAGCCTCTGTCCAAACATGCACTCGAAACTTGCAGCAGCCCTTGTCGCCTTCGCCCTAGCCCTGCCCCCTATCGGAGCGCAAGCCGAAGCCGATGGGCCCGACTTTTACCGTGTCGTCGGCGTGGCGTCGGACGACATGCTAAACCTGCGGCGCGGCCCCGGCACGAATTACGAAACCATCGTCGGCCTTCCGCCGGGGCGTGAGTTGGACCTGCTGTCGCGGGAAGGCAACGGCTGGTGCCTGGTCGCGCTTCGCGAGACACCCCAGCTGCAGGGCTATGTGTCTTGCCGCTATATCGGAGAATAATCCCCATGTTCCTGTCCTTTTCACGGGCTCGGTCACGGGCCGGAGTGTTTTCGGCCATCCTTCTTTCAGCCGTTGCAGGCGGGGCGCTTGCACCGGCCGCGTCCGCGCAGGACAGCGTGCGGATCCAGTTCGAAAGCGGCGCGACCGACACGCAGATCAATGGCACGATCGTCGGTGACGAATACATCGATTACGTGGTCAACGCCCGCGCCGGTCAGACCATGGTCGTCGCGCTGGACGTGACGGCCACGAATGGCAACGGATCGGCCTTTTTCAACATCCTGCCGGCGGGCAAGGATTTCGACGGGCTTTATACCGGTCACATGGATGACGACAACCGCGCCGAAGTGACGGTTCCTTCGGATGGCGACTGGGCGATCCGTGTCTATCTGATGGGCAACGATCGCGATGCCGGCAAGACCGTGGGCTATGCGATCAACCTTTATATCACGCCCACGGGCGCCAGCAGCGGCAGCAGCACCCCCGCCTCTGGGTCAAGCCCGGACATGTTGCCAGAAGAGGACTTTTTCATCGTCAATCTTTCGACCGCGGGCGGAACGCTGAACGTGCGGGACGCGCCGCGGGCGAGCGGGGGCCTTGTCGGCAAGGTGACGAACGGCACTGTTATGCGCAACACCGGCGGCTGCACCCTGTCGGACGGTCAGCAGTGGTGCAAGGTCGAACCCTCGGCCGGCGGGCCGTCGGGTTGGGTCGCCGCGCGGTTCCTGTCGCTGCCGCAACCCGGCGGTCAGGGACAGGCCACCCAACTTCCCAGCGCCAGCCGCATGGAGCGTGTCACCTTCAGCGCCGGAACGACCGGCACGGAACTTGGCGATCAGCTTGGGCCGAACACTTCGGTCACGTATCTGCTTGGCGCGAAGGCGGGACAGAATCTCTATTTCCGTCTGGCCGCGGACGCATCGGTGCTGTCCTGGCGGATCTACAATCCGGACGGGTCGCTGGCCGATCAGGGCGGGCCCGGGAAGGAATACCGCGGCGAGCTTTGGCAAACCGGGGAGCACAAGTTCGAGGTCATGAATTCGGGCGGCAGCGCCCAGTCTTTCAACGTGATCTTCAGCATCGATTAAATCAGCGACCAAGCATGCAATACTGAAAGGACCAGCATGAAACCTTTGAAACTTTTTGTCGGACTTGCCTCAATCGCCGCACTGGCGGGCTGTGTGGAAGACAGCGGATCCTCGGCGCCAGCGCAAGGAACGCCGAGCGTCGGAAGCTCTTCGGACGTGACGTCTTTCCAGGGCGCGCGGGCCGGACAGGCCGAGGGCGGTCTGCGCGCGCTTGGCTACGAGCCGATCCGCAGCCAGGGCCTGACGACCTACTGGTTCAACCGCGACACTGGCGCCTGTGCTGAGATCACCACCTCGGACGGGCGGTATTCCAGCGTCACAATGGTGCCGGCCGAAGACTGCTAAGCGCAGGTCGGCACATATGAAAAAGGCAGGCACGCGTCCACGCGTGCCGGTCTGCACACCGGGTAAGACGCGCGCGGCGGCGGGACGGCCGCGCCGGCACCAAAGGGCGATCATGACGTAAATTGAGGGATCAAAAGATGAGAAGGCTTTTATATTGCAGCGTCGCGTTTTTTGCGCTGGCAGCCTGCCAGGAAGACGAAGCCGCGCCTGCCGAAGAGAGCGGAAACGGGTCGTCAGAGAGCACGCAGAGCGCCCAGCCGGAGACGACACCGGCCCAGACGCAAACGCAGACCGAGGACACCGCGACGGCGGATGACGGCGGCGGGGCCATGGCCGACGCGCCCGAGCCCGAGGAAGACGCGCCCGCAGAGGCCTCAAGCCAGGATGCTGTCGCACCTTCCGAAGTCACGCAGGACGCGATCGACGGATGCATCGACGCGCTGCGCGCACAAGAGGGCGCAGTGGGCGGCACCGTGCAAAGCACCGAGTTTTCCGAGGCCAATTCGCTGGTGATGCTGGAGGATGCCAACGGGACCACGTGGCGCTGTCTTGTGTCCAATGACGGCAGCGGCGCGTCAATCGAGGCGCAAGGCGGATCAGGCGCGACCGAGGACACCGCCACGGCGGACGATGGCGGCGGCGCGATGGCGGGAAGCGAAGCCGAAACAGCCGACGATGGTGGTGGCGCGATGGCGGGCAGCGAAGAGGCCGCGCCCTCTGCCGGAAGCCCGAGCGATGTGACCGGGTTTGTCGGCGCGCGGGCGGGACAGGCCGAGGGCGGCCTTGCGGCGCTTGGCTTCGAAGCGATCCGCAGCGAAGGCCTTACGACGTTCTGGTTCAACCGCGACACCGGCGCCTGCGCGCGCATCACGACGTCGGACGGGGTCTTCTCGGATATCGAGATGCTGCCGGCGGAAGACTGTTAAAGGAGCACAGCCATGCAGATCAAACCATGTGCCGCGGCCCGCGCGAGTGCGGTGCTCGTCTGTCTCGCCGGTCCGGCGTTGGCGCAGGACCAGGCCGCGGAGATTGTCGGCGGCGCGGTAGGCGGTCTGATCGGGCTGATCCTCGTGATCATCGTCGGCGCCGTGGTCGGCTGGCTGGCGAGCCTGATCGTCAAGGGCGGCGGATCGGGGTTCTGGGGCGATGTCCTGATCGGGATCGGCGGGTCCATCCTGGCGGGGTACGTTCTGCCGGCGGTGGGTATTTCGCTTGGTGGCACCGTCGGCAGCTTTCTTGCCGCACTCATCGGGGCCGTGCTGTTGATCCTGATCGTCCGGCTGATCCGGAAGGCGGCAAACTAGGGTGTCTCTTGCAGGCCCGGGCGGCGTGCCGCACCGGCCCGCGGATATGAGCAACATCCACGCGGACCAGATGAATGAAGACCGGCAGAGGAAAGTGGTGGCATGGCGAAGACGGTATGCAGCTTTGCGATCTGGATCCTGATCCTGCTTTATGTCGGGGCGGTCTTCATCTTCCTCGTCGGAACCTTCGGCTGGTTCGGAGAGGAGCGCGACCCGTTGTCGGGGGTGTTCCTGTTGCCGCTCGGCCTGCCTTGGAACCTGCTTTTTGGCGCCTTGGACGACAGTCTGCGGCCCTGGCTTTCGGCGGCGGCCCCGATCGTGAACATCGTTATCCTGAAAGCCATCTGCAACCGGGTTACGGCCTGAGCGGCCCCGTGCAAACGACCTTGATCAACACAACAGAAGGACAAAGGACATGGGAAAAATCATTGCCGGCCTGATCGGGCTGATTATCGGGGCCGTCGGGGGCATGAGCCTTGGCGGCGGTGCGATGATGGGCGCGGGCGTGGCGACCGGTCTGTCGGCGGGGATCTGCGCGACAGTGCAGGCCGCGCAGGAAGAGGGCCTGATGACCGCCGAGCAGGTCGATCAGGTGCTGACCCGGGCGGCGCAGGATCTTGGATCGACCGCGCAGCTTGACGACGAGGCGGCCATGGTCGGCAGCGCCGATCAGTGCCAGAGCGTGATGGACAACCTCACCGCCGCGGGCGGCTGACGCGCCTGCCCCTGACGGACGGGCCGGAGCATCCCGTCCCCCCACACCCCATCCTCGGCAAGCCCTCGGTTTGCCGGACGTTCCGGGCGATGCAGACGGCACCCTGCAAAACCGCGCGCCGCCCCGCTTGAAGGAGTTGAACATGATGAAACTGACCCGCCGCGGCGTTCTGGCAGGCGCCGGATCCTTTGGCCTTACCATGCTGGCCGGGCCGCTTTTCGGGCAGCACGTCTACAAGGAAATTCACGCGCTGGAGCCGGGAGAGTTCACCTGGCATCCCGAGCGGCAGCCGCGCGGACCGGTGGCAGTGATCGTGTCGCTCGACGAGCAGCTGGTGCATGTCTACCGCAACGGCGTGCGCATCGCGGTCTCGACCTGTTCGACCGGCAAGCCTGGCCATTCGACACCGACGGGCGTCTTCGTGGTTCTGCAGAAGGATCGCGATCACAGGTCCTCGACCTACAACAACGCGCCGATGCCCAACACCAACCGCCTAACCTGGGACGGGATCGCGCTTCATGCGGGCAATCTGCCGGGCTATCCCGCCTCGCATGGCTGCGTGCGCCTGCCGCTGAAGTTTTCGGCGCTGCTTTTCGACGTGACCCATCTGGGTACGCCGGTCATCATCGCGGATGAGCATCACTTCCCCATGGATGTCGCGCATCCCGGCATGATCCTTGGCGGCTATGCCGAGCATGAGTTCGAGGACGTTCTGGCCACGCTGGAGCCGCGCAAGCATCCCTCGGACTGGGACCTGGACGAAGCGCATCCGATCACGTCGATGATCGCCTCGTCGCACGACAAGAAGATCGCGATCATCGAGAATGACCGGGAGATCGCGGACGGGCCGCTCATTTGGGACGGAGAGCCGCTCGGCTCGCATGTCTACGTTTTGAAAGGCGCGCATGACGCGGCCCAGGGCATGCATTGGGAGGCGCTGACCTATTCCGGCAGCAGCGGAGGCCTGCACGACCTGCGCCGGGTGCGCACCGACAAGGCCTTTTCGGAAACCATCCGGCAGCACGTGCATCCCGGCATGATCTATGTCTTCACCGATCTTCCGCTGCATCCCGACAACCGGTCGGGCCGCGATTTTGTCATCATGTCCTGAGGAGGATCGCATGGACGCACGGATCGATTACATCGGGCGGTCCCGCGCCCTGCCCGGCCTCGCCGCGCTGGGGTCCATCCTGCTGTTGAGCGGGTGTTTTCCCGGCGCCGCGGATCAGACGCAGGGCGTCGTCGTCGCCGACATCGCCGAGGAGGGCGTGGAAGAATGACCCGATCACAGAGACGAACCGCTGCCGGTACCGTGGCTACGCTGGCCCTAACCCTGACGCTTGGGCAGGCCGCGCAGGCCGAAACGCGGGAATGGCGCATCGACACGGTCAACGGTAGCCCGGCGCAGGGCGAGGCCGGGCTGCGCCTGTCCGACGAGGGGGCGCTTTCGGGAAAGACCGGTTGCAACGGCTTTATGGGAACGGCCTTTTTCGCCGATGGGCTGCTGCTGGTCGACGAGCCGCTTGCGACCACGCGCATGGCCTGTCCCGGCGCGGAGGTGACGGCGCAAGAAGACGCGGTGCTGCGCGTGCTGAGCGGGGCGGTCGCGGTGGCCTTCAACCCGGTCTCGGGCGCGATGACCCTGACCAAGGAGGGCGACAGCATGATGCTTGTGCCCGGAGCCTTTGACGCCGCAGCCGCCCAAAATCCGCCCGAGCCCGCCGTTTTCGAGGCCGACTACGTCAATGTCTTCGGCCTGAGCGGGCCGCTCAACATTCGCAGCACGGCCAGCACGGATGCGAAGGTCGTCACGCGGGTTCTGGCGGGCACGCTTCTGCGCAACGAGGGGTGCGAGCATGGCACCGACCGCGACTGGTGCCGCATCGCATTTCTGGATGCTTCGGGCCGCGAGGGCTGGGCGGCGGCGGAATACCTGCAGTCCGCGCCCGCGCTGGTGCGCGCCAAGGACGGTGTGTTCGACCGGATCGGAACCGTAGAGTGTCAGACCGCCGGGGAGGACGCGCCGGGGACCTGCGATTATGGCCTCGCGCATGACGGCGCGCATTCTGCCGCCCTCGTTGTCTACACGCCCGATGGCGGCACGCTGTTGTTCAGCTTTACCGACGGGACATTCGTCGATGCGTTTCAGGACGGCCGCATGATCGCCGGGGTCGACAGCGTGGACGAAGGTGAGACTGTCGCGTTGTCCGTCGCGGGGTCTCGGTTCGACGTGCCGAAGGCGATTATCCGGCCCGATGCCCAGTGACGCCCGCCGGACCCCGCGCCGCATGACCGCGCGAGTGCGCAGTGTTTTTGCGGGTCTCACGCTTGGCCTGCTGCCGCTGAGCGGGGTGCAGGCGGAGCCGGACGCGCGGCTGGACGCGGTGATCGACGCGCTGACGCCGACCATTGCCGTGGAGGCGATCGGGGACATTACCGATCCTGGCCGCAAGCTTCTGGCGCTGCGCAGCTATCTGCGCGCGGGTGACGGCATTCGGGACAGGTGGAGCTGGACCGAAGCGGAGATCTCGGCCTTTCAGGGCAGCCCCGCGCAGGCGGCGCTGCTGGCGGAGGTCGAGGCCATCAAGGCCCATTTCGCCGCGCAGAATCCAGGCTTTGCGATTTATTCCAACACGCGCGTGCGCAGTCTGGATGTTCAGATTGCGCACTGGAACGAGAACGCCTCGGTCGGGGTGGCGGCAGAGGAGATCGTATCGGCCTTCGACGCCGAGGTGCTGTCGGCCTCGGACGGGGATGTCGAGGCCGACCGCGCGGCGCGCTGGCTGAAACGGTTTCGCAACACCGCAAGGGCGCATCTGGCGGCGCCGGGCCTGACCCGCCATGGCCGCGCGCACGCCATCGATTTCCAGATCAGCCGCGAGGACGGCACGCTGCACGCGCGCGCCGACAGCGACCGGATCGAGACGGTCTGGCGCGCGGAAGGCTGGGATGCCGCGCTTGCGGGCAGCGTGGCGGCGGCGGGGCCGTCCTTTACCGGGCCGCTGACCAATCCCAACGAGCCGTGGCATTACGACTATGAGCCCACCGAGGACGCCGAGGCGGAGATCGGTCCGACGGGCGCCGATGACCGCTAGGCGTCTTCCTGCCCTCGATCTTGCGCGTGGGGGCGCGTTGGTCGCGATGGTGATCTTTCATTTCACCTTTGATCTTGTGCTGTTCGGGTTTCTGCCCGCCGACACGATGCGGACGGGGTTTTGGCCGAACTTTGCCCGCGTGATCGCCGGCAGTTTCCTGTTCATCGCCGGGATCAGCCTGTGGCTGGCCCATAGCAAGGGCATCCGGTGGCGGCCTTTCCTGCGGCGGCTGGCCGTGCTGGCCCTGGCCGCCGCCGCGATCAGCGCCGCGACCTATGCCGCGATGCCCGCGCGGTTCATTCAGTTCGGGATTCTGCATTGCATCGCGGTGTCGAGTGTCGCGGCCCTTCTCTTTCTCCGGCTGCCTGTCTGGGTCGGTTTTCTGAGCGCCGCGGGGGTCCTTGTGCTGCCATTCGTGTGGCGCAGCCCGGTCTTCGACGCGCCGTGGCTCGTGTGGACCGGACTGTCGCAGACCTGGCCGCCCTCTGTGGATTACGTGCCCGTCTTTCCGTGGTTCGCGCCGGTCCTGCTGGGCGTGCTGGCGGCGCGGATCGTGGGGGCGCGTCGGAGGTCCATGCCCGCTGCGCCCTCTTCGCGGCCCCTGCCTGCGCTGCTGGGTCCGCTGGCCTGGGCGGGGCGGCATTCCTTGTGGGTTTACCTGCTGCATCAGCCGATCCTGATCGGCCTTGTCTGGGGGGCCAGAGAACTGGTCCGTCTCATTACCTGAGCCGGGGCCCTGGCAAAACGACGGTATGCGCCGCCGGCTATTGAAATGCCCGACCGATTGCCCAAAGCTGCGGTCATGCCGAGAAGGAGAACCGTCATGCGGAAACTGGTAACGGGGATGATCCTGTGCGCGCTGGCCAGCGCCAGCCATGCGGAGGTGACCGCGCGGTCTGGCGGGCCATCGCAAAGCGCGATGCTTGCGCGGAGCGCGGACGGTGCGCCGGAGGGCATGGCGTTCTTCCGCCCGGTGTTGTCCGGCGTTCTTTATCGCAGCGGGTTCAAGGGCGGCGACAAGGGCCGCACCGGCATGTCCCAGGCGCAACGAACGGCGCTATGCTCGGAAGGGTTCGAAACCGCGTTTTACGCCGATTTCGGCAAGAACACCGACTATGGCACGACCCGCTGTGCCAGCGGCGCGCTGGACTACAAGGCCGCCCGGTCGAGCCGCCCGGACGCGGTGATGAAGGCGATCCACGACACCATCAAGACCCCGTCGAAAGGCCCGGTTCTGGTGCATTGCATGTGGGGTGTGCATGCCTCGGGCGCGCTGTCGGCCATGGCGCTTGTCCAGTTTTGCGGGTGGTCCGAAGACCGCGCCAAGGCCTATTGGAATGAGGCCCGCAACGGCGCGCCCTGCGGCAACGGCTGCGACAGCTGGATCGACGCCAAGTTCGACCGGTTCAAGGTGAGTCCGGCCCTGCAGATCACCGAGGCCGAACGCGCCGCGATCTGCCCGAAATAGGAGGCCCCGGACCAGATGACCATACAAGGACGCGCCCTTTTCCTCGCTGCCGCGATGGCCGCCTCGCCGGGCTTTGCCACGGATGCCGTGCAAGGCGACGCGGTGACCTTCACGAGCCCGAAAGGCGTGACGGAACGCTGCGTGCGGATCGCGCCGATCCCCGGCGGGGAATATTCCAAGGGCGACCAGAAGGACGAAGCCGCGTTTTGCGCCATCGATCTTTATGCCAATGACGTGGCGCTTTGCCCCAAGACCTGGAGCACCAGCCCGGGCATGATGGTCTATGACATCACGTCCGGCCCCTATGCCGGAAAGCGCGCTGCGTTCGAGCGCAACGCCTGCCAGGAAGGCAAATCCGCCAACCGGCTGGCCGGGGACAACCTGGCGAAGTTCAAGGTGACGATGAACGCCAAGGGGACGAGCGGCACCTACTCGGCCTCGCCGCTGCTTTATTATCATTTCTCGCGGTATTTCGACATGGCCGTGAAGGTGCCGGTCACGGTCTGGCGGTCGATGGATGCCGCGATGCATGCCTCGGAGGTCGCGCGGCCCGGGCTGGCGATCTCGGGCGGCAACCGGTCGGCGCGCATGAACCATGCGGGGTGGCGGCACCTGGTCGATGCGGAGGCAAACCCCGGCAGTTACAGCCCGACCGATGACATCTTCACCGCCGACCGCGCGCAGATCTACGGCGTGCTGACGTCGAGCCCCGGGCATCGCTACGGGTCGGAAATCAACGGCACGCGCAAGTCGGGCTGGGGCAAGGGGCAGAACCTCGACTTTCAGGAAACCCCCGCCTTTCTTGCGCTGCGCGATCCGGCGCCTTTGATCGAGGCGATCGACGCCGGTCTGCGAAAGGGCCGCAAGGACGCCCAGATCAATCGCGACCTTGGCCCGGACGTGTCCCGAGAGCAGATGGCCTACTGGATGCGGGAACTGTCGGAGATCGTGCTTCTGGATTTCATCTTCAGCCAGCAGGACCGGGTCGGAAACATCGATTTCACGCCCTATTACTACTGGGCCGAGAACGGCAAGCTGAAGCACAAGAAGGCCCGTCATCACGAGCCGGGCGACAGCGACGTGCCCGCGGGCGCGCAGCTTTTGCGGCGAACCAACCTGAACGACAACGACGCGGGCGGGCGCGTGGCCTATGCCAATTTCGCCAAATCCACGCAGATGCTGGAAAAGCTGCGCCATTTCGACGGCAAGGTCTATGCGCGGCTGATCGCGCTCGACCGCGACCTGCAGGCGGGCGGCGAGATTTACCGCTGGCTGGAAAGCAGTCTTGGCCTGAAACCGAGCGAGGTTGCGCAGGTCGTCAAGAACACCCGGCTTGCCACGGGCATTCTGCAGGAGAGCTGCCGCAGGGGGGCCCTGCGGTTCGACCTGAATCCGAAGACCTTTTTCCTGACGGGGGCTGTCACGCCCGATGCGGTGAGCTGTGATCCTGCCTAGGCTTGTCCTTGCCGTCCTGTTGGCCGGGTGGGGTGGTGCCTTGACCGCGCAGGAGGCGGTCAGGATCGTCGTGGTCTCGGATCTCAACGGGTCGTACGGGTCCACGACCTATGGCTCGGACGTGCATCGGGCGATCCGGGCCACGATCGCGCTTGAGCCCGATTTGGTCCTGTCCACCGGGGACATGGTCGCCGGGCAGCGCCGCCCGCATCTGAGCGAGGCCGAGATCCGGGCGATGTGGCGCGGCTTTCACAACGCTGTCACGGACCCGCTGGCCGCGGCGGGGATCCCGCTGGCCGTGACGCCGGGCAATCATGACGGATCGGCCTATCCCGGCTTTGAGCTGGAGCGGCGAATCTACCGCGAGGAATGGCTGGCGCGGCGGCCCGATCTAGCCTTTGTGGGGCCGGATACCTATCCGTTCTTCTATGGCTTCGACATCGGCCCAGCACGGGTCGTGTCGCTGGACGCCACGCGCGTCGGGCACCTCGACCCGGCGCAGATGGACCATCTGTCCAGCGTTTTTCGCGGCGCCGGCCCCACGCGGATCGTGTTCAGCCATATCCCGCTCTGGCCTTTTGCAATCAACCGCGAAACCGAGATCATTGGCGATCCGGAGCTTGAAAGCCTGCTTGAGCGCGTGGAGATCGACCTGCACCTGTCGGGCCATCACCACGCCTTCTATCCCGGATTTCTCGACGCGTTCTCGGTTGTGTCGCAGGCGGAACTGGGCGGCGGCGCGCGGCGGCTGATCGGCACCAGAACGCGCGCGCCGAGCGCGATCACGGTGCTGGACATCATGCCGGACGGGGCGATCCGGATCTCGGCCTTCCGCGCCCCGGATTTCACGACGCCCGTCGATATCGACGCATTGCCGCCCAAGCTTGTCACGCGCGACCGTGTCATTCGACGTCTTGATAGGGTGCCGTCCGGCGATGTAGGTCTGGCGCGGCCATGACATCCCTTGCCCCCTTCCGCCACGCGTTCAAGCACCCGATGCTGCTGCTTCTGGGTCTTCTTGTCGTCCTCGGCTGCCTGCCCGGCGCGCTTTTCGCGCAGGCGCCCGAGGGCGCAATCGTTCTGCCCTCGGACGTCAGCGTTCGGGGTACGGGCTGGGGCCAGATCCACGATTTCGTGGAGCTAGGCGATTTCTTCCTGTCGGTGGTCGAAACGCTGGTCTTCGTTGCGGCCTTCGCCTTTCACCCCAAGGCCAACGCGCTGCGCGAGGGCGCGCGCGGCTGGGTCGTGCAGGCGAGCCTGTTCCTGTTCGGGCTGATCGGCATGCTGATCGGGTTCCTTGTGCTGCATCACGGCTATCTCATCGGCTTTGTCGTGTTCGGAATCGGGGGGCTGTTCCGGTTCCGTATGGAAACCAGTTCGCTGCTCGACGGGGCGCTTTTGATCATGGTGACGCTGATCGGTCTGGCCGTGGGCCTGGACCTTCCAGTGATGGCGCTGGTGGCGACCTTGGCAGGTTTTGTGACGCTGTGGTTCGTCACGTCGGCGAAGACCTCGGCGCTGGAGCTCAAGTTCGCGGATGACGCGACGCTGCGGGCCGCGCTGGAGGTCTTGCGCGGGGCGGTCGAGCGGAAGGGCTTTCGCGTGGTCTCGGTCAGGAAGACGGAGTTCAAACCGGTTGTCGAGATGGTGGTGTCCCATCAGACGGCAGAGGCGCTGAACGATATTCCGCAGATCCTGGACGAGCTTGACCGCGCGGGGCATGGCGTCAAGGATTGGTATGTGGCGTAGCGCCAGAGTTTTCGCCGCGCTCGTTCTGGCCGGCGCGGCCACGGCGGACCCTGCGGAAGACGGCCTGCGCTACGTCGGTCATGTGCCGCTTTTCTATCCCGCCATTGGCCTGAACGAACCCTCGGGGCTGGCCGTCGATCCTGATGGCAAGGGCTTCTGGGTGGTGAGCGACGATACCGAAGCCGTTTTCTGGCTTGGCGTGGACGGCGATCTGCGGCCGTATTTCGAGGGCGATCCGCGGCTGCGCGACCTGGAGGGCATCGCGCTCGATCCCGCGAATGCGCGCCTTCTGGTCGTGTCGGAGCGACGGGCGAGCGTGATCGCCCTGCCGCTGCAAATCCCCGAACCCATGCACGAGGTCGCGCTGGACGCAATCGCCCCGGACGGCCATGACGCGCTGTGGCAGGACCGCGACAACGGTCTTGAGGGCATCACCGTCGATCCGGTCTCTGGCGCGGTCCTGGCGGTCAAGGAAAACGACCCGAGGCTGCTGATCGAAATGTCACCCGGGCTCGACACGGTCACGGCCCTGCGCGATCTGGAGGCACCGCTGGCTGATCTGGGCGGAGAGGACGAGGACGTCTCGGGTCTTGCCGCAGATCCGGCCCGGGGCGGTCTGTGGCTTCTGAGCGATACCGGACGGGCGGTGTCCTTTCTGGCGGCGGCGGGCGGGGAAAGCCGCCGGTACGCCCTGTTCTGGCAAGAGGACGGCGCGCGCCGGTCGCTTCGCAATCCTGAAGGCGTGGCCGTGTCGGCGGATGGCCGGTTCCTGTTCGTCGTGACGGATGACGACCGCGATTCGAAGCTGGTTCAGTACGAGATCCCGGACGCGCCTTAACCGGGCCGACCCGATCCTGCGCGCGGTAGCCGGGTCAGGCCGGTCTGGGCCATGGCGATGCTGAGCTCGTCGCTCAGCACATCGAAGAGACGCGCGAGGCCTCCCTCGCCGGCGGCGGCGATGGCGAATTGAAAGGGACGGCCCAGAAAGGTGAAATCCGCGCCCTGATGCAGCGCCTTGAGCACGTCCTCGCCCGACCTGAGGCCGCTGTCGTAGAAAAGCGGAAACGCCGCCCCGACCGCGTCGCGGATCGCGGCCAGCGCGGTGATCGGCGCGGGCGCGCTTTCAAGCTGGCGCGCGCCGTGGCTGGACACCTGAATGGCGTCGACGCCCGCCGATTTGAGGCGGCGCGCATCGTCGGGATCGAGCACGCCCTTGACCACGAGCTTTCCCGGCCAGGCGTCGCGCAGGCGCGCGAGCGTGTCCCAATCGGCGCGCGCGCGGCTTTCCGTGCGGTCAAAGGTAAAGCCCGGTGTTTGGAAATTCGCCATTTCCGGACGCCCGTGAAAGAGCGTGGACAGCGACCAGCGGGGATGGCAGGCGAAGTCGAAGACCTGACGCGGGCCAAGGCGGAAGGGCATCTTGAAACCGTGGCGCAGTTCACGCGGGCGGCGGCCCACCTCGGGCACATCGACCGTCAGCACGAGCGTCTCGTAGCCCGCGGCAATCGCGCGCTCGACCAGTTTGAACGAGCCGGTCCCGTCACCGGAAAAGTAAAGCTGGAACCAGGCGTGGCCTTCGGCGACTTCGAGGATCTTTTCCATCGGCGTGGAGGCGACGGTGGAGACGCCGTGCGGGATGGCATGCCGCGCCGCCAGCCGGGCCAGCATGAGATCCGCGCCCGGCGCGGAAAGGTTGCACATGCCCATCGGCGCGATGCCGAAGGGGCGTGACACGGAGCGGCCCCAGAGCGTCGTTTCAAGTGACCGTTGGCTGACATCGGTCAGGATGCGCGGGCGCAGCGTGAGCGCATCGAGCGCCGCGCGATTGCGCGCCGCGCCGGTCTCTTCGCCCGCCGCGCCGTCGATATAGTCGAACACCATCCACGGCAGGCGCCGCCGCGCGAGGCGGCGCGCGTCGCCGGTGCTGTGGATGCGGCTGGCGGTCATCCCGGGGCTCAGCCCTCGTCGCGCCAGACATGCACCGCGCAATGGGCGTGGCGCACCACGCGGCTGGCGGTGGACCCGATGAAGAAATCGCGCATGCCGGGCTTGTGCGAGCCGATCACGATGCAATCCACGCCGGCCTCGGCGGCGAAATCGATGATCGAGCGGGCGGTATGGCCACGGATCATCTTGGGCGTGACATGGGGCGTGGCCTTGAGTTTCTCGGTGAGGGTCGCTTCGGCTTTCTTGTAGGCGGCCTTGACCACATCATCGTCGAGATAGGCGCTGGCCGAGCCTTGCGGCGACTCGTAGACATGCAGCGCGATGATCTCGCCGCCGGGGTCCAGCAGCGCCTCGGCGATGCGCAGGGTTTGCGGCGAGAGCCCGTGATCGAGCGCCATGCCAACGAGGATTTTCTTGTACATCTCTTGCCTCCGTGAAGCGGGCCGGGCCGGTCAGGCCCAGGGATCGAGGATGAGTTTGGGTGCGGCGACGCGGCCGCCGCGCAAATCGGCGAAGGCCGCCGCGCCCTGCCCCAGGGGCCGCGTTTCGGCCCAGTCGAGCGGGCCAAGGCGACCGTCGAAAATCGCCTGCGCGGTGTCGCGGAAATCTTGTGCGGTGTAGGTGTAACAGCCCAGGAACGTGATTTCCTGAAGAGTCATGCGGCGGATGTCGAGCCCGCCCTCGTCCTGACCCAGCCCAACATGGGCGATCACGCCGCCCGGCGCGACCAGGCTTGAGGCGGTGGCGCGGGTGGTCCCGAAGCCGACCGCGTCGATCACCACCGGGAAGCTGCCCTGCGGCGCGGCCACACAGGGCAGCGCGCAGACTTCGGACAGATAGGCGCGGCGGGCGTCGTTGGGCTCGGCCACGGTCACGTCCTTCACGCCCATGGCCTTGAGAGCGAGCGCGGCGGCAAGGCCGATGGCGCCGCCGCCGAGCACCAGCGCACGCGGGGCCGGCCAGTCACCCAGACGGGCAAGCGCCAACCGGACGGCGTGCCAGCTGACCGCCAGAGGCTCGGCCAGTGCGGCCTGGCTCAGGGGGACGTGGTCCGGCACGGTGACGAGGTTTTGCGCGGGCATGGTGACGAATTGCGCGAAGGCGCCTTCGCGCGGGGGCATCGAGATGATCTGGCGGTTCGGGCAGATATTTTCGCGCCCCGAGGCGCAGGCGTGACAGGCGCCACAGGTGACGAGCGGGTTGATCGTGACACGTTCGCCGTCGCGCGCGCCGCCCTGGATGGTGCCGGCGGCCTCGTGCCCGAGAATGAGCGGCGCGGGGCGGCGGGCGTCGTGGCCGAGATAGGCATGCATGTCGGAGCCGCAAATGCCCACCGCCTCGATCCGGATGAGGTGCTCGCCTTCGGCTGGCGTGGGATCTGGCCAGTCGCGCAGGGCGAGGGTTTCGATGTCCTCAAAAACGAGCGCCTTCATTTCGCGGTGAACCCTCCGTCGACCATGAGGACCTGCCCGGTGACGTAAGCCGACGCCTCGGAGCACAGAAAGAGCAGCGGGCCGTCGAGATCGGCCATCTCGCCGTTCCGCCCGATGCAGGTTTGCGCCGCGTTGCGCGCGGCGCGCTCGGGGTCGGAAAAGACCGACTCGGTCAGTTCGGTCGGAAAAAAGCCGGGACCGATGGCGTTGGCGGTGATGCCGCTGCGCGACCATGCCTCGGCCATGGCGCGGGTCAGCTGGGCCACCCCCGCCTTGGCGGCGCCATAGGCGATCCCGCCCGGGAAGGCGCGGGTGGTCTGCAGCGAGGCGAAATTGACGATGCGGCCCCATGCCTTGTCTTTCATGGCCGGCACGAGGGCCTGCGACAGAAAGAAGGGCGCGGTGAGGTTGAGGGCAAGAGTGGCGTCCCAGCCCTCTGGCGTGACGTCATCGGCAGGCTCACGCGTGTTGAGGCCGGCGGCGTGGACCACGATATCGGGTGCGCCGAAGGGCGCGGAGATGGAGCGGACGAGATCGGGGATCGCGTCGCGGTTGGAGAGGTCGGCCGGCAGGCTTGCCGCGGCCGGGCCGATCTCGGCCGCGAGCGCCTCGAGCGGCGCGGCGCGGCGGGCGAGGATCACCACCCTGGCCCCTGCCCCGGCCAGAACCCGGGCGGCGTGTTGGCCAAGGCCGGAACTGGCCCCGGTTATGCAGGCGACGCGGCCTGTCAGGTCGAACAGGCCGGCGGGATCAGCCATCGGCGCTGAGATCGAAATTCTCGCCCGGGAAATACTTGGCGAGGCGCACGTCGGCGGCGCGCGCGTGGCCTTCCATGCCTTCGAGCCGCGCAATGCGCGCGGTGGCCTGCGCCACGGGTTTGGACCCTTCGCGGGTGGCGCGCTGCCAGGTGACGATCTTCATGTATTTGTGCACGCTGAGCCCGCCGGTATAGCTCGCGGCGCCGGAAGTGGGCAGCACGTGGTTGGTGCCCGCCGCCTTGTCGCCGTAGGACACGGTGGTTTCCTCGCCCAGGAAAAGCGAGCCATAGCAGGTGAGACGATCGAGCCACCAGTCGAGATCGGCGGCCTGCACGGTCAGGTGCTCGGGCGCGTAGGCGTCCGAGGTGGCGGCCATCTCTTCGCGGTCGGCGCAGAGGATCACCTCGGCATAGTCGCGCCAGGCGGCGAAGGCGTTGTCGCGGTTTACCTCGGGGAGGTCGTCGATGAGCGCCGGGACCAGCGTCATGACCTCTTCGGCCAGCGACCGGTTGTCGGTAACAAGCCAGACCGGCGAATTGTAGCCATGCTCGGCCTGGCTGACGAGATCGGTCGCCACGATCTCGGGATCGGCGCCGCCATCGGCGAGAATGAGGCTGTCGGTGGGGCCGGCGATCATGTCGATGCCGACGCGGCCGTAGAGGATGCGCTTGGCCTCGGCCACAAACTGGTTTCCTGGGCCCACGAGAATGTTGGCGCGCGGCAGGCCAAAGAGGCCGAAGGTCATCGACGCGATGCCCTGCACGCCGCCCATCGCGAGGATCTTGTCGGCCCCGGCGCGCTGTGCGGCGTAGACGATGGCGGGCGCGATGCCAACGCCCGGGCGCGGTGGCGAGCAGGCGGTGATATGCCGGCAGCCCGCGACCTTGGCGGTGGTCACGGTCATGATCGCGCTGGCCACGTGGCTGTAGCGCCCGCCGGGCACGTAGCAGCCCACCGCATCCACCGGGATCGCCTTTTGCCCGGCAATGAGGCCCGGGACGATCTCGAGCTGCACGTCCGACACGGTGGCCTTCTGCGTTTCGGCAAAGCGGCGCACGTTGTCGTGTGCGAAATCGATATCGGCCTTGAGCTTGTCCGGCACCTGCGCGCAGGCCGCCGCGATGTCGTCGTCGTTCAGAAGGATCGCCCCCTCGTAGCCGTCGAAGCGCGCGGCGTATTCGAGTGCCTTGTCGTCTCCGCCCGCCTCGATATCGGCGAGGATGGACTTGACCGTTTCATGCACTTCCGAAGCGTCGGATTTCGCGGTCAGGGTGGCTTTCTTGAGGTATTCGCGCGTCATGGCGGGCGGGGTCCTACTTGTAGATTTCCGGAAGAAGCGTCGTCGACAGGGCGGGCACATAGGCGATGAAGAGCACCACCACCAGCATGCACAGGACGAAGGGCACGGCCCGCGCGGCGATCTTGAGGATCGACTCGCCGGTGATGCCCGACACCACGAAGAGATTAAGCCCAAGCGGCGGCGTGATGAAGCCCACGCCCAGCGCGGTGATCATCATGATGCAGAACTGGATCTCGTTCATGCCGATATTGTCAGCCAAGGGTTTCAGGATCGGCGCGAGGATCACGATATTCGGCGTCGTTTCCATCACGCAGCCGGCGGCGATCAGGATGCCGATCATCAAAAGGATGAGCACCCAAGGCTCGTCCGTGAGGCCGGTGACGGCGGTGACGAAGCCCTGCGGCACGCCCATGATCGCCAACGCCTCGGCCAGCGGGGCGGAGAAGGCGATGATGGGCAGGATAACACCGTTGACCTTGGCGGAGCTGACCAGCATGGCGGGGAAATCCGCGAAGGTGAGCGTGCGCAGGATGAAGCCCATGATGATGGTCACCACAACGGCGGTCGCACCCGCCTCGGTCGGCGTCAGGCGGCCCGAGAAGATGCCGTAGAAGATGATGCCGGGCACGATGAAGGCATACCAGCCCGAGCGCAGCGCGCGCCCCAGATTGCCGAGCCATTCGCCAAAGGACATGTTGCCGCCGCCCTCATAGGCGTAAAGGCGGTTCATGATGATGTTGGTGACAAGGATCGACACGAGGATCGCCAGACCCGGGATCAGGGCCGCGAGAAAGAGCGTTGAGGCGGAGATGCCCAGCACGAGGCCGATGATGATATAGGCAATGGAGGGCGGGATCAGGATGCCGGTACAGGCGCCCGCCGCCACCAGCGCGCAGGCATAGGGGCGCGGATAGCCCGACTCGACCAGCCGGTCGATGGTCATCCGGCCCACGGCAGCGGCGCCCGCCGCGTCAGAGCCCGAGATCGCGGCGAACATGCCGCAGACCAGCACTGTGGCCGACCCAAATCCGCCCTTGGCGAAACAGGTCAGCGCCTCGGCCACGTCGAGGAATTTTCGGGACAGCCCGGTTCGGACCAGCACGTCGCCGGTGAGGATGAAAAGCGGCACGGCGGTGAGCGCGAAGGCGTCGATCCCGGCAAAAAGGCTTTCGCCCACGAGGCTGAGCGGCAGGTCGCCAGACATCATCAGCATGAGGATCGCCGCCGAGCCGATGGCCGCCCAGACCGGCACCGCGAGTGCGATCAGCGCCACGAAGAGGATCACCGGAAGGTAGAAATCCCAGCCGAGCTCGACCGTTTGGTTCATCGTGTTCCAGAGCATGGGCCTAGCCTTCAGTCAAAGAGCTTGTCGCCCTCGAACACGGGCGTGCCGTACCGAAGGGATTGGAAATCGCGCCAGAACGACTGGCACAGGCGCCAGATCATGAGCGAGAAGCCCACCGGCAGGGCCATCAGGAACCAGACCTTGGAAATGCGCAGCCCGTCGGTGACCGAGCCGAACTTGGCCGAGACATGCACGGATTCGAACGACCAGTAGAGCGCGATGATGGCCACCACGAACATCACCAGATCGCCCAGGATATAGATCAGCGCCTTGGTGCGCGGTCCGAGGTAATGCATGATCACGTCGATGCGGATATGCGCGCGTTCCTTGACCGCCGCCGCCGCGCCGATCCAGGCGAGATAGATGAAGGAATAGCGCACGATCTCTTCGCCCCAGATCGAGGAATACGAGAAGATCTCGCGCCGGAGCACCTCGATCGCCATGGTGATAACGAGCATCACGTAGAAGACGAGCAGGAGCCAGCGTTCGGCGTCGCGGTCGATGAGGCGCAGCGTGGACATGGGCGTGCATCCGGTTTTTGGCGGGATCAACCCGGCGCTGGGGCGCCGGGGCCTTGGGCCAGAGGACGGCGCGGCAGATCCTCCGCCGCGCCAGCCCGGTCAGGCGTCGTGGACGTAGTATTTGCCCTGCGTGCTTGCGGCCTCTTCCAGCTTGGCGAAGGCGTCCATGGAGCCCGCGAGCTCGGTCTTGAACTCGTCCCATTCGGACCGCTGGTAGCCGCCTGCCTCTTTCCACTCGGCCAACTGGTCGTCGGTCAGCGAATGGAAGGCGACACCGGCCTTGCGCAGCTCGGCCATGGCGTAGGCGCGGGCGGACGGCACCTTGGCGAGGTTCTGGTGCGCGGTCATTTCGGCCGCCCACATGATGCCTTCCTGCACGTCGCCGGGCATGGAGTTGAACCACTCAAGGTTGCACGAATAAACCTGGCTGTCCGGCACGGCCTGGGTGAAGGTCACGTGGCTGAGGATGTCCTTGAAGCCGAAGACGTAGAGCGCGCCCACCGAAGGATCGAGCGCGTCAGCCACGCCCTGCTTGATCGCTGACGGCGTCTCGCCCCATGCGACCGGCGTGGGGTTGGCGCCGACCATGCGGTAATACTGCTGCAGCATCTTGGAGCCCGGCACGCGGAATTTGATTCCCGACAGATCCGCGGGGCTGATGACCGCGCCCGCGCCCCCCTTGCGCACAGCGATCACGCGCGGGTCGATGTTGACGTAAAAGAGCGCCTTGAATCCGTTGGCCTCGACCTTGGGGTGCACCTCGGCCTTCCAGTAGTCGGAATTCACGAGGTTTGTGAAGCGCTGGTTGGAGCCGCAGAGATAGGGCATGTTGATCAGGTCGACGGTGGACGCGAAGGGCGCGAAGTTGGACAGCGAATGCTGCGCCGCCTGGATCGTACCGCCCTGCACCTTCTGCACGAGGCTACCCCCCGCGCCAAGCTGGCCGCCCGGGGCGAGCTTCACATAGACCTTGCCGTTGGTGGCGTTCTGGATGTTTTCCTTCAGGTCAAGCTGCATGATCGGGTAGCTGCGCGAGGCGCCCAGCACATAGGCCGTGGCCACAGTCATCACGTGATCGGCCGCCTTCTCGCGGTCGCGCTCTTCGTTGGCGGTTTGCGCCGCGGCCGGGCTCGACCAGAGCACGCCGCCGGCGCCCGCGACCATCGCGGCGGTGAACGCGCCCGTGGCCGACAGTTTCAGGAAATTCCGGCGCTCGGCTGAGGCCAGCTCCTCGTCATACTTATCCATCTTTTTCCTCCCTAAAGACCTTCAGCCGCCGTTCTTGTTTTTTCGGTCAGCCTCTTTTTTCAGAATTGCCACGACAAACAGGATCGATGCCGCGAACAGTACCAGCATTTCGCCCACATCCCCAAGGAACGCCGCCCCCGCGAACGCGCCCAGCGCGACATTGGCGAAGTAGATCACGAAGACGATGGCGGAACCGGCGAGAAACATGCGGATGCCCCTGAAAGAATCGCTTGCCAGATCAATGTAAGCGCTTACATGATCGTCTGGCAAGCGCCGTGATCCGGCCCGAGGCCCCCCGCCCGCAGCCGGATGCCCGCCGCTGGCGGAGGGGAGATGACCGATGGGACGCATGAGATCCGGACCCACGCTTGACGATGTGGCACGTCGGGCCGGCGTATCGACGGCCACGGTGTCGCGCTGTCTCAACAGTCCCGACCGCGTGGTCGAGGAGACCCGCGAGCGCGTTCTGAAGTCGGTCGAGGCGCTAGGATACACGCCTAATTTCGCCGCGCGGGTGATGGCCGCGAAACGCACCTTTACCATCGGCGCGATCATTCCGACGATGGAAAATGCCATCTTCGCGCGCGGTCTTCAGGCCTTTCAGGAAGAGCTGCACCGGCGCGGCTATACCCTTTTGGTGGCGAGTTCGGCCTATCGCCCCGAGGTCGAGGCGGAGCAGATTCGTGCCTTGGTGTCGCGCGGGGCGGACGGTCTTTTGCTGATCGGGCACGAACGGCCCGGGACGGTCTATGACTATCTTGAACGTCAAAGCGTACCGGCGCTTGTGGCTTGGTCGCACGATGCCGGGGCGCGGCTGACCTCGATCGGGTTCGACAACCGCGCCGCGATGCGCGCGCTTACGCGCGAGGTGATTGCACAGGGGCACAGGCGGCTGGCGATGATTTCAGGCGTGCAGGCAGGCAATGACCGCGCGCGGCTTCGGGTCGAGGGGTTTCGCGACGCCGTGGACGAGGCCGGCCTGGCCGCGATGCCAGTGGTCGAAACGCCCTATGAGATCGAGCATGGCGCGCAGGCTTTCGAGGATCTGATGGCCCTGCCCCTGCGCCCGACGGCGGTTCTTTGCGGAAATGACGTGCTTGGCGCGGGCGCGCTCCGCCGGGCGCAGGACATCGGCCTGGATGTTCCGCGCGAAGTGTCGATCACCGGCTTCGACGATATCGAGCTGGCGCGGATCGTGTCGCCCGCCCTGACCACCGTGCATGTTCCACACCGGGATATGGGCCGCAAGGCCGCGCGCGAGCTGATCGACATGGTCGAGGGCAAGAGCCAGGGACGCTCGGAGACGCTTGCCACGGACCTGCGCCTGCGCGGCTCTCTCTGCCCGCCCGACCCTGCGATCGGCTAAGCGTCGCGCAGCGCAGGGCGGCACCAAGGATTTTCTGGGAATGCGTCGGATCGGCACTACGTTGGGTTGTGATACCTGCCCAAACAGTGGAGCCTTGCGATGATTTCCTTCGACCTCAATGGCAAAAAGGTCTCTGTCGACGTGGCCGAAGATACCCCCCTGCTGTGGGTGCTGCGCGACGAGTTGAAGATGACCGGAACGAAATTCGGCTGTGGTATCGCGCAATGCGGCGCCTGCACCGTGATGCTGAACGGCATGACCCGCCGGTCCTGCGTGACGCCGGTTTCCGCGGTCGAGGGCAGCAGCGTCGAGACGATCGAGGGGCTGGAGGGCGACGAGGCAAAAGCCGTGCAGGACGCCTGGACGGGGATCGACGTGCCGCAATGCGGCTGGTGCCAGTCTGGCCAAGTGATGAGCGCGACAGCCCTTCTGCGAGAGATGCCCAAGCCCACCGACGAAGACATCGACAACGCGATGGCCGGGAATATCTGCCGCTGCGCCACCTATGTGCGCATCCGCAAGGCCATTCACGACGCTGCCGACAAGCTGGAGGGCTGAGACCATGACCAAGACATTTTCCCGCCGCAACTTTCTGGCCTCTTCCGCTGGTCTGGTCATCGGTGTCACACTGCCCCTGAAGGGCCGCGCGCAATCGGGCGCCGAGGCCGCGATGGGCGGCAACGCCACGCCCGGCGAAACCGGCAGTTTCGCCCCCAACGCCTTTGTGCGCATCGCGCCCGATGATACGGTGACGGTGCTGGTCAAGCATATCGAGTTCGGCCAAGGCCCCTATACCGGCCTGTCGACGCTGGTGGCCGAGGAACTGGACGCCGACTGGAGCCAGATGCGCGCGGAAAGCGCGCCCTTCGACAACGAGCTTTACAAGAACCTCGCCTTTGGCCTGCAGGGCACGGGCGGATCAACTGCGATCGCCAACTCCTACACCCAGATGCGCCGCGCCGGGGCCGCCGCGCGCGCCATGCTGGTCGAGGCCGCCGCCGCCGAGTGGGGCGTGCCAGCCGGAGAGATCAACGTCGAGAAAGGCATGATGAGCCACCCAAGCGGCAAGTCCTCGGGCTTTGGCGCCTTTGCCGAGAAAGCGGCGCAGATGAGTCCGCCGGAGGAGCCCACGCTGAAAGATCCCAGCGCCTTCACCCTGATCGGCACGGATGTGCCAAAGCTTGACAGTCGGGCGAAATCGACCGGTCAGGCCGTTTTTTCCATGGATGTCTATCGCGAGGGAATGGAAACCGTGGTGCTGGCGCGACCCGACAAGATCGGCGCCACTGTCGCCTCTTACGACGACAGCGCGGCGAAGGACGTGCCCGGCGTCACCGCCATACGTCAAATCCCGCAGGGGATCGCGGTTTATGCCCGGTCGACCGCCGCCGCGATCAAGGGCCGTGAGGCGCTTGAGATCGAATGGGACGACAGCACCGCCGAAACGCGCAGTTCGGACGAGATTTATGACGCCTTCAGCCGCGCCGCCGAGGATGGCGGGCTCGATGCCGAAGTGATCGGTGACGGCGCAGGCCCGATCGCGGGCGCGGCGCAGGTGCTTGAGGCGGAGTTCCGATTTCCCTATCTCGCCCATGCCGCGATGGAACCGCTCGATGGCGTGATCGAGGTGACCGAGGATGGCGTCGAGGCCTGGGTCGGCTCGCAATTTCCGTCGCTCGACGTGCCCACCATCGCGCAGACGCTGGGCGTCGATCCGGCGACGGTGAAAATGAACGTGATGCTTGCCGGCGGCAGTTTCGGGCGTCGCGCACAGGACACGGCCCATTTCGCCGCCGAACTGGCCGAGATCGCCAAGGCCGCCGGCGGCACCGGCGCGTGGAAGCTGATCTACACCCGTGAAGACGACATGACCGCCGGGTATTACCGCCCGCTGACCGTGCACAAGCTGCGTGCGGGTCTGGATGAGAGCGGCGGCCTCGTCGGTTGGGAAAACGTGATCGTGAATCAGTCGATCATGGCCGGAGGACCGATGGCTAGCATGATGCAGGACGGGATCGACCCCACCTCGCTCGAGGGCTCGACGAAGATGCCCTATGACTTCGCCAATGCGCGCGTGGGCTGGGTGCAGGCAGAATCGCCCGTCAGCGTGCTCTGGTGGCGCTCGGTCGGGCATACGCACACCGCCTATGCTACCGAGGTTTTCCTCGACATGGTGCTGGAGGCCGCGGGCAAGGACCCGGTCGCGGGGCGGCTGGAGCTGCTCAAGGACGACGCGGGCCGCGACCGCGCGGTGCTGGAAAAGGTTGCCGAGATGGCCGGCTGGGACGGCGAGCCGGTCAAGGGCGGCAAGGCCTATGGCGTGGCGTTGCACGAAAGCTTCCGTTCTTACGTGGCGCAGATCGCCGAGGTCTCTGACGTGGACGGCATGCCCAAGGTGCATCGCGTGTGGTGCGCCATCGATTGCGGCGTTGCGGTGAATCCCAACGTGGTGCGCGCGCAGATCGAAGGCGGGATTGGCTTCGGTCTCGGCTCTGTCCTGTTCGACGAGGTGACGCTGGGCGAGGGCGGCACGGTGCAGCAGAAGAATTTCGACACCTACCGCATGCTGCGCATCAACGAGATGCCCGAGGTGCTTGTCGAGATCATCGACAGCAGCGCCGATCCCACCGGCGTGGGCGAACCGGGCACACCGCCCATCGGACCGGCAGTGGCAAACGCGTGGCGGGCGTTGACCGGCCAGACGGTCACGCAACTGCCGTTCACCCGCGCGACGGAGGCATAGGACTATGTGGAAACATCTGACCTTGCCCTTTCTCGTGGCCGCGCTCGCCGCGCCAATGGCCAGCGCCGAGACCGTCGAGGGCCTGCGCACGCCGGACGCCTTCGACACCATCGCCGATGATACCGAGCGGTCGGTGGCGCTTTTCGAGGAGATGCTGCTGGTGATCGAGCATCCGCGCTGTCTCAATTGTCATCCGGTGGGCGACGCGCCGTTGCAGGGCAATCTGGCGGCGCACCAGCCTCCGGTCGTGCGCGGCGCCAACGGATTCGGCCGGCCGGGCATGCGTTGCAGCACCTGCCACGGGGCCGAAAATGTCGCCTATGCCGGGCCCAAAGGGTCGATCCCCGGTCATGAGCCGTGGCATCTTGCGCCGCTGAGCATGGGCTGGGTCGGCAAGAGCGCCGCCGAGATCTGCGCGCAGCTCAAGGACGAAGAGCGCAATGGCGGCAGGTCGCTTGCGGAGCTTCACACGCATAATGCCGAGGACGGGCTGGTCGGCTGGGGCTGGAATCCCGGTGCCGGGCGCGAGCCTGCACCCGGCACGCAAGAGGTTTTCGGCGCTCTGACGAAGGCATGGATCGACACAGGGGCGGCCTGCCCCGAGGCCTGACGCCCCCGTGCCGTAGGCCGTGCTTCAGCGCGGCCTTGTGGGAGTGGGCTTACACTGCCCACCCCTAAATGCCTTGCGGGTGGCACGTGGCCACCCGCGCCCCCTTCCCTGCCCGGCCTTGCCGGGCTATGTCCCCGGTCATGCTGAAACTCACCTCTCTTGCGGATCTGGTTACGCTGGACGCAGACACGATCATCGACGTGCGCAGCCCGGCGGAATATGCCGAGGATCACCTGCCCGGTGCGATCAACCTGCCCGTGCTCGACAACGAGGAGCGCGCTAGGGTTGGCACGATCTACAAGCAGCAATCACCGTTTCTGGCGCGCAAGATCGGCGCGGCGCTGGTGTTCCGCAACGCCGCGCATCACGTGGAGACGCGGCTGGCCACGCATGACGGGGGCTGGCGCCCGCTGGTCTATTGCTGGCGGGGCGGGCAACGATCCGGCGCGTTCACCTGGATGCTCAAAGAGATCGGGTGGCGCGCGCAGGTCCTTTCGGGCGGATACAAATCCTACCGGCGCCTGGTGGTGCGTACGCTTTACGACGCGCCCTGGCCGGTGCCGGTGATCCAGCTGGCAGGCTATACCGGCACCGCCAAGACCGAGCTTCTGGCGCGGGTGGCGCATCACGGGGTGCAGATGCTCGACCTCGAAGGGCTGGCGCGCCATCGCGGGTCGATCCTCGGAGATCTGGCCGAGCCGCAGCCAAGCCAGAAGGCATTTGAGACCGCGCTGGCGATGGAACTGCAGGGGCTTGATCCTGCGCGACCGGTGCTGGTCGAGGCCGAAAGCAGCACTATCGGGGATATTACCCTGCCGCCGTCGCTTTGGGCGGCGATGAAAGACGCGCCTGTGATCCAGGTTAAGGCGCCGCTGGAGGCCCGGGCGCGGTATCTATCCGAAGTCTATGCGGATGTGCTGGCCGACCGGGCGCGGCTGAAGGAAAAGCTGCACCCGTTGCGGCGGCACCGCGGGCACGCGTTGATCGACGGGTGGAACGACCTGATCGACGCGGGCGAGATGGTGACGCTATGCCGAAGCCTGGCCGCGGATCACTACGATCCGGCCTACGAGAAATCGAGCGGGCCGCTGACGCCGCGTGTGGCGCGGACGATTTCGGTGCCGGCGCTGGACGACCCCGCGCTGGAGGCGGCGGCAGCGCGGATCGCGGCGGCGGTTCAGGAGATATCCAGCACGCCTGCGCGGTCGGTGATCTGACCGATGATGGCCGCCTCGATCCCCTGAGCGCGGAGTTTTTTCACACAGGTTTTCGCGCCTTTGCCCACGCAGGCCAGAAGCCCGCCGCCGGTCTGGGGATCGAAAAGCAGATCGGTGCGCGGGTCCTCGGGGATATGGGGAAAGGCGGCCTTGTTCTGGGGATAGAGGGTGGAGCGGACACCGTCGCGCGCAAGCTCAAGCGCGCCCTGCATCAGGGGGATGCTCTTGAGATCGAGGTCGGCGCCGACACCGGAGGCCGCGCAGATTGCCTGCAGATGACCGGCAAGGCCAAAGCCGGTCACATCGGTCATCGCGTGGGCCTCCTTCAACAGCTCTGCCGCCGCACCCTGCGGCTGAGCCATGACAGAAAGGGCGGCGGCCACGTCGGCGCCACGCGCCTGCCCGGCCATGTCCGCGGCCATGAGAACCCCGCTGCCCAGAGGTTTTGTCAGGATAAGCGCATCGCCCGGCTGTGCGCCGTCTTGGGTGATCGGCGCGCGCTCGCAAAGCCCGGTTACCGTGAAACCGATCGTGAGTTCAGGACCAAGCGTGCTGTGCCCGCCGACGAGGCGCGCGCCGGCCTCGTCCAGGATTTCTGAAGCGGCCTGCGTGATTTCGCGCAGGCTGCGCGCGGCGAGGTCGGGCGACTGGCGAGGCAGGATGATCGAGTCGAGCGCCGCCTGCGGCGTGGCCCCCATCGCCCAGATATCGCCCAGCGCGTGGACGGCGGCGATACGGGCCATCATCACCGGATCGGTGACCATGGCGCGCAGGTGATCGGTGCTGATCACCTGCCGCGCGTCGCCGGTCGTCAGGATCGCGGCGTCGTCCGTCGGCGCGTCGCCCGGCAGAACCGAAAGCGCGTCCCGCAAGGCCCCTGCCCCGACCTTGGAGCCGCAGCCACCACACATCGGCTTCGCGCCGACCGTCTCGGACAGGCCCGCGGCGCGGGGCCATGGCAGCGCTGGGGGCAGTGCGGGATCGGGCGTTTCGAACTTCTGCATGAAGCGGCGATCGATCCAGTCTTTCCAGCGCCAGAGAAGCGGTCCGGAGAGAACGTGGCCATTGCGCTCGGCCATGGCGGATTTCTCGCCTAGCGAGATCAGCTTGAGATAATCGCGCTGCGGGCGATAGGGCTTTTGCGCGCCCGCGCCGGAGAGGGCCGCGCGCAGGTTGTCGAACAGGACAGGGGCCTGCCGGACCGCAAAAACCCCGGCCTTGGGGCGCGGCGCGTCGGTCATGTGGGCGCAATCACCCACGGCATAGACCGTCCCGACGCGACTGCGCAGCCGGCTATCGACGGGGATGAAGCCCCGTTCATCGGCCAGCGTGGATTGCGCCAGCCACGCATGCGGGCGCGCGCCCGCCGCGCCCGTAATGAAGTCGGCCTCGATCTTTTCGCCACCTTGAAGTTCGACGGCATGGGCCGTGATCCGCGTGGGCGTGGCGTTGTCCCGGACTGTTACGCGCAGGTCGTGAAGCGCATCCCGCAGTCGGGTCTGTGCCACGGGTCCCAACATGTCGAGCGCCCGGCCCCGGTCAAGCAGCGTGATCTCGGCCATGCGCCCGTCGGTCCGCAGGGCGTGGGCCATCGCCATCGCCAGTTCCGCGCCGGCGACGCCGCCGCCGATCACCGCGACGCGGGCCGGGCCGCTGCCCTTGCGGAAGGCGGCCCAGCGCGAGGCGAAGGGGCCAAGCGGCTTGGCCGGCATACCATGTTTGGAAAAGCCCGGCAGATCGGGCATCGCGCTGGTGATGCCCACATCGACCGAGGCGACGTCGTAGGCGACGTCGGGCCAGCCTTCGACCTTGATCAGTCTGGCTTCGGCATCGATCCCGGTTGCGGGCGCCATGATGAGACGCGCCCCGGCACGGCGGCAGAGCCGCACGAGGTCGATGTCGAGCTGATCGCGGGTGTAATGCCCGGCGATATGGCCCGGCAGCATCCCCGAATAGGCCGCCACGGGACCCGGGTTGATCAGCGTCACGCGCACGCCCGGCAGCGGATTCATCGCCCACGACCGAAGGACGAGCGCATGGGTATGCCCGCCGCCGACAAAAACCAGATCGCGGGAAAAGGGGTGGGGCTGATCTTGCATATCGCGGCCTGCCTTTCGCCTTTTCGAGTAGCACCGCGCGGAGAGGAGGCCAAGCGCAAGGACGCTCACGATCGGGTCAGGTCCGCTGCCCGATTTTCCGGTGCGGACCGAAGGAATCTGGTATACCAGCCCCGGAATCGGTTTTTCTTGATCGCCGCGCTGTGCTAGCTAGGTCGTTACGGAAAACATGTTGACCCAAATTCAGGAGTTGTCGTGTCGCTCTTTCTGATCGTCGCCTTGCCATTCCTTGGGGCGCTTCTGCCCGGTGTCATGATTTCCGCTGGACGACAAACCTGCTCCGGCGTGACCTTCATGGTGACGCTGGCGGCCTTCATCGGATTGCTGACGAACCTGCCGGCGGTTCTGGCCGGGGAGGTGGTGACGACCGGGTTCGAGTGGATCCCGCTCTTGGGCCTCAACGTGACGCTGATGCTCGATGGGTTGGGCTTTTTCTTTGCCATGCTCATCCTCGGCATCGGCCTTCTGATCATCGCCTATGCGCGGCTTTACCTTAGCCGCGAGGACAATATGGGTGAGTTTTTCACCTATCTGCTCTTGTTCCAAGGCGCGATGGTGGGGATCGTCCTGAGCGATAACATCTTGCTATTGCTGATTTTCTGGGAGTTGACCTCGCTCTCGTCCTTCCTGCTGATCGGGTATTGGAAGCATCTGCCCGAAGGCCGGCAGGGCGCGCGCATGGCGCTGGCCGTAACCGGAATGGGGGGCCTCGCGATGATCGGCGGCATGCTCATCCTTGGTCAGATCGTCGGCAGCTATGACCTGAGCGTGATCCTGCAGAACCGCGAGCTGATCCAGGCCGATCCACTTTACGTGCCGGCGCTGATCCTGATCCTTCTGGGCTGTTTCACCAAATCGGCGCAGTTCCCGTTCCATTTCTGGCTGCCGCACGCGATGGCCGCGCCGACGCCCGTGTCGGCCTATCTGCACTCCGCCACAATGGTGAAGGCGGGCATTTTCCTGATGGCGCGCATGTGGCCGGTGCTGTCGGGCACGCCGGAATGGTTCGTGATCGTCACCACGGCGGGTCTGATCACGATGGTGCTGGGCGCGATCATCGCGCTTTTCAAGCATGACCTGAAAGCGCTGCTGGCCTTTTCGACGGTGTCGCATCTGGGCCTGATCACGATGCTTCTGGGCACCGGGACGGCCTTTGGCGCGATGGCGGCGGTCTTTCACATCCTCAACCACGCGACGTTCAAGGCCGCGCTCTTTATGTCGGCGGGCATCATCGACCACGAAGCGCATACGCGCGACATCCGGCGGCTGGGGGGCCTGCGCACGCTGATGCCGATCACCTTCGTGATTGCGACGCTGGCATCGCTGTCAATGGCGGGCATTCCGTTCTTCAACGGCTTCCTGTCCAAGGAAATGATGCTGGAGGAGGCCACGCACACGGTGCTTTTCGGCACCTGGTGGCTGGTGCCGGCGCTGGCGACCTTCGGCTCGGTCTTTTCGGCGGCCTATTGTTTCCGCCTGATCGGCCATACCTTCCTTGGCCCGGTGCGCGACGACTATCCCCACAAGCCGCACGATCCGCCAGCGGGCATGTGGCTGCCGCCTGCACTGTTGATGATCCCTGTGATCGTGATCGGCGTGGCGCCGTTCCTGGTACAGGATTTCGTGTTTCTCGTGGCCAAGTCGGTGATCGGCGGGGTGGAAAAGCTTGACGTCAAGTATATCAAGATCTGGCATGGCCTTGTGCCGGCGCTCTTTATGTCGATCATCGCCGTGATCGGCGGCCTGATCCTGCTGGCGCTGTTCAAACCGCTTCTGCGCGCTTGGGATACTGCCCCGCGCCCGGAGGCAAAAGAGATCTTCGAGGGGCTGATCGCCGCCGTGGTCCGGCTGGCGCGCGCGGTCATCGCGCCGCTGCATGACGGGGCCTTTACCCGCTATGGTGCGATCATGGCGGTGACCGTGGTGGCTGCCGCGCTGCACGCCTATTCGACCGGCACCATCGGCGAGGCCGTGCGCGCCATGCAACCGGTGACCGAGGTGGCGGTCGCGGGCTGGGCGATGCTGGTCGCCGCCGCGCTTGCGATGGTTTTCCTGCACCGCAATCGTCTGCTGTCTCTGATCCTGATCGGGATCGTGGGCCTGATGGTGTCCGTCGGCTTTATCTTCTTCAGCGCGCCGGACCTCGCGATGACGCAGATCACCGTCGAGGTGGTGACGATCATTCTGATGCTGCTGGCGCTCAATTTCCTGCCCAACCGCACGCCGATCGAAAGCACCGTGCTGCGCCGCACGCGCGACGGTGCGATCGCGGTGGCGGGCGGTCTCGCCACAACAGCGCTGGCGATGCATTACCTTCTGCGCGAAAGCGTGGCGCAGCCGATTTCCGAGTTCCATCTCGCCAATTCCTACAAAGGCGGCGGCGGCACCAATGTGGTGAACGTGATCCTCGTCGATTTTCGTGGCTTTGACACGTTTGGCGAGATCATCGTGCTGGGGATTGCGGCGCTTCTGATCTATGCCCTGACCGAAACGCTTTTGAACGGGCCGACGCGGGCGCGGCTGCTGAACCGCAAGCCCGATCAGCCGCGCGCGGGCGACATGCATCCGACGATGATGGTGGTGCTGACGCGGGTATTGATGCCGGTGGTGATGATGGTGGGCTTCTACATCTTCCTGCGCGGCCATAATGAGCCCGGCGGCGGGTTTATCGCGGGCCTTGTGGTCAGCATCGGCGTGGTGATGCAATACATGGCCAGCGGCTTTGGCTGGGCTTCGGCGCGGCTGCGCTATCCCTATCACGGAATCATCGGCGCGGGCGTCCTCATCGCGGGATTGACCGGCATCGGGTCGTGGTTCGTGGGCAAGCCGTTCCTGACCTCTGATTTCACCTATGTGCGTATCCCGCCCTTCCAGGAATTCGAACTGGCGACGGCGGCGCTTTTCGATCTGGGTGTATTCCTTGCGGTGGTGGGCGCGGTGATGCTGTCGCTGGAAAGCTTCTCGCGCCTCGCGCGGCGCGCGCATGTGCCGGATACCGAGCACGCGATGGATATCGATCCGTCACGGGACGATCCGCCCGATCCCAAAGATCCCGTCGCGCAGGGAGGGCAGTAACATGGAATTTCTCGTGGCCTCCGCCATCGGCATCATGACCGCCGCCGGACTTTATCTTGTACTGCGCCTGCGCACCTTCCCGGTGATCCTTGGCATGTCGCTGCTGACCTATGCGGTGAACGTGTTTCTTTTCGCCTCGGGGCGTCTGACCATCGGGGCGCCGCCGATCCTCGTCAAAGGAGTCGAGACCTATACCGACCCGTTGCCGCAGGCGCTTGTGCTGACGGCGATCGTGATCTCGTTCGGCATGACAGCAGTGATCGTGATGATCGCGCTTGGCGCCTATCTGGGGGCGGATGACGATCACGTGGACGATCCCAAGGACGACGACGGACAGAAGGAGGATGCGGCATGATGCACTGGATCATCGCCCCGGTCGTTCTTCCGTCCATGCTGGCGCCCTTCATCGTGCTGGGCGCGCGCTATCACATTTCGATCCAGAGGACGATCTCGATCGCCGGGATCCTTGCGCAGATCGCCATTGCGCTGGGGCTGTTCGTGCAGGCCGCCGATGGCACCGTGACGCTTTATCAGCTCAGCGACTGGGCCGCGCCCTTTGGCATCGTGGTCGTGGGCGACCGGCTTTCGACGCTGATGGTGCTGCTAACCGCCGTGCTGGCGCTCTTCGTGATGCTTTACGCCATTGGATCGAAATGGGACGAGCGCGGACGGCATTTCCACGCCCTTTTCCAGTTCCAGCTGATGGGGATCATGGGGGCATTCCTGACCGGCGACCTCTTTAACCTTTTCGTGTTCTTCGAGGTTTTGCTAATCGCCTCTTACGGGCTGATGATCCATGCAGGGGGTACGGCGCGGTTGCGCGCGGGCGTGCAATATGTGCTTTTCAACCTTCTGGGCTCGACCCTCTTTCTCTTTGCGCTCGGATCGATCTATGCCGAAACGGGCACGCTCAACATGGCCGATCTGGCCGAGCGCGTGACGCTGATCGACCCCGCCGACAGCGTCGGCATCCGCGTGGCGTCGGTGTTGTTGCTTCTGGTCTTTGCGATCAAGGCGGCGGTGGTGCCGCTGCATTTCTGGTTGCCGTCGAGCTATGCCGAGGCGCCGCCGCCGGTTGCCGCGCTCTTCGCGATCATGACCAAGGTGGGCGCCTATGCGATCATCCGGGTCTACACGATGATCTTCCCGCCCGATCTGGAGGTGACGGCGGGACTGCACGGTCTGTGGTTGCTGCCCGCTGCGCTGATCTCTCTGGCGCTCGGTATGGTAGGTGTGCTGGCCGCGCGCAAGCTGGACCGGCTGGTGGCCTTTGCGGTGATCGGATCGATG
Source organism: Roseovarius aestuariivivens (assembly GCF_004761875.1). GTDB lineage: Bacteria > Pseudomonadota > Alphaproteobacteria > Rhodobacterales > Rhodobacteraceae > Roseovarius > Roseovarius aestuariivivens. The sequence goes on from NZ_SJEY01000009.1 coordinate 153,223, forward strand.
GGTATGGTGATGGTGTCGATCTCTATGTTCACGCAGGAAAGCATCGCTGCCGCGCTCTACTATATCCTTCACTCGACGCTGGCCGCCGCCGCGCTTTTCCTGATCGTGGATCTGGTGGGAGCGGGCCGCGCCAATCTGCGGCTCAAGGCCTTGCCGATGATCCCGGGGGCCGCTTTGGTGTCGGGCATGTTCTTCGTGGCGGCGATCGCCATGGCGGGTCTGCCGCCGCTTTCGGGCTTCGTGGGCAAGCTGCTTATCCTTGACGCGGCCTATACCACGCCGCTGATGGTCTGGACCTGGGCCATCGTCCTGTCCACCAGCCTTATCGCCGTGGTGGGCTTTGCCCGGGCTGGCAGCACGGTTTTCTGGAAGGCGAAAAGCGTGCCGGTGGATCCGCCCCCGGAGCCTGAGGCCGGCAATGCCGCGAAACCCGTGAAAGAGGCCCCTGCCCCATCATCGCTGTCCTTTGTCGCGGTGGGGGGGCTTTTGTCGCTGACTGTTCTGCTGACGGTCTTTGCAGGCCAGGTACATGGCTACATGACTGCGATGTCCCAGCAACTGTTCCAGCCGGTGCCCTACATCACCACCGTGACCGAAACCCCCGGCAAGCTGAGCAAGCCAAAAGGCTATGACGACAAGGCCGAAGGGGAAAAGGCCGAGGGCGCAAAATCCGGGGACGCGGCCTATGGTGCCGAGACAGACGGCGACGCCAAGTCAGAGGAGGCGCATTGAGATGACCGGGTTTTTCAACCGTCTTTTGCCGCACCCGTTCCTGACGCTGTTGCTGACCGTGGTGTGGGTCATCCTGCAGAACAACGTCAGCGCGGGCATGGTGGTCTTCGGCCTGATCCTTGGCATCATCATTCCGCTGATCACCGCCGTCTGGTGGCCTGACCGTCCGAAAGGACTTCGGCTTGGCAAGTTCATCATCTACACGCTGATCGTGATGTGGGACATCATCGTCGCCAATATCGAAGTGGCGTGGATCGTGCTGACGCGGCCCAATGCCAAGCTGCGTCCGAAATGGGTCGTCGTGCCGCTTGAGCTGCGTCATCCCGAGGCGATCACGATTCTCGCGGGGACGATCACGCTGACCCCTGGCACGGTGTCGGCGGACCTCTCGAACGAGGGGCACAGCCTGCTTGTGCACGCGCTGGACACCGACGACCCCGATGAGGTGCGCGACCAGATCAAGGCCCGCTACGAGGCGCGATTGAAGGAGATTTTCTCATGAACGGAGAGCTTGATATCGTCCATGTCTCGGTGATCATCGCCTTCGCGGCGCTTTCAGTGTCGCAAGTCATGGCGATGATCCGGCTGGTGATCGGCCCCGATACCGGCGACCGGATCCTCGCGCTCGACACGATGGTGGTGAACGCCATCGGCCTGATCGTTCTTCTGGGCATCAGCCAGGGCACGCAGATCTATTTCGAGGCCGCGATGATCATCGCCATGCTGGGCTTTGTGTCCACAGTGGCGCTGGCGCGGTTCATTTTGCGGGGGGACATCATCGAATGATTGCCGCTTATGCCACCGCCGCCTGCCTGATCATCGGGGCCGGGTTCGCGCTTGTCGCTGCGATCGGTCTCTTGCGGTTCAACGATTCCATGACCCGCATGCACGCCCCCACGAAGATCGGCACGATCGGGATCGGCGCGCTTCTTCTTGGGTCGATGATCCACGCCTACGAGACCGGCCACGGATCCTTCCATGAGCTGTTGATCATGGCGTTTCTGTTCGTGACCGCGCCGATTTCGGCGAATTTCATCGCCAAGGTGAATCTTCACTGCCGGTCCTGCGAAACGCCGCCCGCGCCGCCGCGCGACGATACCTGGTCGACGCTGGATGCCCCCACCGACGAGTCGAACGGGGCCAAGACGCGGTCGTGATCCGCGCGACGCGAAATTGAGCGGGACGTCTGCCTGACGCAAAGGCAGCGCCACCTGACCGGCATGGCCGCTTGCACCTTGGGCCATGTGTTTTATCATCCGCCCTATAACCGGCCAGTATCGGCCGGATGAAACCAGGGAGAAACCTAATGACACGCAAACTAGTTCTTGCGGCGGCTTTGCTTGCGACCACAGCGGCGGGCGCCTCTGCCGAAACGCTTCGCTGGGCGCGCGCGGGCGATTCGCTCACGCTTGATCCGCATGCGCAGAACGAGGGGCCGACGCACACGCTGGCGCACCAGATCTATGAACCGCTGATTATCCGCGACATGACCGGCGCGCCGCAGGCGGCGCTGGCCACCGACTGGGCGCCGAGCGAAGACGATCCGAACATCTGGGTCTTCAACCTGCGTCAGGGCGTGAAATACCACGACGGCGCGGATTTCACGGCAGAGGACGTGATCTTTTCGATCAACCGCGCGAAATCCGAGAATTCCAACATGAAGGAGCTTTTGAACTCCATCGTCGAGGTGCGCGCGGTGGACGATCACACCGTTGAATTCGTGACCGACGGGCCGAACCCGATCCTGCCCGCGAACCTCACCAACCTCTTCATGATGGACAAGGGTTGGGCCGAGGCCAATGACGCGGTCGAGGTGCAGGATGTGGAAGGCGGCGAGACCACCTTTGCCGCGACCAATGCCAACGGCACCGGCGCCTTCAAGCTGGTCAGCCGCGAGCCGGACGTGAAAACCGTTCTTACACAGAACGAGAATTACTGGGGCATGAACGACTTCCCGATGGACGTGACCGAGATCATCTACACCCCGATCCAGAACGCCGCGACGCGCGTTGCTGCCCTTCTGTCGGGCGAGGTGGATTTCATCCAGGACGTGCCGGTGCAGGATTTGGGCCGTGTTGGCGAGACCGACGGCCTGGTCGTGAAGACCGCGCCGCAGAACCGGGTGATTTTCTTCGGCATGAACATGGGCGCCGAGGACATTGCCAATGACGATGTCGAGGGCGCCAACCCGCTGTCGGACGTGCGCGTGCGCCGGGCAATGTCCATGGCCATCAACCGCGACGCCATCCGGCAGGTCGTGATGCGTGGCCAGAGCCAGCCCGCCGGCATGATTGCGCCGCCCTTCGTCAACGGCTGGTCCGAAGAGATGGACCAGGCCAGCACCGATATCGAGGCCGCCAAGGCGCTGATGGAGGAAGCGGGCTATGCCGACGGCTTCTCGATCCAGCTTGATTGTCCGAATGACCGCTACGTCAATGACGAAGCGATCTGTCAGGCCGCTGTCGGCATGCTGGCGCAGATCGGCGTGACCGTGAACCTCGACGCCAAGCCGAAGGCGCAGCATTTCCCGCTCATCACCAACGGCGAGACGGATTTCTACATGCTGGGCTGGGGCGTGCCGACCTACGATTCGGAATACATCTTCAACTTCCTCGTTCACACCCGTGGTGAGGAGCGCGGAAGCTGGAACGGCACGGGCTATTCCAACCCCGATTTGGACGCCAAGATCGTGAGCCTTGCGTCTGAAACCGATCTGGACAAGCGCAACGCCACCATCGCCGAAATCTGGGAGGTCGTGCAGGACGAGCAGCTTTACCTGCCGATCCACCACCAGGTGCTGAACTGGGGGATGACCGATGCGGTCGGCATCGAGGTCAGCCCCGAGGATGATCCGAAGATGAAATTCTTCACCATGAACTGAGACCTTGAGGGGCGGCCGTTGCGCCGCCCCTTTCCGCCCTGCCCCGGCGGCGTGCCGGACAGGGCCTGCGGTGGGGGACCCCGAAAATGCTGGCCTACATGATCCGGCGCGTGGCGCAGTCCGTTCTGGTGCTTCTGGTGGTGGGGCTTGTGGCCTTTGCGATGTTCAGTTTCGTGGGCGACCCGGTGGACAACATGCTGGGGCAGGAACGCACGCAAGCCGACGTGGAACGTCTGCGCGCCGAGCTGGGGCTCGATCAGCCGTTCATCGTGCAATACTGGAAATTTCTGGAACAGGCCGTTCAGGGCAATTTCGGGCTGAGCTATCGGCAAGGGCGGCCTGTTGCCGAGATCTTGGCCGAGAGGCTGCCCGCGACACTGGAGCTGGCGTTCGTGTCGGGCGTGATGGCCTTTGCGGGCGGTGTCGGTCTTGGCATCTTCACCGCGATACGGCGGCGGGGGATCGCGGCGAACACGATCATGACGCTGTCGCTGATCGGCGTGTCGCTGCCCACCTTCCTGATCGGTATTCTTCTCATCTACGTCTTTTCGGTCGAATTGGGGTGGTTACCCAGTTTCGGGCGCGGGGACGTGGTGCATCTGGGCAGCTGGAGCACTGGGTTTCTGACCGAAAGCGGACGTCTGGCGCTGATCCTGCCGGCGATCACACTGGGGCTCTACCAGATGACGCTAATCATGCGGCTGGTGCGCACCGAGATGCTGGAAGTGCTGCGCATGGATTACATCCGCTTTGCCCGCGCGCGCGGCCTGCGTGAACGCGCAATCAATTTCCGGCACGCGCTTAAGAACACGCTGGTGCCCGTGATCACCATCACCGGCCTTCAGCTGGGCAGCATCATCGCCTTCGCGATCATCACAGAAACGGTGTTCCAGTGGCCGGGCGTCGGCCTTCTTTTCATCAATGCGGTCCAGTTCGTGGATATCCCCGTGATGGCCGCCTACCTGATGATGATCTCGGTGATGTTCGTGGGCATCAATCTGATCGTGGACATGCTTTATTTCGCTATCGACCCGCGCCTGCGGGCGGACCGGACCGGAGGGGGCCACTGATGACAGACGCCCCGATGACCCCCGAGAAAGCCCCTCGCCCCTCGCGTCTCAAGCGCGCATGGGAGAGCGATTTCATGTGGTCCTTCCGCCACGCGCCCGTGGCGGTGGTGTCCTTTGCCGTGGTGACGGTGCTTGTGCTGGCGGCCGTCTTTGCGCCGCTGATCGCGCCGCACAATCCTTTCGATCCCGGTACGCTGAACTTGATGAACGGGTTCACCCCGCCGGGCGTGCCGAACCAGTTCACCTCGGACACGTTCCTGATGGGTACCGACGATCAGGGGCGCGACGTGTTCTCGACCATCCTTTACGGGATGCGCATCTCGCTTTTCGTGGGATTCGCGGCGGTTTTCCTGGCCATGCTGATCGGCATCACGCTGGGCCTGCTGGCGGGCTATGTGGGCGGCTGGACGGAATCCATCATCATGCGCGTGGCCGATGTGCAGCTGACCTTTCCGGCGATCCTGGTGGCGATGCTGATCTTCGGGATCGCCAAGGGGATCACCCCGCCCGAATACCGCGACCAGATGGCAATCTGGGTGCTGATCCTGGCCATCGGCCTGAGCGACTGGGTGCAGTTCGCCCGAGTGGTGCGGGGCACGACATTGGTGGAGAAGAACAAGGAATACGTGCAGGCGGCGCGGCTAATCGGCCGGTCGCCTTTCGCCATCATGCTCAAGCATATCCTGCCCAACGTGTTGAACCCGGTTCTGGTGATCGCGACGATCTCCCTGGCGCTGGCGATCATCGCAGAGGCGACGCTGTCCTTCCTCGGCGTGGGGGCGCCACCGACCAAGCCAAGCCTTGGCACGCTGATCCGGATCGGACAGGAATTCATGTTCTCTGGCGAGTGGTGGATCCTGTTCTTCCCGGCGATGACGCTTTTGGCGCTGGCGCTGTCGATCAACCTGCTGGGTGACTGGCTGCGCGATGCGCTGAACCCGAGGCTGCGGTGATGACGCGCGCGATCCCGATGTCAGGCGCGCGGCGCGTCGGTACACCAACGGTCTTCGACCCGTTCCCAGATCACGTCACCTGCGGTGGCGTGGATGGTCACGGCGTCGGTTTCTGCGGTCAGAACCTCCGCGCCGATGATGTTGAGAAAAAGCGCGAAGGCTTCGGTCGTCAGGCACATGGTCGGTCTCCTTGCTTGAGGCGTTGGCCCTCCGTGTCGGCGTGTCACGCTATCATGCATGATCCGGTGTTGCGGCGCGGCGCAAAGGACCGCGCGGTAGAACTTTACACGCAAAACGTGAAAATCCTGCCCACGATTTGGGCGTACCGCCCACGACGCACCTTCCATTTCCCAAATGCAGGCCAGCCCTCATGAGCGATAACCCGATCCTGTCCGTCCGCGATCTGGTCGTGGAGATCCCAACGCGCCACGGCATCCTGCGCCCCGTAGATCACGTAAGCTACGACATCCATGCCGGCGAAATCCTTGGCGTGGTGGGCGAAAGCGGTGCGGGCAAATCGATGACCGGCAATGCGGTCATTGGCCTTCTCGATCCGCCGGCGCGGATCGCCGGGGGCGAGGTGCTGCTGAAAGGAGAGCCGATTCACAACATCTCACGCGACAGGCTGCGGCGCTTGCGGGGAAACCGGATGGGCATGATCTTTCAGGATCCGCTGACCTCGCTCAATCCGCTGCTGACAGTGGGCGATCAACTCGTCGAGACGATCCTCGTGCATCTGAAAGTCGGACAGTCGGAGGCGCGCAAACGTGCCATCGCCGCGCTGGACGAGGTGGGCATTCCCGCCGCCTCGCAACGGATCGACAGCTATCCTCATGAATTCTCGGGCGGTATGCGGCAGCGCGTGGTGATCGCGCTGGCCCTTTGCGCCGAACCCGAACTGGTCATTGCGGACGAGCCGACGACGGCACTGGATGTAAGCGTGCAGGCACAGATCGTGGCGCTTCTCAAACGGCTGTGCCGGGAACGCGGCGTGGCGGTGATGCTGGTCACGCACGATATGGGCGTGATCGCCGAAGCCGCCGACCGCGTGGCGGTGATGTATGCGGGCCGTCTGGCAGAGCTTGGCCCTGTGCGCGAGGTGCTGACCCGCGCGCACCATCCCTATACAGCGGGCCTCATGGCCTCGACCCCGCTTGCCAGCCAGGGGCGCAAGCGTCTTCGCCAGATCCCCGGCGCCATGCCGCGCCTGGGCGCCCTGCCCGAGGGCTGTGCGTTTCATCCGCGCTGCGAGCGCGCCGAGGCGAAATGCCGGCAGGATCCCGGCCCGAGGATCGACACCTGCGACGGGCGCGCGGCCTGCTGGTTCCCGGTGACCGAGACGCAAGAGGACAAAAAAGAGGTGCAGGCATGAGTGCGCTCATCTCCGTGCGCGGGCTGACACGGATTTTCGACGTGTCGAAACCGTGGCTGAACCGGGTGATCGAACGCAAGCCGAAGGCGCTTCTGACGGCGGTATCGGATGTGAGTTTCGAGATCGAGGAGAACTCGGTTTACGCGCTGGTGGGGGAAAGCGGATCGGGCAAATCGACCATAGGCAAGATCATGGTGGGCCTCGTGCCGCCAAGCGACGGACATGTCGAGATCGACGGCGTGGACCTGGCGACCGAAACGGATGCCGCGAAAATCGAAGCGGTGCGCGCCGATATTCAGATGATCTTTCAGGATCCCTATGCCTCGCTCAACCCGCGCTGGCGGGTACGTGATATCATCAACGAACCCGTCGCCGCGAAAGGCGGCAACGTCGAGGGGCTGGCCGAACGGCTGCTGGATCAAGTGGGGCTGTCTGCAGCGGATGCGGGCAAATATCCGCACGAGTTTTCCGGCGGCCAGCGGCAGCGGATCTGCATCGCCCGGGCGCTGGCCTCCGAGCCGAGGATCATCGTCTGCGACGAGCCGACCTCGGCGCTCGATGTGTCGGTGCAAAGCCAGGTTCTGAACCTCATGTCGGATCTGCGCGAGGAATTCGGGCTGACCTATCTCTTCATCTCGCACGACCTGACGGTGGTGCAGCACATGGCCGACAAGATCGGCGTTCTCTATCTTGGCCGGCTGGTGGAAGAGGCGCCGCGCGACCGTCTGTTTCACGAGCCGAAGCATCCCTATACGCAGATGCTCTTCGATGCCGCTCCGCGCATGGATGCCTTCGGGCGCGAGGTGGAGCCACCCAAGGGCGAGATCCCCGATGCGATCAATCCGCCATCGGGCTGTGCCTATCACCCGCGATGCCCCATCGCCGTCGAGCGGTGCAGCCGCGAACGGCCGAAAATGCGCAAGATCGGCGAGACAAGAGTGGCGTGTCACCTGGCGGAGTGAGGGTCCACGCCGTCGAAGGGCCGCGGTACGGCGATGGCGCGGCGGCACCGCAAGCTGCGCCATTATTCCGCGCCGTGCAATCTGCTCGAACTGACCGCCGCTAACAGGCCGCCATCAGCCGATAGACGATCTGGGCGGTGGTGAAATCCCAAGCCGTATTCCCGTCTGGCGCAAGTTCCACCACGTCGAAGCCGACACAAGTGCGATCTTTCAGGGCGTGTTCCACGAGGTGCAGCGCCTGGTAATATCCCAAGCCGCCCGGCACCGGTGTGCCGGTTGCAGGCATGATCGACGGGTCAAGCCCGTCCACGTCGAAGCTGACATAGACATGTTCGGGAAAGCTGTCGGGCAGGTCGATCTGGTAGAGGGCGTTGGTCACCAGGTCCTCGGCGTCGCGGTAGAAAACCTTGTTGCGGGCGCGGCTGTCCACCTCTTCCTGGCAGAGCGCGCGGACGCCGAACTGGGCCAGATGCACGCCCTGTTCCGCCAGCAGGTGCATGACGGAGGCGTGAGAGTGTTTTTCGCCTTGATAGGCGATGCGCAGGTCAGCATGGGCGTCGATCTGAACCAGACCGATCGGCATGTCCGTGGCGCGGGCCACGCCCATCACCGCCCCGTAGCTGAGGGAGTGTTCGCCCCCTAGCGTGACGGGGATCCGGTCGGCCTTGACCGCGGCGGCGGTGCGGGCGGCGAGACGCTCCATCACGTCCGGCAGTGGACCAGTGCAGTCAAGCGGATCCTCGGTAAAGATCCCCTTGGCGCAGGGCTCGCCCCCGTTGCAGAGCCGTTCCAGTTCGTTTGATGCCTCGATGATGGCCGCCGGACCCTGCGCGGTGCCCGCGCCGTAGGACACGGTGCGTTCGAGGGGTACCGGAATGACACGAAAGCGGGCGTCTTCGCCGCGCTCGTCCTCGGTCAGTTCGCTGTCGAGAAAGATGCTCATGACAGACGCTCCTTGAAATCGTCGTACCCGAATTGCCGGATCATGCGCAGCTCGTCCGTATCACTGTTCCAGAGAGCTATGGCCGGCAGTGGCACGCCATTGAAGGTGTTGGTTTTGACCATCGAGTAATGCGCCTGATCGAGAAAGGCGAAACGCTGGCCCACCTTCAGCGGTTCGGCGAAGGTGTAGTCGCCGATCACATCCCCGGCGAGACAGGACGGCCCGCCCATGCGGTAGGTATGGCCCATCTCGGCCTCGTCCATCAGCGCGGGGCGGTAGGGTGCCTCGATCACATCGGGCATATGGCAGGTGGCGGAGATATCGGTAATGGCGAGCGGTATGCCGTTTTGTGGCGTGTCGAGGATTTCACCCACGAGGATGCCCGCGTCGAGCGCCACCGCCTCGCCCGGTTCGAGATAGACCTCGACGCCGTATTTGGTGCGGATCTCCTTGAGAAAGGCCACCAGCGCAGCCCGGTCATAGTCGCCGCGCGTGATGTGATGCCCGCCGCCGAAATTGAGCCACTTCAAGCCCTTGAGATAGGGGGCAAGTTTCGGCTCGACCGCCGCCCAGGTTCGCTGAAGCGGCTCGAACCCCTGTTCGCAAAGCGTATGCATATGGAGGCCATCGACGCCATCAATCGCCTCGGGCGTGAGCAGGCTGACGGGCGTTCCGAGGCGCGAACAGGGTGCTGCCGGGTCGTATTTGGGAACCTCACCTTCGGAATGTTCGGGATTGAGGCGCAGGCCGATGCTGCGGCCAGCCTTTTTGCACAGCCCCCCAAAGCGGGCCTTCTGGGCCGGACTGTTGAAGATCACATGATCCGAAAGTGCGATGATCTCGTCGATATCGCTATCCTTGTAGCCCGCGCAATAGGTCGCGACCTCGCCGCCGTATTCTTCACGGCCCAATCGCGCCTCGAAGATGCCGCTGGCGCAGGTGCCGCCGAGATATTGGCGTACGAGGGGGGCGAGGGCGAACATGGAAAAGGCCTTGAGCGCCGAGAGGACATGCGCGCCGGATTGGTGGCCCACATCGGCCAGCGCCTTGAGGTTGCTTTCCACCCTAACCTCGTCGACCACAAAGCAGGGGCTGGGGACGCGGGACAGGTCGAAGTTTCGGAAGGCGCCCGCGTCACCGGCCTGGGTTTGCATCATCTGGGTCATGCGTCTCTCCGGGTTTTGCCGGGCCTCGTCGGGCCGCGGTGCGGCGATCCTGCCCTTGAGCTAAAGCGCTTTGTTTCTGCCAAGTCTGCGTAAGTTTCGAGCTTTTCGCCTAGCCTAGCCAAATCGCCGCGCCGTGGGTGCGGCCCGGCGATGCGCGGCGGCGTGGCAAGCCACGCCTTGATTCCGCGCAACGTGCCAAGCTGGCAGCCGTCAGAACTTCACCGGGCCATCCAGCTCGTGCACCTGCCACGGCAGGCCGTGATTGTTGAGCATGTCCATGAAATCCTCGACGTCGAGCTGTTCCATGTTCCACACGCCCGGCTCGGTCCAGTTGCCCTTGAGCACCTGCGCCGCGCCGATCATGGCCGGGACGCCGGTTGTGTAGCTGACGGCTTGGCTTCCGACCTCGCGGTAGCATTCCTCGTGGTCGCAGATGTTGTAGATGTAGTAGGTCTTTTCGCCCGACCCATCCAGAGCCTCGCCCGTGGCGATATCGCCGATACAGGCCTTGCCCTTGGTCTGCGCGCCAAGATCGCCGGGATCGGGCAGCAGGGTCTTGAGGAACTGGATCGGAATGATCTCGACGCCGTTATGCATAACCGGGTCGATGCGGGTCATGCCGACATTTTCCAGCACCTTGGCGTGGGTGATATAGGCGTCGCCGAAGGTCATCCAGAACCGCGCGCGCTCGATCTCGGGGAAGTGGGTTGAGAGGCTTTCGAGCTCTTCGTGATACATCAGGTACATGTTCTTGGGCCCGATGCCGGGAAAATCGAACTCGACCTTGTGGGACATGGCCGGCGTGATCTTCCACTCGCCCTGTTCCCAGTGCTTGGCGTCCTGCAGGACCTCGCGCAGGTTGATCTCGGGATTGAAGTTAGTGGCGAAGGCCTGATCGTTGGAGCCGCCATTGGCGTCGAGCACGTCGATCTGGCGGATGGTCTTGAGTCTGTGGTCCTTGAGCCACTTGGCGAACACGCTCGTCACGCCGGGATCGAAGCCGGAGCCGAGGATCGCCACGACGCCCGCTTCCTTGAACTTGTCATGGTAGGCCCACTGCCACTTGTATTCGAACTTGGCCTCGTCCTCGGGCTCGTAATTCGCGGTGTCGAGGTAATGCACCCCGGCCTCAAGGCAGGCGTCCATGAGCTTGAGATCCTGGTAGGGCAGCGCGAGGTTGACGAGGATATCCGCGCCGGTCTCTTTAATGAGCGCGACCGTAGCGGCCACGTCCATCGCGTCGAGCGCGGCGGTGGCGATATCGACGCCAACGCGATCCTTCACGCTTGCGGCGATGGCGTCGCATTTGGCCTTGGTCCGGCTGGCAAGGGTGATGTCCCCGAATATATCGGCGTTCATCGCCATCTTGTGCACCGCGGCATGGCTGACGCCGCCCGCGCCCACAACAAGGGTCTTGGTCATGGTGGTCCTCCTCAGGCTGAATGCCGTTCGTAATAGGTATAGCCGTTGATCGAGGCGCGATAAGCCTCGATCAGGGTCTTTCGGTCGCTGGTGGCGACGGTGCCTTCGGACGTGGCCTCGTCCACCATCTTGCGGAAGGCGGCGATGCAGTCCTGTGGATCAAATTCAACCGCCGCCATGACCTCGGAAATACTGTCGCCTTCCTGTTCGTGCAGCAGGTCGAACTTGCCATCCGGACGCAGGTCGATGGTAACCACATTGGTGTCGCCGAAGAGATTGTGCAGGTCGCCCAGCGTTTCCTGATAGGCGCCGACGAAGAAGACGCCGAAGTAATAGGGCGCATCCTCTGGCAGTGAGTGCACGGGCAGTGATTGGAAAATGCCGTCGGCGAGAATGAAGCGGTCAATCTTGCCGTCGCTGTCACAGGTGATATCCGACAGGATCGCCTGCCGGTCGGGCGTCTTGTTCAGCATCTGCAGGGGCACGATCGGATGCAGCTGGTCGATGGCCCAGACATCGGGCAGCGACTGGAAAAGTGAAAAGTTGCAGTGATACACATCTGCGATGCCGCGCATGTCGTCGGAAAGATCGCTTGCGTCTTCAAGCTGTGCGACGACCTCCTTGATCCGCGCCATGAGCGAAAGATAGATCCGCTCGGCCCGGGCCATCTGGCGAAGATCGACGAAACCGCGCCGGAAGAGCGCGCGCAATTCGTCGCGATAGTAGCTGGCGTCGTTCCAGCATTCCTGTACCCGCTCGGGTGTCAGGTAGCCGCCCACGGCGGCGAGGTCGGACACCAGATGGTTGTCGCCCTCTTCCGGCGCGGGCGTGTCGGGGGCGTCGTACTTGGTGCTTTCCAGCGCCTCGAAGATCAGCATCGAAGACGTGGCCACCAGCGCCCGGCCGCTTTCGGTGACCAGCACGGGGTGCTTGAGGCCGGCCTCGTCCATGGCGTAGGCCACGGTTTCCACGACATTGGTGCAATATTCCTCGACCGTGTAGTTGATCGAGTTCTCCGTCGCGCGCTTTTCGCCGGTGTAATCCACGCCCAGACCGCCGCCGAGGTCGAGATGCGTGAGCGGCGCGCCCTCGCCCGTCAGGGCCACGAAGTAGCGGCAGGCCTCGGCCACGGCTCGGCGCACGTCGATCACGTCGGGCACTTGGCTGCCCAGATGCGAGTGCTGAAGTTGCAGGCAATGCAGAAGCCCCTCGTCGCGCAGGCGGTCGACCACGCGCAGAAGCTGGTCGGTGTTCATACCGAAAGCCGAGCGGTCGCCCGAGCTTTCCTGCCATTTGCCACCAATCTTCTGCGTGAGCTTGACGCGCACGCCCAAAAGCGGGTCCTCACCCAGTTCGCGGGCCACCTCGATCACGGTTTCGGCCTCTTTCGGGCTTTCCAGCACGATGACCGTGTTGAAGCCCAGCTTGCGCGAGAGAATGGCAAGACGGATGAATTCGGAATCCTTTACGCCGTTGCAGACGATCAGCGCCTCACGCGAGAGCCTATGCGCGAGCGCCACCACCAGTTCCGGTTTGGAGCCGGCCTCGAGACCGAACTCATACTGCTTGCCGAACTCCACGATGCGCTCGACCACCTGCGCTTGCTGGTTGACCTTGATCGGAAAGACGCCGCGATAGGGCGCCTGGTAGTTCAGCCGCGCGATGGCGTCGGCGAAACCCTGGTTGATATGCCGGATCTCGGCCTCGAGAAAGGATTTGACGCGCAGCACGACCGGCGCGGCGATACCTCGCTGATCGAGATCCTTCAGAATTTCCGGCAGGCTGATCGGGGTGGCGCCAGGGTGCATCGGGTCACAAAGCGCCACCTCGCCGTTATCGAGCACGGTGATGAGGCCCTTGGACCAGCGGTCCACGCCGTAGATGTCTTCGTGGATCGTGCGCAAATGCTGCATCGAAGCGGCTTTCCTTGGTTGCGGTCGCTTTGCGCCTCTGACGTGGGCGCGGCGTATTGAGAACAGGGTTAGCAAAGCCACACGCAAGAGGCCATGCCGGTGGGGGATTTATCTAGCGCGCGAGCCGCGATTTCATCGCCGCCTCGGGAAAGCAGGTGGCGGGCTGGCCTGTCGCCTCTTGCCAGCACCCGATAGAGCGGCGGGTCTTGAAGCCGGGCAGGCCATCGATGCCGCCCACGTCATGCCCCATCGCCACTAGCGCGCGCTGCATCGCGGCCACGTCCGAGCGGTAAAGCCCGCCCACACGGCCCCAGGGGGCGGCGAAGTCGCCGACGTTGAACTGGATCCGGTCGCCGACATGGCCCACGAAAAGGGCATAAAGGTCGCTCATGTTGTAGTCTTTCAGTACGTAGAAATTGGGCGTGACGATAAAGGCGGGACCGTTGCGGCCCGCGGGCATCAGAAGAAAGCCCTCGCCGCGGCGTTCGTGATCGGGAAAAGGGCGGCCCGACACGCGGGTGAATCCGAGGCGTTCCCAGTCGGATATGCGGCGGCCCTGATCGGGGCCTTCGAGGGTGCAGGAGACACTGCCGGGCACGCGCACCTCGAAGCCCCAGTCGCGCGCAGGCTGCCAGCCGTGACGCGCGAGGTAGTGCCCGATGGAGGCGATGGTATCAGCCTCGGAGCGCCAGATATCGGCGCGGGCGTCGCCATCGCCGTCGACCGCGTACTTCAAGAAACTGGTGGGCATGAATTGCGGCTGGCCCAGCGCACCCGCCCAGCTGCTTTTCATGGCTTTGCCCGGGGCGTGGCCGGCCTCGGCGATCTGCAGCGCGGCCAGCAGTTCCTCGGTGAAATAGTCGGCCCGCGTGCTCATGAAGCCCTTGGTGCCCAGAACCTCGAAGGCATTGTGAGGGATGTCGACGCGGCCGTAACCGCTTTCGCGGCCCCAGATGGCCAGGATGATGCGCCCTGGCACCCCGGTTGCGCGCTCGGTGCGTGCAAGTGCTGCGGCATGACGGCGGGCCATCTCCTTGCCCACGGAGGTCGCGCCGGTGACGGCGCCGCGTGAGAAATACTTTCCCGGCGAGCCGAATTCGGCCTGCCGCTGCGTCTTGCGCCCCTGCGCGGGCATGCCCGGCGGGACGAGGTCTGGCAGGTTCCAGTTGAGAGAAACGCCGCTGAAAGCCGATTGGAACGTGCCGCGCGACACGCCGCGTGCGCGGGCGGCGGGCCAGACGGTCTGCTCAAGCCACGACTGGTATTGACGCTCGACCGCCGCGCGGTTCTGCGCATTGGCGGGGACCATGGCGAGGCATAAAAAAAACGCGGCAAGCGTGATGAGATGGCGCATGACGGTGCGGCTCCCCTGCCCCGGCCTCAGGCCGCGGGTGCGCGGACGTTGGTAAGATGCCCGGTCTTGATCCAGAGTTTGGCACCCCCGGGTCCGGCGGAGAGGTCGACCGCCTGCCCGTCGGCGCGGCGGATCCAGCTCCAGGGTTCCAGCACCTCGCCGTCCAGCGTCAGCGCGCCCGAGATCAGCAGGATCTCGGCGCCGTGCGGCGCGGTCACGACGGCGCGGGTGCCCGGCTCCCAGATTTCAAGCCGCACATCTTCGTGCCCGTCCTTGAACAGCGGCGAGACGCTCACGCCCGGACGGGTGGCATCGTCCACCGCGCCGAGCTTGTCAGTGGCGATGCGCACATGGCTGCGGTCCTCGGGCTGCATCTGCCACAGCTTGACGAAGATCACGCATCCGGGCTTGGAGCCGGGCGTGTGCGAGGAGGTGGGAGGGTTGCGGATATAGGCGCCTTCGGGGAAGTCACCATGCTCGTCGGAAAAGACACCCTCGAGCACCACGAACTCTTCGCCGCCGTCGTGTGTGTGGGGCGAAAACGCGCTGTTAGGCGCAAAGCGCACGATGGTCGTGGCGCGCGCGACTTCGTCGCCGATCCGGTCAAGCATCATACGTTCGACCCCCGGCATGGGCGACGGCGTCCATCCCGCCTCGCTGGGTTTGACGACCACGTTTTCAGAGAAATCCGCGTTGAGTTCCATCGGTGCCTCCTGCCGTTCGATTTGCGCAGAGTTTAGCGCCCGTACCGGGATTGTCGCGTCAAAACCGAGAGGTTTTCTGCAAGCCCGGCGCGGGAGCCTGCTCAACGGTAAGGCGCGTTTGCGGAAAAAACAGGCAATCGACGGAGAATTGGGCGCTCTTGCGCAACCAGAGCCTGCCGGGACATGGTATTCCGTAGGAAAGTTGAGGACTGTAAAGCAGATCCCACCGGAGTGACGCGCGTATGACCGACACGAAATTTTTCGATGAAATGTGGGGGTTCGAGGAAAATCTTCGTGAACCCTATGAGAAGTTTCACGACTGGTTCAAGCAAGAGGACATGTCGCGGCTGCGCGCCAAACAGCGCGAGGCGGAAGATCTTTTCCGGCTGACCGGGATTACCTTCAACGTCTATGGCCGGGCGGAGGCCGAGGAACGGCTGATCCCCTTCGACATCATCCCGCGCATCATTTCGGGCACAGAGTGGTTCCGCCTGTCGCGCGGCATCGAGCAGCGCGTGCGGGCGATCAACGCCTTTCTGCACGACATCTATCACAAGCAGGAGATCATCAAGGCGGGCCGCATCCCAGCCGAGATGATCGCGGCGAACGAGGCCTTCCTGCCTCAGATGATCGGGGTGGAGCCGCCCGGGGGAGTTTACACCCACATCGTCGGCATCGACCTTGTGCGCACAGGGGCGGGCGAGTTCTACGTGCTGGAGGACAATGCCCGGACACCCTCGGGCGTGAGCTATATGCTCGAAAACCGCGAGACCATGCTGCAGATGTTCCCCGAGCTTTTCTCGCGCAACCGGGTGCAGCCGGTGCAGAACTATCCCACGAGCTTGCGCCGGTCGTTGGGCGCGACCGTACCAGTTAACGGCACCGCCAACGACGGCGAGCCGGTTGTCGCAGTCCTGACGCCGGGGATATTCAATTCGGCCTATTTCGAGCATGCGTTTCTTGCCGATCAGATGGGTGTGGAACTTGTTGAGGGGCATGACCTGCGCGTCGTGGACGGGCGCGTGGCGATGCGCACGATCCGGGGTTACACGCCCATTGACGTGCTTTATCGGCGCGTGGATGACGATTTCCTCGATCCGCTGAATTTCCGCCCCGACAGCCAGTTGGGCGTGCCGGGCATCATGGATGTCTACCGCGCGGGCGGGATCACCATCGCCAATGCGCCGGGCACGGGCATCGCCGACGACAAGGCGATTTATTCCTACATGCCCGACATTGTCGAGTTTTATACCGGCGAACGGCCGCTTCTGAACAACGTGCCGACCTGGCGCTGCTCTAATCCGGACGACCTGGCTTATGTGCTCGACAACCTGTCCGAGCTTGTCGTCAAGGAAGTGCATGGATCGGGCGGGTACGGCATGCTGGTTGGTCCGGCGGCCACGAAGAAGGACATCGCGGAGTTCCGAAAGAAGCTGGAGGCGCGGCCCAGCAACTACATCGCGCAGCCGACACTGAGCCTATCGACGGTGCCGACCTTCACCCGCGCGGGGCTAAGCCCGCGGCATGTGGATTTGCGGCCCTTCGTGCTCGTCAGCCCCAATGACATCAACGTCACCCCGGGTGGATTGACGCGGGTGGCGCTCAAGAAGGGCTCGCTGGTGGTCAATTCCAGCCAGGGCGGCGGCACCAAGGACACCTGGGTTCTGGAGGAGTGAGGGCGATGCTGGGCAAGACCGCGAACGGACTCTTCTGGATGTACCGCTATTTGGAGCGGGCGGAAAATACCGCGCGCCTGATCGAAACCGGTCAGCGTATCGCGCTGACGCGACTGGGCGACAGCGACGAGGAATGGCGCTCGGTGCTTTTATCGGCTGGCGTCTGGCCGGGCTACGAGCAGTACAAGGGCGAACTCACCAAGGAAGGCGCCATAGACTGGCTCTTGCGGTCGAAGAATAATCCGTCCTCTGTGCGGGCCTGCATCGGCACGGCCCGGATGAACGCGCGTCTTGTGCGCACCGCGTTGACCGGCGAGGTCTGGGAATCGGTGAACGCCGCTTACATGAACGCCGAGAAGATCCTAGCGCGGCAGGTGTCGGAACGCGATCTGCCGGGATGCCTGCGCACGCTGCGCCAGCATACCGCACTGGTGCGGGGCATGACCCACGGCACGATGCTGCGCGAGGCAAATTACGAATTCTCGCGGCTGGGCACTTTCCTGGAACGCGCCGACAACACCGGACGGATCCTGGACGTGAAGTACTATGTCCTTCTGCCCTCGGCCCGGGCGGTGGGCAGCGCGCTGGACAATGTGCAGTGGGAATCGATCCTGCGCTCGGTCGCCGCGCGCGGAGGTTTCCGCATGGGCCACAGTTCGGACGCCGGCCCGCGCGAGATCACACATTTCCTGATTCTCGATCAGCGCCTGCCGAGAAGCCTTGCCTTTTGCGCGCACAGGCTGCAGGACAACCTCAAGCGGCTGAACTCCGGACGCGGCAAGCCCACAGACAGCATGAAACTCGTCGATATGCTCTTGCGGAAGTATCTCACGCACGAGGTCGAGGCGATCTTCGAATACGGGCTTCACGAATTCATTCAGGAAATCTTGGGTCTTCTGGGTGATCTTACCGCACAGATCCAGATCGACTATCGATTCTATGAGTAACGCCTTATGCGCCTGACCATCTATCACAAGACCCATTATCGCTTTGACGATGAAGTGACCTATGGGCTTCAGCAGTTGCGCAAGACGCCGAAAACCTCGCACCAGCAATACGTCATCAGCTGGCAGACCAAGGTCGAGGGCGGGCGCAAGGAGCTGAGCTTCGAGGATCACCACAACAATCTGGTGGAACTAATCAGCTTTGACCGCAACGCGACCGAGGTCACGGTCTCCAGCCAGGGCGATGTGGAACTGGAAGACACCAGGGGCATCGTGGGCCGGCATCTGGGCCCGTCCCCGCTCTGGCTTTACGGCAAGGCGACACCTCGCACACAGGCCAAGGCCGGGGTCAAATCGCTGTTGAAGAAGCTCGACAGCAAGGATCGCGGCCTTGAGACGATGCATGCGCTCTCCGCACTGATCCGCGAGACGATCAAATTCCGTGTCGGCTCTTCGCAACCCCACTGGACCGCTGAGGATTCCATCACCGCGGGCGAAGGGGTGTGTCAGGATCACACGCATATCTTCCTTGCCTGCGCACGCGCGCTGGGGGTCGAGGCGCGCTATGTGTCGGGGTATCTGATGCTCAACGACCGCATCGTTCAGGACGCCATGCATGCCTGGGCGGAGGCGCATATCGAGGGTCTGGGCTGGGTCGGCTTCGACATCTCCAACGGAATCTCGCCCGACACGCGCTATGTCCGCGTGGCGACCGGGCTCGACTATATGGACGCCGCACCTATATCGGGCACAAGGATCGGCGGGTCGGGAGAGCGGCTCGACGTCCAGATCGAAGTCACTCAACAGTAAGAAACGGACGGACATGACCTATTGCGTCGGGATGGTTCTGGATCGCGGACTGGTCTTCATGTCCGACACCCGCACCAATGCAGGGCTCGACAATATCTCGACCTTCAAGAAGCTCACCACGTGGGAAAATCCCGGCGAGCGGGTGATTACGGTTCTGTCGGCGGGCAACCTGGCCACCACGCAGGCGGTGATCAGCCTGCTGGACGAGCGCAGCAAATCTGCGGGCGACCGCCAGCCTTCGCTGCTCAAGTCGCCATCTTTGTTTCAGGCGGCGCGGATGGTGGCCGAAACCCTGCGCGAGGTGATCGATAACCACGGCAAGGGTGGTCAGCAGGCCGACAGCACGTTCAACGCCACGATCATGCTGGGCGGTCAAATCGCGGGTAACCCGCCGCGCCTGTTCCTGATCTATCCCGAGGGCAACTTCATCGAGGCCGGTGAGGACACGCCGTTCTTTCAAATGGGCGAGACCAAGTACGGCCGCCCCATCCTGGTGCGCGCCTATGACAAGGGCATGAGTTTCGAAGAGGCGATGAAGTTGCTTCTGGTGAGCTTCGACTCGACGCTCAAGGCGAACCTCTCGGTGGGCCTTCCCTTCGATTTCCATTGTTATGAGACCGACAGCCTTCAGGTCGGACGCACGGGACGGATCGAGGTGAGCGATCCCTATTTCGAGACGATCTCGAAGGGATGGGGTGAAGCACTAAAGCTCGCGCTGGATCAGTTGAACGCGTTCGAGTTCGACGCTCATGAATGACGTGAGCAAGGGAACAAGTCGTAGGTCTGCAGGAGCCTCACCTCGAAAGCCCCCCTGTCACGCTCGCGAAATAGTGCGTGATTGCTGCCAGGCGACTGCATCGAAGACCGTTTTCGCAAGTTGAGATTGAAGCAGAAAGAACGTTTCTCTTATTTCACGAAGTAGTCGCAAGAAATGGAAGGAATGACATTGCCTAAAGATGTGGTTTTAAGTGCGTTCGTCATTTCGATTTTTGCAGTCCCTGCAAATGCACAGCAACAGTTTTCACCGGGCGATGTATGGGCTCGTTTCGCAGAGACCTGCGGGCAAGTGATATCCGACCCGGACGGCTATATCGATGGATTGGAGCGTCCTGGCGCACTGGGCGAACGCGTGATTTCGGAAAGCCCGGATGGAAAGGCCGTATCGATCTACTATCCCTCGGCCAATGCATATGACGAGGTCGAAATATATGTGATTGGAGAGCGTGAAGTCCGAGATTGCTCTGTCATCGGCCAGTTTTACAGTATGGACACTTCGCAACTCGCATCGGATTTCCGTGAGATCGTTGCCGGCGATACCCAGCTGGCGATCGCCGGAGGACACGCGCCGCAAGACTACTCCGAAGAAGGCTCGACCTATACCGTGGAAGAAATCTATCTTTTCGCGATTGATGGCCTTTGGCCGGAGCAAGATCTTGTCACCGTTGCACATGTGATTGGCGGTGAGCTGCAACTCATGGTCCAACAAATCGTAAATTGAGAAAAAAAGACCCGGCGCTATGGCCGGGCCCTTTGTCTTTTGGATCGGGACAGGAGTTAGCTCGCCTGTTTCTGGTTTTGTGCCAGTTGCATATCGACCCGCTCGACGGTGGCGTCGACCTCGGGGTGGTGCATGTCCATGCTGTGGCTAATCTGCTGCACGAGACGGTCGACACGTTCGATATTGGTCGCGCCGCCTAGAATGGCCCGGGCGGCCGACGAGGGCTTTAGCAGGTTTTCCGCGGCCTTGGCGTATTTCTCGAACGGTACGAGGTCGTCAGCGTCCGCGCCGAGAGCCTCGGCCAGATTGAAGACAAAACCATAGACGGAGGCCGACGTCTCAATATCATCATAGACTGCTTCGCGGATCGAGCGCGGCTCGCCCGTGGTGACGCAGCGGTAATTCCCGCACAGCAGCATGCTCCACTTCGCGAGCGGCACGAAGAGCGAGTCGAATGCGCGCAGTTTCACCGGGACATCGTTGCCGTCGATCGTCACTGCGGCGATGTCGGCCTCAAGCGTATCGAGGATCTTGTTGTGCTCGGCGTTAGGGAACCGCGCCGCCTTGAAGTTGGTGGGCAGGCCGACATGCAGCACGTTGGCCTTCTCCTCCGGCGGGCGGAAAGCCTGCGGGTCGGGGCTGCAGAGCGTCGTCAGATCGGGCTCGAATTCTGCCCAGATCGACGGATCGCTGTAGGCGGCGTTGAGATTGGCGTGCTTGAGCTGCGGGATCCGCTTGAGATAGGGGAGCGGCGGCATGTTCATGATCGACAGGCACGGGACCTTTGCTTTGGCGATGCGCGACATCAGATCCCGCAAGCTGGGCGCGCTGTACTGCGGCTCCTGCATGGCGAGGGCGACCATGTCGTATTGCGACGGATCCGCGGCCTCGGGCACAACGGCTGCAATCTTGCCGGGCAGATCCTTGGAAAAGATCGAGCGGTGTTCGCTTTCGCCCTTGAGCTTGATACGCACCTCGGTGCCTTCGGCGTTGATCAGATCGGCGGTCGCCTGACGGCAGACGAGATCGACGTCATGGCCGGCCATCGCCATCTTGGTGCCAAGAAGCGAACCGTAAGATGCGCCGAGGATGAGAATTTTGTAAGACATGTCTGTCCCCCCTTACTTCGCGGTATCGGTGGGTGTGTAATATTATTGCGCGAAGAAATCACACATTTACGAGAATGTGTGTTATATGTGATACCAACAAAGGTAATTTTTGTTGGTATGTGAATAAAATGGGAAAAATCTTTGTAGGGCCAAGACTTAGGCAGCTCAGACGCCAGAGCAAACAGACTCAGGCCGAGATGGCGCAGCAGCTGGGAATCAGTCCGGCCTATGTCAATATGCTGGAACATAACCAAAGGTCTCTATCGGTGGCGCTGCTGATGTCACTGTCTGAGACCTACGGTGTGGACTGGCGCGACCTCATTAAGGATGAGGATTCGAATCTGCTGGCCGACTTGCGCAACGCGCTAAAGGACCCCGTCTTTGAGGATGAGATGCCCGACCTGCAGGAACTGCGTGGCGCCATCGACCACGCGCCGCGGCTTGTCCGGCAATTTCTCGCGCTCTACCGCAATCACCGTGGCACCTTTGACCGGATCCTGCGCCTGGAAAGCCTGGCCCAGGTCGAGGATCTGTCGCGCGCCACGCCCGAGGCCACGGTGCACGACCTCTTTCGTGAGAACTCCAACTATTTCGCCTCGATCGAGGCCAGCGCCGAATCCATGCGCCGCAAGAACCCCTGCACCCCTGACGACATTTACGGGGTGTTGAAACAGCGGCTGAAAGACAAGCACGGTCTCAGCGTCGAGATCCTGGCCATCGAAGATATGGATGAGACGCTGCGCCGGAATGATATTGAAAATGCGCGGATTACCCTGTCCGAGGCGCTCGACCACCAGAACCGGGTCTTCCAGCTGGCCCATGTGCTTTGCCTGCTGGAATTTCCCGAGACGCTTGATGCGGTAACGAAATCCAAGGCCGGCCTGACCGAGCAAAGCCGCACGCGCTGCCAGGTAGAGCTGGCCAATTATTTCGCAGCCGCCCTTCTGATGCCGTATGAAAGCTTTCACGCCGCCGCGGAAGAAACCCAGTACGACGTCGATCGCCTGTCGGCCCGGTTCGGCGTCTCGTTCGAGCAGGTCTGCCATAGGCTGACCACCCTGCAGCGCGAAGGAGCCAAGGGCATCCCGTTTTTCTTCCTGCGCGTCGACAAGGCCGGCAATGTGACCAAGCGGTTCAATGCCTCATCCTTCAACCTAGCCGAACATGGGGGCGCCTGCCCGGTCTGGAACATCCACACCGCGTTCCGCACGCCCGGGGTCATTCTTCCGCAGTTCGTCGAATTGCCGGAAGGCGAACGGTACTTCACCATCAGCCGCACCGCCGACCGTCCGGTGTTCAGCAAGGACACGCAAGACCGGCGCGTTGCCATCACCCTGGGATGCGAGCTGCGCTATGCAGACCGGCTGGCCTACACCGCGCCTTTCAACCTGTCGGATGCCGAACTCTTCAGCCCGATCGGGATCAGCTGTCACATCTGTGCGCGCAAGGCCTGTTCGCAGCGCGCGCACCAGCCGCTGTTCATGGAGCTCGACATCAAGGCCGACCGGCGCGGCACGACCCGTTACGAAAGCTGACGGCCGCGTTTCGGTTGAATTGCCCCGCGCGCTGTGGTCACAAGAGGCAACTGCCCGCGAAAGGGCCTTTCGGATCAAGGGAGACACGGCATGCTGCCCGAAGACATGAAAACCGTCGAGATGAAAGAACCCGGCAAACCCGAGGTGCTGACACTTGGGTCACGGCCCCTGCCCGAGCTGCGCGCGGAC
Organism: Roseovarius aestuariivivens; assembly: GCF_004761875.1. Classification (GTDB taxonomy): domain Bacteria; phylum Pseudomonadota; class Alphaproteobacteria; order Rhodobacterales; family Rhodobacteraceae; genus Roseovarius; species Roseovarius aestuariivivens. Next base: position 176,456 of record NZ_SJEY01000009.1, read on the forward strand.
GAGGTTCTGATCAAGGTGCATACCGCCGGCGTCAACGGTCCTGACCTTGTGCAGCGCCGCGGGCATTACCCGCCGCCCAAGGGCGCGTCGGACCTGCTGGGCCTCGAAGTGTCCGGCGAGGTCGCCGCCGTTGGCGAGAGCGTAACGGATTGGGCGGTGGGCGACCCGATCTGCGCGCTAACCAATGGCGGGGGCTATGCCGAATATGTCGCGGTTGACGCCACACACTGCTTGCCGATCCCTGAGGGCGTGGAGATGGGCGACGCAGGCGGGCTGTGCGAGACATATTTCACCGTCTGGAGCAATCTTTTCTTCGAGCAGACGCTGCCCGAGGACGGCATTCTGCTGGTGCATGGCGGCGCGGGGGGCATCGGATCCACCGCGATCCAGCTAAGTCGTGCGATGGGATTGCGGGTACTGACGACGTGCACCGGAGACGAGGACGCCGCCTATGTCACCGGACTTGGCGCCGAGCGGGCGATTGATTTCAAGACCGAGGATTTCGTGCCCATCGTGCGCGAGGCCGGCGGTGCCAACCTCATCCTCGACATCATCGGCGGCGATTACGTCGCCCGCAACGTCAAGGCGGCAAGCCCGGATGCGCGGATCGTGCAGCTGGCCTTCAACGCGGGATCCAAGGTCGAGATCGACCTGATGCCGATCATGCTCAAACGGCTGGTCTATACCGGCTCGACCCTGCGGTCACGCCCGGACGCATTCAAATCCGCCGTGGCGGCAGGCCTGAAGAAACATGTCTGGCCGCTCTTTGCCGATGGCACTTTAAAGCCCCACACGCACAAGGTCTTTGCCTTCGACGAAGCGGCAGACGCGCACGCGATGATGGAATCCGCCACGCATCGCGGAAAGATCCTGCTCCGGCCTTGACCCAAAGCCCGAGACTAAACTGCTGAACCGAAAAGGCCCGCGAATAATCGCGGGCCTTTCCGTTATTGTGATGTGGGACGCTTCAGGTTTCGGCCTGCGCCGCCTTGCGCCGCTTCAGAAACCGGCTCACCAGCGGATAGCTCATCAGCGCCAGCGCGATGAGAATACAGGTCAGCGAGATCGGCCGCTCAATGAACGTCATCGCATCGCCCCGGCTGGAGATCAGCGACTGGCGCAGCGAGCGTTCCGCAAGCGGGCCGAGCACGATCGCCAGGACCGCCGGCGCCACCGGATAGTTGAGCTTGCGCAGGAAATACGCAGCCACCCCGATGATCAGCATGATCCAGGTGTCGAACATCCGGTCTGTCGTGGCGAAGACGCCCAGAACGCAGAGCACGAAGATGATCGGCGTCAACAGCGTGAACGGCATCGCCAGAACCCGGATGAAGAGCGGGATGAGCGCGATGTTCAGGATCACCGTCACAAAATTGGCGACATACATCGAACCGATCAGGCCCCAGACGAAATCCGGGCTTTCGGTGAAGAGAAGCGGACCCGGACGCAGACCCCAGATGATCATACCGCCCAGCAGGATCGCCGTTGTGGGCGAGCCTGGAATGCCCAGCGTGATCATCGGCAGCATCGAGCCTGTCGAGGCCGCGTTGTTGGCCGCCTCGGGGGCCGCGACACCGGCAATATTGCCTTTACCGTAGCTGTCGGGATCCTTGGAGAAAGTTTTGGAGAGACCATAGGACATCAGCGCGGCGGGCGTGGCCCCGGCGGCGGGCAGCGTGCCCACGAAGAAGCCGAGGAACGAGCCCAGCCACGTCGAATTGATATACAGTTTGATGTCCTTGAAGTTCTCCTTGATCTTCTTCCAGCCGGTGTTGACCTTGTGCATCTGCACCGAGCCTTTAGTCGTCTCCAGCGTCCAGAGCATTTCCCCGATACCGTAGACACCGATGGCCAGAACGAGGAAGCCGATGCCGCGCTGGAATTCCACCATGTCGAAGAAGATGAGACGCGGCTTGCCCGAGATGATGTCGAAACCCACAGCAGCCAGCACGAGGCCCAGCAGGATTGAGAAGATCGTCTTCGGGATGTCATCCCCGCCCAGCCCGATGAAGGTGGCGAAGGCGAGAAGCATCAGCGCGAATTCCTCTTGCGGGCCGAACTTGAGCGCGAAGGCCGCAAGCGGCGGCGCGAAGAGGGTAAAGAGGATGATCGAGACCGTGCCGCCGATGAACGAGGCGATGGCCGCGGCCATCAGCGCCTTGTCGGCCTTGCCCGCCTGGGCCATGGGCCGCCCGTCAAAAACGGTGGCCACCGCCGTCGAGGCGCCTGGAATACCCAGCGTGATCGAACTGATCGCGCCGCCGTACATCGCCCCGTAATAGAGCGCGGCAAGGAAGATGATCGCGGTCGTGGGCGGCACGAGGAAGGTCACGGGCAGGAGGATCGCCACGCCGTTGACCGATCCCAGTCCGGGCATACATCCGACGAAGAGACCCGCCAGACATCCCGCAAAGATCATGAAGAGGTTGAGCGGTTGGACAGCCTCTACGAGGCCTGATCCGAGTGCGACGATAATCGTTTCCATGGTGAGACCTCAATAGAAGTATTCGTAGCGGAGATTGTCGACCACGAGGAACAGTTCCTCGAAGAACGGCAAACCCTTGGGCAGATACTTCGTCAGCGCCACCTCAAAGAGCAGGTAGACGAAGAGGGGCGTGCCCAGCATCATCGAAATCGTTGTGAACCAGCTGTGGTTGCCCAGGATCCGCACAAAGAAGAACATGTAGATCACCAGCGTGAAGTAGGTGCCGATCACATTCATGAGAATGAGCATCACCAGAAGAGACACCGCGGAAACGGTCACGAGAAAGATCGTCTCGGACGCGATGTAGGGGTCGGTGTTGCGAGATTCCGGCGTAGCGCCGGTAAACCATCGGATGATCGTCGCCAGCGATGCGCCGGCCATGCCGAGCGACAGCCAGAAAGGCCACATGCCCGCGCCCGGGCCGCGCCCGGCGATCCAGCCGACGACGAGGTCACCGAAATAGACGTTGGCCATGAGCCCCACCGACATCACGAAGAGTACGATGGCCATGATCAGTTCTGCCGTACGGACGGTCATTTGTCTTCTCCATGTCCGGGCCAGACCCCGCTGCGGGGATTTGGCAATAATTCCCTATCCCGCCAAATCGAATGGCGAGCGAAGAACAGTCTTTTTCAGGAATGGCGGAGCCCGCAGAGCGGGCTCCGGTAGTGAGATTACTCTCCGGTGATTGCCGCGGCGCCAACCTGGGCAATCAGCTTTTCGTGCGCGACCTTCTGGTTTTCGTGGAAGGTAGCCAGTTCCTCGCCTTTCAGCATGGTCTCACAGGTCAGACCGTCGGACTTGCAGTAGCCTTGCCACTCTTCGCTGTCGAAAAGCGTCTGGAAGAGGTTCGTGTACCATTCAACCGCTTCGGGATCCATGCCCGGAGGACCATTGACCGAACGCTGCATGTAGTACTCGATTTCGATCCCGAGTTCCTTGGCGGTCGGCACGTCCGGGAAGGCTGCCTGACGCTCGCCGGTGAACTGCACCAGCGGCTTGGTATTGCCCGCGCGGTAGAACTCCATCTGCTCGGCCGGGTTGTTGACGGTCGAGTCGATCTGGTTGCCGACAAGGTTCTTGGCCACGGTACCACCGCCCGGGAACGGGATGTAGGTAACGTCATAGCCGAACTCGGCTTCCATCATAGCGGTCAGAACGGAATCTTCCTGGCCCGAGCCAGTGCCGCCGACTTTCCAGTCGAGCCCGGCTTCTTTTACCGCGGCCACGTAGCTGTCGACATCGGTGATGTCGTCCCGGTCGGTGTTGACCCACAGCAGGAACGTATCCATCGCCATAAGAGCGATAGGCGTGAACTCGGTCACGTCGACGCCTAGGTCTTCCTGGATGATCGGTGTGGTGTAGAAGCTGTTGAGCGTCATCATGACGGTGTGGTTGTCACCCGCCTTGTCCTGCAGATAGCGCAGCGCTTCCGCACCGGAGCCGCCCGGCTTGTTGATCGGAATGAACGGGCGCGGGCTGAGATCCTTTTTCTGGATCAGACCCTGCAGCAGGCGCGCGATCTGGTCCGCGCCACCGCCGGTGCCGGCCATGATGATGAATTCGACAGGCTTGCGTGGCTGCCACTCTGCCATGGCCGCGGGGGCGGTAATGGCGAGCGCGGACGCGCCGGCAACGAGATATTTCAAGGCTTTCATAAAGTTCCTCCCTAGTGTTTTGGCCCCATCCGGGGCCCTCAAATACTGACTTTGTCAGCGTTGGACGGATTTTCGTCCGCCTTCTTCCATGTTAACGGCAGTTTTCCTCGTGAAAAGAAAGAAAAATTACCGCTCAGTCGTTATGGCGCAGCACGCTCGGGCGCCGCTTTAGTGAACAAGAACCACGGGGATGGTCGCTTCATCTACCACCGCTTGTGTGTTTCCTCCGAAGATTGTCTCTCTTTCGTAACTTTCGTGATAAGCGCCCATCAACAACACGTCGGCCCCGGCCGAAGTGGCGTGCTGCAGAAGATTGCGCCCGATATTGCCATCGCGCTTGAACCGGTTGATCGACGCGGTCACACCGCGGATGCCCAGATAGGTCTGAAGCTCTTCCGCCGTGGTCGCATGCGGCTCGGAGCCGGTGGTCAGGATCGTGACCTCGCTGGCCGCCTCGATCAGGCCCATGCCCTGAGCCAGCGCCCGGGTCGCTTCGAGAGACCCGTTCCAGCCGATCGCGATATGGCGGCCAAGCTCGTCTGACACCTGATCCGTCTCAGGACACATCATCACCGGACGGGCCGAGGTGAATAGCGCCGATTTCAGGGTGTTGAAGCCAAGATTGGTCGATCTGTCCGGTTGCGGCACGAGGATCAGATCCGAAAGCCGCCCGTAATGCTTCACCGCATCGGCCTGCTTGCCGGTATATTCCAGAAAGCTGGCCGTCGGCGTGTCGGCCTTGGGGTCGTCTTCGGTGAGGCCAAGCTTTTGCGAAAGCTCGTGGAATTCATCGCGCAGCTGTTGTTCCTGACCGGCGGCGACCTGGTTCGATACTTCTTCCAGCTGCTTGCGGAAGAAACGCGGCACCACGACGCCGTAAGGCATCAGGTCCTCGGGCTTGGGCCGGCAGTGAATCACCTGCACATGCGCGCCGAACCGTTTGGCCAGGGCGGCGGCGTGGGCGAATACGTTGTCGCCCTTGCCGTCGCCCCGCACCGGGAGCATGAGGGATTGGAGTGTGCAGGCCATCTCAGAACAGCCCCTCGATCTGTCCGTCTTCGTTGAGGCGGATGTTTTCGGAGGCGGGTCTTGAGGGCAGGCCGGGCATGGTCATGATCTCGCCGCAG